>NZ_JAJGNP010000040.1 GCF_020782245.1 Sphingobium soli
GAGAAGTGACCCGTCTGCGGATTATGTTTCGGGTGTCACGGGTGGGTCAACCCGTGGTTTTCTCTTTTGGGTTCTGGCCTGCTTGGCAGAGCTGTTTTTGAAGCGGAAGCTATCGTTGCCGGTCTCCAGGATGTGGCAGTGATGGGTAAGCCGATCGAGGAGCGCCGTGGTCATTTTGGCGTCGCCGAACACGGTGGCCCATTCGCTGAAGCTCAGGTTTGTGGTGATGATGACGCTGGTGCGCTCGTAGAGTTTGCTCAGCAGGTGGAAGAGCAGCGCGCCACCTGAAGCACTGAACGGCAGATATCCAAGCTCATCCAGGATAACGAGATCGGAGTGCAGGAGGCGATTGGCGATCTGACCGGCCTTGCCCTGTGCTTTTTCCTGCTCGAGCGCATTGACCAGTTCGACCGTCGAGAAGAAGCGGACGCGCTTTCGATGATGTTCGATGGCCTGGATGCCCAGCGCCGTTGCCACATGGCTCTTGCCGGTGCCAGGACCGCCGACCAGCACGATATTGTCGGCGATGTCGATGAAGTCGCAGCGATGCAACTGACGCACCAGAGCTTCATTGACCTCGCTACTGGTAAAGTCGAAGCCGGCCAGATCGCGATAGACAGGGAAGCGCGCGATCTTGAGCTGATAGGCCACAGACCGAACCTCCCGTTCTGCTGTCTCGGCTTTGAGTAACTGGGAGAGGATCGGGATGGCGGCTTCGAACGCTGGAGATCCCTGTTCCATGAGATCGGTGACGGCCTGCGCCATGCCATGCATCTTGAGGCTGCGGAGCATGACGACGATGGCGCCGCTGGCAGGGTCATGACGCATGACGCTTCTCCTTGCGCAGATCATCATAGCGTTCGACATTGGCCATCGGTTCGCTGACCAGCTTGAGCGCCTGGGGCGCCGTCACCGGCGGCGTGGAGATCGGTTTTCCGTCGACCAGCCTATAGAGCAGATTGAGGATATGGGTCTTGGTCGGAACGCCAGCCTCCAGCGCCATGGTGACCGCCGTCAGCACCAGTTGCTCATCATGATGAAGAACCAGCGCCAGTATTTCGACCATTTCCCTGTCGCCGCCGGGATTGCGCAACAGATGTCGCTGCAGACGCTGGAACGCATCGGGTAGCTCAAGGAAGGGCGCACCGTTGCGCAGGGCGCCGGGCTTGCGCTGCACGACCGCCAGATAATGGCGCCAGTCATAAACCGTATGACCTGGACCGTCGTGAGAGCGGTTGATGATGCGCTGATGTGCGCAGATTGGCTGCCCCTCGGCGACGACCTGGAAGCGATCAGGATAGACGCGCAGGCTGACAGTGCGATTGGCGAAAGAGGCCGGTACGCTGTAGCGATTGCGCTCAAAGTGGATGAGGCACGTCGGCGATACCCGTTTGCGATATTCCACAAAACCATCGAAGGGCCTGCCCGCAACCATCAGACACTCAGATTCATCGGCCCAGGCATTGGCAACCGATCCGGGTTCGATCCCGTGAGGGATGTCCTCCCATAACGCCTTGCAGCGCTCCTCCAGCCACAGGTTCAGCGCATCAAGGCTTTCGACCTGCGGCGTGGGTTGCCACAGACGGTGCCGCGCATCCTGGACATTCTTCTCGACCTGCCCCTTTTCCCATCCCGCAGCCGGGTTACAGAACTCAGCTTCGAACAGATAGTGGCTGACCATCGTCAGGAAGCGTGCGTTGACGGTGCGTTCCTTGCCACGCCCGACCTTGTCGACGGCCGTGCGCATATTGTCATAGATACCCCGGCGCGGCACGCCGCCCAGCACGCGGAAGGCGTGATTATGGGCGTCGAACAGCATCTCATGGGTTTGCAGCAGGTAGGCGCGCACGATGAATGCCCGGCTGTAACTGAGCTTGAAATGCGCGACCTGCAGCTTGGTCCGAACCCCGGCGATGATTGCCCAGTCCTCACTCCAATCAAACTGGAAAGCTTCCCCCGGCGCGAACGACAGGGGCACGAATGTCCCACGCCCGCCAATCTGTTGCTGGCGCCGATAATCTTCGCGCCAGTCCCGAGCAAAAGCGGCAACCCGGTTGTAGGATCCTTCATAACCCAGGCTCACCAAATCGGCGTGAAACTGCTTGATCGTGCGCTTCTGCTTGCGCGATCGGCCCATATCGCGCCGCAGCCAGGCCGCCAGATGCTCAGCAAATGGGTCCAGTTTGCTTGGTCGATCAGGCACCTTGAACCGCGGATCGATCGTCTCGGACCGCAAAT
>NZ_JAJGNP010000042.1 GCF_020782245.1 Sphingobium soli
GGCAGTTCGATGATGAAACCGGCAGATGATCCACTTATCGAATGCCGATCCGTGTTCAGACTACCCCGGCCACCTCTGCCTATGGCGGCTGCCATGATCACCGTGAACCAAGTTGCGCCGAAAGCGGCGTAAGTTGCGCGGTTGTCGGCATCGCGGCTCCAACCGGCTAAAGCCGGAACCAAGAGCAACGCCATGCCCCCCAACACTGCCAGACCGGCACTGACGTGAACTTCGAATGACGAGTAGAGGATCTGATCGACATAGGGGACAGCTGGCAGTGTATCGGCACGAACCAGCGTTACCGCAAAACCGGTGAGGCCGAAGGCCAGGGCTAGGGAGGCATGCTTATCACGGCGTACAATCGCTATCGCGGCAAGGCATAGCGCGAGCATACCGGCCATGCCCCGGTCAGGCTGAAGCGCAATAGCAGCAGAGGCAGCAATGATGCCGCCGGTCGATAGCGCGCTACGGATTGACGAGAAGGCGACGAGCATCACCGGCAGCAGGATTAGGCTGGGTTGGATGGCCAGTCCGCCCAAGTTCACCCAGCGCGCAGCACCATCAACCTTGGAACCAAGAAGGGCGGTCGCCAGCAGCGCGCCTGCCATGGTGATAATCGCACCGTTTATCCATCGCTGACCCGTCACTTCAGTGCGGTCTAGCAGCGCCAGCATCGTCAGGCCGATAGCCAATGCGCCAAGGTTGATCCCAAGATAGCGCATCGGCGCGCCAGCGATTGCCATATAAACAATGCCAAGTATGACTGCGCTAATCGCACAGATGATGCCGATAGTGCGAGGACGACCTAAGGTGGCGTCGACGATGTTCATGGTCGATCCTTCCGAAAGCGGAGCGCGTTCGCCGATGAGCGAGGCGAAGATTTGGATTAGATGCGATGCGAGTGCACGCGGCATGAGTCCGCAAAGGCTGTTGAGCGTGAACAGGAGCGCCTTGGTCTCGTTCGGGATGGCGGCGGCTTCGTAACGGACCGCCCAGCCCCACGACTGCAACGGTGAGGGCAGCGTCGCTTGCAAGGCGCGGCATGCCAGATCAATCAGGCAACGGCGAAGACCCGCACTCATATCGTCGCCTCGCGGCGTCGCAAAGCTGGTTTCGCCCCTTGGCCGGGAGGATTAGCGCGGGCAAGTTGTACACCGCTCGCGGTCAGCCGATAGGCGTGCCGTGGAGGACGGCCACCTTCAGTCGGCTGCTGCCATTCCGCTTCGAGATAGCCTTGTGCCTCCAAACGGATCAGAAGTGGATAGAGGGTCCCGGATTTAACGTTGGCAAGCTGCGCCAATTCATAGCCATGTGACCATTTGTCGCCGGCATCGAGCAGAGCGGCGAGGACCAGCCGGGCATGGGGTGAAAGGGCGCGTGTTCGGGACATTGACAATAAATCTATCTATGTAGACTTATTGTCAATGGCATTTTGACAGAGTGTTGATTTCCACTGAGAAGTGACCCGGGTTTTCCATCGAGAAGTGACCCGTCTGCGGATTATGTTTCGGGTGTC
>NZ_JAJGNP010000043.1 GCF_020782245.1 Sphingobium soli
TCGAATGGCTGGGCACCAAGCGGAAGAACAGCTTCTGATGATGAGCCTCGACGCCGAGCGCAAGGCGCTGGAACCGTGGTGGCACACCGTCCACGAAGCGCATGGCGATGTGCCAGCGGTTCGCGTGCAGTTCGCGCCGATCGGCAGGATCGCCCTGCGCGCGGCGCGGCGGGCGGCCGGGGACGCCTGCCATGAGATGGATTTGCCCGAGGACGAAGACGCGCCGCTGTCGCCCGAATTGATGGACTTGGCGGGTGATGCGCTGTCCGAAAGCCTGCTGATGAGCGGCATCGTTGCGTGGGAGGGTGTCGGCGATGCCGATGGCAATCCCGCCCCGGTTACGCCCGACAATCTGCGCCTGTTCCTGACCGACCCCCTGCGGTTCGACCGGCTGGACGAGGCCTATGTGCGTCCGTTCGTGCTGCGAGAACTGGAAAAAAACGGATTGTCGCCCTCGCCGAATGGCATTTCGACGGGGGCGATGCCGGTGCCGATTACTGCCGCAAAGTCTGCAACGCCCACCGGGTCGGACGGTGCAAGCCGAAAGGGAAAAGCGAAGGCTGCCCCTACCGGCAGCACGAGCCGCGCACGGACGAAGGCGTAGGTGTCTGGGACGTAGTGAGCGGATGCACCCGCCAGCTGCGTGCTGGCATGGGCGGCCCCTATGCGCTCGATTTCGGCGCCGTGCTGTCGATGGGAACCGCGCAGGGTGCTGACATGAGCATGCTCGCCGAACTGCTTCCCAGCATGGAGCGGATCCTGCTCGACAAATTCAGTGAGGACGCCCCCGACGATGGCACAGCCTAGAGTAGCGATCCGGCTCGGCACGGAGGGCAAGGATCAGGTCGTTCGCGACTTCAAGTCGGTGGGTGACGCCGGTGATGCGGCGGCCAATCGTGCGGCACGGTCATTCGATCGCGCGTCGCAGGATATAGAATCTGCCGTTCGCCGTCAGGCCGCCGCCGCTGACAAGCTGGCTGCCCTCGCACCACAAAGCGCGGTGCAGGCGCGAATCAACATGTCGGTCGGGACGGGTGCCAGTCTGGACGAAGGGTCCGCCCGCGCCAGCGCCGCAGCGTTCCGTAAACTGATCGCGGAACAGGAGCGGATGGAGCAGAAGGCGCTGGCGTTGCGCGCTGCGCTTGATCCGGTCTGGGCCGCGCAGCAGCGCGTCAATCGTGAAATGGAAGAGCTGACCCGCCTCAACAAAGAGGGTTATCTATCGTCTGATTTGCTGGCGGAGGCGCAGCAACGTCTTCAAACGGAACTGCAAGAAACAGCAGCAGCCGTTCAGCGTGGTGCTCAGGCGCAGCGCGAGGCCGCGCAGTCCCGCATAAACACCCTGCTGGGAGTTGACGCAACGCCAGCAAGTGACAATGGCGCTGGCTTCGCCGCGCTGGCGCGACAGGAGGAGATGCTTGAGCAGAAGGCGCTGGCGTTGCGCGCTGCGCTTGATCCGGTCTGGGCCGCGCAGCAGCGGTTCAACATGGAGATGGC
>NZ_JAJGNP010000044.1 GCF_020782245.1 Sphingobium soli
TCTTTATAGGATGGCCCGCCCCTTTTCCCCGGCAGCGGGTATGATGCCGGTGCTTGAGAAGGGAAAGGAACGGACCGATGTCTATTGTGATCCTTGGCGTTGATCTGGGCAAGAACGCTTGCAGCATCGTCGGTGTGGATGCGACCGGGGCGGTTGTCCTGCGCCGGTCGATGCGCCGACAAACATTGATCGATTACGTCTCGAAGCTACCAGCATGCATTGTAGCGATGGAGGCGTGTTGCGGCGCTCATCATATGGGCCGTCTCTTCGCCGGTCATGGGCACGAGATCCGGCTGATGTCACCGGAATACGTTCGCCCTTACGTGAAAGCGCAGAAAAATGACGACCGGGATGCCGAAGGCATCGCTGAGGCAGCATCACGCCCGACGATGCGCTTCGTAGAACTCAAAAGCCAGGATCAGTTAGATATCCAGACCCTTCACCGCGTCCGGTCCCGTTTGGTGGCTGAGCGCAGGAGCCTGATCAACCAGTTGCGCGCCATCATGCTGGAGCGCGGCACGATTTTTCCGGTTGGTCGCCGCAAGCTGGAACTCGGTGTTGATGCTTTGCTCCTTCAGGGGGAGGCAGGGTTGTCCCCTCGAATTCGCCGGCTCATCGGCGATCTTCGTACAGAATGGCGACACCTCGACGAGAAAATCGAGAGCCTGAACGCCGAGTTTGTTGAACTTGCCCGCAATGATGCCGCCGCCCGGCGTCTGACATCCATCCCCGGAATCGGGGTGCTCAACGCCACCGCGCTGATCGCAGCGGTCGGCAATGCCGGTAGCTTCGCCAAGGCCCGAGATCTGGGGGCATGGCTTGGTCTTGTCCCACGCCAGCATACCACCGGAGGCAAACCACGACTGCTGGGCATCTCGAAACGCGGCAACACCTACTTGCGAACCCTGCTGATCCATGGTGCCAGGGCCAGCCTGCCCTCGATCTCTCGAAGTGACACACCGCTCGGGCGATGGCTCAAAGCGATGCTGGAACGAGGTGTTCACCGCAATGCTGCCGTGGTCGCCCTGGCCAATAAGCTGGCGCGGATCGCCTGGGCCGCTTTGCGCAAGGGCGCAACCTTCGAACGCAGCTACCCCGTCGCCGTTTGAACCGATCGGCCTGATGCTCATCTGGGCATAGGCCAACGTTGTTTGCAGGAAGGATTGGAAAGATGGCCTGACAGTCGACCAGCATCTGGAAAGCCCGGTCAAAAAAATGGCACTTGCTGCCGACGTCTTTATTGCGGCTCCAGATGCGCGGATCTCCATCTTGGCCACGGGCTTGCTCGTGAGACCGTATACGTTGACGCAGACTGATCAGATCACCTCAAAATCATGCTTGCAAACGGGGCGGGCCATACGTTTT
>NZ_JAJGNP010000045.1 GCF_020782245.1 Sphingobium soli
GGTCGTGTCCCGCGGGGTGGTGTAGGAAGGTTTCCCTGAGAGGGTGGCCACCGTCGATCTTCTGGTAGGGTTCGGATGCGAACTCGAACCTGGAGAAGAAGACGATGACCGACGACAGAATGGCCCTTGTCGAGCTGATTGAGCAAGGGGCTGATAGCGATTTGGTGCGTGAGATGCTGGCTTTTGCCGCAGAGCGCATGATGGAACTGGAGATCGAGGCTAAGACGGGCGTGCCTTGCGGATCACGCAGCCCGGAGCGGCTGAACCACCGCAACGGCTATCGCGAGCGCGGTTGGGATACACGAGCTGGCCGGATTGATCTGGCGATCCCGAAGTTGCGCAAAGGCAGTTACTTTCCGAGCTTTCTGGAACCACGCCGCACCGCCGAGAAGGCCTTGGCGGCGGTGATTCAGGAAGCCTACGTCCACGGCGTCTCGACCCGTTCGGTCGACGATCTGGTCAAGGCGATGGGCGCCAGCGGTGTTTCAAAGAGCCAGGTCAGCCGCCTGGTTGCCGAGATCGACGAGCGGGTGAATGCCTTCCTCACGCGGCCCATTGAAGGCGAGTGGCCCTATCTATGGATCGACGCCACCTACCTCAAAGAGCGCGAGGGAGGACGGATTGTCTCGACGGCGGCGATAATCGCGGTGGGCGTCAACACCGATGGCCGACGCGAGGTTCTGGGCGTGGCCACCGGCCCGTCGGAAGCCGAACCTTTCTGGAAAGCCTTCCTGCGCTCTCTGGCCGACCGAGGCTTGCGCGGTGTGAAGCTGGTCATCGCCGACGATCACAAAGGTCTGCGCGCCGCCGCCAGCAAGGTATTTTCCGCGACCCAGCAGCGCTGCCGCGTACATTGGATGCGCAACGCGTTTGCCCATGCCGCGCCGAAACAACGGCCCGCCGTCATTGCCATGATCAAAACCATCTTCGCGCAGGAAACGGCCGAGGCGGCGCACGAGCAGTGGGAGCAGGTTGCCGATGCCCTGCGCGAGAAGTTTCCAAAGCTGGCCGACATGATGGACGCATCACGCGAAGACGTGCTCGCCTACATGGTCTTCCCCAAGGATCACTGGGCGCAGATCGCGTCCACCAACCCGCTGGAAAGGGTCAACAAGGAGATCAAGCGAAGGGCGGACGTGATCGGCATATTCCCGAATGACGCTGCCGTCGTTCGCCTCGTCGGAGCGCTCATGCTGGAGCAAAATGATGAGTGGGCCGTATCGCGCCGCTACATGACGCTGGAAACGCTCGGCTCGGTGAGCCATAATCCTATTGTCAGCTTGCCAGCACTGGCGGCCTGACCTGAACCCGATCCTGCCGTAGATCGACGGTTCCTACACCACCCCGCGGGACACGACC
>NZ_JAJGNP010000046.1 GCF_020782245.1 Sphingobium soli
CACTCCCGCCATACTCCCTGCATTATTCGATTTATCCATCTGCGGCTCTGGTCGAGTGTCCGCAAACAACTTTCTTAATATATAGGATTTCGCGCGGACATGGCATTCGACGAGTTCTCTTCCTCGACTTCATAGTATGCCCGCAGGTGTTGGCGGTGCTTGATGGCTTCGCCAGCAAGTGCCGATGCAATGCCAAGGGCCGGAGGGCGTGCGCGCCCGACGCACATATGATCAGGGCGTCGGACTTGCCGTTCTCGCTGCCGCGATCCCGCCTGCGTCCTCGCGAACTGGTTCACCGGCTCGACATCTGCGATGCCAAGCCGCTTCCCTGTTCCTGCTATGCCACGACGAGTTCATCTCGATTGGGAAGAACTCGTTTCATGCTCGACGCCTGCACCCTCCCAGATGATCGGGCACCGCCCGACGAGAGGCGCGAGCGGAAATCGCGCCTCGATAAGGCAACCACCCTCGATACAAGTATGAGACGCCGATCCCGTCTCATATGGGTGCCTATTGACTTCAGAGACGACTGGAGCGAGTCGGCCTAGAGCCATACGAGACAAGTCAGGGGCACCATGGGCAAGACGCTGGGCTACGCGAGGATCAGTTCAAATCAGGGGCAGGATATCACCTCCCAGAAGACGATGCTGGAATCGCTGGGAGCGGTGGTGGTGTTCTCCGACGTGGGCAACGGCTCGAAGCTCACCGGACGTGACCAACTCGAAGCCGCCCTGCGCCTGCTCGAACCCGGCGACACCCTGTTGGCGCTTCATCCTGATCGCCTTGCCCGAGATACCGGCGATCTGCTCACCATCGCCAAGCGGGTCATCGAGAAGAAGGCGGTGCTCAAGATCAACGACCCCGCGATTGTCATGGACGGCTCCGATATCATGGCCGAGGTCATGCTGACCGTCTTCGGGCTGGTGGGGATGATGGAGAAGCACTTCATCAAGGCGCGGCAACGCCGTGGAATCGAGGCCGCGCGTTTGAAAGGGGCATACAAGGGCCGTCCCGCAACGATCTCCCCTGACGCGGTGCGCGATCTTCGTGCCGAGGGTCTGGGTGCCACCCAGATCGCCAAGCGTCTCGGGATCGGTCGCGCATCGGTCTACCGGCTGCTCGCCGCCTGACCATCGAGCCATGTAAGGAACTCGTCGGCCGTCATCACCTGACCCGGCAGTGCTGTTTCCCGCTCGACCATCTCAATGAAGTGAGGATCGAGCGGATCGCCCCGGCAGATCGGGCAGGGACCACCCACGTCACCATCACCAAAACCGTGCCGTTCGACGTCCTCACTCATGCCAGATTCCCGTGAGTTCGACGGACACCCTCTCCG
>NZ_JAJGNP010000047.1 GCF_020782245.1 Sphingobium soli
CTACAAAATGCGGCTAATGACGCATGTTCGAGTGTCGAGTGATGGCGGATTCGAAGTCCGTATTGTGGTGCCCGCCGCCCTTCGCACGACGATCGGAAAGACGAACCTGACCCGACGCCTCGGGAGGGTTTCCAAATCGGATGCCAATCGACTGGCGGCTCCGGTCATCCAGTATTTTCGTGATCTCATTGAGAGGGCCAAAGCTGGACGGCTCGACGATCCATCTCCTGCGCCCGCAATCAACGCACTTCCTGCAAAGCCGACGAACGCCGTCCGCAGACAGGCTTCCTCGCCGAACCTGATGGCAATCTTCGAGGGATATCTACGCGAGCGCCAACCGTCGCCCGCGACCATCAAGCGTTGGCGTCCGGTGATCGGTCATCTTGTTGGGCATCTTGGGCACGACGAGCCTCGCCGCATTAGTGCCGACGATATCATTGGCTGGAAGGAGGCGCTCGCTCGTCAGGGAGTGAGTGGTCGGACGATCCGTGAAGTTTATCTCGCTTCCATCAAGGTTGTGCTTGCGTGGGGCGTCGAGAATCGAAAGCTGGACGCCAACCCCGCTGCTGGCGTGTCCGTGCGTGTGCCGAAGCGGCACCGTCCGCGAGGCCCCAGCTTCACCTCTGCGGAAGCGCGCACGATATTGTCGGCATCCCTGTGTAGGGACCATGGAAAGATCAGTCCTGAACACGCCCTCGCTCGACGCTGGATTCCGTGGATTTGCGCCTACACCGGCGCGCGTGTAGGTGAGATCGCGCAAATGCGCGGTTGCGACATTGTCGAGGTCGAAGGTTTCTGGGTGATGCGGATCACGCCGGAAGCTGGTTCGACCAAAAGTGGACAGGCGCGTTTGGTGCCGCTCCATCCGCATCTGGTCGAGCAGGGTCTGCCTAGGATTGCGCAACGGGCAGGTGAGGGGCCAATCTTCTTCGACCCGGCGCGCGGTCGAGGTGGGTCCGCTGGCAACGCCCATCATCGGAAGGTCGGCGAGCGCTTGGCCGCGTGGGTGCGCGACCTTGGCGTTGACGACCCTCATGTCCAACCCAACCACGGGTGGAGGCACCTATACAAAACGCTCGCGCGTCGAGCAGGGATGGAACCCGAGGTGCGCGACGCCATTCAAGGCCACGCTCCGCGCAGCGTTGGCGAAACATACGGTGAGTGGCCGGTGGACGTTCTGGCTCGTGCTGTCAGCTTGCTGCCGAAGTTTAGTGCCAGTGAGCCATTGAAGAGGGCGTCCCCGCCAGCGGGAACGCT
>NZ_JAJGNP010000048.1 GCF_020782245.1 Sphingobium soli
CATCGGCGTCAGCGTCGGCATCGGCGTCAGCGTCGGCATCAGCGTCGGCATCCGCATCTGCATCAGCGTCGGCATCTGCATCAGCGTCCGCATCTGCATCGGCATCTGCATCGGCGTCTGCGTCGGCATCAGCGTCGGCGTCTGCATCGGCGTCGGCGTCTGCATCTGCATCGGCGTCCGCATCTGCGTCGGCGTCCGCATCAGCGTCTGCGTCAGCATCAGCATCAGCGTCCGCATCGGCGTCCGCATCAGCGTCTGCGTCGGCATCCGCATCGGCGTCAGCATCCGCATCTGCATCAGCGTCTGCATCCGCGTCAGCGTCAGCATCGGCATCAGCGTCCGCATCAGCGTCAGCATCAGCGTCTGCGTCGGCATCAGCGTC
This sequence comes from Sphingobium soli, assembly GCF_020782245.1. Taxonomy (GTDB): domain Bacteria; phylum Pseudomonadota; class Alphaproteobacteria; order Sphingomonadales; family Sphingomonadaceae; genus Sphingobium; species Sphingobium soli. Next base: position 383 of record NZ_JAJGNP010000048.1, read on the forward strand.
GGCATCCGCATCTGCATCTGCGTCGGCATCAGCGTCTGCATCGGCGTCGGCGTCTGCATCTGCATCGGCGTCCGCATCTGCGTCGGCGTCCGCATCTGCGTCGGCATCAGCGTCAGCATCAGCATCAGCGTCCGCATCGGCGTCCGCATCAGCGTCAGCGTCTGCATCGGCATCAGCGTCGGCATCCGCATCGGCGTCCGCATCAGCGTCCGCATCCGCATCGGCGTCCGCATCCGCGTCGGCATCTGCATCGGCGTCAGCGTCAGCATCGGCGTCCGCATCTGCGTCGGCGTCCGCATCAGCGTCGGCATCAGCGTCAGCATCAGCATCAGCGTCCGCATCGGCGTCCGCATCAGCGTCAGCGTCTGCGTCGGCATCAGCATCCGCGTCAGCGTCTGCGTCAGCATCGGCGTCTGCATCAGCGTCAGCGTCTGCATCGGCGTCGGCGTCTGCATCAGCATCGGCATCAGCGTCTGCGTCGGCATCAGCATCGGCGTCAGCGTCGGCATCGGCGTCAGCGTCGGCATCAGCGTCGGCATCCGCATCTGCATCAGCGTCGGCATCTGCATCAGCGTCCGCATCTGCATCGGCATCTGCATCGGCGTCTGCGTCGGCATCAGCATCGGCGTCAGCGTCGGCATCAGCGTCTGCGTCGGCATCCGCATCGGCGTCAGCATCCGCATCTGCATCAGCGTCTGCATCCGCATCTGCATCAGCGTCTGCATCCGCGTCAGCATCGGCATCAGCGTCCGCATCGGCGTCCGCATCAGCGTCAGCATCAGCGTCTGCGTCGGCATCAGCGTC
>NZ_JAJGNP010000049.1 GCF_020782245.1 Sphingobium soli
CTGAGATGTTTCAGTTCTCCGGGTTCGCTTCACCAAAGCCTATTTTATTCAGCTTAGTGATACCTCTCCCATTTAACCGCAGGCCTGATTGCTCAGACCAGAGATTAAATGGTGAAGGTGGGTTGTCCCATTCGGAAATCGCGGGATCAAAGCTTGCTCACAGCTCCCCCACGCTTATCGCAGCGTGCCACGTCCTTCATCGCCTGTACATGCCAAGGCATTCACCAGATGCCCTTACCTCACGCTTGAGAGCCCACACCACCAACGACAACCCTGACGGATCGTCCCGGCGCATGTGGTCATTAACTCAGCCAGATATATTTGTGATTACGAACACCTATCGATCTTGAGGATCTTGCGATCCCCGCCATCAACCGGCGCCGCACCACGGCATCGATTAAAAAACCCATTCACAATGTCAAAGAGGCCCGCCTTGCGAGCCATATCGCCACCCCATCGCTGGAACGGCAAACCGCTACTCTTCATCGCTGGAAAATCTTGGCTAGAGCCATCTGATTGGCGCTCCAACGAACCGAAGGTTCGCAAGCCTGCCCTGAGCCCGTCGAAGAGGCCGAACGGTTGTCGCCGCTTATGCGGCGGACACCCGATCAAAAGACCATTTGCCGACAGGCAAATGGTGGAGCTTATCGGGATCGAACCGATGACCTGATGCTTGCAAAGCAACCGCTCTCCCAGCTGAGCTAAAGCCCCATACCAAACCCTTCGCTTGCGCTCGGGAGTTTTGCCTGAACCCGTCCCCCGGACGGGTTCCGAGACGGCAAAACTGGTGGGCCGGGGAGGAGTTGAACCTCCGACCTCACGCTTATCAGGCGTGCGCTCTAACCACCTGAGCTACCGGCCCGTTGTTCGTTCAGCCTCAAGCGCCGGCGTCGACATCTGTTGACTTGGCTTTCGCCGCATAAGCGGCGGCGGCCGTTCGGCCTTGCGAAGCCTTTACAGGCTTCGTTGGCGAACCAAACAGGGCGTTTGCCCAGGCAGATGCCCGTCTTGCGACAGGCATTTTCCAGTGATGAAGGGACATGAGGACGGCGGCTAATGTTCTGCGGAAATGACGAAGCTCTTCCAACGTCAAGCGTTGGCGC
>NZ_JAJGNP010000004.1 GCF_020782245.1 Sphingobium soli
GCGGGTGTAGCTCAGTTGGTTAGAGCGCCGGCCTGTCACGCCGGAGGTCGCGGGTTCGAGCCCCGTCACTCGCGCCACTTTTCCGGACGGGAAAAGCGGAAAAAGGTTTTCAGATATGCATCGTCTGGCGACCATAGGGTCGTGATAGGATGCCGCCCTGCGCGGGTGTAGCTCAGTTGGTTAGAGCGCCGGCCTGTCACGCCGGAGGTCGCGGGTTCGAGCCCCGTCACTCGCGCCATTTCCTGCCATGAGGCAGAATATCAATATTTCTGCCAGATCCCGGTTTCCATCCACCGCATCAATTGCTTGAGCGGTAGAAGCCAGATCCACACGACGCCCAGCACGACATAGACCGGCACCTGAGCCCAGACGGGCAGGCTGCTGATCCAGCCGGACAGGCTGCCCACGAGTACGGCCCATAATAAAATGAGCGCAACGATCGCCAGCATGCCGACGGGCTTGCGCCAACTGGGCTGATGATGATGACGCGGGTTGATGGTCATGCCTTCGTCCCCTCAATCACTTCGACTTCGGTCAGGACCATATCGAGCGGAAGATCCCAGGGGTCTGCCGGCACAGCGTCCAGTTCCTGCGCTGACCAGGCAACACCGATGCGCAGGGCCTCGGGGAAGCGGGCAAGGGCGCGGTCATAATAGCCGCCGCCCTGACCCAGCCGGTTCATGCTGCGGTCGAAGGCGACCAGCGGCGTGACGATGACATCAGGGCTGACGACGCCGCCTGTCGGGTCTGGATGGTGGGTGCGATAGAGCCCGGGAACCAGGACATCATCCGCGTTCCACTCGATAAATTCCATGCTCCCGAGCCGGTCGATCACGCGCGGGAGGGCAATGGCCTTGCCCATGGCCTTAAGCTGCGGCGCGAGCCGTTGTGCCGGGGCTTCATCGTCAAGGCCCATGTAAAGCGCCACGATATGGGCATCGGCAATATGCCGGGCGAGCGGCGAAGGCACGACCTTGAACGCAAGCCGATGCGCCAGCGGATCGAGCGCGGCCACGAAATCGCGCCGACGCTGGCGGGCCGTTGCGCGCAGGCTGACCTTGTCGGCGGCGGGGCTCTGGTCGCTCATCATCGGCTTTCGTTCGGGCTGGGGAGGGTGACGGGACCGCCTCGGTCGTTTGCTGGAAAATCCTCTGACGCCTCAACGTCAGGTGGGGACCATGTAGATCGGGCCGGAACCCGCCCAGGGACAGCCCCCTTGGATGTGATTATCGCCTCAGGGATGTTCGCTAAAGCTCGTGCCGCGCAGTGCCCGTCGCTATGCAATCTAAGCGGCCGCAGCGGCCGCGGCAAGTGCCTCGCGCAGCTTTTCGATCCGACTCGCTAACTGCTCAACGGTGCGAGCCGCCTGGTCGTCATCAGCCTCCAGACTGAGCTTTTCCTGACGGCCCGCTTCCACCTTGCGCAGGTCAGTGAGTTCGTCGGCAAGAAACAGGGCGGCGAACAGCAAGGTGCGCACTTCGGTCAGGCCGGGTGTCGAACGCTGCGCCAGGCGTGCCTTGTCCTCGATCAGGCTTGCAAGTCGGGCAAGATGGGGTTCGTCGCCGTCGCGGCAGCCTATGTCATAATGGCGCCCGGCGATCTGCAATGTCGTTTCAGCCATCGGTGCGCCCCTTGAGTTCGTCGATCAAGGCGTCGAGCGAGCGGAGCGCGGCATGCGCCGCGGGCACATCGATCTTCGGGTCGGGGGAGGCGGCGGCCGACATATAATGGGCCACATCCTGTTCGAGCCGGCTGACAGTACGCTCCAGCGTACCGATTGCCTGCATCATCCGCTCACTTGCCATGGACTCGTCATAGCCAAAGCGCAGGCTTCGCAAAAGCCCGACGACATACGGACCAGCGCGGCTTTGCCCCCGGCCATGCCCCGGCCATGGTTGACGCATGGGGCTTGACGCGACAAAGGAAGCCGCAACTCGACTCGCCGCCTTGTGCGTGCACTTTTTCAGCGCGCCAGCCCAGGAAAGACGCCCGCTTGCCATGACCGTTTCCGAAAAGTCGCTCGCCAACGCCATTCGCGCGCTGTCCATGGACGCCGTGCAGGCCGCCAATAGCGGGCATCCCGGAATGCCCATGGGCATGGCGGACGTTGCGACGGTCCTGTTCAGCGATCATCTGAAATTTGATCCGGGCAAGCCCGACTGGGCCGACCGTGATCGCTTCGTTCTGTCGGCCGGCCATGGCTCCATGCTGATCTACAGCCTGTTGCATCTGACCGGCTATGCCCGCCCGACCATCGAAGACATTGCCAGTTTCCGCCAGTTGCACAGCCCGTGCGCCGGACACCCCGAAAATTTCGAGCTTGCAGGCGTCGAAGCCACCACCGGCCCACTGGGTTCGGGCCTTGCGACCGCCGTCGGCATGGCAATTGCTGAACGTCATTTGAACGCCCAGTTCGGCGACGATCTGGTCGACCATCGCACCTGGGTGATCGCGGGTGATGGCTGCCTGATGGAAGGCATTAATCATGAGGCCATCGGGCTGGCCGGGCACCTCAACCTGGGTCGCCTGATCGTCCTGTGGGACGACAACAAGATCACCATTGACGGCGCGGTCGACCTGTCGAGCAGCGAGGATGTGCTGGCGCGCTATGCCGCCACCGGTTGGCATGTCGTGTCTTGCGACGGCCATGACGCTGCTGACGTGCACCGTGCACTAGCGGAAGCGGTCGCCGATCTGCGCCCGTCGATCGTCGCCTGCGCGACCAAGATCGGCTATGGCGCGCCTAACAAGGCGGGCACATCCGGCGTGCACGGATCCGCGCTGGGCGCGGATGAGGTCGCCGCCGCGCGCGCGTTCCTCGGTTGGGACGCCGAACCCTTCGTCATTCCCGACGATATCGCCGCCGCCTGGAAGGCGATCGGCGCGAAGGGGCGCGATGTGCGTAGCGCTTGGGAGCAACGGCTGGCAGGCCATGCGCAAGGCGACGAATTTTCGCGTCGCATGGCAGGAGAATTGCCGGCCGACTTCTCGCTGGACTCCTATATCGATAGCCTGATCGCCAATCCCCAAAAGGTCGCAACGCGCAAGGCGAGCGAATTGGCGCTGGGCGCGATCAATGAGTTGCTGCCCGAAACGCTGGGTGGTTCGGCTGACCTTACGGGATCGAACAACACCAAAACGAAAACGACCGGGCCGTTGACGCGGGACGATTATGCCGGGCGCTATGTCTATTATGGCATTCGCGAATTCGGCATGGCCTGCGCGATGAACGGTATGGCGCTGCATGGCGGCGTCATTCCTTATGGCGGGACGTTCCTGGTCTTTTCCGACTATATGCGCGCGGGCATTCGCCTGGCGGCGCTTCAGCAGCAACGGGTGATCCATGTGCTCACGCATGATTCGATCGGCCTTGGCGAGGATGGCCCGACCCACCAGCCGATCGAGCATGTCATGTCGCTGCGGATGATCCCGAACCTGGACGTCTATCGCCCGGCGGATATTGTAGAAACGGCGGAATGCTGGGAATTAGCGCTCAAGGACGCGACCGGCCCTTCGGTGCTGGCGCTGACCCGGCAGAACCTGCCGCAGCTTCGCACCGACAAAAGCGAGAACCTGTCCGCCAAGGGCGGCTATCGCCTTGTCGCGGCGACGGCCGAACGCAAGGTCGTGCTGATCGCTACAGGTTCTGAAGTCGAAATCGCTGTCGCCACGGCCAAGGCGCTGGAGGAGCGGGGCATCGGCGCGGACGTCATCTCCATGCCCAGTTGGGCGCATTTCGAGGCGCAGCCGCAATCCTACAAGGACGATCTGCTGCCGCAGCATGTGCTGCGCGCGTCGATCGAAGCGGGAACGACCTTTGGCTGGGAACGCTATACCGGCATTGCGGGTCTGCGCTTTGGCATCGATAGCTTTGGTGCATCAGCGCCTGCGCCCGCGCTTTACGACCATTTCGGCCTGACCGCCGCGAAGATCGCGCCGCAGATTGAAGCGGCGCTCAATTCCTAACCGACAACAACACACCAGGAGGCTAGTGCAGTGGCAACGAAGGTAGCAATTAACGGTTTTGGACGTATCGGCCGCCTGGTGGCGCGCGCCATCTTGTCGCGCACGGATCACGACCTGGAACTGGTCAGCATCAACGATCTGGGCGATGCCAACGCCAATGCCCTGTTGTTCAAGCGCGATTCCGTGCATGGGAACTGGGCTGGGGAAGTCAGCGTCGACGGCGATTTTCTGGTCATCGACGGCAAGAAGATCAAGGTGACGGCCGAGCGTGACCCCGCCAACCTGCCTCACGCCGAACTGGGTGTGGAGATCGCGCTGGAATGCACCGGAATCTTCACGTCCAAGGACAAGGCGAGCGCCCATCTGACCGCCGGCGCCAAGCGCGTGATCATCTCCGCACCCGGCACCAATGTCGACAAGACGATCGTGTTCGGCGTCAACCATGACCAGCTGTCGGCTGATGACATCGTGATCTCCAACGCGAGCTGCACAACCAATTGCCTGGCGCCGCTCGCGAAGGTCCTGAACGATGCCATTGGCATCGAAAAAGGCTTCATGACCACGATCCACAGCTACACCAACGATCAGAACACGCTGGACCAGATCCACAAGGACATGCGTCGCGCCCGCGCCGCCGCCCTGTCGATGATCCCGACCACAACGGGTGCGGCCCGCGCCGTCGGCGAAGTTCTGCCCGAACTCAAGGGCAAGCTGGACGGATCGTCGGTGCGCGTGCCGACCCCCAACGTGTCGGTCGTGGACCTTAAGTTCATCGCCAAGAAGGCGACGACCAAGGAAGAGGTCAATGGCCTGCTCAAGGCCGCATCTGAATCCGGCCCGCTCAAAGGCGTGCTTGGCTATTCCGACGAGCCTCTGGTATCGATCGATTATAATGGCGACGCGCGCAGCTCGACCGTCGACAGCCTCGAAACGGCCGTCATCGACGGATCGCTGGTCCGGGTGCTCAGCTGGTATGATAATGAATGGGGTTTTTCGAACCGCATGATCGACACTACCGGTGTCATGGCGAAGTTCCTGTAAGCATCCCTATCGACCCCGCCGGAGCAAATCGGCGGGGTTTTTCTTCTAGCGATATCCCAATAAGATTTTAGGAGCGATCATGGCCAAGCCGTTCAAGACACTCGACGACATGGGAGACATCACCGGCAAGGTGGTGCTGGTGCGCGAGGATCTGAACGTGCCGATGCAGGATGGGTCGGTGACGGATGATACCCGCCTGCGCGCGGCTATGCCCACGGTGCTGGAATTGGCGGATCGCGGCGCGAAGGTATTGATCCTCGCGCATTTCGGCCGTCCCAAGGGGCAGAAAAACCCGGAATTTTCATTGAGCAAGATCACCCGGCCACTAACGCAGGTGTTAGGACGCGAGGTTCAGTTCATTCCCGATTGCCAGGGCGAAGCTGCCGTGGACGGTATCAAGGTGATGCGCAACGGGGATATCGCCATCCTGGAAAATACCCGTTTTCATGCCGGCGAAGAGAAGAATGACCCGGCGCTGGTCGATGCGATCGCCGCGATCGGCGACCTTTATGTCAACGATGCCTTCTCCGCAGCGCACCGCGCCCATGCGTCAACCGAAGGGCTGGCGCGGAAAATGCCTGCCTTCGCCGGGCGATCGATGGAAAGGGAACTTGATGCATTGCAGGCCGCGCTGGGCGAGCCGGTAAAGCCGGTCGCTGCGGTGGTCGGCGGCGCCAAGGTTTCCACCAAGCTGGACGTGCTCAACAATCTGGTCGCCAAAGTAGACCATCTGATCATCGGTGGCGGCATGGCCAACACGTTCCTGTATGCCCGCGGCGTCGATATCGGCAAGTCGTTGTGCGAGAAGGAGTTGAGCGACACCGTCGATACGATTTTCGATCGGGCCGAGGCGGCCGGATGCACGATCCATCTGCCTTATGACGTTGTCGTCGCCAAGGAATTCGCCGCCCACCCGGCGTCATTACGGACCTGCAACGTGCATGAGGTCGCTGAGGATGAGATGATCCTCGACGTCGGCCCTGCGGCGGTCGAGGCGCTGGGCGATGCGCTGAAAAATTGCCGTACGCTGGTATGGAACGGGCCTTTGGGCGCCTTTGAGATCGCCCCCTTCGACGCTGCGACGGTGGCGCTGGCCAAGACTGCCGCTGCGCTGACGAAGGAAGGTCAGTTAACATCCGTAGCAGGTGGCGGTGACACCGTTGCAGCGCTCAACCATGCCGGGGTGGCGGCAGATTTCAGTTTCGTGTCAACGGCGGGCGGCGCTTTCCTTGAATGGATGGAAGGCAAGGACTTGCCTGGCGTCAAGGCGCTGATAGGCTGATATTGAGAAGGCGTCAGCGCGGTGCGCTGGCGCCCCGGTCGAACAGCAGAAAACCAAGGGTAGCGATGCCGCCGATGGCTGCGCCTGCCAGGGCGCTGGCCGACCAGCCGCCTGCTTCATAGGTTGCCGATCCAATGACCGAACCAAGCGCGCCGACAACGAACATGACAGTCATATAGGCGGCATTGATCCGTCCGCGCGCTTCGGGATCAATGGAAAAGATCAGCTTCTGCCCAGTGATCTGGCTCAACTGGACGGCTGCGTCGATGAGCACCGCCATGATTGTGAAACCGATGAGACTGCCAGCCGCGACGGTCCAGTCCGCCAGCAGAAAGCCAACGGACAAGCCGGCGAGGCCGACGAGCGATGTGGGGCGGGTTAGGCGGCGGTCCGCGAGCCAGCCGGCAACAGGCGCCACCAGCGCACCGCCTGCGCCGGCCAGTGCAAAGGCACCTATACCAGCATGGCCGAGGTGAAATTCTCGGATCAATGCCAGCGGCGCTGCGGTCCAGAAAAGATTGAAGGCGGCAAACATCATCGACTGGTAAAAGGCGCGCATCCGCACTACGCGATGCTGCCGCAGTTGGCTGAAGGTCGATGCCAGCGCCTGGCTATAGCGCATAGCGCCCCGTGGGTGTCTTTGCGGGCACAGGAGCAACAAGGCGACGCCGATCAAAGCCATTGCGATTGCGGACAGAATGAAGATCGACCGCCAGCCAAAAGATCCGGCGAGAAAATTGGCTACCGGGCGAGCCAGCATGATGCCAAAGAGCAGGCCGCTCATCACCGTGCCGACGACGCGGCCCTGCCGTTCGGGCGCAGCCAGATGCGAGGCGAGCGGGACCAGAACCTGCGCGCCGGTCGCGCCCACGCCGGTCAAAATTGACGCCACAAGGAAGCTGGTCGGTCCCTGCGAGGCTGCGACAGCGAGGCAGGCGATGACGGTGACAATGATTGAGCCAAGTACGATACGGCGGTTTTCGAAAAGGTCGGCGACAGGGACGATCAGGAAAAGGCCGAGGCCATATCCCAATTGAGTAAGCGTCGTGATCAACCCCGCCATAGCTGCGGACATGCCGATTTCCGGTCCGATGACGTCGATCAGCGTCTGGGCATAATAGAGATTGGCGACGATGACACCGCAAGCCAGCGCCATCAGGAGAATGGCGGGTCTGCCGAGGTTGGGATGGGCCAGAGCGGGATCGGTCGTCATCAAAGTCTAATAAGTTCTGAAGTGAAACTGTTCAAGGCTGGCACACTTCAAAATTGTGCGATGCAGCAATTTATGATGCTGGCTTTTCACGCAGCAGTGGGATCAGGACATGATTAAGATCATCGAGGTCTAAGGCGCCCGATTGGGCGTGCCGCAGTACACCGGCGCGATCGATCACGAAACTGGTGGGGACCCCGGTCAGCGGTCCATAAGGTCCCTTGATCCGCCGGGCGGAAGGGATGTTCATGGCGGCGAACAGTTTCTTCAAGCGGGCCAATGGAACGGACCCTTCCGTCGTAATCGCGAAGACCTTGAGGCCATGGGGTCGCTGAATGGCGTAATAGGTGTCGAGCGTTGGCAATTCCTTGCGGCAGGGAACACACCATGTCGCCCAAAAATTGAGGACCACGACCTGTCCCTTAAGGTCGGAAAGCGACACTTTGCCGCCATCGAGGAGCGTGAGTTCAAAATCGGGGGCGGCCATTCCGACGACTGGCCTGGTTTCGGCATGGGCCGATATTGTCAGACACATCAGCGCCGCTATGGTCGCGACGACGGCGCGCAGATTATGCATGAATGACGGTCCCCTTCGTGCCCCAATTCCGCGTTAGCAGGGGGCGACCGGGCCGCAAAGAGCGAAAGCGGCGAACATTCTTGCGGTGCGGCATGGCGCTCGCTAACAGCCCAACAGGCAGGACGGAGCATTCGTCCGTGCGGCCCGCGCGCCTTGAGCGGCGGATCGCCCGATTTCGCGCTACCGGAGGGGTGGCGCCATGAGAGAAGGTATGTGCAGATGCTGGATCAGGATATGAAGCAGAAGATCGCCGACGGGAACGGTTTCATCGCCGCGCTCGATCAGAGCGGCGGTTCAACGCCCAAGGCGCTCAAGGGCTATGGGATCGAGGAGGGCGCCTGGTCGAATGATGACGAGATGTTCGGCCTGATCCATGAAATGCGCAGCCGCATCATCACCGCGCCGGCCTTCAGTGGAGAGAAGGTGCTGGGCGCAATCCTGTTCGAGCGCACCATGGACGGCACAGTCGACGGCAAGCCGACGCCTGCGGCGCTGATCGAGCGCGGCGTGGTTCCCTTCATCAAGATCGACAAGGGCCTGGAAGACGAGGCCAATGGCGTCCAGATGATGAAGCCGATGCCAGAGCTGGATGCGCTGCTCGCGCGCGCCAAGGGGCTGGGCGTATTCGGCACCAAGGAGCGTTCAGTCATCAACCTCGCCAACCGCGAGGGCATCGCCGCTGTGGTCGCGCAGCAATTCGATATCGGCCGGCAGGTGCTGGCCGGCGGCCTGATGCCGATCATCGAGCCGGAAGTGAACATCAAATCGCCTGAGCGTGCCGAGGCCGATCAGATACTGCTGGAGGAAATCCTCAAGAATCTGGATGCCTTGCCGGATGGCGAGCAGGTCATGCTCAAATTGTCGTTACCTGCGACGGCTGGTCTGTTCGATCCGCTGGTCGATCACCCCAAGGTTTTGCGCGTCGTTGCCCTGTCCGGCGGTTTCAGCCGCACTGAGGCATGTGCTGAACTGGCGAAGAACCGCGGCATCATCGCAAGCTTCAGCCGTGCGCTGCTGAACGACCTGCGTCATCAGATGAGCGACGCGGAATTCGACGCGGCGCTGGGCGAGGCGATCGACGAAATCCACACCGCGTCAACTGCCAAGCAGCCGGTCGCGGCATAAGCCGATGAAGGGCGGCGCCGGGGAGGGTATGGACCCCGCCGGCGCCGCCTTTTTCTATCATCGTGCCGTCGCGCCGATGCTCTGGGTCCTGTTGACCCTCATGCTGATCGAAACCATGGTGGTGCACCTGCTGGTTGCGTTGTGGAATGCGTGGGCGGCACTCATTCTCTCCATTATGAGTTTGACCCTCGTCGGCTGGTTCATATTGTTTCTCCGCTCGCTTAAGCGTCATCCGGTGTGTGTCGATGCACGCGGCCTGACCTGGCCCATAGGATCCATGCGGAGCCTGACGATTCCGTGGCCGCAGGTGGTCGGAGTGCGCGCAGAATGGACACTTGCAGAGCTTCGGGCAGCGGGATTGTTCAATGGGGGGCTGATCGCCCATCCCAATATCGTGGTGGAACTTGATCCGCCGGTTCAAACCAGACGACGATCGATCCGCTTTCTGGCGCATCGGCTGGACGAACCGTCCGATTTCGTCGCTGCATTTTCAGCCTGGAACGTGGCGGCGTCGAGCAGTTTCTCGCCCCGGCTGGACATGAAGGACTGACGTCAGGAGGCCGAAAGCCGGCCATTTGAGACCCGTCAACGCGCGATCTCCAGCATCGGCAGGACCTTTTCCAGGGGCAGCGCCTGCGCGGTCCCGCGATGGCCTTCAACCATATGCGCTTTGAACAGGGCGTTCAGGACGGCTTCCTCGGTCGCTTCGATCGCCGCCTGAAAAATCGGTGATATGCGGTCGTTGGGCAGGTCTTGAACGCTGGCGGCGTCCGTGCGCCTATCGGCGGTTCGCCGCACGGCCTGTGCGGTGGAAAAGGCCAGCGCATAGTCCCCTGATCCGTTGGAGAAGCTGGACCCGGTTCGGGCGATTCCGGCAAAGGCGCGCTCGGCGACCCGGCGCAAATTGCGATCGGACAATGGCGCATCGGTGGCGATGATGATGACGACGGAGCCATCGGCTTTCCTGTCTTCCACCTGTTGCCGATAGTCGTAGCGGCCGAGTTTGCCCCCCACTGGAACGCCGGTAATCGTGAGGACACCGCCATAATTGGCCTGAACGAGCACGCCGACGGTCCATCCTCCGAGCGAGGCCGGCAATAGGCGGGAGGCGGTGCCGATCCCGGCCTTGAACCCGAAGGCGACGGTGCCCGCGCCAGCACCCACGACGCCTTCCTCCACCTGGCCATCGGCTGCGCTCTCGATGGCACGACGCGCATCGGCAACGGTGACATGGCGGGCGCGAATGTCGTTGAGCAGGCCGTCATTGGTTTCGCCAACCACGGCATTGACGGAGCGGACTTCTTCATTGCCTGGCTGCGCCAGGGTCCATTCGACCGCAGCGGCGCCGGCCTCGGCGACATTCAACGTGTTGGTCAGGAGGATCGGTGTTTCCACTTCACCCAGTTCCACAACCTGTGTCGACCCCATGAACTTGCCGAACGCATTATAGGCGACAAAGCCGGCTGGCACCTTGTCCTGAAAGAGGTTGCCGCCATGCGGGAGAATTGCGGTAACGCCCGTATTCACGTCGCGACTGCGCGGCAATGTCACCTGGCCCACCTTTACGCCTTTGACATCGGTGATGGCGTTGAGCGGGCCGGGTTGCAGAATGCCGACGATGACGCCTGCCTCTCTGGCGCGTGGCCGCATCTCCGCTTGGGCGTGAATCGGTGCGGAAGACAGAAGTAGCAGAAGTGGCAGGGCGCAGCGCATTGAAAAAATCCCCCAAGAAATGCAGCTGTGCTATCAGCGGGGCAAGGATCGATCCATAGCCGCCCTTGGCGCGGGCGGCGGAGCAGCTATAAGGCCGCCATGACCGATTTTACCGATGAGGAACTGGCGCTCGACCCGCAGTTCGCCGCCCAGTTCGAGCAAGGCTTTCGCCCAGCTTGCCAGCTTTATCTTATTTCTCCGCCGGCCATCGACGCGGCCTTTGTCGATCGGCTCGCTGCCGCTTTAGACGGGGGTAGGGTCGCCGCCTTCCAATTGCGGTTGAAAGGCATGGATGAGGATGAGGTCGCGCGCGCGGCCGAGCCTTTGCAAAAGCTGTGCGCGGAACGCGACGTCGCCTTCATCATCAACGACAGCGTGGCGCTGGCGCAACGTCTAGGGGCCGATGGCGTGCATTTGGGGCAGGGCGATGGTGACCCCAAAGACGCGCGCAAGCTGCTTGGCCCTAAGGTGCAGATTGGGGTGACCTGCCATGACAGCCGGCACCTGGCCATGGAGGCCGGGGAGGCGGGCGCGGATTATGTCGCCTTTGGCGCCTTTTACCCGACCATGACGAAGGACACGATGCATCGCCCGGAGCCTTCGATCCTGGGATGGTGGACGACATTGTTCGAACTGCCGTGCGTGGCGATCGGCGGGATCACCGCGGACAATGCGGCGCCCCTGGTTGCGGCGGGCGCGGATTTCCTGGCGGTGAGCGGCGCGGTCTGGAACCATCCGGCCGGACCGCGCGCTGGGGTCGCGGCGTTCGCGGACGTCCTGGCGAGCAACCCGCCGCCGCCGCGCGCCTGACGCAAGGAGGCATCATGACCCGGACCGGCATCGTCACGGGCGGCGCGCAAGGCATCGGCAAGGGAATCGTTCAGCATCTGATCGCCGAAGGATGGCGCGTTGCGGCGATCGACAAGGATGGCGAAGCGGTACGCGATCTTGCGGCCGAGATGCCCAATGATCGCCTGCTGTCGCTCGAGGCGGACGTCAGCAATGAGACGGCCGTCGCCAAGGCCTTTAAGGCGATCGGCGACTGGTTGAAGGGTGATACGCCAGCCGGCATCGACTTGCTCGTATCCAACGCCGGGCTGGCCGATCCGGTGAGCGGCCCGATCGAGGATCTGACGCTCAAGAACTGGCATTTGTGGCAGGACAGCCATGTGACGGGCGCGTTCCTGATGACGCGCGCAGCCATACCGCTATTACGCCGACGCAAAGGGAGCATCGTGCTGATGGCATCTACGCGAGCGATCCAGTCGGAACCCCATTGCGAGGCTTATGCGGCGGCCAAGGGCGCGTTGCTGGCGCTCAATCATGCGCTCGCCATCAGCCTGGGACCGGATATTCGCTGCAACGCCATTCTGCCTGGTTGGATCGAGACGGGTCCGTGGGCGAAGGCGTCTAAGCGCGCTGGGGCAGAGCATCGCGATATCGACCGGGAGCAGCATCCAGTCGGGCGGGTCGGCGAGCCGGGCGATATTGCGGGGACTGTCGCATTTCTGGCTTCCCCGAGCGCTGCGTTTATCACCGGTCAGCAGATCGCAGTAGATGGCGGCATGACGCGCAAGATGATCTATGCGCACTAGCCGCGCGCATCCCTTTTACCGGTAAGACGTTGTTGCTCCACCGGAATGGAGAACATGTCTTGAGAAATCCCGTCTTGCTCGCCGCGTTTTTGTGCAGCGCCTGCAACGTGACCGTCACCGACGCCAATGAAAGCCGGCCGGCCCAGGAGGAAGGCCAGTCGGGCAATGATGCCGCCACCCAGGCGGCCATCAAAAATGCCGCCTATGATTTTGAGATCGTTCAGGAGCAGAATCCCAAACAGCCCAACCGTATCCTGATGGCGCAGGTCGCGCTGGATCGCTGGGGATTTTCGCCCGGCGTGCTCGATGGCAAGGATGGCATGAGCTACAAGGCAGCGTTGCGCGGCTTTCAGGAAGCGCACGACCTGCCGGTGACCGGCCTGTTCGACCAACCCACATCCAATATGCTGCTTGAGGGCGAAGCGCGGCCCACCACCTATCTCGTCAAGATCCCTGAAGATTTTGCGCGTGGGCCGTTTTTTAACATTCCAAGAGGGTTGAACGAGCAGGCCAGCCTGCCGGCGCTGACCTATCGCAATCTGATGGAAAAGCTGGCGGAGCGTTTCCATACGACGCCCGACGCGCTGGTGGCGCTAAATTCGCCGACGACGCAGGTCGGCGCCGGTGCGACCATCCGAGTGCCCGCGATCGACAATCAGCCGGTTGCGCAGATCGAGGGTGATGAGCGTGGATGGGGGGAGACTTTGGCAAGCCTGGGTGTCGCCAAGGAGCAGCCGCAAGCCGACCATATCGTCGTGGACAAGTCAGAAGGGCTGCTGAAAGTCTATGATGCCGACAACCGCATGATCGCGCAGTTCCCGGTGACCACCGGATCGCAGCATGATCCTTTGCCGATCGGCGAATGGACGATCAAGGGCGTAAGCCGCAATCCGGACTTTCATTATAATCCCGACTTGTTCTGGGACGCGTCGTCCAAGGACGAAAAAGCGGTATTGAAGCCGGGGCCCAATGGGCCGGTCGGCGTCGTGTGGATTGACCTGTCCAAGGATCATTATGGCATTCACGGCACGCCTGAACCGCAGACGATCGGGCGAACCGAGAGCCATGGCTGCATCCGCCTCACCAATTGGGATGCCGCGCGCTTGGCGCAGATGGTGAAGACGGGCGTCAAGGCGAAGTTCCAGGCGTGAACCGTCGGGCGTGGGGCGGTGGGGCTGCTGCGCTCCTGCTCTGTGCTGCGTTCGCGCATTTCTGCGTGCGCATCGTCCCCGCCGAAGCGCCATCACCTTTGCCGTCTCCCCCCGTGCCCCGTTCTTCGCAAACAGCCGCGCGGGGCAAGCTGGTCATTCCGGTCGAGGGAGTGCCGTCATCTGCTTTGGCGGATACATTCACACAGGCGCGCGCGGGCGGCGCACGTCCTCACGACGCCATCGATATCATGGCGGCGCGCGGACGGCCGGTTGTCGCTGCCGCCGATGGACGCGTGGAAAAGCTGTTCTGGAGCGGGGAGGGTGGACGCACTCTCTACCAGCGCTCGACCGACGGCAAACGCATATATTATTATGCCCATCTCGACAGCTATGCGCCCGGGCTGGGTGAGGGGCAGGCGCTTCAGCGCGGTCAGCCGATCGGCACGGTCGGCAGTACCGGCAATGCTGACGAGTCTGCGCCGCACCTCCATTTCGCCATCCACCTGGTACGGCCGGACGAGCCCTGGTATGGCGGGCAGCCGATCAATCCCTATCCGCTGCTCGTCGGAAGTTGAATATGTTTGATCCGGGCGACATGGCCAGTTGGCGAGCGCCTCTTGCCCTGCCGCCGATCAGCAGGTAAAGGCCCGCGCAGCCTCGCATGAGGCCGGCTCTTTACCCATCCAGACATATAGGCAGGCTCTTCCCATGAAGATCAGCGGCGTCGAGATTCGTCCCGGCAACAACATCGAATATGACGGCAGCCTGTGGCGCGCCGTGAAGATCCAGCACACCCAGCCTGGCAAGGGCGGGGCCTATATGCAGGTGGAACTCAAGAACCTGATCGACGGACGCAAGAATAATGTGCGCTTCCGGTCTGCCGAGACGGTCGAGCGCATCCGGCTTGATACCAAGGATTTCCAGTATCTTTATGCGGAAGGCGACATGCTCGTCTTCATGGACACCGAGACCTATGAGCAGATCAACCTGCCGCAGGATCTGGTCGGTGATGCTTCGGCCTTCCTTCAGGACGGCATGATGGTCATGCTGGAAATGTATGACGAACGGCCGATCAGCGTGCAACTGCCCGAAACGGTTGAAGCGACCGTGGTGGAAGCGGATGCGGTGGTGAAGGGCCAGACGGCGTCGGCCAGCTACAAGCCTGCAATCCTCGACAATGGCGTGCGCGTCATGGTGCCGCCGCATATCGTCACCGGCACCCGCATCGTGGTCGATGTCTATGAACGCGAATATGTGAAGCGGGCTGAGTAATGGGCATGGGGCGCGGCATGATGCTGGCGGGCGCGCTGGCGGCGGGTCTGGTTCCAGCCGCGCTTCACGCGCAGGCTGGGCCGTCCAAGGCGCAGCTTGCCAATGCGGCGTTCGTGCTACGCGTCATGAGCAGCGCGCTCCAGTCCGATGAGGTCGAACAGCCGGTGAAGAACAAGCTGTTCGAATGCCTCTACAGCAATTCGGTGTCGCAGATCAGCGGCGCGGTGGACAAGGTGGTTGCCGCCAATCCCGGCAAGGTCGATCGCAAGGACGCGTCGCAGATGCTGGCGGTGATCGCCGGCGCCTGCGGCTATCGCCCCGCCGCCGCGCCC
Organism: Sphingobium soli; assembly: GCF_020782245.1. Classification (GTDB taxonomy): domain Bacteria; phylum Pseudomonadota; class Alphaproteobacteria; order Sphingomonadales; family Sphingomonadaceae; genus Sphingobium; species Sphingobium soli. The sequence continues at coordinate 15,265 of NZ_JAJGNP010000004.1, forward strand.
CAGGCTGCCCCGAAAAAATAACTCAGCGAGCCGCCGGTACGGGCGGCGGAGAAAGAATATGGTATCGCATTCCGGCCTTCTCACCGTCATGGAGCGCGCCGCGCGCAAGGCAGGCTCGAAATTGCGTCGCGACTTCGGCGAGGTCGAACATTTGCAGGTCAGCCGCAAGGGACCAGCCGATTTCGTGTCCAAGGCCGATGAGCAGGCGGAACGCACATTGGTCGAGGAATTGCAGAAGGCCCGGCCGGACTGGGGTTTCCTGCTGGAAGAAGGCGGTGAAATCGCCGGCGATCCGACCAAGCCCCGCTGGATCATCGACCCGCTCGACGGCACGACTAACTTCCTGCACGGCATTCCCCATTTTGCCATCTCGATCGCTGTCGAAGAACCGCTCTATGGCGGCAACAAGCGCGAAGTGACGACCGGGCTGATCTACCAGCCCGTCACAGATGAAAGCTATTGGGCGGAAAAGAGCCGCGGTGCCTGGCGTCACGACCAGCGGCTGCGCGTGTCGGCGCGACGCGACATGGCCGATTGCGTCATCGCAACCGGCATTCCGTTCATGGGGCATGGCGACATGGCCCAATGGTCGCGCATCTTCGGCGCAGTCGCGCCCTCGGTGGCGGGGCTTCGCCGCTTTGGTGCGGCGTCGCTTGACCTCGCCCATGTCGCATCCGGCCGCTATGACGGCTTTTGGGAGAGCGGCCTGCGGCCCTGGGACGTGGCGGCGGGCATGTTGCTGGTCCGCGAAGCGGGCGGCTTCGTCAGTGATTTTCGTGGCGGCGACCAGATGATGGACCGCCGGGAAGTGATCGCGGGCAATGACGCGATCCATTCCAAATTGCATAAATTGGTTGCTGGCGCGTTGCGATGACCGACAAGGGCCAAGCGCTTCAATGACTTGGCCTTTTTGCGATTCATTCTCATGCCCTTGGCCCCTTGCTTCGCATATGCAGCGGGCCTAAAGCGCGCCCACAACCTTTTCGCCCAGGGGACTCCGTTGGTCGATCTTGCCCAATATCTGCCGATCCTGATTTTTCTCGGGATTGCCTTGCTGCTTTCCGGCACCTTCGTTTTTCTGCCGATGCTGGTCGGCCGCCTCACTGGCGCGCACCAGCCAGACCCGGCAAAGCTCAGCGAATATGAATGCGGCTTCCCCGCGTTCGAAGAGCCGCGCAGCCAGTTTGACGTACGTTTCTATCTGGTCGCCATCCTCTTCATCATCTTCGATCTTGAAGCGGCGTTCCTGTTTCCCTGGGCCGTAAGCCTGGAGCAGATCGGCTGGGCCGGCTGGGCGACAATGATGATCTTCATAGCGGAGCTGGTGCTCGGCCTCGTCTATGCGTGGAAGAAGGGAGCACTCGATTGGGAGTAGAACTTGAGCGGCCCATCCCCGGCACCATGCCGCCGGTGGGCACCCAACCCGACCAGGACTTCTTCAACGCGCTGAATGGCGAAGTCAGCGACAAGGGCTTTCTTGTCACCTCCACCGAGGAGCTGTTCCAGTGGGCCCGCACGGGTTCGCTGTGGTGGATGACCTTTGGTCTGGCCTGCTGCGCGGTCGAGATGATCCACGTCAATATGCCGCGCTATGACATGGAGCGCTTTGGGGCTGCTCCGCGCGCGTCGCCGCGCCAGTCGGACGTGATGATCGTTGCCGGCACGCTCTGCAACAAGATGGCGCCGGCCCTGCGCAAGGTCTATGACCAGATGTCCAACCCGAAATATGTCATTTCGATGGGCAGCTGCGCCAATGGCGGCGGTTATTATCATTACAGCTATTCTGTGGTGCGCGGCTGCGATCGCATCGTGCCGGTCGATATCTATGTCCCCGGCTGCCCGCCGACTGCCGAGGCGCTTCTATATGGTGTGATGCAGTTGCAGCGGAAGATCCGCCGCATCGGGACGATCGAGCGTTAATATGGCCCATTCTGCACCCCGGATCGCGACCATCGACGGCATCGCGGATGAAATCGCCGCCCTGCTGGGTTCGATGCTGGTCGAAACCGTCGATCATGCCGATGAACTGAGCTTCACTGTCGTGCGCGAGGAATTGGCGAACGCCATGGTCACGCTGCGCGACATGGGGCATTATCAGCAGCTGATGGAGATTGCCGGGGTCGACTATCCCGACCGAGCCGAGCGCTTCGAGGTCTGCTATCATTTGCTGAGCGTGACACGGAATCATCGTATCCGCGTGAAGGTGAGCACCGACGAAAATATGCCGGTGCCGACCGTCACGCACATCTGGCCGGTCGCCGGCTGGCTGGAACGCGAAGTGTTCGACATGTACGGCGTGGTGTTCGAAGGCAATACGGACCTGCGCCGCATCCTGACCGATTATGGGTTCAGGGGCCATCCGCAGCGCAAGGATTTTCCGCTGACCGGCTATGTCGAGTTGCGCTATTCCGAAGAAGATAAGCGGGTCGTGTACGAACCGGTGCGTCTGGCTCAGGATTTCCGCAGCTTCGACTTCATGAGCCCGTGGGAAGGTGCGCAATATGTGCTGCCGGGGGACGAAAAAGCCGGTCAGGCGCCAGGCGCGCCCACGCCTGCTGCCGCGCCACCGCCGCCGCCTTCCGCGCCAAAGGGGGAAGCGAAGGGTGACACGCCCAAGACGACCGAGAGCAAGAGCGATACGGGGGCTGGCGAGCCGGCCAACGCCAAAGCGGCGGCCAAGTCAGAGGATGCTCCGGTAAAGCCGGAGGAGCATACCGATGAAGGCGAAGGCGCTGCCAAGCCGGAGGACAAGGCGTAATGGCCGATTATCTGGACGAACTGGACCATCGCACCGACGCGGCCGATCCGGCCTATGGTGATACCGAAATCCAGAATTACACGATCAACTTCGGTCCACAGCATCCCGCTGCGCACGGCGTTCTGCGCCTCGTCATGGAGCTGGAAGGCGAAATCGTCGAGCGTTGCGATCCGCATGTCGGCCTGCTGCACCGCGGCACCGAAAAGCTGATCGAATATAAGACCTATTTGCAGGCGCTGCCCTATTTCGACCGGCTCGACTATTGCTCGCCGCTCGGTATGGAGCACAGCTATGTGCTGGCGGTCGAAAAGCTGCTGAACCTCGAAGTGCCGCTGCGCGCGCAATATCTGCGCGTGTTCTTCGCGGAGCTGACGCGCATCTGCAATCATATGCTGAACCTCGGTAGCCATGTGATGGACGTGGGCGCGATGACGCCCAACCTGTGGCTGTTCGAAATTCGCGAGGATTGCCTGAACTTCTTCGAGCGTGCGTCGGGCGCGCGCATGCACTCGGCCTATTTCCGGCCGGGCGGCGTGCATCAGGATGTGCCGCTCAAGCTGCTGACCGACATTGCCGACTGGCTGGACACGCGATTGCCGCGCCTGTTCGAGGATGCGATGAGCCTGGTGGTCGACAACCGCATCTTCAAGCAGCGCAATGTCGACATCGCCGTCGTCTCGAAGGAAGACGCGCTGAAATGGGGCTTTTCCGGCCCGATGATCCGCGGCAGCGGCATTCCGTGGGACATCCGCAAGGCGCAGCCTTATGACGTCTATGACCGCATGGACTTCGACGTTCCGGTCGGCACCAACTTCGACTGCTATGACCGGTTCATGGTGCGCGTCGAGGAAGTCCGCCAGTCCGCGCGGATCATGAAGCAGTGCCTGAACGAGATGCCTGAAGGGCCGATCGCGAGTTTCGACCGCAAGGTGGTGCCGCCCAAGCGCGGCGAGATGAAGCGCTCGATGGAAGCGCTGATCCATCACTTCAAACTTTATACCGAGGGTTTCCACGTCCCGGCGGGCGAAGTCTATGTCGCGACGGAAAGCCCCAAGGGCGAATTCGGCGTCTATCTGGTCGCGGACGGCAGCAACAAGCCCTATCGCTGCAAGATCCGCCCGACCGCCTTCTCGCATCTGCAGGCGATGGACTTCATGATGAAGGGCCACATGCTCGCCGACACTACCGCTGTACTAGGCGCGATGGATATCGTGTTCGGAGAATGTGACCGCTAATGGCTGACGCACCCCATATCCCTGACGAAGCCGAGACCCGCGCGCGCTGGGGCGCGTTTGCGTGGACGGCAGAGAATGCCGCGCAGGCCGAGAAGGTCATCGCCCGCTATCCCGCCGGCCGCCAGCAGTCCGCGGTGATGCCGCTGCTCGATCTTGCCCAGCGGCAGGTCGGCGCGGAGACGCAGACGCAGGGCTGGCTGCCCGTGCCGGTGATGGAATATATCGCCCGGCAGCTCGATATGCCGTATATGCGCGTCTATGAGGTCGCGACCTTCTACACCATGTACAATCTGGCGCCGGTCGGCCGCTATCATGTGCAGGTGTGCGGCACGACACCCTGCATGCTGCGCGGTTCGGACGACGTGTTTTCGGCCTGCAAGAACAAGGGTCTGGTAAAGGGATCGACCACGCCCGACGGCCTGTTCACTCTGACTGAGGTCGAGTGCCTTGGCGCGTGCGCCAATGCGCCGATGGTCCAGATCAACGACGATAATTTCGAAGATCTGACCTATGACAGCATGAGCGCGATCCTGGACGATCTGGCCGCCGGAAAGCAGCCGAAGATCGGCCCGCAGATCGACCGCCAGACCAGCTGTCCCGAAGGCGGTCCGACCAGCCTGCCGGAAATGGTCGACGACAATCATGATTATCGCGGCCAGTGGGGAGCCACGGCCGCATGAGTGCGCTTGTCTCCATCATCCTGGCGATCATCGTCTTCATCATCGCGCTCAAGATTTTGGGCGCGGTGCTGGGCCTCGTCCTTGGACTGGCGGTGGCCGTGCTCGCCTATTTCGTTGCTGAAAAACTGATCGGAAAGGGCCGATAATGGCCGAAGACACCGCGCCTCCCGCGCCGCCGCCGTTCGTCGGTCCGCTGGCCGACAAGGATCGCATCTTCACCAACGTATACGGCTTCCAGGATTGGGGCATCGACGCGGCGATGAAGCGCGGCGACTGGGACAATACCAAGGCCCTGCTGGAGATCGGCCAGGACGAAATCATCAACCGCATCAAGGCGTCCGGCCTACGCGGTCGCGGCGGTGCGGGCTTCCCGACCGGCATGAAGTGGAGTTTCATGCCCAAGGAAAGCAAGGACGGCCGGCCGAGCTTCCTGGTCATCAATGCCGATGAATCCGAACCGGGTTCATGCAAGGACCGCGAGATCATCCGGCATGATCCGCACAAGCTGATCGAAGGCGCGCTGATTGCCGGCTTCGCGATGCGGGCGCGCGCGGCCTATATTTATATTCGCGGCGAGTTTATCTACGAAGCCAAGGTTCTCTTCGCCGCCGTCGAGCAGGCCTATGCCAAGGGCTTCCTAGGCAAGAATGCCTGCGGGTCGGGCTATGATTTCGATGTGTTCGTCCATCGCGGCGCTGGCGCCTATATCTGTGGCGAGGAAACCGCGCAGATCGAGAGCCTGGAGGGCAAGAAGGGCCAGCCGCGCCTGAAGCCACCGTTTCCGGCGGGCGCGGGTCTTTATGGTTGCCCGACCACGGTCAACAATGTGGAGTCGATCGCGGTCGCCCCAACGATTTTGCGTCGCTCGCCGGAATGGTTTGCCTCGATCGGACGTCCCAATAATCTGGGCACCAAGCTGTTCCAGATCAGCGGGCATGTGAACAAGCCCTGCGTGGTCGAGGAGGCCATGGGCATCCCGTTCCGCGAGCTGATCGACCGCCATTGCGGCGGCATTCGCGGCGGCTGGGACAATCTGCTGGCGGTGATCCCTGGCGGATCGTCGGTGCCGCTGGTGCCGGCCAAGGAGATTATGGACGCGCCGATGGACTTTGATGGCCTGAAAGGTCTTGGCTCGGGTCTTGGCACTGCGGCCATCATCGTCATGGACAAATCGACTGATATTGTCCGGGCGATCAGCCGTTTGTCCTATTTCTACAAGCACGAGAGCTGCGGTCAGTGCACGCCGTGCCGCGAAGGCACCGGCTGGATGTGGCGGGTGATGGAACGGCTGCGCACCGGCGATGCGGACCAGAGCGAGATCGACATGTTGTTCCAGGTGACCAAGCAGGTCGAAGGCCACACCATCTGCGCGCTGGGCGACGCGGCCGCCTGGCCGATCCAGGGCCTGATCCGGCACTTCCGCCCGGAAATCGAGCGTCGGATCGCCGAGCGCGGCGCTCCGGTCATGGAGGCCGCCGAGTGATCGATCAGCCTGTCAGCGGCTACAAGACGATACGGGTGTTCGGATGGGGCTTTGCCCTCATCTGGGCGGCCTTCTTCGTCACGCTGGTGTTTGCGCTGGCCGATGCGCCATCTCTCTATGGTGAGCCGATCGTCATTGCGACGCTGGTGGGCATGGCCATGGCGATATACGGGGCATATCTCACCGGCCTGACGAAGCGCGTTGGTGTTTACCTGTATGTAGCCGGTGCCGGCATTCAGGTCATCAAGGGCTTTTTCCTGCCCCAGACATGGGGTTTTATCTGGGGCTATGCCCTGTTTCTTGTCATGTTCGTCGCGGTCGTCGTGCCGAACTGGAATCTATTCCGGGGTCGTCCCAATGCCTAAAGTCAAAGTCGACGGCGTAGAACTCGAAGTGCCGGCAGGCGCCACTGTCCTGCAGGCGTGCGAATTGGCGGGGAAGGAAATTCCGCGCTTCTGCTATCATGAACGCTTGTCCATCGCCGGCAATTGCCGCATGTGCCTGGTCGAGGTGAAGCCCGGACCGCCCAAGCCACAGGCTTCGTGCGCGCTGCCTGCTGCCGACAATCAGGAAATCTTCACCCAGACTGAAATGGTGAAGACGGCGCGCGAGGGGGTGATGGAGTTTCTGCTCATCAACCATCCGCTCGATTGCCCGATCTGCGACCAGGGCGGCGAATGCGATTTGCAGGACCAGTCGGTCGCCTATGGCCGGGGCGGCAGCCGCTATGACGAAAACAAGCGTGCCGTCACCGAAAAATATATGGGGCCGATCGTCAAGACGGTCATGACCCGGTGCATCCAATGCACCCGCTGCGTGCGCTTTGCCGAAGAAGTCGCGGGGGTGCCGGAAATCGGCGCCATTTATCGCGGCGAGAATATGCAGATTACCACCTATCTGGAGCATGCCGCCAAAAGCGAGCTTTCGGGTAACGTGGTTGATCTTTGCCCGGTCGGCGCGCTGACGTCCAAGCCTTATGCTTTCGAAGCGCGGCCCTGGGAGCTGAAGAAGACGCACGCGATCGACGTCATGGACGCGGTCGGGACAAACATCCGGCTCGACAGCCGCGGTCGTCAGGTTCTGCGCGCGGTGCCGCGCATCAATGACGACGTGAATGAGGAATGGGCATCCGACAAGACCCGGCACAATGTCGATGGGCTGGTGCGCAAGCGGCTCGACAAGCCGTTCGTCCGCAGGGATGGCAAGTTGGTCGCGGCTACCTGGGAAGAAGCGTTCAAGGCGATTGCGGCGGTGCAGCATGGCGGCAGCGTCGCAGCGATCGCCGGCGACCTGCTCGACTGCGAGACCATGTTTGCCGGCAAGCTGCTGGCGGAGAAGCTGGGCGGCACGATGCTGGAAGGGCGTCAGACCGGTCTTGCCTATGACGTGTCGAGCCTGTCGTCGGTGGTATTCAACACCCCGCTGGCCGATCTGGAAACTGCGGACGTCATCCTGCTGGTCGGCACCAATTTGCGCTGGGAAGCGCCTCTGGTGAACACGCGCATCCGCAAGGCGATCAAACGTGGCGCGACAATATTTGCCGTCGGCCCCGAGGTCGATCTGACCTACAAGGTCGAATGGCTGGGGAATGACGCCTCGCTCCTCGGTAAGCTGCCGGAAGCCGTGGTTGAAGCCTTTGCCAAGGCTGCGCGTCCGACGATGATCGTCGGTGGCGGGGTGCTGGCGAAGGACGGCGCGCATGGCGACACGCTGGCGTTGGTCGATACGCTGGGCCTGATCAAGGATGGCTGGAACGGCTATAACGTCCTGCACTTTGCGGCTTCACGCATGGGCGGGCTGATGCTGGGCTATGCGATGGACGGCGGCATCAAGGCGATGGCGCAAGCCGCGCCCAAGTTGCTTTTTTCGCTGGGCGCTGATGAGGTCGATTATGCGGCGTTTGATGGCAGCTTCAAAGTCTATATCGGCCATCATGGCGACAAGGGCGCGCATGCAGCGGACGTGATTCTGCCTGGCGCAAGCTATGCCGAAAAGGCTGGCACCTATGTCAATCTGGAAGGTCGGGTGCAGCGCGGTGAAAAGGCCGTGTTCGCACCGGGTGACGCGCGCGAAGACTGGTCGATCCTGCGCGCCTTGTCGGATGTGATGGGGGCGACGCTGCCCTTCGACAGCTTCGAACAATTGCGCGCGGAGATGGCCAAGGCCGTGCCGGCGCTGGGGCAGGAAGGGCTGGTCGATTTCGGTTGGTCCGTTCCGAGCCTGCCCAGCGGGGCGACCGGGGAGTTGGGTTCGCCGATCAAGGATTTCTACCTCACCAACGCGATTTGCCGCGCCAGCCCGACGATGCAGCAATGCTCGGCCGAGCTGATCCATGGTGAAAGCTTCGCGGAGGCCGCAGAGTGACCGCCTTTTTCCAAAATATGGGCCTGCCGTTCGAAGGCGCGTGGCTGCTCGCCACCGTCATCGGCATATTGCTGATCGCGCTGCCGGTCATGCTGGCGGTGGCGATGATCATCTATGCTGACCGGAAGATTTGGGCGGCAATGGCCCTGCGGCGCGGCCCCAACGTCGTCGGCCCGTTCGGTCTGCTCCAGTCCTTTGCGGATGGTCTTAAGGTCTTCCTGCAGGAAACCATCATTCCGTCGGCGGCGAACAAGACCCTGTTCCTGATCGCGCCGATCATCACCTTCACGGTCGCGCTGATGGCTTGGGCGGTGGTGCCGTTCCAGGTCGGCGTGGTGCTGGCGGACATCAATGTCGGCCTGCTCTATGTCCTCGCCATCTCCTCGCTTGGGGTTTACGGCGTCGTGTTGTCGGGCTGGGCGTCCAACTCCAAATATCCCTTCTACTCGGCGATCCGCGCCAGCGCGCAGATGATCAGCTATGAAGTCTCGATCGGCTTTATCCTGATCTGCGTCGTGCTGTGGGCCGGCAGCTTCAATCTGACGGCGATCGTGGAAAGCCAGAAGGGCTATTATGGGTTTCTGAACGGCAACGGCTTCAACCCGCTGCTATTCCCCATGGCCATCATGTTCCTGATTTCCGCGATGGCGGAAACGGCGCGTGCGCCTTTCGACCTGACCGAAGCGGAAAGCGAGCTGGTCGCGGGCTATCAGACCGAATATTCGTCGATGGCGTTTGCGCTGTTCTGGCTGGGCGAATATGCCAACGTCATTCTGATGTGTGCGCTCAACGCGGTGCTGTTCTGGGGTGGCTATCTGCCGCCGTTCGATTGGGCGCCGCTTTATTATGTGCCCGGCATCCTCTGGCTGTTTGCCAAGATCCTCTTTTTCTTCTTCGTCTTCTCCTGGGTGAAGGCGACGGTGCCCCGCTACCGTTATGATCAGCTGATGCGGCTGGGCTGGAAAATCTTCCTGCCAACCTCGCTGCTGTTCGTGTTCCTGGTTTCGGGCTTCCTCATGCTGACGCGCTATGGAGGCGCACAATGAGCCTCGGTTACTACGTCAAGTCGTTTACCCTCTGGGAGTTCGTGAAGGCGCACGCCCTGACCTTGAAATATTTTTTCAAGCCAAAGGCGACGATCAACTATCCCTATGAGAAGAACCCGATTTCGCCGCGGTTCCGGGGCGAGCATGCGTTGCGTCGTTACCCCAACGGCGAAGAACGGTGCATCGCGTGCAAGCTGTGCGAAGCGGTCTGCCCGGCGCAGGCCATCACGATCGAGGCGCAGCCGCGCGACGATGGCAGCCGCCGCACGACACGGTATGACATCGACATGACCAAGTGCATCTATTGCGGCTTCTGTCAGGAAGCATGCCCGGTGGACGCAGTCGTGGAAGGTCCGAACTTCGAATTCGCGACCGAAACCCGCGAGGAGCTGATCTACGACAAGGCCAAGCTTCTTGAAAATGGTGACAAGTGGGAACGCGCGATCGCCGCGAACCTTGCCGCCGATGCACCCTATCGTTAAGCCGCGCGCCAAGGGGAATATGATCCTGTGATTCACGTTGTCGCCTTCTATCTGTTCGCCACGATTGTGGTGTGCAGCGGCGCGCTGACGATCCTGTCGCGCAACCCGGTCCATTCGGTCCTGTGGCTGATCCTGGCCTTCTTCAACGCCGCTGGCCTGATGATCTTGCTGGGCGCGGAATTTATCGCGATGCTGCTGGTCATCGTCTATGTCGGCGCCGTCGCGGTGTTGTTCCTGTTCGTCGTCATGATGCTGGACATTGATTTTGCCGAATTGCGCGCAGGCTTCGTGAGCTATCTGCCGTTCGGCCTGCTGGTCGCGCTGGTGCTGTTGGCGGAAATCGTCCTCGGCATTGGCTTGTGGAGCGTCGGTCCGATCGAGCTGGCGCAGCGCGCCGGCCCGGTTAACCCGGAGCTCAGCAATATCCAGGCGATCGGCGCGCTTCTCTATACGCGCTACATCTTCCTGTTCGAAGCGGCGGGCATCGTCCTACTGGTGGCTATGATCGGCGCTATCGTCCTGACACACCGTGCACGTGGCGGGGTTCGCCCGCAGAATATCGCGCGTCAGAACCAGCGCCGGCCGCAAGATGCCGTGCGCAACGTCAATCAGCCCGTGGGGCAGGGGGTGGAGCTGTGATCGGCCTGCAACATTATCTGGTGGTCAGCGCCATCCTGTTCGTGATGGGGGTGCTGGGCATCTTCATCAACCGCAAGAATGTGATCATCATCCTGATGGCGATCGAGCTGATCCTGCTGAGCGTGAACATCAACCTTGTGGCGTTCAGCGCCTTCCTCGGCGATCTGGTCGGTCAAGTGTTCAGCATGTTCGTGCTGACCGTCGCGGCGGGTGAGGCGGCCATCGGCCTTGCCATCCTCGTCATCTACTTTCGCGGTCGCGGCACCATTGCCGTCGATGACATCAACCAGATGAAGGGCTGAGCCGTTTCATGATCCAGCTTATCGTCCTTCTGCCGCTGCTGGCGGCTGCCATCGCTGGCCTTGGAAACAAGGCGCTTGGCAAGCTGCCGGCCAAGATCGTCACGACCGGCGCGCTGTTCATCGCCTGCGCAATGAGCTGGATGATCTTCGTCCCGTTCGTCGCCGGTCATGCAGAGGCGACCGTTACGCCTCTTTTTACCTGGATCGAAAGCGGCAGCTTCGATGCCCAGTGGGCGCTGCGCGTAGACACGATGACAGCGGTCATGTTGGTGGTCATCACCAGCGTATCCAGTCTCGTCCACCTCTACAGCTGGGGCTATATGGACGAAGAGCCGGATCAGCCGCGCTTCTTCGCCTATCTCTCGCTTTTCACCTTCGCGATGCTGATGCTCGTGACCGCGAACAATCTGCTCCAGATGTTCTTCGGCTGGGAAGGCGTAGGTCTGGCGTCTTATCTTCTCATCGGTTTCTGGTTCCGTAAGCCCAGCGCCAATGCCGCTGCGATTAAAGCCTTCGTCGTCAACCGCGTCGGCGACCTTGGCTTCATGATGGGCATTTTCGGCACCTATCTGGTGTTCAACACGATTTCGATCCCGGAAATCCTTGAGGCTGCGCCGTCAATGGCAGGCTCGACCATCGGGTTCCTGGGCTATCGTTTCGATACCATGACCGTGCTTTGCCTGCTGCTGTTCGTCGGCGCGATGGGCAAGTCGGCGCAGCTCGGCCTGCACACCTGGTTGCCTGACGCGATGGAAGGCCCGACCCCTGTGTCGGCGCTGATCCACGCCGCGACGATGGTGACGGCCGGCGTGTTCATGGTGTGCCGCCTGTCACCGATGTTCGAAACCTCGCCCACAGCGCTTGGCTTCGTAACCTTCATCGGCGCTGCCACCTGCCTGTTCGCGGCGACGGTCGGCACCGTGCAGACGGACATCAAGCGCGTCATCGCCTATTCAACCTGTTCGCAGCTGGGCTATATGTTCTTCGCGGCGGGCGTCGGCGCTTATGGCGCGGCGATGTTCCATCTCTTCACGCACGCCTTTTTCAAGGCGCTGCTCTTCCTCGGCGCAGGATCGGTCATCCATGCGATGCATCATGAGCAGGACATGCGCTATTATGGCGGCCTGCGCAAAAGCATCCCCATCACCTTCTGGACAATGACACTCGGCACGCTGGCGATCACCGGCGTCGGCATTCCGCTCGTTGGTGTTGGCTTTGCCGGCTTCTATTCAAAGGATGGCATCCTTGAAGCCGCGTTCGCGGCTGGCGGGGCGGGCGTGGGGGCCTATTATGTCGGCGTGTTCGCTGCATTGCTGACCAGCTTCTACAGCTGGCGCCTGGTGTTCCTGACCTTTTTCGGCAAGCCGCGCTGGGCAGCGTCAGAGCATATCCAGCATGCGCTTCATGATGCCCATGGCCATGACGATCATGACACGCATGGCCATGGAGCAGAGCATGACAATGCGCCTGCGCAGGAAGATGCAGGCGATGAGCCGCATGCGCACGGTACCGCCGCGCATGCTTTGCCTGCGGGCACGGGTGGCTATCATCCGCACGAAAGCGGCCTGGTCATGCTGATCCCGTTGGTCGTGCTGAGCCTGGGCGCGGTTTTTGCCGGCTTCGTCTTCCACGACCAGTTCATCGGCGCGGAAGGCGGCATGGAGTTCTGGAACGGGGCGCTCGCCTTTAACAGCCATCTGATGCACGCTGCCCATGAAGTGCCGACCTGGGTGAAGTTCGGCCCGTTCACGGTGATGGCCATCGGGCTGCTGATCGCCTGGCTTGTCTACATCAAGAACACCGATTGGCCGCAGCGCTTCGTGTCGACCTTCGGTGCGCTTTACCAGTTCCTCCTCAATAAATGGTATTTTGACGAGCTGTATCACTTCCTGTTCGTCAGGCCCGCCTTCGCCATCGGCCGCTTCTTCTGGAAGTTCGGGGATGTCGGTTTCATCGACCGCTTTGGCCCCAACGGGCTTGCCGCGCTGGTCGTGCAGGGCAACAAGATCACGCGTCGGATTCAGTCCGGCTACCTTTACACCTACGCGCTGGTGATGCTGATTGGCCTCGCCGCAGCCGCAACCTGGGCGATGACACGATAATGGACGGCTTCCCCATCCTTTCCCTGATGATGGCAGTGCCGATGGCGGGGGCCATCGCCTGTCTCTTTGCAGGCGCCAATAGCGCACGCTGGATAGCGCTGATCGCTACGCTGGTCGATCTGGTGCTCGGCATCGCGCTCTGGGCGAATTTCGATCAGGCTGGAACGGCAGCGCAGTGGCAATTTCAGGAATATGCGCCGATTTTCGGGCGCTTTGCCTGGGCGCTCGGCATTGACGGCATTGCGCTGATGCTGATCGTCCTGACCGTCTTCCTGATGCCAATTTGCATCGGCGCAAGCTGGCAGGCCATCCAGAAACGTGTCGGCGAGTATATGGCGGCGTTCCTGTTCATGGAGGTGCTGATGATCGGCGTCTTCACGGCACAGGACATCTACCTCTTTTACGTCATGTTCGAAGCCGGCCTCATCCCGATGTACCTTATCATCGGTATCTGGGGGGGCGCGGACCGCATTTACGCGAGCTATAAATTCTTCCTATACACGCTCCTTGGCTCGGTCCTCATGCTGATAGCGATGATGTGGATGGTGCATGAAGCGGGCACGACCGAAATTCCCGCGTTGATGGCCTATAATTTTGCGCCAGAGGCGCAGACCTGGCTGTTCCTGGCCTTCTTCGCCAGCTTTGCGGTCAAGATGCCGATGTGGCCCGTCCACACCTGGCTGCCTGACGCCCACGTTCAGGCACCCACCGCAGGGTCGGTGATCCTGGCGGGTGTGCTGCTGAAAATGGGGGGCTATGGCTTCATCCGTTTCTCGTTGCCGATGTTCCCGGAAGCCTCGGCACAGCTCGCCTGGCTGATTTGGGGCCTGTCGATGGTCGCGGTGGTCTACACCAGCCTGGTTGCGCTGGTTCAGAGTGATATGAAGAAGCTGATCGCCTATTCCTCGGTTGCGCATATGGCGATCGTCACGGTCGGGCTGTTCGCCTTCAATCAGGCCGGGATCGAAGGCGCGATGATGGTCATGCTGGGCCATGGCCTGGTGTCGGGCGCGCTGTTCCTGTGTGTCGGCGTGATTTACGATCGCCTGCACACGCGAGAGATCAACCGATATGGTGGCCTCAGCATCAACATGCCCAAATATGCGGTGTTGTTCCTTCTGTTCACCATGGCGTCGGTCGGCTTGCCCGGCACGTCCAACTTCGTCGGCGAATTTCTGTCACTAATGGGAATTTACCAGGCATCCAGCTGGGTGGCGCTGGTTTGCACCACGGGTATCATTTTGGGCGCGGCCTACATGCTCTATTTGTATCGGCGGATCGCTTATGGCGAACAGGTCAATGCTGATGCAGCAGCCATGCCTGACCTGTCCGTGCGCGAAATTGCCCTGCTGGCGCCAATCGCGGCGGCGGTGCTGTGGATGGGCGTCTATCCCGAAAGTTTCCTCGCTCCGATGCGGTCCGATATTCGCGCGCTCGAAGCGCGCCTCGCTCCTGCGGCACCCGCAGGTGATTCCCATATCAAGATGGGCGCGGCGAAGTCGGCTGGCGGCGCCACCCATGAAGAAGCAAGCGTGCACGGGGAGGCGCACTGATGATTGAATCCGCTTCCCTTCTGGCGGTTGCGCCGGAACTGGTCCTGACCGTCGGTGGTCTCGCTCTGATGCTGGTGGCCGCCTGGGGCGGCGAAGCGAGCAGCCGCGTCGTCAACTGGCTGGCCGTCCTGACACTGGTGCTGGCTGGCGTTGCCTTGTCGACCTCGCTCGCCAATGGCCCTGTTGCCTTCGATGGGTTGGTGCGGGCAGACGCCTTCTCGGCGTTTGCCAAGGGCATGATCTACGCCGCCGCTGCTGCCGCCATTCTTCTCGCCCCCCGCTATTTCCAGACGGACGGCAGGGAACGGCCCGAATATCCGGTGCTGATCCTGTTCAGCGCCATCGGCATGGGCATGATGGTGTCGGCAGGCGACCTGTTGACCCTTTATGTCGGCCTCGAAATGCAGAGCCTTGCAGCCTATGTGCTGGCAAGCTTCATGCGCCGGGACGCACGATCGTCCGAAGCGGGCCTCAAATATTTCGTGCTGGGGTCGCTGGCGAGCGGCATTCTGCTCTACGGGTCGGCGCTGCTGTACGGTTTCACCGGCACGACGGCGTTTGACGGCATTGCGGTGGCCATGGGTAACGGCGTATCGAATGGCGAGCTGTTCGGCATGGTGTTCCTGCTGGCGGGCTTGGCTTTCAAGATGAGCGCGGTGCCGTTCCATATGTGGACCCCCGACGTCTACGAGGGCGCCCCAACCCCTGTGACGACTTTCTTCGGCAGCGCTCCCAAAGTTGCAGCTATGGCGCTGGCGGTTCGGGTCGCGATCGAAGCGCTCGGTCCTGCGGGGCTGGACTGGCAGCAGATCGTGATTTTCGTCGCGCTGGCGTCCATCATCCTGGGTGCGGTGGCGGCTATTGGTCAGACCAATATTAAGCGTCTGATGGCCTATTCATCGATCAACAATGTGGGCTTCGCGCTGATCGGCCTTGCCGCGGGCACGCCTGCTGGTGTCGCCGCAACCATGAGTTACATGGCCATCTATGTTGTCATGACGATCGGCGCTTTCGCCTGCATCCTGCAAATGCGGGACGCAGATGGCCGCCCGGTCGAAAGCATCGCCAGCCTTGCCGGACTGTCGCAGTCGCGCAAGGGTCTGGCCGCGGCCTTCGCGATCTTCATGTTCTCGATGGCCGGCATCCCGCCGCTCTTTGGCTTCTGGGCGAAGTTCCTGGTGTTCGATGCCGCGGTCGCTGCGGATCTGACTGCGCTTGCCGCCTTCGGCATCGCTGCCTCGGTGATCGGTGCTTTCTATTATCTCAAGATCATCAAGACGATCTATTTTGACGAGCCGGCCGCAGCCTATGAAGCCAAGGGCGGAATGGTCGAAAATGTCATCCTCACCGCCTGTGCGGTGGTCATCGTCTTTGGGTATCTGCTAAACCCGGCACTCGACGCGGTCAGCGCGGCTGCTGCCGCGTCACTCTTCTGACACTGATCCGCTTCGTAGCCGAAACCGGCTCCACCAATGCCGACATGCTGGCATTGGCGGAGCAGGGCGCGCCCGAGGGCAGTTGGCTCCGCGCCGGCAGGCAGACCGGTGGTCGCGGGCGGATGGGTCGACATTGGGAAAGCCCGGCAGGCAACCTCCATTCTTCCACATTGGTCAGGGTGCGGGCTAGTGATCCGCCCGCGCATACATTGGCACTCGTCGCCGCCAATGCAGTCCACGCGCTGATTGCGCCCCTGTGCGTCGGCAATGCCCGGATTAAATGGCCCAACGACATATTGGTCGACGGCGCAAAGATCGCCGGTATCCTGCTGGAGCGGGCGGGCGACGCCGTCATTGCCGGCATCGGCGTCAACGTGACCGGTCATCCCGAAGATCTGGATCGGCCCGTCACCAGTTTGAAAGCGCAAGGCGCCATCGAAACCGATGCCGGCGCGTTGCTGGAACGCCTCGCCGCGTTGTTCACTCATTGGCTTGCGGTATGGCGCGCGCAGGGGTTGGAGCCGGTCCGGGCACACTGGCTGCTCAACGCCCATCCACGAGGGACAGCCATGCGCGTGCTCCAGCCGAATGGCGAGCAGGTGGAAGGGGCCTTCGACACGCTGGATCAACAGGGCATGTTGATCCTTCGCTTGGCGGATGGCCAGAGCCGTGCCATTCACGCGGGCGACATCATCCTCAACTGAAGGGTCGGATCATGCTTCTCGCGATCGACGCGGGTAATACCAATGTCGTTTTCGCCTTGCTGGAAGCAGGGACGATCCGCGCGCGGTGGCGGATTGCGACTGATCCACGCCGCACGGCCGATGAATATGCCGTATGGCTGAACCAGCTTTTGATGCTGGAAGGCTTCACCATTGCTGATGTCAGCGCAGTAATTATCGCCACCGTGGTGCCGCGGGCGTTGCACAATCTGCAAGTGCTGGCGGACAAATATTTCAAGACATCGGCGCTGCTTGCCGGTCAAGGCGCGGTGCAATGGGGTATCCCTCTGGACGTGGCGGAGCCAGCATCCGTCGGAGCGGACCGGGTTGTAAACGCCATTGCCGCCCACCATCTTTATCCCGAGGATTTGATCGTTATCGATTTCGGCACTGCCACCACGTTTGACGTCGTTGATTATACCGGCGCCTATAAGGGCGGCATTATTGCGCCTGGCATCAACCTGTCGCTCGATGCGCTGGTCGCCGCAGCAGCCAAGCTGCCCAAGATCGCCATTGCGCCGCCCGAAAGCCGTTCCGTGATCGGCCGCACCACCGAAGCGCAGATGCATATCGGCGTTTTCTGGGGTTATGTGGCGATGATGGAAGGGCTGGTCGCGCGCATTCGTGCGGAAATCGGCCGGCCTGCCAAAGTGATTTCAACCGGGGGCCTTGCCGTCCTCTTTAACGACAATAGCGATATTTTCGATGCGATTGCGCCGGACCTGACAATTCAGGGCTTGGCGCTGTTGTACGAGCGGAGTTTGAATAGAGAATGACACCTGGAAATGAGCTGCTCTTCCTGGCCCTTGGCGGGTCGGGCGAGATCGGCATGAACGTGAATCTATATGGCTGCCAAGGCAAATGGGTGATGGTCGATCTTGGCCTCACTTTCGCTGACCCGGCCTATCCGGGCGTGGAACTGATCCTGCCGGACCTGAGCTTTATCGAGGACCGACGCGACGACCTCCTCGGCATCGTGCTTACCCATGGACATGAGGATCATATCGGCGCGATCCCTTATCTGGCCGCGGATCTTGGTGTGCCGCTCTACGCGACGCCCTTCACGGCCGGCCTCATCCGGTTGAAGCTTGAGGAAGAGGGCCTGACCAACGATGTCGAACTCAACGTCATCGATAATGAGGGAAGCTTCGCTCTTGGTCCCTTCGGATTTCGTTATGTCCCGCTGGCGCACTCCATTCCAGAGGGCAATGCGGTACTGATCGACACGCCATATGGGCGCATATTCCACACCGGAGACTGGAAGCTAGATGAACGCCCGCTTCTGGGCCAACCGTCCACGCCCGAAGAATTGTCGGCGATCGGTGATGAAGGGGTATTGGCGCTGGTGTGCGATAGCACCAATGTGTTCAATGCAGAGGCGAGCGGATCCGAAGGCGATGTGCGCGAAGGCCTGATGCAGACCGTCGCCAGCGCAAAGGGGCGCGTGCTGGTGACGACCTTTGCCTCCAATGCCGCGCGTTTGCAGACTTTGGGCGAAGTCGCCAACGCGACGGGGCGCAAATTGTGCGTCGCCGGCCGTTCGCTGGACCGGATTATTGGGACCGCGAAGGCCGCGGGCTATCTCAAGGATTTTCCGCCGACGGTCGATTGGGACGACGTGATGGCCTTGCCGCGCAGCGAGGTGATGATCATCGCGACAGGCGGGCAGGGGGAGGCCCGCGCGGCGCTGTCGCGCATTGCCTTCAACAGCCATCCGATCAAACTGGCCGAAGGCGACATGGTTGTCTTTTCCTCCAAGCAGATACCCGGAAACGAGATTGCGATCGGCCGCATTCAGAATGCACTGGCGATGGCTGGCGTGTTGATGGTCACCGATCGCCAGGCCGAGGTTCATGTGTCCGGCCATCCCGGCCGACCGGAACTGGAAGCTATGTATCGCTGGATCCGGCCGGACATTCTCCTGCCGGTGCATGGTGAGCGTCGGCATATGGCGGAACAGGCGCGGCTGGGGCTGGCAAATGGCATTCGCCATGCACCGGTTCAATCCAATGGCGATTTGCTGCGACTGGCTCCCGGGGCGCCGGAAATCATTGGCCGTCAGGAAACCGGGCGATTGGTCTTGGATGGCGACGTCATCCTGCCGGCGGATGGGACGACAATCAACGAGCGTCGCAAGCTGGGTCTTCACGGTCAGATCAGCGTCGCTGTCGCCATTGATCGAAAGGGGAAGCTGATCGGGAGCCCGGCGTTGCGAACGCAGGGCGTGCCGGTCGAAGAGGATAAGGCGGCTTTCCTGGAAGAAGCTGCGCAAGAGGTCGGATCGGTTATCGCCAAGGGCTCACAGGAGGACGAGGCCCTGAGAGAGCGCGTCCGTCTGGCCGTTCGACGCACGGCGACGCGCTGGACAGGCAAAAAGCCTTTGGTGGACGTGCTCCTCATTCGCGCCTAATCAGGCCACATGAACTGGTACGCGATTTTCGCCATTTATTTTTTGATGTGGGTCATATGCGCCTTCGTCATGCTGCCTTTCGGACTGCGCACGCCCGACGAAACGGGTGAGGCGCTGCTCCGGGGGCAGGCGGACAGTGCGCCCAGCAATTTCCGCCCAGGAATAGTGGTGCTCCGCGCCACGATCTTATCGGCCTTTTTATTCGGTCTTTATTATCTGAATTATACCCAAGGTTGGGTCACGATCGACATGGTTCCGGGGTACCGCTCCGCCTCATCGTAGCGGGTGGCCGCAGCGGCTGAGGCGGGGGAAGGCAACAGATCCGTCGCAAGGGGCAGCGCCCTATAGTCGAGTTCGACGCCAAATGGCGTCTGCCGGTGGTGCGATATCTTCCAGACAACAGCCTCTGCGAAGGCGGGGCAGTATCTTCGTGGCGACACGTTCGCTCATGCCCTTTGGTTCGAGCCATAGCGACCGTGATGTCGTCAATGGCGGCCTCAGCGCGATAACCAATCCTATTGCCGGAGCCGCTCTATCGCCTGCGCAAGGGCGACGTAGAGTTTGCCCATGTCCGATGACAGGATCGCAACGCCCAGCGCGTTGCCATCGCGCGAGGACAGGATCACGCGCAACATGGCTTCGAAGTCATGGATATAGCGGTTCACATGATCGCGAAATTCCGCATCGTCGTCATAATGCAGGGCTATCTCACGCGATTCCCCGGCATCAAGCAGTTTGACGGCGCGACGGGTGAATACGCCACGATCGCCCTTGAGATAGGCCGACCAAGCGGAATCGGTGACATCGTTCGACAATATCTTGGCGACATCGATCGCGGTGCTGTTGAGCGATTCGATCAGCAAGGCCGAACGGCGGGCGAAGTGATCGCGATCGCGTTCTTCCGTCGCATGTCTGGCTTCTTCGATGCGCTGATCAATGCTGGCACTGGTGTCGGCAATCGTCAGGAGCTGGCGGGTCAGCCGTTCCGATGCCTGTTGTGCAGCCTTCACCGCTTCGTCGGCAACCTGAGCTATCTGGGCGATCTGGGCGGTCACCTTCTCGCTGATGACGCCTTCAACGGCCTGCTCGCTGGCATCTGCCAATTGTTTAGCGGCATCCGGAATGACCCGTCCAAGCGCCTGACGGGCACGCTCGGCCGCTTGTTCAGCGGTGTCCTTGACGCGCAGAAGCGCCGTCACGAGGAGGGGGCCTGCGCCTTCGGTAATGCGGCTTGCATCCTGATGTGCCGCATCCAGCGCCGCGCGCAACCGGTCTATAAGGTCACGATTGGCTTCCAATCCACCCTGTGTGCTTTCAAGCCATTCGGTAAGGCGCGCACCCTGACCACGCAACAAGGCTTCCGCCTCCTCGGCACGACCGACCAGGGCTTGGGAAATGGCCTCCAATCGTTCCATCTCCGGCGCGGTGTCGCCCAGCAGACTGCGGCTCTGCTCCATCCTGCTGTCGAACCGGTCCAGCGCGGCGGGATAAGTTTCGTCCAGTTCGCGAACGCTCGCGTCGAGCGCAACCATCAGCGTCTCTGCGTTGCCGATCAGCCGGTCCGCAGTCGCGCCGCCAGCATTCAGCGCCTCATCGATTCGTCGGGTTTCCGCCGTCAGTCGTTCCAGCGCCCCGGTCAGCCTCTGGTTCCTGGCCATTGCTGACTGTTCCAGAGCCTCGAACCGCGTTTCCGCCGCACTCGCGCTGTCCTGCAATTCGACATGAAGGCTGGTGAGCAGAGTGCGCTGCCCTTCAACCATGTCGTTAATCTGATGCAGACGGCCTTCAACATCACCGATCGCGTCGGTCAGGCCCACCACGGTTTCGTTGCCGATCATGTCCAGATGGGTGCGCGAACGGAAAATGAGATCGGTGAGCGCGTCCGACTGGAAGCTCAACCTGCCGTCAGTGAGTGCCAGCGCCTCCTGCGCCTGATCGAGCGCCGCGCCCAGCCGGCCCCGCAAATCCTGCTCGATATGATCCATGTCGCGGGCCAACGCGGTGAGCGCCTGTTCGCTGCTGGCGTCGATGCCTGTCTGCGCGGCCGCCACCAGCGCCGTTAGCGAATCGGCGCGCCGGGTCAGACTCTCGTCGATCGTCGAGAGCGTCTGTCGTGTTCTTTGCGCCACTGCGTTCAAGCGCTCGTCGATTACCGCTTGGGTTGTTTCCAGATCATCCAACAGAGCGGTGCGGACCTGTTCGCTGGTGCGGGCGAGCCCGTCCTGCGCGCCTTCGATTAGCTGCGAGAGCGCCGCACACTGGTCTTCCAGCTGCGCCCGGCTGTGGTCCATCGCCAGACGCGCACCCGTGGCGGTTGCCTCGATCCGATTTGCGGCGATGTCCGCCATACCCGACACTTCGTCGCTGGATGCGCGGGTGGCTTCCTGCAACTGGCTTAGCTGGCTGGTCAGGCTCTTGGTGGCGGCCAGCATGCGCGCGCGCGCGTCGTCAGACAATTCGGTGAGCCCGTGTAGCCGCGTTTCCAGCGTATCGATTCGCTCGCCCAGGGCGTGACCATTGTCCATGATCTGCGCGGCGATGCGCGCGCTACGCTCCTCAAGGGTCGGGATGGATGCGATCAGCGCCTCCATCCGATTGAGAAGGGCTGCGCCGGCGTGCTCGGCTGCCTCGGCGCGATCTGCTGTCACTTGCGCACGGCTTGCAATCAGCTCAGCCGACGCTTCCATATTGCTGCTCGCAGCGGCACCATAGCTGTCGAGCAGTTCGGCCTGATCCTGCATCGTCCGGCGCGCCGATTCCAGCTGGGTCACAATATGACCAAGGCGCAATTCCAGCAGATCGGCTTCTGCGCGCATTGCGCGCGCCGTATCGCGATAGCGCCGCGATTCCGTCCTGCTGTTCCTCATCACCAACATATGGACAACGCACAACAGGATGAGCGGCACGGCCATGGTGGCAACCGCTTGGCTCCACCCAGCCGGGCCGGCGCGCAACTGGCCAGAGACCATTACGCTCCAGCCCGCAAAAACAATCCAAGCCAGCGCCAGAATGGCAAGCGCGGCCGTGACCGGGCGCGTCCATTTAGCGTCCCGATCATTGGTCGCTGGCGCCTCGTCAATGTCCATGACGGCCTGTTTCAACAACAAGATGTCATCGGATTGCGCCTGTGATTCCGTCGCGATCGGTTCATCGCGCCAAAAATCGACGATTGTGCTGCCCCCTGTCATTTCACCACCTTAACAGCTTTTACGCGCGGGCAAATGCCCCGTTACCAAAACTTAACGCAAGCCAGATAGCGTTGGTCGCCATGTCCTATGATCCTGGCGCTCTCGATGCGGCATTGGCCGCCGCCGTTGGCGACGATACCGCGCTTATCGCGGATTTGCGTGTCGCGTTCCTGGAAAGCGCCAGCCGCCAGATAGATTTGCTGGGCAGGGCGCGTTGCGATGCCAACTGGCATCTGGCTGCCTGGCGGCTGAAAGGCCTGGCGGCGAGCTTTGGCCTCACATCCCTGATGGCGCTGGCGGAAGAAGCGGCACAGTCGGCGCCCGGCGATCCCAAAATCCTGCGTCGGCTTCAGGCGACTCTCGATACCTTGGCTCGCGACTGATACCGGGCTTGCGTCCGTTGCTTGCGCTTGCGAAAAGGTAGTCAGTCAAGAACGGGTCGTCGTCATTACATCATGAGTTTCGCCGCAATTTTGAGCGCCAGTCGCGCACCCGCCGATTCGTCGGGGGGCCTGCGCGCCTGTCTGCATTTCGCGGGGCAGACCCTGGTCGAATATCAGGCGCGTCAGGCCGTGCGTGCTGGGGCGGACCGGATTTTCGTAATGGTCAGCGTCATCACGCCTGCCCTGTCGCAGGCGGTCGATCGTTTGAGTGCGGACGGGATCGCTGTCGCGCTGGTCCGGGATATGGTGTCGATGGTGCGTGACGCGCCGCGCGATGCCGACGTCTTGCTGATCGCGGACGGCGCGATCGTCAGCCAGGCGCATGTCGATCATCTGGGTTCGGCGATGGGCGATACATTGCTGGTCGCCGACGATTCCCGCGCAAGCGCCCCATTGGAAAGGATCGACGCCGGTCAGCGCTGGGCCGGCTTGGCGCGCATAAGTCCTGCCCTTTTGTTCGGAACGCTCGACATGATCGGCGACTGGGACCTGGCGTTGACGCTGGTCCGGAGCGCGGTTCAGAAGGGCGCGCGTAGGATCACCGTGCCAGAGGCTGACCTGCTCGAAGGCAGGGCGGCCATGGTCGAAAGCCAGCAACAAGCCGATCTTGTCGCGCAGGCCATAACCTCTGCAGGGGCCGATCGCGCCTATGACAGGGGCGGCCTGGAACATTATGTTCTTGCGCCGTTGGCACGATCCATCGGCGGAGCCCTGATGCGGCTGCAAGTGCCCGCCTTTCAGGTGCGTATTGGCGCGATGGCGCTCGCGGCAATCGCTCTTGTTCCCATTGAGCTATCCTGGGTTCTGCCGGGTTTTTGCCTGATGCTGGTTGCCATCCTGCTGTGCGATTCCGCCGATCGTCTGGACGAACTGGCATTGCGCCCGCCCCCGCGAGGGTGGACTGCCTTCGTCGCGCCTGCCTTGACCCTCATCGGTATCGCTCTCGCTGGCGAAAGTGCGGTCGCATTTGATCTAGCCATGTTGGTGATGCTGCTCACGCTGGCGGTTCGCTGGCGACGGTTGGGAGGGGCAATGCCCTGGATGGTTTTTACGCCAGCGACACTTCTGGTCTTGTTGATTATCGGGGGTGCGCTGGGCTTCATGCAGGAAGCCTACCGCTTAGGAATGCTTGCCGCCATCGCATCAGCAGGCGCGCTTATCCTGCGGCGGCCAGCCTGAATTTTTCCTCGCACGGTTTAGTGCATTTTAACGACGTGCATTTATGGTTGTGGTCATGAGCGGCCCGTCCACTATTTTGCGCGCCAGGTTGTCGGCGGACGGGAGGCTGCTGAGCGCCGATGCGGCGCTGTTAGCGTTGCAGAAGGAAGCTGGCGGCGACCTTGGAACGCCGATCGCCGTGCCGCAACTCGCCGCGATCGCTCGCCTGACCCATCGTATGGGTGCGGCGGTGTCCCGTCCCGTCATCGCGGCGGCCGAGCGGGGATTGATTGATATGTGGGTGAGGGCGCGCCCGGATGGTGGCGGCGTCGCACTGGCCATTATTGATTGGCACGAGCGTCCGATTGAAGGCGATTCCACTGAAACATTGCGGCGAGAGGCTGATCTGGCCGCTCTGGCGGAAGGATGGGCCTGGCAAATCGATACGGAATTGCGGTTCGAAATGATAGCGGCGGGACATGGACCTCAAGGAGTCCTGCCGGCGGCTCCACCCGTGCCCGGCTCACGCTTTGCCGGTTTCTTCGAACTGCGTGCGGAGGACGACGGGGATTTGCCGATGCTGCGCGGGATCGCACAGCGTCGGGCGTTTCGTCATCAGGTCGCGGCCCAGGCGAGCGACCCCGGACGGCTGTTTCAGTTGTCCGGTTATCCCTTGTTCGATCTGGCCGGGCAATTGATCGGATATCGCGGTTCGGCTTTCCCCTTGGATCAGATGATATTGGCGCCGTTGGGACGGGAGCCCGAGGTCACGCTCTACCCGGCGGACTTCGGCAAGCGCCTGGACCGGTCCCTGCGTCAGCCGCTCGGACGCATCATCGCCAATGCGGACACGATCAGCGCCCAGATGGAAGGACCCCTACGGGCCGATTATGCCGGCTATGCCGATGACATTGCATCGGCGGGTCGGCATCTCATGGCGTTGATCGATGACCTGGCCGATCTTCAGGCAATCGATCGCCCGGATTTCTCCGTCACACTGGAAGAGGTGGACCTGGCTGACCTTGGCCGACGCGCCGCCGGCTTGCTTCGCGTTAAAGCCCTGGATCGACAGATCCTGATCGTTCCGCCCCCTGAGGATGCCAGTGCGACGGCCACGGGCGAATTCCGGCGAGTCCTGCAAATATTGGTCAACCTGATCAGCAACGCGGTCCGTTATTCCCCCCAGGGCAGCATGGTGCGCGTCGTCACCGAACAGGCGCGCGGGCAAGCACGGATCATGGTGATCGATCAAGGCAGTGGCGTTGCAATCGCGGACCGCGAGCGCATTTTCGATAAGTTCGAGCGGCTGGGGCGCGATGACGCTGGCGGTAGCGGGCTTGGCCTCTACATTTCGCGCCGCCTGGCGCGGGCCATGGGGGGCGATATCGAAATCGGCGGCGCGGTCGGGGAAGGCGCGCGCTTCATCCTCAGCCTGCCGGCGCGTACCTAGCCCTCCTACGCGCTACCGCCCCAAAGAAAACGGCGCCCGAAACGGGCGCCGTTTGTTTTCGATGATGATCCGGCTTAGCGCTTGTCGACCGGCACATAGTCGCGCTGCGTCGGCCCGGTATAGAGCTGGCGCGGACGGCCGATCTTCTGCGCGGGATCGGAAATCATTTCGTTCCACTGCGCGACCCAACCGACGGTGCGAGCCAGCGCGAAGAGCACGGTGAACATTTCGGTCGGGAAGCCGATCGCGGAGAGAATGACGCCCGAATAGAAGTCGACATTCGGGTAGAGCTTCTTCTCGATGAAATAGGGGTCGTTGAGCGCGATCTGCTCCAGTTCCTTTGCGACATCGAAGATAGGATCGTCGACACCCAGCTTTTCCAGCACGTCCTTGGCCGTCTTCTGCATCACGGTCGCGCGCGGATCGTAATTCTTATAGACGCGATGGCCAAAGCCCATCAGGCGGAACGGATCGTCCTTATTCTTGGCGCGTGCGATATATTCGGGAATGCGGTCCACCGTGCCGATTTCGCGCAGCATGTTGAGCGCCGCTTCATTGGCACCACCATGCGCAGGCCCCCACAGACAGGCGATGCCCGCCGCGATGCAGGCAAAGGGATTGGCACCCGACGAGCCGGCAAGGCGCACGGTGGAAGTCGACGCATTCTGCTCATGATCGGCGTGCAGGATGAAGATCTTGTCCATCGCATCGACGATGACCGGATCGACCTCATATTCTTCCGCCGGGACCGAAAAGGTCATGCGCAGGAAGTTTGCAGTGTAGCTGAGGTCGTTACGCGGATAGACGAAGGGCTGGCCGACCGAATATTTATAGGCCATCGCCGCGATCGTCGGCATCTTGGCAATCAGGCGGTGGCTGGCAATCCGGCGCTGTTCCGGATCATTAATGTCTGTCGAGTCATGATAGAATGCCGACAGGGCGCCCACGACACCGCACATGATCGCCATGGGATGCGCGTCCCGGCGGAAGCCGCGATAGAAAGTCGTCAGCTGTTCGTGGATCATGGTATGGCGCGTGATCGTGTGCGTGAACTCGTCCAGTTCCTTGGCCGAAGGCAGTTCGCCGTTCAGCAGGAGGTAGCTTACTTCCATGAAGCTGGACTGTTCGGCAAGCTGCCCGATCGGATAGCCGCGATGCAGCAGCACGCCTTCGTCGCCGTCGATATAGGTCAGGCCAGAATCACAGCTGGCTGTCGAGGTAAAGCCCGGATCATAGGTGAACATGCCGGTATTGGCGTAAAGCTTGCGAACGTCGATGACCTGGGGACCCATGGTGCCATCCATGATGGCATAGTCCTGGGCGTCGCTGCCCATTGTCAAAATGGCCTTATTATCCGACATGTTTTTCTCCTTGAGTGCCATCAACTGGCCGCAGCGTGCCCGGCTGCGATCAGTCGATCCAAGCTTTCTTCTCTCCCCAAAAGGAAGAGGACGTCAAAAATGCCCGGCGAGACGGTACGGCCGGTAAGCGCAGCGCGCAGCGGCTGCGCCACCTTGCCAAGCCCCAGGCCAGCATCCTCTGCCACGCGGCGTATCACGTCCTCGATCGCTTCGACCGTCCAGGACGGAACGGTCCGCAGAGCGTCGGCTGTCTTTATCAGCAGCGCACGCGCAGGCTCATCTAGCAGAGCCGTAGCCTTTTCGTCAAAGTCGAGTGGGCAAGATTTGAACAGGAACTCGGCCCCTTCCGCAATTTCATTTAGGGTTTTGGCTCGAGGCTTGAGCGATCCCATCGCCTGCCGCAAAATATCGGCTTGGGCAGGTGCAAGGCGTGTATCCAGACGCGATTCGACGCGGGGCGCGACGAGCGCCGCAAGCCGAACATCCTCAGCCTCCCGCAGATAATGGCCGTTCAGATTTTCCAGTTTCTTGATGTCGAAACGCGAAGGCGACCGACCGACGCCATCGATGTCAAACAATTCGATCGCGCGGTCGAGCGAGATAAGTTCTTCGTCGCCATGCCCCCAGCCAAGCCGCAACAGATAGTTGAGCACTGCTTCGGGCAGCATCCCCATTTCGTCGCGATAGGCGTCTACGCCGAGCGCACCGTGTCTCTTGGACAGCTTTGCGCCATCCGACCCGTGAATGAGCGGGATATGCGCGTAAACCGGCTCATCCCATCCAGTTTCGATCTGGGCCATCGCCTTGATGATCGTTAGTTGGCGAAAGGCATTATTGAGGTGATCATCGCCACGGATGACATGCGTCACACCCATATCGCGATCGTCGACGACGACGGCCAGCATATAGGTGGGCGTTCCGTCCGATCGTAACAGGATCATATCGTCCAGTTCGGCATTCTGCACGACCACACGGCCCTGAACGGCGTCTTCAACGACCGTCTCGCCTTCGCGCGGCGCCTTGATACGGATGACGTAGGGTGCGCCTTCGGGTGCTTCGCCGGGATCGCGATCCCTCCAGCGGCCATCATAGCGCATAGGCAGCTTTGCGGCCCGCTGCTGTTCGCGCAATTCGGCGAGTTCTTCGGGGGTCGCAAAACATTTATACGCGTGGCCCGCGGCGAGTAACTGTGCGGCGACTTCGGCATGGCGCGGGGTCCGTTCGAACTGAAAGACCGCCGGTTCATCACCGCCAAGACCCAGCCAGTCCAACCCATCGAAGATGGCTGCAACGGCAGCCTCGGTGGAACGGGCGCGGTCGGTATCCTCAATCCGCAGCAGGAACTTGCCGCCATGATGGCGGGCGAACAGCCAGTTGAACAGAGCGGTCCGTGCGCCGCCGATATGCAAATAACCCGTGGGGGACGGGGCGAAACGGGTCACCACCTGCTTGCTTTTTCCCGTTGCGCTCGCCGTCATATTCTTTGACATTCGCCTTATCTGATCCATGAATTCGACGCCCCCTAGCATGGCTTTTGAGCCACGACAAACCTCCTGTCGCGGGCGGCTCAAGACACGCGCAATGCTTATTTTTTCGGCGCTCGAAACATGGCTGGAAACGGAACGCGAGCAGGTTGGGCTTTGGGCGCCTGTCGGGCTCGGCGCGGGCATCGTTGCCTGGTTCTGGCTACTCGATCCTGCACAGTGGCTTGCCTTTTGCTGCTTCGCGCTGGGTGTCGCGGCGCTGGCTGCTTTGTCGCCCGGATCGGGACGGTTGCGCCATATCGTGATGGCTGGGGCCTTGCTGGCGACGATCGGCTGCCTTTTGATATGGGGGAAGGCGACGTTGCTGGGGCAACCGCCGCTGGGGCGCGCGACCTTCGTCGAGATGACCGCGGAAGTTCGGTCCGTTCGGCCGGTGCCCGCGCGGAATATGGTGCGCGCCATGCTGCGGCCGATCGATGCGCCTGGCTTGCCTGTCACGGTGCGCGTCAACATTCCGTCCGAGGATGTTCCCAAGGGTCTGGGCGAGGGCGCTGTTATACGGTTTCGCACCCGCCTGATGCCACCAGCGCCGCCCGGCGTGCCGGGCGCTTATGATTTCGCGGCGCGAGCCTATTTCCAGGGTATCGGCGCGACGGGAAAGGCGTTGAGGCCGATCAGGGTGCTGGCGCCGACGCGCGAAACTCCACCGCTACGCGCACGGTTGTTTGCACACATAGTGGATCAGGTCGAAGGGCCGGCTGAAGGCATAGCTGCGGCGCTAGCCACCGGCGATCAGGGGGCGATCAGCGATGCCGATGCCGAAGCGATGCGGCGTAGCGGCCTCGCGCATCTGCTGTCGATCAGTGGCTTGCATGTCACCGCAGTGATCGGCGCGGCCATTTTCCTCTTGATGCGGGTGATGGCGCTTAGCCGCAGGGCCGCGCTCGACTGGCCACTCATGCTGATCGCAGCGGGTGGGGGCGCCTTGGTTGGTATCGGCTATACCTGGCTGACCGGCGCCGAGGTGCCTACGGTGAGATCCTGTATTGCCGCCCTGCTTGTTCTGGGCGGGCTCGCGTTGGGCCGCGACGCGATCACACTGCGGCTGGTGGCCACGGGCGCGCTGATCGTCCTGTTCTTCTGGCCGGAATCGCTCGTCGGACCGAGTTTTCAAATGAGTTTCGCGGCGGTGACGGCGATCGTCGCATTGGCTGAGCATCCTCGATTTCGCGCCTTCGCCGCCGCACGAGAAGAGAATTGGTCGTGGAAACTGACGCGGGCGTTGGCGGTGACGCTGGCGACGGGGCTGGTCGTTGAATTGGCGTTGATGCCGATTGCTTTGTTTCATTTTCATAAGGCCGGCCTGCTGGGGGCGTTTGCCAATCTGATCGCCATTCCGCTCACGACCTTTGTCGTCATGCCATTGGAGGTGCTGGCGCTCCTGTTCGATCTGATCGGACTGGGCGCGCCCTTCTGGTGGCTGACGGGCCATGCGCTCGATCTGTTGCTGGCCGTCGCCCATGGAGTGGCCGCAAGCCCGTTTGCGACGCTGCTGGCGCCGGCCATGCGACCGGGGCTGTTTGCCTTGGTCATCGTCGGGCTGCTCTGGTGCCTCCTCTGGCGCACGCGATGGAGATGGCTTGGTTTGCCGCCGGTCCTTGTCGGCGTCGCTTTGGTGCTGGTCGCGGCCCCGCCCGATCTGCTGGTGACGGGGGATGGACGGCATGTTGCGGTCCGATCCGGGAGCGGCATGGCGATCCTGCGCGATCGGGCGGGGGACTATGTTCGTGATACGCTGTCGGAAAGCGCCGGTTACGAAGGCGACCTCAGCGCTATTGCGGACCTGCCGATGGCGCGTTGTTCTACTGACCTTTGCGCCCTGGACATGCACGATCCGGCTGGGCGGACATGGCGTTTGCTGCTGACGCGCAGTGACATGCTGATCGACCGGCCGGCCTTTGCACCGGCATGCGCGCGCGCGGATATCGTGATCAGCGATCGTCGCCTTCCGCTATGGTGCCGCCCGCGCTGGTTGGGGATCGACCGGCAGCTCCTGGCGCGAACGGGCGGCCTGTCGATCAGCCTGGAAGAAGGCGAAGTTCACACCGTTCATCGGCCAGGCGATGCGCATCCCTGGATCGTCAAGTCCCGGATGCGAAAACGCCGTCCTTCCCGTCAGTTATAGCGGCGTAACAGGCCCGCGAGCTTGCCCTGAATACGCACCTGACGCGGATCGTAAACCTGCGGTTCGTAAGCCGGGTTTGCCGGGTCCAGCCGCACCCGCGCACCGTCGCGTCGGAAATATTTGAGCGTGGCTTCATTGTCATCGATCAGGGCGACGACGATCTGTCCTTCACGCGCGACATCGGTACGCTGGATGAGCGCGAAATCACCATCGAGAATGCCCGCCTCGACCATAGAGTCGCCGGACACTTCCAAGGCATAATGATCACCCGAGCCAAGCAAGGCGGCTGGAACAGACAACATCGTCTGCCCCTCCATCGCCTCGATCGGAACGCCAGCCGCGATCCGGCCATGCAAAGGAATTTCCAGAACATCATTGGCTGCGATCGGAATGGGTGCCGCCGCCTTCGCCGCCAGGGCGACCGGCGGGACAGGGGCGCGATGCATCGCGTCGGGAAGCTTCAACACTTCAAGCGCGCGGGCGCGATTGGGCAAGCGCCGGATGAAGCCACGCTCTTCCAGCGCGTTGATCAGACGATGGATGCCGGATTTGGATCGCAGGTCGAGCGCGTCCTTCATCTCCTCGAACGAAGGCGAAACACCGCCTTCTTCCAGACGGTCGTGAATGAAGCTCAGCAATTCCTGCTGCTTGGGCGTCAACATCGCTGCGATCCTTCTTTGGAACGAATAAGGAACGCATAGGAAACACATGGAGATTAGTCAAGCGTCGCAAACCTTGACGACACAGTCATGTGGATCACCAATTCAAAGAGGAAGAATTGTGACGCGATCGCCGGGCTGGGCGGGCGGGGATTGGGCGGGGCGCAGGATCAGGCAATCCGCCTTCGCCATCGCGGCGGTGGCGGCGCTGTCCTGGGACGTCACCGACACGACGCCGTCGATTCCACGCCATGCGCGCAGATAGTCGTCACGATCCCCGGTCGCGGGCAGGGGCGAAGCCAGCGCGGCATCCGTAAGGAAGGGCAGCGGGCGCCCCGCACCCGACAGATGGCGCACCAGGGGAAGCAGGAACAATGCGCCCGTCACGAACGCCGACACCGGATTGCCGGGAAGGCCGAGAAACAAGGATTTGTCCAGCGTTCCAGCCATCAGCGGCTTGCCCGGCCGCATGCGGATCTTCCAGAAGTCGAGCGTGCCGCCCGCCGCCGCAAAAGCGGGACGAACCAGGTCATGGTCGCCAACGGACGCTCCCCCCGTTGATACGATGATGTCCGCCTGCGTCGCACGGACAAAAGCGGCTGTCATGGCGTCGAGATCGTCCGAAACGATGCCAAGGTCCATCACGTCGCACGGCAGGTCGGCGAGCAGCGCGGCCAGCATGGGTGCATTGGAAGAGGGCAGCATGCCGGGCGGCGTGTCGGCCCCCGGAGGCACCAGTTCGTTGCCGGTCGACAGCAGTGCCAAGCGCGGACGGCGATGCACCGCCACGCGGCCGTGGCCGCCAAGGACCGCGAGCGCGACCTGAGCAGCGCCTAGGCGCGCGCCGCTGTCCAGCAACAGGGTTTCGCGCGCGAAATCGGATGCCCGCGCACGGATGTGGCGACCGACCGGCAAGGGATCTGCGCTGGCCATGAGCAAGTCGCCATCGCGTGTGGCGTTTTCCTGGATCAGGATGGCGTCGGCCCCCGGCGGCACCGGCGCTCCAGTAAAGATGCGCAAGGCCGCTCCTGCCGAAATCGGCGCGGGCGTCGCACCGCCGGCTGTGCTTTCGCCCGTCACGCGCCAAGGCCCCGGATACTCGGCCGCGCGCACGGCATAACCATCCATCGCCGACAGATCGGCCCAGGGCTGGTCGCGCAAGGCAATCAGATCCTGCGCCAGCCAGCGGCCGACAGCCTCGCCGATCGGCACCGTCTCCGCCGACAGCGGTTCTGCAAGAGCGAACAAGCGGGCCTGCGCCTCTGCGACCGGCAGCAGGCTCATTCCGGTCGCCGCCAATCGCCCGACTTGCCGCCGGTCTTCGCGATCAGCCTGACGTCGCGGATGACCATCGCCTTGTCCAGCGCCTTGGCCATGTCGTAAATGGTGAGCAGAGCGACGGACGTTGCGGCGAGCGCCTCCATCTCCACGCCGGTTTGGCCCGCCGTTCGTGCTGTCGCCTCGACCGTGACGCCATGATCGTCGAGCGTAAAATCTACGGTCACTGCGCTGAGCGCGATCGGATGGCACAGCGGGATAAGGTCGGCGGTCTTTTTTGCCGCCATGATGCCCGCCACGCGCGCGACCGCCAGCACATCGCCCTTTTTCACCAGGCCCTCGGCTATCGCCCGCGCGGCCTCACCGCTCATGTCGATCCGGCCTGCAGCGATGGCTTCGCGCGCAGTGACGGCCTTGGCCGACACGTCGACCATGCGGGCAGAGCCGTCAGTGTCGAGATGCGTGAGGCCGCTCATGCCCCGGTCAGCAGCGTACGCGTGGCCGCTTCGACATCGGCTTGCCGCATCAGCGTTTCGCCGACTAGGAAACAGCGGACGCCATGGCCGGACATGGCGACAAGATCGTCATGACTGCCAAGCCCGCTTTCGGCGACGAAGGTGCAGCCTGCCGGCGCCTTGTCGACCAATTCATAGGTGCGCGCAAAGTCCACACTGAAATCTCGCAGGTCGCGATTATTGACGCCGATGAGACGAGAGCGCAATGCCAGGGCGCGCTCTAGTTCGGCCTCGTCATGCACCTCGATCA
The DNA here is from genome assembly GCF_020782245.1 of Sphingobium soli. Taxonomy (GTDB): domain Bacteria; phylum Pseudomonadota; class Alphaproteobacteria; order Sphingomonadales; family Sphingomonadaceae; genus Sphingobium; species Sphingobium soli. The sequence goes on from NZ_JAJGNP010000004.1 coordinate 48,448, forward strand.
ACGCGTCCATGCCAAGGCCCAGCGCGGCATCCTCTATCTCGCGCATGAGGCCGTCATCCAGCGCGGCGACGATGATCAGGATGGCGTCCGCGCCCAGTGCCCGGCTTTCCAGCACCTGCCAGGGATCGATAATGAAATCCTTGCGCAGCACCGGTAGCGCGCAGGCGGCGCGAGCGGCGACCAGATAGGCGTCTGCCCCCTGAAAATAGGGTTCGTCGGTCAGGACGGACAGGCAAGCCGCGCCGCCGGCCGCATAGGCGGCGGCATGAGCCGGCGGATCGAAGTCGGCGCGGATCAACCCCTTGGACGGGCTGGCCTTCTTGACCTCCGCGATGAGGCCGAAGCCTGATAGAGAGGCTGCGTCCAGCGCGCGGCGAAATCCGCGCGGCGGCGTCTGCTCGGCGGCGCGCGTCTGAAGGCTGGCGATGCTGGTCGCCGCTTTTCTCCGAGCGACCTCCTGGCGCTTGACGTCGCAAATTTCGATCAGCTTGTTGGTCATGTATAGGCAATCCAGCAATTCAAAAGCGCATTGGCAAGGCCACGATCGAGCGTTTCGGCCGCTTCCTCCAGCCCCTCGCGCAGATCGGCGGCAGCGTCCGCCACCACCAGCGCGGCGGCGGCGTTCAGCAGGACGGCATCGCGATAGGCGTTTCTCTCGCCCTGAAGCAAGGCGCGCAGTGCCGCGGCATTATAGGCCGCATCGCCGCCACGGATTGCCGAGACGGGATGGGTGGGCAACCCCAGATCGGCCGCATCGATGCGGTGCATGGCGACCAACGCATGGTCCCTCACTTCTGCCATGTCATTGCCGCCTCCGAGCGACAATTCGTCCAGTCCTTCGTCACCCGATACGATCATCGCCCGGTCAACGCCGAGTTCTGCCAAGGCCTGCGCATAGATGGGCACATAAGCGGGCCGGGCAATGCCGACCAGTTGGCGACGGACATTGGCCGGATTGGCGAGCGGCCCCATGAGGTTGAAGATGGTGCGCTCACCGATGGCGCGGCGAATGGGACCAAGCCGTTTGAGTGCAGGATGATAATTTTGCGCGAAGAGGAAGCCGATGCCCAGGTCCGCCAGCGTCGCTTCGGCGGTGGCGGCCGCCCGGTCAAGGTCGAGGCCGAGCGCTTCGAGCGTATCGGCCGCGCCGGCCTTGGATGAGGCTGCGCGATTGCCATGCTTGGCGACCGGCACGCCCGCTGCGGCGACCACCAAGCTGACGGCGGTCGAAACATTTAGCGTGTGGTGTCCATCGCCACCGGTGCCGCACACGTCGATTGCGCCGGCCGGCGCGCCGACCGGGATCATGCGCGCGCGCATGGCGCGGGCGGCGGCGGCGATTTCCGTCGCCGTTTCGCCCCGCCGCGCCATTGTTACCAGAAATGCCGATATGTCCTCGTCCAGCAGGTCGGCATCGAACAGCAGGTCGAAGGCGATCGCGGCGGCTTCACCGGACAGCGGCGCGGAAGGATCGGGCAAACGGGTCATGATGCCTCGCCTTAATCAGCGCCGGCACGGTAAGTCGAGGGGCAAGGCGGGCGCGCCACGCTTTTTGCGATACCCGCCTGTCCGATCAGGCGGCTTCGCGTCGCCGGACGGGCAATCCGGCCAGCGTCAGGAAATTTGCCAGCATCGCATGACCATGTTCGGTGGCGATGCTTTCAGGATGGAACTGGACCGAATGGATCGGCAGGCTGGCGTGACGAAAGCCCATGACCGACCCATCCTCGCTGGTGGCGTTGACGATCAGGCTGCCCGGAATATCCTCGACGATCAGCGAATGGTAGCGGGTGGCGGTAAAGGGGGAGGGCAGGCCCTGGAACAGGCCCGTGCCATCGTGGCTGACCGGTGATGTCTTGCCATGCATCAACCCGCCACGCACCACCTTGCCGCCGAAATGCTGGCCGATGGCCTGATGGCCCAGGCAAACGCCCAACAGCGGCGCGCCCGCGTCGGCGCAGGCTGCGACAAGGTCCAGGCTGACACCGGCTTCATTGGGCGTGCAAGGGCCAGGTGACAGGAGGAAAGCCTTGGCGCCGCTGGAAAGCGCCTGGCCGGCCGAAATGGCGTCGTTGCGGACGACCTCCACCCTGGCGCCCAGTTCCATCAGATAATGGACGAGGTTCCAGGTGAAGCTGTCATAATTGTCGATGACGAGGATCATGGAAGGCTTCTAGCGGCTAAGCGCCATGGTGGAAAGATGTCTGGGCGCAAGAGCTTGTTGCGCGGAGCGCTTGAAGAATCATTTGCTTGCGCCCATATGCACAGCTGCCGGGTTCGCCCGGCTATGGTGATAAAGTGTGTCGTATAATAGACGCAGCGGACCCGGGGGCAGTACCCGGCGGCTCCACCACCTCCCTCGCTTCGCGGGGAAGATGACGGGGCCGAACTAGGATCGACGTGTGTTGAAAAGCGATGCTTTTACCCGGCCCGTGTACGCCGTTAAACTGTGCAAAACTCACAAGTGCCAACGATAACGAAGCACTCGCCATTGCAGCGTAATTGAGGGCCTCACGGCCTGACATTACTCTAAAATAGCGCGGTTGAACCCACCGGGCAACAGAAGGGAATTCAGCGGCACCCGGAGGCGCCGGGCAACAGAAGCCTCCGGACCTTTCCCAACCACCGGTCATTTTGCTGCGCGGGGTCTCTAGCCCGGCCGAGGCATAGGTCGTGCTGTGTCAAAGCGATTCGCGCCGGGCAGAATTCAGCGTGCTAATTCGATTACGCTTTTATGACATAATAGCGTAAAATTTCTAATGCTTTGATTTTCCTGAAAACAAACTCATTGCGATACCCATGCAGCCTGCTTGCGCCATTGTCATCTAGATGAAATAATCCTGGCTATATTGGGAAGTTTTTTTTGGGAGACGAGAGATGTTCAAGGCCGCAATCATGTTTGGGGTTTCGCTGGTCGTGGCGGGGCCGGCCATGGCACAGTCCGCTCCCGATAGCCTTGTCGTTCTTGGCGTGCAGGATGGCAACCTCGCTGCGAACGCGATTGCGTCTGGGCAGTTCGACGCCGCGATCGAGCGGCTGGAGCCGATGTGGCCCTACAGCGCCAACGACCCGGCGCGTCTGATCAACCTGGGCAACGCCTATGCTGGTGCCGGCCGCATGAAGCAGGCGCGCGAAGCCTATCGCTCCGCACGTTTCGCGCCGGAAATGATGCTCCTGCTGGCCAATGGCGAGGAAGAGTCGTCGCGCGTGATTGCACGTCGCGCCATGGGCCGCCTGAACCCGAGCTTCGCTGCCCGCTGACGGCGCGGCCCGGTCAAAGGCCGTTCATGAGGGGAGGGTGCCGTCCTGCGGGATGGCGCCCTTTTTTTCGCTCCACTTTTTGGCAATGTCTTTTTCCTGACATGATTGTCATGCGTCCGTCATATCAAAGACGCTCCATTGTCATCGAAGCGGAATGAGCCTGTCACTTGCCCCCCCTAGTGCCCCGCAAAGAGGGCGACAGGGGGCGTTGTCCGATTCGTAAATTCCCCTGCGCTCCGCAGTTCCACAACGCCGGTAAAGCCGGAGCGGAGATGACATGGCCAAGATTAACCGTATCCACACGATCCTGATGGCGAGCTGCGCCTGCGTAGGTCTGAGCGCCTGTGGCGCTGACGACATTGCTTCGCCCGGCGAAGGCACCATCGTCATCCCCGCGCCGACGCCTACCCCGACGCCCACGCCGACGCCTACCCCGACGCCCACGCCCACCCCGACGGCGGTGACGCCCGCGGCGAGCTGCCCGTCGATCGCTGGCCCAAACCAGCTGAATGACCTTGGCACCATCACCGACGGCACCAACACCTGGCGCAATTGCGGCTTCCCGACGCGTTTCACCGCGACGACGGCGATCGCCAAGGCCACCGGCGTGATCTATTCGCTGCCCGGCCGCGTCGATGTCGGCACCGATCAGGGCGCCGGCACGAGCAACACCGACGTCACGCTCAACATCGATCCGGGCGTCGTCGTCTTCGCCAGCACGGGTAACGCCTATCTGGCGGTCAATCGCGGTAACAAGATCAATGCCGTTGGCAGCGCCACCGCGCCGATCATCTTCACCAGCCGCGAAAACGTCACCGGCGCCGCCACCGATCAGTCGTCGGGCCAGTGGGGCGGCATCGTGCTGCTGGGCCGCGGCAAGATCACCGATTGCCAGGCGCCTGCCGCCGCGCCCGGTACGACGGCGTGCGAGCGTGACACCGAAGGCACCAGCAACGCCCTGTATGGCGGCGCGAACGACGCCGACAGCTCTGGCCGCCTGTCCTATGTGCAGATCCGCTATTCGGGCTTCGTCCTGGCCGACGGCAAGGAATTGCAGGGCCTGACCCCCTCGGGCGTCGGCACCGGAACGGTCATCGATCATATCCAGGTCCACAACAGCTCGGACGACGGCATCGAAGCCTTCGGCGGCTCGGCCAACATGAAATATCTGGTCCTGACCGGTAACGAAGACGACAATCTGGACACCGACGTCGGTTTCCGCGGTACGGCGCAGTTCCTGATCTCGGTCCAGCGCGCCAACAACAATATCGGCGATACCTTCCTGGAAACCGACTCGAACGGTTCGACCAGCAACAGCAACGCGAGCGAAGACGCCCTGCCGCGCCAGTATCTGAAGGTCGCCAACTTCACCCACATCCAGCGTTCGAACACTGGTGACGACGGCGCGTCCATGCTGCTGCGCGGCGGCGCCGACCTGGCGCTGGTCAACGGCATCATCGTCAGCCCCAACCAAAGCTGCCTGCGCATCAACAGTGCCGCGACCGTTCGCGACGCCGACGATGCTCTTCAGGATGCCGGCAAGCCGCGCTATATTTCGGTGGTCATGCAGTGCAACAGCGAGCCGTTCAAGGGCACGGGCGGGGTAGAGGCTTCGGTCGTCCAGTCGATCTTCGAAGCTGGCCCGAACAGCAGCATCAACTACACGCCGTCGCTGACCAGCCTGTTCATCAACGGCGCGACCGAAACCGCGGTGACGGCAACCGATCCCAAGACGATCGACAGCGCCTTCGCAACGACCAACTATGTCGGTGCGGTCAAGGACAGCAGCGACACCTGGTATGCCGGCTGGACCTGCAATTCCGTGACCGCCAGCTTCGGCAGCGCCAGCGGCAACTGCACGGCCATTCCGACGACCTGATCGGCACCTGACCTCAATAGGGGCGGGGGAGCGTGAATCGGCGCTTCCCCGCCTTTCTTGCACACTGCATATTCCCAAAGGGGGACCCCTAGCATGTCGAAGCCGCTGACCTTGGCGCGCCTGCTCCTGATTTCCACCGCGCTGGTCGCTCCCGTGGCGATGGCGCAGACCGACACCAGTTCATCGTCCGCCGGCGACGCCGGCCTCTCGACGACGCCCAGCGCCGCCGATGAAGCCGCCGCCCAGTCGGGCGACGTCGATGTTTCCATTCCCGGTTCCGACATCGTCGTCACCGGTCGCCGCACCAGCAACATCTCGCAGGCGGCGCCGCAGGTGGTGAACGTCCTGTCGGCGGCCGACATCAAGCGCACGGGTGAGGGTGACATCGCCGGTTCGCTTCAGCGCGTCACTGGCCTGTCCGTGGTGTCGGGCGGCTATGTCTATGTCCGCGGCCTTGGCGATCGCTATTCGCTCGCACTGCTCAACGGTTCGCCGCTGCCCAGTCCCGAGCCGCTCAAGCGTGTCGTGCCCCTCGACATTTTCCCGACCAGCGTGATTGCGTCGACTTTGGTGCAGAAAAGCTTCTCGGCCAACTTCCCCGGTGAATTTGGCGGCGGCGTGATCAACTTGACGACCAAGGCGATCCCGACCGAATCCTATCTGGAAATCGGCGTCGGAAGCTCCGCTAATACCGAAACCTCGGGTCAGCTTGGCTATACCTATTATGGCAGCAAGTCGGACTGGACCGGCTTTGACGACAGTTCGCGCGACGTGCCGCCGCTGCTCAAGGATGCCTTTGGCGCGGGCGTGCCCTTCGCCAACATCGATCGCTCCGACCAGCAAGCGATCGCCATGCAGTTTTTGAACAGCAAGACGTCGGTGCTTCAGCGCACCAACAGCCTGCCGTTCAACTTCTCCGGCTCGATCAACGGCGGCACGGCGTTCGACGTTGGCAGCGATGCGCGGGTCGGCATCATCGCCACGGCGGGATATAGCAACAAATGGCGCACGCGCGACAACTTGCAGCAGGCGTCGCTGACTGTCGAAGAAGGCGCGGGCAAAAGCTATAATCAGGTCGTCACCGACAATCAGGTCACCGTTAACGGACTGCTGGGTGTCGGCGTTGAGTGGGGCGAGCAGAAGCTGCGCTGGACCAACCTCTATATCCGCGACACGCTCAAGCGTGCCTCGCTCGCTATCGGCCAGAATGACGGCCAAATTCAGGGCGCTGATTATCTGACCCAGCAGACCGCCTGGTATGAGCGTCAGCTGATCGACACGCAATTTGTCGGCGAATTCAAGTTTGACGATGCGTTGAGCCTCGATGTGCGGGGCGGCTATGCCAATTCGCAGCGCGAAGCCCCCTATGAACGCGAATTCGTCTATGTCCGTTCGAACCGCGATCTGGACATTGATCCGGTGGGCGACCGCTTCATCAATGCGCTCAATCGCCAGCGTGGCGATGCATCGGTCACGTTCAGCGACCTGAACGAAGACCTGTGGTCGGGCGGCGCGGACCTGAGCTACAAGATCGCGCCAAGCTTCACCGTGACGGCGGGCTATGCCTATACGGATACGAAGCGTACATCGTCGCGCTATGAGTTGCATTTCGATGCCGTGAACCTGCCCGTGCCGGTGCAGCAGTTGCGGCCCGATTATCTGCTGTCGGATGCGACCATCCAGCTCTACGATCTTGGCCTTCTCGACTTTTCCGGGCCATATCCGGTCTATGACGCCGCGCTTCGCGTTCATGCCGGCTATGGGCAGGTAAAGGCAGAGCTGTTCCCGGGCCTCAGCATCGATGCTGGCGTCCGCTACGAAAATGGCCGCCAGTCGGTGACGGGCGTCGACGTCTATTCGACCGGCGAGACGCCGTTCAACCAGGTCAAGAATGACTATTGGTTGCCGGCCGTCACGCTCACTTACGACGTGGGCGGCGGTTTGCAGTTCCGCGCCTCGGGGTCCAAGACGATCGCTCGTCCGCAGTTCCGCGAACTGATCGCCCAGCCGTTCATCGACACCGAATCCAACCGCTTCTATCGCGGCAACCCGTTCCTGCAGGACAGCGAATTGTGGAACGCCGACATTCGCGCGGAATGGTATATGGGGCGCGATGAGAGGCTGACGGCGTCGGCCTTCTACAAGAAGATCGACAATCCGATCGAAACCTTCACGACCATTACCGATACCTATGCAGTGACCACCAGCTTCGCCAATGCGCCGGAAGCGACGCTGTACGGCTTTGAGGTAGAAGCGCAGAAATATATTCCGCTCGACGGGATGGATTCAAACTTCTTCCAGACCCGCCGCGTGGTGCTGATCGGCAACTACACCTACACCCAGTCGGAACTGAAGGTGAGCGATGGCGACACGACCATTCCTTACACCTACACCACCGGCGACCTGCCGGCCGCGTCCGACTATTTCGTCGACGGCGCGCCGTTGACGGGCCAGTCGGATCATCTGGTCAACGTCCAGATCGGGCTTGAGGATACGGACAAGCTGTCGCAGCAGACGCTGCTGCTCACCTATGCAAGCCCTCGCGTCACCAGCCGCGGTCCGAACCTGCAACCCGATATCAAGGAAAAGCCAGGCCTGACGCTGGACTTCGTCGCCCGTCAGGGTGTGACGCTGCCGGGCGGCATCAACAGCGAATTCAAATTTGAGGCCCGGAACATCACGGGCCGCAAATATCAGGAATTCCAAGAGGCCGGCGGCACCAAGATATTCTATAACCGCTACAAGATCGGCACCACGATCGCCGCGTCGTTGACGGTGGCGTTCTGAACCTTGCCAGTGGGGGCTGATCGCCCCCCGGATCGTGCGGCCGGCCCGTCATTCGACAGGCCGGCCGTTGCGATTCTGGAACGACGCCCCGGGTCCACGCGTCCTGCTATGCATCCGCCCCCTTGCGGCGTATGATGGAGGATCTATGGGCCGCGAAATCGAACTCAAGCTGGACCTGTCGGACGATGGCGCCAGCCGTCTGTCGCAATGGGACATGCTGCCTGAGCGCGAGGATGTCGCCCGTCTGCGCGCCATTTATTTCGATACGCCCGATACGCAACTGGCGAACAAGCGGATCAGCCTGCGGATTCGCCAGTCCGGGCGGCGCAGGGTGCAGACCGTCAAGGGCGACGGGTCGGCTGCGGGCGGGCTGTTCACGCGTCAGGAATGGGAACGACCCGTCCGGTCGAACAGGCCAGTGCTTGATGCGCAAACGCCAGTGCGGGACGCATTGGGCGAGGCTGTCGACCAGATCGAGCCGATGTTTGAAACCGATATCGAACGCATGCGCTGGCAGATCGAAGAGGGCGATGCGAAGGTGGAGATGGTGATCGACCGGGGCGTGGTGCGGGCGGGTGCGCGCGAAGCAGCCCTGTGCGAGGTCGAACTCGAACTTGTCGCTGGCGCACCTGCCGCGCTGTTCGCAATCGCGCGCCGCATAGATGCCGAGGTGTCGGTGCGCCCTGCGGTTCTGAGCAAGGCGGAGCGCGGCTATCTGCTGCGGGGACCGATAAGGGAATCGGTCAAGGCTGAGCCGGTCCTGCTCGACGCCGATATGACGATCCGCGATGCGTTTCTGGCAATCGCGGGCGCATGCTTGCGCCATTATCGCCGCAACGAGTCGCTGTTGCTGACCGCATATCGAGAGCGGGCCCTGCATCAGGCGCGTGTTGCGGTGCGCCGGTTGCGCAGTGCGCTGACCCTGTTCAAGACGGTGCTGCTGGAGGCAGACGTCGCACGCTTTCAACAGGAGTTGCGCTGGCTGGCGGCGTTGCTGGGCGAGGCGCGCGATCTGGATGTGCTGCACGGGCGGTTGGACCCCGTTGCCCAGGCGGCGATTGCGGAGGCGCGCGCGGAAAGCCATGCGCGGGTGCGCGAATGGCTAGAATCGGCGCGCGTTCGCGGCTTGCTGCTGGATATTGCCGAATGGCTGGCGCTGGGGGCGGGATGCAGTGGTGCATCGGATGCGTCGGTGGCGGATTTCGCGGCCAGTCGCCTTAAAAAACTACACAAGCGAGTCGCCAAGGGGGGAGATGATCTGACGAGGCTGCCGTCGGATTTGCAGCACAAGGTCCGTAAAGATGCCAAGAAGCTGCGCTATGGCTCTGAATTTTTTGCGGGTCTTTATCGGGACAAGCCATCGCAGAAGGCGCATGGCGCGTATGTCAAGGCGCTGGCCAAATTGCAGGATCGTCTAGGCGACCTTAACGATCTGGCAACGGCGCCAGCGCTGTTCGCACGCTACCATCTGCCCGATAATATCGGGTTGGATATCAAATCGGAGAAGCAACTGCTGCGTAAGGCGGGCAAAGCCCATGACCGCTTCGCGCAGGCTCCGCGTTTCTGGCGCTAGGCATCAGCCCCAGGGCCGCTCGCGATACCATTTGGTGATGACATGCTTGACCCCGCTGCGCACTTTCATGCCGTGATGGATGCTGGCTGGGTTGGGCGCGCCTGATGGCAGGCGGTTATTCCACGCCAGAAGCTTGCCGGTTTCGGGTTGAACCGTCTTGCCGATGCGGGTGAAGCGTGTGGCGCCGCCGGCGGTGGGCTGATCAAGATAGAGCATCACCGTCCATGTGCGATTGCCGGCCACTGCACAGTAACGGTCGAAATCGGCGCCCTTAGGATCGAAATAATCGGTATGGGCCTTGAACTCCTGCCCCACGGCATAGCGCTGTCCCTGAATGGGTTCGCCATGTTCGGTCGCGATTCCCGTGAACGCGTCGAGGCGCGCATTGACTGCCGCGACGAAGGGATCGCCATGATCGAGATCGCATGTCTCGCTCGTCCGGAAATAACCGTCGCCATTATGATCGGCGATGGTTGACGGACGGCGTTGCGCATCGATCCGGTCGATCAGTCCCGCACAATCGCCCGCGCTCAGAAAGTCACGCAGGATGAAAAGCGCGAGATCCCTGTTGGGGACTCGTTGAACACGAGGATGTGCCGCAATCCAGGCCGGATCGGCGTCAACGCCGGCAGGCGCGGGCGGTGAAAGGGTCTCTGGGGTCATGGAGCCTCGTGTCGATGACATGCCTTGATGGTCGCAAATGTTGACCTTCAGCCGTAGAAATGCTCTGCATGCAAGCCTGTCATAATAAAGCAATATAACCGTCATTTTGATGTAAAGCGCCGCGCCTAGCAGGCTCGCATATCTCGGGGGGCTTGTCGGACATCATGCGCGTTGCGGTAGGTGACAGGATTGACCGTTGGCGGCGGGCGCGGCCTGTTGCCCGCGGTATAGACTGGCTTGGTCTTCTGGAAAAGACATTGCTGGTCGTTCTGGCGCTATTGCTGGTGCGCCTGGTGTGGGCGGTCGTGACCCCGGTCGGCAGCTTTGGACCATGGGAGGGACGTCAGGCTCAGCTATTGTCGCCCCAGGCACGTGCGCTGTTGTTTGGAAGCTTCGATCCCTTTTTTCGCGCTGAAGCGCCGGAGCAATCGGGCGGTGTGGTCACTTCCCTGGCGCTGACGGTCTATGGCATACGCCTGAACGAGGGCTCGGGCCTGGGGTCCGCCATCATCGCTACGCCCGACGGCGTCCAGAACAGCTACGCTGTGGGTGATGAGATCATGCCCGGCGTGGTGCTGAAAGCCGTGGCGTTCGATCATGTCACGATCGATCGCGGCGGAGCGGAGGAACAGGCGTTTCTCGATCAGTCGACATCGGCAACAGACGCTGAAGCCCCACCGGCCGGCGGCGCGGGGTGGACCAGCGCCGCCCCGCCGCCTCCGGCAGCGCCTGGAGGCGGCTTGACGGCTGATATGCTGAAGCGCGACATCGGTTTTGCCCCCCGCATGGAAAATGGCCGGGTGACCGGCCTCGTCGTGGCGGCCAAGGGACCGGGCTTCGCTACCGCAGGCTTCCGTCCCGGCGATATCGTGACCCAGGTCAACGGCCAGTCGGTCGGCGACCTGCAAAGCCTCCAGAACCAGATCGCGCCCGGTGCGCGCCTGTCCCTGACCGTCGAGCGCGGCGCGGCCGTCGCCTCGGTCAACCTCATAGTGCAAGGCCAATGACCCGCAAACTTCTCCTCTCCGCCGCCATGGCCCTCGCTTTGGCGACGCCGATCGCGTCTGTTCGGGCGCAACAGACGCTCAATGTGCGCGACGCCGACATTCGCGCTTTCATTCAGGATGCGGCGCGGGTGACGGGCCGCACCTTCATCATCGACAACAAGGTGCAGGGGAAGGTGTCGGTCGTCACCGACCGGCCACTCAGCCGATCGGAATATTTCGAGATTTTCCTGTCGACCTTGCGCGCTAACGGGCTGGTGGCCGTGCCTGCGCCGGGCGGCGCCTATCGCATCCAGCCGGTCGATGGCGCAGCGGGTCAGCCAAGCGGCGTCGGCCGCGCCGCCAACCGCAACAGCTTCCTGACGGAAGTGTTTCGCCTCCGGTCGATCGACGCGGCGAGCGCACTGGAAACCCTGCGCCCGCTGGTCAGCAAGGAAGGGTCGGTCACGGCCAACCGCGCCGGCAACAGCGTGGTCGTCGCGGACTATGCCGACAATGTCGCCCGCATCCGCCAGGTGATCGCCCGCATCGACCGCGACACTGCCGCCACGCAGATGGTGGCACTCAAGAACGCCGGCGCGCGGGAGATCGCGACGTCGCTTCAGGCCTTGGTGACGAATGGCGGCGGGGGCGAGAATGCCGCGCCGTCAGCCGCGACCGTAGTGCCGATCGACAGCAGCAATTCGGTGGCCATTCGCGGTGACGCCGGGACGGTGGCCCGGCTCGCCAATATGGCGCGCGAACTGGACCGCCAGGCGGCAAGCGGCACGGAAATCCGGGTCTACTGGCTGGAGCATGCCGATGCTGAAAAGCTGTTGCCAGTCTTGCAGCAATTGGTGGGGCAATCGACCAGCGAACCGGTAACATCTGCAACGCCCGCGTCGGGCGGGCAGGGCGGCGCACCCGCGTCCCAGGCCGCCGCACCCGTCGCGGCGTCTTCGTCCGCATCCTCGTCCGGCGGCGGCATCAATACGCGCGGCCCGGCAATCGTGACTCGTTATGAAGGTGCGAACGCCATCATCGTCGCCGCCAACAGCGATGTGCAGCGTATGCTGGGCGAAACCATCCGCCAGATCGATACGCGCCGCGAGCAGGTGCTGGTGGAAGCGATCATCGTTGAAATCAGCGATGCCGCCGCCAAGAAACTGGGCGTGCAGTTCCTGATCGGCAGTACCAAGACCGGGTTTGCCGCGACCAACTACAGCAATGCCTCGCCCAATCTGCTGACGCTCGCCGGGGCCTATGGCGCGAATCAGCTGGGTACGACGACGACGACGGTGGTGGCGCCTGACGGCACCCGTACCACCACCGAAGTGCGCGAAAATAGCGACCTTGCCAGCACGCTGCAACAAGCGGCGATCAACAGCCTGCAAAGCGCGACCGGGGCAATTGCGGGCCTGGGCGGCAGCATCGGCAGCAATGGCATTTTCGGCGCGATCATCAATGCGGTGAAATCCGACACCGAAAGCAACCTGCTCTCCACGCCTTCGGTCATGACGCTGGACAATCAGAAGGCGTCGATCCTGGTGGGGCAGCAAGTGCCCGTCACCACTGGTGAGGCGCTCAGCCAGAATTTCGACAACCAGTTCCGCACGGTCCAGCGCCAGGATGTCGGCATCAAGCTGGAGGTTAAGCCCCAGATCAATACCGGCGGCGCAATCAAGCTGTTCCTGCGCCAGGAAGTGTCGAGCGTGGCCGGACCGGTCAGCAACGATAACAGTGACCTCATCATCAACAAGCGCGAGATCGAAACGACGGTGACCGTCGATGACGGCGAAATATTGGCGCTGGGCGGCCTGCTCGACGACAATGAGCGCAAGACGATCGAGCGCATCCCGCTGCTATCGGACATTCCGGGCATCGGCGAGCTGTTTAAATCGCGCAGCCGCAGCCGGACGAAGACCAACCTCATGGTCTTCATCCGCCCGACCATCCTCCGGTCCAAGGAAGATGCGCAGAAGCTGACACAGCAGCGCTACGGCTATATTCGCGGCATGCAGTTGCAGCGCGATCCGGACTCCGAGCCGACGATCGACGAGCTGGTCCGCGATTATATGGGCGCAGCGCCCCCGATTGCGCCGCCGCAGCCCGGCGATATGGTGGTACAGCCGCAGGCAGGCGTGCAGCCCGACGTCATCGAACCCACCGTCCGTCAGTCGAGCGGCGTGGTGCGCCCGGTCGAAATCCCCGCGAGCGGAGAGCAGCGATGAGCGAATTGGAGAGCGTCGAGGCCGCGATCCCATCGCCGCCGCGGCCGATCGACATTCCCTATGTCTTTGCGCGCAAGCATGGCGTCGTCCTGCTGCCGCAGGAGGGTGATCGGATCGTGATCGCGGTGCGGGCGGGCAGCGATCCGCGCGTCCTGCTGGAAGTGCGCCGTCATCTGGCGCGCAGCTTCGATGTGCGCTTTGTCGAGCCATCCGAGTTCGACCGCCATCTGTCCAACCATTATGCGATGGAGGGCAGCGCCGCTGCGATGGCAGGATCGCTTGAGGTGGGGGCGGATGAACTGGACATATTGGCGGCCGACATTCCCACCGCCGACGATTTGCTCGACAGCGCGGACGACGCCCCGGCGATCCGCCTGATCAACGGCATCATCGCCGAAGCCGCGCGGCAGGGCGTGTCGGATATTCATATCGAGCCATATGAAACCGGGCTGATCGTGCGGATGCGCGTCGATGGCGTGCTGCGCGAAACGCTGCGGATGCCGCCGCACGTTGCCCCGGTGGTGGTCAGTCGCATCAAGGTGATGGCGCGGCTCGACATTGCCGAGCGCCGCGTGCCGCAGGATGGGCGCATTGGCCTGACCCTGGGCGGCAAGTTGCTCGACGTCCGTGTGTCCACGTTGCCGAGCCGGGCAGGCGAGCGTGTGGTGCTGCGTATTCTCGACAAGGAGAATGCGGGCATGAACCTGGACCTTCTGGGCATGACGGGTGCGCCCGACCGCATCTTCCGCGAGGGACTGTCCGAACCCAACGGCATCATCCTGGTCACAGGGCCTACGGGCTCGGGCAAGACGACCACGCTCTATGCGGGCCTGCGCCAGCTCAACGATGGCAGCCGCAATATCCTGACGGTGGAGGACCCGGTCGAATATGCGATCGAAGGCGTCGGCCAGACACAGGTCAATGCCAAGGTCGGCCTGACCTTCGCGGCGGGCCTGCGCGCGATCCTGCGTCAGGACCCGGACGTGGTGATGGTCGGCGAAATCCGCGACCGCGAGACGGCGGAGATTGCGGTGCAGGCGTCGCTGACGGGCCACCTTGTCCTTTCGACCGTCCACACCAATGACGCTGTCGGCGCGATCACGCGTATGCGCGACATGCGCGTCGAACCCTTCCTGCTTGCCTCGACGCTGCGCGCCGTCATTGCCCAGCGGCTTGTCCGCCGGCTCTGCCAGCACTGCCGCGAGCCGGTGCAGGCAGACAAGTCAGCCAGCGCGCTGCTGGGCTTCGACCCCGGGACCATCATCTACAAGGCGCGCGGCTGCGATGAATGCAGCGGTTCGGGCTATAAGGGCCGGATCGGCGTATTCGAAGCGATCCGTGTCGACGACACGATCCGCCGCCTGATCAACGACGGCGGGGACGAGTCATTGATTGCGCGCCACGCCTTCCTCAACGCGCCCAATCTGGGATCGGCGGCCCGCGCGCTCGTGCGCGATGGGCAGACCACGGCCGAAGAAGCGATCCGCGTGTCGCGCCGGGACGCGACTGAGGTGGAAACCATCGCCGATGGCTGATTTCGACTATGTGGCGATCGACCCGGCAGGGCGCGAACGGTCGGGCAAGGTCAGGGCCGATACGGTCGATGACGCGCGCGCCCGGCTGGACGCGCGTAAGCTGTTCATTGTGCGGCTGGAGCCTGGAGCGGCAACGAAGGCACGGCAGCGCGCGGGCCTGTCGCTGCGCGCGCCACGGCTCAGCGCCAAGGAATTGACGCTTTTCACTCGCCAGCTTTCGACGCTGATCCAGGTCAGCCCGCTGGAGGAATCGCTGCGCACGATTGGCCGCCAGAGCGAACAGGACCATGTCCGCGCCATCGTCGGCACGGTGCATGGCGGCGTTCTGGAGGGGCGGCGCCTGGCCGACGCGCTGGGGGCCGAGCCACGCAGTTTCCCGCCGCTCTATCGGGCCATGATCTCGGCCGGCGAAAGTTCGGGAAGCCTGCCGACCATCATGGAGCGGCTGTCGGACCTGATGGAGCGGCAGGCGCTGATGCGCTCGAAGGTGCTCACCGCCATCGCCTATCCGTCGGTCCTCGCCACCTTCGCCGTTTGCGTCGTCGCCGCGCTCATGATCTTCGTCGTGCCCAAGGTCGTGGAGCAATTCGATACGGTGGGGCAGGAATTGCCCCTGCTCACCCGCATGGTGATGGGCCTGTCGGCGTTCCTCGCCGGTTATTGGTGGCTCTTGCTACTGCTGCTGACGATAGCGGGCCTGATGTTCTGGCGTGCGCTGAAGGTGGATAGTTTCCGCTATCGGTTCGACGCGACGTTGCTTGGCCTGCCGCTGCTCGGCCGGTTGATCCGGGATCTGCACGCAGCGCGCATGGCGCGGACCCTGTCTACCATGGTGGCCAGCCGCCTGCCGTTGATGGAGGGGCTGTCGCTCACGGCGAACACCGTCCACAACCGGATGCTCCGCCGCGCCTCCGACGACATCGTCGAAGCGATCCGTGGCGGCGGAAGCCTGTCGGCCGCGCTGCGCCGGGCGGGCGTGTTCCCGCCACTGCTCGTCTATCTGGCGGCCAGTGGCGAGAGCGCGGGGCGGCTCGACACGATGCTGGAGCGCGCCGCCGATTATCTGGAGCGCGAATTTGACAGTTTCACTTCAGCTGCTCTGGCCATGCTAGAGCCGGTCATCATCATCCTGATGGGCGGCATCGTCGCCGTCATCATCCTGTCCATCCTGCTGCCGATCCTGCAGCTGCAAAGCCTCACCGGGGCTTGAAGGAGTATATATGCGTTTCGTGACATTTCTTCGGGCCAAATGTGGCAACGCCACGCGCCTTTCTTTCAAAGCCGCAATGCGTTTTGACAGGAATGAAGGGGGAAAGTCGGGCGAAGAGGGATTCACCCTCGTCGAACTGATGGTCGTCATCGTCATCATCGGTTTGCTGGCGACGATCGTGGCGATCAACGTCATCCCTGCTACCGACACCGCGCGCGTCGAGAAGGCCAAGGCGGACATCGCAACCATCGAACAGGCGTTGGAGCAGTATCGGCTCGACAATCTGACCTATCCGTCGGCATCGGATGGCCTCCAGGCGCTGCTCAACCCGCCGCCCTCGCTTGCGCAGCCGCAACGTTATCGGCGCGGAGGCTATATCAAGAAACTGCCTGATGATCCCTGGGGCCGCGCTTATGTCTACACCGTACCGGGTCGTCGCGGCGCGTTCGACATCAGCTCGCTGGGCGCCGACGGTCAGCCGGGCGGAGAGCAGGAAAATGCGGACATCTATTCCAGCGAACTCTGAGCGGACGTACAAGGCGGAATTCGCGGTGGACGCGCGTTCCGCCCAACAGGGCTTCACGTTGTTGGAGCTGATGGTCGTGCTGACGATCATCGGTTTCATTTCGGCGGCCGTTGTGCTGGCCATCCCCGATCCGCGCGGCCGCGTGATTGAAGATGCCGACCGCTTCGCCGCGCGCGTTGCCGCCGCGCGCGACGAAGCGGTCGTGACCGCGCGCCCCCTGGGCCTGTGGGTATCCGCGTCCGGCTACGGCTTTCAGCGCCGCGATGGCGGCCAGTGGACGCCGCTGGAAGAAAAGCCGTTCGTCACCACCAACTGGAAGCCCGGCACGCGCGCGCAAGTCGGGCGGGATGGGCGCTTGCAGATCGGCTTCGACGGGACGGGCCTGCCTACCGATGCCCTCACCGTGACCCTTGCGCGCGAAGGTGAACGCGTGTCCGTCAGCATCGACATGGCCGGCAAGGTGATGGTCGATGGCTGATCGCGCGCGTCAGGGGGAAGGGGGCTTTACCCTGCTGGAAATGCTGGTGGCGCTCGCTGTGTTCAGCCTGGCCGCGCTGGCGCTTGTCCGGTTGCAGGGCGTGACGCTGCGCACGGCGGCCGACCTGGATAGCAAGGCGATGGGCCAGATCGTTGCACGCAACCTTATGGTGGACGTGCAGACTGATCCTGTCCCCCCCTCGATTGGCGAAGAAGACGGTGAGGTTTCCAATGGGGGACGTCGCTGGCGCTGGAGCCGTGTGGTCAAGCCGACCGATGACCGCCGCCTGCTACAGGTCGACCTGACGGTTGATGGCCAGCCCGGTGCATCGCCGGTCGCGCTCAGCTTTGTGCGGGTGGTGGAATGACGCAGGGCAGGCAAATCGTCGTGCAACGGGGCTTCGAGCCCGAAACGCGTTCCGCCGAACCCGGCTGCATGTCTGATATGCGTTCCGCCGAACACGGCTGCATGTCTGATATGCGTTCCGCCGAACACGGCTGCATGTCTGATATGCGTTCCGCCGAACACGGCTTCATGTCTGATATGCGTTCCGCCGAACACGGCTTCATGTCTGATATGCGTTCCGCCGAACACGGCTTCACGTCTGATATGCGTTCCGCCGAACACGGCTTCACGCTGATCGAGCTGCTGGTCGCGTTGATGATTTTCGCGATGCTGGCGAGTGCGGGCGTATTGTTGCTGGGCAACAGCGTGTCGGCGCAGGCGCAGGTCAAGGCGCGGCTCGATGATATGGCCGCGGTGCAGCGGGCCGGCGGCGCGCTCGCCGGGGACTTGGGACAGGCGGTGCCGCGCATCACCCGGACAGAGGCGGGCACGCTGGCCCCGGCTTTCTGGGCGCATGATGATGGAGACGCGCAACCCGTGATGCAGTTCGTGCGCGGGGGCTGGGACAATCTGGGTGACATGCCGCGCCCCTCCCTGCAGAAGGTCGAATATTGGGTCCGGCAAGGGCGGCTGGAGCGGCGGACCTATGCGCAGCTCGATGGCGCTGCGGGCGATGATCCTGCCGCACTGCTCGACAATGTCGAGGCCGTGACGCTGCGTTTTCGCGATGCGCAGGGGCGGTGGCGGGAGGATTGGACACCAAGCCAGCCCGACCTGCTGCCCAAGGCGGTCGAGATGACGGTGACGCGCACCGGCGAGCCGCCGGTCATGATGCGCTTTCTGGTTGCACCGGGTCCGGTCGAAAAGCTGGAAGGCGCGGAAGGAGCGGCCGGTGCCTGATCCTGGCAATCCAAAAGAACGGGGCGCCGCGCTGCTGACCGTACTGCTCCTGGTTGCGGTGATGGCAGTGGTCGCGTCGACCGCCCTGGAACGCGTGGCGCTTGCCACGCGCATGACCGGCAATGGCGGCGCGGTGGATCAGGCGCGCGCCTTCGCTGATGCCGGCACGGAAATGGCGCGGTTGCGCATCAACGATCTGGTCGAATCCAATCCTGCGAAGATCACGCTGGCGGGCGGGTGGATGGGCACGCCGCAAACAATTCCCGTGCCTGGCGGTCTGGCGACCGCGCAAGTGACCGATGGCGGCAATTGCTTCAACCTCAACAGCGTGGTCAGCGGACGAAGCGAGGCCCTCCTCAAGGTGCGTCCGGTCGGCGTGTCCCAGTTCCAGGCGCTGCTGGAGGCATTGGGCGTGGACGCGCGTCAGGCAGCGACGGCTGCGTCAAGCCTGGCCGACTGGGTCGACAGCGACACCGTGCCGCAACCGGGCGGTGCGGAGGATGAAACCTATGCCGGCATGGATCGGCCCTATCGCGCCGCCAATCGCATGATGATCGACCCAAGCGAGTTGCGCGCGGTCGCCGGTATCACGCCTGCCATCTATGATCTGGTGAAGCCTTGGATTTGCGCGTTGCCTGTCACGGACCTGTCGCCGATCAACATCAATACGCTGCTGCCTGCGCAGGCGCCCCTTTTTGCGATGCTGCTGCCGGGCGAGCTGAGCGTCGCGCAGGCACGGCAATTGCTGGCGCAGCGGCCGGAGGATGGCTACGGCAGCGTGCCGGGCTTTTGGAAGCTGCCCTCGCTGGTCGGCCTGTCGCCCGCGGCCGAGGTCGCAGAGCAGGTGAAGTTGAAGACGGGATTTTTTGGAGTGACGGTTTCGGTGAATGTCGGGGGAACGCAGGTGGTGGAACGCGCGCTGATCGATGCGCGGGAAAGCCCGGCGCAATTGGTGCGGCGTAGCTGGGGCGCGGGGGCGTGAGCAGCCGCGACGCGCTGATCCTTTTCCTGCCCGAAGCGGCGGAACTGCCCGTGCGCTGGATGCGGGTGATCGATGGGGCGCTGGTCCAGTCGGGCGAAGGCGCCAACTGGCTCGCCGCCTGTGGCATAGCCGCTTTGCCCGAACAGGCCCGCGTGCTGCTGGTGCCGCCGGCCGCCCTGGTGACGCTGCACTGGATGGCCTACCCCGATCTTCCCCCGCGGCAGGGACGGGCGGCTGCGCGGTTGGCGGTGCTGGCGAGCGGGCTGCTGCCTGCCGACCAGCTATTCGCCGCTGTCGATGAAAATGACGATCCGTCCGCGCCGCATCTGATCGCTTTGGCCAGCCGCACCGATATGCAGCATTGGATGCTTTGGGCCCAGAATCATGGCCTTGATCCTGATATCATCGTGCCCGCCCCCCTATTGATCGAAGCGCCAGAACAGGGGTTGGGCCGCGCCATGATCGGCGGTACGGCGGTGCTGCGCGGTGAGAATATGGCGCTGCCCGAGGACATGGCGCTGCCCGAGCTGATCGCCGATGCGCCGGTGATCGACGTCACCACCGGCATGGTGGAGGGACGCGCGATCGCGGCGCTGGACCGACCACCACTTGACATGCGCCAAGGCGATTTCGCCAAGCGGGTGCGACCGGCTTTGGATCACCGTGCGCTTCAACGCATCGCGGTCTGGACAGGGATGATCCTGTTCTTGCTGCTGGCGACGGCGCTGATTTGGCTTGCACGTCAGCATAGCGAGGCGAACCGGCTGGATCGCGAAAGCCTGGCGCTGGCGCAGGAGGTTTTGCCAAACGCATCTGACGCTGCGCAGGCGCAGATCGAAATGGAGGGCCGGCTGGCCGCGCGGGGTGCTGGCGGACGCGCCTTTACCGCGCCTGTCGCCGCCTTGCTGTCGGCCATGCAGGATGCACCGGGCGTTGCGCTCACGACCCTGTCGCGGGATGCCGACGGCATGGTTCGCGCCACATTGGCATCCGCCAAGGCGGAGGACATCAATATCGTGCTGCTCGCGCTTCAGGCGGCGGGCTTTACGATTACGGCCACGTCGTCCCAGGATCCGGGCGGCCGGACGCTGGCGGAAGTCACGGTGCGGGCATGATGGACAGGTTGGGACTTTATTGGGCGGAACGCTCGCCCCGCGAACGCTGGATGCTGGGCGTGATGTTCGCGCTGCTGGCGATCGTCATCCTCTGGTTTGGCATTGCCGTCCCGCTCGACCGGGCGCAGCGTGACGCCCGCGACCGGCTGGTGGAGGCGACCGAGCGCAATGCCGCCATTCGCGCCACCGTGGCGCAGCTAAAGGCGCTGCCCCGCGCGCCAGCCAATGTCGGATCGACCGTGCCGCTCGACCAGTTTGTCGGGCAGAGCGCCGGGGAGGCCGGCCTGACGCTGGAGCGCGCCCAGGCGCAGGGGAATGACCGGATGGATATTGCCATTGCCTCGGTGCGACCGATCGCACTGTTTTCGTGGCTTTCGACACTGGAAGGGCAGGGCGTGCGCGTCGTCACCATGAGCGCGCGCCCGTCCCCCACGGCGGGCAGCATTTCCGTGCAGGCCGTGCTGGAACGGGGAGAGGGGCAATGATGGGGCTGGTCCTGTCCCGCCGCATGCGTGTCTTCCTCGTCGTCATGCTGCTCCTTGCTCTCTTGCTCTTCCTGCCGATGCGCGTGGCGCTTGGGCTGGCCGGTCTGGAGCGGCTGGGCGTTTCCGCGCGCGCAATCAGCGGCACCGTCTGGAGCGGGCGGATCGACCAGTTGATGCTAGGCAACATGCCGCTGGGCACGGTTCGCGCCGGACTATCACCGATCGGCCTGTTCATGGGCCGGGCGCGTTTTGACATAGCCCGGCAAAAGGGGCTGCCCGATGATATTGCCGGCGCGATCACGGTGGGTTTCGGACGGATCGGAGTCGACGATGTGACGGGCGCCGTTCCGTTGGGACACACGTTCGCGCCGCTGCCGGTCAGCAGCCTGACGATGGAGGATGTCAGCGGGTATTTTGTCGGCGATCGCTGTGGCCATGCCGAAGGCCGCGTGCGCGCGCGCCTGGCGGGGCAGTTTCCCGGCCTCAACCTGTCGCAAGGCCTGTCGGGCGTTGCGGCATGCGACGGGGAAGCGCTGCTGCTGCCGCTGGTCAGCCAGTCGGGGCTGGAAAAAATCACCCTGCGTCTTTGGCGCTCGGGCCGCTATGTCGCCGAAATGCGGGTCGATACCACGGACCCCACCTTGGCGTCGACTCTGGAACAGGCAGGCTTCACCGCTGAGGGCAACGCCAGGATGTTGAAGGTCGAAGGCAGGTTGTGATGTCCCCCTGGGCCGCGTTGCTGGGCGCGCTGGCGGGTGCCATCCTTGGCAGCTTCCTCGCTACGGTGATTATACGCTGGCCCCAGGGCAGGGGGGTGATGCGCGGCCGTTCCGCCTGCGACAGCTGTGGCCGGACGCTCGGCCCCCGCGACCTTTTTCCGTTGGTCAGTGCGCTGCTGAGTCGCGGCCGGTGTCGGTCCTGCAGCGCCCGGATCGATCCGTTGCATGGACGGGTGGAAGCTGGCTGCGCGGTGATCGGGTGCTTCGCGCTGGGTTTTGCGCCGAACCTTGCTGGCGCTGCCTGGGCATCCCTTGGCTGGCTGCTGCTGCCATTGGCGATTCTGGACTGGCGCCATTTCTGGCTGCCGGACGCGCTCACCCTCCCGCTCGCATTCCTTGGATTTGCGCTCGGCCCCTACGCGACCGATGTTGGCGTGATGGACAGGGGCATTGGTGCAGCGCTGGGCTATGGCGTGCTGCTGGCGATTGCCCTGTCCTATCGCGCGATAAGGGGCAGGGACGGGCTGGGGCTGGGGGATGCCAAGCTGCTGGGGGCGCTGGGAGCCTGGTTCGGATGGCAGGCATTGCCGCTGATCCTGTTCTGCGCCGCGGGATCGGGGCTTTTGGTCATGCTGCTGACGGGCCGGGCGAAAAGTGCCGCCGCGCGAGCGCCGCTCGGCACATTTCTGGCTATCGCGGCCGTGCCGGGCTGGATGCTGACAATCTACCTGATGCCATGATCGGATCCAGGCTGCGAAAGGCCCGTGGTGCATTCATTTCAAGCAGAGGGGAAGGCCCGCGACGATGAGGGTCACTTCGTCGCAGATGGTCGCCATCGCCTGGTTCAGACGACCGGCATGGTCGCGAAATCGCCTGGCAAGCGCATTGTCGGGAACGATGCCCCAGCCCACCTCATTAGCGACCAGAATGATCGTGCCGTCAAAGCGATCCATGGCTTGCGTGAGGCTCGACATCTCGGCCTCGATCGGCCTGTCAGCCAGCACGAGGTTGGACAGCCAGAGCGTCAGGCAATCGACGAGCACGACCTTGCCTTGGCCGGACAGGGCGTCGATCGTTGGGGCAAGGGCGAGCGGCGCTTCGATGCAGTCCCAGCGCGCGTCCCGGTCGGCGCGATGACGGGCGATGCGTGCATGCATTTCATCATCGAACGCTTGGGCAGTGGCGATGAAAACCGGCGCGCCAACCGCTGCTTCGGCGCGCTGCTGTGCGTAGCGGCTTTTGCCTGAACGCGCGCCGCCTAGGCACAGGAGACGGTGACGGGTCATAGCGTACGGTTGGTTCCTGGTTGCAGATCAGAGCGGCCAGATTGTCAGGGCGGTGACCACCCATAACAGGAAGCAGGCGCGGATATAGAGGCGCAGCGCATGATCGATGTCGATGGCGCCCGCGGATCGCCCCTCCGCGTTGATCCATGGCTTGTCATGCTGGACGCCATCATAGGCGACGGGGCCCGCCAGCCGAACGTCCAATATGCCGGCCATCGCCGCTTCGGGCCAGCCGGCATTGGGTGAAGCATGCTTGCCCGCGTCGCGCCATGCCATGCGCCAGCCGCCTCCGCCTGCCATGCACAGCAGCAGCGCGGAAAGGCGCGCAGGGATAAGGTTCGCCACATCGTCCAGCCGCGCCGCCGACCAGCCGAACGCGCGCCAGCGCTCTTCCTTATGGCCGATCAGGCTATCCGCAGTATTGATAGCCTTATAGGTCCAAACGCCCGGAAGGCCCAGCAGCAGCAGCCAGAAAAGTGGCGCGACGACCCCGTCGCAAAGGCTTTCCGCCAGGCTTTCGATGGCGGCGCGGGAAATACCGGCCTCATCCAACGCGCCGGTGTCTCGACCGACGATCGCGCTCACGGACTGCCGCGCGACGGGCAGGTCCCTGGAATGGAGGGCGGCGGCGACCGGGCGAACATGCTGGAACAGACTGCGTTGCGCGAGCGCAGGCCATGCCAGGATGCCAAAGCCGATCCACGCGAAGTCGGCCATCAGATACTCGATCATCAGCGTCAATGCGGCCGTGACGCCGATCACCACGCCGAGCAGCAGGACCAGGGTCGCAAGCCCCAATGCGCGGCGCGCGCTAAAAGTGAAGGATGGCCGGTTCCACCGTCGTTCGCAGCCGTCGATCGCGCGCGCAAATAGGCCGATCGGATGGCCGATGCCGCGATAGAGGCGATCGGGCCAACCCACAGCCGCATCCACAATCAAGGCGATCATCGCGGCCGATTCAACCATGACGCAATGCCCGGTCCAGCCGGTCGAACGATGCTGCATCACGCGGCAATCCTATGCGGAGCCAATGGCGGCGATCAGCAAAGGGGCGCGTCAATATCGCCTGCCGGGCAAGTTGGTCGAACAGCGCATGGGCGTCATCGACCTCGATCAGGCGAAACAGCGGGCAGGCGCCGATCGGGGAATATCCGTGGTCGGTCAACAGGGCGTCGAGTGTAGCAGCGGCGTCGAACAGACCCAGCCGCGTCCGCGCAATCCATGCATGATCCTGGTAGGCTGCGGTCCCGATCGCCAGCGCGGCGGCTGACAGGGGCCAGGCCCCCAGCAGGCTGCGCAACGGGTCGATGATGATCCGTGGGCCAAGGACGAAGCCGAGACGAACGCCGGCCAATCCGAAAAATTTGCCGAAGGACCGGAAGATGACCAGCCGCGCCGTGTCGCGCACGTCGCTTGCCATGCTGATGCGGGGATCGACGTCAGCAAAGGCTTCGTCGATCAGCAGCCAGCTGGTATCGGATCGTTTCCTGAGCAAGCCATCCATCTCGGCGGGCGCGATCGTCCGACCATCCGGGTTGTTGGGGTTGGCCAATATCAGCGTGGTTGATGTCCCGCTCGCATCATGCGCTGCTGCGGGAATGCTGCCGGCGATCATTTCGGCATGGGTGCGATAGCCGGGTTCGACATGATGGGCCGGGCCGCCGAGCATCCGGCCTACCAGCCGCATCCCGATTTCGGTGCCGGGAACGGCGCAGACATGGACGGGCGCGACGCCGAAATAGGCCGCGGCGACTTGCTCCAGTTCCTTGAGGGCCGACATTTCGGGCAGACGTGCCCAATCGAAAGAATCTGGTGCCGCACCGGGCCATGGATCGGGATTGATGCCGGTGGACAGGTCCATCCACGGCGCATCACCGCCAAATGCCCGCTTGGCCGCTTCCAAAGCGCCGCCGTGCCAGACAAAGGGGCTGCTCATGTCAGGGCGCTGGCGATGGCCGCGGCCAGCAGCAGGGCTGTCTCGGTGAGTTCGATGCCAGCGCCATGGCCATCGCCTGAAATGCCCCCGATGCGCCGCCTGATCCACAGCCCCCAGACCAGCGTCGCAAATGGAAGGAGCGACAGCGAAAGCGACAGCATCACCGTGGTTGCGATCAGGACCAAAGCCCAGACGATCAGGTCGATCGTCCGCACGGCATGACGAAAGCGCGACCCCAGCCCTTCATGGAGCGGCGGCAACCAGCGCGCCCAGCAAAGCGGTGCGATACGGGCGGCAAAGGGAATGGGGGCCAGGGCGAACAGCGCGTCCGTCATGATAAGATGATGGAGCAGGACCAGCTTTGCGATCAGCTGCATCATGATCGCAACGATGGCGAAACTGCCGGCATGCGGATCGCGCAGCACTGCCAGAATGTCATCCTTGCCCTTGTGCGCCGCACCGGCCGCATCGGCAATATCGCCCAGCCCATCCAGATGCAGCGCGCCGGTGATCCACGTCCAGACGGCCAGCGCCGCCAATGCCCCAACCCAGTCGCCTATCATTGTCCCGGCCCAGGCCGCCGCCGTGACCAGCAGGCCAATCACGATCCCGACAGCAGGGAACCATCGGATCGAGGCGGCAAAGTCATCGGCCTGTGCAGCGACGGCGGGCAAGGGAAGGCGCGTGAGAAACTGAAAGGCGAGGATGAGGCGCCTCATCGCCCCAAACCGGTCAACTGGGCTGATGGCTGTTCGCCGGGCCAGACCTGAAACGACAGCAACGCGCCATAAGGCAGATCGAACGACCAGAGTTGGCTCATATCGAACCCGCATAGCAGATGGAGGGCCGCGCGCATTGGCCCACCATGCGTCAGGATGAGGGTAGGCCGTGGCGTGAGGCCTGACAGCGCGGCGGAAATGCGATCGACCAGATCGGACCAGCGCTCCCCTCCGGGGGGCGGACTTGTGTCCGGATCTGCCCAGAACCGGCCCAACGCCTCGGCATCGAGGTCGGCGGCGGCGCGTCCGTCCCAATCTCCAAAATCCAGTTCACGCCAGCGTGGGTCCAGCGCCGGGGTCATATCCTGCTCCGCGCCAATGGCTTCAGCGGGAAGGCGGCATCGCTCCAGGTGCGAAGCGATCAACTGATCGACGTCCAGGCCCCGCGCCTGACGCAGGCACTGGTCGATCCCTTCCGGCGTCGGCGCCATATCCGTACGGCCAAGCATCAGGCCCGGCTGAACCGGCTCACCGTGGCGAAGAAGATGCAGGCGATAGCCACTCATTGCCTATCCGAAACGAAGGCTTCGGCGAAGGTTGCCATCTCGGCATGGGCGGCAAGCGCGGACCGGACGATATGGGTCGCCACTGCCGCGCCGCTACCTTCGCCCAGACGCATGCCAAGGGACAGCAGGGGATCGAGCCCCAGCCGGTCGAGAAGTCGGGCGTGCCCCGGTTCGGCCGAACAATGGCCCGCGATGCAATGATCGGTAATGGCTGGATTATCGACCGCCAAAGGGGCAAGCGCTGCGCAACAGATAAAACCATCGAGGATGACGGGCACGCCAAGTTGGCGTGCGCGCAGCATCGCGCCGGCCATGGCGGCGATTTCCCGGCCACCGACATGGCGCAAAGTTTCAAAGGCGGAACGGGGCACCTTGCCATGCAAGGCGAGCGCGCGATCGATGACCGCGATCTTGCGCTGAACGCCTGCGCCATCCACGCCGGTGCCTGGGCCGGTCCATGCCGCAGCGGCCTCACCAAAACTGCGCGCGCACAGGGCGGCTGCGGCCGTCGAATTGCCGATGCCCATTTCGCCGAGCACGATCATGTCGAGATTGGCGTCCACTTGAGCCGCGCCGATACTGAGCGCGGACAGGCATTCGTCGACGGACATGGCCGGCGCCAGCGAGAAATCCTGCGTCGGCCGGTCAAGATCGATGGGCACGACATGAAGGTCAAGACCGGCCGCGCGGGTCAGGGCGTTGATGGCCGCGCCGCCGCTTTCAAAATTGCTCACCATCTGGGCGGTGACGCTGGCGGGAAAGGCACTGACCCCCTGTGCGGTGACGCCATGATTGCCGGCAAAGACGACGGCGCGGGCGGTGTCGATACGGGGCCGTTCCCGTTTCTGCCAGCCCGCGAAGAAGACCGCGATCTCCTCCAGCCGGCCGAGCGATCCCGCCGGTTTCGTCAGTTCCGCTTGCCGGGCACGTGCCGCTGCCTGCGCTTTTGGATCGGCGGCGGGTAAATCGGCAAGGGCGTGTTCGAATGCTGTGATGGTGGAAAAGCCAGTCATGTCGCTACATATCCTGCCGGAGGAACGCGCACCAGGAAATGGCCCTTCACACCTTGCGGCCACAGGGCGTAGGGCACCTGTCCTTCGGCGCTGGCCGCATGGTTCAGCGCATAATCCAGGATCGCGCGCGCGGCGTCCTCATCGGGCTCGAACCGACCCAGAACATAGCCCATCTTGCCGGGCGCGCGCAGATGGACCGTGCAGCCATCACCGCAGGCAAACAGGCAGGGCATCGACTGAATGGCGATGTCCCGATAGGCCGGATCGCTCGCCTGCACCCGATCCAGCGCCGCGACGAGCCGCGCGCCATCGCGCGGCTCGCCCGACGCCGGGCTGCCGGGGCGGCGGCAACTGCTGCACGCCACCACGGCTGGACCGGGATCGACCGGGGTCAGCATGTCAGAAACGGCCTCTGATCCCGGCATAGATGCTGCGGCCCAGAGTGCCGTAGCGATACGCCGTCATATACTGTTCGTCGAAGACATTCTCCGCCCGCGCGAACAGCCGGAGGCTGTCGCTCAGCCGATATTCCGCCCGCAGGTCGACCAGCGTATAATCGTCGAGCCGCGTAGCGTTGGAGGCGTTGTCATAGCTTTTACCCGCCCAGCGCACCGCAGAGCCCAGCGTCAGACCAAAGGCGAAGTCATAGGATAGGGACGCATTGGCCAGATGGCGCGGGCGACGGGGCAGCCAGTTGCCTTCATTGGCAGTGCCGGCGGAGCGATCCTCCGCCACGGTCCAACTATAATTGCCATCCAGCGTCAATCCGCCGAGGCGAAACGCCGCATCCGCTTCGACGCCATGCGCTTCTGCACGGGCCACGTTCAGATAATAGCCCCAGCGCGGCGTGTCGGTGCCGGGCACGACGCAAAGCGGATCGGTGGTGCCGACGTCGCAGCCATTATAGATGATCTGCCCGGTCGTTGTCCGCTCGAAATAGGTCGCGCCGATCGTCAGCATGTCCCCGAAGAACGCCTGCTGCGCGCCCGCTTCCCAACCATGAGCACGTTCAGGGTCGAGGTTCACATTCCCATATTCGCTGAACAGCTGGTAGAGGGACGGGGCCTTGAACCCTTCACCATAGCTGGCGCGCAGCGTTGTCCCGCTGGGCAGGGTCCAGATGCCGCCCGCCGAAAAAAGCGTGCGTCCGCCATAGCGATTATGATCGTCATGGCGCACGCCGCCATTGATGGTGAGGCCATCGAGCGGGCGGACGGTCAGTTGGCCATAGACGCTGGTTATTTCCGCCTTGCCCCTGACAAAGTCGGGGAGCGGATCGGCCAGGGAGCCGGACGGCGACCGGCTTTTGAAGCGCGACCGCTCATTTTCCACGCCGAAGGTCGCGGAAATGCGATCGGACAGGTCGAAGATGCCCTGATATTCGAACCGGCGGTTCTTGCCGGCCGCCTCGAAGCTCAGGGGCCGTTCAAGTTCCGGGCTGTAGCTGTCGCGATCGGTGTCGGTATAATTATAGGCAATGCGGTTGCGCAACCGTCCGTCGAGCAGAGCGAAATTGAGGCCGGCATAGCCGACAAACTCGCGATTATGGCTGTAATCGGGCGCGTCGCCGCTGAACCCGTCAATCTCCACCCGGCCTGTCGAATAATAGCCGCGCAGGTCTATGCTGGCGTTGGCGCCCAGCGCCAGTTCCGCCCGACCGGCGACATTGCGGTTGGTGTAGCCATCCCGCTCGCCGCCGCCAAAGGCCGGCGCGATAGCCGAGATGCCTTCGGTGGTGAAGGACTGGCCACCGATCCGCCAGCTGAGCGGACCGGACACGCCGCCCAGTGCGGCGCGGGCGCTGACGGTATCGCGCGATCCCCCTTCGATGTCGAAGCTGCCCTCGATCGGGGCCTGTGGACTGGCGGTGACGATGTTGACCACGCCGCCAATCGCCTGGCTGCCCCAAAGCGTCGATTGTGGGCCGCGCAGGACCTCGATCCGCTGCGCATCGCCGATCAGCAGATTGGCGAAATTATAGCCGCCGCCAGTCGAGGACGGATCATTGAGCTTCACCCCATCGATGACAACGACGGTCTGTTCGGATTCCGCGCCGCGAATGCGCAGCGAGGTGGCGGTGCCATAGCCACCATTGCGCGACATGCTGATGCCGGGCGTGCGCAACAGCAATTCGGTTGCGCCGATATCCTGCGCCCGGTCAATCGTGGCCTTGTCGAGCACCGTGATTGAAGCGGGCACCTGATCGAGTGGCGTGGGCGTCCGGGTGGCGGTGACGACGATACCACTATCGTCAAACATTTCCTCAGGCGCCTGCGCCAGAGCCGGAAAGGCGATGGACAATGCGACGAAAGCAACGGAATTCTTGAGCAACAGGCTCTGCATGGTAACCCCCTTTGACACGAGCCGCGCGCATGCGGGCCATGCCGTCCCTTGCAAAAAGGACAAACGACATCGCCCGCGCAAAGCGCGACGCTTCCTGTCGTCATGCGGGTTTACCCCCGTCCGCCCGGCTCACCCTGTCCGCGCGAAAGACGACGGCGACGGGCAGGTCTCCTGGCTTGCGGGTCAACGCCGGTCGGTCGCCTTCTCGGAAGCTGCGCTTCCAATGGCATATGGCCGATGACTCACCGCATACAGTTGCAGGGGCAGCCGGATGTTATCCGTTCCCATTTTCATCCCCGTCGCCGGGGAACCTGTCGCAGCGCGGCCGTTACATCGGATGGTGGCAAGCCGTCAATCGTTTCGCGAGAGCAAAATTCTACAGGTGACGCCGGCCCATGGGGATGATGCTGGGCCAGGCGCCTTCCATGTCCACCCGCGCGTCTATGCCATAGACCATGGCCAGGTGATCCGGCGTCAGCACTTGCTGAGGACTGCCGTCAGCGATCAGACGTCCCTCATCGATCAGGATCAGCCGATCACAATAGCGCGCCGCCATCGTGAGGTCGTGCAGCACCGCGATGACCAAAGCTCCCTGACGGGCCTGATCGCGCAGCAGGTCCATGACATCGATCTGGTGCCCCGGATCAAGGCTGGCGAGCGGTTCATCCGCGATCAGGGCCGGGGCTTCGATGGCGAGCGCACGCGCGAGCATCACCCGGGCGCGCTCCCCCCCGGACAATTGCGTGGCGACGCGGTGCCGAAGGTCGGCAACATCGGCACGGAGGATCGCGGTCTCGATCGCGGCGGCGTCCGCATCGCCAAGGCGCGACATGGGACCGAGATGCGGCAGCCGGCCAAGGCCCACCAGGCGTTCGACGGTAAGGGGCCAATGCAATGTCTGTCCCTGCGGCAGATAGGCGATCTGCCTGGCGAGGTCCGGCCGCCGAAGCGTGCTCACCGTCCGGCCGTCCAGCGCGATTTCTCCGCGGGAGGGGACCAGCGCCATGATCGCGCGCGCCAGTGTCGATTTGCCGGCGCCGTTGGGGCCGACGACGCCGACCAGCATTCCCGCTGTCAGGGAGGCGTCGATATCCCGCAGCACCGTGCGACGGCCAAGCGTCACGCCGACGCCTCTCAGCGTGAGCATCACCATAGCCGCCGCTCCCGCAAAAGGTGGAGAAGAAAGATGGGGATGCCCAGGAACGCCGTGACGACGCCCAGCTTCAATTCGCTGGTCGTCGGGATCAAGCGCACGGCGATGTCGGACAGGGTCAGCAATGCCGCCCCTCCCAGTGCCGAGGGCAGCAGGATAGCCGAAGGGCTGCGATCGGTCAGCGGCCTTATGAGGTGCGGGACGATAAGGCCGATGAAGCCGATCGTTCCCGATACCGCCACCGCGCCACCCACGCCGATTGCGGTGCCCAGCATCAGCCGCAGGCGTGTGCGGCGAAGGTCGACCCCCAGCGCAATGGCGCCGTCTTCGCCCAACGTCAGCGCATCGAGTGCGCGCCCATCCCATATCAGCAGGACAATGCCGATGGCGATGCAAGGCAGGGCGATCCAGAGATGGTCGAAGGACCGGTTCTCCAGGCTGCCGAGCAACCAGGTCATGATCTCCATGGCGGCGAAGGGATTGGGGGACAGGTTAAGCGCCAGGCTGATGCCCGCCTGCGCCAGGGTGGCGACGGCTATCCCTGCCAGGATCAGGGTCAGCGAACTTTCCGACCGCCCCGCCAGAAAGAAGAGCAGGACCAGCGAAAGACAGGCGGAGCCGATCGCCATTGCTGGCAGCATTAGCGCGTGAAGCTGTGCGAAACCGAAATAAAGCGCGCCGACCGCACCCAGGGCCGCCGCGCTCGACGTGCCCAGCACCGATGGTTCAGCCAGCGGGTTGCGGAGGAAGCCCTGGAGCGAAGCGCCCGAGAGGCCCAGCATCGCGCCGACCGCTAGGCCCAGCAGCGTGCGCGGGATGCGCAGGTCGAACAGGATCGTGCGGGTGACGCTATCGCCATGTCCGGCCAGTGCCGCGAGGATGCGGTGCAGCGGCAGCGGGACAGCGCCCAGCAACAGGGACCCGAATGCCGCAACGGCCATCAACAGGGTCAGCCCGCCCAGCAGGAGCATGCGGCCCCGTAGATTATGGATCATCATTACCATTGGCCGGCCGTGATGTGACGACTATGGCACTTGGCATGATGCACAAGGCTCTTATTCCGGTTTCCGTCCTCTGCCTGCTCGCGACCGCCGCTGGTTCCGCCATTTGGGCGTCGAACGCCGTCGCCGGCCGATCGACCGGCCATACGCCCAAGCGGATCGTGTCGGTGAATCTGTGTGCCGATCAGCTTGTGCTGGCGCTGGCGGACCGGAACCAGATTGCCGGCCTGACCCGCAACGCCGCCGACCGGGAAATGTCGGCCGAGGCGACCCGGGCGCAAGGCCTGCCGCTGCTCAGCAGTTCGGCCGAGCATATATTGGCGATCGATCCCGATCTGGTCGTGGGCATGCCCGCCAGCCGCAGCATGGCGCTGGCGGCGCTCAAGGGGCATGATTATCGGACGCTGAACCTTAAAAGTGCGGACCGGCTGGCTGATATTTACGACGCAATCGGGGAAACCGCCGCGGCCGTCGGCCATCCGGAACGCGGAAGGCGTATGATCGCGGCCATGCAACGCGATCTGGCCAACTTGAAGAAAACGGGGCGCGGGCGGATTGCGGCCTATTATCAGCGACGAGGTTATATGACGGGCACCGGCACGCTGGTGGACGACCTGATGGAACGGATGGGCCTCACCAATCTGGCGGCGAAACTGGGCAAGCCGGCGCTTGCGCAGGTCAGCCTGGAAGAGATGGTGGCGGCCCGCCCCGATTTCCTGATCGTCGAAAGCGCGACGGATAAGGTGACGGATCAGGGCAGCGAAATGCTGCATCACCCGGCGCTGCGGGACATTCCCCGCATCAGCATTCCACAGGCCTGGACAGTGTGCGGTAGCGCTGCCTATGTCCGTGCCGCGCATAGCATGTCGGCGCAAATCGCCCGGTTCGACGCGCAGCATCATTAAAATTCAATGCCTCGCTGCGCTTTTACATTCTGTTCGCGGAAAGGGTGTTTGACCTGCGTCATGTCGGTGACGAGGTCCGCCGCGTCGATCAGGGTCTGAGGCGCGTTGCGGCCGGTGATGATGACATGCGTCATCTCAGGCTTGTCCTCCAGTGCGGCCAGAACCTCGTCAAGGGGGAGATAGTCGTATCGCAGCACGATGTTGAGTTCGTCGGCGACAACCATCTGATAGGATGGATCGGCGATCATCCGCTTCACTTCATCCCAAGCAGCGCGCGCAACCGCGATGTCACGGCTGCGGTCCTGCGTGTCCCAGGTAAAGCCTTCACCCATCGGCCTGAATTCGACGAGATCGGGAAAGCGATCGAATACCGCCTTTTCGCCGGTCTGCATCGCCCCCTTCACGAACTGGATGACACCGACCTTCATGCCATGGCCGATGGCGCGGACCACCATGCCGAGCGCAGCGGAGGTCTTGCCCTTGCCAGTGCCGGTATGGACAATGACCAGGCCCTTTTCGATCGTCTTGGACGCGATCTTCTTGTCCTGAGCGACCTTGAGCTTGCGCATCTTCTCCTGATGCTCTGCGTCGGTGCGCGCTTTCACTGAACTGAGCCTGTCATGGCTGAGCAAATGCTGATGATCGACCTCATATCCCCATGTCCTCGACGCATGTGCAACGAAGGCAAGGGATCTGTCGATACGCGGCGCGATCGACCGTCGGGCGGGCCGGGCGTCCGCGTCAGGACGCCGGGCGACCAGCCTGCCGTGGCGACCCCTGCCGCCTGGTCGTCGCTCGCCGGACATGCCGCGCCCCGGTCATTCCCTGGACCAAGGGCAAGAGCGACCCACGCCGGCAGGTCTCCTGGCTCGCAGGTCATCGCCCGTCGCACGCCTTCCCGGACGCATATGTCCAGTGGCCGTTCCGGCAATGGCCGGAACCCGTGCGACGCGCTCACTGCTTACAGTTGCAGGGACAGCCATGGCGTTGGCCACTCCAAGGCGCGGCCGCACCATATTCCCTATTAAGCCCATGACGGGCACCAGCGCGATCTTTGACGGACATCTCGCGAGTCCGCGCCCGCGCCATAGCGCGGACGGCGCGACCTTGGCAATCGGGCGCAAGGCCGCACCTCTGTTTCGCTATCAGTCGTGGACGAAGCTGGTGGTCGTCATATGGTAGATTGTGGACACCGGCGCACCGCGCAGCTTCAAGTCGCCCGTCTCTTCCTGGGTAGCGCTCAGGATATAGCGACCCTTGAGGGAAATGGGCAGGGATACCCGGCCTTGGCCGTCCGTGGTGAAGCTCTTCGACCATTTGTCGGGCGAAATTGCCAGCAGCTTGGCGGCAGGGACCGGTTTACCCTCACGCATCAGCGTAAAGCTATTCGCGCCCGCAGCCGTCGGGACGATTTCCAGCGGCAGCACCGCCTTCGTGTCCGATCGGCCGGCACGCGCATAATAGATCACGCCTTGCTTCTTGCCCTCCTCGCCCCAGGGTTCGAACACGCTGTCGTCGGTAACGCGGACATCGCCCGCTGGCACGGCGACCTCGACATAGCCAGCCTTGCGGACCTGAGCCGCATTGGCTGCGCCGATCAGCTTGGGCGCCTTGAGCTTCTCGAACTCCGGATCGCCGCCTTCGGGCAGGGCCTCGGCCGGTTCGCCGAGATAGATGCGGGCAGGGCCATTGCCATCCCGCTCTACCCAGATTTCATGCGCCTGCGCGCTCACCGGCAGGGTCATCAGCGCCAACAGCGCGAGCGGCCATGCTTTCATCGTCTCTCTCCTCGTCATTCGTCAGAAGCGGAATCCGACCGTGCCCATCACATTGCGCGGCGCGCCGATGAAACAGTCGCCGCGCGCCAGGCAGGACGCGTAATAATGGTTGTTCAGCAGATTTGTCGCGTTGACGGCGAAGCGCCAGCTGTTCCAGTTGATTTCCGCCAGGGCGTCGACAGTCGTCCGCGATGGCGTGACAATGGACCAGATCGCGCTGGTCGATACGCTCTTGCCGCTGTGGACGACGCCGCCGCCCAGCCGGAGCTGGGCTTCGTCCGGCAAGCCAAAGGTCTTGGTCGTCCAGAATGATGCGGTGTGGCGCGGCATATAATCGAGATTGGTGTTCGTTTCCGACTTGAGCTTCGTATAACCATAATTGGCCAGCAACTCGAAATCGCCCGGCAGGGTGTGACTGGCCTCGACTTCGAACCCTTTGGTGTTGAGTTCCCCGGATTGCGCGGTGCCGCCAGCGGCGAGGTAGAGCACACGGTTGCGCTCCTTGATCTTGAACGCCGTCGCCGTGACGAGCGTCCCCGGCGCAGGCTGCCATTTGATGCCGGCCTCATATTGGCTACCGGTCTGCGGGCGATAGGGATCGCCAAAGGTGCCGTCGCCATTGTCGATACGGCCCGCGACCGGCAGGAAGCTCTCGGTATAGCTGAAGAAAGGGGAGAAGCCGGCCCCAATTTCGCCGATGATGCCGGCGCGAAAGGTGGTAGCATTGTCCTTCTGCCCGGATGACCCTGTTACCCGATCCCGCCGGGCGCCCAGCACGATCGAAACGCGATCGAAAAAGCGCATCTGGTCCTGAACATAGATACCTAGCTGCTTCTGGCTGTCGGCCAAAAAGGGGCCAGTCGGATCGTAGGTTTTCAAGGCGGCATAATCGATGTCGTACAGGTCGACGATCTCGGTCCCGCCGGCATAGCGCTTTGCCACCTTGTTCCAGCTATAGTCGATGCCGACCAGCAGTTTATGCTCAAGATTGGCGCCAGTGTTGAACGTAAAGAGCAGATTGTTGTCGGTGGAAAAGACATTCATCCGCGCATCGCTGGCATCGGCGGTCAGCCCGATCGTCCGCCCGTCAGTGCCATAAACAGAGAAGGGGTCCTGGGGATTGGAATAGCTGTCGGCATAATGGGTGTTATATTCCAGGTCGCTGTCGATATAGCGCGCCTTGAGGCTGAGTTTCACCTGATCCGAGAAGTCATGGGTGACGAAGGCCGCGCCCTGCAAGGAACGACCGGCATAGCGGTCCCAGCCCGCCTTCCCGACAAATGTGTCGCGATCCAGTTGCGCGCCCGCCACGCGATTGGGCAGGAATGTCCCGACGATCGGCAGGAATTGCGACGTCGATCCGGTATCATCCTCCTGATACAGGCCGGTCAGAATGATGTCGGTGTCCGGCGTGGGTTGCCAGCGGATCGACGGCGCGACCATGACGCGGTCGTCGGGAACATGATCGATGAACGTGTTGGAGTCGCGCGCCCGCCCGACAAACCGGACAGCCAGGTTGTCGGCGATCGCGAAGTTGACGTCGCCCAGCGCTTCCTTGCGATCATAGCTGCCGTAGACGAGGTTTATTTCGCCGCCTGTGGTGAAATTCGGCGTCTTCGTCACAAGGTTCACCAGGCCGCCAATCGAACCCTGCCCGAACAGGACCGAAGCGGGACCGCGCAAAATTTCGACGCGGGAGAAATTATAGGGGTCCGACGTGATCGACGCATAATAAGAGAAGATGTCCCGCATGCCGTCGCGAAACTGCAAGGCATCCAGGCCTCGAATGGTGAAGCCATCGACCCGCGTGTCCCGGCCATAGGGATTGGCGAGCACCCCGGCGGCATATTTTACGGTATCGCTGATACTGATCGCGCCCTGCGACAAATAGCGGTCCGCATCGATGACAGTGATGGGCTGCGGCGTTTCAATGATCGGCGTGTCCGTCTTGGTGCCGGCATATTGGGTGGCGGTGACCATGATCGTGTCGCCGTCCACGCTACTATCGTCCGGCGTCTGTGCGTAGCTTCCGACAGGTGTCGCTACCGCCACCATCGCCACGGAGGATAGCGCCGAAAAACGGATGAAATTCATGATGTCCCCTTTAATCTCTAGGGGCCAAGTATAGCTATTGAGACTATGTTGCAATAGCAGGGTCGGCCGGATCGTCGGGCAGCCATGAAAATATGGCCGTTGCAGCGCAGCTCGAAGCTTCCTCCTGCCGGTCAATCCGGCGGACGCGTTCTTCGCCTGTATCGCGAGAGTCTAGCAGATGCCGCTCCTCGGCAGGCTGGAGGATGCCGAAGCCGCGCACATTCGGAAAACAGCGACTTTGGCGTTCCGGTTGGGAAGCATGCGCATTCACGATCCCGCTGGGAGGGCAGCATCGCGTCCGCTATTACTTCGAGGCCGGCGGTGGCCCGTTGTGGATGGTGGATTCTGTGCCGCAACGCTGACTAGGCGCGGCACCAAAGACTGTTCGCTAAAATCGGGACTGACATTGGGCTGCACAGCTGACGTACCAGCGTGTCTGTGAGTGGTCGGGGAGACAGGATTCGAACCTGCGACATCCTGCTCCCAAAGCAGGCGCGCTACCGGACTGCGCCACTCCCCGACTGCGTGGCCCCTAGCCGGGAAACGAGCGGTCCGTCAATCGATCTTCCATGAAAGATCATCAGTTGGGAAAAATTCACCGGAATGTCTTTGACGACATTTGCCAGGGCACGGCTTCGCGCCCGACGCCCGGATCACGCCATGAAAAAGGGCGGGCCCCGAAGGACCCGCCCTTTCTGAAATCTCGCTAATGCGAAGATTACATCGCGTTCGAAGCGTTCATCGCGTTCATCGCGGCGTTGTCGGCGACATTCGCGGCGTCCATCGCATTGTCCGAAGCGTTCATGGCGTTCTCGACAACGTTTTCGACGACAGCGTTCGAAGCGTTCGCGGTCTCGTTGGCCGGCTTCTCACCGCAAGCGGCGAGGGCCATCAGGCTGGCCGAAGCGAAAACAACAGCGATCTTCTTCATTGTGTACGGCTCCCATAGCATTATGCCGCGTCTGGCACGTTACAGAGTGACCCTACGCGAGCGACCCGCATTAACGTGTGCGCTGCACAAATCAATGCTTTTCTAAGTCGGTGAAGTGGCAGAATCACACGACGGGGTGTTGTCTACTATAAAAGTTCAGTTAGCGCTCATGCTTTCTGCCGCATTGGCGACCAGGTTCAACGTCACTGCCCACGCTGCGACATTCTGTCGCAACTGGGCGACGTCCACCTTGTCGAGCGTATCGTCAGGCGTATGGTGCAGGTCGAAATAGCGTGTGCCGTCCTGCTGCAGGTCGATGACCGGAACGCCCGCCTTCACCAGCGGCGCAATGTCGGCGCCACCACCTGCCTCCTGCCGCCCGGCGCCAATACCCAATGGGGCAAGCGCCATGGCGATCCGCTTGGCCAGGTCATCATGCCCCTGCGGCAGCTTGAAATCGACGCGCCAGACGCGATCGGCGCCAAAGTCCGATTCCATTGCCAAGGCGTGACGCTCGGTTCCGTGGGCCTTGAAATAGGCGCGAGCGCCGTCACCGCCAACTTCCTCGGCGCCTGCCATCAACACGCGAATGGTCCGCCGAGGCTGGCCGGTTTTGGCCACTTGAAGGGCGGATGCGGCCGCAATGCCACAGCCGGTCGCATCATCGATCGCGCCCGTGCCCTGATCCCAGCTGTCGAGGTGACAGGCCGCCACCACCACGCCCGCGGCCGGATCGCTGCCGGGAATTTCGGCGACGACGTTACCCGACGGCTGATCCTTCAACATTTTCGACGTGAGCGTCAGGTGCACCTTCACCGGCTGGCCCCGCTTCACCACCCGCACCAGTTGCTCGGCGTCCGGCACGGACAAGGCGGCGGCCGGGATCGGCGTGGCTCCGTCAGCCCACATCTGTACCCCGGTATGCGGCACGCGATGATGATCGGTGCCGATCGATCGGATCAGGATGGCGATCGCGCCCTTTTTGGACGCGATGCTGGGACCCTGGCGACGCGCGGCACCATAATAGCCATAGGAAGAGCCATCCTGCGTGGCCCCCATCCCATGGTCGACAAAGGCAATCTTGCCCTTCAGGCTAGCGGCCGACGCCGCTTCCAGTGCATCGATACTGGGGAAGTAAATGATCTCGCCCTCGATACCCTTGTCCGACGTGGATCCGCTGTTCCCCAGCGCTGCAAGCACCAGATTTTGCGGGAAGGGCGACAGGATGCGCGCCTCGTCCTGTCCGCGAACCCAGACAGGCATGGTGTAGGGTTCGGCGCGGACATTGGAAAAGCCCAATGCCTTGAGCTTTGCCACCGCCCAGTCGCGCGCACGCGCTTCCTGCGGTGTGCCGGCCGGGCGGGGGCCGACTTCGGTCGTCAGCCCTTCAGTGAAGTCCCACGCCACATCGTCCTTTAGCGCCGCCTCCCGAATCACGTCATTGTCCGCAGGCGCGGCGAGAGACAGGGAAGGGGTGAAAATGCTGCCAAGGAGCAGGGCGGCCAGCGTGCCCGATCGGATTTTCTGCATGGGTGGAGGGGTAACGGGCCTTCCCCTATTTGCCAATATGTTCCGCGTCCGCTAACCCGGCGCAAATTTTCCAATCCGCTTTTTTCCTACCTTAGACTTTCGGAGCAGCGCGCACCCATGTCCGCCTCATCGCAATATGCCTATGTCATGAAGAGCATGACCAAGAGCTTCCCCGGCGCGGCGAAGCCGGTCCTCAATCAGATCAACCTGCAATTTTATCGCGGCGCCAAAATCGGCATCGTCGGCCCCAACGGCGCGGGCAAATCGACCCTGATGAAGATCATGGCCGGCATCGACACCGATTTTTCGGGCGAGGCCTGGCCGGGTGAAAATATCACCGTCGGCTATCTGCCGCAGGAGCCGCAACTCGACCCGAACAAGACTGTCCTTGAAAATGTGAAGGACGGCGCGCGCGAAATGGCGGACAAGCTGGATCGCTTCAACGAGATCAGCATGATCATGGCCGATCCGCCGGAGGACGCGGATTTCGATGCGCTCATGGAAGAAATGGGCACCTTGCAGGAACAGATCGACGCCGCCGATGGGTGGACGCTGGACAACCAGCTGGAAATCGCGATGGAAGCGCTCCGCTGCCCGCCGTCCGATTGGGGCGTCGAAAGCCTTTCCGGCGGTGAAAAGCGCCGCATCGCGCTCACCCGTCTGTTGATCCAGAAGCCGGACATCCTGCTGCTCGACGAACCGACCAACCACCTGGATGCCGAAAGCGTCACCTGGCTGGAAAATCACCTCAAGGAATATGCCGGCGCGGTGCTGATGATCACCCACGACCGCTATTTCCTCGACAATGTCGTGGGCTGGATCCTGGAGCTCGATCGCGGAAAATATTTCCCTTACGAAGGCAACTACTCCACCTATCTGGAGAAGAAGGCCAAGCGTCTGGAGCAGGAGGACCGGGAGGCGACCGGCCGCCAGAAAGCCATTAACGACGAGCTGGAATGGATCCGGCAGGGGCCGAAGGGCCGCCAGACCAAGTCCAAGGCGCGTATCGCCAAGTTCGAGCAGCTCGTCGCCTCCCAGGAAAATCGCGCGCCCGGCAAGGCGCAGATCGTTATCCAGGTGCCTGAACGTCTGGGCGGCAAGGTGATCGAGGCCAAGGGGATTTCCAAAGCCTATGGTGACAAGCTGCTGTTTGAAGACCTGTCCTTCATGCTGCCCCCCGGCGGCATCGTCGGCGTGATCGGCCCGAACGGTGCGGGCAAATCGACATTGTTCAAACTCATCACGGGTCAGGAGCAGCCGGATTCGGGGGAAATCGACGTCGGCTCGACCGTGCGCCTGGGCTATGTCGATCAGAGCCGCGACCATCTGGATGCCAGCAAGAATGTCTGGGAGGAAGTGTCCGACGGCCTCGATTATGTGAAGGTCAACGGCCACGATATGTCGACCCGCGCTTATGTCGGCGCGTTCAATTTCAAGGGACAGGACCAGCAGAAGAATGTCGGCAAGCTGTCGGGTGGTGAACGCAACCGCGTCCACATCGCCAAGATGCTTAAGAAGGGCGGCAACGTGCTGCTGCTCGACGAACCGACCAACGATCTTGACGTCGAAACGCTCGCGGCGCTGGAAGAAGCGATCGAGAATTTCGCTGGTTGCGCCGTGGTCATCAGCCATGACCGCTTCTTTCTTGATCGCCTCGCCACCCATATTCTCGCGTTTGAAGGCGACAGCCATGTCGAATGGTTCGAAGGCAATTTCGAGGCTTATGAAGAGGATAAGCGCCGTCGCCTGGGCGATGCTGCCGATCGGCCGACCCGCCTTGCCTATAAGAAGCTGACGCGCTGATCTGAATGACCTCGGGGCGATTGCAGTTTTTGCAATCGCTCGGGTACCTTTCGCACTTGCGATGATCGCGCTACCATTCCATATCCAAAGGTGCCTTTCAGGCATCCTCTCCTAAAAACTTTCGGGCTGGTCATTCGACCGGCCCTTTTTTTCTGCGGCGCGCAAGGTGGCGGAGCAGGGATAAGAGGGGCGTCCTGCGAGCAAGCCGAACCGCACCAAAAAATCGATAAGCCATTGAACTAAAGGCTTTCATAGAACAGCCGTATTAGGTAGCTACAGCGGAGGTTATGGCATATCCTTACGATCCTCCCGATGCTGTCGACGGTGCAATGCCGACCGAAGATTCGCTCTTTGAGGTTTGGGATACGGTCGAGCGGCTTGCTAAAGACCATGACGTTTCGACCCGATCGCAGAATGACGCCCAGGTCGCGGCGCTCAATGCGCGGATCGTCAGCCTCGAAGCGGTATTGCAGATGCTGGTAGACCCCGCGACTGGCGAGGGGGGCTACAGTGACATTCGCGCGAAAGCC
Organism: Sphingobium soli; assembly: GCF_020782245.1. Taxonomy (GTDB): domain Bacteria; phylum Pseudomonadota; class Alphaproteobacteria; order Sphingomonadales; family Sphingomonadaceae; genus Sphingobium; species Sphingobium soli. Next base: position 89,708 of record NZ_JAJGNP010000004.1, read on the forward strand.
GTGCAGGTGCTCACGCATTCCGCCTGACGCGAGCCCGGGATTTGCTCAGGCCGTGGATCGCTTCAAAAAATCTTGATGTCCACTAACAGCGGCCGGCTGGGCATCAACCCGATCGACCCGCGCGGTGGGCGGTCCATCATGCGCCAGTCGGACAAATTGCGCGACGGCATTCTCATCGCCTTCGATCAGAGCCTCGACACTGCCATCGGTGCGATTGCGCACCCACCCGCAAAGGCCAAGGCCTTGCGCTGTTTCCACCGTCCATGCACGATACCAGACGCCTTGAACCCGGCCTGTGATCGTCAGGCGGCGCGCGACCCGGGTCATTAATGGACGCGCTTGATCCAGGTCTGGCCGCCTTCGCGCACCTCGACCGTGAAATTGGGAACGTCGCGGATCAGGTCGGACAGGCGCTTATACCCATAGTTGCGTGTATCGAAACTCGACCGATTTCCCGCCAGCTGCCCTACGCTGCCCAACGCCGCAAAGCCATGTTCGTCGCGCTTGACGGCGTCATAAGCGTCGATCAGCAGTTTGACGACTTCCTCATCGATCGGTTTGGCCTTCGGTTCCGATTCGGTCGCGGCTTTTGATTTCGCCGCAGCCGGTCTGGTTTCCGCCTTCCGTGCAGGCTTGGAAGCAGGAACCTCGGCCGGTTCCAGCGCGGCAACGTCGATGAAGCGGGTGCAGGCGCGGCGAAATCCTTCGGGCGTATTGGCATTGCCAAAGCCGTAAACGGGGATGCCGTCCTGTCGGATGCGCGTCACCAAGGGCGTGAAATCGCTATCACTGGACATGAGGCCGAAACCATCGACACGGCCGCTGGCCAGCAAGTCCATGGCATCAATGGTCATTTTCATGTCCGTGGCATTCTTGCCTTTGGTCAGGTCGAATTGCTGCTGCGGCTCGATCGCCTGGGTAATTGAAAGAGCGGCCCAGGCTTTCAGGGTCGTCTTGCTCCAATTGCCATAGGCCCGGCGGATATTCACCGTTCCTAGTTCTGCCAGAACTGTCATCACCGAATCGAAATGCGCCGCCGAAGCATTGTCGGAATCGATCAGCAGCGCAATGTTACCGCGCCCTTCCTGTCGCGTCGCCATAGCCGTCTCCTGCGTCAGGCGGCCGGCGAAAAGGCGCCGCTCGCTTCATCCAATATGTGAAGCTGGCCGTCGGCGATCGCGAAGAAGCTGCCGATCAGTTTGAGTTCGCCCGCCTTTTCCTTCTCGCGCACGCACGGGAAACTGCGCAGGTTGGCAAGGCTGACCTTGACCCCTTCCTGCTCCATCGCTCGCTCGACCTCCCGGTCGCGGCGCTCGCCATAGCGGCCAACGACCGTCTCGCGCGCCTCGTCCAGCAGCTCGATCCAATTGTGAATGAAGCCGCCTTCGCCCGGAGGCGCGCCCTTCAGATCGGCGCTGAGCGCCGCCTTGCAGCCGCCGCATTTGCCATGGCCCATGACCAGGATCTCGTCGACCTTGAGCACCTGCACCGCAAATTCCAGCGCGGCGGATACACCATGACGGCCTGGCGTCGTTTCGAATGGCGGGACCAAAGCGGCAACATTGCGCACAACGAAGATTTCGCCGGGGCTGGTGTCGAATATCTGTGCCGGATCGACGCGGCTGTCCGAACAGGCGATCACCATCACCCGGGGGCTCTGCCCTTCGTTCAATTCATCCCAGCGGTCGCGCTGCTGCGCCCAGCCGGTTTCGCGGAAGCGGCGATAGCCCGCCAGCATTTCGGCAAAGTCGATCATGGCGACGATGTGCCTGACAAACTCTGCACTGGCAAGAGCGACCCGGCATCGCTATCTGGTGCCCATGAACGAGCTGTCCCCCATTCCCGCGCCGGCCCAGCCCGAACGCGCCCGCAAGCCCGACTGGATCCGCGTGAAAGCCCCGACCAGCAAGGGCTATAATGAGACCCGCCAGTTGATGCGGGAAAAGAAGCTGGCGACGGTTTGCGAGGAAGCGGCCTGTCCCAATATCGGCGAATGCTGGACCAAAAAGCATGCGACGGTCATGATCCTGGGGGACGTGTGCACCCGCGCCTGCGCCTTTTGCAACGTCAAGACCGGCATGCCGCGCAAGGTCGACCCCAATGAGCCGCAGAATCTGGCGGATGCCTGCGCTGAAATGGGGCTGGAGCATATCGTCATTACCTCGGTCGATCGCGACGATCTGCCCGATGGCGGCGCCAGCCAATTCGTCAAGGTGATCGAAGCTCTGCGCCGCACGACGCCGAACACGACCATCGAAATTCTGACGCCCGATTTCCGCAACAAGCATGAGCGGGCGGTCGAAATGATCGTTGCGGCGCGCCCCGACGTCTACAATCATAATCTTGAAACCGTGCCGCGCCTCTATCCAACCATCCGGCCGGGCGCGCGCTATTATGCGTCGCTGCGCCTGCTGGAAACGGTCAAGAAGCTCGATCCGTCGATCTTCACCAAGTCGGGCATCATGCTGGGGCTGGGCGAGGAGCGGTTGGAGGTGCATCAGGTAATGGACGACATGCGTTCGGCCGACATCGATTTTCTGACCATGGGCCAATATCTCCAGCCGACGCCCAAACATGCCAAGGTGATGGAGTTTGTGACACCTGCCGCGTTTAACGCCTATGCCGGCATCGCCCGCGCCAAGGGCTTCCTGCAAGTGGCGTCCAGCCCGCTCACCCGCTCCAGCTATCATGCTGGCAAGGATTTTGCCGAAATGAAGGCAGCGCGCGAAGCGCGGCTTGCCAAGGCCGCGGCGAAGGCCTGACCGCACGATGCCCCGTCACAACGAAACGCGTCATCTTCCCTATACGCCTGCCCAGATGTTCGACCTGGTGTCGAACGTCGCGGCTTATCCCGAATTTCTGCCCTGGGTGAGCGCGATCCGTGTGCGTCAGGATGGCGAGCGAGAAATGGTCGCCGACATGATCGTAGGCTTCAAGGGCATCAAGGAAAGCTTCACATCGCGCGTCCTTAAGGAGCGACCCGATCATGTGCGAGTCGATTATCTCGACGGGCCTCTCAAGCATCTGCACAATGAATGGCAGTTCCGGGACGACGGGCAGGGGGGCGTGCTGGTCGATTTCGAGGTGGAGTTCGAATTCAAGAACCGCATCTTCGAAATGCTCGCCGGGCAGTTTTTCGACAAGGCGCTGCGCAAGATGATCGGTGCGTTCGAAGAACGCGCTGCCGAACTTTACGCCTCGCCGGGCAGCAGCAATTCCAGCGCGCACAGCGCCGCCTGAAGGCGAACGCCGCCCCGGCCGTCATTATCGAAATGCCGCATGTCGGCGACGACCTTGTCGGGGCTGGCGCCCCGCTCGGCGCGCGCGAACACGACTGTGCCGACGGGCTTTTGATCGCTGCCGCCGCCTGGCCCCGCAATGCCTGTGATGGCGACAGCGACATCGGCGTGGCTTTGTTTCAGCGCGCCCTGCGCCATCGCCCAGGCGGTGGCGATAGACACGGCGCCGAACGTGTCCAACACGTCATGCGAAACCTTCAGAAGCTCCGCCTTCATGTCATTGGAATAAGTGATAAATCCAGCTTCGAAGACGTCGGACGAGCCAGCGATCTCGGTCAGTGCGGCGGACACAAGGCCACCAGTGCAGCTTTCGGCAACCGCCACCGTGCGCCCGGCGCGACGATTGGCGATGATGACCTTGTCGGCGAGTTCGACCAGTCGGGTCGGGAGGACAGTATCGGGCATGGCGTCAGGATAGCGCGGGTAGGGAGAGGGTGGCAACCGCCTGTGCCGCGATCCCTTCACGGCGGCCCGCAAAACCCAGCCTCTCGGTCGTCGTCGCCTTCACGCTGACCTGTCCGATCGACACCTCCAATATCTCGGCGATACGGGCGCGCATGGCTTCGCGGTGCGGACCGATCTTGGGCGCTTCGCAGATAATGGTGAGATCGATATGGTCGATCCGCCCCTGATGCGCCTTCACCCGGTCGCGGGCATGGGCAAGGAAACGGTCTGACGACGCCCCCCGCCATTGCGGATCGGATGGCGGAAAATGGCTGCCAATATCTCCATCCCCCAGCGCGCCCAGCAGCGCGTCGACGATCGCATGGAGCGCGACATCCGCGTCGCTGTGACCGGCCAGCCCGCGATCATGCGGGACGAGGACGCCGCCCAGCCACAAGGGCTCGCCCGCTGCAAGGCGATGCACGTCATAGCCCATGCCCACGCGGGTAACGAAAACGGGCGCCAACAGGGCTTGCACGCGGCTGAAATCCTGTTCGTAGGTCAATTTGTTCAATCTTTCATCACCTTGCACCAGAATGACGTCATGACCACAGGCGCGCAGAATTTGCGCGTCGTCGGTCGCGTCATGTGCCGTATCCCAGGCGCGATGCGCAGCTAAAATAGCTGGAAAGCGAAAGGCTTGCGGCGTCTGGACTCGATGCAATTGCGCGCGATCCACCGTATTTTCCATGAGGCCGCCCGCACCGCGCACCAGAGTGTCTGCAACGGGCAATATGGGGATAGCCCCGTCCTTGTCCATCAACGCGTCCAAGAGCCGATCCACCACCACCGGGGGCAGGAAGGGGCGCGCCGCATCGTGGATCAACACGATGTCCGCGCCGCCTGCCGCAGCGATCGCCTCCAGCCCCGCATGTACCGATCCCCTCCGGCTGTCCGCGCCGACCACCACCTGCACATCCTCACCAAGCAGCGCCTGCGCGACATCCTGCTGACCCGCCGCCACGACGATGACCACGCCGTCGATTGCATCATGGCTGGCCAGGGCCTCATGCGCGTGGGCCAACACGGTTTTGCCTGCGACGACGCGATATTGCTTTGGCACGTCACCGCCAACGCGGTTGCCCTGGCCGGCGGCGACGATCAGCGCGATGGTCTTCAAGGGAAAGGTCATCGCCGCCGCATAGCCGCTCCCGCTCAAATCAGGAAGGGGGAGAGGCACAGCGCTTGTCGGCGATGCCCATTTCCGCTAAAGGCTGCCCGTTTTTTAGGCACATTGTGAAGTGAAGATCATGCGCAGGCTTTCACCCATTTCCATCGGTCCGGTGACGATCGACATGCCCGTCGTTCTGGCACCAATGACCGGCGTCACCGACATGCCGTTTCGGACGCTGGTGCGCCGCTATGGATCGGGCCTGAACGTGACGGAAATGATCGCTTCGGCGGCGATGATACGCGAAACGCGCCAGTCGCTGCAAAAGGCCGCCTGGCATCCGCTGGAAGAACCGGTGTCAATGCAGTTGGCCGGCTGTTCTCCCAGGGAAATGGCCGATGCCGCCAGGCTCAATGCCGATCGCGGCGCAGCCATTATCGACATCAACATGGGCTGCCCGGTCAAGAAGGTCGTCAATGGCGACGCCGGCAGCGCGCTGATGCGCGACCTGCCGCTCGCCGCCTCGCTGATCAAGGCGACGGTAGAGGCGGTCGACGTGCCCGTCACCGTCAAGATGCGGATGGGCTGGGATCATGCCAGCCTCAATGCGCCCGAACTGGCGCATATCGCCGAGGATCTGGGCGCAAAACTGATCACCGTGCACGGCCGCACCCGTAACCAGATGTACAAGGGGTCGGCCGACTGGGCCTTTGTGCGCAAGGTGAAGGATGCGGTGAAGCTGCCCGTCGTCGTCAATGGGGATATCTGTTCGATCGAGGATGCCGACACAGCACTGGAGCAAAGCGGCGCGGATGGCGTGATGATCGGCCGCGGCGCTTATGGTCGTCCCTGGCTGATCGGTCAGGTCATGGCGTGGCTGACGGACGGAACGCGTCTGCCCGATCCTTCGCTTGAAGAACAATATCGCGTAATCGTAGAGCATTATCGCGCGATGCTCGATCATTATGACAGGCATACCGGCGTCAACATGGCGCGCAAGCATATTGGTTGGTATACCAAGGGGCTGACTGGATCGGCGGAATTCCGCAATGCCGTGAACCAGGAGCCGGATGCCGACACCGTCCTCGACATGCTGGCGCGCTTTTATGAACCGTTGATCGCCAGCGGCCTGGATCCGGCGGAATTGCGCAAGGCCGCATGACCAGCGTCCTGACGTCGGTCCCGCCGCTCCGCGTCGCGCAGGACGGACCATCGCTGGCCGAACAGATGACTGCGTTGCCGGTCGCGACACTGATCGTGAAGCCGGACAATAGTATTGCCGACGCCAATGTTCGCGCAGAAACGCTGCTTAACATGGCGCGTTCGGCGATCATTGGCAGTGACGTGTCGCGGACCATCAGAATTGCCGAAGCAGGTGCACGCTTTGACATCTGGCACAGCAACAAGGCGGTTGCGGCTTACGATATCAAGGTTCATGCGGGCCGCACCGCGGAGATGGAAGTCGATTTGCTGATTTCGCCGATCGTCGATCATGACGGCTGGCGCGTTGTGTCGGTGCACGCGCAAAGCCAGGCGCGCAAGATCGGTCGTCGCAACTCGGCCGGAGGGGCGCGCTCCGCCATGGGCGCGGCCGCCATATTGGCGCATGAAATCAAGAATCCGCTGTCGGGAATTCGTGGCGCGGCGCAACTTCTGGAATCCGGTCAGGACGGGCGCGACACAGCGTTGACACAACTTATCTGCAATGAGGTGGATCGCATTGCCGCGCTAATCGACCGGATGCAGGATTTCACGACCGATCGAACCTTGGAGTGCCACCCCGGCAACATCTATCCCCTGATTGATCGCGCCGCCGGAATCGCTGCTGCGGGGTTCGCAAAAAACATCAAGATCATAAAACATTATGATCCATCCTTGCCATTTGCCACCATCAACGACGATGCGTTGGTGCAGGTGATGATAAACCTGCTGAAAAATGCCGCCGAAGCACTGGATCATGTCGCCAGGCCGGTCATCCGCGTCGAAACCGCTTTCCGCCACGGCGTTTCTGTGGTGACGGGTGGCGGCAGGGGCAGTGCTGTGCTGCCCATCGAAATTCTGGTCATCGACAATGGTCCTGGCGTTCCGGAACATATTCTTGACCATCTTTTCAACCCGTTCATCACCGGCAAGCGGGACGGGCAGGGACTGGGGCTGGCGCTGGTCGACAAGCTGGTGCGCGACATGAATGGCTTTGTCCAATATGCGCGCGACACCGAAGCCGGAGAATCCAGCTTCCGTATATTGCTTCCGATGGGGATGGCGTCATGAGGGCGACGGGTGCGATCCTGGTGGTCGATGACGATCCCGCAATCTGCGTCGTGGTCGGCGAAGCGCTGCGGCGGCAGGGGCATAAGGTGAAGACGGCCGCGTCCATTCGCGAACGCAGCGCCTTGATCGACAGTTTTACGCCCGATGTCCTTATCACTGACGTCATGCTGCCCGATGGCGACGGACTGGACGGCGTGGCCGATATTCTCGACCGCAACCCGGACCTGAATGTCATCATCCTTTCGGCGCAGAACACGCTCAATACCGCGATCCGCGCGACCGAAAAGGGGGCGTTCGAGTATCTGCCCAAACCTTTCGATCTGAACGAACTTACCCGCGCCGTTTCCGACGCGCTGGGCACTCGCGCCCCGGCCGACGGGGCGGAGGAAGGGCATGGCGGCCTGCCCCATGACGGACTGCCGCTCGTCGGCCGCTCACCAGCGATGCAGGAAGTCTATCGGACGATCGCGCGCGTTCTGTCCAATGACCTTTCGATCCTGGTGCTGGGCGAATCGGGAACGGGGAAGGAACTGGTTGCAGAGGCGATCCACAGCCTGGGGCAGCGGCGCACAAAACCCTTCATCGCGATCAATATGGCTGCAATACCGCGTGAGTTGATCGAAGCGGAACTGTTTGGTTATGAAAAGGGCGCCTTTACTGGCGCGCAGGTTCGTACTGCCGGCAAGTTCGAACAGGCGCAGGGCGGCACGCTCTTTCTCGACGAAATTGGAGATATGCCGATGGAGGCGCAGACGCGCCTGCTTCGTGTCCTTCAATCGGGTGAAGTCACGACAGTGGGGGGCTCGAAACCGGTCCGGGTGAATGTCCGGATCATCGCAGCCACTAACAAGCACCTTCCGCAACTGATTGAAGAAGGCCGCTTTCGGCAGGATCTCTACTATCGCCTGAACGTCGTGCCGATCGCGCTGCCACCCCTGCGGGAACGGCGGGAAGACGTCATTCTGCTCGCGCGCCATTTCCTGGAACGCGCCGCGCAGGATGGCCTGCCGAGAAAGGCTCTGGCCGAAGACGCTGCGCAATTGCTGATGGCCTGGCATTGGCCCGGCAATGTTCGTGAACTTCAGAATATGATGCAGCGCTTGTCGGTGCTCAGCCGGGAAAATGTCATTACGGCCGAGATGCTGCGCCATATGCTGCCGATCGAGCATGTTCCGGCGGATCATGCCGCGCCTGCCGATCATCTGATCCATGCCGTCCGCGACTGGGCCAAACGGCAATTAGGGATCGGCATCAGCCAGCCGCAACGCGCCTTGCACGATGATCTGCTCGCCGTGATCGAACCGGTCCTGCTGGAAGAGGTGTTGTCGAGTGTTGATGGAAACCAGATCCGGGCGGCCGGGTTGCTTGGCATCAATCGCAACACGTTGCGCAAGAAATTGACGGATTATGGCCTTGATCCCTTGCAGCTGCGTCTGGGGGACTGACCCGATCAGGTTGCGGATCGAGACGAAACGACGGGGGGAATCGACCAGCGACAGCTGGGCGGTGAAATACTGTGTTTGAATGGGCACGGGCTTGTTGTAACAAAGCCACTATGATCGGCGCGAATATCCTCCCCAGGCGGGCCGCTGCATGGCGGAGGCTGATGCCAGCGTTCCTCCGCGGCGGGCGGCTCGCTGCGTTGGTGGAAGGGATTACGCTCGCGCTGTTCCTCGGCATGGCGGGGCTGACCTACCATCTGCTGTCCGGCAGCGGCCAATCCTATACATTGCTGACACCGCCGATCGTCGCGCTGTTGCTGGTTGCCAATCTGGTTCCTGCAATCGCCCTGCTTGTTCTGCTGGGCCGCCGCGTTGCCAAGCGGCGCGCTAGCGCGTCGGCGATCGGCAGCGACGGGCAATTGCACGTGCGGCTGGTCGCGATCTTTTCGATCGTCGCGAGCGTCCCGATGCTGCTGGTGGTGATCTTCGCATCCCTGCTGTTCCAATATGGCGTGCAATTCTGGTTTTCCGACAGCGCGCGCGGCATGCTGCAAAATGCAAGCGATCTGGCGCGCGGCTATTATGAGCAAAATTTGCGCGAGGTTCGCGACGAAACGCTGACCATGGCGGGTGATCTTCGCGATTATCTGAGCCAGACCGACGTTTCCAGCCCGCGTTTCGCCGAGGGCTATATCTATCAGGTCGTCACGCGAAAGCTGAACCGATCGGCCATTATCGAGGTGGGGAAGGACGGGATCGCCCGTACCGCCGCGACGGTCGATCCGGAAAATCGCCCGGTTGCCGAGATGCTGCCGCCAAACGTCGTGCGTCGCCTGGCGGCGGGCGAAGATATCGTGGTCCAGGCGCGCCCGAACCAGGTCGAGGCAGTGACCCTGCTCTATCCCGACAGCAAGGTCTATCTCTACGCCACGCGCAACGCGGGCACATCGTCCTTCTCCAATGTGGAACGGGCGCAAAAGGTGATTGCCGACTATGATCTTTTCGCGGCGCAATCGCGCGCGCTGCAACTGCGCTTCAACGTCGCGCTGTTCGTAGGTTCGTTGTTGCTCGTCGGGATCGCTGTCTATATCGCCCTGGCGGTGGCGGACTGGATGGTCCGCCCGGTCAACGAACTGGTGACCGCGGCCCGGCGCATCACCGCGGGCGACCTGTCGGCGCGCGTCACCAGCCCGCTCAGCCGCGATGAAATCGGCACTCTGGCATCCGCCTTTAACCGCATGACGCAGCGCCTCGAAGCACAAACCGGCGCGCTGGTGGCTGCCAACAGTCAGCTGGACGAGCGCCGCGCCTTTATTGAGGCCATCCTGTCAGGCGTCACCGCAGGGGTTTTGTCCGTCGATCTGGAAGGTGTCATCCTGCTCCTGAACAGTTCAGCGGCAGCTATCCTTGTGGGAGAGGATGATGACCCAGTCGGCCGGAGTCTCGCGGAAATTTCTCCAGAACTTGCTGATTTCGTCACATCAGGCGAGGATGCCGGCATCGTTCAGGTGCGGGCTCATGGCGACTTGCGGACCCTGGCGGTGAAGCTCGCCGCCGACGCATCGCGCCATATTCTCACCTTCGATGACATTACCCAGCAACTATCGGACCAACGCCGCGCGGCTTGGTCGGACGTCGCCCGGCGTATTGCACACGAGATCAAGAACCCGTTGACGCCGATCCAGCTGGCGGCCGAGCGTCTTCAGAGGCGCTATGCTGAGGAAGTGACCAGCGACAAGGCGACATTCAGCCGATTGACCGGGACCATCGTGCGCCAGGTCGGTGACCTGCGTCGGATCGTCGACGAATTTTCTTCCTTCGCGCGGATGCCGAAGCCAGTTTTCCGCCGCGAGGCGATTGGCGACATCGCTCGCCACGCCCTGTTCCTGCACGAAGTCGCCCATCCTGACATTCAGTTCGAATATGTCGCGCACGAAAGCGACCTGGAGCTGGTATGTGACCGGCGCCAGCTCGGGCAGGCATTGACGAATATCGTCAAAAACGCTGTCGAAGCCATTGAGCCTAAGGCCGAACCTGATGCAGGTGGCCCGCGCGGCCATGTTCGCATGACGCTCGCTCGGGATGGTGAGGATATCGTTATCACGGTGCGGGACGATGGCATTGGCCTGCCGCCCGAGCGGGATCGCATCCTTGAACCCTATATGACGACGCGGACCAAAGGCACCGGCCTGGGTCTCGCCATCGTCAAGAAGATTGTCGAAGAACATCTTGGCGAAATCCGCTTTGACGATGCCCAAGGCGGCGGCGCACGCGTAACTCTGCGATTTGCCGCGATGGCACTGGAAAAACTGGAAGAAGGGCAGCCGGTGGCGCTGCCAAAAGGAAAAGTGACGGCCCATGGCGCTTGATATTCTGATTGTCGACGATGAAGAGGATATTCGCGACCTCGTCGCGGGTGTGCTGGAAGATGAAGGCTTTACCACGCGCACGGCTGCCAACAGCGACAGCGCGATTGACGCACTGGATTCGCGTCGTCCATCGCTGGTGCTGCTCGACGTCTGGCTCCAGGGATCACGCATGGACGGACTGGAACTGCTGGACGAGATCAAGCGCCGGGATCCGACCGTTCCAGTATTAATGATCTCGGGCCATGGCAATATCGACACCGCCGTTGCCGCCATCCGCAAGGGCGCGGCCGACTTTATCGAAAAACCGTTCGAGGCCGATCGCCTGCTTCACCTGGTCGCGCGCGCCACAGAAACAGAGCGCCTCCGTAGGGAAAATCAGGTGTTGCGCGCGCGCTTTGGTCAGGATGACGAACTGACCGGCACTTCCGCCGCGATCAACGGCGTCCGCGCAACCATCAAGAAGGTCGCCGGCACGGGCAGCCGCGTGCTGATCTCTGGGCCCGCCGGTGTCGGCAAGGAAGTCGCCGCCCGCATGCTGCACAGCTGGAGCGGGCGGGCCGACTCGCCCTTCATTATCGTCGCTGCCGCGCGCATGGACCCGGACCGGGTCGAGGAAGAATTGTTCGGCATCGAGGACGCGAGTGGGCTCGTGCGCCCTGGATTTCTGGAACAGGCGCATGGCGGCACGCTCTATCTCGACGAGATCGCGGATATGCCGCTCACCACGCAGGGCAAGATCCTGCGTGTATTGACCGATCAAAGCTTTACGCGCGTGGGCGGCCAGCGGCAGGTGAAGGTTGATGTGCGCGTCATTTCCTCAACGGCGCTCAACTTGGCAAGCGAGATCGAGGAAAGGCGGTTCCGCGAAGATTTGTTTTACCGCCTCAACGTCGTTCCATTGGCAATCCCGCCATTGTCGGAGCGTCGCGACGACATTCCGCCGCTGGTTGAACATTATCTCGCCCGCTTTGCCGTCGATCGCCGGGTTCCCCCGCCCGAAATCGCCAGTGACGCCATGGCGGCTTTGCAGGCCAATGAATGGCCCGGCAACGTCCGTCAGCTGCGCAACGTGATCGAACGCACGATGATTCTGACGCCGGGTGACCGGATCGGGCGTATCGAGCTGGATATGCTGCCGTCCGAATTGACCAGCGACAGCGGCGGGGAGGGGATTGGACAATCGGCGATCATGGGCGCGCCGCTCCGCGAAGCGCGCGAGAGCTTCGAACGCGAATATCTGCGTATTCAAATCCGCCGCTTTTCCGGCAATATTTCGCGAACGGCGACCTTCATCGGCATGGAGCGCTCGGCCCTCCATCGGAAATTGAAGCTGTTGGGCATCACCGAAGACAAGGATTAGCGATTTGCCATTGCCTGTGGACGGCTCTTCGCAATTGCGGTAGAAATACACCGCTTCCGGTACGCGGAGACAAGCAAGACGCCCTGCTTAAGGGCGCGAAGAGCGGGTAACGTCCCGCCAAGAATATAGGACTGGCGACGACCATGGCCGACAAAGTGAACAATCTTCAGGATATCTTCCTGAACAGCCTGCGCAAGAGCAAGACCCCGGTGACCATGTTCCTGGTCAAGGGCGTAAAGCTGCAAGGCATCATCACCTGGTTCGACAATTTCTCCGTGCTGCTCCGCCGTGATGGGCAGTCGCAACTGGTATACAAGCACGCCATCTCAACCGTCATGCCGGCCCAGCCGATGGACCTAACCGACCTACGCAAGTCGAGCGATGGGAATGGCAAGTCGAAGCTGTTGCAGGAAATCTTCCTGTCGGCCGTTCGCAAATCCGGCAGCCCGGTCACAATGTTCCTGGTCAACGGCGTCATGCTCCAGGGCGAGATCGCGGCGTTCGACCTGTTCTGCATGTTGCTGGAGCGCGACGGCATGGTGCAGCTAGTCTACAAACATGCCATTTCCACGGTTCAGCCTCTTCATGCGCTCGACTTGACGGGCGAAAACGAACAGGACGACTGATCGCTGCGGCGTTCCTTTCATTCCTTCGATAATGCTCCCGCTCGGCCGGCGTTTCAGCCCATCAGGCTGTTCGCCACCCGACGGGAGCATGTCGCATTTTGAGGCGTTGAAATATTCATGGCCGTGTTCAATCGCGAATCACAGGATGAAGTTTCACGCGGCGCGCGGGCGGTGGTCGTTCACGCGGAAACTCGTGGGCTAGAACGTAGGGACAGCGATGCCCGGCTGGAAGAAGCGCGAGGGCTAGCGCTCGCCATTGGCATTGACGTGCGCGCCGCGCAGGCATTTCGCGTGCGCGACCTCAAGCCGGCAACCCTGTTCGGCAGCGGGCAGGTAGACCAGATCGCGACGCTAGCGCGCCAGGAAGAGGCCGAATTGATCATCGTCGACAATAGTCTGTCGCCGGTTCAGCAAAGCAATTTGGAAAAGGCATGTGAAGCCAAGGTTATCGACCGAACCGGTCTGATCCTTGAAATCTTCGGTGAACGCGCCGCCACCAACGAAGGTCGATTGCAGGTCGAACTCGCCCATCTCGACTATCAGGCGGGGCGCCTTGTGCGCAGTTGGACTCACCTTGAACGGCAGCGTGGCGGCTTTGGCTTCCTGGGCGGTCCGGGCGAAACCCAGATCGAGGCGGACCGCCGCATGATCCGCGATCGCATGGCCAAGATCCGGCGCGAGCTGGATCAGGTGACGCGCACACGCGGCCTTCACCGGGCCCGCCGCCAGCGCGCGCCTTGGCCGGTGATTGCTCTGGTCGGCTATACCAACGCTGGAAAGTCGACGCTTTTCAACCGCTTGACCGGGGCTGAGGTCATGGCGGAAGATTTACTGTTTGCCACGCTCGATCCAACGATGCGCCAGATTGCGTTACCCGGCCTCGACAAGGCGATCCTGTCCGACACCGTGGGATTTGTGTCGGACCTGCCGACGCAACTGATCGCCGCGTTCCGCGCAACGCTGGAGGAAGTGCTGTCCGCTGATCTTATCGTCCATGTCCGCGATATTGCCCATCCCGACAGCGAAGCCCAGCGCGACGACGTGCTGGACGTACTTGGAGAACTCGGCGTGACCGGTGAAGCGGCACTGGAACGCGGGGAGGGGACCTCGGAGCCGCCGCCGATCATCGAGGCGTGGAACAAGCTCGACCTGCTGGATGCGGATAGCATGTCCTTGGTCCGGGAGCAGGCTGCGCGGCGAGAGGATGTCGTGATCCTGTCAGCGCTGACAGGCGAGGGGATGGATCAACTCCAACGGATGATCAGCGATCACATGACCCGCGGAGCGAAAGTTTACACCTTCAGCATTCCCGTTGCGGACGGCGCATCATTGGCCTGGCTGCACGAGCATGGCGAAGTATTGCGTTCCGAAACAGGCGATGACATGACGAATGTCGAAGTACGGCTGTCGGACGCATCTTTCGCGCGCTTTACCAAATCTGACTTTGCGTGAAATAAAAGAGGGCGAAGACCATCCACCCTCCAGCTCTTACGTCAGATTTTTTTCGACGACATTTATCGCCGCGTTGAGGGCAGGGGCGCGCTCGCAACGATTGTCACACGCCTCACGCTGTTTGCGCAACCGGGCCAAGATATTGTTCGCCGCATCGACATTTCCCAGCTTGATTTCCGCGAGCGCCAGACCACTCATGGATCCTGGATGATAATGGAAACCGCGATGCACGCTCCGCTCGAAATATCGGCGTGCGGCGTCAGCGTCACCCAGGCCCAGCTTGGTCACGCCGAGTAAAAAGCGGACGTCCTTGCTCGGGGTTCGCCCCATAAGCCGATTTAACACCGGGTCGGCCTCGGCATATTTTCCCTGCACGACCAGTTCACGGGCATATTGCATAGCGTTTACGGGCGGACGGTCGGGGGGGCCCCTGAACGCGCCACTGGCAGAATATGCCGTGCTACCGGAAGACAAGGTTCCAAAGTCATAACCGGCGTTGAAATTGATGCCAGTGATGCCGGTGACGGCATGTCCTCCTTGCGCGAAGGCAGGAACGGAAACAGCCATACAAAGCGGCAGAAGGAGTCGTAAGCGCATAGCATTCTCCTTTGATCTGAATAGCTAAGATATGCCTGCCATGGGCGCTCGTCAATATCCGTTGCAACTTACAATGGTTAATCCGTGCGCTCCTGTGATTTGGCGCTTTGCCAAAGCGCTTCCTTGTCTTCAAGCGGCATGGCTGCAAAAGACAATCCGCCTTCTGCTTCCATTGTCCGGAAACGGCGCTCGAACTTGCTATTGGCGCGGCGCAGCGCCGTTTCAGGATCGACCTTCAGGTGACGCGCCAAATTCACGACGGCGAACAGCAGGTCGCCAACTTCTTCCTCATACTCGGCACTAGTCCGCGCTGCGGCAACTTCCTTCAGTTCCTCCTCGATCTTTGCGACCACGCCGTCCGTGTCTGGCCAATCGAACCCCGTGCGCGCCGCGCGTTTCTGGAGCTTTTCCGCGCGCGACAGTGCGGGCAGGGCGGTTGCCACACCCGATAGGGCGCTGGGATCGGGCTCCTTTTCCGCGCGTTCGGCCGCCTTGATCGCCTCCCATTGCGCATGGCCATCCTCGCGCCTGACGCCGTCACCAAAGACGTGCGGATGCCGGCGGATCATCTTGCGGGTTATTCCGTCGATGACATCCTGCATGGAAAAATGGCCAGCTTGCTCGGCCATGCGGCTGTGGAACGCCACCTGAAGCAACAGGTCACCCAGTTCATCGCGCAATGCCGCCATGTCGTTGCGCTCGATCGCATCTACCACCTCATAGGCTTCTTCGATCGTATAGGGGGCGATCGAGGCAAAATCCTGAGCGATGTCCCAAGGACAGCCGACTTCGGGATCGCGCAGCCGTGCCATGACGGTGGTCAGCGGCATGATATCGGCTGGACTTGGGCTTTGGCTTGGTCGTGTCATACAACGTCCCGCATCATGTTCAGTGTCGTCGATCGGCGCAGATAGGTGAGGTTCACTCCAGCCGCCAGATGATATTCGTGTTCGATAATATATATTATGTAAAGTTTCATAGCGAGGGATGCGTGTGTCGAGCTGTCCCTTTCGGCGTCCGCATACGCATTAATCCTCTAATATTTGGCTGTGCTTTGCCGTGTCGCGCATGCACACATAGACGGCCAGCGATATGGCGATCATGATGCTGACATAGATGTAGAATGCTTCCTCCATGCCAGCCTGTTTGAACCACAAGGCGACGAATTCGGCCGTGCCGCCGAACAGCGTATTGGCCAAGGCATAAGGCAGCGCCACCCCCAGCGCGCGGATATGCGCGGGAAAAAGCTCAGCCTTCACCACAGCGTTGATCGACGTATAGCCGGTAACGATCAGCAGCCCCGCCATGACCAGCAATCCGGCAACCATCGGATCGGTCGTTTGCGCAAGCGTGGAAAAAATCGGATAGGTGCATATCACACCAAGCACGCCAAAGCTGATCATCAGCGGCTTGCGACCGATGCGGTCCGACACTGCCCCCGCGAACGGCTGAAGCAACATGAACAGGAACAACGTCACTGCATTGATCTGAGACGCGGCCTCGCGGGTCAGGCCGCTGGTGTTCACCAGAAATTTCTGCATGTAGATGCTGTAGGCATAGAAGGCGATCGTCCCGCCAGCCGTTAGCATCATCACCGTCATCGTCTCGCGCGGATGGCGTGTGATCAATTCGACGAAGCCAGACTTGGGCGCGCCCTCGGCCTTGGCATTGGCAAAGCTTTGCGTTTCCGACAGGCCCCGTCGCAGCCAGAAGACGATAATCGCCAGTGCGCCACCGATGAAAAAGGGTATCCGCCAGCCCCAGGAATCGAGTTGCTCCACCGTCAGGCTGGCCTGTAGGATCAGCAGCACGCAAATCGCCACCAGCTGCCCGGCAATCAACGTCACATATTGGAAGCTGGAAAAGAAACCCCGGCGATTTCGACCGGCCATTTCCGATAGATAGGTCGCGCTTGCGCCATATTCGCCACCGATCGAAAGCCCCTGCATCAACCGGGCAAGCACCAGCAGAATCGGCGCGGCAACGCCGATCGTCTCATAACCTGGCGTCACGCCGATCAGCAGAGACCCGGCGCACATCAGCGCCACGGACAAGGTCAAGCCGCTTTTGCGGCCATGGCGGTCGGCATAGACGCCCATCAGCCAGGCGCCGATCGGCCGCATCAGAAATCCGACCGCGAAAATGCCCGCCGCACTCAGCAATTGCGCCGTGCGATCCTCACTGGGGAAGAAATGCGGCGCGAAATAGAGCGTGAAGGCGGAATAGGCATACCAATCATACCATTCGACCAGATTCCCGGTGGATCCGCCGATAATCGCCTTCAGCCTCTGGCGCTGACTGGGTGCTGCATGGCTCTCCGTCATGGCGTCAGCACCATTTCGCCATCCTGCACACCCCAACTTTTGAGGCGCGAAAGCATGTTCATCCCGATGACATTGACATCACCAAATGCGGGCGAGACCACGACTGGCAGATCGCTCGCGCGGATCGGCCCGATGGCGAGGGTCGCGACATTGGATCGCCGCGCCTCCACCCGACCATTGGCGGTCGTCATGATAACACCCGGCGCGCCTAAATCATAATTCAGCCCGGACGCCTGGGCACTGGATTCCGATAAGGCCGTGATGGTCGCGCCACTGTCGATAAGAAAGCGCGCCGGCGCGCCGTTTATCCGGCCTTCGACCCAATAATGCCCGTCTGGCGCAACCGGGATCCGCAGTCTCTGGCCCTCCGTCAGCGCCTGCGGCATGGCGGCAGGCGCATCGGCTGGAGTAGCTACCCCCCCCTCCTCCGCCCAGCGGCCGGTGAGATACCCGCTATCCTGCGCAAATTTGAACAGGCCGAGCAATGCCGCAAAGATTGCGACCCACAGCAACGCCATGCGCCACAAGCTGCTCCACGCGAGCCGCCGTCCAACCAGCGCCGAGCCGACGAGCACCAGCGCCAGCAGATACCAGATGCTCGAAGCCGCCTGACCCGTCCCGTCCATCAGTTCTCCCGCACATTTTTGCCCAAATCTGCCACCAGCCCGTCGTAACCGGGTTCCACGCCCCGGGGCAGTGTATGGCAAAGCGTGGCATAGTCCATGCTTTGGTCCATATGCGTCAGGATCGCCCGTCCCGGCCGCGCCGCCGCGATGCCTTCCAGCGTCATGGCCAGGTGCGGGTGGGTAGGATGCGGCTTTTCGCGCAGCGCATCCACAACCCAGATGTCCACTTGATCATATAAAGCCAGCATTTCGGGTGTTATGACATGAAAATCCGTCGCATAGCCGATGGACTTTCCATCATGACTGAACCGAAAGCCGGTTGAATAGATAGCACCATGGGGCTGATCGACGCAGGAGATGTCGATGTCGCCGATCTGCAATGAATCATGCAGCGGGCACGCGGCGATGGTCGGGTGATAGCCTTGCCGCCCCTCGAACGCATAGGCGAACCGCTGCTTCAGTAATTTCAGCGTCTGCGCGCGGGCATAGCCGGGCACCGGCGTTCCACGATGATGATAAAGCTGCCGCACATCGTCCAGCCCGTGGCAATGATCGGCATGATCATGCGTCCACAGGATCGCGTCGATATGCGCGACATCCGCGCTCAGCAATTGCGCCCGCATGTCAGGCGATGTGTCCACCAGAATGCGCGTCGTCGCGCTTTCCACCAGGATGGATACCCGAGTGCGCCGGTTTTTCGGCTCGCTGGGGTCACAAATGCCCCAGTCATTGCCGATACGCGGCACGCCTGAAGAGGTGCCGCTACCCAGCATGGTCAGCTTCAGGCTCATGCCACCTTCGAGAAGAGCGTGCGAAAATTGGCGGACGTCGCCGCCGCCAGTTGCTCCACGCTCTCGCCTCGCAACGCCGCCAGAAAGCGGGCAGTGTCAGCCACATAGGCCGGCTCGCACGGCTTTCCCCGATGTGGCACCGGAGCAAGAAAGGGCGAGTCGGTTTCCACCAGCAATCGGTTGAGCGGCAATCGCGCCGCCGTTTCCTGCAAATCCCTGGCGCTCTTGAACGTCACGATACCCGATATGCTGATATAGAAGCCCAATGCCATCGCGGCGTCGGCAAAGGCCCCGCTCGCCGTGAAACAGTGGATGACGCCGCTATAAGGACCCTGCTCCATTTCGTCCCGCATGATGCGGATCGTATCGTCTTCAGCGTCACGGGTATGAACGATCAACGGCAGGCCGGTCTCGCGACAGGCGGCAATGTGCGCGCGGAAACTATGTTGCTGCCGCTCCCGGTCGCTATGGTCATAATAATAATCGAGTCCCGTTTCCCCAATGCCTACCACGCGCGGGTGCGAAGCGCGCGCCACCAGCTTGGCGGTGTCGACATGGGAATGTTCATCGGCTTCATGCGGGTGAATGCCGACCGTCGCCCAAACGTCGGGTTCGCGCACCGCCGTGCCCAAAACCGCGTCCCATTCGCTCTCGCGGGTCGCGATGTTGAGCATCAGGTCCACGCCGGCCGCCCGCGAACGTTCCAGCACATTCTTCTGATCCTCTATCAAGCCCTTGTAATTGAGATGACAATGGCTGTCGATCAGCACCGCTCAGCCCTCCGTTTCTACAAGCTCAAGGCGCGGGAACAGCGGCTTGGGCGGGCTTAATGCGAAGCCTGAGGCGCGCAGCGCGGCATAGAAATCGGAGCCGATCAGCTCATAGCCGCGCGTATCGGCGTCAATGCCCATCTGGTCCAGCAAAGCGGCCGCGCTTGCAGGAATGACTGGCTGAATCATCACGGCAAGGCTTGCGATGGCCTCATAAAGGGTGGCAAGCACCGCCTCCATCCGGGCCGGATCGGTCTTGCGCAACGCCCATGGCGCCTGGGCGTCGATATAGGCGTTGCAGGCAAAAACGGCGCGCATCCACGCTTCGATCGCCACCGAAGGCGCCAGATCGTTCATCGCATCCTGGAATATCCGGCAGGCATCGGCAATACCGCTCAACAGCGCGCTATCCACCTCCATAGCCGCTGGTTCAGGCAAGCGCCCGTCCAGATTTTTCGCGATGAAGCTCAACGTGCGCTGCGCCAGATTGCCGAAGCTGTTGGCCAGATCGCTGTTGGACCGGGCAATGATCGCCTCCGCGCTATAGCTGCCATCATTGCCGAACGTCACTTCTGAAAGCAGGAAATAGCGAAGCTGGTCCACGCCGAACCGGTCCGCCAATTCCATGGGATCTGCGACATTGCCGAGCGACTTCGACATCTTCTCTCCACGATTGAGGAGGAAGCCATGGCCGAATATCTGCTTCGGCAAGGGCAGCTTCGCGCTCATAAGGAAAGCTGGCCAATAAACGGCATGAAAACGCACGATATCCTTGCCGATGACATGGGTGATATCGCCGCCTTCGGCCCAATAGCGCGCCATCCGTTCGGCGTCGTCGGGATAACCGCAGCCAGTCAGATAATTGGTCAGTGCGTCGACCCAGACATACATGACATGCCCGTCGGCATCGGGCACGCGCACGCCCCAATCGAAACTGGTGCGCGAAATGCTGAGGTCGGACAGCCCGCCTTCGACAAAGCGCATGATCTCGTTGCGGCGGCTTTCGGGCTGGATGAAATCGGGCTGGCTTTCGTACAGCGCCAACAGCTTGTCCTGATAAGCGGACAGGCGGAAGAACCAGCTTTCCTCGACGGTCCATTCGACCGGGGTGTTCTGCGGCGACAGCTTCGCGCCACCCTCCCCCTTGATCAATTCCTTCTCATCGTAAAAGGCTTCGTCCCGAACCGAATACCAGCCTTCGTAACGTCCAAGATACAGGTCGCCATTCGCCTCCATCGCTCGCCAGATCGCCTGGCTGGCGCGATGATGATCGGGTTCGCTCGTGCGGATAAACCGATCATGGCTGATATTCAGCGCCCCGTTCATCACCTTGAAATAGCCCGCCATTTCATCAGCGAGCGCACGCGGTTCAATGCCTCGCGCGCGCGCCGTCTGCGCCATTTTCAGCCCATGCTCATCCGTGCCGGTCTGAAAGAAGACATCGCGTCCCATCATCCGCTGGAACCGCGCGATCGCGTCGGTGGCGATCACTTCATAGGCATGGCCGATATGCGGGCGGCCATTGGGATAGGAAATGGCGGTGGTAATGGTGAAGGGTTTCGACATGGCGCTTCCCTAACCGCTGATCGCGCCCGCGCAAAGCCGCTTTTCAGCGCCGGGGCGCGAGCGCCGCGACATGACCGGCCAGTTCGAACACCACGGCGGCGGGATCGAGAGACAGGATCACCGCGCCCCCGGCCAGGTGCCGCGCCTGCTCCCAAAGATCGAGCGCTTCCCCCAGGGCCGGTCCCTGCCGCTGGCGCGCAGCCTGCGCGATGAAGGCAGGCGCGCGCTCCAGAAAGGCTTCATAGCGCGCTTTGGCCGATTTGGCCGAAAGCGCCTTGACCAGCGCCAGCCTCTTGCTGTTGCCTTCGTCTGCCCCGGTCGCAAGCTCACCGAGCGCCGTTTCGATTTCAGCAAGATTGAGGCCAGCAAAGCGCATCGCCTGACCTGGCGACCCTTCGCCAGCGTGGACCAGGGCCGTCATTTCAACGTCAGACAGGCCCGGCTGCGCTTCGATCAGCGCCCGTCGCATCGCCGCATCGTTCAGCGCGTCGAACCGCAAGGTCCGGCAGCGCGACCGGATCGTCGGCAGCAAGCGCCCCGGCGCATGGCTGACCAACAGGAAAAGCATGTCCGAAGGGGGCTCCTCCAGCGTCTTGAGCAACGCATTGGCCGCCCCGCGCTCCAGGTCGTCAGCGCTGTCGACAACCACGATCCGTCGCGGCGACAGCGACGGTGCCGACTGGATCAACCGTTGCAGCCCCCGGACCTGATCGACGCTGATGTTCCGGGCGGTGACGCCATCCTTTTCGATCGGGGACAACTCGGCATAATCGGGATGCGCCGTCGCTTCGATCAGCCGGCGGATCGGGTGATCCTCCGGCACCGCCAGCCCGTCACCTTCGATAGCAGGGCCAACCGCGCCCGCAAGCAGCCGCAGCGCCAGAGCGCGCGCGAAGCTCCCCTTGCCGATGCCTTTGGGGCCGGCGAAAATCCAGCCATGGTGCATTCGTCCGCTTTGGGCCTGCGCCAACAGCATGCGCGCCTGCGCTTCATGGCCGATGGGCAGAATCACGGTAGCAGGTCGGCCAGAGCGTCTACCAGACGCTGCGTCACCGCCTCCGTCGTGCCGCTGGCGTCGATAGCGCGGACCCGCTCGCTCTCCTGGGCGGCAAAGCGCGCAAAGGCATCCGCAACGGCATGATGAAAGCGGCTGTCGCGACCGCCGATCCGATCGACATGATCGCCATCGCGCGCCCTCGCGCGATCGGCCGCCACGGCGTCGGGCAGGGTCAGCACCAATGTGCGGTCCGGCAGAAAATCGGCGCTGCCGATGCGATGCAGCGCCACTATGTCGCTGTCGCTCAACTCCCCCTGCCCCTGATAGGCGCGACTTGAATCCAAGAAGCGATCGGATAATACCCACGCGCCGCGCGCGAGTGCCGGGCGGATCGTCTTTTCGATATGATCCGCCCGCGCCGCCGCGAACAGCAACGCTTCGGCGCGCGGGCTCCATCGGTCCGCGCCACCGGTCAGCAACAAGGTGCGGATGGCCTCCGCCCCGTCGCTGCCGCCCGGCTCGCGGGTTTCGAGCACATCAAGTCCTCGCTCTCGCAAGGTCCGGGCCAGCGCACGCAGTTGCGTCGACTTGCCCGCACCCTCCCCGCCTTCCAGCGAGATAAACCGGCCGGTCGTCACCCGAACAGCGACTTCAGGCCGTTCCAGAGCCGACCGAAAACGCCTGCCTCGGCAACGTCCTCGCCCGCGACCAGCGGCATGACCTGCGGCGCGGTATCATGGGTCTGGACGATAAGCTGTGCGATCTGCTGTCCCTTGGCGATCGGCGCCTTGATCGGACCGGTGTAGACGACCTTGACCTTCACGTCCGCCGAAGCGGTGCGCGGGAGCGTGACCGCCAGATTCTGCGGCGCGACCAGGGGAACGCTGGTCGCGCTTCCCAACTGCACTTCGGCGGTTTCGACGGTCTGCCCCTTCTTGAACAGCGGCTGGGCCTTCCACGCCTTGAAGCCCCAATCCATGAAGCGGACAGATTCCTTGATGCGGCCGTTGAAGCTGTTGAGGCCCGCAACCACCATCACCAGTCGGCGACCATCCTGCTCGGCCGATCCCGTGAATCCATAGCCGGCCTCTTCGGTATGACCGGTTTTCAGGCCATCGGCGCCCGCGATCTTGCCCAATATGGGATTGCGATTGGCCTGCTCGATCGCCGAACCGCCCATCGTCTGGCCCCAGGTGAAGGACTTGGTGGCATAGAAACGCTTATAAAGATCGGGCGTCTCCTCGATCGTCGCCTGGGCGAGCGTGGCCAGATCCTCGGCCGTGACATAGGTCACGCCTTCGTCCGGCCAGCCATTGCTGGTGCCGAAATGGCTGTTCTTGAGGCCCAGGCGCTTGCCCTCCTCATTCATCAGCGCGACGAAGGCCTGCTCGGTCCCGGCAATACCCTCTGCCAGCACGACGCAGGCGTCATTGCCAGACAGGGTGACGATGCCATGCAGCAGATTTTCGACCGACACCTGCTCGCCTGCGGACAGGAACATGGTCGATCCCGCTTTCGGGCCATGCCATTGCTGCCAGGTTTCGGGCCGCACGGTGAATTTCGTGTCGAGCTTGAGGTCGCCTTTCTGGATCAGGCGAAAGGCGACATGCGCGGTCATCATCTTCGCCATCGACGCGGGCGGAATACGCGTCTCCCCGCCCTTGTCGTACAACACCGCGCCCGACGACAGGTCCTTCATATAGGCGATCGGCGCTTCGGTCGTGTAAGGCGGCGCGGCCGCGATCACCGGCTGGGCGACCAACCCGGCGGCCAGGAGCATTGCGAGGGATTTCTTCATCGGAACAATTGCCTTCGACTGGATGGATTCGCTTGAAGCGGCCTGAAGCTATGGCTCGTCCTTAGCCATGATGGGCATATTCGCAAAGCCCTGCGCGGCGGCAGCGCGAACACCGGCCTGCGCTGCCTGCCGGGTGGTATAGGGACCATAGCGCACGCGCCATAGTCCGCCCTCCTGTTCCACCTGCGCGCCGATCCGCTTCGCCAGCCTTTGGGCATTGGCGCGCGAGGAAAAGGCGCCGACCTGTACAAAGTAGCGGCCCGACGCCTTTTCCGGCTTAGCCGCCGCCGGCGTCACCGGGGGCGCGGCCGGCTTGAGATCAGCGGGCGCGGGGTCGAACGTCGCGCCGGGCCTCCCGGACGCTGCCGCTTTGGAGGCCAGCACCTCTTTTTCCGATTGGGTTATAGGCGAGCGGGACGGCTGTAATTTTTCGCGCAGCACCTTGAGCAATGCTGGCGGACTTTCCAACCGTTCGGCTGCGCGCTGGTGGGAGCGCAGCGCGACCTGATCCTGACCGGGTGGATTGACGCGCCGCACGCGGACCGCAGCGGACGGACCGGCAAGCCTCAATTGCGCCATCGCGCCTGGAGACAGGCCAATCAGGCGATCATTGCGCATCGGCCCGCGATCATTCACGCGCGCCAGGATCGTGCGCCCGCTGTCCAGCGCCGTCACTTCGACATAGCTGGGCAGCGGAAGCGTCTTGTGCGCGGCCGTGATCGCGTCAGCCGCGAAGGCCTCGCCATTGGCCGTCTTCGCGCCCTGGCTGCCCTCCGCCATCGCGGCGGCATAGCCTACCTCATCATAAGCGGCAGGATCGGCAGGACGGTAAAGCACACCCGCCACATTATAGGCTTCGCCCAGCAGGACAGGTTGATCCTCGACCATGGCGGCAGGCTGCGCTTCAGCAATGGCGGCCATCGCGCTGAATGCCGCCGCGATCAGGGCCGCCAGCGCCTTATTGCTTGACCGCATCCGCCAGCAATCCGACCGACAAGGCGTAAAAATTCGAACAATTATAATCCAGGATCGCCCGGTAGTTGCTGGTCAACAAATAGGCAGTCTTGCCGGGGCCATCGGGTTCCAGCAAGGTCGCCATCATCGTGTCGGCCGGCCAGCGCCCGCTTTCCGGCACCAGTCCGAGCCGCCGCCACTCACCCATGGTCATCCAGCGGCTGTGGCGGTTGAACACGCGGGGACAACGCGGCGGGTTGGTGCGCGCGGCGAGCGACCCGCGATTAAGCCCGGATGGCACGGATACCGCGACACCCCATGGTTCGCCACGTCGCCAGCCGGACTGCACGAAATAGTTGGCGATCGATGCCAGGGCGTCGGCCTCGCTGGTCCAGATGTCGGCCTTGCCGTCGCCGTCGCCATCCTTGGCCAGCCGCAGATAGACGCTGGGCAGGAATTGCGGATATCCGGTCGCCCCGGCCCAACTGCCCACCAGTCGGCTGCGCGGCACGCCATTGTCCAGCATTTTGAGCGTAGCGAGCAGTTCGGGTTCGAACAGCGTCCGCCTGCGCCCCTCCCAGGCCAGCGTCGCCAGCGACCGGATCAGATCAAAGTCGCCGGTGTAGGAGCCATAATTGGTCTCATGCCCGAAAATGGCGACCATGATTTCCTCGGGCACGCCCGTTTCCGCTTCGATGCGCGCCAGCCGGGCGCGATTGGCCTGATAGGCGGTGCGGCCGCGGCTGATCCGCGCGGCATCGACATGCTTGACGCGATAGGGCTGAAAATTCGGGATCGGCGCATAGGCGCCCCCACCCGGTTGGTTCTGATCGAGTTCAATGACGCGTGGGTTGGGCGTCAGGTCTGAAAAGACGCCGTTGAGCGTCGCGTCGCTGATCCCCATTGCCCGCGCCTGCGGCCGCAGGCTTTCCAGATAGGAACGAAAGTCGCCACTGGTTTGCGCGACCGCGGGTACGGGCGTTGCAGCGCCGACCGAAGCGGTCGCAACCGCGACCCACAATGCCGAAAGAGTTGAGCGCAAAGAATCTCGCATGTGGCTGTTGTTGCACAGGCCATGGCGGCCGCGAAACCCCCTATCGAACCATCGCAGCCAGAAGACGATGAACCGAGCACCATGATTTTTACGCTTGGCAACCGCGCATTCCGCGCTAGGAAGCGCGCCAGGGACAGGTGGCCGAGTGGTTTAAGGCAGCGGTCTTGAAAACCGCCGTGGGTTCACGCCCACCGTGGGTTCGAATCCCACCCTGTCCGCCATTTTCGCTTAGTATACTGGAGTTGACAACTGCTCCGGCGCTAATGAGGCTGGGTCGATTATTTTACGGCAAATGCCTATATCGAATTGGTTGATTTGACATTGGATTGGGACGGAATTGAAAGTCATCCTGCATATCGGCGACGCTAAATGCGGTAGTAGTGCAATTCAGGCTAGCTTGAGTGTCGCCGCGAATGATCTTCTCGATCAAGGCATTCTCTACCACGCGCCCAATCCGACGAACGGTCATTCATGCTACACGACCCTGTTTGCAGGAAAAACAAGAGGCGACAACGAGCAGCAGAAACGGTTAGCGCTTCAGAACATGTCTGAAATCCGGGAAATTGTCGCCCGGAGGCAGCCTGAATATGTAATTTTTTCCGGCGAGACACTGTTCAACGTGGCACCTGATGCCATGATCGCGCAGTTGACGGAAGCCGTAGGTCAAAGGTTGAGCGAATTACACGTGTTGGCTTACCTACGCCATCCGGTCCCTCTTTATCTTTCCAATATCCAGCAGACATTGAAGGCGAGTTCTCGATTTCTACCGCCTTCATCATATAGGCGCGACACTCCAGCCACCTTTGTCAGGTGGCGCGCGGAACCGCGATGCACGACAGTGACGGCTAGACTTTTCGACAGATCAAACCTCGTGGATGGATCCGTCGTGCCTGATTTTGAGCATTATCTTCAAATGGTACCGAAAATCCCTGTGCCCAAACTTTCCGATGTACAGGAAAATAGCTCTCTTTCAACCGAGCAAACGATTTTGGTGCAGCGGTTTAGGCGAGATTTCATGCCAGATGATGATGGTCGGTTCATGCCTCGCTCAAATCAACTCATTCATTTTTTTGAAAAGTTGAATAATCTGGAAGGCCGGATCGGAACGCAAGCCGCGCTTCTTCCTGCGGTACAATCCTGTATTATGCAGCGCAACGCCCCCTTTATTGCCAAATTGAATAGCTTATTTCCAGACCTGAAAATGACGAAGCAATATGGCAGTATGACGCAAAATTGGCAGCCATTTTCCAAAAGCTGGACGGATGATGTTTCCAGTATATTGACCGAACCCGACTCCCGACAGATGGCCTTGTTGAAGTCGCTAATCCCTGAATATGACCAACGACTAAGGAGCGGGGATATTTCCTCGGCTGTCGCAAATCTGATGTCACTGGTGAAATCACCGCGATCAATTTCAGTCTTTCATAACTTTCTGAAGTCAGGTGGATTCGAACGAGCTGCTGCTTCGGTAAAACAAATTTAAAAGCGACGTTCTTCGGGGTGTCAAATCTGAAGGGGACGATAAGTGCCACGCGCCTATGGGGTGAATGTCACTGATCGGTGTGGGCAAGTAAATGCCTGTTTATGGTCATAGACAGCAGATCGCAATATTGCCTTAAGGTTTCTCAGATCTCCAACCGGTCAAGCATAATGACCCGGCAAGATTTCCCGCAAGGTGAGCAACCGCGCGTCTGAGACTTCATTGTGCTCTTGGCAGACGATGGCCTGCGGATCGACTGCGTGACTCAAAAGCAGGCCGCACCGATCCGGGCCGTTCCAGATTACCGTGCCGCATACTTCCAGATAATCGGCGATCAATGTCACGCGCTCGCCTACCACTGGCAGCCACGCGCCGCTCACCAGCGCCCCATAAATGGAAATATTCCGGATCTGGACGGGCTGGCTCGTGCCCTCCCAATTGAGCGTAGCCGACACTTCGGTGGCAAAACGCTGCTCACGCCTCCGTTCTGCTCGGGCTCGACACACGGCCTGTTCCATATTCTTCTCCCGGTTCGCCCCCCGGGATAGGCGCAGATTCGCTCTCGATCCTTTATGAACGCTTACGCCACGTGGTTAACGGCGCAGCAAATGTGCGCCGTTGTGGAGAACATCAGGCGAGCGCACCGTGACAATGCTTGTATTTCTGCCCCGAACCACAGGGGCAGGGCGCATTGCGGCTGATGTCCATATTGGTGAAGTCTTCGCCCGCCACCGGCGGCGCAGGCGCGCGCGGGATCGTCGTCGTTATGCTGCCCGTCTGCCCAGCATCGATATCGGCGCTATTATCCTCGCCCGAAAACGGGTCGATATGCGTCGTGATGAAATCCGGCAATACGGGAAGCGCATAATCCTCCATCGGCGGCTGCTCCATCCGGAACTGCACGCGGGCGATCGACCCGGTCACATCCTCGCGGATATTTTCCAGCATCCGCTCGAACAGCGCGAAGGCTTCCTGCTTATATTCGTTGATCGGCGTCTTTTGCGCATAGGCGCGCAAATGGACGACCTGACGCAGCGCGTCGAGCGTCGAAAGATGCTCCTTCCAATGATGATCGAGACTTTGGAGCAGGATCGATTTTTCGATCATGTGCCAATCGGCCGCGTCGATCTCCTTGACCTTCTCGGCAACCGCGGCGTCCGCCATCGCGACCAGCCGCTCCTCGATCATTTCGGGATCGACCGCGTCCTCGGCGAGCCACGCGTCAAAGTCTGGCTCCAGCCCCAAAATCTCCGCAGTGCGGGCCTTCAGTCGCTCCATGTCCCATTGTTCGGGATAGGTGCCGGGCGGGCAGGATGCGCCGACCAGGTCGTTGACCGTTTCGTGCCGCATATCGGTGACGACATCGTCCACCGTATCGGCATCCATGATGTCACTGCGCTGTTCGTAGATGACCTTGCGCTGGTCGTTCATCACGTCGTCATATTCGACGACCTGCTTGCGGATGTCATAATTGCGCGCCTCGACCTTCTTCTGCGCGGTCTCGATCGCCTTGCTGAGCCATTTGGATGGCGGCAGCGCCTCTCCGTCCTCCAGGTTGGAACGGATCATCTTGGCGAACATCGTGTCCGGGCCGAAGATGCGCATCAGGTCATCGTCAAGGCTGAGGTAGAAGCGCGACAGGCCGGGGTCGCCCTGACGACCCGAACGGCCACGCAGCTGATTGTCGATGCGCCTGCTTTCGTGCCGCTCGGTCGCCAACACGAACAAGCCGCCGGCATCCAGCACCTCCTGCTTCTCGACTTCGATCTCCGCTTCAATCCGGGCGATGGCCGCGTCGCGGTCTGGACCTTCTGGCATGTCGCGCAGTTCGTCCTCGACGCGCATCTCCAGATTGCCGCCCAGCTTGATGTCGGTGCCACGACCCGCCATGTTGGTCGCAATCGTCACGGCGCCCTTGCGGCCCGCCTGGGCGACGATATGCGCTTCGCTTTCATGGAATCTGGCGTTGAGCACCGCATGCTTGACGCCTTCCTGGTTAAGGAATTCGGATAGCATTTCCGATTTCTCGATCGACACGGTGCCGACCAGCACGGGCTGACCCTTTTCGGCATGGACCTTGATGGTCCGGGCGATGCCGCGAAACTTGTCTTCCAGATTCTTGTAGAACGTATCTTCTTCATCTATCCGCTGTACCGGCCGATTGGTCGGGATGGTGACGACGTTCATCTTGTAGATTTCGTAAAATTCCGTCGCTTCGGTCGCAGCGGTGCCCGTCATGCCCGAAAGCTTGGGATACATGCGGAAATAATTCTGGAAGGTGATGGAAGCGAGCGTCTGGTTTTCCGGCTCGATATTGACGCCTTCCTTCGCCTCCACCGCCTGGTGCAGGCCATCGGACCAGCGGCGCCCATCCATCATGCGACCGGTGAATTCGTCGATGATGACGACCTTGCCGTCCTTGACGATATAATCGATGTCGCGGCGGAACATGACGTTCGCGCGCAGCGCCTGGTTCACATGATGGACGACGGCGGTATTTTCGAAATCATAGAGGTTGGCGCCCTGCAACAGCCCGGCCTGCTCCAGCAACCGCTCGATCTTTTCCGTGCCGTCTTCGGTCAGCGTGACGCTACGCTGCTTCTCGTCCTTTTCATAATCAGCGTCCGTGACCTGCTTCACGATCGCATCGACCGCTACATAGAGCTCGGACTTGTCGTCCGTCGGCCCGGAGATGATAAGCGGCGTGCGCGCTTCGTCGATCAGGATCGAATCCACCTCGTCGACGATCGCGTAATTGAACGGGCGCTGGACCATCGACCCGCGGTCGAACTTCATGTTGTCGCGCAGGTAATCGAAGCCGAGTTCATTATTGGTCGCATAGGTGATGTCGGCCTCATAGGCCGCGCGCCGCTGGTCCTCGGACAGGTTGGGCACGATAACCCCCGTGGTCAACCCAAGGAAGCGATAGACCTGGCCCATCCAATCGCAGTCGCGGCTGGCAAGATAGTCGTTCACCGTGACGACGTGGACGCCCTTGCCCTCCAGCGCATTGAGATAGGTGGCCAGTGTCGCCACCAGCGTCTTGCCCTCGCCCGTGCGCATTTCGGCGATCTCGCCGCGATGCAGGACGATGCCGCCCACCATCTGCACATCGAAATGCCGCATGCCAAGAACGCGCTTCGACGCTTCGCGCACGGTGGCGAAGGCTTCGGGCAGCAGGTCATCCAGCGTCTCGCCCGCCGCCAGCCGTTCGCGGAAACGGACCGTTTGCGCGACCAGATCTTCATCGCTCAGCGCTTCGATTGATGGCTCGAAGGAAGCGATCCGCTCGACGATCTTGCCCAGCGACTTGACATAGCGTTCGTTGGACGATCCGAAAATGGATTTGGCGAGTGCGCCGAACATGAGCTCTCCCTGAGCGAAAAGACAAAAGGGCGCAACAAGCCACGCCGCAAACAATTGAGCGGCAAATAGGCATCGGCCGGGCGCGCGTCAATTCGGCGTGGGCCTACGGGATACTAAATGCCTGTCAGCCCTGCATGTTTCGACGCGCTTCAGCCTCGCGCAATACCTCTGCCCATCGCTGGGCGATCTGCGCCCGCCCATAGTGCGCGTTGAGGTGCGCCTGCCCGGCCGCCAGACGGTCCCGTTCGCCTGCCCAGTCAAGCGCATAGCGGGCAAGCCCCGCCTGCCAGTCGTCCAACACGATGAAATGCCGCAATTCCTCGTAGGATTCGATCGAATCCGCGATGACGCCGAGCCCTGCCATCATCGCCGTCGCCGGCCGGTTAATGGATTTGCCCGCGGTATAATCATTTTGCGGCACTGGGATGACGGCGACACGATGGCGGCGCAGGGCATGCGGGAAGCTTGCCAGCGCCCATGGGATATAATGATGCGGAATGCCCCAGTGCATCGATGCCCTACGGTATAGGGCAGGCTTGTTGCTGATGATCGTGAGTGTCACGGGATGCCGCGTCGCGAAGCGCTCAAGCTCCGCAATCCGATCGTGCAATTGGCATAAACCCGCGATCCCGGGCATATTGTTGCCAAACCACACGCAATGCAGCGCATCGCCATGCCGGGCGAGAAAGTTGTCGAGCTGCCCGAGCCGCCACCTGTCGATTACCGCCAACCGCACCGCATGCCCGGACATGTCGTCCAGCATGTCCGGGACGATCCGCACGCGATCGCTGATTTCAGGGACCGACTGGATCAGTAGACGCCCCATCCGCTCTGTCGGAACCGTCACCAGGTCCGCGCAGCCCAACAGATGGTTGGTGCGCAGGCTATGGCGCGCGGATTTCTTGCAGCGATTATTGGCGAAACGATTGTCGCAAATGTCGAATACCAGGCTGGATCGCGCGGCAGCCGCTGCCTTCGCGACCTTCATCGCGCCTCGGCCGAAAGCTTTGGAAATGACGACGACGTCATAACCGATCGGTCGACGAAGCAGGGGATAGCGCGCGACGCCCAGACCTGCTTCGCGCAGCGCAGCCAGGGGCTCCAGAACCCGCAGCCTGATACTTGCCTTGCGCGGCGAAAAGCGCTTGGCATAAAAGGCGAAACGGCCCCCGCCGACATGCGTCATATCCAGTGCGACCCTATCATCTATCAACTCGGACAAGCATGACGCCGCCGTTGACGCAAGTCCGCAGTCGCATCGCCATTTAGCGACGGCACGGGCTGGCTTTCGGTCGGTACGCATTCTATGGCGACGCCATGGACAGATCGCCCCTCGCCCCAGCCACCTTTCCCTCCCTTCCAGCCATTGCCGGGGTCACGCTGCGCACCGCTCGTGCTGGCTACAAGGCATGGGAGCGCGCTGACCTGACCTATGTCGAACTGGAGGCAGGTACGGCGGTTGCCGGCGTGACGACTCAAAGCAAATGCCCCTCGCCGGAAGTCGAATGGTGCCGCGACGCCATCCCATTGGGGGCCGCGCGCGCGCTGGTGGTCAACGCCGGAAACGCCAACGCCTTTACCGGTAGCCGCGGCCGCGCAGCCGTGGAAGCGATCGCCGCCAAGGTCGCCAATCATCTGGATTGCCTGCCGTCGGACGTGTTCATTTCCTCGACGGGCGTCATCGGTGTCCCACTGCCCGTGGAAAAGGCAGAAGCCGGTCTTGAAGCCGCCTTCGCAGCAGCGCCGTGTGGCTGGGAGCAGGCCGCGATCACCATCGGAACCACGGATACCTATCCAAAGGGCGCGAACACCAGCGCAATGATCGGCGACAGGCGGGTGACTTTGGTCGGGATCATCAAGGGATCGGGCATGATCGCGCCGGACATGGCGACCATGCTGGGCTACATCTTCACCGACGCCGCCATCGAACCGGCGCTGTTGCAGCAAATGCTGACGGCCGCGAACACACGCACATTTTCCTGCATCACGGTCGACAGCGACACCTCGACCAGCGACACGGTGCTGGCCTTCGCCACAGGGAAGGCCGGCCACCCCCCGCTGCGTTCAATGGACGATCCGGGCGCGGATGCCTTTGCCGCGGCGCTGGCCGACCTCTGCCGACAATTGGCGCACCTTGTCGTGCGCGACGGCGAGGGCGCGACCAAACTTATCGAAATCCGCGTCGAAGGCGCCACCAGTGACGACAGCGCCCATCGCATCGGCCTGTCGATCGCCAACTCGCCCCTCGTCAAAACCGCGATTGCGGGCGAGGATGCCAATTGGGGGCGCGTGGTCGCCGCCATCGGCAAGGCCGGCGAACCCGCCGATCGGGACCGGCTTTCCATCCGCTTCGGCGCAACCCAGGTCGCCACCAACGGCTTGGCCGTCGAGGGCTATGACGAAGCACCGGTCGCCGCGCATCTGAAAGGGCAGGAGATCGAAATCGGCGTCGATCTGGGGTTGGGCGAAGGCCGCGCGACCATCTGGACCTGCGATCTGACGCACGGCTATATCTCCATCAACGCGGACTATCGCAGCTGATGCTTTTGGATCTGCACGAACCCGTCGTCGCGCTGATGCGGCAAGTTGCCCGCGACGTGGTCATGCCACGTTTCCGCAACTTGGCTGCCGATGAGATCGCCGAAAAGGCGGCGGATGATTTCGTCACCATCGCCGACAAGGAGAGCGAATTGCGGCTGTCCGAAGGATTGAGCGCGATCCTGCCGGAGGCTGGCATCATCGGTGAGGAAGCCTGCGCGACCGATCCCGCCATATTGGACCGCGCGGGCGAAGGCTTGAACTGGATCATCGATCCGATCGACGGCACCGGCAATTTCGCAGCTGGCAATCCGCCTTTCGGGATCATGGTTGCACTCGCCGACGCGGGCACGACGCTGGCGGGTTGGATTCTGGATCCCCTGACCGGTCGGCTATGCCACGCACTGCTGGGCGGCGGCAGTCATATTGACGGGCAAGCCGTTCGCGCGAAAGAAAGCGGCGGTGACCTGCCGATCGCAGCGCTCGCAGTCTATTTCATGACGGCTGAGGAGCGGGCGGACATTCAAAGACGCGCCGAGGGTGCCTTTGCCGTGGTGGACATTCCCCGCTGCGCCGCCGAACAATATCCCCGGCTGGTGCTTGGCCAGAATGACGTCTCCGTTTTCGCGCGCACCCTGCCTTGGGATCATGCCGCCGGCACATTGTTCGTCAATGAAGCGGGCGGCTGCTGCCAGCGGCTGGACGGCACGCCCTATGTCGTAGGCGATCTGCGCCGCGGCCTGCTGGGTGCATCCTCCCCCCGCCTCTGGGATCAGGCGGCGCGCCAATTGTTCGGCTGAATCACGACAGCAAATGCGACAGCTGCAACGGCTAGCCGAACAGTTGGCAGTCCGCGCGCAACTGTCGCACTCGCTGTCCACGCCCATGAAAAAAGCCGCGCCGTCAAAGCGTTGACGGCGCGGCTTTCTACTCAGCCGACACGCGGCGGAGCGCCGCGTATCAGAGCATCACAGGACGCTTTCGATCCAGCCCTTGAGCGCGCTCTTGGGGGCAGCGCCAACCTTGGTCGCGCTGACTTCGCCATTTTTGAACAGGATCATGGTTGGAATCCCGCGCACGCCATATTTGCCCGGAGCATCGGGATTTTCATCGATATTGATCTTGGCGATGGTGACCTTGTCGCCCAGTTCCTCGGAGATTTCCTCCAGGGCCGGGCCGATCATCTTACACGGGCCGCACCATTCCGCCCAGAAATCGACCAGCACCGGCTTGTCGGCGGCGATCACGTCCTGCTGGAAGCTGACATCGGTAACTGCCTTGGTGGCCATGGGTAAATCTCCTTTGCTTGGCGCAATATCTAGGATGACGGAGCCGTCGGCTCAACGGGCGGGAGCGGCAAAATTCCCTGCGCGCCGACAAAGCCCGGCTTGTGCGCTGCCAGCAGCGCTGGCGGCAGGGTGATGAGCCGCGGAACGCTGGTGTAGAGCAATCCGGCCTCGATTTGGCGGCCGGGAAAGATCACGCCAAGCGCGGCGGCATAGGCCGCCATCTGGCGAAGGTGGGAGGTCGGCACGTCCGCCAGCGTCGATGGCGCGACGCGCCCCGTCTTGAAATCGACGAACTGCACCCGATCCGCCCCGACGCACAGGCGGTCCACCGTACCGGCGATGACCGCCTCCCCCACCACCGCCGCAATCGGCGCTTCGGCGAGCGCGCCAGGGCCAAATAGATCAGCAAAGTCCGGCGCGTCGATCACCCGCAATGCCTGCTCGATCAACTGCTGGCGCTCATCTGCGTCGATGAGCCCCTGTTGCGCCAGCCAGCGGTCGGCGGCAGATGCACGCTGATTGGTGCCCAGGCCAGGCAGTCGTTCGAACAAGGCATGCAACAACCGGCCTTTCTCGGCCGCCGCGCGCATCGCGGGAGTAGGCGGAGGATAGGGAACATCATCCTCCACCTGAGCCGATGGCGCCAGCGGCCGCGGGGGCCTGGCTTCGGCGGGCGCGGCCTGCCGAAGCCAGGCCGGCATGTCGGTAGCCAGATCGGCAGGCACATCCTCGACAGCCGCGTCCTTGGAGGGCAATTGCTCCGCCCCGCGCCAGCGCCGGGCGGCGCCCCATAAGGGGTCAGCCTCCCACTGCGCGCCCAGCGAAACCATCGCCCCTTCGACAGCGGCAAACCAGCTTTCCGGCTTGACCTCGCCTTTGGCGCGCGGCCCCAGCGATCCTGCAACGACGAGCTTTTCCTCCGCCCGGGTGAGCGCCACATAGAGAAGCCGCCAATGCTCCTCCCGCTCGATTTGAGCCGCCTCCTCTGCCACATCCCCGATGGGCCCTTGCCGCTCCGCCTTGCGCGGCGGCAGGATGGGGAGGCCATTCCACTCCAGCATGTCGGCGCGATTGCCCGCATCGGGGTCCAGGCACGCATCGGCCAGGATGACGATCGGCGCTTGCAATCCCTTCGCGCCATGCACCGTCAGCAGCCGCAGCATATCCCCCTGCCCCGCCGCGTCGCGGACGATCTCCACCTCGCCCCGGTCGAACCAGTCGATGAAGCGCTGGAGCGAGGGATGATCGTCCTGTTCGAATGCAAGCGCTGCGTTGAGCAATTCCTCAATCGGGTCGGCGGCTTCCGCGCCGAGCCGTGCGATCAGCTTGCGCCGGCCATCCATCGGCCCCGACACAATCGCTTCCAGATAGCGGTAGGGCGTCGAGAAGTCCGCCACCGCCAGCAGATTCCGCAAAGGCCCGAGCGCCTCATCGTCCAGCGTCTGGTTCAGATGCCGCCACAGCCCCGTTCGGCGCCCAACCAGCCGGTTCATCAACTCGTCCTGGGTCCAGCCGATCAAGGGGGATACAAGCAGGGACGCCAGGTTGAGTTCGTCCTCCGGCTGAACCGCGAACCGCAAGGCCGCCAGCAAGTCGCGCACCGCGAGCGGCGCGTTGAGGCGCAGCCGGTCAATACCCGCAACCGCCACCTGCTCCTCATAAAGCCGCGCGACGATCAGTCGTGCCAGTTCGCTCCGCCGACGCACCAGGATCATGATGTCGCCCGCCCGCACCGGACGGCCCCGGCTCTCCAGCATGACGCCGTTGTCGATCCACTGCTTTATCTGCCGCGCGATCCGCTGCGCCAGCACGCGCTCCTGATCGTCAGCCCAATCCTCCTCGCCGTCCGCATCCTCGGTCATGTTGGCGACAACCGGCTTCCACAACGTCACTTCGCCCGGATGGCGATTGGCGCTGTCATGATGGACCTCGCCCGCCTCCAGGCCGAGCCGCTCGGCACGCAGCGTGGCGATGGTGCGATCCACCACATCCAGGACCGCCGGCGTCGAACGGAAACTACGGTCGAGCGACAGGCTGTGAAAATCGTGACCTGCATCCATCGCATCGCGCTGGAACAACAATTGCGCGGCCGCGAAATTTTGGGGACTGGTGCCCTGAAATCCGAAAATGGCCTGCTTGAAATCGCCGACCGTAAACACGGTCCGAACCTTGTCGCCCTTTGCCCCCGCGCCGCTGAAAAATTCCTCCGCCAGCGTCCGGACGATCCGCCACTGCGCGGCATTGGTGTCCTGCGCTTCATCGACCAATATATGGTCGATCCGCTGGTCCAGCTTGTAACGTATCCATTCGGCGATGCCGGGCTGCTCCAGCAGCGCGGCCGTACGCGCGATCAGGTCATCGAAATCGACCGCGCCGGCCAGGCGTTTGGCGGTCGCATATTCGCGGGCATAGGCGCGCCCGGCATGAAGCGCCTGAGCGAGCAGCGCGGCGTAATCGGCGCGCAACTTGAGCGCGATCAGCTCGCCGCACCGGCTGTGCAACCGCGCCGCCATCTCGCCATAGCCGTCGATCGGCGGCACCCAGCCCCTGGCATCGATGATGTCGCCATCCGCCTTCGCCCAGGCGCGATGCAATTCGATCAGGCCCGCAGCGCGGCCCGCCGGATCGAGCGCCCGCCACGCGGCAATGCGGTCGCACCGTTCCAGCCCGCGCCCCTTGCCCCAATCGGCATTGGCGCGCACGATCCAGTCGAGCGCCCGCATATCGAATATGTCGTCGCGGCACTGGTCGGCCAACCATTGGTCCACGTCACCATCCGGCAGCCCCAATTCGGCAGCGATCCATGGTGCAATGTGGGCAGGCAAGCCGCACAGCGCCTCGCCCCGTGCCGCACAGCGCATCAGAAAAGCTTCCGCGCCGCCTTCGCCCAAGCGCAGGCTGAGCGACTGGAGCGCTGTCATGATCGGGTCGTCGCCCTCTTCCTGCGCGCGCACCACCACGTCCGCCAGCGTCTGGCGGGCCAGGGCCGATTGCTCGCGCTGATCCAGCGGCCGAAAGCCCGGT
Source organism: Sphingobium soli (assembly GCF_020782245.1). Lineage (GTDB taxonomy): Bacteria > Pseudomonadota > Alphaproteobacteria > Sphingomonadales > Sphingomonadaceae > Sphingobium > Sphingobium soli. Next base: position 127,256 of record NZ_JAJGNP010000004.1, read on the forward strand.
GCCAGTTCAGCCTCCAATGGAAAGGCTGTCAGCAATTGCTGACAAAAGCCATGAATCGTCTGAATGCGCAGGCCACCGGTTGACTCCAGCACCTCGGCGAACAGGCGCCGGGCATGATCCTGCATCTGCGGGCCATGATCCTCGCCCAGCGCCATCAGGTCCGCCGCCAGCGCGGGGCCATCCATCTGGACCCACGCCGCCAGCCGATCATGGATGCGATCGGCCATTTCGGCCGCCCCCGCCTTGGTAAAGGTGAGGCAGAGGATATTCTCCGGCCGCACCCCCTGGAGCAGCAGGCGAAATACACGCGCGGTAAGGACATGGGTCTTTCCCGTCCCCGCCGACGCCGACAGCCACACATGGGCGTCAGGTCCGGCAGCCCGTGCCTGATCGCCGAGCAATTTCTGAAGCGCGCGCGCCCTACCCATCGTCGCGGCCATACCATTCCTCCAGCCGCATCAACTGGTCATAATCGCCATAGTTGGCGACTTCGGGATTGAGCTGCGCCACGAAGGGCGCACTGCCCAGCAGATAGTCATTCGCCAGCCCTTCGAAATGGGCGTGGGCATGCGCCGTGAATTCCTGCGTGATGATCTTGTCGCGTTTTCCCAGCGGATCGACCGGCCGTTCCCGATATCCGAACTGGTCCCCCTTTTTGGCAAGCGACCAATATTCAAAGTCGCCGGCCACGGGCGCGGGGCCCAGTCCGTCGAAGCCGCCCATTTCCGCGATCACACCAAGCAGCCCCAGTTGAAGCGAGAAGCCTGCCTTCACCTGCCGCGCACTGGGCGGCTTGCCCGTCTTGTAATCGATGATGCCGATCCGACCGTCCGCCAGCCGGTCCAGCCTGTCGGCCTTGCCCATCAGCGTGACCCCCGCGACCTCAGCACGGCCTTCCTGTTCCACCGATATGATGGTCCGCCCTTCCGACTTGTCGCGCGCGACCTCCGCCGCGATCCAACGGATCGATTCGATCAGGCGCGGTTGCCACAGAGCCTTGAGCAGCGGGTGAACTTCCGGCTGATCGAACATGGCGCGCGCGCGCGCTTCCAGGTCGGTGGGATCAAGCGTGCCCGCCTCCGCCCAGCGTTGCAGGACCTCATGGACGGCGGTGCCGCGCCAGGCCGGGCCGGCGTCGGCGTCTACGGGATCGAGTCGCGCCAGGCGCAGAATGCGGCGCGCATAGAAAGCGAAGGGGTCGGCCTTGAGCCGGTCGACATCGGTCACCGGAATGACATGGGGCCGCACGGCTATCGGCGGGGATGGCGCGGGACGCCTCGCCGGGCCGTAAACCAACGGCGCATCGATTGCCCGCGCCATCGCCGCATAACGATCTGCGGTCTTCCACTGCGGCCCTGCCATCGCTTTCAGACGCAGCCACAGGCGCGATGCCACGGCCGGCCCGCCGCTGCCGCGCCGCGCGCGGGTGATGAGCACGCGCGGTGCGCCCAACGCGCCCGCAAAATCATGCGCGGCCAGCCCGATCCGTGTTTCCAGTCCCGGCAGGCCCAGGTCACGCCGGATGCGCGGGGCGAGCCAGGGGTCCGGCGCGGGCAAGCCGGGCCAAACGCCTTCGTTAAGCCCACCCAGGATCATGACGTCGGCCTGAGTCAGGCGCGCCTCAATAAGCCCCAGGATCGAAAGCCGTGGATGCCCGCCTTGCGGAGGGCGCACGGAAAGACCGCTCAGCATATCGTCAAGCAATGCCGGCAGCGCGCGCGCATCGGCCTGACGCGGCCCCTCCGGCGCTGCGGACTCCATGTCCGCGAACAGATCGGCGGCGGCATGACCATGATGACCCGCCCAGATCGCTTCCGCCGACAATAGGCTGGCCGCTTCCCGCAACGCAGCGAGTTGCCCTGCGAGACCGGTGGTGGTGGCGAAAGCCGTTTCCAGCGGCTCCAGCAACGCCCGGGCGGTCGGCCACCAGGCGCGGACCTGATCGCGCAGCGTCCTCTGCCGGTCGTCGTCACGGGCGCGCAGCACCAGGTCTATGCCGTGCAGCCCGGCCTGCGGGCGCGGTCCGCGCAGCAGTAGGTCGAGCCCGCGCACCCCGTCCAGCCAGGCGATCCGCGCATCGCCCCGCATCACCAGCGGATGTTTCAGCAACGTCAGCAGCGGCACGGGAGCGAACCGCTCGGCCACCGCTTGGGCCATCGCAATCAGCAGCGTCCCGGGCGGCAGGCGCGACAGGGGTTGCCCGGCGCTGTCATCCGCGTCGATCCCCCAGCGGCGGAGATGCGCCGATACGCGGGTTGCCAACTGCCGATCCGGCGTCACCAGCGCTGCCGTGCGTGCCGGCGTTTCCAGAACTTCGCGCAGCGCGATAGCGATCGCCTGCGCCTCCTCACCCGGGGTCGCGACTTCCAGCGCTTCGACGCCCGCCAGAGATCGGTCGGCGGTCTTGAGGTCGCGCCAGCGACTGGTGAGCCGCGGCGGCAGCATCGCGTTGGAGATATTGCGCCCGCGCACGGCGCGCGCATCATGTTCGCTGCCCCAGCGCCACTGCGCGACATCGTCGCGGGTTGCGCTCATGCGGTCGAGCAATTGCTTGAGCGCATATTGCGGATGGCTTTCATGGCCGGGTACGCGCTGCCCGGTTGCAGGGTCGGGGTCGAACGGGCCGATCGCATCCCAGGCATCGGCATCCATATGCTGGTCCAGTCCGGCGAACACCACCATGCCGTCGGGCGTTTCAGCGATGCAGCGGAGCAGGCGGGCAATCGCCGGCGCCGTGGTCGAAATGCCAGCGGCGACCACGGGACCGGAAGGCGGGTGCAGAGCCCATCGGGCAGTAAGCCGATCGAACAAACGGTTGCGCCGGTCGGCAAGGTCGATGCAACCGATCCGCGCCAGTTCGGCGGGCCAGCGCGTGATCAGTATCGCGAACAGGGTCAAAGACACTTGCCAGTGGCGTGACAGGTCTGCGGAAAGGTCAATATCCCGCAGCGCGCGGGGTGAAATGCGCTCCACCTGCATCTGGTCCAGCACGGCGCCGAGGGCCTGGCCCAGCTGGAGCGCCTGCCCCGCATCCACCTCCGGCCGCACGTCCTGCACCATGCGCGCCAGCAGCATCTGACGGCGCATCGGATCAATGGCGGGCGGTATAGGCTCCTCTTCGCCCAGCGGGTCCAACGCGCCGCCGACCTGTTCGCCCAGATCGGGATCGCCGATCGCGATCAGGCGTGGAAGCAGCAGTCCCCCGCCCGATTGCCGCACGAATGCGTCCCGCACCGCGCGAATGGCGCGGTTGTTGGGCAGCAGCACCATGGCTTGCGCCAGCGCCATCACATCGCCACGATGCTGCGCGAGCAGCCCTGTCACCAGGGCATCGGCAAAGGCGCGATGCGCCGGGATGGTGAACAGGGCCGGACGGCTGCGCTCACCCATAAGCGAGCGTGGATTCCACCACGGGGATCGCCGCGGGCGTGCCGACGTCGAACCACAATCCCTGGTGCGATACGCCATAGAGACGACCCGCCGCGATAGCGCGGTTCCAGAAGATATTCGTGGAAAAGACGTCGCTCGGCGGATCGACCAGCAATGCGGGAGACAGGATCTGGATACCGATATAGACGAAAGGCGCGACATGGCCTTCGCGCCGGCGGGTCAGCCTGCCGTCCGCGTCCATCCTGAAGTCACCCATGCCGCTATGGCAATAGGCGCGGGCCTGCGGCACAAGCAGCAGCAACGCATCCATGCGCGCAGGATCCCACACGCGGCGCATCATGGCGAAGGTTTCCGCCGGGCCATCGACCCAGAAATTGTCGCTGTTGACGCAGAAGAAGGGCTGATCGCCGAGCAATGGCTTCGCCTTCATGAGGCCGCCGCCGGTTTCCAGCAGCTGCGCGCGCTCATCGGAAACGGTGAACTCCATCCCGCAGCGGCGCGCCTTCAGATGGGCTTCGACCGTGTCAGCGAGATAATGGACATTCACCACCACCTTGCGAACGCCCCCGGTTTCCAGCCGATCGAGCGCGTGATCCATCAGAGGCTTGCCGGCCACCTTGACCAAAGGTTTGGGGCGCGTTGCGGTAAGGGGGCGCATCCGCTTGCCCAGCCCCGCCGCCATCAGCATCGCCGTGTCGATCATGGTCGCCGCCTTATGCCAGCGCGTAGGCTTCAAGCGCGCTATGCCGCTTTTCCGCCGGAATATTCTGCGCGAACCATGAAGCGACCGGCGCCAGCGCAGGATGGTCGAGATCGCGCTCCAGCAGGCTCCACATGCGCGGCAGATAGGACAGATAGCGCGGCTTGCCATCCCGCTTCCACAAACGCGTGAAGATGCCGATGATCTTGGCGTTGCGCTGCGCGCCAAGCACGGCATAGGCCGCGTCGAAATCCGCTGGCGGCGACGCGATGGCGCGATAATGATCGAGCATCGCAGCCTCCACCGCCGGCGGGACGTCGCGCCGCGCATCCTGCAACAGGGATACAAGGTCATAGGCAGGGTGGCCGACCAGGGCATCCTGGAAATCCAGCAGCCCAAGGCCATGCGACGTCGGATCGTCGATCAGCATGATATTTTCCGCATGATAGTCGCGCAGGACAGTGACCGGCGCGCTGACCGACCGTTCGATCAGGGGCAGCACCTGGTCCCACACGCCGACATAGGCATCGACATCGACCGAAAGGCCAACAGCGGGGCAGTAATATTCGGTCAAAAGCCCCGTTTCGCGCTGGTATACGGCGCGGTCATAGGGCGGCAGGTCGGCTGGCGGCAGTCGGTGCAGTTCCGCCAGCAGATCGACCGCGCGCGTATAGACGGCCAGTTCATCACCCGGATGCACATCCAGATGCTCCTTGACGCGCAGGTCGCCGAAATCCTCGATCAGTACCAGGCCGCGCTCCAGATCGCGCGCCAGGATGCGCGGTGCGGCAAATCCGTCCTGCCGCAACCGTTCGGCAATCGCAATGAAAGGGCGCGGGTCTTCCTGCGGCGGTGGGGCGTCCATCAACACGGCCTGCCCGCCAGACCTGACAACGCGGAAGTAGCGGCGGAAGGATGCGTCGCATGCCAAAGGCAGGATCGCGGCCTCCCCCCAACCTGCCTGGGCAAGAAAAGCGGGAGCGGCAACGGGCGGGATCAAATCTGGGACCATCGATCCGTCCAAGCGTCCGGCACGTCCGCTGTCAAGCGTCGCGCGCCATCCTCCAATATCTCTATGGTGAGGCGCAGGCTGTGCGGCCAGAGCGAGGTTCCCAGCCGATCGGGCCATTCGATCAACAGCAGGCCGTCCATCAAATAGTCGCCCAGCGCCAACTCGTCGGCTTCCGCCACATCGTCCAGCCGGTAAAGATCGACATGCGTGACCGGCACCCTGACTTCCGGCACATCATAGGGTTGAACGATCGCGAAACTCGGGCTCGGCGCTTCGCCTTGCAGGCCGAGCGCCTCAAGCAAGCCGCGCGCCAGCGTGGTCTTGCCCGCGCCAAGCCCGCCCTCCAGCGCGATCACATCACCGATGCGCACGTGCCGGGCAAGGCGTCGACCCAAAGCGATCATTGCCGACTCGTCGGGGAGATCGACCGCAAGGTCAGCCACGGGGTAGTTCGATCAGGATCATCGTCCCCTGCCCTTTCTTTGATACAAGCTCCAGCGTCCCGCCATGCGCCTGCACCAATTGGCGGGCCAGGGGCAGACCCATGCCTGCCTTGGCACCGCTACGCGCCTGTTCCGCCCGCACCAGCGGCTCGAAAATAGCCCGCTGACGCTCGGTCGGAATGCCCGGTCCATTATCAGAAATGACGATGCGCGCCCGATCGGCCGTGCCATCGCCATGCAGCAGGATGCGCGCGCCCCGGCTGCAATAGGTCAATGCGTTCTCAAGCAGATGGTCGATACATTGGCCGATCCGCCGTTCGTCCCCGCGCACCACGCCCACCGCTGGCGTGAGTTCGAGCGCCAGGTCCATACCCTTCGCCGCCGCCTCTGCCCGCAGCCGTTCGACGCGCGCGCGGGCCAGATCGCCTAGATCGAGCGGAAGCCGCTCGATCGGCAAGGTGCCTGCTTCGCTTTGCGTCAGGTCCAGCACATTGTCGATCAGCATCGACAGGCGGCCGGTGCTCTGCAGGATCCCCGAGACATAGTCCTTGGCCGGTTCAGAAAGTTCGCCCGCATAGCCCGCGCTCATCATTTCGGCGAAACCCGCGATGGTCGTCAGCGGCGTGCGCAGTTCATAGCTCATATTCGTGACGAAGGCCGTCTTGATCTTGTCCGCCTGTTCCAGCGCCTCATTGCGGTCGCGCAGCACCTGTTCGACCCGGCGGCTGTCCGTCACGTCCAGCATGGTGAACAGGGCGTTGCCATCGGGCAGCGGAATGGCTGCGAATTCGAAAATGCGGCCATCGGCAAAGCCGACATGCCCCATGCGCTGCTTACGTTCCACGGTGGCGGCCCGCACCAGTTCGCGCACCAGATTGCCTTGTTCGGGCTTGGCGAGGCGGGATTGCACGTCGCGCATCAGATCGTCGATGCGCGGATGAGTGGCGAGCAATTCCTCGCTCGCGCCCCAGATCGTGCGGAAACGGCTATTCCACATTTGCAGGCGGCCGTCAGCGGCAAAGACACCAATCGATTCGAACAGATTATCGAAAGTGGCGGTCCGCACCCGCAACAGCGTGTCGCGCGCGCTCGACAATTGGACCTGTTCGGTACGGTCTTCAAAAATCAGGAGCAGCCCACCATCGGGAAGCGGCTGGGCGTAGACGCGCAAATGCGTGCCGTCCTGAAGCAGCCAATTTTCCTCCACCGGTTCAGGCGAGAGGAACCAGTCACGCCGTTCGGATCGCCAGGCCGGAAAATCGCGATGCTCAGGCAAGCGGCGGGCGTCGCGCATCTGGTCGAGGACACGTTCGAAAACCGGCGCATCCGCCAGAGCCTCCTGCCGCAGGCCAAAGAGGCTCATGAAGGGCTGGTTCCAGAAGCGCAGCATACGGTCCGGACCAAAGCGCGCGACGCCCGCAGACAAACGGTCCAGCAGGTCACGCTGCGCGGCTTCAAGCCGCCGACCCTCGACTCGCGCCTGCTCCAGTTCATGCTGATCGACCGCGTAGCCGGCTATCCCCGCATCGCCCAACGGCACGTCGACGACCCGCATCATCCGGCGCTCGCCGTCGATCGTGGCCGGCACCATGCGTTCGACCAGCTGGTCGCGCGCCATCGCATCGGCCGCAGCCGCTTCCGGCGGGACGCCGCCTACGGATTCGACCAGCTCGATGCCCTGGGTGATGACATCGGCAGCGTCCTGGGCATCGACAGCGCGGACATAGGCGCTGTTGACAAGGCTGAGCCGCAGGTCGGGGGTACGATGCCACATTGGAAAGGGCGCCGCTTCCACGAGCCCGGCAAGCGCCTCCAACGCATCACGCAGTTGCGCAACCTGGCTTCGAAGGGACTGAATTTCGGCCTGGCTGTCGGTTGCATCAAAAATCCACAGCAGAACGCCGCCGCTTTCCGCAAGCTCAGGGCCGGCGGGCGCGCCGCGCACAAGCAGCAAGCGAGTCGAATCGATGCCGCGAACGGGCAGAGCGAAGCTTTTGCCGGCGCGTTGGGCGGCAGCGATGACCTGAGCGAGCGCATGCGCATCTTCCGGCTCGATCCCGCCATCCTCAGCGGTCAGTTCCGAAAGGAAATTGGGCGCGCGGGTGCGGCCAAGCCATTTGGCCAGCCTGTCCGCAGCCTCCAGCCGGCCGTCGGGGTGGACAATGACCGGTGCCGCCGGGGCCGACGCAAGCAGCATGGTCAAACGGTCGAGCTTGCCTTGCGACTGCGTTCCTTCTCGGCGCATGCGCTGGCCGCTCATCACCGCCCAGATGGCCGCGCCCAGCCATAGGGCCAGCACGATCCCCAAAATCATGGCCGCGACAGGCGAGAGCGTCGTCATAGGCGCTTGCCCACCATGTGCAGAACCTGCCTGTCTCTCATCATAAGTGCCACCGACCTAACGCAGATCGCGCATGGCGGGAAGCGGCTGGCTCAAAGATTCACAGGCAGAATGATGATCGCTGAACGGAAAAGGGGGCGGCGTTTCAGCCTCCCCCTCTCGGTGTCGGTCTTAGTAGCGGTAGTGATCGGGCTTGAACGGGCCTTCGACCGGCACGCCGATATAGTCGGCCTGCTTCTGGCTGAGCGTGGACAGCTTGACGCCCAGCTTTTCGAGGTGAAGCGCGGCCACCTTTTCGTCCAGATGCTTGGGCAGGACATAGACTTCGTTCTTATAATCGTCTGCCTTGGTCCACAGTTCGATCTGGGCCAGCACCTGGTTGGTGAAGCTGGACGACATGACGAAGCTGGGATGGCCGGTGGCGCAGCCCAGATTGACCAGACGCCCCTTGGCCAGCACGATGATCTTCTTGCCGTCGGCAAATTCAACCTCGTCGACCTGCGGCTTGATCTCGGTCCACTTCATATTGTTGAGGCCCGCAATCTGAATCTCGCTGTCGAAGTGACCGATGTTGCAGACAATCGCCATATTCTTCATCGCACGCATATGGTCGACGGTGATGACGTCGGCATTGCCGGTCGCGGTGACGAAGATGTCGGCGCGGGGCGCGGCCTCTTCCATCGTTACGACCTCATAGCCCTCCATCGCCGCCTGCAACGCGCAGATGGGATCGACTTCGGTCACGAGCACGCGCGCGCCTCCGTTGCGCAGCGAGGCAGCGCTGCCCTTGCCCACGTCGCCAAAGCCCGCGACGACCGCGACCTTGCCCGCCAGCATGACGTCGGTCGCGCGGCGGATCGCGTCGACCAGGCTTTCCTTGCAGCCATAGAGGTTGTCGAACTTCGACTTGGTGACGCTGTCGTTCACGTTGATCGCCGGGAAAGGCAGCTTGCCCTTCTTTGCCAATTCATACAGGCGATGCACCCCCGTGGTGGTCTCTTCCGATACGCCCTTGATCGCCTGCACGGTCTTGGTGAGATAGCCCGGACGTTCAGCCAGGAAGCGCTTCAGCGTCGCGACGAAGATTTCCTCTTCCTCGTTATCGGGCGTGAACAGCGCTTCGCCCGCTTCGACGCGGGCGCCCCAAAGGGCGAACATCGTGGCGTCGCCGCCATCGTCCAGAATCATGTTGCAGGTCGTGTCCTGACCCCAGTCGAAAATCTTGACGACATAATCCCAATATTCCTCCAGCGTCTCGCCCTTGACGGCGAAAACGGGGATGCCGCGCTGCGCGATGGCGGCAGCGGCGTGGTCCTGGGTCGAAAAGATGTTGCACGACGCCCAGCGCAGTTCAGCGCCCAGTTCCGCCAGCGTCTCGATCAGCACCGCGGTCTGGATCGTCATGTGCAGCGAACCGGTGATGCGCGCGCCCTTCAGCGGCTTTGCCGCGCCAAATTCCTGACGCAGAGCCATGAGGCCGGGCATTTCGGTTTCGGCGATCTCGATTTCCTTGCGGCCGAAACCGGCAAGGCCGATGTCGGCAATCACATAATCCTGGGTCTGGGCAGCGGGGGCGGTGGCCACGGGCGTGTCTCCGTTCTTGAAAAATGTCAGATGCGCGCCGGCGGACAATCCGGCGGCGGGATGATCCGCGCCTTACCAATCGGCGCGGATCAAGGCAACTCGATATAAAGTTTTCTTTATGTAGCGTAGCGATGGCGGATCATGCCAGTCCGGCCCCGCCGACGAGATGCGTGGAATCGACGCCCGAAGCGGCAAAGATCGCAGCCCATTTGCGTCGTGCCGGTGTGTTGAACAGCAGGTCGGCATTGCCAGGGGCAAGGAACCAGCTTTCGCCGGTCATTTCCTCCTCAAGCTGTCCCGCGCCCCAGCCGGCATAGCCCAGCGCTACAAGATAGCGGCTGGGCCCACGCTGTTCGGCGATCGCCTTCAATATGTCCAGCGACCCCGACAGGCCCCATTGGTCATTGACCTGCATCATGTCCTGTCCGGCCCAATCGAGCGAATGGAGCACGAAACCCCGTCGCGGCTCCACCGGGCCGCCGCGCAGCACTGGCGTATCGGGCACCTTGTTGGCGTCAATATCGAAGCTTTCCAGCAGTTCGCGGAGGCCCAGCCCCTCCATTTCGTCGCTTACCGCGATCCCGAGCGCCCCGTCCGCGTCATGCACGCACAGCGCCAGCACCGAATGATCGAACCGCTGATCCTGCATACCGGGGAGGGCGAGCAAGAAATTGCCGCCATAAAATTGGGCCTGATCCATGATCTGAATATAGAAGGCTTACCATGCTTGCCAAGGACAGTCGGGCCGGCGCTCGGGGCGCCCTGTCATATTCGTGCATCCAAGCCTTGACATCCCGCTGGTCGCAACCGACCTCCCGGCGCGTAGATAGGCAGGAGACACAGCATGACGATTTCCAAGGGTGAACGCATTCCCAGCACCACCTTCACCAAGATGACGGAAAACGGCCCAGAGCCGGTATCGTCGGATGACTATTTTAGCGGCAAGACCGTCGCCATATTCTCCGTGCCCGGCGCCTTCACGCCCACATGCTCCGCCAAACATCTGCCTGGCTTCATCGAAAAGGCCGATGCGCTCAAGGCCAAGGGCGTGGACGAAATCGCCTGCACCGCCGTCAATGACGCTTTTGTCATGGGGGCCTGGGGCAAATCGGCCGGCGCCGATGAAAAGGTGACCATGCTCGCCGACGGCAATGGCGATTTCGCCAAGGCCGTGGGTCTGACCATGGACGGTAGCAAGTTCGGCCTGGGGACGCGCGGCCAGCGCTTCTCGATGATCGTCAAGGACGGCGTCGTCGAAGACCTCAATGTCGAAGAGCCTGGTGACTTCAAGGTATCTTCGGCTGAATATATGCTCGAAAAGCTCTGATCCTCCGCACCGCGCGCCAGCTTTCATAAGACTGGCGCGCGGTCTTCCTTCCGTCATCGAAAGGCGGTAACGGGAGGCGATGACTCAGAGCATCGGCAAAGCCACGGTCGGGCAAATCGACCAGATCTACCAGACCGCCATTGAAACGCTGCGCGAAGCGATGCGCGCTTATGCCCGCGATGGCAGCGTGCCGCCCCCAGAAGCCCGCGACGACCGCCGCTTTTGCTACCCTGAACTGCGCATCACCTATCGGCGCGACAGCGACGTGCCGCCACTTGGTCGATCCTTCGCGCGCCTGTCGAAACCGGGCCGCTATGTGACCACGATCACGCGGCCAGCCATGTTTTCGGATTATCTCGCTGAGCAGATCGACCTGCTTGTGCGCGATTATGGGGTGGAGGTCGACGTCGGCCCCAGTAATCAGCAAATCCCCTTCCCCTATGTGCTCGACGGGCTGGACATCAATGCGCTGGATGGAACGCCGCCAACGGAACTGGCGCGACACTTCCCCGCAACCGAACTGGCGGAGATTGGTGACGAAATTGCCGATGGCCTGTTTATGCCGGATGTGGATGGCGACAGGCCCCTCGCCTTGTTCGACGGCCTGCGAACCGACTTTTCACTGGCACGGCTAAAACATTATACCGGCACGCCGGCCGAACATGTGCAGCGTTACATCCTCTTCACCAACTATCATCGCTATGTCGATGAATTCGTTGCGTGGGCCTGTGGCGAGTTGCAACGCGAAGGCAGCCGTTTCACTGGCCTGTCCGGCGCGGGCGGCGTCTATGTCACGAACGAAACCGCCAACCCCCATGCCGCCATTGCGGAAGGTGCATGGCGCAAACACCAGATGCCCGCCTATCATCTGATGGCGCCCGATCGCAGTGGCATCACACTGGTGAACATCGGCGTCGGCCCGGCCAATGCCAAGACGATTTGCGACCATCTGGCGGTTGTGCGCCCGGAAGCCTGGCTGATGATCGGCCATTGCGGCGGGCTGCGACCGAGCCAGCGGATCGGCGACTATGTGCTGGCCCACGCCTATCTGCGCGATGACAAGGTGCTGGACGCGATGCTGCCGCCAGAAATTCCCGTGCCCGCCATTGCCGAAGTTCAGGTCGCCATGGCGACTGCGGCCGAAACGGTACTAGGCGGCAACGATCCGGAGGATTTCAAGCGTCGCCTGCGCACCGGGACTGTGGTTACGACCGATGATCGTAACTGGGAATTGCGCTATTCGCATTCGGCGCTGCGGTTCAGCCTGTCGCGCGCTGTTGGAATCGACATGGAATCGGCCACGATCGCCGCGCAAGGCTATCGCTTCCGCGTGCCCTATGGCACGTTGCTGTGCGTTTCTGACAAGCCCATTCACGGCGAACTCAAGCTGCCCGGCCAAGCCAATCGCTTTTATGAGGAAGCGATAGCCGGGCATTTGCGCGTCGGTATCATGACATGCGAATTATTGCGGCAGCAGGGCGCGAAACTGCACAGTCGCAAGCTGCGGGCATTCAACGAACCGCCCTTCCGCTGACAGGTAGATCATGCAGCGCCGGCGATGCTGACTCGGTTCTTGCCCAGCTTCTTCGCGCTATAGAGCGCCTCATCGGCGCGGTGAACCATATCTTCGAGCGTCAAGTCTTCGGGAAGCAAGGCGGCGACGCCGAAACTGGCGCGTAGCGTGCTTTCGGGCACCTTCGGCAGGGAAAGATGCGCAACTTCCAGGCGCACGCGCTCCATCACGTCGGCCGCCGCCTGCGCGTCGCTATCCTGTAGCAGCAGGCCGAACTCGTCGCCGCCCATCCGCCCGACGATATCACCGCGACGCACCGCCAGGATCAGCAACTGCGCAAAGCCCTTGAGCGCATGATCGCCGGCAATATGGCCGTGATTGTCATTGAGCGCCTTGAAGCCATCAAGATCGCAAATCACGAGTGACAAGGGGCGGCCGTGGCGACGGGCCTGGGCAATGGCCTGCGACGCGGCCTCTTCCAGTCCGCGACGATTGAGCACTTCCGTCAGCGGATCGTGACGCATCTGGCTGCGCAACTGCTGGGCCAGGTCGCCCGCAACCACCAGCACGGCGGAAACCGCCGTGCCGACATATATGGTCGGCATGCCAAGGCTCAGGATGTTGCGATACAGGTCCTTCCCTTCGCTCGCACTGCGAATGAAAGTGGCCGATACAGCCAGCGCCAACTGGCAAAGCGCGAACAGAATGAGAAAGGCGAAAAACGCCTTTTCCGGAGGCGTCATCGCCCGGTCGATCGGCCAGAGCGATGCGGCGCTGACGAGCAGCAACAGCCCGACATATGTTGGTATGATCATGCCCTGAAGGACCTGATTGCCAAAAAAGCCGATCGCCACCGCTATCATTATGCAGACGATTGCCGCCGGTGCGGCAAAAGCCATGATGTTGACGCGTCGGCTGGATCTTTGACGAATGCCGATCGCCAATAGCGACGCACTGACGACCAGCGCTGTTCCGGTCACGATGAACATCGCGGCGCTTTGCAGAAAAAACCCCGCGGCGTTCGCCAGCCATTGCAGGACGCCGACCGCATAGGACGCGGTCCATGTCAGGACATGCCTCTGCCTGCCGAAATGTGCGAAGGCGATCGCCAAGGCGATCGTCATCACAACGGAAGTTCCAAAAAGCAGCGAAAGAAGGATAGCCGGCCCACTCATGAACCGGCCATTTACCAACTTTTATTGAGCGTTACCAGCCACAAGACTTACCTTTATTCTGTTCGATCAACCACTTCTGCAATGGTGCGAAATAATTGACCAACGCCTTGCCGGACATTTCCCGCTTGCCCGTGAACGCCTGGAGCGCGTCGGGCCATGGCTTTGACGCCCCCATTTTCAGCATGGCATTCAGTTTTTCGCCAACCTGCTTGTTGCCGTAGAAGGAACAGCGGTGCAGCGGGCCTTTCCATCCGGCCTGGCGGCATGCGGCTTCGTAGAACTGGAATTGCAGCACGCGGGCCAAGAAATAACGGGTGTAAGGCGTATTGCCCGGAATGTGATATTTGCCGCCCGGATCGAACTTCGTCTCGTCGCGCGGAACCGGCGGCACAATGCCCTGATATTGCAGGCGCAGGTCGTTCCAGCCCTTTTCATACTGATCCTGCGGAATAGACCCATCGAAAACGCCCCAACGCCATTTGTCGATCAGCAGGCCAAAGGGCAGGAAGGCGACCTTGTCCATCGCCTGGCGTAGCAGCAGCCCCAGATCCTTGTCCGACCCCGGCACCTTGGCGGGATCGAGCAGGCCGATCTTCACCAGATAATCGGGCGTGATCGACAGGGCGACGAAGTCGCCGATCGCTTCATGGAAACCGTCATTGGCGCCGTCGAGGTAGAGCGGTTTCTGAATCTGATAAGCGCGTTGATAATAATTATGCCCCAGTTCGTGATGGATGGTGACGAAATCGTCGCCATTCACCTTGGTGCACATCTTGATGCGGATGTCGTCCTTATTGTCGAGATCCCAGGCCGAGGCATGGCATACGACTTCACGGTCGCGCGGCTTTACGATCTGCGAGCGTTCCCAGAATGTCTGGGGCAGCGGATCGAAGCCGAGGGAACTGTAAAATCCCTCACCCGCCTTGACCATCTTCACCGGGTCATAGCCTTTCGTGGTCAGCAATTCGGTGACGTCGTAGCCCAGATCGCCGGCGCCTGCGGGCGCGACGATATCATAGATATTCCCCCATTCCTGCGCCCACATATTGCCCAGCAAATCGGCGCGGATCGGACCGGTCGCTGGCTGAACGGCATCACCATATTGTTCGTTGAGCTTGGTGCGGGTATAGCAATGAAGCTCGTCATAGAGCGGCTTGACCTCGGCCCAGATCTTGTCGGTCAGCTTGGCGAAGTCATCGGCTGGCATGTCATATTTGGAACGCCACATGGCGCCTGTATCGGCAAAACCCAGTTCCTTGGACCCTGCATTGGCGATGCCGACGAGTTTGACATAATCGTCGCGCATGGGTGCACCGACATTGTCATGCCAGCTGACCCACATTTCCTTGAGTTCCTGGGGATTGCGGTTGACCCCCATCTGCTCTTCTATGTCGCTGCCGTTGATCGGCTGGCCCTTGAGCGTCCCTTTACCCTTGCCATAAGCCGACTGAAGCTTTGTCGCGAGTTCGTTTAGTTCCTCGGCTGCGCCAGCAGTGGTGGGCGCCGGCAGCGTCAACGCGGTTTGCAGCAGGTTGAGCCGCCGTCTGGTTTCGGCTGACAGGCCCGGTGCCGTGGCATATTTGCCCGCTTCCAAAGCGAAATCGACGCGCTGTTTCGTATCGATTGCGCCGAAATAGGATGCGATCGCGTCGGTGTCGTCGGTGATATAGGTTGCGTTGATCCAGGCGGCCCGACCGCTGATGATCGACTGGTCGAACAGCGCCTTTTCCGCTTTCGTCAGAAAGGCTTCCGCTTCGGCTGCGGTCGGCGCAGCGGCAGGCGCGGCCTGCGCCATCACCGGCGTGGCAACAAGAGCGGCCGCAAGCGCGGCCAGCGAAATCGCGATTTTCATGGATAGTCCCCTGAACGTTATGCCCGGAGACTGACTTGCTCCACCGACACAGTCAAGCGGTGAGGAAATCCACCATCGCCTGCCCCAGCTCCTTGCGCGTCACAGCGTTCATATGATTGCCGGGCACTTCGAAATAATGCCCGTCGCGCAATATGTCCGCCAATTCATGGGCGCTCCCGTTGCTATCGTCATCCGCTCCGCAGATGACAGCCGCCCGCTGCGGAAAATTGGCGATGACGTCGGCCGGCGTATCGACAAAGGTGTTGAGAATGTGCAGCAGCGCGACCGGATCGCCCTTGGTCGTCTTTAAAAAGGCTTCGGTCATCCACTCTGACGTGCCGCGCGCGAAGGTGCCAAGATTGGTGAGCACATTGGTATAATATCCGCCATTGTCGAGCGTCTGGGTAAGGCCGCGCAGGCCCATGCCGCTCAGTATCACGCGGCGGGGCGTCGCGCCGCGCGCCAGCATCCGCACAGTCGTCCGCGCGCCCAGCGAATAGCCGCCAAGATCATAGTCGGTCAGGCCCAGTTGCTCGATCAAACCCAGATTATCGTCCGTCAGCGCGTCTGCGGGATAGGCGGCGGCGTCATGCGGCTTGGCGCTTTCCCCGTGCCCGCGCAGGTCGGGCAGGATCAGGCGAAATCCCGCCTCTACAAGTTTCGCGGCATGGCCATAGCGGATCCAATTGGTCCAGGCGTTGGAGAAATAACCGTGGATCAGCACCAGGTCCCGCCCCTGCCCCACCATATGCACGGCGATCGGCAGGCCATCGAACCCTTTGACATCACGGCGTTCGATCAGCAGGTCGGTCATCATCGCTGTTCCTTATTCGGCAAATCCAACTTGCCGATATGGGGTCGGTGGCCCTGGCGCAACAGCAGGATGAGTGTCAGCGCCGCGCCGGCCTGAGCGATGCCCATGTCTTTTTGCGCATCCCAGGGATCGCCTTGCTGGCCGTTATAATAGTCTGCCGTGTTGCCCGCCACAAACACGGTAAGAAGCCATTCGAAGATTTCGTAGAGCGCGCTGCCAAGCCCGATCGCGGCAAAGGCGAAGGCAAGGCTCCACCGGTGCGACATCCCACCATGGCGAAGCGCGACTTGCGCCAATGGCATCATCAGCAACGCGCCGAACGCGCAATGCACGAGGCGATCGAAACCATTGCGGCGCAGGCCCATAAAGCTGGAAATGTCATGACCGGTCAGCATCCGCGCCCAGTCATCATAGGGCACATAGCTGTAAATCCAGCGCGCAGCGAAAGTGTGCAGCAACAGGAAGAGCCAGACGCAGCCAACGGCCCGATCCGAAAGGGGCCAGCGACGCACCAGTCCCGGGGCCATGAGCGCGAGGACCAGCGTCGGACCATGCTGGAGCGGAGCAAGATCGGGAAAGGGCTGCCTTACATTGGCGAGCGCGATGGCCGCCAGCAACAGCAGGATCATCCCGCGTTGCGGGCGCGGCACATCGCGCCACGCCCTGCCAACGCCGGAAACCATAGGGCATTCAGCCCTTTTTGAGGTGACGCCGACCCAGCAGTTCGGCGATCTGCACGGCGTTCAGCGCCGCGCCCTTGCGCAGATTATCGCTGACGCACCAGATGTTCAGGCCGTTTTCGACGGTCGAATCCTCCCGCACGCGGCTGATGAAGGTCGCATAGTCGCCAACGCATTCGACCGGGGTGACGTATCCGCCATCTTCCCGCTTGTCCACGAGCATGATGCCCGGCGCTTCGCGCAGGATATCCTGCGCTTCCTTGGCCGAAATCTCCTTCTCAAACTCGATATTGAGCGCTTCGCTGTGGCCAACGAACACCGGCACGCGCACGCATGTCGCCGTGACCTTGACCTTCGGGTCAAGGATCTTCTTGGTTTCCGCGACCATCTTCCATTCTTCCTTGGTCGACCCATCGTCCAGGAACACGTCGATATGCGGGATCACGTTGAAGGCGATCTGTTTGGTGAACTTCTTGGGCTCGGCGCTGTCGCCCACAAAGATGTTGCGGCTTTGCTCGAACAGCTCGTCCATGCCCGCCTTTCCGGCGCCCGATACCGATTGGTAGGTGGCGACGACGACGCGCTTGATCGTCGCGGCGTCATGCAGAGGCTTGAGGGCCACGACCATCTGCGCGGTCGAGCAGTTGGGATTGGCGATGATGTTTTTCTTCGTATAGCCGTCGACCGCTTCCGGGTTCACCTCGGGCACGACCAGGGGCACGTCCGGGTCCATGCGATAGAGTGAGCTATTGTCGATCACGACGCAGCCCGCGGCCGCCGCCTTGGGCGCATATTCGGCCGTCGGACCAGACCCCGCGGCGAACAGGGCGATGTCCCATCCGGTGAAGTCGAAATGTTCGATATTCTTGCATTTGAGCATCTTGCCCGTTTCACCGAATTCGATTTCGGTGCCGTGCGACCTGGGGGATGCGACCGCCGCGATCTCGTCAATCGGGAACTCTCGCTCAGAGAGAATGGTCAGCATTTCGCGGCCCACATTCCCGGTGGCTCCGACGACGACGACCTTGTAACCCATGACTGAAAACTCCACTCCGATGCACATATTGCGGTGGGGGCGGCATAACGATACTGGGGCGTTTGTCCAGAAAGAAGGGCTTTTCGATCCCATAGCGCGCTCCCGCCACGGCATAGTCGGCGGCCCCCTTTCCCCTTTGTCATCGGAATATCAGTTGATGTCGTCCCGTTCGTTGCCGCCTCTGCCCCAGCGCTGGTTCCATAGTTTCGAATTTCCCGATGGCGAGCGGGTCGAAGGCATAAAGCCGCTCGCATCCCTCCGCGAGGAGGCGGACCAGATTTTCAATCAACCGCTTGCAGGTCGGCGCATATTGGACATTGGCGCATGGGACGGATTTTTCTCCTTTGAAGCCGAAAGACGCGGCGCGGCCGAGGTACTGGCCACCGATCATTTCTGCTGGTCCGGCCAGGGCTGGGGCGACAAGCGGGGCTTCGACCACGCCCATGCGCGCTTCGAATCCAGGGTAAGGTCGCTCGACCTCGACGTGGCTCAGCATCGGGTCGAGGAACTGGGCCATTTCGACAACGTGCTGCTGCTCGGTGTGCTCTATCACGTCACCGACCCCTATCGCATCCTCGAAGCCGCCGCCGCGATGAGCCGGGATCATCTGGTGCTGGAAACGGTCACGGCGCTGCGTCACGAACCAGTGCCGGCGATGCGTCTGTTCACCGAACTGGAACTGGACAGGGACCCCACCAACTTCTGGGCGCCCAACATATTGGCGCTGCGCGAAATGTGCCGCCGCTTTGGCTATACGCGTTTCGCGGTCATGCCCGAAGCGCTCGATAACCGGGGTTGGCGCAAATGGGCCATGCCTTTCCGCCGCAAGGACCGCTATCGCCGGGCGGTGTTTCACGCCTGGCGATAGCGCAATCGCCTATTCGCGTTTCGGGCCGCCGGCATGGTCTGCCAGGAAATTCTCAATCGTGCGCCACAGATGCACGCTGATGCCCGGCCCGCCGACGCGATGCGTCTGCCCTGGATAGGCCATCATCTCGAACGGCACCGCCGCGCCCTGCATCTTCGCCATCAGCGCGGTGGCATTGTCGAACACGACATTGTCATCGGACATGCCGTGGATCAGCAATAGCGGATCGCTGATCTTGACCGACTCTTCGACCGCGCCGGCAGCCGGATAGGCGCTTGGCTTGTCCTGGGGTTTCCCCAGATAGCGCTCGGTATAGTGGGTGTCGTACAACTGCCACTTCGTCACCGGGGCGCCTGCCACAGCGGCGGCAAAGGTCCCCGGCGCCTTTTCCAGTAATTTGAGCGACATATAGCCGCCATAGGACCAGCCATAGGTGGCGATCCGGTCGGCATCGACGAAGGGCTGACTTTTCAGCCATTCGACGCCCTTCAGCTGATCCTCCACCTCGACCGTGCCCATCGCGCGATAGAGATGATCCTCGAACGCCTTGCCGCGATCGGGCGTGCCGCGATTGTCGATGGCAAAGACGATCCAGCCGCGATCGACCAGATACTGGTTGAGCGCGCCCGACCAGCTATTCGTCACCTGCCGGCCGGCACCGGGGCCGCCATAATGGATCATGAAGACCGGATAGCGTTTGCCCGGCTCCAGCGGCGGCGTCATCATCTTGGTATAAAGCGTCGTGCCATCCTTCGCTTTCACCGTTCCAAAGCGTGTCTTCGCGTGACTTGCGACATAGGGCGCGTAGGGGTGATCCCCAGTCAATGCGTTCTGCGACAACCATTGCAATTGCTTGCCGTCGCTATCGGCCAGATAGACCTGCTTGGGCTGGTCCGTGTTCTGACGCGACACCACGACCCGGCTTGCCGCATCGTCCATGACGGCGTCATTCCACCATCCTGCGCTGGTCAGCATTCGCGCCGCGACGGGCGTGGCGAGCGACGTGACGTAGAGTTGTTGTTCAAGCGGAGTTTCGCGGTTGCCCGTGAAGTAGACAAGGCCCTTGTCCTCATCCACGCCGACAACGTCGCGCACCTCCCAATCGCCATTGGTGAGCGCGGTCCATTTTTTTCCGGTAACGCGATACAGATGGCCATGGCCCGAACGTTCCGACCACCACAAAAAGCTGCCGTCACGTAAAGGATGGAAATTATTGGACAAGTTGATCCAGCTTTTCGCCTCTTCGGTCAGTGCGATCCGCGCCTTGCCCGTCATCGGGTCGACGGCGAGCAGGTCGAGCCGCTTCTGGTCCCGACTTTCCCGCTGGACGAATAACGTGCGGCCGTCCTTGGACCAATTCACCCGCGCGAGATAGATGTCCTTGTCCGGCCCGAGATCGACCTGGACCTGCCCCGAACCGTCAGGCTTCATGACGAACAGGTCCACAATGGCGTTGGGCGTCCCGGCGGCGGGATAGCGTTGTTGATAGACCGTGGTGCCTTCGCCGCCGATCGCCGTGCGAGTGACGATCCCGACCGGGCTTTCATCCACGCGGGCGACCGCGATCATCTTATCGTCGGGGGACCACCAATAGCCGGTGCGACGATCCATTTCTTCCTGTGCAACGAATTCGGCAACGCCCCAATTGACCGTGTCACTCGCGCCTTGGGTCACCTGCCGCTCTGCGCCTCCGATAGGCTGGACGAACAGATTGCCGTCACGGACGAACGAGACGAACCCGCCTTTGGGGCTGACCACGCCATTGAGCTCCCCGCCGGGCGTATCGGTCAGCCGCTTCACCTTGCCATCCAGCGCGGCGAGATACAGGTCGCCATCGACGGGAACCAGGATCGTTTTCCCGTCGGGCGACCAGTCATAGCTGGTGATACCGGTGCTTCCCGCGACAGAGCGGTCCCGCTCCCGCTGCATCTTTTCCGCTTCGCTCAAGGCCGCGCCGCTACCGGTCTTCTTGGAATCCACCAGCATCCGCTCCGACCCGGTACGGGTGTCGATAGCCCAAAGATCGAGCCGCTCCTTTTCGTCAGCGCGCGGCTTCAATAATGTGACCAGCGTGCCGTCGGGCGAAAGCTTGAGCGCGCGGGGCTGAGGGCCGGCAAGATCCGGACTGGCGAAAACGCGTTCCAAAGTCAGTTTGCGGCTATCGGCCGCATGGGCTGGCGTGCTCTGGATGGCGATCAATGCGCCAAGGGCCGCGCCGAATTGCAGATAAGGGGGCATGAGGATCCTTTCCGATTGGCGCGCAAACGCACCGCTTCAAGGCGCTGGCTTAGCGCCTGGGACAAGAAAAGATCAATGCCGGGAAATATCCTGTCCAGCCATCATCGCCGGGATGATGGTGGGCGCGACAGGGATTGAACCTGTGACCCCACCCGTGTGAAGGGTGTGCTCTACCGCTGAGCTACGCGCCCCCTGAAAGGAGGAGGCGGCCTTTGACACTGGCGACGGGCCCTGTCAACCGCTTCGCGCCCATCGATAGTAAAATGGCTCTGGTGAATGCCAGTTGACCGCCCTGCCGCATCCGTGCCCCCTTTCGAGCGGCGCCGGAGACATTATCCCGCAAATGCCATATCTATTGCAGGTTGCGATTGATGGCGGCCAGGTGTCTAGTCAATTTGACGCCGTCGCAATTCGCTTCACCACAATCGCACACATCGATCGTGTAGCGTATGCCACACATGACCAGCACATCCTCATCAAAGCTGTAGTTGGATATCCCCGCGCGCTCGACCTTTTCCATGGCCCTGGCCTTGAGAGTCATCCATGTCGCTCCTGTCGAAACCGATAGCTGATCATTTGTTGTGCGCTGCACAATGTCAATTGACCCAGTTTGGTTCCGGCACAGCTTTGAAATATATATGTCGTATTAATGACACAGCCTACGGCGCAACGCCGTCTCTTGCGCGGTTCTTCCTCGCGTCCCATATCGCGCGGCATGAACGATCAACCTCGCGCATCTTCCATGCCGGTCTGGCACGGCACCACCATCATGTCCGTCCGAAAAAATGGCAAAGTTATCGTGGCCGGCGACGGTCAGGTGTCCATGGGCCAGACCGTGATGAAACCCAACGCCCGCAAGGTCCGCCGCCTGCATGATGGCAGCGTGATTGGCGGCTTTGCCGGTGCTACCGCCGATGCTTTCACCCTGTTCGAACGGCTGGAGGCGAAGCTGGAGCGCCACAACGGCCAGCTCATGCGCGCCGCCGTTGAACTGGCCAAGGATTGGCGCACCGACAAATATCTGCGCAACCTGGAGGCGATGATGATCGTCGCCGACAAGGATGTAACGCTGATCCTGACAGGGAATGGCGACGTCCTCGAACCATTGAATGGCGTCGCAGCGATCGGGTCGGGGGGTAATTTCGCGCTCGCGGCGGCCCGGGCGCTGATGGATTATGAACAGGACGCTGAAGCACTGGCGCGCAAGGCCATGGCCGTCGCTGCCGACATCTGCGTCTACACCAATGACCAATTGACGATCGAAACGCTCGACAGCGTCGCCTGACCTCCAGTTTCCCAAGAAGAGATTATGAACGACAATCTTACGCCCAAAGCCATCGTCGCTGCGTTGGACGCGCACATCATCGGACAGCAGGATGCCAAGCGCGCCGTCGCCGTTGCGCTGCGCAACCGCTGGCGCCGCCAGCATCTGTCCGCCGATCTGCGCGACGAGGTGACGCCCAAAAACATCCTGATGATCGGCCCGACGGGATGCGGCAAGACTGAAATTAGCCGCCGTCTGGCAAAACTCGCCGACGCTCCGTTCGTTAAGGTGGAGGCGACCAAGTTTACCGAAGTCGGCTATGTCGGCCGGGACGTAGAGCAGATTGTCCGCGACCTGGTCGAGGAAGCGGTGCGTCTGGAAAAGGATCGCCGCCGCGAAGCTGTGCGCGAAGCGGCGTCCGAAGCTGCGATGGCGCGGCTGCTCGATGCTTTGACCGGCAAGGAAGCAAGTGAGGCGACGCGCCTGTCGTTCCGCCAGAAGATAGAGAATGACCAGATGAACGAGGTCGAGGTCGAGGTGGACGTCGCCGACAGCCCATCCATGCCCATGGAGATACCCGGTATGGGCGGTCAGGTCGGCATGATCAACCTTTCCGACATGATGTCCAAGGCGTTCGGGCAGACCCAGAAGAAGCGGCGCAAAATGCGTGTTGCCGATGCCTGGGACAAGCTGGTCGAGGAAGAGCAGGACAAAAGGCTGGATCAGGACGACGTCGCCCGCGTCGCCATCAGTAGCGCTGAGCAGAATGGCATCGTGTTCCTGGACGAAATCGACAAGATCGCGGTCAGCGATGTGCGGGGCGGATCGGTCAGCCGCGAAGGCGTGCAGCGTGATCTGCTGCCGCTCATCGAAGGGACGACCGTGGCCACCAAATATGGCCCGCTCAAGACCGATCACATCCTCTTCATAGCATCCGGCGCGTTCCACGTTGCCAAGCCCAGCGATCTGCTCCCTGAATTGCAGGGCCGGCTACCGATCCGCGTTGAATTGAAGGCGCTGACCGAAGAGGATTTCGTCGCCATCCTGTCCGACACCAAGGCAAGCCTGGTCGCGCAATATCGCGCGCTGCTGGCAACCGAGGAGGTGACGATCGACCTGACGCCCGAGGGCATTCGCGCCGTCGCGAAGATTGCCGCAGAGGTGAATAGCGAGGTCGAGAATATCGGCGCCCGCCGCCTTCAGACGGTGATGGAAAAGCTGCTGGAAGATGTCAGCTTCGATGCGGAGGATCGGCGCGGCGAAACGCTGGTGATCGACGCCGCCTATGTCGAAAAGCAACTAAGCGCGGTGGCGCGCGACACCGACCTTAGCAAATATGTGCTGTAACGAAGGTCATTCTGGCGAAGTCGAGACGCATGTTTCGACTTCGCCAGCGATCGCTGAACTTTAGTAGGAGCGGCCTACAAGCACGCGCTCGACCGCCGCGCCGCCCGTGAAGATGCACACGCCGTCGGCCGCCGC
Source organism: Sphingobium soli (assembly GCF_020782245.1). Classification (GTDB taxonomy): domain Bacteria; phylum Pseudomonadota; class Alphaproteobacteria; order Sphingomonadales; family Sphingomonadaceae; genus Sphingobium; species Sphingobium soli. The sequence continues at coordinate 150,975 of NZ_JAJGNP010000004.1, forward strand.
CGCATCGTTCGGGACATTGCGCAGCGTCAGCTTTTCGCCCTTAAGCCACTGAACGACCTTTTCCAGTTCAGCGCCGGTAGGCTTGGCCCACTGCACCAGCGCCCATCCCGGCTTCTTGCTGGCCGTGAAATAGGCTTTCAACGCATCGATGTCTGCGATCGTCTCATCGATGGCCACGTCCAGTCGCGCCTTGGCATCCGCAAAGAGAGCGGCCTGAACCTCTTCCAGCATCGACGCCGCGCTCCCGACCAGATCATCCTTGGCGACGATCCGGCTGTCCAGCTTGCCGTCCTCGCGGTACAGGCGGTCGCGGCGGATGACGGATACATTACCGCCCGCCACGTCGCGGCTACCGACCTCGATCACGATCGGCGCCCCCTTCTTGACCCAGCCCCAGCGCTTGGTCGCGGCCTTCGCGGGCCGTTTGTCGAGCAGCGCGCGCACCGGTTCGCGGAATGCGTCCAGCTGGTTCAGACGATGAACCAGATCCGTGCAATATTCGACAATCGCCGCGTCCTCCTCCGTGTCGCGCAGCATCGGCACGATCACGATCTGATAAGGCGCGACGCGCGGCGGGACACGCAGGCCGTCATCATCGCCATGCGTCATGATAAGGCCCCCGATCATACGGGTGGAAACGCCCCAGCTGGTCGTCTGCGCCAGTTCCTGCTGCCCTTCGGCATTCTGGAACTTGATATTCTGCGCCTGGCTGAAGGTCGTGCCCAGAAAATGTGAGGTGCCTGCCTGCAGCGCCTTGCCATCCTGCATCATCGCTTCGATCGAATAGGTGGCGACTGCGCCGGGAAAACGCTCATTCTCCGGCTTTTCGCCTGCGATCACCGGCATCGCCACGCACTTTTCGGCAAAGGCGCGATAGACTTCCAGCATCTTGAGTGTTTCGTCCATGGCTTCATCGACCGTCGCGTGCGCGGTATGCCCTTCCTGCCACAGAAACTCGGCAGTGCGCAGGAACATGCGCGTGCGCATTTCCCAGCGCACGACATTGGCCCACTGGTTGATCAGCACGGGCAGATCGCGCCAGCTCTGCACCCAGCGGCTGAACGCCGCGCCGATGACCGTCTCCGATGTGGGACGCACGACCAGCGGCTCTTCCAGCTTTGCTTCGGGGTCCGGCACCAGCTTGCCGTCCTGCTGAATCAGCCGGTGATGGGTGACGACCGCCATTTCCTTGGCAAAGCCGTCGACATGCTCGGCTTCCTTTTCGAAGTAGGACAGCGGGATGAACAGTGGGAAATAGCAATTTTCATGGCCGGTCGCCTTGATCTGCTCATCGAGCAGCTTCTGCATCCGCTCCCAGATGCCATAGCCCCAGGGGCGGATTACCATGCAGCCGCGCACACCGCTTTCCTCCGCCATGTCGGCTTCGGCGATGACAGCCTGGTACCAGGCGGCGAAATCCTGTTCGCGGGAAACGGAAAGAGCGTGCTTCACGATGGCTGGCCTTGGCTGGTCGATTGAGAGAATGGCGCGCCATAGGCCAGACGCGCTATCCCTGTCGACCCTTTGCCGACGCGGTCAGCTCAGCTTGTCGATCTTGGCATTGAGCGCGGAGAGCTGCGCCTTGAGTTCAGCGATCTCGTCGTCCTTCGCGCCTTCCGATACGCTGCCCGGCGTCGGCTGCGCACCCGGCATCGTCCCGGGCATTCCCGGTACGCCGTTGCCAAAAGCGCTGGCGGCTGCTTCGAACATCTGCATGTTGCGTTTGGCGATCTCGGCCAGCGGGCCACCGCCGAACGCGCCCTTCATCGCTTCCTGGAATTGCTGCTGGTTCTTGCGGAACGCATCCATCGACGCTTCCAGATATTGCGGAACCATCGACTGCATCGAATCGCCATACATGGCGATCAACTGGCGAAGGAAGTTGACCGGCAGCATGTTCTTGCCGCGCTGTTCCTCTTCCATGATGATCTGTGTCAGCACATTATGCGTGATATCCTCGCCGGTCTTGGCATCGACCACGACAAATTCCCGCCCTTCCCGCGTCATCTGCGACAACAGGTCCAAGGTGATGTAACTGGATGTTTCGGTGTTATAGAGCCGCCTGTTGGCGTACTTCTTGATGACGACCGGTTCCGAACTATTGGCGGCCTTTGATTTGGACATGGATACCTCTCCCACACCTGCGAATGCCGCAATAGCACAGGGCGTTGCCGCACCGCAACATGGCCCCCGGCCTTTGCCCCTTTTTCTCAATATTTTATGGCGCGAGACAGAGGGGGATCCAGACCTTCGCAAGCGCGCGCTTGCGGGACTGCGCAAATATCAGAACGCCGATCGGCCGCCAGTGCGTGATGCGGGGCGGCCTGTCGCCCACGCCGGATCGGCACGCCTGCTGCAATATGGCGCACAAAACGATCGTTTTCCGGTGGTCTTCATTCCTTCGCTGATCAACCCTCCGCATGTGCTCGATCTATCGGAACGCCGATCCTTGCTGCGCCACATGGTCGCAGCAGGGCACGACGCCTATCTGGTCGATTGGGGCGCGCCCGACGCCGCGGATGCCTCGCTTGGCCTCGACGGGCATGTGACGGAACGCCTGCTCCCGCTGCTCGCCGCCCTGCCGCGCCCGCCAATTCTTGTCGGCTACTGCCTGGGTGGCAGCCTGGCATTGGGAGCGGCGGCGCTCGTCCCCACAGCGGCAGTCGCGACCATTGCGGCCCCGTGGCGCTTCAGTCATTTCCCCGCGGCCGATCTGGAATTGATCGCCTCTCTATGGAGGGGCGCGAAAGCGATGTGCCAGCGGATCGGTTATGTGCCGATGGAGGTCTTGCAGTCAGGCTTCTGGGCGATGGACCCCGCGCGCACCATCCGCAAGTTCGCCGCCTTCGCCGACGCCGAATCGGGTTCGGATGCTGAGCAGGCATTTCTGGCGGTCGAGGATTGGGCGAATGAAGGGCCACCGCTGACCTATGCCGCGGGACGCGACCTGTTCGAATCCTTCTATGCTGGCGATGCCACGGGACGCGGGCAATGGCGCGTAGGACATATGACGGTCGATCCCCAAGCCCTCACCTGTCCCACTTTGTCGATCCGATCCACTACCGACCGCATCGTGCCGGCGGCCGCCAGCCCGCATCTGCGGGAGGCGCGCAGCCTGTCGCTCGGCCATGTGGGGATGGTAGTCGGTAGCCGCGCCCCCGAACTGCTGTGGCAACCTTTGTCCCACTGGCTTTCCAGCCATGGCGGCTGATGCTATTGCGCCTGCGAAAACCCATCCACCATCAAAGAGGATAGAGGCCTTGTCAGACATCGTCATCACCGCCGCGAAGCGCACGCCCGTCGGCAGCTTTCTTGGCGCATTCAGCAGCACGCCGGCGCATGTCCTGGGCCAGACCGCGATTCAGGCCGCGCTGGAACAGGCGGGGGTTTCGGCCGAGGAGGTGGATGAAGTCATTCTGGGCCATGTCCTGACGGCAGGGCTGGGCCAAAATCCCGCCCGTCAGGCAGCGGTCGCTGCCGGTATCCCGGTGGATCGTACCGCCTTCGCGATCAATCAGGTCTGCGGGTCGGGCCTGCGTGCCGTCGCGCTCGCAGCGCAGGCGATCGCGCTGGGCGACGCGCGCATCATGGTTGCGGGCGGTCAGGAAAATATGTCGCTCGCCCCGCACGCCCAGTTCCTGCGCGCCGGGCAGAAAATGGGCAATGTCAGCCTGATCGACACCATGATCGTCGATGGCCTGACCGATGCGTTCAACGGCTATCATATGGGCATTACGGCCGAGAATCTGGCCGAGAAATATCAGATCAGCCGCGAAGCGCAGGACGCATTCGCCGTGGCCAGCCAGAACAAGGCGTCGGCCGCGCGGTCCTCCGGTCGCTTCAAGGATGAAATCACGCCCGTGACGGTCAAGGGGCGCAAGGGCGACACGATCGTCGATACCGATGAATATATTCGCGATGGCGCGACGATCGAGGCGATGAGTGGCCTCAAACCCGCTTTCAAGAAGGACGGCTCGGTCACGGCAGGCAATGCCAGCGGCCTGAACGACGGCGCCGCCGCGCTGGTGCTGATGACGGCCGATGAGGCCGCCAAGCGCGGCGCGACGATCCTGGGCCGTATCGCAGGCTTTGCGACCTGCGGCGTCGATCCGTCGATCATGGGCATTGGCCCGGCTCCGGCCAGCCGCAAGGCGTTGTCCAAGGCGGGCTGGTCGGTCGCCGACCTCGACCTCATCGAAGCCAATGAGGCGTTCGCGGCACAGGCCCTGTCCGTCAGCCAGGAACTGGGCTTTGATCCGGACAAGGTCAATGTGAATGGCGGTGCAATCGCGATCGGCCATCCCATCGGCGCATCGGGCGCGCGGGTGCTGACGACCTTGCTCTATGAAATGGGCAAGCGCGACGCGAAAAAGGGCTTGGCCACGCTTTGCATCGGCGGCGGCATGGGCGTTGCCATGTGCATCGAACGCTGATCTCAAGTCGCATGATCGCAAAAGGCCGCCGGGCGAAACCTGGCGGCCTTTTTTTCAAGATATTTTGGACCGCCGGCACCGCTCCGAACAATAGATGACGCTCTCCCAGTCCCGCGCCCATTTCTTGCGCCAGGCAAAGGGGCGTTGGCAGACCGGGCACGTCTTCGTCGGCAGATGCGCTTTGGCGACGCCCCGCGGCATCAAGCCCACAGCCGGTCATAACGTGCGCCAAGCCCTGTCAGAAGCTCATATTGCGACAGGCCCGACGCGGCCGAAGCGCGCGGCAGATCATAATCGATATCGACCCAGTCTCCTTCGGACAGGCCGGGCACGGCGCTGACATCGATCGCCGCCAGGTCCATCGACACCCGTCCCAGCACTGGCAGGCGAACGCCCGCCACGCTCGCCGCACCCGTGCCGGAAAAACCGCGCAGATAGCCATCGGCATAGCCAAGGTTCAAAATGGCCACCTCATGATCCTGCTTTGCGGTGAAGGTCGCATTATAGCCGATGCTGTCCCCCGCGATCAGTCGACGCCGTTGCAATATCTGCGCCTGCGGCTGCACGACCCGGCGGATATGCCCGGCTGCCTTGGCATGAGGCACGCCGCCGTAAAGCGCGATTCCCGGCCGTGTCAGGTCGAACCGATAATCGGCGTTCAGGCAGATGCCTGCACTATTGGCCAGGCTATATCGTTCTGCCGGGACGCCAAGGGCAATCTGTGCGAAGCGATCCCGTTGCACCGCGTTGAGCGCCACCTCTTCGTCGGCCGAAGCGAGATGGCTCATGACCGTCTCGATGGTCAGCCCGTCCAAAATCCCCGCCGCATCGCAACGCCAGTCCAGTCCGAGCCGGTTCATGCCGGTATCGATCATGACGTCGCAGGACTTTTGTCCCGCATCGCGCCACCGCGCGACCTGCGCGGGAGCGCACAGAACGGGTTTCGCGCGCGACGCAACGGCGATAGCCATATCCTCGTCGCGCACGCCATGCAGCACGGACAGGCGCACGCCATCCGCCATCAATGGCTCAAGCGCCAGGGCCTCCCCCCAATTGGACACGAAAAAGTCGCGACAGCCCGCGTGCGTAAGGCGCCGCATGACCTCCTCCGCACCCAGCCCATAGCCATTGGCCTTGATGGCCGCGCCGCACGCCGCCGGGCCACTCATCCGCGCCAGCCAGCGCCAGTTGGACACCAGCGCGTCGCCATCCAGGCGCAGCCGAAGCGGAGCGATATAGCCATGCATCGCGACGCGGATAGCGGGCTGCGCCTTCGCCGTCGAGGGGGCAGGCAGGGCAATCCATGTCCGCCCAAACAACTCCTGCGTCGAGCCGTTTGCGACGCCTGGCCTATTCCAGTTCCAGGATCACCGCGTCCACCGGCAGGCTTTCGCCTTGCGCGGCCGACACGCTCTTGACCGTACCCGCCTTGCCTGCGCGCAGGATATTTTCCATCTTCATCGCTTCAATGACGGCAAGCGGCTGGCCGACCTCGACCTTGTCGCCTTCCTTGACGTTGAGCGCGACCAGCAGTCCGGGCATCGGGCAAATCAGAAATTTTGAAAGATCCGGCGCAACCTTTTCCAGCATGTGCGCAGCATAGGGCGCAGCATGCGCGGGCAGGATGCGCAGGCGATGGCTTGCGCCATGCGCCGTCAGGACGAAACCGGACCGGGCCGATGCGATGCGGACCGCCAGCATCTTGTCGCCGAACTCCGCCTCGATCAGCCGATCGCCCGGCGTATATTCCAGCGCCATGTCGATGCTTTCCGCATCGACGGTGACATGGTCTCCATCGATCACGACATCGTGGACCGCATCGCCGATTTTCACCTGCCAGCCCGTGGGGGGGGACAACCGCTTGCCGAGTTGCCCTTCAATCCGGCGGGCGCGATCAGCCTGCGCCATCGCGGCGAAAGCGCCGATGGCCGACAATTGGCGCAGCAGTTCCGGAGACGCCGGGGCGCCCTTGAAGCCTTCGGGATATTCCTCGGCAATGAAGCCGGTAGTGATATTGCCGGAACGGAAGCGCTCATGCTGCATCAATGCGGACACGAAATCGATATTATGCCCCGGCCCCTCGATCTCGAACCGGTCGAGCGCCTCGATCTGCTTGTCGATGGCTTCAAGGCGCGTGGGCGCCCATGTCACCAGCTTGGCGATCATGGGATCGTAGAACATCGAGACTTCACCGCCTTCCGCAACGCCATCGTCGACGCGCACCTTCGCGCCGGTCTCGTCCGTGCCCTGCTCCGGCGGATTGTAACGGATCAGGCGGCCGGTCGAGGGAAGAAAACCGCGATAGGGATCTTCGGCATAGACGCGGTTCTCGATCGCCCAGCCGTTGATCTTCACGTCGGCTTGGCCGAAGGCGAGCTTTTCGCCATTGGCGACCCGGATCATCTGTTCGACAAGGTCGACGCCGGTGATTTCTTCGGTGACAGGGTGTTCGACCTGAAGCCGGGTATTCATTTCCAGGAAGTAGAAGCCGTCGCCGGTCTTGTCCTCGCCCGACACGATCAGTTCGACCGTGCCCGCGCTGAAATAGCCGACCGCGCGGGCGAGCGCGACGCATTGCTCGCCCATCTTCTTGCGCATTTCGGGCGACACGAAGGGCGATGGCGCTTCCTCGACCACCTTCTGATGGCGGCGCTGGATCGAGCATTCGCGTTCGTTGAGATAGACGATATTGCCATGCTGGTCGCCCAGCACCTGGATTTCGATGTGGCGCGGGCTTTCGATGAACTTCTCGATGAAGACGCGATCGTCACCGAAGGACGCCAGCCCTTCGCGCTTGGTCGCCTCAAAGCCTTCGCGCACATCCTGCTCGCTATAGGCGAGCCGCATGCCTTTGCCTCCGCCGCCGGCTGAGGCCTTCATCATCACCGGATAGCCGATCTCGTTGGAGATTTTTACGGCATGGTCTGTGTCCTCAATGACGCCGACAAAGCCGGGGACGACGTTGACTCCCGCTTCCTTGGCCAGCTTCTTGGACTCGATCTTGTCACCCATCGCCGCAATGGCATTGGCGGGAGGGCCAACGAAGATGATACCCTCCGCATCCAGCGCCTTGCGGAAGCTCTCGCGCTCAGAAAGAAAGCCATAGCCGGGATGGACAGCGTCGGCGCCGGTGGCCTTGCACGCTTCGATGATCTTGTCGGCCAGCAGATAGGATTGGGCGGCGGGCGACGGGCCGATATGCACGGCTTCGTCGGCCATCAGCACATGCGGCGCGCGCGCATCGGCATCGGAATAGACCGCGACGGTCGCAATGCCCATCTTCTTGGCCGTGCGCATGACACGGCACGCAATTTCGCCACGGTTCGCGATCAGGATCTTGGTGATTGCCATTCTATTTCCTATCCCAGTCCTATACTATCAGCCGTTCGGGCCGAGATTGTCGAAGCCCCGTTCTTCACTTCGGAAAGAAGTGCAGCCCTTCGACAAGCTCAGGGCAAACGGATGTTGTGTGTGTCAGCGAGAAGATTTTCGCCGAAGAATGAAGTAAATGCCGATCAGCCATAGGAGCAGAACAGACACAGCAATATACCAACCGAGCCAAGCTGATCCGCTGCTCAGGATAAGCGCAGCGAAAGTCAGCCAAGAAAGAGCGATGACTTTACCGCCGGTCATACGCCCACCTGACCCACACCCGTCATGCCGGACTTGATCCGGCATCCCGCTTTCTTCCCGCGCGGCGGCGAAGAAGAAGCGGGAACCCGAATTAAATCCGGGGTGACGAGGGTGGGCGCGAATTTCACTCCGCCGCCTCCAACTCAACCTTCACCTCGGCCTGCATCGGCACGACGCCCAACTTCGCGAACAGCGCCGTGTCGGCATTGTCGCCCGCATTCGCCGTCGTCAGCAGCTTGTCCCCGGTGAAGATACTGTTCGCTCCTGCCATGAAGCAGAGCGCCTGACAGGCCTCGCTCATGCTCTCGCGCCCGGCGGAGAGCCGCACCATGCTCTCCGGCATCACGATCCGCGCGACGGCAACGGTCCGCACGAACTCAATCTCGTCGATCTTGGCGAGCGGCGTGTCGGCCAGCATATTGCCCAGCACCGTGCCCTTCACCGGCACCAGCGCGTTGATCGGCACACTTTCGGGATGGCGTGGCAGCACGGCCAGCGCATGGAGAAAGCCGACGCGATCCTCGCGCGTCTCGCCCATGCCCACGATGCCGCCGCTGCACACGTTAATACCTGAATTACGGACATTTTCGAGCGTTACCAGCCGGTCGTCGAAGGTCCGCGTGGTGATGACCTTCTCATAATGTTCGGGCGAAGTGTCGATATTGTGGTTGTAATAATCGAGGCCGGCGTCGGCCAGCATGTCCGCCTGGCTTTCGCTCAGCATCCCCAGCGTCATGCAGGTTTCCATGCCCATCTGGCGCACGCCCTTCACCATCTCGACGATGGCGGGCATGTCCCGATCCTTGGGATTGCGCCAGGCCGCGCCCATGCAGAAACGGGAGCTGCCCGCATCCTTCGCCTGCGCCGCCGCCTGCATCACCGCCTGCACGCTCATCAGCTTCTCGGCCTTGAGGCCGCTTTCGGCATGGGCGGACTGGTTGCAATAGCCGCAATCCTCCGGGCAGCCGCCGGTCTTGATCGACAGCAAAGTGGACAACTGCACCTGATTGCGCGGGAAGTTGGCGCGATGGATCGACTGCGCATCGAACATCAGGTCGTTGAACGGCAGGTCGAACAGCGCGGCGATTTCGGCGCGGGTCCAGTCGGTGCGAGGGGTTCCCCCTTCCCGTTCGGTTCGAGCTTGTCCAGAGCCCTGTGCATCCGTTCTCGACAAGCTCGAACCGAACGGAGATGGGGTTTCGGGGCTATTCATCACGCGGCTTCCTCCAGCGGGGGCATGTTGTGGCCAAGGAGGCGCAGCACATCGGCGGCGCACTCCACGACATTGGAGCCAGGGCCATAAATGCCCTGGACGCCCGCGTCACGGAGGAAGTCATAATCCTGCGGCGGGATGACGCCGCCCGCAATCACCTTGATATCGCTGCGGCCCTGCTCGCGCAGCTTGGCGATCAGTTCGGGAATCAAGGTCTTGTGCCCGGCGGCCAGGCTGGAGGCACCAACCACATCGACGCCGCTATCCAGCGCCAGCACTACCGTTTCCTCCGGCGTCTGGAACAGTGGTCCGGACACCACGTCAAAGCCCATATCGCCAAAAGCCGATGCAATGATGTTGGCGCCCCGGTCGTGTCCATCCTGGCCCATCTTCGCAACGAGAAGCTTGGGCCTTCGACCGAGGCGCCGTTCGACGGCCTGCACGCCGTCGAGAACCTGTTGCCAGCGGCTGTCATCCTTGTACGGCGCGCCATAGACGCCTTTCACAGGCGTCGGCTGCGTGCCGTAGCGCTGGAAGCTGTCCTCCATGGCGGAGGATATTTCGCCCAGCGTCGCGCGGGCGCGGGCGGCTTCGACCGCATGAGCGAGCAGGTTATTCTCGATGCTCTGCGGGCCGGCCGCCGCCGCGCGCAGGGCGTCGAGCGCCGCCTCACAGGCCGCTTCGTCACGGTCTGCCTTGACGCGATTGATGCGGGCGATCTGCGCTTCGCGCACCTTGCTATTGTCGACTTCCAGCGTCTCCAGCAGGTCTTCGTTGGCACGGCGATATTTGTTGACGCCGACGATCACATCCTCACCGCGATCGACGCGGGCCTGCCGAGCAGCCGCTGCCGTCTCGATCATCGCCTTGGGCCAGCCGGCGGCGACCGCCTTGGCCATGCCGCCCTCGTTTTCGACCCGATCAATGATCTCCTGCGCGGCGTCCACCAGCTGCTGGGTCAGCGCCTCGACATAATAGCTGCCGCCCAGCGGATCGACGACATTGCACATGCCGGTTTCCTCCTGAATCACCAACTGGGTATTGCGGGCGATACGGGCGGAAAAGTCGGTTGGCAGGGCGATCGCCTCATCCAGCGCATTGGTGTGCAGGGATTGGGTGCCGCCCAGCATCGCGGCCATCGCCTCAATGGTGGTCCGCATGACGTTGTTATAGGGATCCTGCTCGGTCAGGGACACGCCCGACGTCTGGCAGTGGGTGCGCAGCATCTTGGACCGCTCCTGCTGCGCGCCAAGCTGCGTCATCGCCCGATGCCACAGGACTCGCGCCGCGCGCAGCTTGGCGATTTCCATGAAGAAATTCATGCCGATGGCGAAGAAGAAGGACAGCCGCCCGGCAAACTTGTCGATGTCGAGGCCCGACGCCACGCCATATTTCACATATTCGATGCCGTCCGCGATGGTGAAGGCCAGCTCCTGCACCTGCGTCGCGCCGGCTTCCTGCATATGATAGCCGGAAATGGAGATGCTGTTGAACTTGGGCATCTCACGCGACGTATAGCCGAAAATGTCGCTGATGATCCGCATCGAGGGTTCGGGCGGGTAGATATAGGTGTTGCGGACCATGAACTCCTTGAGGATGTCGTTCTGGATGGTCCCGTCGAGCAGCGCGCGATCGACGCCCTGCTCTTCACCCGCGACGATGAAGAACGCCAATATCGGGATCACCGCGCCGTTCATCGTCATACTGACCGACATCTTGTCGAGCGGAATGCCGTCGAACAGGATCTTCATATCCTCCACGCTGTCGATCGCCACGCCGGCCTTGCCGACGTCGCCCGTCACGCGGGGATGGTCGCTGTCATAGCCCCGGTGCGTCGCCAGGTCGAACGCGACAGACAGCCCTTTCTGACCCGCAGCCAGGTTGCGGCGATAGAAGGCGTTGGATTCTTCGGCGGTCGAAAAACCGGCATATTGGCGGATGGTCCAGGGTCGCCCGGCATACATGGACGCGCGCACGCCCCGCGTGAAAGGCGCGAAGCCGGGCAAACCGGGATCCACGCTGACATCGTCGGCCGTGTAAAGCGGCTTCACTGTGATCCCTTCCGGGGTCTCCCAGTTCAGGTCCTTGCCCTTCACCTCCTTGGCGGCAGCGGCGGCCCATTGATCCAGCGTCGGCTTCTCGGTCATGCAATTTCCGTCCCTGTCACCAACCTCCGTTCGGTTCGAGCTTGTCGAGAACCTTTCTCGACGGACGCTTCTCAACTGTGCTCGAAGCTGCTCGAAACGAACGGGTTTCAGTTTTCAATGCGCCTCTTTGGGCGTCTCCATAATCTCGGTCAGCACCCCGTTCATGTCCTTGGGGTGCACGAAAAAGATGGGCGTGCCATGTGCGCCGATGCGCGGTTCGCCCAGTATCTTCTTGCCTAGCCTTTCAAACCAGGCCTTCGCTTCCATGATGTCGGGCACTTCATAGCACATATGATGCTGCCCGCCGGCCGGATTCTTGGCCAGAAACCCATGGATCGGGCTGGCCTCACCCAAAGGTTCGATCAGTTCGATCTGCGTGCCCGCAGTGCCATTTTCTCCCGGCGTATCAACGAAACAGACCTTGACGCCCTGCGCCGGCAAATCGAACGGAGCATGCGCCAGTGTTGCCCCCATGACGTCGCGATAATAAGCGAGGCTCGCCTCCAGCGAAGGCGTCGCCACCCCGATATGGTTCAGCCGGCCCAGTTTCACGCCACCGCCTCAATCACCATGGCGATGCCCTGCCCGCCGCCGATGCACATGGTGATCAGCGCATGGCGGCCACCGGTCCGTTTCAGCTCATAGGCGGCCTTGATCGTCAGGATCGCGCCGGTCGCCCCGATCGGATGCCCGAGCGAAATGCCCGACCCATTGGGATTTGTCTTGGCCGGGTCGAAGCCCAGTTCCTTGGCAACGCCGCAGGCCTGCGCAGCGAAGGCCTCGTTGCTTTCAATCACGTCCATCTGGTCGAGCGTCAGGCCGGCGCGGGCGAGCGCGACCGGAACCGCTTTCACCGGGCCCAACCCCATCACGCTGGGTTCAACGCCGGCGTGGCCCCAGGCGATGATCCGGGCGAGCGGCTTCAGGCCCTTTTCCGCGACCGCCTTGCCGCTTGCCAGCACGACAGCGCCCGCACCGTCATTGATGCCCGATGCGTTGCCCGCCGTTACTGTGCCGTCTTTCTTGAACACGGGCCGAAGGCCGCCCATTCCCTCCAACGATGCGTCCGCGCGGACATGCTCGTCGGTGTCGAAGATGGTGACGCCCTTGCGCGTCTTGATTTCGACCGGAACGATCTGCTCCTTGAAATAGCCTGCCGCAATGGCAGCCGCGGCGCGCTTGTGGCTTTCCACCGCCACGGCATCCTGCTCCTCGCGGCTGATGCCGCAGCGTTCGGCGACATTTTCCGCCGTCACGCCCATATGGATATTCTCGAACGGATCGTGCAGCGCGCCAAGCATGGCGTCGACCATCTCGATATTGCCCATCTTCTGCCCATTGCGCGCAGACAGCACCATATGCGGGGCATTGGACATGGATTCGGCCCCGCCAGCTACGGCAATATCATGCTCGCCCAGCGCAATCGCCTGCGCCGCCGACACGATGGCCTGAAGCCCCGAACCACACAGCCGATTGACGTTCATCGCCGGCGCATCGGTCGGTATGCCCGCGTTCACCGCCGCGACGCGGCTGACATAGGCGTCCTTGGGCTGGGTCGGAACCACCGTGCCGATGACGACATTCTGCACATCGGCCCCGGTAATACCCGCCCGGTCGATCGCTTCCCTGATGACGATGGCGCCCAGTTCGGCTGGCCGGAAAGACGCCAGCGCCCCACCGAACGTCCCGATCGCCGTGCGCGCACCAGCGACGATGAAAATATCCTGTCCGTTGCTCATAAAATCCACTCCGCCGGTTACGATACCGCTTACAGCGGGATATTGTCGTGCTTCTTCCAGGGGTTTTCCAACTGCTTGTTCCGCAGCTTGCGCAGCCCCAACGCGATGCGCTTGCGGGTCGAATGCGGCTGAATCACCTCGTCGATGAAGCCCTTGCTCGCCGCCACGAAGGGGTTGGCGAAGCGGTCTTCATATTCCTTCGTCCGCTCGGCAATCTCCTCAGGCGTCTTGCCGCGGAAGATGATCTCCACCGCGCCCTTGGCACCCATCACCGCGATTTCCGCGGTCGGCCAGGCATAGTTGAGGTCGCCGCGCAGATGCTTGGAACTCATGACGTCATAGGCGCCGCCATAGGCCTTGCGCGTGATGACCGTGATCTTGGGCACAGTCGCTTCAGCATAGGCGAACAGCAGCTTGGCGCCATGTTTGATGATGCCGTTGAGTTCCTGCGCGGTGCCCGGCAGGAATCCCGGCACGTCCACGAACGTCACGATCGGAATTTCGAACGCATCGCAAAAGCGTACGAAGCGCCCTGCCTTCTTCGCCGAGTTGATGTCGAGCACGCCCGCCAGCACCATCGGCTGGTTGGCGATGATGCCCACCGTCTTCCCCTCGATCCGGCCGAAGCCGCACAGGATATTGCCCGCATGGGCCGGCTGAACTTCAAAGAAGTCGCCCTCGTCCACCACTTTGCGGATCAGTTCATGCATGTCGTAGGGCTGGTTGGCGTTGGCCGGGATCAGCGTGTCGAGGCTGTGTTCGATCCGGTCCCACGGGTCCGCGCTGGGTCGTTCAGGCACAGGATCGCGGTTCGACGCAGGCAGGAAATCGACGAAGTCTCGGACCGCCAGCAGCGCTTCGATATCATTTTCGAACGCCACGTCCGCCACGCCTGACTTGGTCGTATGCGTCACCGCGCCGCCCAGTTCTTCCTGCGTGACCACTTCGTTGGTGACGGTCTTGACCACATCGGGGCCGGTCACGAACATGAAGCTGCTATCCTTCACCATGAAGATGAAGTCCGTCATAGCAGGCGAATAGACCGCGCCGCCCGCGCACGGTCCCATGATGACGCTGATCTGCGGCACCACGCCTGACGCCAGCACGTTGCGCTGGAAAATCTCTGCATAGCCGCCCAGCGATGCCACGCCCTCCTGGATGCGCGCGCCACCGCTGTCGTTCAGGCCGATCACGGGCGCGCCGACCTTCATCGCCATATCCATGATCTTGCAGATTTTCATCGCGTGCCGTTCCGACACCGCGCCGCCATAGACGGTGAAATCCTGGCTGAAGAGGAAGACCAGACGCCCGTTTACGGTACCTGAGCCGGTAACGACGCCGTCGCCCGGCACATGCGCTTCGTCCATGCCGAAATCGACGCAATTATGTTCGACATACATGTCGATCTCTTCAAAGCTGCCTTCATCCAGAAGCACTTCGATCCGCTCCCGCGCGGTCAGCTTGCCCTTGGCATGCTGCGCGTCGATGCGGCGCTGACCGCCGCCCAGCCGAGCGGCGTCGCGCTTGGCTTCCAACTGTTCAATGATGGCGAGCTTCGACATGGTGGGCATCTCTCCGAAAGCGGCTCAGACCGGTTGGCGTCCCTCCTAGACAGCGCGGCCGCGTCTTCGCAAATGCGAATTTGCCAATTTGCAAATCACGACTTCGCAAATTAAGGCAGTCAGATGGCACGCGGCAACCGTATCTTCGCAGGTCCTCGCCTGCGCCAGCTTCGCCTGGACCATCGCATGGACCAGGCGACGATGGCGCAGGCGCTGGGCATATCCGTATCCTATCTCAGCCAGCTTGAGAATGACGACCGGCCGCTGACGGCAAAGGTCAAGGCCGCGGTCGCCAGCGCCTTCCCGACGGACTGGGCGAGCTTCGACAGCCGGGAGGAGGAGCAATTGCTGGGCGCCTTCACCTATGCGCTCGCCCATCCAGAACTGCCCGGCACGCTGATGGAGCCCGAACGCATCGAGAAGCTGCACTTGCAGTTTCCCGAATTCGCTGCTCGCTATGTCGATCTTTATAATGCCCATATGCGCGCCAATGAACGGATCAACATGATCGAGGAGGCGATCGCCAACGATCATGAGATCCAGGCGCGCCTCCCCTGGGAAGCGGCGCGCGACTGGTTTCACGAATCCGGCAATTACGTCCATGTGCTCGACTGCCTGGCGGAGGACATGGCCGACAGCTTCTCGGCGGGCCAGGTGCTGGACGAAGGGATGCTGGTCGAAGCGCTGGCCCGCCGCCACGGCATCGAAACGTTGATCGCCGAAACCCCCGACAGCGCCCTGCGCGCCTATCGCGCCGCCGATCGCCGGCTGTTCATCAACGCCGCGCTGCCGACCGAAAGCCGCAAGTTCATGCTGGGGCATCAGTTGATGATGCTGGAGGGTCAGGCGGTGATCGCCGATGTCGTGGAAAAGGCAGCTTTGCCCGTGCCGGGTGCTGACCGGCTGCTGGCGATCGGCCTTGGCAATTACGCCGCTGGCGCGCTGCTGATGCCCTATGCCGCTTTCCGGGAAGCCGCGCGGACGATGCGACATGATATTGACCGGCTCGCCCGCACCTTCGGCGTCAGTTTCGAACAGGCCTGTCACCGGCTTTCCACGCTGCAACGGCCCGGCCTGCGTGGCATCCCCTTCTTTTTCTGTCGGGTCGACATGGCCGGCAACATCACCAAGCGGCACAGCGCCACCCGGCTGCAATTCGCACGCTTTGGCGGCGCCTGTCCGCTCTGGAACGTCCATGAGGCCGTAGCGGTGCCCGACCGGATCAACGTCCAGCTTGGCGAAACGCCCGACGGCGTCCGCTACGTGTCCATGGCGAAAGGTCTGGTAAAGCCATCGGGCAGCTACAAGCGCACGCCCCGCCGCTACGCCGTGGTGCTGGGATGCGAAGTGACGCATGCTGCGAATTTCGTCTACGCCGACGGCCTGCATTTGCAGGAGGAAGGCGCGGCGACGCCCATCGGCATCACCTGCCGCCTGTGCCCGCGCCAGAGCTGCGACCAGCGTGCCTTCCCGCCGGCTGACCGGCCGATCCATGTCGATCCAGACAATCGCCAGATCGTGCCTTACTGGATCGGTTGACGCGCCCGGTTCAGCCGCCGCGTCCATCCTTGTGCAACTTCGCCCACAGGTCGGCCGTCCCTGCCTCCTGCGCGCGCGTCGTAAATTGCGCGGCGACGAGCCATCCCTTGATCGGGCGCAGCGGCAGGACCGTTGTCAGGATTACCACCGGCAGGCCCACGGCCAGATGCACCCACCATGGCGGCCGCGCCATGATCTCCAGCATCAGGATGAAGATGACGCCGGGGACGCAGGCAAACAGCTGGACAAAGACCGCCGGCCCATCTGCCGGGTCGGCGAAGCTATAATCCAGCCCGCACACCTCGCAATGGTCGCGGATCGTCAGGAAACCGCGAAAAATATGTCCTTCTCCGCAGCGCGGACAACGGCCGAGCGCACCGGTCTCATAGGCCGGTCGCTTCTTCCAGCGCCCGCCATGCGCGTCGGTCCAGAACGCCTCGTCCAGTTCGATATCCTGCTGTGCCATGATCTTTCTATCGCCTACGCCAGCGTTCCTGTCGATGGCGCCATTTGTCCAAGGCTGGCCTTTGTCCGCGCAAGGCGCTATCGGCGCGTCCATCACCCCGATCTAATAAGGCAGTCAAATGGGTTTTCGTTGCGGTATCGTCGGTCTTCCCAATGTGGGCAAGTCCACCCTGTTCAATGCGCTCACGGAAACGCAGGCGGCGCAGGCGGCGAACTATCCCTTTTGCACCATCGAACCCAATGAAGGCCGGGTCGCGGTGCCCGACGACCGGCTTTCGACCATCGCGCAAATCGGCGGCAGCGCCAAGATCATCGAAACGCAGCTCAGTTTCGTCGATATCGCCGGACTGGTGCGCGGCGCGTCCAAGGGCGAAGGGCTGGGCAACCAGTTTCTTGCCAATATCCGCGAAGTCGACGCCATCGTTCACGTTTTGCGCTGTTTCGAGGATGACGACATCACCCATGTCGAGGGCAAGGTCGACCCGATTGCCGACGCCGACACGGTCGAAACCGAACTGATGCTCGCCGACCTTGAAAGCCTGGAAAAGCGCGTCCCCAATCTCGCCAAGAAGGCAGCACAGGGAGACAAGGAAGCGAAAGCTGCAGCATCGGTCCTTGGCCAGGCGCTCGATCTGCTGCGCGACGGCAAGCCCGCGCGCCTGACCGTGCCGCGCGACCCGGAGGAGGAACGGCTTTTCGCGCAGGCGCAATTGCTGACATCAAAGCCCGTTCTCTATGTCTGCAATGTCGAGGAAGAAAGCGCCGCAACCGGCAATGCGCACAGCGCCCGCGTGTTTGAAAAGGCGGCGGCCGAAAATGCCAAGGCCGTGATCGTGTCGGCGGCGATCGAGGCCGAACTGATCACCATGCCCGTGGAGGAACGCGCCGAATATCTCGAAGCGCTCGGTCTCACCGAAGCCGGCCTCGCCCGCATCATCCGCGCCGGCTACGAGCTGCTCGGCCTCATCACCTTCTTCACCGTGGGTCCCAAGGAAGCACGTGCCTGGACCGTCGCCAAGGGCAGCAAGGCGCCCCAGGCCGCCGGCGCGATTCACACCGATTTCGAAAAAGGCTTCATCCGCGCCGAAACCATGGCCTATGCCGACTATGTCCAATATAAGGGCGAGGCCGGGGCCAAGGAAGCAGGCAAGTGGCGCTCCGAAGGCAAGGATTATGTCACTCAGGACGGCGATATCATGCTGTTCCGCTTCAACGTGTGATCTATCCGCCGCCGCGAAGTTGGATCTCCCGGTTTCAGCGGAACATGCGTTTAAGGAAACGATGCCGCTGAAATTTGCCTTCCCGCCCAGCGCAGATGCCGCGACCCGCGTGCTGGTCCTTGGCAGTTTGCCGGGTGATGCGTCGATCCGGCAGGGTGAATATTATGCCCATCGCGGCAACGCCTTCTGGCACCTGATCGGCGATGTCGTTGGTGAAAATCTGCGTGCGCAGCCCTATGCCATGCGCCTGAAGCGCCTGCGCGCCCATCATGTGGGCCTGTGGGACGTGATGGAAAGCGCGCAGCGCGAAGGCAGTCTCGACAGCCGGATTCGCCAGGCCGATCTGCGCAACCTCGCCGATTTCGTTGAACGGCTGCCCGACCTTCGCGCTATCGCCTTCAACGGCAAAACCGCTGCCCTGCACGGCCGCAGGCAATTGACGGATCGCCCCGGCATTACGCTCCTCGATCTCCCCTCGACATCGGGCGCCTATGCCAGTCTTTCACGGGAAGCGAAGCGGGAGCGGTGGATGGCCCTGCGCGATCATCTGGTCTGATAGGATTTGCTGATCTGACCGGGCTGGGACAATCGGTCACTTTACCGTCATATCCTTGCTGCTAAGCGCGACGCACAATTGTCGATAATCAAATAGAGTCGCCATGCTTCGTCTTTCCCTCCTTGCCCCTGCCCTCCTTTGCCTCGGCGCCTGCGCCACGGTCCCCGCGCAGCCCGGCGCTACTGTGGCGGCAGCGGAACAGCGCGCACCGGTCACCATATTGGTGTCGATCGACGGCTTCCGGTCCGACTATCTTGCGCGTGGAGTCACGCCGCATCTTGCCGCGCTCGCCGCTGATGGCGTCCAGGCGCCCATGCGCGCCTCTTTCCCGACAAAGACCTTCCCCAATCATTGGGCGATCGTGACGGGAAACAGGCCCGACCGAAACGGCATCGTCGCCAACAGCATGGAGGACGCGAGCCGCCCGGACGACAAATTCACCATGGCGAGCGATGATCCCTATTGGTGGAATGAGGCAGAGCCGATCTGGGTAACGGCGGAAAAGGCAGGAGTGCGCACCGCCACCATGTTCTGGCCCGGCTCCAACGTTCCCTGGGGCGGCACGAAGGAGCAGGGCTGGCCCTACACCATCACAGGGGGCACGCGCCCCAGCGACTGGGCGCAGTTCAACCAGGCGATCAATGGCGGGCAGCGGGTCAACATGGTGCTCGACGTGCTGCGCCGTCCAGTCGCTATCCGGCCCAAATTCGTGACACTCTACTTCGACACTGTGGATACCGCCGGGCATATCTATGGCCCCGATGCGCCGGAAACGACGAGCGCGCTGACAGAGGTAGACGCCCGCGTCGGCGATCTGATCGAGGGACTGAAGGCGATGGGCCAGCCAGCGAACCTCGTCATCGTGGCGGACCATGGCATGGCGGCCAATTCCAGCGATCGCGTGGTGGCGCTCGACGGGGTGGCCAATCCCGCGGATTATCGCGTCGTCGAAAGCGGTCCCTATGCGACCCTGGCGGCGGTGCCCGGCCATGAAAAAGCGCTGGAGGCCGCGCTATTGAAGCCCCATCCCCATATGCAATGCTGGCGCAAAAGCGAGATTCCCGCCCGTTTCCATTATGGCACGCACCGCCGCATTCCGCCCTATTTCTGCCTCGGGCAGACCGGCTGGGAAGTGCAGGCTACCGCGCCGAAAAAGGCCGTGACGGGCGGCAACCATGGCTGGGACGATCAGGCGCCTGACATGCAGGCGCTGTTTATCGCCAACGGCCCCGCCTTCGTGAAAGGCGCGAAGCCCGCTCCCGGTTTCACCAATGTCGATGTCTATCCAATGCTCGCGCGGCTGATCGGGGTTACGCCCCGACCCTCCGACGGCAATCCCGCCGCCCTTTCGGGCATCGTTGCGCAATAAAGGAGCAATCATGTTCACCCGCCGCCAGCTTCTGACCGTTGCCTCCGCCACGCCGCTGATCGGCGCCCCCGCCATCGTCCGGGCGCAAAGCTGGTTTGCCGGCTATCCTTTCGCGCTGGGGGTTACGTCCGGCGACCCTGCCCCCGATGGCTTCGTCATCTGGACCAAATTGGCGCCCAAGCCGTTCGAAGCGCATGGCGGCATGCCGATGGTGGCGCTGCCGGTCGCATGGGAAGTGGCGAGCGACGATCGCTTCAAGACCATCGTCGCAAAGGGCGAAGCGACTGCGCGGCCGGAACTGGGCCACAGCGTCCATGTCGAAGTCACCGGGCTTCAGCCCGACCGGCCCTATTGGTATCGCTTCACGCTGGGGAGCGACCGGTCGATGCGCGGCCGCGCGCGGACGTTGCCGCTAGCGTCTGCTAGCCCCCCGCGCCTGAAATTCGGCGTTGCTGGATGCCAGAATTACGAGGATGGGTATTTCACCGCCTTCCGTCACTTGGCGAAGGAGGATGATCTCGCCTTCGTCTATCATTATGGCGATTTCATCTATGAATATAAGCAGCGCGGGCCGGATTATGACAAGGATGGCTTGCCCGTCGACCAGGTACGCCACCATGTCGGGCAGGATTGTTTCGATCTGGCCGACTATCGACTGCGCTACGCCCAGTATCTGAGTGATTATGATCTTCAGGCCGCGCGCGCCCAGCACAGCTGGTTTCCGACCTTCGATGATCATGAAATCCAGAATAACTGGGTCGGTGACATTGACGGCCGCGACCAGTCGCCCGCAGAGATATTCCGTTTGCGCCGTCAGGCCGGGCTTCAGGCTTGGTATGAATATATGCCTGTCCGCGCTGCAATGCTGCCGCGCAACGGCATCATCACCGACATGTATCGGGAGGCGCGCTTTGGCGACCTTCTTGCCGTCGATTTTCTCGACACCCGCTCCTTCCGCAGCGACCAACCCTGCGGCGACGGCTTCAAACCCTATTGCGCAGCCATGGATGACGCGAAGGCCCAGATTCTCTCGCCCGAGGAGGAAGGCTGGCTGACGCGCAACCTGACCCGCGGCAAGACGCAATGGAACTGCCTGGCGCAGCAAGTGATGATGATGTCGCTCGATCGTCGGCGCTATGCCGATGAAAAGGAGCCCATCTACAATATGGACACATGGGCGGCCTATCGCGTTCCGCGTGACCGGCTGCTCGCCAAGATGCGCGGCCTTGATAATGTCGTGGTGCTGACTGGGGACGAACATCAAAATTATGCCGGGCTGCTGGAAAGCGGCGACAAGCCGGTGGCGGTGGAATTTGTGTCGACCTCCATTTCATCGGGCGGTGACGGATCGGACCTGCGCGCGGGCAGCGACATGCTGCTGCGGGATAATTCGCAGCTCAAATTCATCAATGACCAACGCGGCTATCTTGTCTGTGATGTGACGCCCGATGCATGGACCACGCAATTCCGCGTGATGGATCGGGTTTCCTCAGCAGGCGGCAGCATCGCCACCCGGGCCAGCATCACGGTGCCGCACGGACAACCATCGCTGATAATCGCCTGACATTGACGTAAACGGAAACTGGTCTTACGCCATTGTCAACAAGGAGACGGACGATGGCGCAGGACCTGCATTATTTCGAAGACCTGGAAATTGGCGACAGTTTCGAATTTGGCCCGCTTACCATTTCCCGCGAGGAAGTGATCGCCTTCGCGTCGGAATTCGACCCGCAGCCCTTTCACCTGTCCGACGAGGCAGCGGCACAAACCCATTTCGGCACCCTGTCCGCCAGCGGCTGGCACACTACCGCCCTGTTCATGAAGATGTTCGTTGCTGACATGCAGGCCAATCCCGCGCGCCAGGCGGCAAGCCTTGGCGCGATGGGCGTCGATGAACTACGCTGGCTTCGTCCTGTCCGCCCCGGCGATACGCTGCACGGCATAACAGAGGTGATCGACAAGAAAGCATCGCTCACGCGGCCGGAAATGGGCATCGTCCGCAACAAGGTGACGATCTTCAACCAGCATGACGAACCGGTGATGACGATGATCCCCATCGCCATGTGGCGCACCCGCCCGGCCTGAACCGGCTGCTATTTTCGACCGAACAGTTTTTCGATGTCGCCATGGCCCAGCTTTACCCAGGTGGGGCGGCCGTGATTGCACTGACCTGACCGGGGCGTGACCTCCATCTCGCGCAGCAGGGCGTTCATTTCGGCTACGCTCAGCACCCTGCCGGCGCGGACCGATCCGTGGCACGCCATCGTCGCGGCCACCAGATCGAGCCGTTCTTTCAGCGACAGGGCGCTGTCATAGGCCGCCAGATCATCGGCCAGATCCGTGACCAACCCCTGCACATCGGATTGGCCCAGCATCGCCGGCGCGGCACGCACCAGCATCGCTGACGGGCCAAAGCGCTCCAGTTCCAACCCAAATTCGCGCAATTCGCCAGCGCGCGCCTCCAGCCGGTCACAGGCGGGTTCGTCCAGTTCCACCACTTCGGGCAGCAACAGCGCTTGCGAGGCCACACCCTGCCCCTCCATCGCCCGCCGCATCCGCTCCAGCGTCAGCCGTTCATGCGCGGCATGCTGATCGACGATGACAAGCCCATCCTCCGCCTCGGCAACGATATAGGTCCGCGCCACCTGCCCCCGCGCCACCCCCAGGGGAAAACTCGCGCCTTCGGGCGCGGGCGCGGCGGCCGGTTCCGCGCGCGCCTGCGGCGGCGGTGCCTGAAAGGAGGCGCGGCGATCGGCGACAGTCTGGAACGACGGGTTGTAGCTGACAGGCTGTCCGGCCGCCTCGAATATCGGCATCGCCCCGATCGGCGTAGGAGACACCGGTTCCGGGCGCCAGGCCGAAAGCCCGGCCGGATCCGCGTGCTGCACCGCACGAAACCCCTCCGCATCCAGAGCGCGCCGCAAGCCGGACACAATCATGCCCCGGATCAGCGCAGGATCGCGAAAGCGCACTTCGGTCTTGGCCGGGTGCACATTCACGTCCACCTCGTGCGCGGGCACATCGAGAAACAAGGCGACAACCGGATGCCGGTCGCGCGCCAGCATGTCGGCATAAGCGCCCCGCAGCGCGCCGATCAGCAGCCGGTCCTTCACCGGCCGGCCGTTGACGAACAGATATTGATGATCGCCCACGCCACGATTGTACGTGGGCAAGGAGGCGACCCCGGACAGACGAATGCCCTCCCGCTCCAGGCTGACGATGACATGATTGTCGGCCAGTTGGCGATCGGTCAGGGCCGCCACCCGCTCCTCGCGCGCCTCGCCCTCCTGCACGCCCAGCACCCGCCGGCCGTCATGCTCGACGGAAAAGGCCACGGCGGGATGCGCCATCGCGAGCCGCCGGATGCAGTCGAGGCAGGCGGCATATTCGGCCTTGGGCGACCGCAGGAACTTGCGACGCGCAGGCACCCTGGCAAAAAGCTGCTCCACGGTGATGCGCGTGCCGGGCGGCAGTGCTGCCGGGCCTTCCGCCACCAATTGGCCATTGTCCACCGTGCGGTTCCATCCATCCGCGCCGCGCGGGCGGCTATTGATCGACAGCCGCGCTACGCTGGCGATCGAGGGCAGCGCTTCGCCACGGAAGCCCAGCGTCGCTACATTCTCAATCGCATCGTCGGGCAGCTTCGATGTCGCATGGCGCTCCAGGGCCAGCGCCATTTCACCCGAATCCATGCCGCAGCCATCGTCGATCACTTCGATGCGGTCCAAGCCGCCATTGGACAATCGCACCGCAATGCGATGCGCGCCCGCATCCAGCGCATTTTCGACGATTTCCTTCAGCGCGCTAGCGGGTCTTTCGACCACTTCACCGGCAGCGATACGATTGACCAGATGTTCAGGCAGACGGCGTATTGACATTGATTAGTGACTAGCCCAAGCGAGCGCTCTCCGCGAGCCGCGAACCCAAATTTTTTGCACCGCAAGGGGCAAGGACGACGGGCAAGCGGCCGAGCGAACCGTAATCCGACCGGTCCCTTTTGCCTCGCGGGGACGGCGGGCGAAACAGGATAAGGCATGTCGATCTTTTCGCGTCTCTTGAAATTCTCCTCTCAGGATATGGCCATCGACCTCGGCACCGCGAACACGGTCGTCTATGTGCGCGGCCGCGGCATCGTGCTTAACGAACCCTCGGTTGTCGCGGTCGAAACGCTGAACGGCGTCAAGCGCGTCAAGGCCGTGGGCGAAGACGCCAAGCTGATGATGGGCAAGACCCCGGATTCGATCGAGGCCATCCGTCCGCTGCGTGACGGCGTCATTGCCGACATCGACGTCGCCGAACAGATGATCAAGCATTTCATCACCAAGGTGCATGGCGGCAAGCACAGCCCCTGGCGCGCGCCGGAAATCGTGATCTGCGTGCCATCGGGTTCGACCAGCGTCGAACGTCGCGCGATCCGCGACGCCGCCAGCAACGCCGGCGCGAGCCAGGTTTTCCTGATCGAAGAGCCGATGGCCGCCGCGATCGGCGCCGACATGCCCGTCACCGAACCGATCGGTTCGATGGTGGTCGATATTGGCGGCGGCACGACCGAGGTTGCCGTTCTGTCGCTCCGCGGCCTTGCCTACACCACGTCGGTCCGCGTTGGCGGCGACAAGATGGACGAAGCGATCGTGTCGTTCGTGCGCCGTCACCATAATCTGCTGATCGGCGAAGCCACGGCGGAGCGGATCAAGAAGCAGTTCGGCGTCGCGCAGCCGCCCGAAGACGGCGTCGGTGAAACGATCCACATCAAGGGTCGCGACCTCGTCAACGGCGTGCCCAAGGAAATCTCGATCAACCAGGGCCAGATTGCCGACGCGCTCGCAGAACCGATCAGCACCATCGTCGAAGGCGTGCGGATCGCTTTGGAAAACACTGCGCCTGAACTGGCGGCCGATATCGTTGATCAGGGCATCGTCCTGACCGGCGGCGGTGCCTTGCTCAAGGGGCTGGACGATGAACTGCGCGACGAAACGGGCCTGCCCGTCACCATCGCGGAAGATCCGCTGACCTGCGTTGCGATCGGCACTGGCCGTGCGATGGAGGATCCGATCTTCCGGGGCGTGCTCCAGACCGCCTGATTGAAGGGGACCGCACATGGCGCGGCCACCCAGCCGCCGCCCCGGCATCAACCGGAAGGCGCAATATAGCCTGTTTGCAAGCTATGTCGTCGCGGTTGTCGGCGCGGTAGCGGGCCTGCTGCTAGTCGTGATCGCGATTTTCGATCCGACTGGCTTTGCCGGCCTGCGCACGGTGACAGCAGAAGTCACGCGGCCCATCTCGGTTGGGCTCAAGAATATGGTAAGCGGCATCAGCTCGGTTGATGAAGTGCTCGCCGCCTATTGGCGCGCGGGCTCTCAAAATGTCTCCCTGCGCCGCCAGGTCGAATCCGATCGCAACCGCATCATCGAAGCGCGCGCCATCGCGCAGGAAAATGCGCGGCTCAAACGACTGTTGAAGCTGGTGGATGAGGATCAGAGCGATCTGCTGACCGCCCGCCTCATCAGTTCCAGTTCGGGCAGCACCCGTCGCTTCGCCCGCCTCAATGCCGGGCGCTGGCAGGGGGTCCGGCCCGGCATGCCCGTGCGCGCGGCTGAAGGGCTGGTTGGGAGGATCGACAGCACGACGCCCAACACATCGGAAGTTTTACTGCTGACCGACACGGGGAACATCGTTCCCGTTCGCCGCGCCAACGACAGCGTTCCCGCCATTTCCACCGGGGGCGGTGACGGGTCGCTGGAAATTCGTGCTTTGTCGGCCGGTCGCAACCCGTTCAAGCCCGGCGACCTGCTGGTGACGTCCGGCATCGGCGGCATTTATCAACCCAATATTCCTGTCGCGGTCGTTGTCCGGGTTCAGGGCGAAATCGCCTGGGGCTTTCCGCTCGCCAACCCCTCGCGCATCGACGCGGTCGTCGTCGAACGCGCCTTCGAAGAGGTCGTCACGCGGCAGGATCCGGCCGTCACACCAGCCGAGGAAACGCCTTCCGGCAACGCGAGCGCGCCGTGATCGACCCGCATCTCCACCACGTCCCCCGGCTGGGACGCCATCCGGGCCGGTTTCGCCTGGTCGGTACGCCCGTCATCGTGGTCATGCTGGGCTCCTCTCTTACCGCGCTCCCGTTCGTCGCCCAGTCGCCGGTCCTGCCGCCCTTTGGTCTGCTGCTGCTGCTCGCCTGGCGTTTGCTCCGCCCCGAATTGTGGCGGGCATGGATTGGGCTGCCGCTCGGCTTGTTCGACGATCTGATGAGCGGGCAGCCCATCGGATCGGCCATGTTCCTGTGGACCATCACGCTGATCGGTGTCGATGCGTTCGAACACCGGCTGGTCTGGCGCAGTTACCGGCAGGACTGGCTAATTGCCTGTCTTGCCATTATCTTCTGTCTCATTGGTGGATGGTTCTTCGCCCGGGTCACGGGCGGGGGTCGCATAGAATTGCTTTTGGTCGCGCCGCAGATGCTCTGGTCGATGCTGCTTTTTCCCTTCATAGTCCGGCAGTGCGCACGGATCGATCGCTGGCGCGTCATGGCATGACGTTTCTCAAGTCCAAGCGCAAATCCGTTACCGAAGCCAGCCAGACCTTCACCTTTACCCGCCGCGCGATGGTGGCGGGTGGTTTGCAAGGCGCGATCGGTGCGATGCTAATCGGCCGGATGACCTGGATCAGCGTCGCGGAAAATGAGCATTATACCGCGCTTTCCGAAAGCAACCGCGTCAACCTGACGCTCATCCCGCCCAGGCGGGGCTGGATTTTGGACCGGCATGGCAAGCCGCTGGCAAATAATCGTACGGATTTCCGCGTCGACCTCATCCCCCAGCGGATGGTCGATGCAGACGGCACGATCCGCCACCTCGCGCAATTGCTCAGCCTGGAATCGGATGAGATCGACCGCATCCGCGACGAACTGGAAAAATCGGCCGGCTTTCGCCCGGTGCAGGTCGCCGACAAGCTGACCTATGATCAGTTCGCCGCCGTCAGTGTGCGCCTGCCCGACCTGCCCGGTGTCGCGCCCAGCCAGGGCTTTTCGCGCTATTACCCGGCCGGAGCGACGGTCGGTCATCTGCTGGGCTATGTCGGTGCCGCCACGGCCGAAGAATATAAGGAGCGCAAGGACCCGCTCCTCATCACCCCCGGTTTCAAGGTCGGCAAGGACGGGCTGGAAAAAGCGTTCGACCGGCATCTGACGGGCAAGCCCGGCGCAAAGCGGGTCGAAGTTACCGCGCGCGGCAAGATCGTGCGCGAACTCACCACCCGACCCGACACGCCGGGCCGCTCGATCAAGCTCACCATCGACGCTGGCCTTCAGGAATATGCCGGCCGCCGCCTGGCGACGCAGAGCGGCGCCGTCGTCGTGCTGGATTGTCAGAATGGCGACGTGCTGGCCATGGCGTCAATGCCCAGTTTCGATCCCAACAGCTTTTCCGACGGCATCAGCCACCTCGAATGGAATATGCTTTCGCAAGACGATCATGTTCCATTGCGCAACAAGACCTTGCAGGGCCTCTATCCGCCCGGCTCCACCGTCAAGCCGATGGTGGCGCTGGCGCTGCTGGAAGCGGGCGTGGGGCCGCAGGAGACGATCAGTTGCGGCGGGGCGATCCGGGTCGGCAACACGCTTTTCCACTGTCACAAAAGGCGCGGCCATGGCCCGCTCAACATGCGCGGGGCGATCGCACAGAGCTGCGACATTTATTTCTACCAGATGGCCCAGCGGATCGGGATGGACCGCATTGCCAACATGGCCCATCGCGTCGGCATGGGGCAGCGCTTCGACCTTCCTTTTCCCAGCCAGAGTTACGGCACGGTGCCAGACCCCGCATGGAAGGAACGGAAATATAACCAGAAATGGCAGGTCTATGACACGGTGAATGCCACCATCGGTCAGGGCTATATGCTGATCAACCCGCTGCAAATGGCGGTGATGGCGGCGCGGCTGGCGACCGGTCGGCAACTGATGCCCAATTTCCTCTACGATGCGCCGCGCCCGGACCCCGCGCTGGTCGGCGCTAGCGAAGAGCATCTGGTCATCATTCGCGATGCGATGAGCGCGGTCGTCAATGGCGGGGGAACCGGGGGCGCGGCGCGCATGAACATCCCGAATGTCCTCATCGCGGGCAAGACCGGCACGGCGCAGGTGCGGCGCATCACCATGGCGGAACGGGCCGGCGGCGTTCGCGGCAACAGTTCGCTCGCGTTCAAGCTGCGCGATCATGCCCTGTTCCAGGGTTTTGCGCCCTTCGACAAGCCGCGCTATGCGGTGGGATGCATCATCGAACATGGCGGCCACCTGATCCGCAATGAGGACGCGCCCATGATCGCCAGCGATACGCTGTCCTATCTTTTCGATCCCGAGCGGGCGATGGAAAAGCTGGTCACTCTGGAAAAGGGCTGGGGCGGAACACCGGCCGAACGGCAAAATCGCCAGATGGCCGCCTTTCGCATGGCCGAAGCGATCCGCAAGGGCGAAGTGCCGCCACCCGAAGCCGCCAACGCGTCCAATGCGTCCGATACCGCCAATGCCTCTGCTCCCGCGCCCGACAATGGCAGCGACGCGGCCGACGCCCCATGAGCATCATTCCGCAATCCTTGACGCAGTTTCCTTGGCGCGTGCTGGCGTTATTGCTGGCAATCGCCGGCTTCGGCACTCTCGTTCTCTATAGTTCCGCGGGCGGCAGCATTTTCCCTTGGGCCGCCAATCAGGCGGTTCGCTTCTGCATCTTCACCGTCATGGCGCTGGTGCTCAGCCGCATCCCGGTTGAGGTCTTTGCTCGCTACACCTTTCCCGCCTATGGGGCGATTCTGGTCGCTCTGGTGCTGGTCGAACTGATCGGGGGCGTCAGGGGCGGCAGCCAGCGATGGATCAACCTTGGGTTCATGCAGCTGCAGCCGTCCGAATTCATGAAGCCGGTCATTGTCCTGACAGTCGCGCGTTTCTATGCGCTGCTGCCTGTCGGCGAAATCCGACGATGGAACGCGATCTGGCCCGCACTGGTGCTGATCGGCTTGCCCTGGGCGCTGGTGCTGGTGCAGCCTGACCTTGGCACCGCAACGATGATCGCGGCGGGCGGCGTCACCGTCATGTTTCTTGCCGGGCTGCCGCTGCGACTGTTCATCGGTTCGGGCCTGACCGTCGCTGCGGCCATCCCTATCGCCTTCAGCTTTCTGCACGATTATCAGCAAAAGCGGGTGCTGATCTTCCTCGATCCCGAAAGCGATCCGCTGGGCGCAGGTTATCATATCAGCCAGTCGAAAATCGCGATCGGGTCAGGCGGCATCTGGGGCAAGGGATTCCTGCAAGGTACGCAAAGTCACCTCGATTATCTGCCCGAAGGCCATACCGATTTCGTGTTCGCCACCATGGCCGAAGAATGGGGATTGTTGGGGGGCGTGCTGATGATCGGCGCGTTCTTGCTCCTGTTCCGCTGGGGCCTGCGCGTCTCCATGCGGACACAGGACAAATTCGCGCGGATGGCGGCGGCCGGCCTTACCACCACCATCTTCTTCTATGTGGCGATCAATCTCATGATGGTGATGGGCTTGGCGCCAGTGGTCGGCATTCCCCTCCCCTTCATGTCCTACGGCGGATCATCGATGCTGACCGTGATGCTGTGCATCGGCATCATCATGGCCATCGACCGGTCGGGCAAACGGCAGCGGCGGCCCGGCGACTGGGCCTGATCGCGACTTCGGCAAAAAATCGCGACAAGCTGCAAATAGGGGTTTGCAAAACGAGCCGCCGCTGCTAGCAGTCCGCCCACTTCGGAACGCTGGCCCGATCGGCCGCCCCGGATGGACGCATAGCTCAGTTGGTAGAGCAGCTGACTCTTAATCAGCGGGTCCTAGGTTCGAGCCCTAGTGCGTCCACCATTCTTTTCATCTCACTGGCTATCGATCTCGCCCGATGCGGTTGCGGATGCTTCTCCTTACAATGGCATATGATAGCGCGCAGTGAGCCCCCCTGTCTGCATTTGCCATGATGATGGGCGCGAATGTGGATTCGATTAGCCCATGCCCGGCGGCGTTGTCACACGTCACCCGTGAAAATAATCATAAACCTGCTGCGCCACGGCCTTCGACACGCCGGGGGCCTTGGCCAGATCTTCCAGGGCGGCGTCGCGGACGGCGCGGGCAGTGCCGAAGTGCATCAATAGGGCCTTCTTGCGCGCAGGGCCGATGCCGGGGACCTCGTCCAGCGAGCTGACGGTGATCGCCTTGCTGCGCTTGGCGCGGTGGGCGCCGATGGCGAAGCGGTGGGCTTCGTCGCGCAGGCGCTGAAGGTAGAACAGCACAGGGTGGTTCAGGGGAAAGGTGATTTCACGGCCGTCCATCAGGTGAAACACCTCGCGCCCTTCGCGGCCATGATGCGGCCCCTTGGCAACGCCGATCATGCACACATCCTCGATCCCCAAATCCTCCAATATGCCGCGCGCAGCCGATAGCTGCCCCTTACCGCCGTCGATGAGCACCAGGTCGGGCCATTCGCCGCTGTCGCGGTCGGGATCCTCGCGCGCGGCGCGACCGAACCGCCGCTCGAACATTTCGCGCATCATCGCAAAATCGTCGTTGCTGATCTCCGGATTCTTAATGTTGAACTTGCGATAGGCGTTCTTGCGGAATCCCTCCGGTCCGGCAACGACCATCGCGCCCAACGCATGCGCGCCCTGAATATGGCTGTTGTCGTAGATTTCGATCCGGTCCGGCACACCCTCCAGCCCGAAGGTTTCGACCATCTCGTCAAGAATGCGGCCCTGGCTGGTGGTTTCCGCCAGCCGCCTGTCGAGCGCCTCCACCGCATTGCGTTGCGCCTGCTTGATAAGACGGGTGCGCTCACCCCGCTGCGGCACTTCGATCCGCACCTTGCCGCCCGCGCGCTCCGACAGCGCCAGCGCCATCAGTTCGCATTCGGCAGGCTGCCGGTCGGCCAGGATCAGGCGGGGCGGCGGCACTTCCTCGTAAAATTGCGCCATGAAGCTTTCCAGCACCTCCTCCGTCACGACGTCGGCGGTATGGACGGGAAAGAAGCTGCGATGGCCCCAATTCTGGCCGCCGCGGATGAAGAACGCCTGGATGCACATCGCCCCGCCCTTTTCCGCCAGCGCGAAAATGTCGGCGTCGCCCAGCCCTTCTGCATTGATCGCCTGGCTGCCCTGGATGAAGGTCAGCGCCTTCAGCCGATCCCGGATCACCGCTGCCTGTTCGAAATCCATCGCGTCCGACGCCTGCTGCATCGCCGCGCCCAGCTTCTTCTGGACGGCCGTAGACTTGCCGCCCAGGAAATCCTGCGCATCGCGCACCAATTCGGCATAGCCGGCCTCGTCGATCCGGTCGACGCAGGGGGCCGAACAACGCTTGATCTGATAAAGCAGGCAGGGGCGCGAGCGATTGGCGAAGAAACTATCGGTGCAGGACCGCAGCAGGAACAGCTTTTGCAGCGCATTGATCGTGCGCGTCACCGACCCGGCGCTGGCGAAGGGTCCATAATAGCGCCCCTGATATTTGCGCGCCCCGCGATGCTTCTGCACGCGGGGAAAGGCATGATCGTCGCGCAGCAGGATGAAGGGGAAGCTTTTGTCGTCGCGCAGCAGGACATTATAGGGCGGGCGATATCGCTTGATCAGCTGCGCCTCCAACAACAGCGCCTCAGCCTCGCTATTGGTGGTGACGATGGTCATGCTGCGGGTCTGGGCGACCATGCGTTGCAGCCGCTTGGGCAAGCGATCGACCTGCGTATAGTTGGCGACACGGTTTTTCAGCGCGCGCGCCTTGCCGACATAGAGCACGTCGCCGCGCGCATCGTGCATGCGATAGACGCCGGGCCGGATCGGCAGCGTCTTGAGGACGGTGCGGATCGCCTCCACCCCCGCGTCGATATCCGGCTGGCTGCCGGTGACGGTGTAGGTGGCCTTGTCTTCGTGGAAACGATCGGGGGATTGGGGACCAGACATCAGGGGACAGATAGCGTTCCCGTCCTGTTTCGCAATGGCAGGCGTGCCGATCGCCCAGCCTGCTGCCTGTCTCAGTCCTCGACGATCCGCAGCAACTTGCGTTCGACGGGCGCCAGCACATTGTGCAGGTCCGCGCCGCGTTTCAATATCGCGCCGCCTTCCCCCACCAGCGCCCACATGCCCTGGCGGTTGCGCAGCGCCGGCCGCTTTTCGATACGATATTCCGGGCGTTCGGCGGAGCGGCGAAAGGCGCTGAAAATCGCGGCATCGCGCCCCATGTCCATTGCATAGTCGCGCCAATGGCCAGCCGCGACCATCCGGCCATAAAGATCCATGATCCGTTGCAGTTCCGGCCGCTCAAAACCGACCTGGCCGGGAGTCGCGGCGGGAAACGGCGTCACATTGGTCATCAGGCGCGGTCACGGTCCTTGAACAGCGTATCGGCGTCGGGCAACTGCGGGGTCTGCCGCTCGGCCATCAATTGCGCCAACCGTTTCTGCAATTGCTCGACCTCGCACTGGAGCATTTCCAGCTTCTGCTTTTCCGGGTCGAAACAGTCGGAACAGGGCGTGCCATAGGGCACGAAGTCGCGCTGATAGGCGGTAACGTCAACCAGCATCTGCCGCGCCGGGATGCCCACCATGGTCGCGCCGTCGGGCACATTCTTGGTCACGACGGCGTTGGCACCGACCCGCGCCCGCGCGCCGACCTGCACTGGCCCGAGCACCTGCGCGCCCGATCCGACGATGACGCCGTCTTGCAGCGTCGGATGCCGCTTACCCGCAATGCCGTTGGCGGGATCGGTCCCGCCCAGCGTGACATTCTGATAGAGCGTGACATCGTCGCCAATCTCCGCCGTCTCGCCGATCACGGTAAAGCCATGGTCGATGAAGAAGCGCTTGCCGATCCGCGCGCCGGGATGAATGTCGTTGCCTGTCAGGAAACGGGCGATGTGATTGACCAAGCGCGCCAGGAAGAACAGCCGCGCGCGATACAGCCGGTGGGCCACCCGGTGAAAGGCAAGCGACCAGACGCCCGGATATAGCAGGATTTCGGCGCGGGATCGAGGCGCGGGATCGCGCGCCTTCACCGAATCGATATAGCTAATAAGATTGCGCAGCATCCCGCGTCCCTGAAATCCTGAACCCAATGACGGCCAACATAGGCCTCCCGCAGCGCTTTTTCCAGACCAACCCCATGGCCGGACATTCCCGCCGAAAAGAGGTGCTTGCTTTGCTTTGGGAGATATGCCTATCAATGTAGTAGACAATCAAACCCAAGGACGACGGATGATTGACGCGTTGCTGGCCAATTCTGGCGAAATCTTGCCTTTCATCCTCATCGGTTTCGGCGCCCAGATGATCGACGGAGCCCTGGGCATGGCCTATGGGGTCATTTCCAGCACCTTGTTGCTGGCCATGGGCGTGCCGCCCAGTCGCGCGTCGGCAAGTGTCCATGCCGCCGAAACCTTCACCACCGGCGTATCTGCGATCAGCCATATCCTGCACGGCAATGTCGACTGGCGGCTGTTCGCGCGGCTGATCATCCCCGGTGTCGTCGGCGGTGTGGCGGGCGCCTATCTGCTCTCGAACATCGACGGATCGGTCATCAAGCCGTTCGTCCAGATCTATCTGGCGGCGATCGGCCTCTATCTTATCTGGCGCGGCTTCCATCTGCCGCCTAAGCCGCGCGATCCCAAATGGGTGACGCCGCTGGGGCTGGCCGGCGGCTTCATGGATGCGACCGGCGGTGGCGGCTGGGGGCCGATTGTGACGTCAAACCTGCTGCTGCAAGGGTCCAGCCCGCGCCACACCATCGGCACGGTCAACAGCGTCGAATTCATTTTGACCCTGTCGATCAGCCTCACCTTCCTGTTCCATCTGGGTTGGGAGACATTCACCACCTACACCTTGGGCCTGCTGATCGGCGGCGTTGTCGCCGCGCCATTCGGCGCGATGTTGGCGCGGCGGATCGCCCCGCGCTTCCTGTTCTCGGCCGTGGGCGTGATCCTGACCATCACATCGGCCTTCGGCATCGGCAAATGGCTTGGATTTATCGGGTAGGCCGCTTATATTCGGCCTTCTGATCGAGGAAGCCGATAAATGTCCAGTTACCTGCCGACGCTCAAACAGCTGCAATATCTGGTGGCGCTGAAGGAACAGGGGCATTTCGGCAAAGCAGCCGAAGCCTGTTTCGTGACGCAATCCACCCTGTCGGCCGGCATCCGCGAACTGGAATCGCTGATCGGCGTCACCCTGGTCGAGCGGACGCGCCGCGTCGTCCGCTTCACGGCGCTGGGCGACCGTATCGTGGAAAAGGCGCATCGCGTGCTGCGGGAGGCGGAGGAACTGGCCGCCATCGCTGAAGCGTCGGGCAAGCCGCTGACCGGCGAATTGCGCATGAGCGTCATCCCGACCATCGCGCCCTTCCTGCTGCCACGCCTTTTGCCTCGGCTGCGCGCCGACCGGCCCGAACTCAAACTCTATCTGCGCGAAGAAACCAGCCAGGCCGCGATCGAATCGCTGCGCCACGGCAATGTCGACTGCGTGCTGCTGGCCTTGCCCTTCCCCACCGGCGAACTGGACAGCGAAATCCTGTTCGAGGACCGGCTCTATGTCGCCTTCCCGCAGGATGATCCGACCAATCCACCCGAATGGATCAAGCCCGGCATGATCGACGAGAGCAAGCTGCTGCTGCTGGAGGACGGCCATTGCCTCAAGGACCATGCGCTCGCCGCCTGCAACCGCCCCGACCTGCGCGCCAGCGCGACGATGATGGGCACGTCGCTGCATACGCTCATTCAGATGGTCGATAATGGCCTAGGCGTCACCATGATCCCGGAAATGGCGATCGCCAGCGGCATATTGGATCACACGCGGATCACCGCCCGCCCACTCAAATCGGACCGCTCCGCTCGCGACATCGCGCTGGTATGGCGGCGCAACAGCCCGCGTGAAAAGGAATTCCACATGCTCGCGGACATATTACGCGACGCCGCCGCGAAGAGCTGCCGCTTGCCCGAGGCTGCGTGAGGCGCCGCGCACGGTTTGAAGGTGAGATCGGGGAAAAGACGGGTGGCTACCTGCCGTTTCGCCAATCCCGCATCGATCGCCCGAAGGAACGCCACAGGCTGGCGAACATGATAAACATAATGCCTAACGCCCAAGCTATGCACAAACACATCCAGGCCTTCCAGAGAAAGCCTCTTTCCTAGCCTAGCATATCTGACAACATCAATGGTATCGTCGGTGATAGCGCCAGTAAGAAGAATTTAGCTTCCACTCGTTCTGACTTGCCATATCCCGCGAGACGCTTCCCCATCGTCTTGCGGTTCGTCATTTGCCAAAGCGCAGCTTCCTGTTGATTGCTCCATCGGCTTAAAAGGCGTTTGACAGAGCGAAATAGCATAGGGTTTAATCTACTTCGGTCTTGAATGGCCGCAAGTGGTCGTATTCGGCCCTCAGCCGCCCCATTCCTTCGCCTTCGCCTCATCTTCCGCGCGTGCTTCCACCCATTCCGTCGCGCCGCCTTCAAAATGCTCCTTCTTCCAGAAGGGCGCGTGGGATTTCAGCCAGTCGATGAGGAAGGCGCAGCTTTCTAGCGCAGCGGTGCGGTGGCGGGAGGCAGTGCCGACGAAGACGATCCGCGCGCCCGGCTCCAGCCGGCCGACCCGATGGATGACGCTGACCCCAAGCAGCGGCCAGCGCGCCATCGCATCCTCGGCGATTCGCGCCACCTGCGCCTGCGTCATGGCCGGATAATGTTCCAGTTCCAGCGCCAGCAGGCCATCGCCCCCGCGCACCACGCCGGTGAAACTGGCGACCCCGCCGCCGCCCAGCGCCTCCAGCGCGGCCAGTTCACCCGCGACGTCGAAATCCTGCACCTGGATCACGACCCGGTTCATCCGCCCGTCACCGGCGGAAACAGCGCAATCTCCCGTGCGTCGCCGATCGGGGTTTCGAGCGGCGCAAACCGCTGGTCGATCGCCGCGCGCAGCCGGGCGGGATCGCCCAGCGCCTGCGCATAGCCGCCGCCGCGCGCCGCCAGCATCGCGACCAAATCCGCGACGGTGGCGCCGGCCTGCGCCCGCTCCACCTGCTCCTCGTCGCGGCCAATGGCTTCGCGCACCCAGGCGAAATAGACGATGGTGAGCGTCGCCATGGCCATCAATCCATATGGCTGATGCCGACGCGCAGATAATCCCAGCCGGTGATCAGCGTCAGGATCGCGGCGGCCCACAGGGTCGCGATCCCGACCATCTGCACGAAGGGAAATTGCGGCACCGCCCCCGCCAGGATCAGCGCGCCGAGCGCAATCAGCTGGAAGGTCGTCTTCCACTTGGCGAGCCTGGACACCGGCACCGACACTTGCAATCCGGCGAGAAATTCGCGCAGGCCCGACACGGCGATTTCGCGCAGCAATATGATCATCGCGGCGACGATGTGCAGGCCAGCAATGTCGCGCGTCGCCGCCAGCATCAAAATCACCGCGCCGACCATGATCTTGTCCGCGATCGGGTCCAGAAACACGCCCAGTTTCGACACCGTGCCCTGCGCGCGCGCCAGATAGCCGTCGAAATAATCGGTAATGCCCATGAGGCAGTATAGCGCGAAGGCGAGCGTATAGCCGGTCGTCCAGCGCGCACCCAGTTCCGCCGGCCACAGCAGCGCGACGAGCAACGGAACGGTCAGGATGCGCGAAAGCGTCAGCAGGTTGGGCAGCGTCAGCATGGGCGCGGACTGCCACAGTCCGGCGCTGCGCACAAGCAGCAGCGAAGCCAGGCGAAAATGGCGCGCCCCGACGACGCGCCGCAAGCATTGGACATGGACGCCGCCAACCGCTAGACCCCGCCCCGGTCGCTAACGGGAAAGAAGATCCCCCATACATGCAAGCCTCGCTCAGGCTCCTGAACAAGCGCCGTTTCCTGCCGCTTTTCGTCACTCAATTGCTTGGCGCGTTCAACGACAATCTGTTCAAGAACGCGATGGTGCTGTTCGTCGTGTACCAGGTGTATAACGACGAAAAGTCCGAAACCTGGTTCAGCGCGCTGGCGACGGGCCTGTTCATCCTGCCCTTCTTCCTGTTGTCCGCGCTATCCGGACAATTGGCCGACCAGCGCGACAAGGCGGTCATCATCCGCTGGGTGAAGGGGGCCGAAATCGCGATCATGACGGTGGGCGCGGTCGGGCTGGCGCTGATCTGGAGCGGCATCACCGTCCATACGCTGGCGATCCCGCTCTTGCTGGCGGCGCTGTTCGCCATGGGCATCCACTCCACCTTCTTCGGCCCGATCAAATATGCGATTTTGCCACAGCATCTGCATGAGGACGAAGTGCTGGGGGGCACCGGGCTGGTGGAGGCCGGCACCTATATCGCGATCCTGGCGGGCACCATCCTGGCGGGCCTTATCCCGGTCGAAGTCGCCGCCATCTGCATCATTGCGACCGCGGTGATCGGCTATATCGCGGGGCGTCAGGTGCCGCCCGCGCCATCCATGCTGGACGCACAGCCGATCGACTTTCACATCATCCGCTCGTCCATCGCGCTGGTGCGCGGCACCATGCATATCCGCCGCCTGTTCCTGGCCATCATGGCGATCAGCCTGTTCTGGGCGGTCGGATCGATCCTGTTCATCCAGTTTCCCCCGCTGGTGAAAAATGTGCTGACCGCCGACAAGCCGGTCGCCAGCCTGTTCCTCGCCATTTTTTCCATCGGCATCGCCATCGGATCGGTTGCGATCAACCGACTGTTGCAGGGTCATGTATCCGCCAAATATGCGCCCGCGTCGGTGATCGGCATGGGGCTGTGCATCGTCGCCTTCCATATTGTGTGCGACTTGTGGGCGCCCGCGCCGAATGGACAGATGCTGTCGCTGTCGGAATTTATGGCGCACCCGCTGGCGCTGCCGCTCTCGCTCTGCCTGCTGGGCGTGGCGACCTTTGGCGGCATGTTCGTGGTGCCCCTCTACGCGTTCCTCACCACCACGGTCGAAAAATGCGAGGCGGCGCGGACCGTTGCCGCCAATAATATCGTCAACAGCGGCGCCATGGTGATCGGGTCGCTCTGCGCCATCGGCCTCAGCATCGCGGGCGTGTCGGTGGTGATGCAATTGCTGCTGGTCGCCATCCTGTCGCTGCCCTGCGCGGCGATGGCTTGGAAACTGCACAAGGCATGCGACGGCCCGATTTGTCACTGATACGGCCAGAACAGCCGCGCCAGGCTTCAGAAGATGAAGCTGTAGAAGGCGGTGAAAAAGGCGCAGAAGCTCAACGCAAACAATTTCCAGTCCTTGTCGTCATCCGCCAGCTTGCGGGTCGGCGGCGCACCGTCGTAGCGCACGCGCAGCACATGGGCGGGCAGGCTCTGCCGGAAAGGGTGGCGGGCCGATTCGGTCGTGAGGACGAGAGGACGGTTTCGCATCATGCGTCGTTAACGAATAATTTACCATTTGTGCCATGCCTTCGTGACCGCAATTTGCCAATGTCCCGTCACGGGACAGGCTTGACTGTATGGCATGAATAACACAGCATGAGCGAACCGATGAACGACACTCGCCCCGTCGAGCCGGCTCCGCTGCCGCCACGCGCCTTTGGCGCTGGTCCGCCGAGCGCCTTCGCGCCGCCCTCACCCTGGCGGCGCAGGGTGCAGATTTTCGGCTGGATGCTGGCGGTCCTTCTCGCGCTGCTAATGATCCTGGTCGCCTGGCTGGCGATCACCGCACCGCTGTCCCGCTCGCTCAAGCCCATCGTCCCGCCCAGCATCAGTTTGATGTCGGCGGACGGTCATCTGATCGCACGGCGTGGGGCCATCATCGATACGCCGGTGACGATGACCGAATTGCCGCCTCATGTGCCGCAAGCGTTCATGGCGATCGAGGACCGGCGCTTCCCCACCCATTGGGGCATCGATCCGCGCGGCGTTGCGCGGGCGATGTGGCATAACCTCTGGTCCGATGGTGCGTCGCAGGGGGGCAGCACCATCACCCAGCAACTGGCCAAGGGCGTGTTCCTTTCAAGCGACCGGACGCTTGGCCGCAAGGCGCGCGAGGCGCTGATCGCGCTCTGGCTGGAGGTCTGGCTGACCAAGGATCAGATCATGGAGCGCTATCTCTCCAACGTCTATTTCGGTGACAATGTCTATGGCCTGCGCGCGGCCGCTCGCCATTATTTTAATCGCGTGCCCGCGCGCCTCACCGTGCCGCAGGCGGCGATGCTGGCCGGCCTGCTCAAGGCGCCGTCCCGCCTTGCACCCACCGGGAATTTGTCCGGCGCGCGCGCGCGCGCCGCGCTGGTGACGCAGGCGATGGTCGATGCGGGCTATCTGACCCAGGAAGAACGCAACCGGCTGCGCCCGGCGCGGCTCGACGTGCATGACGATCCGGACGCCACCAGCGGCACCTATTTCGCCGATTGGGTGCTGCCCATCGCCCGCGATCGCGCGGGCGCGGTCTATGGCGAACAGCAAATCGAAACCACGCTCGACTGGCGCATCCAGCGCCTTGCCGAAGCCGCCGTGCGGCGTGCGCCACTCGGGAAGGCGCAAGCCGCGCTGGTGGCGATGAAGCCGGACGGCAGCGTCGTCGCCATGGTGGGTGGCAAAAATTATGCGAAGAGCAGCTTCAACCGCGCGGTGCAGGCAAAACGCCAGCCCGGATCAACCTTCAAGCTGTTCGTCTACCTCGCCGCCTTTCGCGCCGGCATGACGCCCGACGACATGGTGGACGACACGCCCTTCACCTCCGGCAGCTATCGGCCCGCCAATCATGGCGGCAAATATCGCGGCCGCATTACTCTGCGCCAGGCGTTCGCCGCCTCCAGCAATGTCGCGGCGGTGCGCCTGACGCAGCAGGTGGGTATCGACAATGTCATCAAAGTCGCGCGCGACCTGGGCGTCACCGCGCCCTTGACCGAGGATCTGAGCCTTGCGCTTGGCACATCGGAAATTCCTCTCATCGAACTGGCCGAAGCCTATGCAGCGGTCGCGGCCGGCAGCTATCCGGTCGTGGCCCACGGCCTCCCGCCCGAGAACGAAGGCTGGTTCGCGCGGCTGATGCAGCGTCAGCGGCGGTTCAGCGAAAATCAGCTCGCCATGATCCGCGATCTCCTCTCCTCCGCAGCCAATCGCGGCACAGGCAGCGCCGCTGCGCTGCGCACCAGCACCTTTGGCAAGACCGGAACGACGCAGGACAGCCGTGACGCCATTTTCGTCGGCTATGCCGGCGGGCTGGTGACAGCGGTATGGATCGGCAATGACGACAATAGCCCGCTTCCCGGCGGCGCGGCGGGCGGCGGCGTGCCCGCGCGCATCTGGCGCAATTTCATGAGCGGCGCGATCAACGAACCGGTCGAGGACGCGCCGGAGGAGACGCAGGACGCCGATCTGGTCAATGCCATCGCCAACATCACGGTGGAAACCGGCATCGGCAATGTCGGGCTGGGCGTGGATGAAGATGGCATGACCGTCAATCTCGGCCCGAATCAGTTGCGCATCCCGTCCGACCAGCCCCTCCCTGGTCCGCCGGTCAATGCGCCTCCGCCGCCGATCGCGCGCACCCAGCCTTCCGGCGAGGACGAAGGTCCATGATTCCAGCTTTCGCACTGTTTTGCGTGGTTAACCGGTGATTGAGAGGTGACGCGCCTGTCCGACGCCGCCTATCCGATTTCACATTCAAGCAATTTCAATGATATAAGGGCTGCCCACTCTTTGAAAGAGGGCAGCCCATGACCAGGGAACTGATGAGCGTGCGCAGTTCGGAGCAGAAGGCGCTGGCTGCGCGATGGACGATCGCCGCAGAAGCCATGGAGGCGCTGGCCGGCGCGCGATCGCTAGACGCAATCGTCAATGTCCTGCGCGCCTTTGCCCGGCGCGCCGTCGGCGCGGACGGCATCGCGGTCATCCTGCGCGAAGGCGGCCTGTGCCATTATGTCGCCGAGGATTCGATGGCGCCGCTCTGGTCAGGGCAGCGTTTCCCCGCCGGCAATTGCGTGTCGGGTTGGGCCATGCGCCATGGCGAAACCGCCATCATCCCCGACATATTCAATGATCCGCGGGTGCCCGTCACCGCTTATGAGCAGACTTTCGTGCGATCCATGGTGATGGTGCCGATCGGCCGCAGCGAAGCGACGGCGGCGGTCGGCGCCTATTGGTCCGAACAGGGCGAGCCGACCGACAATGAAATCGCCCTGCTGGAAGCGCTGGCCCGCGCTGCCGCCACTGCGCTGGAAAATGGGCGGCTGTTCGCTGCGCTCGAATCGCTCAATGACCAGCTTGACCAGAGGGTGCAGGAACGAACGCAGGAACTGGAGCAGTCGCAGGACATGCTGCGCCAGCTTCAGAAGATGGAGGTGATGGGACAACTGACCGGCCATGTCGCCCATGACTTCAATAATCTGCTGACCCCGATCATCGCCGGCCTGGACCTCATCCTGTCGCCACGGCGCACCCCCGAATCGATTGACCGTCATGCCGGCATGGCGCTGCAGGCGGCCGAGTCGGCGCAGATCCTGGTGCAGCGGCTGCTGACCTTCGCCCGTCGCCAGCCCCTTTCGCCCACCGCGGTCCACTTGCCCGATCTCCTTGCGGGGATGGAGGCGCTGCTTGCCAGCACGCTCGGCCCGCGCATCACGCTGTCGACTGACCTGCCTGCCGACCTTCCCCCGGTTCGTGCCGATGCCAACCAGCTCGAGCTGGCGATCCTGAACCTGGCGATCAACAGCCGCGATGCGATGCCGGATGGCGGCACGCTTACCATCGAAGCCGAGCGGCTTTCGCCACCCCAAGGCCTCGCGCCGGGCGACTATGTCCGCATCACCATCCGGGACACTGGCACCGGCATGACGCCAGATGTACGCAAGGCTGCCATAGAGCCATTTTTCACGACCAAGACGGGGGGTCATGGCCTGGGCCTGTCGATGGCGCACGGCCTGGCTGGCCAGCTTGGCGGCACGCTCCAGATCGACAGTGAAGAAGGCGTGGGCGCCGCCATCCTGCTATGGCTACCGGTGGAACAGAATATTGCACAAACCGGCGATCCCGACCAGCCGCAACCGGGCGAACGCCGCCAGACCGGGAAGCTGCTCCTCGTCGACGACAATGCCCTGGTTCGCGCCAGCACGCGCGATATGCTGGCCGAGATGGGCTATGATGTCGTCGACGTCGATCATGCCGAACTGGCGCTCAGCATGATCGACGCGGGCTATCGCCCCGACATCGTCGTCACCGACCATGTGATGCCAGGCATGACCGGCGCCGAACTGGCGATCCGGCTGCGCTGCGATCATCCGGACATCGCCTTGCTCATCATTTCGGGCTATCAGGGGATAGACCTGATCGCGCCCGACATCGTGCGCCTGTCCAAGCCCTTCCGCCCGTCGCACCTGCAAGCCAGCATCTCAGCCGCGCGCGCCCAGCGCGCCTGACATCACCCGCCGCCATAGGCTCAGAGCGCCTGCCCCGCCGCCCAGCCGCTCGCCCAGGCCCATTGGAAATTATAGCCGCCCAGCCATCCGGTCACGTCCACCGCCTCACCGATGGCATAAAGGCCGGGCACCCGCGTTGCTTCCATCGTGCGGGAAGACAGGCCGGCGGTAGCAATGCCCCCTACCGTGACTTCGGCCTTGGCATAGCCCTCCGTCCCCGACGGCGTGAAGGGCCAGTCCGCCAGTCGCGCGGCCAATTGCCGCAACGCCTTGTCGCTCAGCGCGCCCAGCTCCCCCTGCACCCCGGCCCGCTCCAGCAGAGCGTCGGCCAACCGTTCGGGCAACGCCTGCCCCAGCAGCTTGCGCACCTGCGTGCGCGGTCGCGCCCGCTTTTCCTCCAACAGCCAGTCCGCACCGCGATCCGGCAGAAAATCGACCTGGATCGGCGTGCGATGCTGCCAATAGGAACTGATCTGCAACATCGCCGGCCCCGACAGGCCGCGATGCGTGAACAGCGCGGCCTCGCGAAAGCGAATCTTGCCCCATCGCACGCCCACATCCGCCGACACGCCCGACAGCGCCTGGAACAGCGCATCGTCCGGTCCCAGCGTAAACGGCACCAGCGCCGGGCGCGGTTGCACCACCGACAGGCCAAAGTGTCGGGCCACGTCATAGGCAAAGCCGCTCGCGCCCATCTTGGGGATGGACGGCCCACCCGTCGCCAGGACCAGCGCGGGCGCGCGATGCTCCCGCTCGCCCACGCGAACGCGATACTGGCCGTCGCCATGGTCGATGTTCGTCACGGCCGCGCCCAGAATCATGGTGACGCCACCCGCATCGCATTCGGCCTGCAACATCTCCACGATCTGCCGCGCCGAACCGTCGCAGAATAATTGCCCCAGCGTTTTCTCATGCCAGGCAATGCCATAAAGCTCGACCAGCGCCAGAAAATCCTGCGCGCTGTAACGTCCCAGCGCGGACTTGGCGAAATGCGGATTGGCCGACAGATAGCGGTCGGGGGCGGTATGGATATTGGTGAAATTGCACCGACCGCCGCCCGAAATCAGAATTTTCTTGCCCGGTGCATCGGCATGATCGACCAGCAGCACGCGCCGTCCCCGCTGCCCCGCAACCGCCGCACACATCATCCCCGCCGCGCCCGCGCCCAGAATGATGGCGTCCCATTGCTGCTGGTCCCCGCTTTCCATCAGCGGCCCCGCTTCAGGCGCACCAGCGCTTCATCGAGCGCCGACAGGAACCGCGACCGGTCCGCCTTGGAAAAGGGCGGCGGCCCGCCGATCGCATCGCCGACCGCCCCCGCGCGCAAATCCGCCATGATCGCCCGCGTCGCGACCGCCGCGCCGATCGAACTGGTGGTGAAGGGTTTGCCATTGGGCGCGATCACCTGCGCCCCCGCCTTCAGGCACCGGTCCGCCAACAGGATGTCGGCGGTGATGCAGATGCTCCCCGCGCCCGCCCGCTCCGCGATCCAGTCGTCGGCCGCATCGAAACCGTCGCTCACCACCACCCGCTCCACCAGCGGATGCGCCGGCACGCGGATGATGCTGTTGCTGACGATGGTGACAGGCACCGCATGCCGCCAGGCGACCTTGTAGATCTCGTCCTTGACGGGGCAGGCATCGGCATCGACCAGGATATTCATGCCGCCCGCGATAGGCCGCGCGGCCCGGCGAAACAATGGCGGCGGCTTATTTCATCCCAGCATCCTTCCCTGCCTTCCGCAAATCGCATTCCTGTCCTACATCGGCGGTATGAGCGCCCCCCTCTACAATACAGACATATTGCGGCTCGCCGCCAGCATCCCGCATCATCAGCGCCTTGCCGACCCGCAGGCCAGTGTGGAGAAGCGCTCGGCGACCTGCGGATCGCGGGTGACGGCGGACGTGCGCATGACCGATGGCCGGCTCGCGCAACTCGGCCTTGACGTAAAGGCCTGCGCCTTGGGGCAGGCGTCGGCCGCGCTGATGGCCGCGCAGGCGATCGGCCTCACCGCAGATGAACTAACGGACGCGCGCGATCGCCTGACCGCCTATCTGGCGGGCGAAAGCGAGGATCTGGATTTCTGGCCCGGCCTGGCGGTGCTGGCGCCGGCGCGCGGCTATCCCGCGCGCCACGCCTCCATTCGCCTGGGCTTTGAAGCCATTGCGGAAGCCGCGCGGATGGCGGACGCTTGATGGAAACGACCAGCGCCACCGACATGCTGCTGAGCGAA
Source organism: Sphingobium soli (assembly GCF_020782245.1). Classification (GTDB taxonomy): domain Bacteria; phylum Pseudomonadota; class Alphaproteobacteria; order Sphingomonadales; family Sphingomonadaceae; genus Sphingobium; species Sphingobium soli. The sequence continues at coordinate 195,447 of NZ_JAJGNP010000004.1, forward strand.
GGCGTCATCCTGCTCGGCGCGGCCGTCGCCTTCGTCATGCTGTTCCGCCGCTTTGGCCTTGGCGCGGTGCTCGGCTATCTCGTCGCGGGCGCGCTCGTGGGGCCGCAGGGGCTTGGCCTTGTCGGCGGCGGCGAATCGAAACTCGCCATCGCGGAAATCGGCATCGTGCTGCTGCTGTTCCTCGTCGGGCTGGAACTCCACCCCGCGCGGCTCTGGCGACTGAAGCGTGATATTTTCGCGCTCGGCCTTGCGCAGGTCGTGACCTGCGGCTGCGTGCTGACAGCGATCATCTTCTACTCGACCGGCTTCAGCTGGGGCGCGGCCATAGCGCTCGGATTGCCGCTCGCCCTATCCTCCACCGCGCAGGTGCTGCCGGGCCTGAAATCCAGCGGCCGGATCAACTCGCCCTTCGGGGAAAAGGTCTTTTCGATCCTGCTGTTCCAGGATCTTTCGATCGTCCCGCTCATCACCATCATCGCGGCGCTGTCGCGCAACCCGGCCGATGCCGGTGGTCCGCCCGGCTGGGTGATGGCAGGCTACACCGTGGCGGCGATCGCCGGGCTGGTCCTGGCCGGCCGCTTCATCTTGCGTCCGCTCCTCTCGCTGGTCGGGCGCATGGGCGAGCGCGAACTGTTCGTCGCGGTTGGCCTCTTCACCGTGCTGGCCGCCGCCGCGCTGATGCACGCGCTGCATCTTTCCACCGCGCTCGGCGCCTTCGTCGCCGGCGTCATGCTGGCCGATTCGCCCTATCGCCATGAGATAGAAGCCGACGTCGAACCCTTCCGCTCGATCCTCCTTGGTCTCTTCTTCCTCGCGGTCGGAATGGTTCTGGACCTTGGCGCCGTCATCGCCAATCCGCTTTTCGTTCTGTCCATGGCCGCGATCCTGGTCGCGACGAAGGCAGCGATCATCACCGGCCTTGGCCGCCTGTTTGGCATGAACTGGCAACAGGCGCTGGGCGCGGGCCTGTTGCTGAGCCAAGGCGGCGAATTCGGCTTCGTCCTCTTCACCCAAGCGCAAAATGCACTGCTGATCGCGCCCCAGGCCGCCAGCCTGTTCAGCGCCATCGTCACTTTTTCCATGGCGACCACGCCGTTCCTGATGCTGTTTGCCCGCCGCTTCGAATTTGCCAGGGACAAGGAACGCTATGACCTGCCGGGGCCGGAGGATGCGCCGCGCGGATCGGCGATCATCGTGGGCTATGGCCGCTTTGGCCAGACCGTCGCGCAAATGCTGATGGGCCACGGCTTTGGCGTCGTGCTGATCGACAAGAAGCCCGCCCAGATCGAAGTGTCGAGCCGCTTCGACATGAAGGTCTATTATGGCGATGGCACGCGCATCGATCTGCTGCGCCGTTCGGGCGCGGATGAAGCGCGGCTGATCGCCTTCTGCATCGACGATCCCAGCCTTGATTCGCGCGCGCTCCAGCCCATCGCGGAGGCCTTCCCGCAGGCCGCGATCATGGTGCGCGCCTTCGACCGGCGGCAGGTGCTGGCGCTCAAGGATATCGACCTCGCCGGCGTCGTGCGCGAAGTCTATGAATCGGCCATCTGCATGGGCGTGCAAGCGATGGAGACGCTGGGCGTCCCGCCCAAGGAGGTGGAGGAGGTGGAGCGCCAATATCGCGAAAATGACGACCAGCGCATGGCGCTCCAGATCGAGCATGGCACGCTGCTCGCGGCCAAGGACCTGATGTACCGCCCTGGCAATGGCATGCGGCTGCTCAGCCGCGGGGATGGAGACGGCGCATGATCGCGATACTGGCCTGCCTCTCTGCGGCACTTGCCATCGGCGCAGGCGCATTTGGCGCGCATGGCCTCGCCGATCCCAAAGCCACCGAATGGCTGCGCACGGGCGGCCTGTATCAGCTTGTCCACGCGGTCGCCGCGCTCGCGGTCGTGGGCACAGCGCGTGGCGCGGCCGCGCTAATGCTTGCGGGCGCGACGATTTTCGCCGTCTCGCTCTACATCATGGCGCTAGGCGGTCCACGCTGGCTGGGCGCGGTGACGCCGATCGGCGGCGCGCTGATGATCGCAGCCTGGCTGTGGGCCGCCTGGACCTTCGGGCAGCGCTGACGCGTCGCCCTTGCCCGAACCGCCGCCTGCGCATAGATTGGACCTTATGGCCAACCACCACCATCATCACGAACCGACCGGCGCGAAGCTGGCCGATGCCGCCCGCGCGACGCTGGAGGCGAAGAACGAGCAATGGACGCCGATGCGCGCCGCCATATTCGATGCGCTGGCGTCCGAAGATCGTCCCGCGTCGGCCTATGACATCGCCGACACCGTGTCGAAAGCGCGCGGCAAGCGCGTCGCGCCCAACAGCGTCTATCGCATCCTCGACCTGTTCGTGACCAATAATGTCGCGATGCGTGTCGAAAGTGCCAATGCCTATATCGCCAACGCCCATCCGGGCTGTCACCATGACTGCATCTTCATGGTCTGCCGCAATTGCAAGCAGGCGACCCATGTCGATGACGACACAGTGACAGGCCAGGTGCGCGCCATTGCGCAACAGGACGGCTTCCACCCCGAACGCCCCGTCATCGAGATACTGGGCCTGTGCGCCAAGTGCGCGGCCTGATGACGACAAGGACGCCCGGCCCGCGCAAGGCCGGACGCGCAGCGGAGACTATGCCTCATCATGACTGATCGCCCCGAAACCCCGCTGCTCGACCAGGTCGTCTGGCCGGCCGACCTGCGCAAGCTGCAGCCCGAACAGCTGCGCCAGTTGGCCGACGAACTGCGCGCCGAAACCATCGCTGCCGTGGGCGTCACCGGTGGCCATCTGGGGTCGGGCCTGGGCGTGGTGGAGCTGACCGCGGCGATCCATTATGTGTTCGATACGCCCGATGACAAACTCATCTGGGATGTTGGCCATCAATGCTACCCGCACAAGATCCTGACCGGCCGGCGCGACCGCATCCGCACCCTGCGCCAGGGCGGCGGCCTGTCCGGCTTCACCAGGCGCGCCGAAAGCGACTATGATCCCTTCGGCGCGGCGCATAGCTCCACCTCCATCAGCGCGGCGCTGGGCTTTGCCATCGCAAACAAGATGCAGGACAAGCCGGGCAAGGCGATCGCGGTGATCGGCGATGGCGCCATGTCGGCGGGCATGGCCTATGAGGCGATGAACAACGCCCGCGACGCGGGCAACCGTCTGGTCGTCATCCTCAACGACAATGACATGTCGATCGCCCCGCCCGTCGGTGGCCTGTCCGCCTATCTCGCGCGCCTGGTGTCGAGCCGCGAATTTCTGGGCCTGCGCGATCTCGCCAGGAAACTGGCGCGCAAGCTGCCTCGTCCGCTCCACAATGCGGCGCGCAAGACCGATGAATTTGCGCGCGGCATGGCGATGGGCGGCACATTGTTTGAGGAACTGGGCTTCTACTATGTCGGCCCGATCGACGGCCATAATCTCGACCAGCTGATCCCGGTGCTGGAAAATGTGCGCGACGCGGCCCAAGGGCCATGCCTGGTCCATGTCGTCACGCAAAAGGGCAAGGGCTATGCCCCGGCAGAGGCTGCGGCGGACAAATATCATGGCGTCCAGAAATTCGACGTCATTACCGGCACGCAGGACAAGGCGCCGCCCGGACCGCCCAGCTACACCAATGTCTTTGCGAAGGCGCTGATCGCCGAGGCGCAGCGCGATCCCGCTGTCTGCGCCATCACCGCGGCCATGCCGTCGGGCACGGGACTGGACAAGTTCCAGGCCGCCTTCCCCGATCGTATCTTTGACGTCGGCATCGCCGAACAACATGCCGTCACCTTTGCGGCAGGCTTGGCGGCGCAGGGCATGCGCCCCTTCTGCGCTATCTATTCGACCTTCCTGCAACGCGCTTATGATCAGGTCGTGCATGACGTGGCGATCCAGAACCTGCCCGTCCGCTTCGCCATCGACCGCGCGGGCCTCGTTGGCGCGGATGGATCGACCCATGCGGGCAGTTTCGACGTCACCTACCTCGCCACCCTGCCCAACATGGTGGTGATGGCCGCGGCCGATGAGGCGGAGCTGGTCCATATGGTCCACACCTGCGCCATGCATGACAGCGGCCCCATCGCCGTGCGCTATCCTCGTGGCAACGGCACCGGTATCCCATTGCCAGAACAGCCGCAGGCGCTGGAAATCGGCAAGGGCCGCATCGTGCGCGAAGGGCGTCAGGTCGCGATCCTCTCGCTCGGCACCCGACTGGAGGAAGCAATGAAGGCTGCGGACGCGCTCGAGGCCAAGGGCCTCTCCACCACGGTCGCCGACCTGCGCTTCGCCAAGCCTTTGGACGAAGCGCTGATCCGCAAGCTGCTGACCACCCATGACGTCGCCGTCACCATAGAGGAAGGCGCGGTCGGCGGCCTTGGCGCGCATGTCCTGACGCTGGCGAGCGACCTTGGCCTCATCGACAATGGTCTGAAACTGCGCACGCTGCGCCTGCCCGACCTGTTTCAGGACCAGGACAAGCCGGAAAAACAATATGCAATGGCCCGTCTGGACGCCGACGGCATCATCGACACGGTGCTGACCGCGCTGCGTCACAATAGCGTGGGGGCCGGTGCGCGCGCCTGAATGACGCTGGCGCGGAACCATTTCGCCCGTTGACTGTCTTCGTTTCACCGCGGCGGCCCTGCGCCGCCGCGGACCAGAGAATAGGAGAAGGGGCAGTTGCACAGCGGTCTGCGGGCGGTTTGGCCGTCCTTTCGTCGTGGAACGCCGCTTGCCCTGCTGCTGCTCGCCGCCTGCCAGCAAAAGCCGACTGATCTCGCCCCGCAACGCGCGTCTGATCCCGTTCCCGTTCCCCGCGAAACATCCGTCATCGCCGTGCCGATCGACGCCGACGCCGACGCCCTGCGCGCGGCGATTGAAAAGGCCGTGCCGCGCACCTTATGGACGATCAACCGCCCGGAGCCTCGCTGCATACCTCCGCAAAAACTGCGCGTCTTTGGCGAAGAACTGAACGTCACGCCGCCCATCGGCTGCACCATCATCGGGGAGGTTACGCGCGGCCCGGTGACCTTGCACGGCGAAGGGCGCACGATCATCGCCGACCTGCCCGTCCATGCCCGCATCAGCGCCCGCGACGTGGCGGGTGTGCTGAAAGGGGAAACCGCCACCGGCACGGCGCGGGTGCAGGCGCGAATCCGGCTCGACATCGGGCGGGACTGGACGCCCACTGGCAAGATCGACCTGCATTATGACTGGACAACGCCGCCGGGCATCGACTTTCTGGGCCAGCGCATCCGCTTCACTGATGAGGCGGACGAAAGGCTGCGCCCGATCGTCGCGCGCCTCGAACGCGACCTGCCGCGCGAACTGGCGCAACAAGACCTGCGCGCCAGGGCGGAAACCCTATGGCGGGACGCCTTTTCGACGCTAGAGCTCAACCGGCACAACCCAGCGGTGTGGATGCGCGTTGCCCCCACCCGCATCTTCTATAATGGCTATCGCATGGACGGGCGCACGCTGCGGCTCGACCTGGGGCTGGAGGCGGTGACGCAGACCCTGGTGGGCGTTGCCCGTCCAGATCCGCCGCGGCCGACGCCGCTTCCCCCGCTCGATCGAACGGACATCAACGACGGCCTGCGCTTTTTCCTGCCCGTCACGTCAGACTATCGCACGCTGGAACCCGTGATCCAGCGCGCGCTCGACAAGCGCGCGGCACGTCCCTTCACCCTGCCTGCGCTCGGTACGGTGCGCGCACGCTTTTCCAATGTGACCTGCTATGGCGCAACCGGCGGCCGCATCGCCGTGGGCGTGGATATCGCCGCCCGTGTGGAGGGAAAGGACACCCATGGGCGCATCTGGCTGGCGGCGCGGCCCGTCAACGCACCCAATTCCCCGAAGGTGGATTTCGTCGATCCGGTCATCACCGGCGACACCGATGGGGCGGGCGGCGATACCGCGCTCGCCATCGCGCAGGCGCCGGGCTTCTCCAACCTGATCGCCGCAGCGTTGAGTCAGAATTTCGCCAAGGATATCGCGGAGCTCAAGGGCAAGATTGCCCGCGCCATCGCCGACAAGCGCGCCGGCGATTTCGTTATCCGCGCAAGGGCCGACCGCTATGAGATCGGCCAGATTCACGCCTATGGCCAGGGACTGCACCTGCCGGTCCGCGCGACCGGCAAGGCACAAATTCGCTACCAGCCGCGCTGACGATTATTGCGGAACCGCGGCGCGCGCGTCCTGCCCATCGCCTTCGGGCGCGGCAATGATGTCGCGGGTGGTATTGCCCTTGTTCACGACCTGCGTATCGGGGTCGCCCACCTGCGAGCGGATACCGGTGGCGGCATCGGCACGCCCGGCTTGGGTCAGCGTACCGCTCTCCGCGGCGCTGCGCTGGGCGGGACCACCAAACATCGCCTGCATCGCTTCCTGGCTGGCATCCACTGACGCAGCAGCCGGCGTGCCGGGCGCGGGCGGGACCAGCGCGAAATCGGGCGGCACGACCAGCGGCGCCTGACGCGATACGGCGAATTCATCGGGACGGTCGCGCCCCGCTAGGCCACGGCCGCCGCCGCAAGCCGACAGGGTTGCAATCAGGCCGGCAGCGAGGATCAGTTTACGCTTCACTTCAAAGTCTCCGTCTTTGCGCCCTTGTCGCGCAGCAGCAGCGCCCGCGCAAGCAGGATCAGCACGCCAATGGTGATGGCGGCATCCGCCAGATTGAAAATCAGGAACGGCCGCCATTCGCCGAAATGCAGATCGGCATAATCGACGACATAGCCCAGCCGCACGCGATCGACGATATTGCCGATCGCCCCGCCCAGCACCAGGCCCAGCGCCGCGACGTCCTGCCGCGCCTTTTCCCGCCACATCCACACCGCGACGAAGGTGGCGATCAGGAAGGTCATGCCCACCAGCGCCCAGCGCATCGCGTCGGTATCCGCGTGGAAAAAGCCCATCGACACGCCCCTATTCTCCAGCCAGCGCAGGCGGAATATCGGCAGCAGGTCGATCCCCTCGTCCGCCCGGCTTTGCAGCGCCAGCGGATAGGTCACGGTATATTTGATCAGCTGGTCGAGCGCGAGCGTCACGATCGCCACTGTCAGGCCCAGCGGGCGGTGATTGACGCCGCTCATGCGCCCAACACCGTCGCGCAACGGTCGCACAGCGCTCCGTCCTGCGTTACTTCGGGCAACTTGCGCCAGCATCGCCCGCATTTATGCCATTCGCTCGGCCGCACGATGATGCCGTCGCCCTCGCCCATGGTCACGCGCGCGACGATCGCCACTTCAGCGAAATCGACATCGCCCACCGGCAGCAATTCGCCCATGCTCACGTCGGCGTCCAGGCTGGACCGAACGATCTTGTCCCGTCGCAGCGGCTCGATCGCCTCGTTCACCTGCTCGCGCTGGTCGCGAAGCTCAGCCCATTTATCCGCCAGATCGCCGTCGATCCAGCGCGCATCGACCTCGGGCCATTCCAGGAAATGGACGCTGTCGTCGGCACTTGGGAAGCGGCTCTGCCATACTTCCTCGGCCGTGAAGGGGATGATCGGCGCGACATAGCGGACCAGCGCGTGGAACAGCGTGTCGAGCAGGGTGCGATAGGCGCGGCGCTTGGGGTCCGACTTCGCATCGCAATAGAGGCAATCCTTGCGGATATCGAAGAAGAAGGCAGAAAGGTCGCTATTGGCGAAATCGAAGATCGCCCGGCTGTAGCGGCTGAATTCCAGCCAGTTCTCGCTGCCCTTGCTCTTGTCCACTACCGCGCGCAGTTCTGCATCCAACGCCGCCAGCCGATGGAGCATATACCGCTCCAGCTCCGGCATTTCGGCATAGCTGACCGCTTCCGTCTCTTCATCATAATCGGACAGAGCGCCCAGCATGTAGCGGAACGTATTGCGCAATTTGCGATAGGCGTCCGACGCGCCAGCCAGCACTTCCTTGCCGATGCGCACGTCATCGAAATAGTCGGTGCTCGCGACCCAAACGCGCAAAATGTCCGCGCCGCTCTCGCTCATGATCTTGAGCGGATCTACGACATTGCCAAGGCTCTTGGACATTTTCTTGCCCGTGCCGTCTAGCGCGAAGCCGTGGGTCAGCACCGCCTTGTAGGGCGCCTGGCCGCGCGTGCCGCAGCTTTCGAGCAGCGAGGACTGGAACCAGCCGCGATGCTGGTCCGACCCCTCGATATAGAGGTCCGCGCGCGCGCCCTCGCCATAGCGGCCCTCGACCACGAAGCTATGCGTCGATCCGCTGTCGAACCAGACGTCGAGAATGTCGTTAACGACTTCATAGTCGCTTAAATCATAATCCGGGCCGAGCAGCGCCTGATGATCCGCGCCGAACCACGCGTCCGCCCCACCCACGCGAAATGCCTCGACAATCCTGGAATTCACGCCCGGATCAACAAGATAGTCGCCACTCTTGCGATGGACATAGAGCGCAATCGGCACGCCCCATGCGCGCTGACGCGAAATCACCCAGTCTGGACGTCCTTCCACCATGGAGCGGATGCGGTTGGTCGACCGCTCCGGCACCCAGCGGGTATGCGCGATCGCGTCGAGCGCGATTTCGCGGAGGGTTGCGCCGTTCGACGAGTTCTCGACGGACGCTTCTCGGCTTCGCTCGAAGCTGCTCGAACCAAACGGAGTATTGTGGACCTCGCTCCCACCGCCGTTCGGTTCGAGCTTGTCGAGAACGCCGCGCTTACCCTGCGGCTGGTCCATCGGAATGAACCATTGTGGGGTGCAGCGATAGATGATCTTCGCCTTCGACCGCCAGCTATGCGGGTAGCTGTGCCGGAAATCGTCCGACGCGGCGAGCAGCCCCCCGGCTTCGCGCAGGTCGGTGCAGATCGGCCCGTCCTTGCTCACGAACTTGGGGTTGATGACGCTCCCCTGCCCGCCGAGCCATGCCCAGTCGGCGCGATATTTCCCGTCGCCCTCGACCGCGAAGACGGGGTTGATCCCGTGCGCCTTGCACAGCGCAAAGTCGTCCTCGCCATGGTCCGGCGCCATGTGGACGAGGCCAGTGCCCGCATCGGTCGTGACGAAATCGCCGGGGAGGAAGGGGCGCGGTTTGGCGAAGAAAGCGAGTTGGCGCTCCCAATCGTCACCCCGGACTTGATCCGGGGTCCCGCTGCCTTGGGTGGCGTCGGAAGAAGAAGCGGGATCCCGGCCTTCGCCGGGATGACGAAGGAGGTTGTAGATCGGGTGGCGGGCGACCGCTCCGGCGAGTTGGGAGCCTTTAACAAAAGCGTCGATGCTCCACGCGCCCACAAGTTCCGGATTTTCCGAGCCACGAAGAACTGCATCAGCGCGCGCTTGGAATGCAGCGACAAGTTCAGTGGCGATCAGGAAGCGACCGAATTGCCTTCCTTCATGGTCGGTGCAGGTGGTGACTGCATAATCAACCTCCGGCCCATAGGCCAAAGCCTGGTTCACCGGGATCGTCCACGGCGTGGTCGTCCAGATCACCGCATGCGCGCCGACCAGTTCCGGCGCGCCCGGCGCTTCCACGATCTCGAACGCCACGTCGATCTGGGTCGAGACGACGTCCTCATATTCGACCTCCGCCTCGGCCAGCGCGGTCTTTTCGACCGGGGACCACATGACGGGCTTCGCGCCGCGATAGAGCTGGCCGCTCTCCGCGAACTTGAGCAACTCGCCCACGATGGTGGCCTCCGCGTCGAACTTCATGGTAAGATAGGGGTCTTCCCAATCGCCCATGATGCCCAGCCGCTTGAACTGGTCGCGCTGCACGCCGACCCATTTGTCGGCATAGGCGCGGCACTGGGCGCGGAACTCCGCCGCCGGCACCTCATCCTTGTTCAGCTTCTTCTTGCGATAGTCCTCCTCGATCTTCCATTCGATGGGAAGACCGTGGCAGTCCCAGCCGGGGACATAGGGCGCATCCTTGCCGAGCAGCGACTGGCTGCGGACGATGATGTCCTTGAGCACCTTGTTCATCGCATGGCCCATATGGATGTCGCCATTGGCGTAGGGCGGGCCGTCATGCAGGATGAAGCGTTCGCGCCCCGCGCGCTTTTCGCGCAGCTTGCCATAAAGGTCCATCGCCTCCCACTGCGCGGCAATCGCCGGCTCCTTCTGCGCCAGGCCCGCCTTCATCGGAAAGTCGGTCTGGGGCAGGAAGACGGTGGACTTATAATCGTCGGTTTTCTGGGCAGGCTGGTCGGTCATGGGCGCGCTTATTCTGGCCCGTTCGGTTCGAGCAGCTTCGAGCGAAGCCGAGAAGCGGCTGTCGAGAATAGGTCTCGACACACTCGAACCGAACGGAGGTTGAGCAGATCAGGGCCGTGCCCTACGCGAGCATGGGCGTTCCCGCAAGGATTTGCCGCGCGTCGGCGCAGTCCTGGGCAATGCCGGCGGTCAGCGCGTCCAGCCCGTCATATTTGCGCTCGCCATGCAGATAGCGGATCAACTGCACCTCCACCTCCTGGCCATAGAGGCTTTCGGCAAAATCGAAGAAATGCGGCTCCAGCAATTCCTTGGGCGGATCGAAACTGGGGCGGATGCCCAGATTCGCCGCCCCGTCCAGCACCCGCCCATCGGGCAGGATGCCGCGCACCGCATAAATGCCATAGGCCGGTCGCAGATACGGCCCCATGTCGATATTGGCGGTGGGAAAGCCGATCGTGCGGCCCAGCTTGTCGCCATGCTGCACCACGCCCCGGATCGCGAAAGGCCGGGTCAACAGCCGGCACGCCGTCTCGCAGTCGCCCGCGCGCAGCGCCTCACGCACGCGGGTGGAGGAAATGATGCCCTGCGCATCGCTGACCGGCCCCACCGCTTGCGCCGACAGTCCCAGCGCTGCGAAGCTGTCGACCGTACCGCTGCGCGCGCGGCCGAAGGTGAAATCCTCCCCCGTCACGACGGCGGTGACGCCCATATCCTCACTAAGCAGCCGGACATAATCCGCCGGCTCCAGTGCCGCGAGCGCCGGCGTGAAATCGAACACCATCATCGCGTCCGCCCCCGCACGGGCGAACAATGCCTCCCGCTGATCCAGCGTGGTCAGACGAAAGCTGGGCGTATCGGGCCGGAACAGCCGCATGGGATGCGGATCGAACGTCGCGACGATCGCCGGCCGTCCCTCGGCCTTCGCGCGCGCGATCGCGCGTCCGACTACCGCCTGATGCCCGGCATGAAAGCCATCGAAATTGCCGAGCGCCATGACGCTCCCGCGCAAATGCGGCGGGACCGGGGCGCTGCTGGAAAGCCGCTCCATGCGCCGCGCTATAGGGACAGGACGAAAAACTGGCAATGGAGGCGGATTGCGCACTCATTCGCCCCCGCCATCAGTGCGCGCGCCGCTCGAACGTCACGAAGCTGTAGGCGGGGCGGCCATCCACAGCGGCGTGATCGGCCCGCGCCGTTTCGCGCCAATCCGCCGCATCGGGATAGGCGATGCTCGTGTCGCCGTCCGCGTCCAGATGCACTTCGGTCAGTTCGATCCGGTCCGCGATTGGCAGGACCTGGCGATATATCTCCGCGCCGCCAATGACCATCAGGCTCGCCGCCTGCGCCAGTGCGATCGCCCCGTCCACATCATGGGCTACCTCCGCCCCCTCGGCCCGCCACGTTCGGTCGCGGGTCAGCACGATATGACGGCGGCCCGGCAGCAATCCGGGCAGGCTGTCGAACGTCTTGCGCCCCATCAGCATCGGGTGGCCCGCCGTGATTGCCTTGAAATGCTTCAAATCCGCCGGCAACCGCCAGGGCAGGTCGCCGTCCCGGCCAATCACGCCGTTGTCGGCGCGGGCGAGGACAAGGATGATCTTGCTCACAGCGCCAGCCGAGTCACATGCCCCATCTTGCGGCCAGGGCGCGCCTCATGCTTGCCATAAAGATGCAGATGGTTGGCCGGATCGCGCAGAATATCGGCCCACGCCGCCACATCGTCACCGATCAGGTTGCGCATCTCGACGCGCGGCGCGGCCAGACCCGTTTCGCCCAGCGGCAGGCCGCAAATGGCGCGCACATGATTTTCAAACTGGCTCGTCACCGCGCCTTCGATGGTCCAATGGCCGCTATTATGGACGCGCGGCGCCATCTCGTTGAAGACCGGGCCGTCGGCGCTCGCGAAAAATTCCAGTGTCAGCACGCCGACATAGTCCAGCGCATCGGCCACCTGCTTGGCCAGCGCGCGTGCCTGTTCGACCTGCCCCTCGATCAGCGGCCCGGCCGGCGCGGTCGATGTCGACAATATGCCGTCCACATGGACATTGGCCGGCGAATCCCAGAATCGCACTGCGCCGTCCGCGCCGCGAACCAAGATGACGGAAAATTCCTCGGCAAAGGTCACGAACCCTTCCAGGATCGCGCTCTGCCGGCCGATCGCGTTCCACGCGCCCACCGCATCGCCCGGCTCGGCCAGGCGCGCCTGCCCCTTGCCGTCATAGCCCATGCGATTGGTCTTCAGGATCGCGCGGCTGCCTATCGTCTCGACCGCCGATTCCAGATCGTCCAGGCTTTCCACCGGCGCGAAGGGCGCGGTCAGCCCGCCAAGATCGCAGACGAACCGCTTTTCCGCCAGCCGGTCCTGCGCCACGCGCAGCGCCTGCGCGCCCGGTCGCACAAGCCCATGACGCGCCAGCGTGTCGACGGCGGACGGGTCGATATTCTCGAACTCATAGGTGACGACATCGACGCTGTCGGCGAAGGCGGACAGGGCGGCGGCATCCTCATAGGCGCCGTGCGTCCAGTTGGGCGATACGTCGGCGGCCGGCCCGCTGTCTTCGGGTGCGAAAATATGGGTGCGATAGCCCAGTTGCGCCGCGGCGACGGCGATCATCCGGCCCAGCTGGCCGCCGCCAAGGATGCCGATGGTGGAACCGGGCGGGATGATCGTCATGGCGGTCCTGTTCTGATTCTTGTCAGTCTTCGACGGTATCGGCGACGGATTGCGTCTGCCGCGCGCGCCAATCGTCCAGCCGCTGCGCCAACGCAGCGTCGCCCGTCGCCAGGATCGCCGCCGCCAGCAGGCCCGCATTGATAGCGCCGGGCTTGCCGATCGCCAGCGTGCCGACTGGAATGCCGCCGGGCATCTGGACGATCGACAGCAGCGAGTCCATGCCCTTCAATGCCTTGGATTCGACCGGCACGCCCAACACCGGCAGGCGTGTCATCGCCGCCGCCATGCCGGGCAGATGCGCCGCCCCGCCCGCGCCCGCGATGATGACCTTCAGCCCCCGCGCCGCCGCGCCGCTGGCATAATCATACAGCCGCTGCGGCGTGCGGTGCGCCGACACCACCTTGCATTCATGCGCGACGCCCAGCGCCTCCAGCGTCTCGGCCGCATGCCGCATCGTGTCCCAATCGGAACGGGACCCCATGATGATGCCGACGTCGATAGCGCTCATGACCGTGCTGATGTCCCCTGATGGCGCGGAAAGCAAAGCCCCTTAGCGGCCGTACCGTCAGGGGGCAATGTGAGATTTCTCTCGTCGCGCGGCCATACATTTTTAGACCCATAAACGCCTAAACTTCATTAAGTAGAAATGTTTTATTGCTCTGAAATTTATCCTAACGACCGAGGCAATCGACATGTCGAAAGATCGAGTTTTTGGCATCGTAAAAGGTGACCCAACGGAAAACGCTCCAGCGGGAATGGCCGTATCATTCAACTTCCAACGCTATCTTCACGATGAAGGAAATCGATCTGGCGAGGTCGCAGATTGGGGCTATTTCGGAAGTTCGCTTATTGCCATCATATTCAGTGGGCCAGATGGCCAAGCATCAGAAGGCTGCGCGGTGCTCGTTTCTCCGGGAATCGCAATATCAGCTAAACACATATTTGAAGACCGTCTGGACGAATTGAGAAACTCAAATATAACCGTACAAGGCGTTTCAATATTAGAAAATGATGATTTACTCATATGGGATATTTTAGAATTCAGTGCTAGCGATTCTGACATCGCGATACTTAGATTAAGACTCCGCTCTGATTTTCCGGCAGAAGGCATATCGTGCGTCGAGATGACGACAAGAACGCCTGTAATAGGCGAGCAAATCATGTTTGCCGGTTTGAGAAGTCCAACGCACGTAGCTCATGGCGAGCCCGTTGGATTGCAACTTCGAGTAGGAATCGGGGAAACGTCGGCGATTTACCCTGAGGGGCGGGATCGGGTCATGATCCCACATGCCTGCATAGAAGTTAAGTGTCTTACAATCGGGGGGATGAGTGGTGGGCCGGTATTTGACAAAAACGGACATCTTCTTGGCATTCTCACGTCTTCAATCGAAGACGAACAAGGGCCATCCTATTGCTCGCTTTGGCTTCCAATGGCCACTCACGCAATCACTGAGGTCTGGTTGAAAGGTTCCGTACCCGTCCCCACCAATCTGCTGAATTTAGCCAACGCCAGATTAGCAAAAATTATCGGATTGGAAGCTGTGAAGGTAAATATAGACGGTTCATTCGAATGGGCAGTCTGGCATTGAATTCTTCTACCTCTCCGACAGATAATAGCGGTCGGTGGCGGTCAGGTCGTCTGCCAGCTCATAGACGATCGGCTGACCGGTCGGGATTTCCAGGCCCGTAATCTCGTCGTCGGAAATGCCCGACAGATGCTTGACCAGCGCCCGCAGCGAATTGCCGTGGGCGGAAATCAGCACCCGCTTGCCGGCTTTCAGGTCCGGTGCGATCACCGATTCCCAATAGGGCAGGACGCGCGCGATCGTGTCCTTCAAGGATTCGGTCGATGGAATCGCGATGTCCGCGTAGCGGCGGTCGCCCGACAGGTCGAACGCGCTGCCCGCTTCCATCACCGGGGGCGGAATATCGAAGCTGCGGCGCCAGATCTTCACCTGCTCATCGCCATGCTTCTCCGCCGTCTCCGCCTTGTTAAGGCCGGTCAGACCGCCATAATGGCGTTCATTGAGCCGCCAGTCCTTCTCGACCGGCAGCCACAGTCGCCCCATTTCCTCCAGCGCCAGATTCAGCGTCTTGATCGCGCGGGTCTGGAGCGAGGTGTAGCACTGGTCAAAGTCCAGCCCCTTTTCCGCCATCAACCTTCCGGCCGCGCGCGCTTCCTCAACGCCCTTTTCGGTCACGTCCACGTCCCACCAGCCAGTGAAGCGGTTTTCCAGGTTCCAGGCGGACTGGCCATGGCGGATAAGGACGAGGGTGGGCATGGGACGCATCTCCTGCACGACAGCGGCGAATGATGCGCTTTCCCATAACGGGCAAAATCGTGCGCGCAAGCTTGTCGCGGGCGACACATGCCCCACATTGCAGCGCAAGCGTTGATGCGATAGCGCCAGAAGCACAGATCGCGGGTTTAGACATGAGGAGCAGCCGACTTGGCATTTGTGAAGGGCGCATGGCGCATAGTGGTCGCGATCAAGGACGGTCTCGTCCTCCTGTTCCTGCTGCTCTTCTTCGGCGCGCTCTATACCGCCCTGTCCTATTCGCCCAAGCCGGCCAAGTCGGTGAGCACCGGCGCGCTGCTGCTGGAACTTAACGGCACGGTCGTTGAACAGCCCGCCGAAATCAGCCCGACCGCGCTGTTGAGCGGCGGCGCGCCTGAGGCCAGGGAATATCGCCTGTCCGACATCGTCACCGCGCTGGAAGCGGCCAAAGGCGATGCGAAGGTCAAGGCGGTGGTCCTCAACCTCGACGGGTTTCTGGGCGGCGGTCAGGTCGCGCTCGGCCGTATCGGCGCGGCGCTCGATGCTGTGCGCGCGGCGAAGAAGCCTGTGCTCGCCTACGCTACGCTCTACAGCGACGACAGCTATCAACTCGCCGCCCATGCCAGCGAAGTGTGGACCGATCCGCTCGGCGGCGTGGCGATCATGGGCCGGGGTGGCTCCAACCTCTATTATAAGGGGCTGATCGACAAGCTGGGGGTCAACACCCATGTCTATCGCGTCGGCACCTACAAGAGCTTCGTCGAACCCTTCATCCGCACCGAACAATCGCCCGAAGCGCGCCAGGCCAATCAGGCGCTGGCCGAGGCGCTGTGGCAGCAATGGCAGGATGATGTAGCCAAGGCGCGCCCCCGCGCCAGGATCGCGGCCTATGCCGGCGATCCCGCCGCCGCTGCCCGCGCCGCCAATGGCGATATTGCCAAGGCCGCGCTCTCCGCTGGCCTGGTGGACAAGCTGGGTGACGCCACCGCTTTTGCCGATCATGTCGCGGACATTGCCGGGGATTCGGCGGCCGGTGATGCCACCGGCTTTGCCGCCATCGACCTGCGCTCCTATGTGAAGGCCCGCGCACCCGCCAACAACGGGCAGATCGGCGTGCTGACGGTCGCGGGGGACATCGTCGATGGCGAAGCCGGCCCCGGCACCGCTGCGGGCGACACGATTTCCGACCTGCTGCTGAGCGCGCTCGATAAGGGCAATCTCAAGGCACTGGTCGTCCGCGTCGATTCGCCGGGCGGGTCGGTCATGGCGTCGGAAAAGATCCGCAGCGCCATCATGCAGGCGAAGGAGGATGGCCTGCCCGTCGTCGTGTCGATGGCCAATGTCGCGGCCAGCGGCGGCTATTGGGTCTCGACACCAGGCGATGTCATCTTTGCCGAGCCGGACACCATCACCGGCTCCATCGGCGTCTTCGGCATCCTGCCCAGCTTTGAAGGCACGCTGGCGAAAATGGGCATTACCACCGATGGCGTGCGCACCACGCCCTTGTCGGGTCAGCCCGACTTGGCCGGCGGCACCACGCCCGAATTCGACCAGATCATGCAATTGGGCGTTGAGGATATCTATCGCCGCTTCGTCGGCCTCGTCGCCCAATCGCGCAAAAAGACGCCGGAACAGATCGACCGTATCGCGCAGGGTCGCGTCTGGGACGGCGGCACCGCGCGCCAGCTTGGTCTGGTCGACCGGTTCGGCGGGCTGGAGGATGCGATTGCCGAAGCGGCCCGCCGCGCAAAGGTCGATCCGGCAAAGGCACGCGCCTTCCGCATCGAAAAGCAGCCCGACAAATGGGCCGAATGGTTGCAGGAATTCGCTGAACGGGAAAGCGACGACGCCACCGCCCCGCGCGACATGCTGGCGCGTCAGGCCTGGCTCCAGCGCGGCTGGGCGTTGCAGGCGGTCAGCGACGTGCGCGGGCTCGTGTCGGGCGCGGGGGTGCGCGCGGACTGCCTGGAATGTCGCGGCTATGGCGCGCCCCGTCCGCGCCAGGCGGCGGACGACCATGGCATGATGGCGATGCTGGCGACGCTCTGGCGCTGATGGCCGTGGTAGGGCGCGTCTCCGCCCTGCCCTTGCCATTACCGAATTCTTCAGCAATTTCGGCCAAAAGCCGCTAATCATTGCCGTTGAACAGGGGATTTGCCGCTCCATGCCCGTCGATACCAAGCAAAAGGTTTCCGTTATCGGCCTTGGCTATATCGGCCTGCCGACCGCAGCGCTGATCGCGCGCGGCGGGTGCCAGGTGGTGGGCATCGACGTCTCGCCCCATGTCGTGGAAACCGTCAATTCCGGCCGCGTCCATATCGAGGAAGTCGATCTTGACGGGCTGGTGCAGGGCGTCGTCGCACGCGGCAATCTGCGCGCCAGCCTGACGGTGGAGGAAAGCGACGTCTTCATCATCGCCGTGCCGACCCCGGTGGCAGAGGATCGCGCGCCTGACATTTCCTATGTGCTCAAGGCCGCCCGCACGGTCGCCCCGGTGCTCAAGGCTGGCGATACGGTGATCCTCGAATCCACCTCGCCCGTCGGCACGACCGAAGCGATGCGCGACATTTTCGCGCAGCTGCGTCCCGACCTCAAAATGCCGGGCATGGGCGTGCAGGGCGACGTCGCCATCGCCTATTGTCCCGAACGCGTGCTGCCCGGCCGCATCCTGGTGGAGCTGATCGACAATGATCGCTGCATCGGCGGCATCACGCCGCGCTGCGCCCGCAAGGCGTTGGGCTTCTACCGCCAGTTCGTGCGCGGCGCCTGCATCACGACGACCGCCCGCGCGGCCGAAATGGTCAAGCTGGTCGAGAACAGCTTTCGGGACGTCAACATCGCCTTCGCCAATGAATTGTCCGTCATTGCCGACAATATGGACATCGACGTGTGGGAGGTGATCCGCCTCGCCAACCGGCATCCGCGCGTCAATATCCTCAATCCCGGCCCGGGCGTCGGTGGTCACTGCATCGCGGTCGATCCGTGGTTCATCGTCCATGGCGACCCGGAAAATGCTCGCATCATCCGCACCGCGCGCGAAGTGAATGACGGCAAGACCGATCATGTCGTAGCGAAGGCATCCGACCTGATCGACGATTTCGCTGGCGAGGACATCGCCTGCCTCGGCCTCGCCTTCAAGGCGAACATTGACGATTTCCGCGAAAGCCCGGCCGTGAAGGTCGCCGCGCGACTCGCCCGCCGCTATGGCCGCCGCATCAAGCTGGTCGAACCCTATGCCCGGGAACTGCCGATGGACTTCGCCGGCACGGGTGCAGAACTTATCGATCTCGATACGGCTCTGGAACAATGTGGCGTGTTCGTCATTCTGGTCGATCATGACATGTTCAAATCCGTCCCCGTCGACGAACGCGCCGACAAGGCTGTCTATGATACGCGGGGAATCTGGCCCGATCAGCCCCGCCGAGCGGCAGCGTCGACATCGGGGCGCATCGCGGTCTGAACAGGGCCGCGACGGCGCAGCCCGTCGCGCACGCGGTTGCCATTGCCCCGCCCCGCCGCTAACCCCCGCCAGGCACGATGTTTTTGCGCGTGCGAAAGCAACGGCCGATGGGGGACATGAGGCATGATGCGACAGCCTGCGCCGCGCGCGATCATGGCCGCCTTGTTGCTGGGCAGCGTCGCGGCCTGCGCCACCGTCGAGGATGCGCCGCGCGGGGATCAGGCTTATGCGGTCATTCCTCCGCCGCCTGCCGTCGGCATGGACTATCGCCTCTCCCCCGACGATGTGCTGCGCATCCGGGTCTATCATGAACCCGACCTGTCGCTGGAAGACGCACAGGTCGATGCGCAGGGCATGGTGCGGATGCCCCTGATTGGCGCGGTTCCGGTCGCGGGCCTGTCCGCCAGCGAAGCCGCCGACGTCATCGCCGGGCGTCTGGGCGAACGCTATCTCGTCTCGCCGCAGGTCAGCCTGTTCGTCAAGAAGGCGGTGGGCCGTCGCATCACGCTGGACGGCGAAATTCGCGAACCCGGCCTCTATCCGATCGATGGCCGCCTGACCCTGTCGCAGACAATTGCCCTTGGCAAAGGTCCGACACGCCTGGCCGACACGCGCCAGGTCGTGGTGATCCGCCGGCTCGATGGTCAGCGGCAGGCGGCGATGTTCGACCTGGGCGCTATCCGAAAGGGCGAAGCGGCCGACCCTGAAATCCTGCCGGGCGATCAGGTGATCGTCGGCCTGTCGCGCGCCAAGGCGATCCTTGGCGGCGCGCTCATTGCCGCGCCTGCGCTTGCCGCCGGCTTCATCGCGCTGGACGGAGACTGACCATGGCCGCCACCACGCCCCCTCTGCACGATCGCCCGGAACGCCTTGGCCTTGGCGCGCGGTTGACGCGCGGTCTGCGGGACTATGGGCTGCTGCTGCGCCGCCACCGGGTGATCCTGTTCGTCACCATGGCGCTCTGCCTGCTCGTGGCGCTGCTCTATATTCTCTTGTCCACCCCCGATTATCGCGCCACCGCCTCGGTCGAGGTGCAGGATGTGCCCGCAGGCGCGGCCGGCTCCGGCGTGCCACCGCGCCCCAGCACCGACGGCATCGAAACGGTGATGCAGACGCAGCTGGAAGTGCTGCGCAGCCGCGCTCTGGCGCAGGATGTCGCGCGCAGCCTTTCGCTGGTGGGCACCCCCACCTTCTTCCAGGGCATGGGCGTCAGCCGCCCGAAAGCCGGAGCCGGCGGCCAGAGCCAGCGCCAGGCCGAGCAGGAGCGCGTCATTGCCCTGCTGCGCGATCATCTGGAGGTCGAGCTACCGGGCAAGTCGCGGGTCATCCGCATCCATTTCGTCAGCGCCGATCCGGCGCTCTCGGCGAGAATCGCCAACGGCTATGCCGACAGCCTGATCCGCTCGGACCTGAAACGCGGCTTCCAGTCCGGTGTTCAGGCGCGGCGCTTCCTGCTGGGTGAGCTGGACGGCGCGCGGCGCGATCTGGAACGGGCGGAGCGCGAACTGGCGGTCTATGCCGCGCGCAACGGCGCACCGATCCCGCCTGGCGCGGACATGGACAGCGCATCCTCTGCAAATAGCCCCGCCGGACCATCGGGATCGGAAATCAACAGCCGGCTGGCGCAGTTGAACAGCCTGCGCGCCCAGGCGCTGGCCGATCGGATCGCGGCGCAGAAACGCTGGGAAAGCGCCCGCGCCGCCTCCACCGAAACCCTCCCCGAAGTGCTCGGCAACGGCGCGATGCAGGACTTGATGGCGCAGCGAGCGCAGGCGCGGGCCGAACTGGTCGAGGAACGGCAATTCCGCAAGGACGCCCATCCGCAAATGCGCGAAGCGCGCGCCCGGCTCGCCGCACTCGACGATCAGGCGCAGCAGATGGCTAATCGCATCCGCGCCTCGCTGCGACAGGACTATGACATCGCCCGGCGCGGCGAAAAGCAGATTGCCGACGAGATCGCCGATGTCGAACAGGATGCGCAGGCCGCGCGTGGCCGCAGCGTCCAGATGGGCATGTACGAACGCTCGGTCGAAACCTATCGCATGCTGCACGACAGCCTGCTCCAGCGTTATCGCGACATGGCCTCGCAAGCCGGCTTTCAGGCGGGCCGCATCCAGCCACTTGACCGCGCGTCCCCGCCCGACAGCCCCTTTTCACCCAAAGTCGGGGAAACAATGCTGTTCGCCGCGCTCGGCGGGTTGGCGCTCGGCCTGCTGCTGGTGGGCGCGCGTCACGCCTTTGACGATGCGGTGACATCGGCCGAAACGCTGGCGGAGCGGGTCGATCTGCCGCTGCTGGGCGCCGTGCCGGTCACGGGCGACAATCCCCAGCCGTCCGAAGTCTTCGCTCCCATCGCCCGCTCGCTGCTGCTCGCCTCCACCGGGGGCCTGCCGCGCTCCATCCTCGTCACCAGCGCGCAGGAAGGGGAAGGCAAGTCGCTGACCCTCAACGCCCTCGCCCGCGCGCTCGCCGCCCTCGACAAGACGGTGCTGGTAGTCGACGGCGACATGCGCCGTCCGGTCCAGCACGCCCTCTTCCGCGTCGCGCCCGGCAAGGGGATCAGCGAAGTGCTGACAGGTCAGGCGAACGCTGCCGACGCCGTCATCGCGACGGGCGTACCCGGCGTTTCGCTGCTGCCCTGCGGCGCGGTGCCACCCAACCCCACCGAATTGCTGGCCACCCCCGCGCTCGACGATCTGCTGGCATCGGTGCACGATCATTATGATACGATCCTGATCGACGCGCCGCCGATCCTGGGCCTCGGCGACACGCCGCTGCTCGCCACGCGCACGCAGGCGACCTTGATGGTCGTCGAATGGGGCCGCAACCATCATGGCGGGCTGCGCACGGCGGTCGATCGGCTCCGCCGCGCCGGCGGCGTCATCATCGGCGCGATCCTGACCAAGCAGCAGGGCCGCGCCTTCGACTATGATTATCATCGCGGCGACTAGGTCCGCGTCCCTTCGTCCCCCGACTCATAATGGCTTGCCTCGCGCGCGCACCGGGCCTAGGGGGTGCCGCATTATCGCCGCCGACCGCCGCGCGGCCCAGGTTGATCCCAAGGAGCAGCACGCCATGAAAGCCCGCATCTTCGTCACCCTCAAGGGCGGTGTCCTCGATCCGCAGGGCAAGGCGATCCATCACGCGCTCGAAGGCCTAGGCTTTGGCGGAGTCAATGATGTGCGCGCCGGCAAGCTGATTGAACTCGATCTGGCCGATGGCACCAGCGACGACGATATCGATGCCATGTGCCGCAAGCTGCTGGCCAACACGGTGATCGAAAATTATCGCATCGAAAAGGTGGCCTGAGCCATGAAAAGCGCCGTCATCGTCTTTCCCGGCAGCAATTGCGACCGCGACCTGGCGGTGGCGTTCGAAGCGGCCACCGGGGTCAAGCCCGCCATGATCTGGCACCGGGACACGGATCTGCCAGCCGACATCGACCTCATCGGCGTGCCCGGCGGCTTTTCCTATGGCGATTATCTGCGGTCCGGCGCCATGGCCGCGCGTTCGCCCGTCATGCAGGCGGTGGCGCAGGCGGCATCGCGCGGGGCCTTCGTGCTGGGCGTCTGCAACGGCTTTCAGGTGCTGACCGAAAGCGGCCTGCTGCCCGGCGCGCTGCTGCGCAATGCAGGCGGTCATTTCGTCTGCCGCGACGTGCCGCTGACCGTCGAAAATGCACAAAGCGCCTTCACCAGCCGCTATGCCGCCGGTGAAACCATCCGCTATCCCGTCGCCCATCATGACGGCAATTATTTCGCCGATGACGCCACGCTCGACCGGCTGGAGGGCGAAGGCCGCATCGCGCTGCGCTATGCCGAAAATATCAACGGGTCGGCCCGCAACATCGCTGGCATCCTCAACGATACGGGCAATGTGCTCGGCATGATGCCCCACCCCGAACGCGTCATCGAACCCGCCCATGGCTCGACCGATGGCAAGCGCCTGTTCGACGGCCTGGTCGAAGGATTGCTGGCCCGCGCCTGAGGTGCATTCTGCGACCGGGCATCAACCCGGCCGCCACATCACGCTCCGCTGATCACGGCCGCGATCCGCTCGGCCGCCCCGCCGTCGCCGAACGGGTTATGTGCCCGCGCCATCGCCTGATAGGCCGCGTCATCGTCCAGCAGCGCCAGCACCTCGTGCACGATCCGCTCGCGATCGGCGCCCACCAGCCGCGCCGTCCCCGCGTCGACGCCCTCGGGCCGCTCGGTCGTTTCGCGCATGACCAGCACCGGCTTGCCCAGTGACGGCGCTTCCTCCTGCACCCCGCCGCTGTCGGTCAGCACCAGATGGCTTATGTCCAGCAACCGCACGAAATGCGGATAATCCAGCGGCTCGATCATCGCCACATTGGGCAGGCCGCCCAGCACGGAATCCATGATCGGGCGGACATTGGGATTGGGATGAACCGGAAAGATCACCGCCACATCCGGCCGCGCGGCGATGTCGGCGATCGCGCGCGCGATCGATTCCATGCCGCCGCCGAAATTCTCGCGCCGGTGCGTCGTCACCGCCACGATCCGCCTGCCCGCAAAGCGCGCCGCCAGATCGTCCAGCCCCCGCGCCATGGCGGGCGTATCACGTACCCGGTCGCGCGTCGCCAGCAGCGCGTCGATCACCGTATTGCCGGTGACGTGGATGGAGGCAGGATCGCGGCTTTCCTTCATCAACGCATCGGCCGCTGCCTGCGTCGGGGCGAAATTCATGTCAGCGATGCAGGCGACCACCCGCCGGTTCACCTCTTCGGGCCAGGGATGGTGAATGTCGCCGCTGCGCAGCCCCGCTTCGACATGCGCGACCGGAATCTTGCGATAATAGGCCGCCAGGCTCGCCACCATCGTCGTCAGCGTGTCGCCATGCACCACCACGCGATCGGGCTTTTCCGCATCAAAGGCCTTGCCCAGTTCGACGATCAGCTTCGCCGTCAGCCCGTCCAGCGTCTGGTTTGGCACCATCACGTCCAGGTCAATGTCCGGCACGATGCCGGCAATTTCCAGCACCTGATCCAGCAGCCCGCGATGCTGCGCGGTCACGATCACCCGCGTATCAATGCCCTTGCGCCTTTGCAGCGCATGGACGACGGGGAACATCTTGATCGCTTCGGGCCGCGTCCCGAACACAATGGCCACCTTCACATCTCGCTCCCTCATCATTCCCTGCACCGCCTGTCGCAGAAATTGGTATACAGCCGCTGAACATCTTGTGTATTTCCGCGCTGCAATGCAGCAAGCGGCACGGGCGACAATCTGTGGAATAGTCGCGCTGCTTGGTCTTATTCTCAAGGGTGGAGCGGGGAAGATCGCATGAAAATCACGATGATCGGCACGGGTTATGTAGGCCTTGTGTCGGGGGCCTGTTTTGCGGATTTCGGGCATGACGTTGTGTGCGTCGACAAGGATGCGGGCAAGATTGCGGCGATCGAATCCGGCCGCATGCCGATCTTCGAGCCGGGGCTGGACCAGCTGGTGGGCAGCAACGCGGCGGCCGGTCGCCTGACCTTCACCACCGACCTTGCCGCCGGGGTCAAGGGCGCGGACGCGATCTTCATCGCGGTCGGCACGCCTTCGCGCCGGGGCGACGGGCATGCGGACCTGTCCTATGTCTATGCTGCGGCGCGGGAAATCGTCGGCGCGCTCGATGGTCCGGCGGTCATCGTCACCAAGTCGACCGTGCCCGTGGGCACCGGTGACGAGGTCGAGCGGATCGCGCGCGAACTGCGCCCTGATCTCGACATTCAGTGCGTCTCCAACCCCGAATTCCTGCGCGAAGGCGCGGCGATCGGCGACTTCAAGCGGCCCGACCGCGTCGTCGTGGGCACCACCGGCTCTGAGCGCGCGATCGCGGTGATGAGCCAGGTCTACCGACCGCTCAACCTCAACCAGGCGCCGCTGATGTTCACCGGCCGCCGCACCGCCGAACTCATCAAATATGCCGCCAACGCCTTCCTCGCGACCAAGATCACCTTCATCAACGAGATGGCGGACCTGTGCGAGGCGGTGGGCGCGGAAGTGCAGGACGTGTCGCGCGGCATCGGCCTCGACAATCGCATCGGCGGCAAGTTCCTGCACGCTGGCCCCGGCTATGGCGGCTCCTGCTTCCCCAAGGATACGCTCGCGCTGGTCAAGACGGGCCAGGATCATGACGCGCCGATCCGCATCGTGGAAACGGTGGTGCAGGTCAACGACCTGCGCAAGCGCGCCATGGGCCGCAAGATCGTCAAGGCCTTGGGCGGCGACGCGCGCGGCAAGAAAGTCGCGCTTTTGGGCCTCACCTTCAAACCCAACACCGACGACATGCGCGACGCCCCCAGCCTCGCCATCGTCCAGGCGTTGGAGGATGCCGGCGCGACCATCGTCGCCTATGATCCCGAAGGCATGGAGGTCGCCGCGCCGATGATGCCATCCGTCACGATGGCGAGCGACGCCTATGAGGCCGCCGACGGCGCCGACGCGCTGGTACTGGTCACCGAATGGGACATTTTCCGCGCGCTGGACCTGAAACGCATCGCCGCCGCCATGGCCGGCAAGGCGCTCATCGACTTGCGCAACATCTACCCCCTCGCCGAAGCCCAGGACGCCGGCTTCACCCTCACCCGCGTCGGCGCAAGCGGGGCGACGGCCTGATGCGCCTGCCGCAGGATGGGGAGGCGTCCGATCGCTCTCCCCGCCTGCATCACTGGCTGCTGGCCGCGGCGATCCTGATCATCCTCATGCTGGCCGGGCCGTTGTTCGCGGCCTTCATCTGACGATCAGGCCTTGATCTTCCAGCCGCGCCGCAACAGCGTATAGCACAGCCCGCCGAACAGCAGGTTCAGCCCCAGCAGCACCGCGCTGCCCACCACCACATTGGTGTCGGCCGCCGCGACGAAGCCATAGCGGAAGCCGGAGATGATGTAGAAAAACGGATTGGCATGGCTGACGCCCTGGAAAAAGGCGGGCAGCCGGTCGATCGAATAGAAGGTGCCCGACAGCAGCGCCAGCGGCCCGATTACGAAATTGGTGATCGCAGCGCCATGGTCGAACTTCTCCGCCCAGATGGAGGTCAGCACCCCCAGAAACGCGATGAAACTGGTGCCGAGCAAGCCGAACCACAGTACCGCCCACAGATGCGCGGGCGTCACATGCACGCCCGGCCACGCTGCCATCGCCAGCCATAGGGCGCAGCCCACGAACACCGCGCGCGTCACTGAAGACGCCGCCAACGCGAACAGCAATTCGCCCACCGAAATCGGCGGCATCAGATAGTCGACCAGCGTTCCCTGCACCTTGCCGACCATCAACGAAAAGCTGGCATTGGCAAAGCAGGCGTTGATCATGCCCATGATGATGAGGCCGGGCGCGATGAAATCAGCAAAGGCCACCGCCTCGCCGCGCAGCGAAACCGTCCGTCCGCTTCCCCCCAGCGCAACGATGAAGATGATGAGGAACATCAAGGTCGTGATCGCAGGCGCCCACACCGTCTGCAACTGCACCTTCAGGAACCGGCGCACCTCCTTGCGGTACAGCGCCCAGGTCCCGGCCCAGTTCACGTTGCGGATCTGCGGCACGCCCGGCTCGGCAAAGGGCGAGTCGGCGGCAATTTTGGGCTGGTCGTTCATGGTGGGATCGACTATCGGCTGGTCCGTTGTGCTGCAAGGGTTCAGGTCCAAAGGATTTGAACCTGATGCGCGGGCTTCCCATATGGGGAGTGATCCCAAATCTGTAAGGAGTTTTTCATTGTCCTGGACTGACGAGCGCATCGACCAGCTCAAGGCGATGTGGGAACGCGGCCTGACCGCCAGCCAGATTGCCGAGGAACTGGGCGGCGTCAGCCGCAACGCGGTGATCGGCAAGGCGCATCGCCTCGGCCTGCAGTCCCGCCCGTCCCCGGTGAAGGCGAACGAGGCGCCCAAGCGTGCCGCCGCGCCTGCCCGCAAGCCCACGCCCGCCGCGCCTGAAGCCGAAACGCCCCGCGCCGCCGCGCCGGTTTCCGCCCCGCCACCGCCGCCACGCCCGGCGGCCGCACCTGCTGCGCCCGCCGCCCCGCCTGCTGCGCCGGCAGCCGATGCCGCATCGGACGCGCCCACGCCCGCGCCGCAGCCTCGCATCATCTCCGTCGGTCCTGGCGGCTTCCTGCGTCAGGGTCCGGGCGATCAGCAGGCGCCGATCCCGCCCGCGCCGCCACGCCGCCTGGTGCCTGCCAAGCCCAGCCCGGAAATCGCCGACAAGACCAGCCTGCTCGACCTCACTGAGCGGATCTGCAAATGGCCGATGGGCCATCCGGGCGAGCCCGACTTCCACTTCTGCGGCGAAGCGGTCAATCCTGGCTTCCCCTATTGCGTCGAACATTGCGGCCGCGCCTATCAGGCCCAGTTGCCGCGCGGCACGCGCCGCCCGCCGCCGCCCATGCCCTTTGGCGGGCCCCGCGTCCGCTGATACGACTTAATGCAAAAAGGGGCCGGTTCCGCCATGGAACCGGCCCCTTTTTTGTTGCTTGAGCTTACCTTAGAAACGGAAGCTGGTCGTCACCATCACGCTCTGCGTATCGAACTTGTCGCCGCGGTTGATGCTGGTGCCACCCGATGGCGTGATCAGAAACGGGTTGGTCGCGGGAGCGCTGCCGGCACCCACATCGACGCGATAATCATCGACATTGTAGCGGGTCCACAGATAGCGTGCGCCGATCGAGAAATTGTCCGAAACCTTCGCTTCGACACCGCCACCCATGGTCCAGCCCCAGCCGTCCTCGCTGCGGTTGTTCTCGGTGAAGCTGTTGGCGCCGTTGCTCGTGGTGAAATTGTTCTTCACCTTCGCATAGGCCAGACCACCAGTGATATAGGGCATGATGCCGCTTGGCGTCGTATAGCCCAGGCGCGCGCGCAGATTGCCGTTCCAGTCGATCTTGCGGCGCATCGTGTAGAAGGCGGGAGTCGTGGAAAATTCTGTCACCTTGTCGTCGACATAAGCTTTGCCAGCTTCGGCAACCACACCGGCGACGAAGCTGCCGAACTGCATGTCATAACCGACATGGCCCATCCAGGCGATCGCATCCTTGTCGTCATTGCAACCCGATGCAGGCGTCGGGCCGCGCGCTGCGCCGCCGCAGGTGCCCGGCGAAAAGGCGTTGGCACCGGTCGTCGTTGTCACAACGTCATTATAGTCGCCATCGGCGTCCGTATCGAACCGCAGATGTTCGCCGCCATCGCTCTTCTGCCAATTATAGCCAAACGATCCGCCAACATAGGGGCCGGTCCAATCCACCGCTCCGCTGTCCTGCGCCATCGCGGGCATCGACAGGCCGAGCGCCATCACTGCGCCAACCGGCGCCAGCATCTTGATTTTCATAAAATTTATCTCCTCGCCTGGGACAAGTCCCCTGTTCCGCGGTGCAAACGGATCATGATCTCAATTAGTTTCACGGCTCATCGTAACATATTGTTGCTGCGTCGCACCATGCCGTGCCGCTTGCACGCGCCGCCTGCCTGCCTATAGCTTGCTGTCATGTCCGATGACCTGTTTGCCGCCAGCCCCGTCCCGTCCACCGATTATGACGCCTCGACGATCGAGGTTCTGGAAGGGCTGGAGCCGGTCCGTCGCCGGCCGGGCATGTATATTGGCGGCACGGACGAACGCGCGCTGCACCATCTTGCCAGCGAAGTGCTCGACAACAGCATGGACGAGGCGGTCGCCGGCCACGCCACCCGCATCGAAGTGACGCTGGAACCGGGCAACCGGCTCACCATCACCGACAATGGCCGGGGCATCCCGGTAGACCCCCACCCCAAATTCCCGAACCAGTCGGCGCTGGAGGTCATCCTCACCACGCTCCATTCGGGCGGCAAGTTCGAGGGCAAAGCCTATGCCACCTCCGGCGGCCTGCACGGCGTCGGCATCTCGGTCGTCAATGCCCTGTCCACATCCACCGTGGTGGAGGTCGCCCGCAACAAGGAACTGTTCCGCCAGAGCTTCTCCCAGGGATTACCGCAAGGGCCGCTCGAAAAGGTCGGCGGCGCGCCCAACCGGCGCGGCACATCGGTCGCCTTCACCCCCGACACAGCGATCTTCGGCGAACAGAAATTTAAGCCCGCCCGCCTCTACCGCCTCGCCCGGTCCAAGGCCTATCTCTTCGCCGGGGTCGAAATCCGCTGGAAATGCGCGCCCGAAATCCTGTCGGACGACACGCCCGCCGAAGCCGTCTTTCAATTCCCCGGCGGCCTTGCCGATCATCTCAAGGAACAGGTCGGCGACCGCGAATGCGCCACCAGCGTCTTCTTTTCAGGCAATCAGGATTTTCCCGGCGACGCCGGCCGGGTCGAATGGGCTGTCGCTTGGCCACTCTGGTCGGACGGCAGCTACAGCTGGTATTGCAACACCATCCCCACGCCCGATGGCGGCACCCATGAAGCGGGCCTGCGCGCCGCGCTGGTCAAGGGTATCCGCGCCTTTGGCGATCTGGTCGGGCAGAAAAAGGCGAAGGACATCACCGCCGACGACATCATGACGTCATCGGAAATCATGCTCTCGGTCTTCATCCGCGACCCCCAGTTTCAAAGCCAGACCAAGGACCGCCTCACCAGCCCGGACGCCGCGCGCCTGGTTGAAAACGCCGTGCGCGATCATTTCGACCATTATCTGACCGACCATATGGACAGGGGCAAGGCGCTGCTGGCCTATGTGCTCGACCGCATGGACGAACGCCTGCGCCGCAAGCAGGAGAAAGAAGTCAAGCGCAAGACAGCGACCAACAGCCGCAAGTTGCGTCTGCCCGGCAAGCTCACCGATTGTTCGAACGACGACCCGGAAGGTGCTGAAATCTTTCTGGTCGAAGGGGACAGCGCCGGTGGTTCGGCGAAACAGGCGCGCGACCGCAAGACGCAGGCGATCCTGCCCCTGCGCGGCAAGATCCTGAACGTTGCGTCGGCCAACACCGCCAAGATTTTCGCCAATCAGGAAATCGCCGACATGATCCTGGCGCTGGGCTGCGGCATCCGCAAGGACTGCAATCCCGACAATCTGCGCTACGAACGCGTCGTGATCATGACCGACGCGGACGTCGATGGCGCGCATATCGCGACGCTGCTGATGACTTTCTTCTTCCAGGAAATGCCTGAACTGGTGCGGCGCGGCCATCTCTACCTTGCCCAGCCGCCGCTCTATCGCCTGACCGCGGGCGGCAAGAGCCTCTATGCCAAGGACGACGCGCATCGCGAGCAACTGCTCGCCAAGGAATTCAAAGGCAAGAAGGTCGATGTCAGCCGCTTCAAGGGGCTGGGCGAAATGAACCCGATGCAACTGCGCGAAACCACCATGGACCCCAAGACGCGCAGCCTCATCCGCATCACCCTGCCCGACGATGTCGAGGACAGGCAGCAGGTGCGCGATCTGGTCGACCGGCTGATGGGCACCAATCCCGCGCACCGCTTCGCCTTCATCCAGGAAAATGCCGCGGCAGTGGACGAAGAAGCCATCGACGCATGACAGCGCCAGCCGGTCGTTTCGAGCGCAATCGAGAAACGGAGAACAGGGCTATTCCCGCCATGTGCGCGCGTCCATGACCCTGCGCGCCTGGCCCATCGTCCTCGCCCTCGCCACGATGTTCCTAGCGACGCCGGCCTCCGCCGCTCCCTCCCCCGCCTATCAGGCGCGCGCGCAACAACTGCTCCGCATCCTCGCGGCCCCCGGCAACGAAACCGATTTCTTCGCCCCGCTCTTCCTTGACGCCGTGCCGGTGGATCGGTGGCGCGCCACTGCCGCCGATCTGCGCGCCCAGCATGGCAAGCCGGTCGCGCTGGGCGCGGTCCGCACCGAAAGCGCGACCGCCGGCCAGGTCGAAATCCGCTACGAGCGCGCGACGGTCGGCTTCACCCTGGTCGTCGCGCCCCAACCGCCCGCCCGCGTCATCGGCCTGCACATCGTCGGCGCCCGCACGAGGGACGACAGCCTCGACAAAGTCATGACCGACCTCGCCGCGCTGCCCGGTCAGAGCGCCATCGCCATCGCCCGGCTGACCAACGCAGGCCCGCAGTTGGTCCGCGCCCGCAACGCCATGGTGCAGATGGCGACCGGCTCCAGCTTCAAACTCTATATCCTCGCCGAACTCGCGCGCGCCACCGCAGCTGGGGAACGCCGCTGGAGCGACGTCATCCCGCTCGGCCCCAAGAGCTTCTCCGGCCGTCTGATGCGCTGGCCTGACGCCGCACCGATGACGCTGCACAGCCTCGCCACCGCGATGATCGCCGAAAGCGACAACAGTGCCGCCGACACGTTGCTCCTGGCGCTTGGCCGCAACAGGGTGGACGCCATGGTCACAGCCAGCGGCCATGCCGATCCGGCCCGCACTTTGCCGCTGCTCACCACCGCCGAAGCCTTCGCGCTCAAAATGCCCGCTGCCGCCGACCTGCGCGCCCGCTATGCCGCCGCCACGCCCGACGCCCGCCGCGTGCTGCTGCGCGACGCCGCCGCGCGCCTGACCGCCGCCAGCGTGGATATCGGCAGCGTCGCGGAAAGCCCGGTCGCGATCGACAGCATAGAATGGTTCGCCTCGCCCACCGACAGCATCGCCCTGCTCGACCGGCTGCGGCGCGCTGGCGGCGACGCGCTACCGATCCTGGCGGTCAATCCAGGCATCGCCCCCGCCGACGCGAAACGCTGGCGCTATCTGGGCTATAAGGGCGGCAGCGAACCGGGCGTCATCGCCATGAACTTCCTCGCCCAGGCACGGGATGGCGACTGGTATGCGCTGAGCGCCAGCTGGAACAATCCGGCCGCACGGGTCGATGAACCCCGCTTCGTTGCGCTGATGACCCGCGCGCTTAACCTTCTGGCGCAGCACGCCCCTTCGCGTTGAGCGATCAGCCGGGCAACTCTATTCCCTCCAGAAAGTCGAGAAATGCCCGCACCCGCGCCGCCGTCCGGTCTTCCGCGGCATAAAGGGCGTGAATATCCTCGCCATCGCCCACGGCATAGTCCGCCAATATTTCTATCAGCCGCCCCGCCTCCAGGTCGCGAGCGACGTGAAAATAGCCATGCCGCGCTATGCCGCATCCCGCCACCGCCATCTGCCGCACCACCTCGCCCGAATTGCCGAAATACGCGCCTTCGACAGGTAGCTGCACGATCTTTCGCCCGACGCGGAAGGGCCAGCTATCGACGGACCGGCGGAAGCTGAAGCGCAAGCAGTCATGTCCCGCCAGATCATTGGGCGTCGCGGGCGTCCCCCGCCGCGCCAGATAGTCCGGACTGGCCACCAACGCCATACGGCTATGCCCCAGCTTCTTCGCACGCAACCGCATATCGCGCAGCGGCCCGATGCGGATGGCGATATCCGCCCGCTCCTCGACCAGATCGACGATCGCATCCGACAGCGTCAAATCGATGCGGACGGCCGGATAGCGCGCACGGAAATCAGGCAGCATCGGGATCAGCCACTCAACCCCGAAGGACGGCGAGGCATTGATCCGCAACACGCCGCGCGGCGCGCCCCGTTCCTCGCCCAGCCCCGTCTCCAGTTCCATCATGTCGGTCAGCAGCACCATCATCCGGTCACGATAGGCCATGCCCTCGCGCGTCAGCGCCAGCGCCCGCGTCGTGCGCCGCACCAGCGTCACGCCCAGCCTCTGTTCCAGCCGCGCGATCGACCGGCTGACCGCCGATGGCGTCAACCGCAACGCCTTGGCAGCATTGGCAAAGCTGCCTTCGGTCGCGACCATCAGGAATGTCTCGATATCGCCCAGTCGGTTATCCATGATTTCAATTCACTTCTGAAGTGATGACATGCGCTCTAATCATTAATCGCGCATGGCCTTACTTCTCTCCAGTTCGTTGTCAGGTTCAAAGGAAATCATCATGGATTTGAAGCTCTTGGGCAAAAGCGCAATCGTCACCGGTTCGACTGCCGGCATCGGCCTCGCCATCGCCAAAAGATTGGCAGACGAAGGGGTGGCCGTCACCATCACCGGCCGTAGCCAGGCCAAGCTGGACGCCGCCGCCGCGCAGGTCGGCGGCACCGTCAATCCCGTCCTTGCCGATCCCGCGACGGCTGATGGCGCCGCCGCCCTGATCGCCGCCGTTCCCTCCACCGATATCCTCGTCAACAATCTCGGCATCTATGAGGCAAAGGATTTTGCCGACATCAGCGACGCGGACTGGCATCACCTCTTTGAAGTCAATGTGGTCAGCGGCGCACGTCTCTCGCGCCACTATTTCCCGCAGATGCTCGCCGCCAATTGGGGCCGCATCCTCTTCATCGCTTCGGAAAGCGGGTTGCTCCCGCCCGCCGAAATGATCCACTATGGCATGACCAAGTCGGCGCAGCTCGCCATCTCGCGCGGCCTTGCCGAACATACGCGCGGCACCGGCGTCACCGTCAACAGCGTGCTGCCCGGCCCCACCCGATCGGAAGGCATCGTCGACTTCATCCGCTCGGTCGTCGATGACAAGGACGCCCCCGAAGCCGATCGCGAAGCGGAGTTCTTCACCCGCATGCGCCCGCTCTCGCTCATCAAGCGGCTCATCGAAGCGGACGAGGTCGCCGCCATGGTGGCCTATCTCGCCAGCCCGCTGGCCGCCGCCACCAATGGCGCGGCGCTTCGCGTCGAAGGCGGCATGGTGCCGACCATCGCCTGACGCCCGCAAGCCGCTGGCGATCCTGCTGGCGGCAAATGGCCCTGTCGCTCGTTCCCCCTTTTCGCCTAAGGGACAAGAATGAGCGACACGGACAGCCTTTCCCGCATCGACGCCGCGCTGGCGCTGGACGGCTATGCACGCCTTCCCGCTGCCGCCATGCGTGAACGGCTCGCCATTGCAGACCGCGACTGGGCGGATTTCGCCGCCAGCTGGAACGACCTTGGCCCGGATCGCTTCATGGCCGATGGCGGCCGCTATCGCCGCCGTCGCCACGCCACCTTTGCGCTGCGGGCTGGGGTCTTCACGCGCCGACCGCACCAGCCCCATTGGCAAAGCCGCGACTATAATCCTCTAAATGGCGACGTGCAGCGCTGGTTCGATCCTGTCGCCCCTGCCACCATCGCCAATCCTGTCGCCCAGGCGATCCTCGCCTTCTGCGCCGACAGTTTCGATCCCGCCAAATCAGGCGACTGGCATGTCGAACTGCATCAATTCCGGATCGAGGCCAGCGTCGCGCAGCAGGGCCGCCCCACGCCCGAAGGCATGCATCGCGACGGCGTCGACCGGGTGATGGTCATGCTGATCGAACGGCGCAACGTCCGCGAAGGCATTACCCGCATCGGCGCGCCCGACGGCATGCCGCTCGGCGAATTCACCCTTACCGATCCGGGCGATACGATGCTGATCGACGACCATAGAATTTTCCATGGCGTCACCGCAATCCACCCGGTCGATCCCGACCAGCCCGCCTGGCGCGACGCGCTGGTCGTAACCTTCGCGTCCGCCGGCTGACGAAACGCTATTTCAGCAGCACCAGCTCTTCCGCCATGCTGGGGTGCAGCGCGACGGTGTCATCGAAATCCTGCTTGGTGAGCCCCGCCTTCACCGCGACCGCTGCCGCCTGCAAAATCTCCGGCGCGTCCGGGCCGATCATGTGCAGCCCCACCACCCGGTCGGTCGTCGCGTCCACGATCATCTTGTAGAGCGCCCGCTCGTCGCGGTTCGCCAGCACATTCTTCATGGGCCGGAAATCCGACGTGTAGATTTTGACCGTGCCCAGCGTGTTGCGCGCTTCCGCCTCGGTCATGCCCACGCCCGCCAGCGGGGGATGGCTGAACACCGCTGAGGGCACGCAGCCATAATCGACCTTGCGCTTGTTACCGCCGAACACCGTATCGGCAAAGGCATGGCCTTCGCGGATCGCGACCGGCGTCAGCTGCAACCGGTCGGTCACGTCGCCCACCGCATAGATGCTCTCGCAGCTCGTCTGGCTATAGTCGTCGACCTTGATCGCGCCCTTCTCGTCCAGCTCAACGCCCGCCGTCTCCAGCCCCAGCTCTTCGGTATGGGGCCGCCGCCCGGTCGCGAACAACACCAGGTCGGCCGCAACCGGATCGCCGCTCTCGAACCGCACGCACAGCGTCCCGTCCTCATTCTTCTCGATCTTCTCCATCTTCGCATTGAAGCGGAAATTGATCCCCTTCATCGTCGAAATCTGAAGCAGCCTGTCGCGCACCGTTTCGTCATAGCCGCGCAGCAAGGTATTGCCGCGATTGACCATCGTCACATGACTGCCGAACTGGTGGAAGATGCCGGCGAACTCATTGGCGATATAGCCGCCACCCACGATGACGATGCGGCCGGGGCATTCGTCCAGATGGAACACCTCGTTGCTGGTGATGCCATGCTCCGCGCCCTCGACGTCCGGAATGATCGGCCAGGCGCCGGTCGCGACCAATATGACCTTCGCCGTCACCTCGCGCCCGCTCGCCAGCTTGACGCTGTGCGGCCCGGTGATCGTCGCCCGCTCGCCGATCAGCTCGACCTTGTGGTTGTCGAGCGTATTCTTGTAGAGTCCCTCCAGCCGGTCGACATCGGCCAGCACATTGTCGCGCAGCGTCGTCCATTCAAAACCGCAATCGGGCACATTCCAGCCAAAGCGCCGCGCGTCCTTCAGATCCTCGGCAAAGTGCGCGCCATAGATGAGCAGCTTCTTGGGCACGCAGCCGCGGATGACGCAGGTGCCCCCGACCCGGAACTCCTCGGCCACCGCGACCTTGGCACCATGCGCCGCCGCCACCCGCGACGCCCGCACCCCGCCCGATCCCGCGCCAATGACGAAAAGGTCGAAATCATAGTCGCTCATGCCGGTCTCCGCTGATGATGCGCGCGATATGGCGGCTGGCGCGGCGAGTTACAAATGGCAATCGCCGCAAACCATTCCGTTCGGTTCGAGTAGCCTTCGAGCGAAGTCGAGAAGACGTATCGAGAACAGGTTCTCGACAGGCTCGAACCGAACGGGTTTAGGTTACTCTCCCAAAGCCAGATCGATCAGCGCCATGGTCGACGGATCAAATCCGCTCGGCCCATCGGCTTCGATCGACTTGGCGATCTCCTTGCCCAGTTCCACGCCGAACTGGTCGAACGGGTTGATCCCCATCAGCACGGCATTGGCGAAGGTGCGATGCTCGTAGAAGGCGATCAGCGCGCCCAGCGCCTCTGGCGTCACATCCTCCATCAGGATCGTGGTCGACGGCCGCCCGCCGGGATAGGCGCGCGCCGGATCGTCCGGATTCTCCTTGCCCCGCATCAGCGCCGCGCCCTGCGCAAAGCAGTTGACCAGCAGCGCCCGGTGATGCGCCGGGTCCAGCGTATGGCCCTGTTCGATCGAGGCGATGAACTCGACCGGTGCGATGATGGTCCCCTGGTGCAACAGCTGGAACACCGCATGCTGTGCATCGGTGCCCACTCCGCCCCAGGTGATCGGCGCGGTCGGGCCGTCGACCGGCGTGCCATCGCGCTTCACGCTCTTGCCGTTGCTCTCCATCTCAAGTTGCTGAAGATAGGATGGCAGCAGCTTCAGCCGCTCGTCATAGGCGAACAGCGCGCGGGTCTGGCATCCCATCACCCGCGCATAATATTGGTCGGCGAAGGCCGCGATCAGCGGGGCGTTTTCGCGCGGGTCGGACAGGCGAAAATGCCGGTCCATCGCCGCCGCGCCCTCCAGCAGGCTCTCGAACGCGTCCCAGCCCAGCGACAGCGCAGCAGGAAAACCGATTGAGGACCAGAGCGAATAGCGCCCGCCCACGCTTTCGGAAAAAGGCAGGATGCGCGTTTCGTCGACGCCCCATTCGATTGCCTTGTCGGGCGAGGCCGTCAGCGCGATGACCCGGCCATAGGGGTCCTCTACGCCGGCCTCGACCATCCAGTTGATCGCGCTCGCCGCGTTCAGCATCGTCTCGGTCGTGGTGAAGGTTTTCGACGCGACCGCGATCAGCGTATAGGCCGGGTCGAAACTGTCCATTGCCCGCTCCAGCGCGGTGCCATCGACATTGGACACGATCGCCACGTCATAACGGATGCCATCGCCGTCCAGCGCGTCGATGATGAGGTCGGGACCAAGCGCCGACCCGCCAATGCCGATATGCAGGATATGACGGATCTCGCCCAACGCACCCGCCTCGATCGCATCGATCAGCGCGCGCATCCTCGCGTGCAGCGCCTTGGCTCGTGCAACGCTGTCGGCATTGCCCTCGCCGCGCTCGGCAGGATGCTCGGCGGCGCGACCTTCGGTATTGTTGACCGCCTCGCCAGCGAAAAGCGCATCGCGCTGCGCGGCAAAGCCCTGTTCCTGCGCCAGGGTCAGGAACGCGTCGATCAGTTCGCCGGTCAGGTGCGTCTTGGACCAGTCGAACCGCAAAGGCCCCTGGCTGAGCACCAGCGACGACAGCCGGTCGGGCTCAGCGGTAAAGATCGTCTTGAGGTCGGGTTGGGGCAGCGCGGCAATGGCCGCCAAGGGACCGTGCAGTGCAGGGCTGGTCATGCTGGGAATCCTTTTTGTGACGTTGGTCGATATCGACGCTGCACCGGTCGATTCTGTGCCGTTCTAGACCGGCGCGCCGTGCAATGCACCATCGGGTGTGCTTGACGCGGCCTTTGCGACACCGCAAAAGCCGCCACGGCCCTTTTGCGGGCCAGAGCGAAGGAAAAGACCAGCATCCATGACTGCCAAATCCGAAACACGGGACTTCCTCTGGTTTCTCGTCAAGCTGGGCCTGTTCGTCTTCATCCTGCGCAGCTTCATCGTCTCGCCCTTCAACATCCCATCGGAATCGATGCAGCCGCGCTTGCTGATCGGCGATTATCTGCTGGTGGCCAAATGGCCCTATGGCTATTCGCGCTATTCGCTGCCGTTCAGCGTGCCGTTGATCCCCGGCCGCATCCTTGCCTCCACGCCGGAACGCGGCGACGTGGCGGTGTTCAAGGCGCCGCCGACGCAAAAAAATGACTATATCAAGCGGGTGATCGGCCTGCCCGGCGACATCGTCGCGGTGCGCGGCGGCACGGTCTATCTGAACGGCCAGGCCGTCCCCAAACAGAAGGTCGCCGACTTCGTCATTCCTGTAACGCCCAACATGATTGAGGCATCGGAAAAGGAGGGCAGCCCTTCGCCCTGCTATCGCCCGGAGTTCGAGGAAGCCGCGCCGGGCGGCGGGCGGCAATGCCGCTATCCGCAATATCGCGAAACGCTGCCCGGCGGCAAAAGCTATAATGTGCTCGACCTGCTGCCCGATGGCGCGGCCGATGATCGCGACGCGGTGCTGGTGCCCGAAGGCCATTTGTTCATGATGGGCGACAATCGCGACCGCAGCGCCGACAGCCGCTTCCCCGCGGTCGAAGGCGGCGGCATCGGACTGGTCCCGGAAAAGAATCTGGTGGGCAAAGCGCTGGTTTCTGTGTTCTCGACCGACGGCAGCGCCAATTGGCTGCTCCCCTGGACCTGGTTCACCGCCGCCCGCTGGAGTCGCATCGGGGAAGGCTTTTGACCGTATCGCCACCCAGACCTGACACCGATGGCTGGCTCCAGGACTTGATCGGCCGCGCGCCGACCAACCGCGCCGCCTTCGAACAAGCGCTCACCCATGGCAGCGCCAAGCCGGTCAATTATGAGCGGCTGGAATTTCTGGGCGACCGCATATTGGGCCTGTTGATCGGCGAATGGGTGTTCGACCGCTTTGCCGATGAACCCGAAGGCAAGCTGTCGCGCCGGTATAACGCGCTGGTGTCCGGCGAAACCTGCGCCGACATCGCCCGCGCCGCAGGCGTGCCCAAACATCTGATCCTGGGCAAGCAGGCGCGCGACGATGGCGCCGCCGACAGCGACAATGTGCTGGGCGACGTGATGGAGGCGTTGATCGGCGCGCTCTATCTGGAAGGCGGCCTGGACGAAGCACGCGCCCTCGTCCGCCGCTTGTGGGGCAACCGCGTCGACACCCAGACCAGCGCGCCGCGCCACCCCAAGTCCGCGCTTCAGGAGTGGGCCGCCGCCAACAGGCGCAAGCCCCCCGAATATCAGATGACAGACCGCTCCGGCCCCCAGCATGCGCTGCGCTTCACCGTCGCCGTCTCGATCAAGGGCGCAGGCGAGGCAAGCGCGACCGGCGCATCCAAGCAGGAAGCGGAAACGGCGGCGGCCAAGGCGCTGCTGGAGAAACTGGCGGGATAGGTCCAGCTTCCTCTCAAGATAGAAAACACCTACAACATTCTCGTCATCCCGGGCTTGACCCGGGATCCCGCTTTTTCCGCAAAACACGCGAGAATAAGCGGGATCCCGGCTTTTTCGCCGGGACGACGGGATTGCCGTAGTCGAACGGAGTATATTTGTTGGACGTTTCAGAAGAATCCCAGCGCTGCGGCGTCGTCGCGATCGTCGGGGCGCCCAATGCGGGCAAATCCACGCTGGTGAATGCGCTGGTAGGGCAGAAGGTGGCGATCACCAGTCCCAAAGCGCAGACCACTCGCACCCGTGTCATGGGCGTCGCGATCGAAGGCGACGCGCAGATCGTGCTGGTCGATACGCCCGGCATCTTCGCGCCCAAGCGTCGGCTCGACCGCGCGATGGTGCAGGCGGCCTGGGGCGGCGCGCAGGGCGCGGACCTCATCGCGCTTGTCGTGGATGGCAAAGCGGGTCTTGGCCCCAAGATGGAGCCGATCGTCGAGGCGCTCGTCCATCGCTCTGAACGCAAATGGCTGATCCTCAACAAGGTCGACATCGCCATCAAGGAAAAGCTGCTGGTCCACACCCAGAAACTCTATGAGCGGGTGGGCTTTGAGGAGACATTTTTCATTTCCGCCCAGACTGGCGACGGCCTGGCGCAGCTCAAGACCGCCTTTGCCGACGCTATGCCGCAGGGACCATGGCATTTCCCGGAGGATCAGGTGTCCGACGCCACCGACCGCATGCTGGCCGCCGAAATCACCCGCGAACAGCTCTACCATCAGCTCCACGCCGAACTCCCCTATGCCGCTGCCGTCGATACCGAACAATATAAGGAACGCGAGGATGGATCGGTCGAAATCCACCAGCAAATCCTCGTCGCTCGCCCGACCCAGCGCGCCATCGTGCTCGGCAAGGGCGGTCAGCGTCTCAAGGAAATCGGATCAAAGGCGCGCGCCGAACTGGCCACGCTGCTTGGCGTCAAGGTCCATCTCTACCTGCACGTCAAGGTGAAGGAAGATTGGGAAGACGACCGCTTCATCTACCGCGACATCGGTCTGGATTGGGTGGAATAACCGCCAAGCAAGATCGTTGCCCGACCGCTTGCAGCAGGTTTCGCAGCTGCTGCCTCATCAGCGGTTGGGCCGGCTTTGCACCTATTATCCGACCATGGCCGCCAACCCGGCAATATCAGGGTGCGACAAGACCAAAGGCCGGCTAATCGATGGTGACACCCGTTGCCAACCGGATGCGTTCATCGCGCAATATTTGCATCCGCGTATCAGCGTCAGCCGGTGCGATACTGCGCCCTCGTTCATCCGCCAACGTGCGAATCTGGTCGTCGATGCTCTGCACCCGCGCCATCTTGTCAAACGCCTCGCGCTTTTCGACCGACTCCATCACGATCTGTAGTCCCGTGCCAAAGGAGCAGGCCTGATGATAGGCGTTCACCTCGCGGATCATCTCGTCGACAGGATAAGTCGCAGCGGTCTGCTTCAGATGCGGGGTGATGATCTCAAGCAACCGGACGCGTTCGGTGTCGATGGCCTTGGTGATCGTCTGGATGATCTGGTTGCGATAGACATGGGTGTTCACATGATCGCGGCTGCCGCTGACAATGGCGGCACCACCCGACAAAATGGATTTGGCCAATTCACCGGTCACTATTGTCGATGTGGTGGCCAAGCCTGTAGTGAAGATGCTCATCCAGCCATTCACTTCGGCCTGACGCTTGAGCAATAGCGCCTTTTCCGACGTGCAAACGTCATCCGCCTGTTTCAGCAAGATCGCAGCCAGGCGATTTCGGGCAATCTCATTGTCTACCGCCGCATGATAAGCCGTCAGTCGTGGATCGGCGGTGCCAGGAAATGTGAAACAGGACAGATCGATCGCGCCTGGACGAGAATCCGCCGCCGTCGGCCTGGTCCTGCCCCTGTGGACGTCAGGCTCCCGTACCGTGTGGCAGCTATCGCTGTCGGGATAGACCGCCATCGTAACGGGTTCGACGCGCGCGCCGCCCGCGCCCGCGCACGCAGACGTGAGGAGTGACCCCAGGCACAGAACCATCCCGCCAGAAAATTGCCGAATCTGCATGTGCTTCTCCCCCCGAATCCGCACGACCCGCGAATATCATCCAGGAAAGGATGGTAAGTCGCAAGTCGTTATTGATCCGAAATGAAGCAGCTAAAAGATCATGATGGTCAGCCCGTTGCGGCAGTCTTCTTCGCCGATGCCTTCTTGACGGCAGGCTTCTTTGGCGCGCTATCCTTCTTCGCGGCTGCCTTCTTGGGCGCGGCTTTCTTCTTGCCCTTCTTCGCCGGGGCCGATGCGGCCTTGGCGTCGATCAGTTGCGCGGCTTCCTCCAGCGTCAACGCTTCGGGCGTGACCGTCTTGGGCAGCGTCGCATTGGTCGTGCCATCGGTGACATAGGGACCATAGCGCCCTTCCATCACCTTGATCTCCGCTTCGGTGCGGGGATGCGCGCCCAGCACTTTCAGCGGTTCGCGCGCCGCGCCCCGGCCGCCGCGCGTGGCCGCTTCGGCGAGTTTCACGACAGCGCTGTTCATCCCCACCTCGAAAATCTCGGCAGTGTTGGACAAGCGGCCATATTTGCCATCGTGCAGCAGATACGGCCCAAAGCGGCCGATATTGGCGACGATCGGCTTGCCCGTTTCCGGGTGCAGCCCCACCTCACGCGGCAGGCTCAGCAGCTTGACCGCCCAGTCCAGCGTCAATTCGCCATCGGGCAGATCCTTGGGAATCGATCCGCGCTTCGCCTCCTTGCCCTCGCCCATCTCGATATAGGGGCCAAAGCGGCCGGACTTGCGCGTGATGTCCTGTCCGGTTTCGGGATGCTGGCCCAGCACTTCCGGCCCGGTATCCTCGCCATCCTTGCCGCCGGGCTGGCCGAATTTGCGCGTATATTTGCAGTCAGGATAGTTGGAGCAGGCGATGAACGCCCCGAACCGCCCGCCGCGCAGCGCCAGTTGGCCGTCGCCGCACATCGGGCAGGCGCGCGGATTGCTGCCATCGGCCTTGGGCGGGAAGAGCATCGGCTCCAGAAACTTGTCCAGTTCCGCCGTGATGTCGCTCGGCTTCTGCTCCATCACCTCGGCGGTCTTGGGCTTGAAGTCGCGCCAAAAGGCCTCCAGCACGTCCTGCCACTGCGCCCGGCCGCCGCTGATATCGTCCAGCTCGTCTTCCAGCCCCGCTGTGAAGTCATAGGAGACGTAGCGCTCGAAAAACCGCTCCAGGAACGCCGTTACCAGCCGCCCGCTTTCCTCGGCAAAGAAACGGTTTTTCTCCACGCGCACATAATCGCGGTCCTTGAGCACCTGCAAGGTCGAGGCATAGGTGGACGGCCGCCCGATACCCAGTTCCTCCAGCCGCTTGACCAGCGAGGCTTCGGAATAGCGCGGCGGCGGCTGGGTGAAATGCTGTTCGGCACTGACCTTCTTTTTGGCCGGCGCATCCCCCGCGGCCATGCGCGGCAACAGCTTCGCATCATCGTCCTCGCTGTCGTCGCGGCCCTCTTCGTAAAGCGCCAGGAAGCCCGGAAAGATCACGACCTGCCCGGTGGCGCGCAGCGTATGACTCCCGCTGCCATCGACCATGTCGATCGTCGTCCGCTCCAGCCGCGCGGACGCCATCTGGCTTGCCAGCGCACGCTTGAAGATCAGATCATAGAGGCGCGCATGATCGCCCGACCCCGCCTTGTCGCGGCCGAACTCGGTGGGACGGATGGCCTCGTGGGCTTCCTGCGCATTCTTCGCCTTGGTCTGATATTGGCGCGGTTTTTCGGGCAGATAGCCGCCGTCATAACGGTCCGCAATCGCCTTGCGCGCCGCCGAAATCGCGCTTCCGTCCATCTGCACGCCGTCGGTCCGCATATAGGTGATCGCGCCATCCTCGTAGAGCTGCTGCGCGATCCGCATCGTGTGGCTGGCGGAAAAACCGAGCTTGCGCGCCGCTTCCTGCTGCAAAGTGGACGTGGTGAAGGGCGGCGGCGGATTGCGCGTGAGTGGCTTCGTCTCGACCTTGTCGACGGTGAAGCGCCCGGCCTCCACATCGGCCTTGGCGGCCATGGCGTCGCCTTCCTTGCCGATGGTCAGGCGCTCAATCTTTTCGCCTTTCCAGCGGACAAGGCGCGCGGTGAAGGCCTGCCCGCCCTGCTCCATCTCAGCCGCGACCGACCAATATTCTTGGGGGCTGAAGCTTTCGATCTCGCGCTCGCGCTCGACCACCAACCGCAGCGCCACCGACTGCACGCGCCCGGCCGACTTGGCGCCCGGCAGCTTGCGCCACAGCACCGGCGACAGGGTGAAACCCACCAGGTAATCAAGCGCCCGGCGCGCCCGATAGGCGTCGATCAAATCCTCGTCCAGCGCGCGTGGCTGCGCCATCGCCTCGGTCACTGCCGCCTTGGTGATCGCGTTGAACGTCACCCGGTCGACCTTTTGCGGCAGCGCCTTCTTCGCGCGCAGCACTTCCTGCACATGCCAGCTGATCGCCTCGCCCTCGCGATCAGGGTCAGTCGCCAGGATCAATCGGTCGGCCTTCTTCGCCTCGTCGGCGATGGCTTTCAGCTGCTTGCCCTTGTCGCCATAATTTTCCCACGACATCGCAAAGCCGTTGTCAGGATCCACCGACCCGTCCTTGGGCGGCAGGTCGCGGATATGGCCATAGCTGGCGAGGACATGGAAATCGCCGCCCAGATATTTTTCGATGGTCTTCGCCTTGGCCGGCGATTCGACGATGACAAGCTGCATGGATGCCCCGGTTAAAAATCTCTCACGTATACGCGCGAGTGTGGAAAGGGATGACGCCCCCCGTCAAGCGTCGCTGATGTAGGCATGGCTGCCGCCCAAGGCCAGCCTCTTTCAGCGCAGGCTTACCTTAGCGCCCGCATGCCGCTCCAGCGCGCCGGCCAGCTCCAGTTCGAGCAGCACCGTCTGCACCACGGCGGGCGACAGGCCCGACAGGCGGATAAGTTCGTCCACCGGAGCCGCCGCCGGCCCCAGCAGCCCGATGACAGCGGCGCGCTCGCTTTGCGCAACGTCGCTCGACACCGGCTCGCCGATAAAATCGAAGCTCCCCTGCCGCACCACGCGCGGGTCGAAACCGCCGATCGCCTCCATCACGTCCGCGCCATTCTGGATCAGCGTCGCGCCCTCGCGGATCAGCAGGTTGCACCCTTGCGCGCGCGGATCGATGGGCGATCCGGGCACCGCCATCACCTCGCGCCCCGCCTCGCCCGCCAGCCGCGCGGTGATGAGCGATCCCGATTTGGGCGCGGCCTCCACCACCACCGTTCCCAAAGCCAGCCCTGCGATGATCCGGTTGCGCGCCGGGAAATGCCGC
The DNA here is from genome assembly GCF_020782245.1 of Sphingobium soli. Lineage (GTDB taxonomy): Bacteria > Pseudomonadota > Alphaproteobacteria > Sphingomonadales > Sphingomonadaceae > Sphingobium > Sphingobium soli. The sequence continues at coordinate 239,465 of NZ_JAJGNP010000004.1, forward strand.
GCGAGCGGCTGAACGCCCGGCGGATGTTCGGTGACAAGCAGGCCGCGTTCAGCAAGCGCCTCCTGCAAATCCCGATTCTCCGGCGGAAACACCACGTCGATGCCGCAGGCGATGACGCCGATCGTACCGCTGTCGATCGACCCGCGATGGGCTTCGGTATCGATCCCCCGCGCCAGTCCCGATACGACCACCGCCTCCCGCTGGCCCAAGTCCTGCGCCAGACTGCGCGCGAAGCGGCACGCCGCCGCCGACGCGTTGCGCGCGCCCACGATGGCGACGCAGGACCGCGCGGCCAGTGCCGCATCGCCGCGCACGATCAGAGCCGGTGGCGCGCCTTCCATCTGATGCAGCAAGACGGGATAATCAGCGTCACCCATCAACAGATAGCGGCCGCCCAGTGCGCGGGTGGCCGCTATCTCGCGCTCGACGGCGCCGGCATCGGCTACGCTCGCCCGGCCACCGCCCCGTTCCGCCAGCAAGGGAATGGCGCGCAACGCCTCGCTTGCGCTGCCAAAGCGGGCAAGCAGTTGCCGATAGCTGACTGGCCCGATTCGCGGCGAGCGGATCAAACGCAATCGATCGAACCGCTCCCGCTCACTCATTCAGGCATAGCCGTCTTGGATTTCCCGACCTTGGGTTCCTCACCCCTCGTCAATCGCGCAATATTCTGCCGATGCCGCCACAACAGGATCAACGCCATCGCAAGGCTCACCGGCACCAGGTCGACGCGGTCGAATGCCCACATCGCTATGGGCGCGCTGATCCCCGCCGACATGCCGCCGACCGACGACCAGCGCGTGCCGAACAAAAGGCCCAGCCACACCAGCGCAAAAACGATGCCCGCAGGCCAATAGAGCGCGGTCACGACACCCATCATCGTCGCCACGCCCTTGCCCCCGGCAAAGCGCAGCCACACCGGGTAGCAATGGCCGATGAAGGCCATCGCGCCCGCCATCGGCCCACCGCCATCGACAATCGCAGCACCGATCAGCACCGCCGCGGCCCCTTTCAGCAGGTCCAGCAACAACGTCGCGGCGGCCAGCCCCTTGCGCCCGGTGCGCAGCACATTGGTCGCGCCGATATTGCCTGACCCGATCTGGCGCAGGTCGCCAGCGCCGGTCACGCGGGTCAGCAGCAAACCAAAAGGGATGGAGCCCAGCAGATAACCCAGGACCAGAACGAGAGTGGGAAGAAGCCAATAAGGTGTCATGAACATCGCCGATAGAAAGTGCCCGCGACCATAGCGTGACAGTCGCGCGGAGCAATGGCGAAGCTGCGTCGCGCAATGATGACGCCCTTTGTCACCCGTATCTGTCACTCGCATCCTTTTGCCCGTTCGGGCGCTTATGCCTCTCTTCCCGGACATGATGGAGCTTGCCTTGATACTTCGATCCGCCCTTATCGGCCTGGTTGCTGGCCAGCGCTCGCTCACCCCGCTGGCCGTGCTTGCCGGCGCCGCGCGCGACGGATTACTGCCCGAAGCGCCGCGCGCAACCGCGCTCCTCTCCAACCCGTTGATCGCAACGGGCGCGGTTGCGCTCGCTGGGCTGGAAATGGCGGGCGACAAGATGGAAAGCGCGCCCGACCGCACAGTGAAGCGCGGCCTGGCGGTGCGCATCATCACGTCGGCCTTCGCCGGAGCTGTCCTTGCTCCCCGCGGCAAAGGCGCGCTTGGGGCCGCAACGGCGATCACCGCCGCCATCGCCAGCGCCTATGCGGGCCTTGCCCTGCGCAAGAAGGCGATGCGCGCCTATGGCCAAGTGCCGACCGGCGCGATCGAGGATGCGGTGGTCCTTGCCGGCGGACTGGCCGTCACCCGCTGACGTCGCGCAGGGGCGTTGACAGGCAAGCACCCCATCGCGACAGGAGCGGGCATGACCATCGCTGCAGATGCTCCCATCCTGTTCTTCGACTCCGGCGTGGGCGGACTTTCGATCCTCGCCCCGGTCAGAGACATGCTGCCCACCGCATCCATAATCTATGCCGCCGACAGCGCTGGCTTTCCTTATGGCACCAAGAGCGAAGCGGAAATCGCCGCGCGTGTGCCAGCGCTGCTTGGCCGCCTGGTGGAGCGCTATCGCCCGCGCCTCGCCGTCATCGCCTGCAACACCGCATCGACGATCGCCCTTCAGCATGTGCGCGCCGCGCTCGACATACCCGTGGTCGGCACCGTTCCCGCGATCAAACCCGCCGCGCTTCTATCGAAAAGCCGTATCTTCGGCGTCCTTGGCACCGACGCGACCGTGCGCCAGCCTTATGTCGATCGCCTTGCGGCGGAACATGGCGCCGATTGCATCGTCCTGCGTCATGGCTCAGCAGCCCTGGTGCAGTTGGCCGAAGCCAAGCTGCGCGGGGAACCACTCGATCCCCGGGTCGCCCGTGCCGCGCTCGCAGGCCTTACGACTCAGCCGGGGGGGCAGCGCATGGACATGGTCGTCCTCGCCTGTACCCATTTCCCGTTGGTGGAGGCCGAACTGGCCGCCGCCGCTCCCCATTCTCTGGGGTTCGTCCATGGCGGAGAAGGCATCGCCCGCCGCATCGCCTTCCTGACGGAGGGTCAGACCTGGCCGGCTAAGCCAACGCCGGGAACTGCCGTGTTCACCCGCCTCGACGCCCAACAGGAAAGGTTGCGCCCGGCTCTGGCACGCTATGGCCTTGATCGGATCGAACAACTCTGACGGGGTAGGCCATTTGTCCAATGCCCCTTTCATCGATCAGTCTGATAGGTATTTCCCCCTAAGGCTGCGAATGGTTATCGCTGGTAATGGGCGGATCACGCAGGTAAATGCGACCATATGGGCAGGGGAAATGCGCGCCCAGAACGACAATATGCGCGCGAACGAACGGGAAGAAGCGTAGTGAATTACAAGCACATCTTTTCGCAGGCGATCGACCGGCTTCACAGTGAAGGCCGCTATCGCGTCTTCATCGATATTCTGCGCAACAAGGGCGCTTTCCCCAACGCACGCTGCTTCCACGGCCATAACGGCCCCAAGCCGATCACCGTGTGGTGCTCCAACGACTATCTCGCCATGGGCCAGCATCCCAAGGTCGTCGCCGCCATGGAAGAGGCGCTGCACGATGTCGGCGCCGGATCGGGCGGCACGCGCAACATCGGCGGCAACACCCATTATCATGTCGACCTGGAAGGCGAGCTCGCCGACCTGCACGGCAAGGAAGCGGCGCTGCTCTTCACCTCGGGCTATGTGTCGAACGAAGCGACGCTCTCCACGCTGGCCAAGCTACTGCCCGGCTGCATCATCTTTTCCGATGAACTCAACCATGCGTCGATGATCGCGGGCATCCGTAATTCCGGATGCGAAAAGCGCGTGTTCCGCCACAATGACGTCGATCATCTCCGTGAACTGCTTGCTGCCGAAGATCCCGATGCGCCCAAGCTGATCGCCTTTGAAAGCGTGTATTCGATGGACGGCGACATCGCCCCCATCGCCGCCATCTGCGACCTGGCGGACGAATTTAACGCGCTCACCTATCTCGACGAAGTCCATGCCGTGGGCATGTATGGCGCGCGCGGTGGCGGCATTTCGGAACGCGACGAAGTGGCCGATCGCGTCACCATCATCGAAGGCACGCTGGGCAAGGCGTTCGGCGTCATGGGCGGCTATATTGCGGCCGACCAGATGATCGTCGACGTGATCCGCAGCTATGCGCCCGGCTTCATCTTCACCACATCCCTTTCGCCCGTGCTGGTCGCGGGCGTCCTGGCCAGCGTGCGCCATCTCAAGGGGTCCAGCGAGGAGCGCGAGGGGCAGCAGGCATCGGCCGCGCTCCTCAAGCAGTTGATGCGCGACGCGGGGCTGCCGGTCATGAACTCCGTCACCCATATCGTCCCGCTGATGGTGGGCGATCCGGTCAAGGCCAAGCGGATCAGCGACATCCTGCTCGCCGAATATGGCGCCTATGTTCAACCCATCAATTATCCCACAGTCTCCCGCGGCACCGAAAGGCTGCGCTTCACGCCAGGCCCCGCCCATACGGAAGAAATGATGCGCGACCTGGTCGGCGCACTGGTGGAAATCTGGGACCGGCTGGACCTGGAACTGCTGGAGCGCCAGGCGGCTTGAGATGCGTTGGAGTGGGTTGCGAGCTTTGGTGATCGAGCGCTTCGCTCCTGAATTACGTCGCCGACTGGATATTCAAAGCACGCGTTATGGCAATTGCAGCTGTGGCCATGCCTGGATGACCTTTGACGGCGAGGTCATTGCCAATTTCTGCACGCGCGCAAATTACATTGCGGGTGGCTATGAAGGTGGATCAGCCAGTCGCAACTTGATGTATCGCTCGCAATTTGCTGACTTTGGCGAGCTAAGTCGGCAGGATGCGTATCGCGCCTGCTGGGATTTCGTCCATGAACTCTCGATCGAACAAGCGATGCAGGATGATGATCCGCTGATCCAATCCCTGGCGATGGCTGATGGCCGGATCGGAACGCGACGACTTGAGCAGATTGATGGGAGCAAGTTACACCGACTGGCGGCCCATATCTTGGATATCCGTCGTCAGACAAGAGGCGTAAAGACCCGTAACGCTGCCTGAAGCCACTTAGCGGTGCCTACGCGCCCCATAATTAAACCCGGCTCAACCCGCCGCGCACCGCATAGCCGCGATAGAGCGGCCGGCTCTGCGCCACGCCGCCGACATCCTGCGCCAGCTGCTCGATCGCCGCGTGCAGGCCCGCGCGCGGCGACACATGGAACGCCCCCAGCCAGCCGAACAGCGCGCGCTTCCAAAGTCCCGGCAGGCGCTCCTGCTGCCCGAAATCGACGATCTCCAGCTTGCCGCCCAGAGCAACGCATCGCGCTGCTTGCCGCAGCGCCGCTTCCCAATCCGGGATCATCGACAGCGCATAGCTGATGAATACCCGGTCAAAGGTCGCGCGCCCGAACAGCGTAAGCGCATCAAAGCCACAAGCGTCGCCCTGCGCCAGCGTGACGCGCTGCGCCATGCCTGCCTTCGCCACGCTGCCGCGCGCCGTGTTCAGCATCGCTTCCGATATGTCCACACCGTGTAATGCCGCCTGCGGCCACGCCTTACCCACTGCGATCAGGTTCCGCCCCGTGCCACAGCCGATTTCCAAAACCGTCCCGCCGTCCGGCACGGCGAGATCAGCGATCAGCCGGTCCCGCCCCAGCAGATAATATTTGCGCGTCAGGTCATAGATATGCCGCTGGTAGCGATAGACCCCGTCCATCAGCCCCTTATGATCGTTCACGCATCATCCCTCAGCACATAAAGATGAACGCCGCCATAAATGGCCGAACGATCACGCGCGGTGTAATCGCGCGAGGCGTCGGCGCGATACTGCCAGCGCCCCAGCACGTCGTCGCTGACACGGCCCGGCAGGATGCTCGGCTCACCCGCGGTGCGGAACAGAACCCGCGCCCCCGGCTTCGCCGTTCGCGTAATCTGCGCCCACAGCGCATTCAACTGGTCGTCATCCATCCAGTCCTGCGCATCGAGCAGGATATAGCGGTCGCAGGACGCGGCCGACTGGCTGGCGAGAAAATCGGTAAAGTTGACATGACGGACATCCACGCGCCCGGCCCGCGTCCGCACCGCCTCATGGTTTGCCGCCTGCAAATAGGGGGGCAACGGCCCTTCACCCCCTGCATAGCCGCGCCCGAAGGCCTGCACCGCGAAATAATTGTCCTTCAGATCAAAATCGCATGCCAGTTTCTTCAGGCGCGTCTTCAACACTGCGTCCATGCGCGCGTCCCCGGCAAGTGCCTCGAACTGCGCGGGCGGGATGCCAAGGCCGAACAGCGACGCCGGTTGACTGGTCAGCCAGCGCACAAAGCCCCTGTCGAAGATCGGCGCCAGTTCGCGCTCGAAAATTTCCAACTGCTCCTCACGCGTCCGCGCGTCCAGCATCCGCCGGGGATTGACGCCATGCAGCCGCGCCAGCAGATGCGCCGCGCCGATAAATCGGCCCAGCAAGCCGTGTTTGTAGATGCCACGGGCAAATCCGCCGATGCGCCGCCGGCCGATCAGGTCGCGCCCTTCCCAGTAACGCCGCGTTGCCTCGTCCAGTTGCGGCGCGACCAGTTCGCGATAGGCCGCCACATTGGCGCGATCGTCGGCTTGCGCGAAGAATCGATGGAAACTGGCATGATCGGGCAGCGTCCGCGCCGCCATCAGCTTCAGACGATTGAGCGCGATATGCGCGGTATTCAGGTCCACTGCCGTGATCTTCGCCGGGTCCGCGGTCAGATAGGACAGCACATTGCACCCGCCCGACGCGATCGTCACCACATGGTTGTCGGGCTGAATCGCCAGCGCCTCCATGTCCACCGCCGGATCCTCCCAGATCTGGGCATAGACCAGCCCGCGAAAGGCGAAGGTGAAGGCGCGTTCCAGCAAGCCCTGTTTCGACAGATGGCGATGCCTGTGCACCGCCTTGGTGATGGTCCTGTGGGCTGAAATGGCCATGATCGCGACTCCCCGCTGCGCGTTCCTATCCTCGCGCGATAGGGCAATGGCGTGTCGGCGACGTGACGCTGGCGTTACCATGCGGTGACTCGCCTTTCTGGTCAGGCTTGCGGAACCGCCATGCCCCTTCCCATCTTCTTGCCCCATGGCGCATTGGATCGAACCACAGCCGACAGGCATCTATGTCCGGCCCGCCGACGCGTGGATCGACCCCTCCCTGCCGCAGGAGCGCGCGCTGGTGACGCATGGCCATGCCGATCATGCGCGCGGCGGCCATGGCCATGTCTGGGCGACGCGCGAGACACTGGCGATCATGGGCCTGCGCTATGGCACGGCCAGCGGCACTGCGGTCGATTATGGCGAAGACGTGCGGCTAGGGGGCGTGACGATCCGCTATGTCCCCGCCGGTCATGTGCTGGGATCGGCGCAGATCATCCTCGACCATGCCGGTGAGCGCGTGGTCGTGACCGGCGATTACAAGCGCCGCCCCGACCCTACCTGCCTGCCCTTCGAACCCGTCCCCTGCGATATCTTCGTGACCGAAGCCACCTTCGGCCTGCCGGTGTTTCGCCACCCCGACACCGGCAGCGAGATGGATCGGCTGCTCGCCGCGCTCCATGCCAATCCCGACCGCTGCGTCCTCGTCGGCGCCTATGCGCTGGGCAAGGCGCAGCGCGTCATCGCCGAACTGCGCGGCCGCGGCCATCATGACGCCATTTACATCCATGGCGCGCTGGAGCGGATGTGCGCGCTTTACCAGGATTTTGGCGTCGAGTTGGGCGCATTGCGCCCTGCCACCGGCGTTCCGGCCAAGGAGATGCGCGGGCATATCATCCTCTCGCCCCCATCCGCGCTCAACGATCGCTGGAGCCGCCGCCTGCCCGACCCCATCACCGCCATGGCGTCAGGGTGGATGCGGGTGCGCCAGCGCGCCCGGCAGAAGAATGTCGAATTGCCCCTCGTCATTTCCGACCATGCCGACTGGGACGAACTCACCGATACGATCCGGGAAGTCGCCCCCAACGAAACCTGGATCACCCATGGCCGCGAGGAAGCTCTGCTCCACTGGTGCATGACCCACCAGATCCGCGCCCGCGCGCTCGCGCTGGTCGGCCGTGAAGACGAGGATGAAGGCTGATGCGCGGCTTCTCCCAACTCCTCGACGGCCTCGTCTACACCCGCTCGCGCAATGGCAAGCTTGGCCTGATCGCCACCTATCTGCGCGACGCGCCTGATCCCGATCGCGGCTGGGCGCTTGCCGCGCTTACTGGCAGCCTCGATCTCAAAACCGTCAAATCCTCCGCCATCAGCGAAATGATCCGCGCCCGCACCGACCCCATTCTTTACGAAATGAGCCGCGACTATGTCGGCGACCTCGCCGAAACCGTTGCCCTCCTCTGGCCCAAACGCACCGACCAGCCTGCAGAACTGGATGATGGATCGCTCAGCCTCTCCGCCATAATCGACCGCCTCCACAATGTCAGCCGCGCCGCCGCGCCCGACGCGCTCGCGCACATGATGGACCATCTCGATTCATCGGGACGGTTCGCGCTCTTGAAACTGGCGACCGGAGGCCTGCGAGTCGGCATTTCGGCGCGGTTGGCCAAGACAGCCTTTGCCCAGGCTTTCGACCTCGACGTCGATGATGTCGAACAGGTCTGGCACGCCCTCTCCCCGCCCTATGCGGCCCTGTTCGATTGGGCCGAAGGCCGCGCCGGTCGCCCAGACCCCGAGGGCACGCCCTATTTCCGCCCGTTCATGCTCGCCCATCCGCTCGAGGCCGACAGCGTTGACCTCACCGACTATGCCGCCGAATGGAAATGGGACGGCATCCGTATCCAGATTGTGGGCACCGGCCGTGAGACCCGACTCTATTCCCGGGCCGGCGACGATATTTCCGGCAGCTTTCCCGAAATCGCCGCGGCCTTCACCGGCCAAGCCGTGCTGGACGGCGAATTGCTGGTCAAAGGCGAGTTCCAAGGGGGTGAAGCCGCTAGCTTCAATGCACTGCAACAGCGCCTGGGACGCAAGGCCGTTACCACCAAGATGATGGAGGACTATCCTGCCTTCGTGCGCCTCTACGACATGCTGATTGAAGGCGAGGACGATATTCGCGCGCTGCCCTGGCACCAGCGCCGCACCCGGCTGGAGGCATTGGCGCCCACGCTCGATCCACACCGCTTCGATCTGTCGCAAGTGATCGAGGCTGCGGACTTCGCCGCCCTCGCCAACATCCGCGCCGGTGCCCGCGATGCCGCGATCGAGGGGGTGATGCTCAAACGCCGCGACAGCCCCTATGTCGCCGGACGCAAGGCCGCGCTCTGGTATAAGTGGAAGCGCGATCCGCTGACCGCCGACTGCGTCATGATGTATGCTCAGCGCGGCCACGGCAAAAGATCGTCTTTCTATTCCGACTATACGTTCGGCTGCTGGACCCCAGAGGGTGAATTGCTGCCCGTGGGCAAGGCCTATTCGGGATTCACCGACGAAGAACTGAAATGGCTCGACCGCTTCGTCCGCCAGAATACTGTCAATCGCTTCGGCCCGGTGCGGGAGGTGGAAAAGACGCTGGTGCTGGAGGTTGCGTTCGACAGCATCCACGACAGCAAGCGTCACAAGTCCGGCCTGGCCATGCGCTTCCCACGCATCGCCCGTATCCGCAAGGACAAGCCCGCGCATGAGGCGGATATGATTGAGGGGCTAAGAAAGCTGGTGGTCTAGAATCGGAAAGCGGCCGGCCCGCATGCAGTCGGGTCGGCCGCCTCCCTCACATCATCGGAACGGTCAGGGCATCAGCACCGTATCGATGACATGGATAACGCCGTTCGACTGATTGACATCTGCGATGGTCACCATCGATTTGCCGCCCTTAGCATCGGTCAGATAGACAGAATTGCCTTCCACCCATGCCGTCAGCGGTTCGCCCTGAACGGTCGTGAGCATCGCCTTGCCGCCATTGGCCTTGGCCTGCGCGATCAGGTCGGCCGCGTTCAGCTTGCCCGGCACGACATGATAGGTCAGGATCTTGGTCAGGTCGGCCTTGTTCTCAGGCTTCAGCAATGTGTCGACCGTGCCGGCGGGCAGCTTGGCAAAGGCGGCATTGGTCGGCGCGAACACGGTGAAGGGACCAGAACCTTTCAGCGTATCGACCAGGCCAGCCGCTTTCACCGCCGCAACCAGCGTGGTGTGATCCTTCGAATTGACCGCGTTGTCGATGATATCTTTGGTCGGCGACATGGCCGCTCCCCCGACCATGGGGTTGGTCGCCGTCTGGGCCATTGCCCCGCCGCTGACGGATAGCAACGCGCCGGCCAGCGCGATCGTTAGGGTGGATACTTTCATGTCGTCATCCTTCCTCTGTCACTCCCCGTCATGCGAGGATGCTGACATTACGCGCCAGCCGGCGGGAGGATGCGCGACTGCCCCAAAGGACAGGCCGGATGGCCCGCCCAGGCGCATCTGACTTTGCGCTGTCATGCCCGCACCCTATATGGACGCTTTCGCGCGGGCACGCGCAGCAGGCATATGGAGACACAATTGAGCAAGGTTCTGGTCATCGGCGCGGGCGGCGTCGGTTCTGTCGCGGTCCACAAGATGGCGATGAACAGCGACATATTCAGCCATATCACGCTGGCCAGCCGCCGCATCGTCAGTTGCGAAAAGGTCGCCGAATCGGTGAAGGCGCGCACGGGCGTCACCATCGACGTGGCGCAGGTCGATGCCGACAATGTGGACGAGACGATCGCGCTCATTGAGAAGGTCCAGCCAAAACTCGTCGTGAACCTGGCCCTGCCCTATCAGGATCTGGCGATCATGGACGCCTGCCTCGCGACCAGGACCGACTATCTCGACACCGCCAATTACGAACCGCGCGACACCGCCAAGTTCGAATATAGCTGGCAGTGGGCCTATCAGGAGCGCTTCAAGGACGCCGGCATCATGGCGCTGCTGGGTTCGGGCTTCGACCCCGGCGTTACCAGCGTCTTCGCCAGCTACATCAAGAAGCATCTGCTCGACCGGATCGACACGCTCGACATTCTGGATTGCAATGGCGGCGATCATGGCCAGCATTTTGCCACCAACTTCAACCCCGAGATCAACATCCGCGAAGTGACCGCGCCCTCGCGCCACTGGGCGAACGGCGAATGGGTCGAAGGGCCGGCACTCAGCCACAAGCAGGTCTTCGACTTCGACCAGGTCGGCGAGAAGAACATGTACCTCATGTATCATGAGGAACTGGAAAGCCTTGCCACCCACTATCCCGAAATCAAGCGCATCCGTTTCTGGATGACCTTTGGAGACGCGTATCTCAAACATCTCGAAGTGCTCCAGAATGTCGGCATGACCCGGATCGACCCGGTCATCTATAATGGCCAGGAAATCATCCCGCTCCAGTTCCTCAAGGCCGTGCTGCCCGAACCGTCGAGCCTGGGCTCGACCACCAAGGGCAAGACCAACATTGGCGACATCGCGACGGGTCAAAAGGATGGTCAGGAAAAGACCGTCTATGTCTATAATATCTGCGATCATGAGGACGCCTATGCCGAAACCGGCAACCAGGCGGTCAGCTACACGACGGGCGTGCCCGCGATGATCGGCGCGGCCATGATGCTGACCGGCGCCTGGCGCGGAGAAGGCGTGTTCAACATCGAACAGTTCGATCCCGATCCCTTCATGGACATGCTGAACAAGCACGGCCTGCCCTGGCAGGTGAAGGAACTGGACGCGCCGCTCGACTTCTGACGATCCCACGCAGGATCGTCATCCCGGCGAAGGCTGGGATCTCGTGCGGCATCGCCGTGCCCTCTCGCCTGAGACCCCAGCCTCCGCTGGGGTGACGGAGTTATTGTTATGGAAACCCGCGCCGGCGATCCCGCCGCCTTTGCCCGCTTCGACCTCTACCGCGTGCCCTCGCCCGCCTTTGTGGTGGACGAGGCCGCGATCCGCCGCAACCTTTCGATCCTGCGCGACATTGGTGATCGCGCTGGCATCAAAGTGCTGGGCGCGCTCAAGGCTTTTTCCATGTGGTCGCTCGGGCCCGTCATCGGCGAATATCTTGACGGCGTCTGCGCCTCGGGCATCTATGAAGCGCGCCTCGGCCGAGAGGAATATCGTGGTGAGGTCGCGACCTATTGCGCCGCCTACAAGCCCGATGATCTCGCCGAAATTCTGCGCATTTCCGATCATGTCATCTTCAACAGCCCCGGCCAGATCGCACGCCTGAAGCCGGTCATCGACGCTGCACGCAAGGATGGTGTGAACTTCGACATCGGCCTGCGCCTGAACCCGCTCCATGCCGAAGGCGAAGTGCCCAAATATGACCCCTCGCAGCCGCATAGTCGGCTCGGCTTTCCGGTCGATCAGTTGCGGCCGGAGCATCTGGAAGGCGTGGATGGCCTCCACATCCATAATCTGTGCGAACAGGATTTCCTCCCGCTCCAGCGCACCTGGGCGGCGATCGAATCGCGCGTCATGCCCCACGTTGCCAATCTTAAATGGCTGAATTTTGGCGGCGGCCACCATGTTACCCGCGCCGACTACCAGATCGACGACCTCGTCGCCTTTCTTCAGACCATCAAGGCGCAGACCGGGCTCGATCTCTATATCGAACCCGGCGAAGCTATGGCGCTGGACGCGGGCATATTGGTCGGCGAAATCCTGGACGTCATCGACAATGGCATGCCCGTCGCTATCACCGACATCAGCGCCACCTGCCACATGCCTGACGTGATCGAAGCGCCCTATCGCCCCGCCATGTTGCATGAGGACAGCAACGGTCCCGTGACCCGGCTCGGCGGCCCGTCCTGTCTGGCAGGCGACATCATCGGCGACTATCGAGTCCCCGGTGGCGCAGAGCCGGGCGCGCGTATCGCCTTCCTGGATCAGGCCCATTATTCGATGGTGAAGACCAACACCTTCAACGGCGTGCCCCTGCCATCCATCTGGCTTTGGAACAGCGACACGGACGAACTCAAGGAAATCCGGTCCTTTTCCTACGCTGATTTCAAGGCCCGTCTCTCCTGAGGCACGGCTGACGGCAAGCCACGCAACAAAATTTCTACCGATGCTTTACAGAGGGGAGCCCGCCGCATATATCGGCCGTCCGCTGCCCCATGGGACTTCCACCGCAAGGCAGCTTTTTTACTGCCAACGACTACACTGGAGGTCCCTTGAATTGCACAAGCATCCTAGCGCGCTGGGGGTAGCGACCACCCTCAAACCGGCAGCACCGGTAACGCTGATTCGCCCCGAAGCCGCTGCTCGGGCCGCCCGCTTCTTTGCTGAGAAGTTTCCGGGTCGCTCACTTTATGCGGTTAAGGCAAATCCGTCTCCTGATCTGATCCGCACTCTGTTCGCATCGGGCATCACGCATTTCGACGTGGCCTCGATCGCTGAGGTGCGTCTGGTTGCCGAAGCGCTTGCCGGGCAGGATGGCGCGAAGCTGTGCTTCATGCATCCCGTCAAGGCAGAGGAAGCCATTGCCGAAGCCTATCATGTTCATGGCGTGCGCACCTTCTCGCTCGACACAATCGACGAGCTGGACAAGATCATGCGCGCGACTGGCCATGCGACCGATCTGGAATTGTGCGTTCGCCTGCGCGTGTCGTCGGAACATGCCGAACTCAGCCTGGCGTCCAAATTCGGCGCTGAACTGGGCGAAACCCGCGAATTGCTGATGGCCACGCGTCAGGCCGCCGATGCGCTCGGCATCTGCTTCCATGTCGGCAGCCAGGCGATGAGCCCGCAGGCCTATAGCGACGCCATCGAACGCGTACGCGCGGCGATCGTCGATGCGGCCGTCACGGTCGACATCATCGACGTAGGCGGCGGCTTCCCTTCGGTTTATCCTGGCATGGAGCCGGTGTCGCTGGAGCGCTATTTCGACGCCATCCACCGCGGTTTCGAAAGCCTGCCGATCAGCTATTCTGCGGAACTGTGGTGCGAACCCGGCCGCGCGCTGTCGGCCGAATATAGCTCGGTCGTGGTGCGCGTCGAGCGTCGCCGCGGCAATGAACTCTACATCAATGACGGCGCCTATGGCGCGCTGTTCGATGCCGCGCATATCGGCTGGCGCTTTCCGGTCGAACTGCTGCGCGAAGAAGCAAGCCTGGAATCGCTGGAGGGCTTTTCCTTTTACGGCCCGACCTGCGACGATATGGACCATATGGTCGGCCCCTTCATGCTCCCTTCGGACGTGAAGGCCGGCGACTATATCGAGATCGGCATGCTCGGCGCCTATGGCGCGGCCATGCGCACCGGGTTCAACGGCTTTACCTCGGAATCGACGATCGAGGTCGAGGATGAGCCGATGGCGAGCCTTTACGCGGAAAACTCGCTGCCCCGCAGGCGCGCGAATGTGGTGAAGCTCGGCTCTTCGCTCTGAGCGACAGAAAAAAGGCCCCGCTGGCAGATGCTAGCGGGGCCTTTCTCTATTTGCGGAAGATGCCGACCAGTTCGACATGAGTCGACCAGCGGAACTGGCCTACCGGCCTGACGCTTTCCAGCCGATAGCCCGCTGCCGTCAGATGCGCCGCATCCCGCGCAAAGCTGGCAGGGTTGCAGGACACATAGGCGATTGTCGGCACATCCGCCTTCGCCAGCTGCAACACCTGCTCCCGCGCACCCGCACGTGGGGGATCGAGAATGACGGCGGCAAAGCGATTTAGCTCCTCAGGTGTCAATGGCCGCCGAAACAGGTCGCGATGATCGGCGGCCAGCCGCCGTTGCGCCCGGCCCGCCGCCATCTTGAGTTGAAGAATCACATCACGCGCGGCCTCCGCCGCATAGACGGGCCTCCCTTCGCCAGCAGCCAAAGCAAAGGTGCCAAGTCCGCAAAACAGGTCTGCGACCGCGCCTGTTGCCGGCAAAGCAGCGCGCACTGCATCGGTCAAGGCCGCCTCCCCGTCTGGCGTCGCCTGGAGGAATGAAAAAGGCGGAAACGCCACCGGCACACCGCCGAAGCTGATTGTTGCCGCGTCCGGCTCCCAGCGTGTCTGCGGCCCGTCCCCCTCGTCGATCGTCAGCCGCGCCAATCCATGCATCCGGGCAAAATCGCCCAGCCCTTCGTCCGCCGCCAGCCCCTCGACCCGCACGCCCTCCAGCAGCAGGTCAACGCCCTGATCGATCAGGGACATCTTCACATGCGCCGCCCGCTTGTCCGGCAAGATCAGCGCCAGCAAGGATCGCAGAGGGTCCACCAGCGCAAACAATCTGGGGTCGAGCACAGCGCACATCTGAAGGTCGATCAGGCGATGACTGCCCTCCTCGGCGAAGCCGATCGTCACGCGCTTGCCCGCCCTAGCCGCGCGCAGCGATGCGCGCCGCCGCGTCATTGGCGGAGACAGATGCGGCGGCAGCACCGTGGCCGCCGTCACGCCCTGACCCGCCAATGCGCCGACCACCCGCGCGATTACGAAATCGGCATAGCTTTCCTCGTCCAGATGCTGGAGCTGGCAGCCCCCGCAGGCCGGAAAGTGGGTGCAGGGCGGCTGCGCATGATGGACACCAAAGACGACAGTTCCATCGGGCAGCACCCGGTCGCCCGGCGCTGTCAGGGGCACATGCCGCCCGTTGCCGGTGACGCCATCACCGCGCGCGGCAATCCGGATGATGCTGTCGGCTTCGCTGTCTGTCTTGCTATCGGTCACAATCGCGCGGCGATAGCCGCTGGCAGCGCGTCAAGCAAATCATCCGCGACAAAGGCCGGTCGGCAGCGTCGCGCCGCATCGCCGTGCAGCCAAACCGCCTGACAGGCGGCACGGAATGGATCGCCCGTCACCGCCAGCCGCCCAGCCGCCAGCCCCGCCAGCACATCGCCTGTCCCGGCGGTCGATAGCCAGCTCGACGCACCCACCGCGACCGCCACGCGACCATCAGGCGCGGCCACGACGCTATCTGCGCCCTTGTAGACGATGATGGCTCCAGACCTGTTGGCCGCAGCGCGGGCACGATCAATCTTGCTGCCTGACAACTGTCCAAACATGCGCCCGAACTCACCTTCATGCGGCGTCAGGATCGCGCCGGACGGAATGGACGGCATATGTTCCTCGGCGAGCAATGTCAGCGCATCCGCATCGATCACCATAGGATGTCCGCTCTCCAGCGCCGCTTCCAGACGCGCCCGCGCATCAGCGCCAAGGCCCAGGCCCGGCCCCACCAAGAGCGCGGCAATCCGCTGATCGTCCAGTTCGCTCGCCAGAGCCTCAGGTTGCGCAACGTGCCGATCGATGATGGCATGAAGCCCGCCAGCCGGCCCATCGACAGCCAACCGTCGCACCGCGCCCGCGCCAGAACGCGCCGCCGCCTCGCTCGCCAACAGGCTCGCCCCCGCCATGCCGCCGCCGATAACGGCCACCAGACCCCGACTATATTTATGCGCGGTAACGGCCGGAACGGTAAGACCAGGCGCGACCAGGCGCTCGACCTGACTGGCTAGCGGAATGTGGAGCGGCGCCAAAACCAGTCGCCCGCACCGCTCGGCCGCCGGTTGCAACAGATGCGCCGGCTTCCAGGCTCCCAATGCGATCGTGACGCCAAACCGCGGCACATCCGACAGCAACGTGCCACAGTCGGTCCCCACTCCGCTTGGCAGGTCGACCGCATAGGAAGCCACTGCGCTCTCCACCAGCGCGCCCAACCTCTGCGCTACCGCCCCGTCCAGCCCGCGGCTCAAGCCAATGCCGAACAGGGCGTCCACCACCTGCGTCGCGGGCGCGGTGGTCATCACATCTTCGACCGGCCCATCCCATGCCGCCCGCGCCCGTCGCGCGGAGTCGGTGCCGCTCTCGCTTAAGGCCGCCACACGCACGGGAACGCCGCGCTCGCGCAGCAACCGCGCAACGACAAAGCCATCCCCGCCATTATTGCCCGGACCGCACAGGACCAACAGGTCGCGCCGGTGTCCTGCACGCCAAATGATCTGCGCAACCGCCTTCCCGGCGCATTCCATCAGCGCATAAGGATCGACACCCCTATCGAAAGCCGCCTGCTCCGCCGCCCGCATCTGCGCTGCCTTCAGAACAGACGCATGGCTCATTGCGCCGGACCGGCGATCTTCACCGGTAGCCGATAGCGATCATCGCCCACGCTGGCTTCGAGCATATGATCGCCAACTATGCGCAACTGCACAGCTTCCGCGCCATCGGCCTCCTTCAGTCCGCGCCCATCGGCCAGGACGCGGAATCGGCGAAAACCACCATCCGGGTGACGGATCGTCAGCACGTCGCCATCGCGCTCCAACATGCAATCGGGCGACCAGTTCTGCGCTCCTCCAATGCTGCACACCGGCGTGTCATCGCCCTGCGCCGTTGCCGCCTCCTGCTCAGCAGCCGTCCGATCGCCGCTACAGGCCGCAAGCAGCGGCAGCAGACAAAGGCCGGGGAACAGACGCGTCATATCAACCGACCCCGGCATTCCAGCAGCACCGGCCCGATCAGGTCCGCAAATCGCTTCTGGCCGGCGGCGTCCGCCACAAGGTCCTGCCGCATCTCGATCCCAAGATAGGGAATGCCATTGGCTTCGGCATGGCGGTTCATCGTGGCGTTGAGCAATCGACCCGAATAGGGCAACTGGTCGCCAACGATCAGTCCGGCCGCCTCCAGCATGGGAATCGCCATGCGGGCGGCGCGATCATCCTCATTATACAATATGCCGATGTCCCAAGGACGTTTCTGCGCCGGATCGCTCTCCAGTATTGGCGTAAAACTGTGCAGTGACAGGATGAAGGGCGACGTCATCCCATCCAGCAACACGCCGATGGCGTGATGGTAAGGATGATAGAAACGGATCATCCGTCCCGCCAGGTCCGCGTTGCGATTGCCCGGAATGGCATGGCCATCGCTCATCACCGGTAACAAACCGGCCGCATCCTCTTCCCGGTTGAGGTCGATCACCAGGCGCGACACACCGGCCAACAGGGCGGTGCAGCGCAATTGTTCGGCCAGCAACCCGCTCACTTCCGCCACGCCAATATCGATGGCGATATGCTTGCGCAGCAAAGCCGGGGCCACGCCGAGGTCAATATCCTCCGGCACATGCGCTGACGCATGATCAGCGACGATCAAAAGGTCAGTCGGCCCGCCGTCGATGCGGGTGAAGGCTTGCGTCATGCACTTCTGATCCGTGTTTCCATTGTCCACCATTCCGGCCGATCGGCGCCGATCGCCGCAGCGGCCCGGCCCATCGCTACGTCATCGTCAAACAGCGCAAAGCAGGTTGCGCCTGACCCCGACATACGCGCTAAGGTGAGCCCCGCCTGTCCATTCAGCATCGCCAACACATCGGCAATGGCGGGCGCCAGCGCAATTGCCGGCTCTTCCAGGTCATTGCGTCCCTGCGTGACCAGACGCTCTATGCTGTCAGCCGACAACGGGCCGCGATCCTGCCGGTCCCAGCCCGCAAAAACCGCAGCGGTGGAAACCGCCACACCCGGATTGACCATCAGCATCGGCCGACCTTCCAAACCGGCCACGCCATGGCGCGCTAGTTCCTCGCCACGCCCGCTCACTATCTGTGTCACGCTGGCGACGCAGGCCGGGACGTCCGACCCCAGATCCAGAGCCAGCGCAGCCAGTTCCGCCGGTTCGACCCGTACGTCCCACAGCCGTACCAGCAGGCGCAGCGTCGCGGCCGCATCGGCCGAGCCACCGCCGATCCCCGAAGCGACGGGCAGCATCTTGGTCAGACGCAACCGTGCGCCACGCTCGGTGCCCAGATAATCCTGCAAAGCCTTGGCGGCCCGCATGACCAGATTGCGCGGCCCCGCATCCAGCGCGGTGGCGAACGGCCCGTCGATCACCAGATCGATTGCGCCCTCATCATCCGCTTCGCCTTCCAGCCGATCGCCATGATCGGCAAAGACGAACAGACTTTCGAGCGCATGATAGCCATCGTCCCGTCGCCTGCGCACATGCAGAGCGACATTGACCTTGGCATAAGCGGTTTCGACCAGAAGATCGGCTGGAGCCTCCAGATCAGGGTGCGGCATATTCGGGCTTCAATCCCTCGCGGGCCTTGGCGGCCAGCCGCTCGGCAACATCGCCTTCGGCAAAGATGGCCGCCGCGTTCCACGCATAGCGCGCTTCATACCGACGCCCCGCGCTCCATAACGCGTCGCCCAGATGCTCGTTTACCGTGGGGTCGTCTGGTGCGCCCGCCGCCGCGCGTTCCAGCACAGGGACGGCCGCTGTCACATTCCCTGTCACATATTGCGCCCAGCCCAGAGAATCCGTGATGGACGCGTCCTGCGGCTTCAAGGCGCTGGCGCGCTTGAGCAGCGTCAGCGCCTGATCCACATTCTGCCGCCGCTCGATCTGCGCATAGCCCAGATAATTGAGGATGACAGGCTCGTTGGGCGCCAGTCTCGCCGCACGCTCCAGCACGGCGCGCGCGCCGTCCCACTGCTCGCCCTGCTCCAGCGCGCTGCCTTCGAACAACAGCAACGACCATGGCATGGTTTCATCGGTGTAGCCGGCCTGAGCGGCGCGGAACGCGGCGGCAGCCCCGGCGAAATCCTTTTCGTCGGCCAGCAACCGACCCAGCTGCACATGGCGCGCCGCATCTGCCCCGGGCTGCTGCGCCCGGCTGCGCGCCAGAGCGATCGCGCCCGCGCGATCGCCCGCTTCGGCCAGCGCGACGATCAATTCCGCTTCGGCCAGCGGACCATACCATCTGTCGCCCGTGGATTTTCGGGCCTCCGCCACGCCAAAGGCCGGATAGCTTGCGGCGGTCAGCAGCCGGGCGGCGATGATGTGACCCTCCGCACTGGTCGGGTCGGCAAAGGTCGCAATTCGCGCGAGCCGCATGCCAAGCGCTACGCCCGCCTCATCCGTTGCTATGTCCGCCGCCAAACGCGCCACCAGCCGCGCATAGCCTTGCGCGGGGGATAGCAGCGCCCGTTTGCCCTTGGGATATTTCCCGCGCTTCAGGTCTGATCGCGCCACCGCGAAATCCGGCGAGCCATCCGGCAGCATCGCCAACGCTTCATCACGAAAGCCCCGAGCGGCGAACTGGCCGGCAAAATTGAGACGCAGTGCAGCGCCGTCGTTCCCGCCCCGCAAGGCCAAGGCCCGCCGGGCCGCTGGCATGGCCGTCTCCAGATCGCCGCGGCCGATAGCCTGCAACGCAACATGCTCGTCAACATATCGCCGCGCCAGATTGGCGAACGGATCGGCGTCGGAAATGACCGGCGGCGCGGCGCGACCTTCGCCCTGCGCGATCCAGCTGCGGATCATCGGCGCCAGAAAAGCGAAATTGCCCTCCTGTTCCAGCCTGTCCGTAGCGCGGGCCGCCGCCGTCCAGTCCCGTCGCTCCAGCGCCTCGCCAATCCACAAGAGCGTCCCGTCGCGCGGCAATATCCCTTCTGAATCCAGCATGGTCGCAGCGCGCACCGACAGGTTCTGGTCCCCGCTTTCCAGCGCCTGTGCGAAGGAACGACGTGCGATGGCGATGCTATCAGGGTCCAGCGTCATCGCCGCCCGATAATTGGCCACTGCCGCCTGTAAAGCGCCATCTCCATCGGCCAGCCGCGCTTGCGCATAAGCGTGAAGCGCGCTGTCAGGGTCAACGGCCGCGCCAGCGACCGCCGGCATGACCAGCAGCAAGGCGGGGATGAGGCGCTTACATATTGGGATAATTCGGCCCTCCGCCACCTTCCGGTACGACCCAATTGATGTTCTGGGTCGGGTCCTTGATATCGCACGTCTTGCAGTGAACGCAATTCTGCGCGTTGATCTGGAAACGGGGATCACCCTCTTCCTCGCCGACCACTTCATAGACGCCCGCCGGGCAGTAACGCTGCGCCGGCTCATCATACAGCGGCAGATTATAGCTGATCGGAATCGCCGGGTCCTTGAGCTGCAGGTGGACCGGCTGGTCCTCCTCATGATTGGTATTGCTCAGAAACACTGACGACAGCCGGTCGAAGCTGATGACGCCATCGGGCTTGGGATAGGCGATTGCCGCGCACTGTTCCTTGCGCCAGATTTTCGCATGATCAGGCTTGTGCTTCATGGTGAAGGGCAATCCGATCTTCAACGTGCGCATCCACATATCGATACCCGCAAGCAGCGTGCCGATCGTGTTGCCGAACTTTGCAAGCAGCGGTTCGGCATTCTTGACCAGCTGCAATTCGGTAGCGATCCAGCTGGTCCGTACACGATCATCATAGTCGGACAGAATGTCGCCCGTGCGCTCTTGCCGGATCGCTTCGAACGCGGTTTCAGCCGCCAGCATGCCCGATTTCATCGCTGTGTGCGTGCCCTTGATCCGGGGCACGTTGACGAAGCCGGCGGAGCAGCCAATCAGCGCGCCGCCAGGGAACGCCAATTTGGGAATGGATTGCCAGCCGCCTTCATTAATGACGCGCGCACCATAGGACACGCGACGGCCGCCTTCCAGAAACTGCCGGATTTCCGGGTGCTGTTTCCACCGCTGAAACTCTTCGAACGGATAGAGATGGGGGTTGCGATAGCCCAGGCCGACGACGAAGCCGAGCGCGACCTGCCCGTTGGCCTGATGATAGAGGAACCCGCCGCCATAGGCATCGGTCAAAGGCCATCCCTGGCTGTGGATGACAAGGCCCGGCTGGTGCTTGCCGGGATCGATATCCCACAATTCCTTCATGCCAAGGCCATAGACCTGCGGTTCGCATTCTGCATCCAGCGCGAACTGCCGCTTCAATATCTTGGTCAGATGGCCGCGCGCGCCTTCAGCGAAGAAGGTATATTTGGCGTGAAGCTCCAGGCCCGGCTGATAATCGGGTTTGCGATTGCCTTCCCGATCGATCCCCATGTCACCGGTTGCGACACCCTTCACGCTGCCATCCTCATGATAAAGGATTTCGGCGGCGGCAAAGCCGGGGAAGATTTCGACACCAAGCCCTTCTGCCTGCTCCGCCAGCCAGCGGCACAGATTGCCCAGCGACCCGGTATAGGTGCCCTTATTGTGCATCCAGCCCGGCGTCATGAGATGTGGCATGGTGATCTTGCCGTTTTTCGTCAGAAACCAATGCCGGTTGTCCGTCACCGGCGTATCGGCCAGGCTGCATCCCTGCTCTCGCCAGTCGGGCAGAAGCTCATCCAGAGCCTTGGGATCAATGACCGCCCCGGACAGGATATGGGCACCGATTTCGGAGCCCTTCTCAAGAACGCATACCGCCAGTTCGTCGCCCGCTTCACTGGCAAGTTGCTTCAATCGAATCGCTGCTGACAGGCCAGCCGGCCCGCCGCCCACGATCACGACGTCATAGGGCATCGATTCCCGTTCGCTCATTCATCCCTCCTTGGCGCGACCGGCGGGCTGCACCCCGGCTGTCCGATCACCGCATTAGTCCAACAGTTTGTCATCCCAGGCGATGAAGCAGCTTGACCCCCTCGTCAACCTCTGGCCCTAGATGACGGCGATGCGGGGAATAATACAGGATGATGGCCAAATTGCCGCCCAGGCCTATCTGACCTGGTGGCAATCGGCCGGCGTGGACAGCGCCGTAGCGGAAGCGCCGATCAATTGGCTGCGCCCTGCTGTCGCGCCGGTTTCCGGTCATTCGGCAAGCCGCCCTACGTCCGTGGTTACTAACCAAAAGCCCAAAGAGCTCGAATCGTTCCAACGCTGGCTCCAGGACGATTCCGCGCATCCCGAACATCGTTGGCCGGGCCGCGCCATTCTCCCTGCCGGATCGGTCGATGCCCCGTTGATGATCGTGACTGACATGCCCGATCCCGCCGATCTGGATGCCGGAACGCTACTGGCCGATCGCGCTGGGGGGCTGTGCGACGCCATGTTGCGCGCGATCGGATTGGATCGCGCGGACGTCTATGTCGCCTCCCTGTTTTTTCGTCGTCCGCCCGGCGGCATGGTGGAAGCGGCCGACCTGGCAGCCGCTGCAGATCGTATGCGCACACATGTTCATCTGGCCCGGCCTCGCCGTCTGCTGCTGCTGGGCGACAGGACGGTCCGTGCGCTGATGCCGGTGAGCGGTGAGGTGCAGCCGGATAGTTTACGCAACTTTAATCATGATGGCGGCATCGTGCCCGCTGTCGCCACATTCCACCCGCGCCTTCTGCTCAGCCAGCCCGCGGCAAAGGCGGAATGCTGGCGCGCCCTGCAAAGCCTGATCGAGGAAAACCGTCCGTGATTCGAGCCGCGACCCGCCTGTCTTGTCTTGCCATGCTTGCCGCAGCGGGGATCGCGGCCGCGCCCGCCCGCGCCGAAACCGCCGACGTACTGCCGGATATGAAGACGATCGGCGTGGCCGCGTCGCCCTTTGATCTGCGCGATGGCGACAAGGCTCGTTACAGCGCGATCTTCGGCGCGCTGAAGGGCGAACGCTGGGCTGAGGCCAAGGCGATGATCCTGGCGCTGGACCCGCAGGACGCGGTGCGCCCGGTCGCTCTGTCGGAACTCTATCTTGCCCGCAATTCCCCGCGCGTGGAACTGTTCGATCTGCTGGATCTCATCAACAAGGCGGCCTGGCTGCCCAGAGCCGATCAGTTGTCTCGCCTCGCCCAAAAACGCGGTGCGACGATCCTGCCCGCACTTCCCCAGATCCAGAAAATGGTCTGGCTTGGCTCGGCGCCCCGCCGCCAATATGTCGCGGCAGTCAAGACCGACATGCTGGCGCAGGCGCTGACTGGCAAGATTCAGGGCTTCATCAATGCCGATGATCCGATGGGCGCCGAAGGCTTGTTGTCGACCGGGGAGGCGGGCTTGTCGCCGGAGGGCCTGACCGAAGTACGGCAGCGCGTGGCCTGGGCCTATTATATTGAAAATGACGATAGTAACGCCCGTCGAATGGCCGCCCGCGCGCTCGAAACGCGGACCGGCGGTGATTGGACGGTGCAGGCGCACTGGACCACTGGCCTTGCCGCGTGGCGCCAGAATGACTGCCGCGCGGCCGCGCCGGCCTTCGCCAATGTCGCCGCGCTGGCCGGCAATAGCGACATGCGCGCCGCCGGGGCCTATTGGGCGTCGCGCGCCTATATGGTTTGCGGCGAAGCAGAAAAGGTCGAGAATTATCTGAAACTTGCCGCCCGCTCGGATGAAACCTTCTATGGCCTTCTGGCGCGGGAGTCGCTGGGCATGCCGCTGGGCGGAGCGCCCCTCGCCGCCCGCTTTGGCAGCAGCGAATGGCAAAAGCTCAAGGACAGCCCCAATGCCCGTGCAGCGATCGCATTGGCTGCGATCGGACAGCAGGACGAAGCGGATGAGTTGCTCCGCTATCAGGCAAAACTGGGCGGCGCAGACCAATATGATGCCTTGCTGCGCCTTGCCAGCACGCTCAACCTGCCCGCGACCCAGCTATGGTTGGCGCATAACGGCCCTGCTGGCACGCAGCCCGGTAGCTTCGCCCGCTTCCCCGCGCCCGACTGGCGTCCCGATGGCGGATGGCGGGTCGACCCGTCGCTGATCTACGCCCACACGCTTCAGGAATCCGGTTTTCGCACCAATGTCGTCAGCAGCGCCGGCGCGCGCGGCCTGATGCAGGTGCGTCCCGGCACGGCAGGCGATGTCGGCCTGACCGACGCCGCGCAGCTCTTTGTTCCCTCCACCAACATGGAATTTGGCCAGCGTTATCTGGAAAGCCTCCGCGACATGAGCGCGACCGGTGGCCTGCTGCCCAAGGTGATGGCCGCCTATAATGCCGGGCCGCAACCGGTCGAGCGGTGGAACACGCAGGTGCACGACAAGGGCGATCCCCTGCTGTTCATGGAATCGCTGCCCTATTACGAAACCCGCGCTTATGTGAACATCGTCATGCGCAATTACTGGATGTACCAGATCCAGGCAAAGGGCGCCGCCGAGTGTCTGACCGGCATGGCGCAGGGCCT
Organism: Sphingobium soli; assembly: GCF_020782245.1. Taxonomy (GTDB): domain Bacteria; phylum Pseudomonadota; class Alphaproteobacteria; order Sphingomonadales; family Sphingomonadaceae; genus Sphingobium; species Sphingobium soli. Next base: position 263,740 of record NZ_JAJGNP010000004.1, read on the forward strand.
GTGGCCGACCTTTCCGACAGCCAAGGGCATGAAGCTGGTGCGCCTCAGCAAAGCCGATGGGCAAGGCAGCATTGGCGGCGGCACCGACTGATGCCGATCGACGACAGCCGGCCTTTCGTACCGGTCCGCATCGCCGTGCTGACCGTGTCCGACACGCGCGGCCCGGCCGACGACCGTTCGGGCGATACGCTGGTCGAGCGGCTGGAAACGGCGGGGCATGTCCTGGCCGCCCGCTATATCGAGCGCGATGACAGGGCCGCCATCGTCGCACGGCTGCACGCCTGGATCGACGATCCCCAGATCGACGTCATCCTGACGACCGGCGGTACGGGCGTTACCGGCCGCGATGTGACGCCCGAAGCACTGCGCCAGGTGCAGGACAAGGAAATACCAGGGTTTGGCGAGCTGTTTCGCTGGTTGAGCTTCCAGACCATCGGCACATCGACCATTCAGTCACGGGCCACGGCCTGCGTCGCGCGGGGCACCTATATCTTCGCCCTGCCCGGCTCAACCGGCGCGGTGAAGGACGCGTGGGACGGCATTCTCGTCAGCCAACTCGACAGCCGGTTTCGTCCCTGCAACTTCGTCGAACTGATGCCGCGCCTGACTGAGCAGTGACGGCACGGCATCTTCGCGCCATCCGTCCAACCGGCCTCTCGACTTTGTGCCTCCCTGCCGACTAAGGCAAAGGTCATGACAAGCATCGGAATCTTTGGAGCAGGCGGCCGCATGGGCCGCGCGATCGCCGCCGCAGCAATGGACGCAGGCCTTTCCATCGCCGGAGGCACCGACCGCACGACCGATGGCGAAATCACGCCGGGCGTCGCCATGTCAGACGATCCGCTCGCACTGGCTGAGCGATCCGACATCCTCATCGACTTTTCCGCGCCCGCTGCCTTGTCTGCCCATCTCGAGGCCTGCATCACGGCGCATAAGCCCATCCTGATTGGCACGACCGGTCTTGAGGCGACCCACCACGCCCTGATCGACGAGGCGGCGGCGAATATTCCCGTGCTCCAGACCGGCAACACCTCCCTTGGCGTCAACCTGCTCGCGGCGCTTGTGGAACAGGCGGCGGCCGGCCTGGGTGAGGACTGGGACATCGAAATTGTCGAGATGCATCACCGCCACAAGGTTGATGCGCCGTCCGGCACGGCGCTGTTGCTGGGAGAGGCCGCAGCGCGCGGTCGCGGCATCGTGCTGGCCGATCATAGCGAGCGCGGGCGCGATGGCATTACAGGGCCACGCACGCCCGGAGCAATTGGCTTTGCCGCGCTGCGTGGTGGATCCGTGGCGGGCGATCATCAGGTCATCTTTGCCGCTGAAGGCGAGCGGATAGAAATTGGCCATCGCGCGGAAAATCGCACCATCTTCGCTCGCGGCGCTGTGAAGGGCGCGCTCTGGCTCGCCGGCCAGCCTGCCGGTCGCTATGACATGAAAGCGGTGCTGGGTCTCTAGATGAACAAGACGCAGATTTTCGACTTTTTCAGCCGCCTTGCCGACGCCAATCCCGCCCCGCAGACCGAGCTGGACTATGGCAATGACTATCAGCTTCTCGTGGCGGTGGTGTTGTCGGCGCAGGCAACCGATGTCGGCGTCAACAAGGCGACCCGCGCACTGTTTCGTGAAATCCATACGCCCCAGCAGATGATCGACCTGGGCGAGGACGGCCTTAAACAGCATATCAAGACGATCGGCCTGTTCAATGCGAAGGCGAAGAACGTCATTGCGCTGTCAGCCATTTTGGTGCGCGATTTCGGCGGACAGGTGCCGCAGGATCGCGATACGCTCACGACCCTGCCGGGTGTCGGGCGAAAGACCGCCAACGTCGTTGTGAACACCGCCTTTGGTCAGGAAGCCTTTGCCGTCGATACCCATATCTTCCGCGTCGGCAACCGCACCGGCCTTGCGCCCGGGAAAACTGTGCTGGCCGTCGAGCAGAAACTCGACAAACGCGTGCCCGCACCCTTTCGCCGCGACGCGCATCACTGGCTGATCCTGCATGGCCGTTATGTGTGCAAGGCGCGGCGGCCGGAATGCTGGCATTGTATTGTGGCGGACCTGTGTCGCTACAAGCCCAAGACGCCTCCGCCCGCATCCGCAGCGGGAACCCGCGGCAGCCGCGCCCGTTCTCGTGCCGTTCAGGAGCCTCCTGCCAAATAGTGACGGAAGACCCTGCCCCGCGTCGTCGATCCGGCGGGAGATGAGGAGAAAGATGATGGCCGTCAGCACCCCGATCCGTCTATTGTCGGCTTTTGCCGTTATCGCGCTCGCGCAACCAGCGATCGCCAAGGATAAGCCTGACCCCTATGTCGCCAAGGGCGAACCGGTCGATTGCATCAACATCCGCTCGATCCGCTCATCCCGTGTGCGGGACGACCGCACGATCGACTTTGAGGTCAGCAACCGGAAAATCTACCGCAACACGCTGCCCAACAGTTGTCCCAGCCTCGGTTTCGAAAAACGTTTTTCGTATCGCACCAGTATATCCCAGCTTTGTTCTGTCGATATCATCACCGTGCTTTGGAATGTCGGCCCGGGCCTGCAACCGGGCGCAAGCTGCGGACTGGGCAAATTCCAGCCGATGGAAAAGCCTGCAAAATAAGCTGCCATCAGGCGATTTGATGCTGGCACAGCGCGCCGGGCTTTGCTAAGCGCCGCTCCTGACCTGCGTCACGCACCCATAGCTCAGCTGGATAGAGCGTTGCCCTCCGAAGGCTCACGTCCGACGCGAGAGCAGTGATTTTATACAGGATTTCCGGGGGTTTAGGAAGGCATAAGAAAGGACGGATAAAAAACTCACCAGAAACTCACCGCGCGCGGACTGCCGATTCTGATCGCGGATTGACCTTTTTCGGCGCAAATCCTACGGCTCTAAGCCCTACGCACCCATAGCTCAGCTGGATAGAGCGCTGCCCTCCGAAGGCAGAGGCCAGAGGTTCGAATCCTCTTGGGTGCGCCAAAAATCTCCAACAAAATCAAGCGGTTGAGAGGATAAAGCCTCTCCATTCTACCGCGTCGCCGATCACAAAAACTCACCACCTTTGAGTGCGATGACGGCAGAAGCCATTGATTTCCTTTAAAAAATCTTGGGTTCAAAACTCACCAAGGATTGATAGAGACCAGATCAAGGCCGGGCCACAAGCCGCGGTCCGCTGTCCTCGCTGTCGAGTGTGCGCATTCCGCAGCCTCGGCCACGATAGTTCATCTGGGTTTCAGTATGCGGGCACCCCCTACCAAATGGGAAGGCTTCCCCTCACGGCCTCGCAGATCGTGGACACATAATTCCAATTAGCGGGCCATTGATTCGGTCGTGTCCCAGACCGCAGGCATTCGCTGGCGGCCAGCTCGGCGGCGCGGCTTTTTGAGGCCTTTCCCCCGCTGGGGCGCCCCGGTCCAGACCCTGTCGTAGTCAGGTTGAAAATTGTCAGAAAACCGCGTATATTTCTGACAGGAGAATTATCGTGCAGCGACTGACCGAACAGATTCTGGCGCATGCCGAGGGCTTGCCCGAGGGCGCTCCGATCGCGGCGAAGAGCCTGCTCCATCTCGGCAATCGCGCCGCAGTGGACCAGGCATTGTCGCGACTGGTTGAACGCGGCCGGCTGATGCGCGCCGGGCGCGGCGTCTATCTGCGCCCGGTTTCAAGCCGGTTCGGCGTTCGGGCGCCCTCCGTCGAGAAGGCCGTCGAAGCCCTCGCGGTTCAGCGCGGCGAAGTCATCGTGTCGAACGGCGCTGCCGCCGCCAATGCGCTCGGGCTCACAACCCAGGTGCCGGTCCGGTCGGTCTATCTGACATCCGGCCGTAGCCGGACGATGAATCTCGGCCAGCAGGTCGTCGAGCTGCGGCACGCTCCGCGCTGGCAGTTGGCGCTGGCGGATCGGCCCGCCGGACAGGCCGTGCGCGCGCTTGCCTGGCTGGGACCGGAGAAGGCGGAAGCGGCCTTGGAGACATTGAAACGCAAGCTGCCGTCTTCGACATTCGGCGAACTTGTCGCGGCAGCACCCCAGCTCCCGAGCTGGCTCGCCAGATCGGTCGGCAAGGTCGCGCATGGCTGAGGCGTTCCTCACATTGTCGGCGGACGATCGGCGCGAGGCCCTGGCCGTCGCCGCCGATCGATCCGGGCGCCCGCTCCATCTGCTGGAAAAGGATGTGTGGGTCGTCTGGACCCTCGCAACGCTGTTCGGGTCCGATCTTGGCGAGCACCTCGTGTTCAAGGGCGGCACGTCGCTGTCGAAGGCGTATCACGTCATCCGGCGCTTTTCCGAGGATGTGGATCTCACCTACGACATTCGCGCCATCGCTCCCGATCTGGTGGGCGAGAACGGCGAGGCCCTGCCGAAAAACCGCAGCGAGGAGAAGCGGTGGTCGAAGGCCGTCCGGCACCGCCTGCCCGAGTGGGTCGACGGAACGGTCCGACCTCTCCTTGCCGGCGCGATCGAGGCGCAATCGCTGCCAGCGACGCTCAGGGTCGAGGGCGACAAATTGTTCGTTGACTACGAAGCGACGTCGTCGGGGTCGGGCTATGTGGCTCCAAGCGTGATGCTGGAGTTCGGCGCCCGCTCGACGGGAGAGCCGGCCAGCCCGCGCGATGTCGTGTGCGACGCGGCCGGGCTGATCGAAGGCGTCGAATTTCCAATGGCGCGGCCGCGGGTGATGCGTGCTGAGCGGACCTTCTGGGAGAAGGCGACGGCGATGCACGTCTTCTGCCTGCAGGAACGGCTACGCGGCGAACGCTTCGCCCGCCACTGGCACGATGTCGTTCGGCTTGATGATGCGGGGATCGCTGTCGCCGCGATGTCCGATCGCGACCTCGCCGGCGCGGTTGCTCGCCACAAGAGCATGTTCTTCGCGGAGAAAGCGGCCGATGGCGAGGCCATCGACTATGAAGCCGCCGTGGGCGGCAAGCTGCTGCTCGCCCCGAGTGGTGAAGCGCGCGCGGCATTGGCCACAGACTATGCGCGCATGGTCGAAGACGGGCTGCTGCTCGAAGATGCCGAGCCGTTTGAGGCGCTGATCGAGCGATGCGCAGACATCGCCGAACGCGCGAACGATGCGGCACGATAGGGGGAGTTGGGGAAAGCGTGGGGCTATACAAAAATTGGTGTGACGCCACCAGGGAGAAGGACAAGCGCAAGCGCTACTGGACCTATGTCGAGAAGGACGGCGGCCGCGATGAAATTCGCGATGATCTCGCCGAGACCATCCGCTCACACTACGACCGGCTCGAACGCATCGCCGAGGACGTGGAGCGGCTCGGCTACAACGTCGCCGCCAAGATTCTCAGCGAGGCGATGCCGCAGACGCCCAAGGGCCGCTCCGGCGATCTCGGTGAAATTCTCGCGACCGAGCTGGTCGAAGAGGAGATCGGCCTGCGCGTCCCTGTGCGCCGCCTCCGCTACAAGGACGGCCGTAACATGGCCATGCGCGGCGACGACTTCATTGGCGCCGGTTACGATGCGGCCGGCGAGAAGCTCTGGCTCCTGAAGGGCGAAGCCAAGAGCAACAAGGTGCTCGGCAAGACCACGGTCACGAGCGCCCGCAAGGTGCTCAACCGCGACAACGGCCGCTGCACGCCCGATTCCCTGCTGTTCGTCGCCAATCGCCTGCTTGAGAGCAACGATCCGGACGACAATGAGCTGGGTCGCAGCCTTCGCGACGAAGTGGGCCTGAAAACCCTCCGCGCCGATCGCATCGACCACATGCTCTTCACCGTGTCGGGCAACGGCCCTCACGCTTCGCTGAAGGATGACCTCGACGCCACCGGGACCAACCGGGACCATTACGTCGTGAACATCCACGTCGAGGACCACCAGGACTTCATCGCAGCCATGTATCAGGAGGCGGAAGACCTTGGAGACGATTGACGAACTGACCGCGTTCCTAGCGACCGCAACCGTCGACGGCATCCTCGGGCGCCTGCTCTATCGGGGCGCCGCATGGTCGCTGATGCGCGAGGATGGCGTGTTGCCCGCTAATGCGCCGCCCCTCGGCGCGACGATCGAAACCGACCTTGCCGAGCATGGTTTTGCCCTGCTTCGGGGCGCGATGGCCCTGCGCGCTCAGGCTGGCGCTTCCGAACTGACCAGCAAGGCGTTCGAGCGTGCCGCCAACGCCTTCGAAGCCCTCGTGCGCAACGGCGATCTGGAGTCGCCCGACCGCGGTTTCCGCCGCACGCTTGCCGCTGCGGCCTACCACCTGGCCGGCTTTTCGGCCGTCGCCTATTCGCTCTTCAACGAGACTGCGGACGATCTCAATGCTTCGCCAGGCGAAACGGCGATCCGGCACCTGATCCTGCGCGATCTCGGCCAGCTGCGCGGCTTTGTTCGCGTGTGGCTGGACGATGAGGCGCACGGCGACGAGCAGATCGCCGGAACGCTGACAGGCGAAGACCCCGACATCGACGAGGCGCTGTCGACTATCCTCAACACGACGATCTGCCGGGCTCTGGCGCATTTTGACTTCGCGCTCGAGACGGGCGAGTCCGAGCCGATCGAGACTGCGCGGGCATTGCTCGCCACTGCGGTCAGTCTGGCAGACAACGCGGAGAATGTTCCACTTTGGTGGATATCGAACCTCTGCCGTCACCTGATCGATGACCTCTGGCGGCATTCGCTGCACGAGAATCTGCCGACCGAGCCGCCGGAAGGGACGGAGGAAAAATACCCGGACCTGCGCCGGCTGTTCATCTCGTCGCTCTACGCGCGCAAGACGTCCGAGGTGGAGTTATGGCCATCGCAGCGCGAAGCCGCCCAGCGTTCCACGGACGTCACCGACGATCTGGTCGTCGCCTTGCCGACCAGCGCCGGTAAGACGCGCGTGGCCGAGATCGCCGCGCTGATGACCTTGTCGTCGGCGCGCCGGGTGCTGATCGTCACACCGCTGCGCGCCCTTTCCGCCCAGACAGAGCGATCCTTCAGAAAGACCTTCGCGCCCCTCGGGTTCAGCGTCTCCTCGCTTTATGGCGCCAGCGGCCTCTCGGCTGGCGATGAAGACGCGCTGCGCACCCGTGAGATCATCATCGCGACGCCCGAGAAGCTCGATTTCGCGCTGAGAAGTGACCCCTCTCTGATTGATGACGTGGGCCTGATCGTCCTCGATGAAGGCCACATGATCGGTCCTAGCGAGCGCGAGATTCGCTACGAGACGCTGGTTCAGCGTCTGCTCCGACGCGGGGACGCGGGCGACCGCCGGATTGTGTGTCTTTCTGCCATCCTGCCCAGCGGCGACGAATTGGATGATCTCACCGCCTGGATTCGCTCAGACGAGCCGGGCGAGCCTGTGCGCTCTGACTGGCGTCCTACACGGCAGCGGTTTGGTGCGCTGACGTGGCGCGGCAAGGACGCGCTGCTCCGGCTCGACCTGGATGAAGATGGTCCGTTCCTCGACAAATTCGTCGTGGAGAAACCGGCGCTCGGGAGGGAGAAGAAGCCCTATCCGCGCAAGAACTCGCACCTCGCCTTGTTCGCGGCATGGGAGTTCGCCAGCCAGGGCAAGCGGACCTTAATCTTCTCCACGCAGGCGAACTGGGTCGAGAGCTACGGTAAACAGGTCGTGGACCTCTGCAAGCGCGGCTATCTGGAATCGCTGCTGGAGGATAAGGCGTCGATCGCCCGCGCTCTGGAGGTCGGCAATGAATGGCTGGGTGAGGACCATCCCGCTGTCGCCTGCCTCAAGCAGGGCGTTGCCATCCACCATGGTCGGCTGCCGAGCCCGTTTTTGCGCGAGCTGGAAGCCCTGCTGTCTGAGGGCGTCCTGAAAGTCATAGTCGCGTCGCCGACGCTCTCGCAGGGTCTCAATCTCAACGCCGCCGTGCTCTTGGTGCCTGCGTTGTATCGTGCCGGCGAGAAGATCAAAGGCGAAGAGTTTGCGAACGTTGCCGGCCGAGCCGGACGCGCCTTCGTCGACGTCGAGGGACTCATTGTCCACGTCATGTTCGACAATATTAACTGGCGAAAAAAAGAATGGGGCAAGCTGGTTGCCTCCGCCAAAGCTCGCACGCTGAAAAGCGGCCTCATCCAGATCGTCGCCGAGATTCTTGAGCGGCTGTCCCGCGAAGGTGTTCTGGATCGCGACGATGCCTGGGAATATCTCGCTAATGCGCGCGAAGCTTGGAGGTCGTCGGAGGAGGAAGCATCTCTGGCCGAGCGCTTGGCTGCTGCAAGACAGAATGATGGCGATGTCGCTCATGACGACGAAGAAGAAGATGATGATGATGACGATGCGGAAGAGACCATCGAAGAGGAGCCTCTGTCGCAGATAGTCGAACGTCTAGACGCGACTGTGTTTGGTCTCATTGAAGCGCTCGATTCTGATAGGGCCGATTTGCCGAAGCTTTTGGACGAGGCCCTCAGAGGATCGCTCTGGGCTCGTCAGATCGCCCGCGAGGACGAAGACGTAGCTCCTCTGCACAAGCGAGTAATCGAGGCGCGAGCTGATCTCATCTGGAAGACGACCACCGCGCCGGCCCGGCGCGGTCATTTCGCCATGGGTGTTGGACTGGAAGCAGGCCTTGCAATTGATGCCATGGCTGACGTGTTGGCCGAACTCCTCGACCGCGCAGACGTAGCGGCACTGAGCGGCGATATTGATGAACTAGTCGAGACCCTTGGCGGCCTTGGAGAGCGGCTTTTGTTCATGCGTCCGTTCATCCCCAGCAAGAACAACGCGCTGCCTGCGAATTGGAAGGCAATCCTGCATAGTTGGGTGTCGGGCGAGGATGTGGCCAAGATCGGGCCCCAGAACATGCGGGCGGTCGAAGAGGCCTTCACCTACCGTTTGGTTTGGGCTCTGGAGGCTGTCCGCACTCGCCGCATGTCTCTCGGGTGGTCGCCAGACACGGTGGCGGGCGGTGCCGCGGCGGCGGTCGAAACCGGCGTCCCGCAATTCATGATGTCGATGCTGATCCGCGCGGGCCTACCGTCACGGCGCGCGGCCATGGCGGCGATCGAGGATGCCAAGCCGGTCTTCGTCACGCCCGCCGAGATGCGTGCCTGGCTCGAATCCGACGACATCACGGCCTACACGGACGCCGGCGGCTGGCCCACGCCCGACACCGCTGCGCTATGGGCGCGCTTCCGAACCGAAGCCCTCAGTGGCGGCATCCAGAAGTGGTCGGTCGAAAACTATAAGCGCTTGCTGGACGTCGCAGCTGCACCGCCCGCCGGTCTCTATCGGATCGTCACCGATGAGGGTGACGGGCGGACCTGGCTGACGACGCCCGATTACCAGCAGGTTGCCGTCTTCAAGAAGCCGGCGGTCGATCCCAAGCCCAGCCTCTTTTCAGGCCGATTGCCCGGCGACACCAGGTTGGTGGAGACGTTGCGTGTCGGTCGCGGGAAACTGCGCTGGCCGACGGCCGATGCGTAACGAGGAACGGTAGCTATGCTCTATGCCTGGGTCGGCGACCAGAAACGTGCACCCGCCGCGAAGGGAGAACGCACGACCTGCCGCGACTGCGGCGGCCTGCTCACCGCCGTCATGCCTGTTGAGAACACGCCCCACTGGCGGCACAAGGCGGGCGACTGCGATCCCTGGGGCGAGCCTGAGGGACCTTGGCACCTCGGCTGGAAAGAACTCTTCGATATGTCCTGCCGCGAGATCGCTTTGCGCGATCCGATGACAGGTGAGCTTCATCGCGCGGGCGTACTGGTCGGGAGCGGCACGCCCAGGGCAACCGTGCTGGAACTGCAGCACTCCTCGATCAGCGAGGACGAGCGCAATGCGCGGGAGGCCTTCTATCGGCGCGGGCATCGGATGTTCTGGCTGGTTCACATCCATAGCGAAAGCTCGTTCCTGGGAATCTATTTCGGCATGTCGCTCGATTTCAAATCGCGGGTCGTCCATCTCGACGGCAAGGAATTCGCGATCATGCGGTGGATGGGACCGAACAAGCAGTTCATTGAAAAGTGGAAGCGCGCTGCTGCCCACGTCTTCTTCCATGCGGGTCCGTACATCTTCTACCTCGCCGGCCCTGGCGTGGCCGCCCGACTCGGAAGCCCATTGAAGCGTGGCGAGTTTGCCCTTTGCGCCCTGACACGCGAAGAGTTTTTGCGGGCGGTCCACCGGGAGGATGGTGCTCCTTGACGGATTATTCGTATCGAGCGTCGCCGCCTCGCGAGCGTGGGGCCAAAATCGGCCGAAACGAGCGGTGCCGGTGCCAGTCAGGCCGGAAATACAAGCATTGTCACCGCCAATGATCGACGGCGGCATCCATCCTGCGTCGAGCATCCCCGTCGATCGCTATTTCCTCGATGAAAGCGGTCATGGTGGCGATCTCGCTTCTGCGAAGGAACTCGCTTTCGCCGGCCAGCCGTTCTTCGCACTGGCCTGCGTCGGCGCGGGAGATTCCGCGCTGTTGGCGGCCGAGCTGGATAGGCTGCGCGTGCATTACGCCTGTGGTGAAAGCGAACTGAAATCGACCAAGTTGGGAAAGAAGCTGACGCCGATCGCCGGTGAATTGATCTCCTTCCTTGGCCGGCATCGATGGCCGCTCTTCGTGGAGCTGGTGGACAAGCGGTTCTTCATTGCGGCCCACATCGTCAACCACCTGCTTTGCGGCTCTTACGGTCTCGACAATATCGACATGGCGAGCCGCAATATGATCGCGGAATTCCTCTCGGACGAGGATTCCGATGCGGTGTTGCTGGCCTACATCAACGCCTGCGAGACGCTCTCGATGACATCCGTGGCGGGCGTCATCGATCTACTCTGGGACTGGCTGGATCTCTCCGACGCCGAGATCGCCCGAACCGCTCAGGTTCTGACGATGTTCGCGCGGGACCGCGTGCGGGAATCGTCGGCGAAGGCCGAGGACTTTCTGCCGATTGCCGACGAGTCCACCACCGGCAAGAAGGTCTGGATGCTGCCCAACCTTCAGTGCCTCACCAATATCTACGCCCGCCTCAATCAGTCCCGGCCTGTCAGCCTCGACGGCGCCCGGCTCGTTCATGACGAGCAGATGCAGTACGCGAAGGTTCTCGAGGACTCCAAGACGCTTATGGAGCAGCTCGCGGCCGAGACCGCTCTGCCGATCGTTCCATTCGCCGACTATCGCCTGCGAGGGCGTGGAAATCTCGTCTTCGCGACGGGGAAGATCGAACCCTGCCTCCAGGCGGCCGATATCCTTGCCGGTTGCGCGATGCGTTTCGCGCGGGATGGCAAGGCGCGCAAGGCTCGCATCGACGAGCCGCTCCGCGCGGTGTTCCACCGGATGATTGATGCAGGCAACCCCATGCAAGCGACCGGCATCAACCTGGTGATGAGCACGCGTCTGCTCGAAACGCTGGGTGTTCCGCACATCCCGGCGGACTTCGCGGAACGCATGTTGCTGTAGGCGATTCCTGCGCACTCCAGGTGCGGACTAGCGACGACAGGCCAAGCCACGCGCCCGTTATCTTCGCCGTCGTCCATGCGTTCCATGACTTCCGCCACGATAGTTCGTCTGGGTTTCAGTATGCGGGCACCCCCGACCAAATATCCCCAGGCAGGGGAACGTCTTCCCCTACCGGCGAGCCGCTGTCGCGTCTCCCCGGACCCCTTCGTGCGGGGCTGCCGCCCCGCAACGCCCCGCCAAAGTGAGAGGACAGCCGGTTCGGCCGTGATGGGCTGAGCGCGGAGAGAAAGGCTCGCCGCCGGCCCGTCGCGGAGACAGGTCATGGCACAGCAAAGCAAGAACCGCCCCACAAGCGAGCGGGCAAATCTCTACCAGCAGATCACCGACCGGATCATCGCCGAACTCGAGGCCGGCCGTGTCCCTTGGGTCCAGCCCTGGGGCGCTGCGAAGGCCGGCATCGGCATGCCGTACAACGCCGTCAGCGAGCGAAGGTATAGCGGCGTCAATATTCTCACGCTCTGGGACGCCGTGATCTCGCGCGGCTATGCGAGCCAAGCCTTTCTGACCTTCAGACAGGCGATCGCGCTGGGCGGGTCGGTCCGCAAGGGCGAGCACGGTATTGCCGTGATCTACACACGCCGGTTCGTGCCAAAGGTGGAACGCCGCCGCGCCAATATAGAGGGCCGCGAGCCATCGGGCGGCATCCCCTTCCTCAAGCACTTCACCGTCTTCTCGGTCGAGCAATGCGATGGGCTTCCCGCACATATCTGCGAACCGCCGCCGCCGATCCCGGAGGGGCTGATCCTGCCTCATGCCGAGGCGCTGATCGAGGCGACCGGCGCCGACTTCCGCATCGGTGGTCCATCGGCCTTCTATTCGCCGACGCACGATTATGTGCAGGTGCCGCGGCCGGATGATTTCTTCGACCCGACCAACTGGCACAGAACGGCTTTTCACGAACTCGGTCATTGGGCAGGCGGCGCTTCCCGACTGAATCGCGATCAGACCGGCGCGTTCGGCTCGGTCGCATACGGCAAGGAAGAGTTGTGCGCCGAACTGACCGGCGCTTTCGTCTGTGCCGCGCTCGGCATCGTGCCAACCGTCCGACACGCCGATTATCTCGGATCCTGGCTGGAGATCATCCGCGAGGACAATCGCGCGATCCTGCGCGCCGCGAGCGCAGCCTCCAAAGCCGCCGACTATCTGCTCGCCTTCCGGCCGCAATCCGCCATCGCCGCCAATGACGACGATTCGCAGCCGGACCCTGATGGGGCGATGGCGATCGAGGGGAGGATCGCGGCATGATGCTCCTCACCCCCGAAATCCGCGAAGCCCTGTGCGCCAATGACCATGCTCGCCGAGTGGCGTTGGCCAAGGGCGAGCGTGAGCCCGATCCGATCCCCGTCATCCGCTTCTTCAACCCCGTCGGCCAAGCCACCTGGCTCGCCACCGAGATCGATTCGGACGGGGTCATGTTCGGACTGGCCGACTTGGGCTTTGGCTGCCCGGAGTTGGGCAGCTTCGCGCTCGACGAGATGGAGGCGATCCGTTTGCCTCTCGGCCTCGGCATCGAACGCGACATCCTGTTCGAAGGTGCCTTTCCCTTGTCGGTTTATGCCGAAGCCGCGCGCCGGGCCGGCTCGCTGGTTCTTGCGGACCGTCTGCTGCACAAGGCGGCCGCCTCTTTAAAAGGAGGCCGGTGATGCGTTTCGCCAAATGGCCCAAGCCGACCGCCTATGTGGAGACCGCGCGCAAGCGCTCCGCCTTTGCCGCCAAGCGGCGCCGCGAGCGCGAGAAGCTGCCGCTTTTCGCCGACATGATCGCCGCCGGCCAGCATAGCGTCGACGAGGAAATGGCCCGCCGCGCCGAGTGGTGGCCCGATCAGCAACAGCGGCTTCGGGACGAGCGAGCCTCTGTCTGGCGCCGAGCGAGGGCGCGTCTGTTTGCATTCCCGGAAACAACGCGCCGGACGATTCGCCGGATCTGGCGTGACTGTCCCTATCCGGCCGATCCCTACAGCTTCGCCGATCTGCTGCATCAGATTCGTGTCGGCCGTGTCAATCCCGACCGGCCGCCGTGGAAGTTCCATGCGCGGGTCAAGGCGCGGACAACGCCTGATCCGCAAAGGTTTGCCGATGCCTTCAAGCGCGTCGGCCAGCGAATGGTCGAGCCAGCGCCGGGATTACCGGCGATTGAGGCGCGGCAATATTGCGGCAATCTCGGGAATGGGATCCTGTTCCTCGATGCCGTGCCGTCCATGCTCGACGAGGGTGATGTAACCATCCGCGTGCGCGGCGTCTGCACCAACGCTGATATCACCCTGATCGGCCGTCTTGCCTCGGAGGCCGAGCGTCGCCCGGTCAAGGTCGTGCGGGTCGATGTGCCGCAGACGCGCGAGGGGGGCTTCTCGCATCGCCTGCTCATTCTCGCCTGCTCGGCGACCAAGCGCCACGATCCCGGCTGGATGCCCGCCTGGGAACGCTATGATGGGCCGCTTTGGCAGACTTGGCGCGCGGTCGATCCCGATCGCCGGTTGGCCCGTGTCTGCTTCCTGTCCGCCCGCTACGGCTTTCGCGCGGGTGACAGCCCGATCGAGGACTATGACGCCCGTCTGACCTCCGATCTCGCCGAACGCTTGATTGCGGGCGGGATGACGACGCGCTGGCCACGCCCGCTGTCTCCCCGCAAACCTGACACTTACGGCTCGCATCCCGGCTGCGAGATCGCCAGCCTCGCCTATCATGGCACGCGGCCCTTCACCAATGTCGCGCTGGTCGGCGGGGGACTCTACATCAAGGTGATGCGGGCATTCCTGGAAGGCTTCCGCGAAATGCGCTGCCTCACCCCCGACGCCGAGGTCACCGAAATCAATGCCGGGATCGGCGTGATGCGTCAGCGGCTCCGCAGTTGGCTCGAAGCTGGCCGCGGTCGATGACCGATCCGTCCTCGCCACTTGGCCATAATGGCGGCCCACCCCTCGATGAGGACGAGGGGCCGCCGGTTCCGCGTTACTGCAAATATTGCCGGCATTGGTCGCCGCCTTCGGACTGGGAGGTCCGCGCTTACGAAGCGTTTCAGCTCGGCATTTCTCGGCGGCGTGTCAAACGGCCGACCGGCTTCTGCGACCGCGTGTTGATGCGGCCGGGCAAGCCGCTCGCCTTTTCCGCGACGACAGACACGTTCGGCTGCCTCAATTTCTCAGCCAAGCCACGGGAGCCGCTTACGCGCGGACACGGGTTTGTCAGGATCTATGAGGGTGATCACATCGTCTGGCAGGGATGGGAAAAAGATCTTCCCGACGAATATCGTTAGGTGCGGCCTTGCGCTTCGTCGATCAGCTTCTGGACCAATCCGATCGGGGTATCATCGATCGGCCGGATCGTTTCGCCGCAGCCGGGGCAGTCGACGGTCCGCTCGAGCCGAAGCGTGCGATAGCGGATGCTGAATTCCCGCCCGCATCGCGGGCATTCCGCCTGCGCAAGGATATCATCGAGATCGTCGCCCATCCCGGCAGAATAGCATATCCCGCCGATCATGACGACGCCGCGCGACGACCCTGAATCTCGCTAAAGCGGCAATCGGAGCTGATTGACATCAGGCGCAGGCACACCCTGCAATTTCTCGATGATCGTCGCCGCGAGCGTGTCGGCGGCGCGCTCGCGCATATGCGCATCCGGCATCGTCAGGCCGACGCGCGCCCAGCCTGGCGCCGACAGCAGGATGGCGGATAGCTCGTCTCGTTCGATTCGTTCCATGCGACGATTGGAACAAAAATAGAACATCGTGGCAAGTCCGTTGATGCCCTGCACCACGATCCTGCGACGAATGTCGCCAGCGTGCGGGCGCCGCCGCCCAAAGGGCGGCCCCGCCAGAGGGAAAGGCGGGCCGGATTTTCGTGACGGGCTTGAAGCCGGGAGAGAGTCTCGCGGCGGCCTGTCACGGAGAAAACCCATGGCCAAAGCGCCCCAGAAGATCGTCCTCGCGGGCTCGCGGGACATTCCATTCGACCGGCTGTCGCTCTCCCAGTCCAACGTGCGCCGGGTGAAGGCCGGCGTCTCGATCGGCGAGCTGGCGGAGGATATCGTCCGCCGTACCCTCCTCCAGAGCCTCAATGTCCGGCCCATTCTCGACAGCGAGGGGGCGGAGACCGGCCAGTTCGAGGTGCCGGCCGGCGGGCGGCGATTTCGCGCGCTTGAATTGCTCGTCAAGCAGAAGCGCCTCGCGAAGAACGCGCCGATCCCTTGCGTGGTCAAAGCCGCCAATGACGATGTCCTGGCCGAAGAGGACAGCTATGCGGAAAACACGTTCCGCGAACCGCTGCATCCCCTCGACCAGTTCACGGGCATGCAGGCGATGGTCGACAAGGGCGAAGGCGTGGAATCGATCGCTGCGCATTTCCTCGTCACCCCGGCGGTCGTGAACCAGCGCCTCCGGCTGGCCAAGGTTTCGCCCGCGCTGCGCGAAATCTATGCCGAGGACGGCATGACGCTCGAACAACTCATGGCCTTTTCGGTTTCGGAGGACCACGCCCGCCAGGAACAGGTGTGGGAACTGCTTTCCCATAGCTACAAGAAATCGGCGCAGTTCATCCGCGACCGGCTGACCGAGGATGCGGTACGCGTCGCCGACAAGCGGGTCCGCTTCATCGGCACCGATGCCTATGTCGCCGCCGGCGGCACCGAGGCGATGCGCGACCTGTTCCAGCCCGACGATGGCGGCTGGCTCACCGATCCTGCCTTGCTCGACCGGCTCGTCGCTGAAAAGCTCCAGGCCGAGGGCGAAAGGATCGGCGCGGAAGGCTGGAAATGGGTAGCGACCGCCGTCGACATGCCCTGGGGCGTCACCAGCGGCATGCGTGAACTCGATGGTGTCGAGACGCCGATGACGCCGGAAGAAGCCGAGACCGTGGAAAAGCTCCAGGCCGAAGCCGACGCCCTCGGAAGCGAATGGATGGATGCAGCCGACGTTCCCGATGAGGTCCATGCCCGGCTGACCGCACTCGACGAAGAGATCGGGGCGATTGTCGATCGTCCGAAGACCTTCGATTCCGAGGAAATGGTGCGCGCGGGGGTCTTCGTGTCGATCGAACGCGACGGCTCGCTGTGCATTGAGCGCGGCTATGTCCGCCCCGAGGATGAACCCGAAGCGGAGGTCGAATCGGTCGGCGCGGCGGAAGCCCCCGATGGCGACAATGTCGGCACGGGCGGGGAAGACGAAGACGTCGAAGGCTCCACCGGCTCCAATGTCGTGCCGATCGGCACCGCATCGGGTGACGATGATGATGAGGATGGCGAGGTGGTGAAGCCGCTGCCCGACCGGCTCGTCGCCGAACTCACCGCGTGGCGCACGCTCGCGCTCCAGGATGCGTTCGCGCAAAATCCGTCCACGGCCTTTGCGACGGTCCTCCACGCCTTTGTGCTCGACTGTTTCTATCATGCGAGCCGGGAATCCTGTCTCGAAGTATCGCTGCGCAAGGTGTCGTTCGGGCTTGCCCCCGCGAGTCTTCGCGACAGCGCGCCGGCCAAGGCGCTCGCCGAACGTCACAAGCGTTGGGCCGATCGCCTGCCCGATTCCGACAAGGATGTGTGGGACGCGCTGCTTCAGTTCGATGGCGCGGAGCAGGCTGCGCTGTTCGCCCATTGTGCGTCGGTTGCGATCAACGCCCAGCAGGAGGTGGTGCCCAAATATGACAATGGCCGCATCTCGAAGCACAGCGTCGAACGGCGGATCGCGCACAGCCACGTCCTCGCGCGCGCGGTCGGCCTCGACCTGATCGGCGCGGGCTGGCGGGCGACGGTCCCCGGCTATTTCACCAGCGTCACCAAGCCGCGGATCATCGCCGACGTCGCAGAGGCGAAGGGGTCGAAGTTCGCCGAGATGATCGACCATCTCAAAAAGGCGGATATGGCCCGCGAGGCCGAGCGCCTGCTGGAGGATTCGGACTGGCTGCCCGAACCGATGCGCACGCCGCTCCTGCCGGATGATCTGGCGGCCGATGGGAGCGAGCCCGGCGAAGAAGCGCAATCGCTCCCGGCCTTCCTCGATGACGACGAGGACATCGGCACCGACGAGGACGGCGATTTCGCGGTCGCCGCCGAATGACCTGCGGGCGGGGCGGCCCTCGGCCGCCTCGCTTTCACTCCCTCCATTTCAGGAAATCGATCATGAACTTCACCGACCTTTCAACCGCTGGCCCCGAGCAACCCGCGCCGGCATTGCTCGCTGCCTTGCAGCGTCTGGGCGAACTTGGCCGCGACGGAGCCGTGGCGCTCGCGCGCCTCGTCGCGGACGATGACGGCGCATTCGATGAGGCGGCCGACTGGATCGCCGACATCGCCTCGGGCGGCCTGCACGAATGATGCGCGGCCGCACTTCACTAATCCTCAATTCCTCGAAAGCCCGGCCGTCGCGCCGGGCTTTCCTGTTTCCGGAGATCCACAATGACGGACACAGACCGTTCGCCTCTCGATATGGCCGAGGTGATGCGCAATTACGAAGCTTGGGAAACAGCTGCCGCGAAGCTGGTCCCCGACAATAAGCAGCGACTGTTTGCCCACCTCGCCTCGACCTCGATTACGCGCGTTGTCGTTACATTCGGCGGCGAGGGCGACAGCGGCCAGATCGAGGACATCCAGCCCTATGAAGGAGAGACCCAGGTCGACCTCCCAAAAGGCAAGGTCGAGATTCTCGATTTCCCGTATGGCGCGAAACAGTCGACACCGCGCAAGCTCAGCACCCACGAAGCGCTGGAGACGCTCGCCTATGACCTTCTCCGCGACAAGCATGAGGGCTGGGAGAATTCGGATGGCGCCTATGGCGAGTTCACCTTCGATGTGACCGCCGGGACGATCACGCTCGACTATAATGAGCGGTTCATGTCGTCCGAATTCCATCAGCATAGCTGGTGAGGAGGCGATGATGGGACATTGCTATCACCATGCCCTTTCATCGGTGCGCAAATGGGGCGGTGCGCCGGAGGATTATCTCCCGCTGCATCAATGGTTCGACGAGCCGTCGAAGCTGATCATCGCGGACTTTCGGCATCGGGCGCTGCGCCATCATGCTGAGGGCATCTTCATGCTCGAACGCTTCTTTGGGACGACGATCACCATATCAACGGGACGGGTCGTGCCAGTCCGGTTCGTCGGCGAGCAGCATGTCCGCGAAGATCTCGGCTTCATTCCGAGCTTTGCCGACTGGGTCCGCTGCATCCGCCTCGAGCCATGGATGGGGCGCGCCCAGCCGATCCACCGCGACGTCGATCCGTTCGCGATCCCGACGCACAGTGAAATGGAGGCCGTATGAAGGTTCAGGCCATTCTCGAATTCGACCTCGAAGACTGGGACGGCTCGCCGGTCGACGACCGCGAACTGTTCGACCTGGCAGTGCAAGATACCGAACTCGCGATCCGTTCACGACTGATGGGTGAGGGCTTTCTCGAGGGCGACGCGCTCCTCGGCACTTGGACGCCGCGCGTTTCGGTGCTCGACGAAGCGGGAGGAGACCCTGCCCCGCCCTGATAGCGCCGACCTCTCCGACTTCCAGATTCACTCTCACGAAGACCCGGCCGCCACGCCGGGTTTTGCGTTTTTTGGAGACATCACATGGCTGACTATTATTCGCAGACCGTCGTTCAGCCGGATATCCCGGTCGATGCCATCACCCCACTCGAACTCGCCTTGTTAACCGGCATATACGAGCATGAGTTGGGCGACGCATCGATCTACTTCTTCGCCAGCGAAGGGCCGTCCGGCATTGTCTGGCTCGATATCACCGAGCTTCGGGCGATGCTCGCGGATGAAATCATCGCTCCGGGGAGCATCGCCGGGATGGCACGCGACAAACTCGATGCCGCCGGCCCCGAGGAGGTCGAAATCGAAATCGACCTGTCCGATCTTGGCGATGCTACGATCTTTCAGGCGATCGTCAGGCGGTGCGACCAGCTCGACCACGTCACCATCACATCCGGCTGGACCTGCTCAAAGATGCGGCCCGATGGGTTCGGCGGCGGGGTGACCGTCGTGACCGCTGACCACATTCTCTCCAGTTCGACCAGCGAAATGGAATACCGACTGCTCGACAGGTGCGAATATGGCGAACTGGGCTGCGCGCCCGGCCATGGCAGCCATGTGCTGCTCCGCCTCGATGAAGCCGATGTCCGCCAGGAGATCATCACCATGGCGGAGGTCGGTTCCCCCGCTGGCGCCGATCCCTCGGCCGTCACCGGCGAGGATATCCGCATGGCGTGTCTCAAAGCCGTCGAAGCGACGGACCTAGCCGTGCAACACGAAGCCATAGCCGCAATCGCTGCCCGCGCCGCCATCGCGATCGCCGGGCAACGCAGCGCCTGATCCTTCTTCCTCTTCAACCCCGCTGATACCCGGCCATCGCGCCGGGCTTTCGCGTTTTCAAGGAGACATGAATATGTCCGCACAGTTGATCTACGATACCGCGCCGCTTGGCAGCCTGATCCGCTATTCCAATGGCGAGCCGCGTCCGCCCCAGCGCTTCACCCGCAAGCTCAAAGCGTGGAACCACGACAATGGCATCGGCCGCCTCGTGGAACGCACCGCCCAGGAGGTTCGCTCGACCCGGCAATCGCCGGCTGGCTTCTGCCTACACCTAGGCAATTATGGTAGCCAGGGCATCATCGCCGTCGTCGTGCGCAGACATTATTCGGTCGAGAGCACGCTTCATTTCGAGATCGTCGAGATGCCAAAGCCCGGCATGGTGCGCGTGCTGACAAGCTCTGTCGCGCGCGACGAACTGCGTTTCCTCGCGCCCGATATAGCTTCGGCCCAGGATTGGCTCGCTCGCAACCGCTACACCGACGCCCGGTTCGAGATCGTCGACGATCCCGATCCGGTCATGCCGCCCGCCTATCTGGGGAGGGCGGCATGACGGTCCGGCGCCATTTCGTGCATGTCTATACGACCATCCGGATCAAGGTCGCGGTCGATGCCGAAAATCATCGCGCGGCGATGCAGGCGGCCGATGCGGTGGTATTCGGTCACGGGTATGCCGTGCGGTTGAGCCCTGTCCATACGGCGGTGATCGGTGCCGATTATGCCGAGGAAGTCACCGAGTACCTCGTGGATGAGGCCGATGATCCGGACTTCAAGCGATGGCGTAACTATGGTCCCGATTTCACACCCTCCCGTATATCCGGCGACGGGAGGGCGGCATGAGCGCGATTCTGGCCGGTTATGGCAGGACCGCCGATGGCCTGCTCGCGGCCCGGGTCGGCGATATGGGCTATATCGCCATACCGGCGGGAGACGGGATCCGTCTCGCATCGGGATGGCGCCTGTCGAGACCGATCGACGAATGGACCAAAGCCGATGTCTTCGGCAGCGAAGGCGTGGTCGCCGACGAGGCCGCCTTCCGCGCCTATGTCGAGGCGGTCGCGGTCCATCTCATCCAGCGCGCCGCGTTGGGTCGCCGGGAAACGCGGATACGAATCTCGACGCCTTGGGGCATGTCGCAGGGCGCGACGATCTATGCCGATGGCGTCGTCCTTCACTCGACGGCTTCGCACGGCGGGTTCAAGCTCGACCGCGTGCGCAACGCCGCTCTGCATCCCGCGCTCCGGATCAAGGGCGGATGGTATGAGGAAGACGGCGACTGGGCGCGGGTCGCCATCGGCTATCCCGCCCTCTTCACTGATCAGGAGAAGGCACAAGCCGATCGCACATTGCGCGACTGGGAGCCTGACGCCTGGGAAGCCGTCCATGGTCGCAGCCTGACTGCTGAGGAATCCTTCACCCGTGATCGGCAGCGTTTCGAGCGAGAGCACGCTGACGACTGGGTGGTGATCGCGGCTACCAGGTCCGATCGCCATCCAGGCTTTGTTGAAACGGTTGCGGCCCTCGGTGGCCGTCGCGACCGTGACGAGCGACGGCAATTTCTCGTCGCGAATGACGAATACATCATCGGTCGACACGGTTTCGTGATCGATCTCGAACGGCATCTCCCGCTTGCCGCCTGACCTCAGCCCGTTCCGCACGTCGGGACGGGCTTTTTCATGCTCGACGACCGGAGTCCTGGCCATGCCTGACGAAAGGCTCGGGGCGTCGATGCTGATCCGGATATCGATCCCGGGTGAGAGGGAAAGGCTTGGCCGGAAGGCGTGAGCCCGGCCGGGCCAGAGAGAGCGTCCGGCGGGCCGGCTGCCCCTGCTCTCCCGGAGACGTTTCATCATGACCCATATCCAGTCCGACGCGGCGCTTCGCGCCGCGCCTGCTCCAGTCGCGTCCAGTTTTGCCGATCGCGCGGGCGCCCTGTTGGCAGCCGCCACGCGGCTTGTCCCCGCGCTCGAAGCAGGCCGCCGGATAGACGCCCATGAACTGCGCGCCGCCATGAGCCACGCCTTTGAGGGCTCGGATGCCGAAGGCGCCTGGGACTGGAAGACCGGCTATGACGCCTGCGAGGCGGCGGTGATCCTGTTCTTGCGCAAATATGGGCGCACGATCCTGGCGCGGTCGCCGGCCAGTTCCCTAGCGCTGATTGAACGCATCGCCGCGCTCTTGCCGACACATACGAGGCGATCGGAAGCGGGTCAGGCGCTTCAGCAATTCTCGACGCCGCCGGGCCTCGCCTTCGTCTCGTCAGTCGCTGCCGCCATCCGTCCCGCTGATCATGTGCTTGAACCCTCCGCCGGCACGGGGATGCTGGCGATCCATGCAGAACTCATCGGGGCGGATCTCGCGCTCAATGAGCTGGCGGAGGTCCGCGCCGAACTGCTCGGCCACCTGTTCCCGGCCGTCCCCTTGTCCTGTCATGATGCAGCCTCGATCGACGACCGGCTTCCGCAGACGATCCGCCCGACTGTCGTGCTGATAAACCCGCCCTTCTCGGCGGTCGCTCATGTCGATCATGCCATGAAGGATGCGGCGCTTCGGCATATCGCCTCGGCGCTCGCCCGGCTTGAGTCCCGCGGCCGCCTGGTCGCGATCACTGGCTCCAACTGCGCACCATCAGCGCCGGAATGGCGCGGGGCGTTCACCCGCCTTCAGGAGCAAGGCCGCATCCTGTTCACCGCGGCGATCGACGGCAGCGTCTATGCCAAGCATGGCACGACCATCGCGACACGCCTGACCGTGATCGACAAGATCCCGGCCGAGATCCCGGTCAGTTCCCGCTCAGCGCGGGTAAGGCGCCCGACACGTCAACCCTGCTCGAATGGGTGCTGAGCCAAGTGCCGCCACGTTGCCCGACCACGCCAGCGCCGGCCGCAGTCTTGCCGGTTACCGCGTCGGCGTCGGCGATGCGCGCGAATGCCCGGACGATCGCACCCGCGCCGACACCGCCAGCGCCCGAACCGGAGGCGGTCGAACTGGCCTATGAGACGATGGATTGGACGCCGCCCGCCGAACGGCTGGGCGACAGCATCTACGAACCCTATGCGCTCCAGTCGATCGTCCTTGCCGGCGCCAATCCGCACCCGACGTTTTTGGTGCAATCCGCCGCGATGGCGTCGGTCGCATCGCCCAAACCGTCCTACCGGCCGCATCTGCCGCCGCAGCTCATCACGCTCGGCATCTTGTCCGACGCCCAGATCGAATCTGTTATCTATGCCGGTGAAGCCCATTCGGGCCATCTGTCCGGCGCATGGAAGGTCGATCCGACCTGGGAAATCGTCTCCGCCGCGGCCGAGGATGCTGAAGACGCTATTCGCTTCCGGCGGGGGTGGTTTCTGGGGGATGGTACGGGTGCTGGAAAGGGTCGACAGGTCGCCGGCATCATGCTCGACAATTGGCTGAAAGGACGTCGACGCGCCGTCTGGATCAGCAAATCCGACAAGCTTCTCGAGGATGCTCAGCGCGATTGGTCGGCGCTCGGACAGGAACGATTGCTGGTGACCCCGCTGTCGCGGTTCCGGCAGGGCACCGATATCCGGCTCGACGAGGGCGTGCTGTTCACGACCTACGCCACGCTGCGATCGCAGGAACGCGACGGCAAGAAATCCCGCGTCGAACAGATCGTCGACTGGCTCGGGCGAGACTTTGACGGCGTGATCGTGTTCGACGAGGCGCACGCCATGGCCAATGCCGCCGGCGGCAAAAGCGAACGCGGTGACGTCGCGCCCTCGCAGCAGGGCCGTGCCGGGCTTCGCCTCCAGCACGCCTTGCCCGATGCGCGGATCGTCTACGTCTCCGCGACCGGGGCCACCACCGTCCAGAACCTCGCTTATGCCCAGCGTCTGGGCCTCTGGGGCGGCGAGGACTTCCCGTTCGAAACCCGAGCAGCGTTCGTCACCGCGATCGAGAATGGCGGGGTCGCGGCGATGGAGGTGCTGGCGCGCGACCTAAAGGCCCTCGGTCTCTATGCCGCGCGGTCGCTGTCGTTCGATGGCGTCGAATATGAGGTGCTCGAACACGCGCTGACGCCGGAGCAGGTCCGCATCTACGACAGCTATGCCGGCGCCTTTCAGGTCATCCATAACAATCTCGACGCCGCGATGGCGGCCGCCGGCATCACCAGCGCGAGCCACGGAACACTCAACCGTCAGGCCAAGGCCGCGGCGCGCTCGGCCTTCGAACAGGCGAAGCAGCACTTCTTCAATCACCTCATCACGGCCATGCAGACGCCAAGCGTCATCGCAAGCATCGGACAGGATCTCGCGGCCGGCGACGCCGCGGTGATCCAGATCGTCTCGACCGGCGAGGCGCTGCAGGCGCGCCGCCTCGCCGACATCCCGACCGACGAATGGGATGACGTGTCCGTGGATATAACGCCCCGTGAGTATGTTCTCGATTATCTTGAGCACAGCTTTCCGGTGCAGCTCCACGAGCCGTTCACCGACAGCGAAGGCAATCTCTCATCGCGTCCGGTCCGCGACGATGACGGCAATCCTGTCGTCAATCGCGAAGCGGTGCGCCGCCGTGAGGCGATGATCGAGCGGCTCGCCGCTCTGCCGCCGGTGCCGGGCGCGCTCGACCAGATCATCCAGCATTTCGGGACGGACAAGGTGGCCGAGGTCACCGGGCGGTCGCGGCGTATCGTGCCCAAGCGCAATGATGATGGCTCGGTGCGCTTCGCGGTCGAGAACCGGCCGGTGTCCGCGAGCCTCGCCGAGACCCAGGCGTTCATGGACGATTTGAAGCCGATTCTGATCTTTTCCGAGGCCGGCGGGACGGGGCGCAGCTATCATGCCGATCTCGCCTGCCGGAACCAGCGGCTGCGCATCCACTATGGCCTCGAATTCGGGTTCAAGGCCGATGCCGCGATTCAGGGCTTCGGCCGCGATCACCGCACCAACCAGAAGCAGCCGCCGCGCTACCGGCCGGTCACGACCAATGTGAAAGGGCAGAAACGCTTCATCTCGACCATCGCGCGCCGCCTCGACTCGCTGGGCGCGATTACCCGCGGTCAGCGCCAAGCCGGCAGCCAGAATATGTTCCGACCCGAGGACAATCTCGAATCCCATTACGCCCACGATGCGTTGATCCAGCTCTATCGCCTGCTCGCACGCGGCAAGGTCGACGGCTGCTCGCTCACCGATTTCGAGGCGGCGACGGGCCTGTCGCTGCTCGATAGCGACGGAGGCCTGCGCGACGAGCTGCCCGGCATCACCACCTTCCTCAATCGGATGCTGGCGCTCACCATCGCGATGCAGGATCTACTGTTCGAGGTCTTCGAAGGCCTGCTCCGCGCCCGAATCGAGGGCGCGATCGCCAGCGGCAATTTCGAACTCGGCCTCGAAACGCTCCAGGCGGCGAGCTTCCGCGTCACCGGCCGCACGCCGATCTATACCCATCCCGGCACCGGCGCGCAGACCGCGTTGCTGACGATCGAGCGCAAGGATCGGCTTGTGCCCCTGTCGCTCGACGACGCCTTGCGCCAAGTCGACGATCGCGGCGCGAAGATGCTGGTCAACACGAAGACCGGCCGCGCGGCGATCCAGCGCCGGGCGCGGAGCGTGACCGACGAGGAGGGCGAAGTGCATCCGCGCATTCGCCTGGCCTGGCCGCTGACCGATGCCGTGGTCCGGGCGAAGGCGATGGCGGTAAGCGAGTGGCAGCCCGCCGATCGCACTGCATTCAGCGCGGCCTGGACCGCCGAGCTTGCCGGCTTGCCTGAATATGAAAGCTCGACCCTCTATATGGTGTCGGGATTGCTGCTGCCGATCTGGCGGCAGCTCCCCGACGAGTCGACCCGCGTCTATCGACTCCAGACCGACGAAGGCGAACGCATTATCGGTCGCCGCGTGTCGCCCGCCTGGGCCGCGAGCATCGCTAACGACAATGGACCGGTGCAATTGTCAGGCGAAGAAGCATTCGCGATGCTGCTTGCGGGCGACAGCGTGTTGCATCTGACCGACGGGCAATCGCTCAAGCGCGTCCGCGCCATGAGCGACTGGCGGATCGAACTCACCGGCTTCAGCGACCTCGGCGTCGAGCGCCTGAAGGCGATGGGGTTGATCTCCGAGATCGTCTCGTGGAAACTTCGCCTCTACGTACCGACAGGGGCTGTCGGTGCCGAGGTGCTGGGACGTCTGCTCGAGCGGTTTCCGCTCCAACGGGTCTCGGCGCGCAAGGCCGCCTGAGGAGCCCCTTCATGCAAAGTCCCGCCAGCCAGATCGCCACCACGCTCGCCGATCACGCCGAAGCCGTCTGCCGACATTATCTGTCTAACGGACGGCGGGAGGGGCGATACTGGCTGGTCGGCGACGTCCGCAACTCGCCGGGTCGCAGCCTCTATGTTCGCCTGGTCGCGTCCCGCGATGGGCGCGGCCAGGCCGGCAAATGGACCGATGCCCAGAGCGGTGACCATGGCGATCTTCTCGATGTCATCGCCGCGTCCTGCGATCACCGCACCCTGCGCGAGACCCTCGATGAAGCACGGCGCTTCCTCAGTTTGCCACAGCCGCCGTCAAGTCCGGAGCGGCCGATCCGGCGCAGCAAGGCGCCCACCGGAACGCCGGAGGCGGCGCGGCGTCTCCTCGCGGCATCGAAGCCGATCGCCGGCACGATCGCCGCGACCCATCTTGCCGCTCGCGGCATCATCAACCTCGCCGGCTGCGAAGCCCTGCGCTTCCATCCCCATTGCTGGTATCGGCCATCGGACGAAGACGGACCCGATGTCCGCCCCGCTTGGCCGGCGATGATCGCGGCTGTGACCGATCTCGATGGCAGTGTCACCGGCGTCCACCGGACCTGGCTGATGCGCGACGGTTCGGCCAAGGCGCCGGTTGCCTATCCCCGCCGCGCCATGGGACACCTTCTCGGCAACGGCATCAGGTTCGGCGGCGTCGGCGCGGTGATGATCGCCGGCGAGGGCATCGAGACCCTCCTGTCGCTGCGGCAGGTCATGCCCACGCCCCCTGCGATCGCCGGAACGTCCGCCGCGCATCTCGCCGCCATCCTGTTTCCGGCCGCACTTCGCCGTCTCTATGTCGCGCGCGACGACGATCCCGCTGGAGCCGGTGCGTTGGCGACCTTGACCGAGCGTGCGCTTGCCAAGGGGATCGAGGTCGTGTCGCTGGAGCCGAGGCTCGATGATTTCAACAGCGATCTTACCGCCTTCGGACGCAACCGTCTGGCCAGCATGATCGGGGCGCAGCTCCGGGCCGTTGACGCCGCGCGCTTCCTGATCTCGACCTGAAGGCGGGGAACCTGGCACCACCCTGAACTGCGCCGGTCGATCGCATGGCGATGTCCGTCCGTAGAGACGCCGCGCGCTCGGCCTTCTTGAGAGGGCGACTGCGGCAAACGGTCCGGGGCAACAATCGCGTGTCCGGCGGCTATTTTCCGCCGGGCCTGACGGCCCTTTGCATCGCGAAGCAAAATAGCCTTGCCCCCGCCATCCTCCGCTGCGCTCCGGCCGCGCCCTTGGGCGCGGTGCGGCCCCGTCCCGCCCGCCGCCAGCCGTCGCCACGAAGGCCGCGAGAGGCGCGGCTCTGAACGGAGACCCACCATGGCGATCGACCTCGACCAGCCCGAACAGGATGAGCCCCAGCCCGGTTCCACCGCTTATGTCCTTCAGGAAATGCAGCTCTACGGCTACCGGCCGCTCGAAGACGAACCCGATCAGCGGCCGCTTCCCGACGGCCGTATCGCCGAAGGCGCCATCGCTGACATCTTCGACGCGCTTGTATCCTGCTTGTCCGACACCCGGATCGAACCCGATCTTGAGGATCTCGCCTGGAACATCGTCAATGTCTTCCAACGTGCGGGCGAACGGATCGAGCGCGATCTCGACGATAATGAGCAAGCGCAGAAGCGGCTCCAGCGCCAGCAGGACGGCAGCGAGGTCAAATCTGTCGAGCTGGAACGCAAGATCGCTGAAGGCATCACCATGATCGAACGCCGCGATACGATGGAATTGCTTCGCGACGCCGGCGCCGACCAGTTCCGCACCCACTTGCGCAAACCCTGGCTGCCGCGATCCGGTCCGATGGTGAACCGCAAGGCGCTAACCTCGGCGGTGCTCGACAGTCGCAAGGCGCTCGACCGGCGCGCCTATCAGGACGCCCGCGTCCTCAATCCCGATGGCATCCGCATCGCGCTCAGCGCTGGTCCCAACTATAATAATCACCGGCTGGTCTGCGATGTCCTCGACAAGGTCCGCGCCCAAATCCCCGATATGATCCTCGTTCATGGCGCGACGAACACGGGCGGCGAGCGCATCGGCGCCTGTTGGGCGCGCGACCATGATGTGCCGCAGGATCCGCGCAAGCCCGATTGGGATCGGCATGGCCGGGCAGCGCCGTTCAAGCGTAACGACGCAATTCTGGAAACCTGCCCCAAGGGCGTGATCGTCTTTCCCGGCACCGGCATCCAGGACAATATCGCCGACAAGGCTCGCAAGATGGGCATCAGCGTCTGGGATTTCCGCAAGCGGGAGTGATCAGCGACCCAAAGCTTGCCTATGGACAAATTGGACAAGTTTTCTATATTGGGCATGAAGGAAACGCCCATGGTTCAGACTCAGATCAAGACACGGCGGGATGCGCGCGAGGCGGTAGTATCGTTCTTCGATACGCTGAGCGCGTCGACGCTGCTCAAATTCGCCAATGCCCTGCAACGCTCCAGACCCGATCCCGAACGGCTGGTTCGGCGTGTGCTGGAGGAAACCGGCGAAGCGCGCAAACTAGCCGGCGGCGGTCTCGGGACATTGCTTTCGAAAGCCGAGGGGCTGGCCCGGCTCGATGCGGTGACCGTCGAGGACGATGGCGATCAGTGGGCCGAGACCGAAGTGCTTGGCGCAGGGGATATGGCCGAACGGCTCGGCGTCGCCCGCACCTCGCTCGATAACTGGCGTCGCGCGCACAAGATTCTGGCATTCCGCAAGGGTGTGCGGAATTATGTCTATCCGGTACGCCAGTTCGAGCGCCTTGCCCCGCTTGAAGGTCTGGACCGAGTCCGCGCGCATTTCAGCGATGATGATACGGCCTGGGAATGGCTGGTGACGCCCAATCGCCATACCGGCGACGCCGCGCCAATCGAGCGGTTGCGCAAAGGCAAGATCGATGAGGTCGCGCGCGCGGCCGAAGGCGCGCTGGATTATCAGTGAAACTCGATCTCCGGCGCATTGCAGCGCGCACCGGGCCCGTCGACCTCGCTGACTGGCCGCGCATCATTCCGGACCGGCATCGCGCGACGCCCTGCGATGCCGGCTTCGGCTCGAGCCGCTTTTCCAGCCCCGGCCAATTGTTTCGCGTCCTCTATGCAGCCCAGGATTTTCCGACAGTGCTTGCAGAGGCGGTGATCCGTGACCGTTTTGTCGGCAAGCAGCGGCGCTACCTCTACCGGCCCTATCTCGAAAGCCTCGCAGCCACCACTATCAGCACGACTGCGCCGCTCATGCTGGTCGACCTGTCGGGAGGCGGAGCTTATGACATGGGGATCGATACCGATGCGAAAGGCAGCCGCGCGCATGTCGCTGGGCAAGCCTTCGCCGAAGCGCTGCACCGGCGAACGGCGGTGGACGGGATCATCTTTGATTCACGCCTGACCGGCGTGCCCTGCGCGGCCATTTTTGATCGCGCCTTTGTCCGGTTGCAGGCGTCCCCGCCGGTCGATCTCCTTCGCGTCGCGGCGCTAGCTGATGAACTCAAGGCACGGGACATCATCGTCAGACGCCGACGGATATCATCCCGTTGACGACGGGTTCCGGAGCATCGCCATTGAGCGATCCGCAAGAAGGCGACCCGATGTTCGTCTTGACCGAACTTGAAGGACCGGACGGCGGACCGCCACGCACGATCGCATTTGCCAATGCTGAAGTGCAGCCGCTCGACTTTGCAGCCTTGCGCGATGCCCGCCTCGATCAACCCATCACCATCCCGCTTAACTGCCGTAATGGCACGCTAGTCGAATCGACGGTTGAAGGGAGGGTGCCGGGCCAAGTCATCAACATCGCGACAACTCTCGACAGCCCTTTCACCTCCTGCGCGATCGGTCTTGTCAAAGGCGGGTGGCTGCCATCGGCCTTTGCCGTCACCCGACAGAATACCACGATGCTGGTCGATCGGAACGTCGTCACCCAGATCGTTGGCAGGTTCGAAAACGGACGACGGCGCCGCGAACAACGGGATTTCCTAGACTTGTTCGCTGACCAGCCCATCCGCATCAATCCTCTACTCTTCGTGATGGAGGGCAATCGCCGGTCCACTCCCACTCCGACCGAAGCTGAGGGGCAGATGCAGGAGGTGGCGGCCAAATTGCGCGTGGCGCTGCCCAAGGCCGAGATCACCGTTGGTCCGGAGCATCTGAAGGGCGCGCTTGGTCTCATCAAGGATTCCCGTGCCTCCCTGGAGAACAAGCAGCGTTTTCTATGTCACCTCGCGCCATTGCTGGTGTCGCCGGTTGCGCGGGCCAATGTCGAAGCCCGATGGAATGACATTATTGCAGCCGCCGACCTTCACGGTGTGCCGCGGCAATCCATCACCGTGCTGACAGCCCTCAGCGCCGTTGCCGTTCCCAATGGCAAGAGCCCGGCCAAACGCCTGTTGAAATTCCGGAACGGCTATACCGAAGCCGATGCCTATAATGCGCTCGCTGACCTCCGGGCCATCGAACTGTTCATCGCGATGCTCAGCTGTTTCCCCGACGAAGCCATTCAGCTTTGCACCGCGGACAAGAATCTGGCCCTGCTCTGGGTAGGGATTCAGGCATCGAACTTTGCCCGCGTCGGGGCAGGCTTTACCTATGACATGACGCCCGTCGACGACCTTTTCCCGGGAAACACGGGATTGGCCTGGAAAACCATCCTGGAGGGGAGGGATTGATGTTCTGTCCTTTGGCTATCGATTGGGGAAATGCGGCCGATTGGGCTTCGGCGATTGCGAGCACTAGCGCCGTCGTTGCGGCCCTGTGGATAGCCTTCGGCCAGGAGCGCAACGCGCACAGGCTCCGGAAATTGGCACGGAATGAAGAGCATGAGCGCAAGGCGCATCTGATTGCCGAAGTGATCCGACTATCTGGAGAGATCGAAGCAGTCGCTATCTCTGGCTCGAATTTGGTCAATCTTGGTGGACAAGATCTGTCGTCACAACGGGACGACATCGAGGGGTTGCGTTCGCAATTGCGCGCGCTTCAGCAATTTCCGCAATCCGATCCCCGCATATTTGGGGAAATTGGGCGCATCATCCATGCCAGCGAAATGCCATTCGATGTTTCGACGGCTAGCACCTCCTATCAGGGGATTATCCTGCGCGATCTTGCCGGCAGAATGGCGGAGCGTCGCGACGCGCTTGCGAAGCTGCTGTCGTCATTGACTTTGCATCCCGAATGACGGTCCCGTCACCGACAAATCTACTTCAGATTTTGCGCGCTAATGCAGCGTGGAATCGGACTCCAGTGTGATCGTGACGGCATTCCTGACGATAAACCAGAGAGCCAGCTCGTCGAGGTCGCGGGCCGCCATCAGGTCATCGATCTTGGCCTGGAGAACGGCAGCGACATCATCGCCATGCTCCGCGATCAGCTCGCGCGCCATGTGAAACGCGTTGGCTTCATCGACAGGTTCCATTCTGCCAGTGTAATCGCCCTCGATCGACCGCGCCACGCAGCAGGTAGCCGGGGTAACGCGATTGCCGAACGGATCGCCGCCGAATGCGGGGAAGTGCGGATGGGCAATCTCACGAGTGTCGTCACAAGCAGGCATTTGGCTCCGGCCTGTGAGGATATCGCGCCGACACTCCCCATTGCCGATCAACGGCTGAGGACATCCCACCGGCATCCGCTTGGCATGCGGACGTGAAAATCGAGGGTGGCACTTCTGGCGAGGATGGCGGGGCCGCCCATGTGCCATAGTTCACGGAGGGCCAGAAGCCATGTGACGCAACGTCTCCGGCTGACCTGTGACCAACCCCTTTTCTGTCGCCTGAATACGATCCTCGGCCGCCTCATGCCGTCAACCCCGTGAAGGGGTTCCCCTCCGCGTGCGCTGCGGTGACGTCGGCATCCGGGCTCTCCTTTGGCCGCCATCGGGGATGGTCCCCGATCATCCGAAGGAGTTTGAACATGGCCACTATCGCTAACCTCACCGTGAAGTCCGACGGCAGCATGGAGGGCACGCTCGCGACCCTCACCGTCACGGCGCCGATCTCGATCATCCGCAACGGTCGCAAGACCAAGGAAAACGAGCCCGACTGGCGGGTCGTCAGCCGCAAGAATGGCTTCGAGCTGGGTGCCGGCTGGGACCGCTTCTCGCAGAACACCGGCGCCGAATACACCTCGCTGTCGCTGTCCGCCCCCGAATTTGGCACCATCTACGCCAATATCGCCAATGCTCCGGGCGACGATCCTTCGAAGAAGGTCGCGATCTGGAACCCGCCGGCCTGACTCGCCGGCATCGGCCCCGCCCTCGGGCGGGGCCACTTTTTTACCCTCTTGGAAATCGAGGAGAGGCTCATGAGCCGTCATCCGGTCACCGTCCGCTCGGCAGATGCGACCGACACCGACGCGACCATCGGTTACGATCCGCCGATGCGCACCTATTTTCTTCAGGCGTTTGAGGATCCAAAGTCAGACGATCCGGGTCTATGGCTCGGCACCCGGCTTGAGGAATATCCCGATCTTGCGGGGCTGGTCGCAGCCGCGGGCGCTAAGGGCTATACGCTTGATGGCCTGACCGACGGGGTCATCGCCGATATGGCGCGGGAAGCCGCTATCCCGTCGCGGCCATCGCTGGCTGAACGCTGCGGCTGGCCGCTACGCTGAATACTCTTTTGTACCGGGGCGGGCACCGCTCGCTCCGGTTTTGCAAGGTTCACATACGACCCTTCCGATCGTCATATCCCTGCGCTTGTTCAATCTCCCGACATGGCCGGCGCCAATCCAGACAGGATATGGAGATCGATCCGCCGAGGCGAGATTCCAGGCGATCGATCGGGCGACGACACGGCAGTCAACCTCTCCCAGGATCGGAAGGCCACACCCGCTCTAGTGAGGCGCTGATCCCTATGGCCGAAACCCGGCCTCCTTCAATCAACCCGTAAAGGGTCCGCTACGCTGCGCGTGCGGCCGCTTGGGCAAGCCGGCGCGGTGATTGCGGCCAGGCCCCGTCCGCCGGAGCACCTGTCGAGCGGGGATGGCCTCCGCTCCTTCCGACAGGAGTTGATGTCATGCCACTCAGGACCGCCCAATCGCTCGCCTGGAATCTCGCGCGCACGCTGATGACCGTCATCGTCCTCATCCGGACCGACAAAGGCTACGCCGTGATGCCTTGGGAAGAATTCGACGGCAATCCTGCCCAGGTGGTGCAGGAATATGATCCGTTCCCATCGTGATCGAAGCGACGAACTCGCTCTTTCGGCGAAACATTTTCGTGTTTCGCGCCGCACGAAGCGGCGTTATCCTGCTCACGCACGATAGCGCTGTGGAGGTGGTGGCGGGCGCGTCCGACGATCATTCGTCTCGGAAGGCCGCGATCCTTGGCGGATTCGTCAGCGGCGTCGCGGTGCTGGTCGCGGGTCAGTTACTGTTCGCCTATGTCCGCTCACCGTTGATTCGGCTCGGCATCGCACTCCTGTTCGTGGTGCCCGCCGGGATTGCGGGCTACCATGCCGTCTATGGCATCGCTGGACTGGCTATTGACCCGGGTATCATCTTGTCGCTGCTGAGCTGGGTCGGCGCAGTCATGATCGCCGGCACCGCCTGGATGCGGCTCGCAGGCGAAGCGGTCGCGGGACCGGCCTCACAAAGCACAGCCGGGACGTCGACCTCTTCCTAGCCCTTATCGGCCGCGTCATTGCACGACTGGGCGCTGAGGCTCCGGTGGGAGGGGGGGATTCACCAGGATGTAGGCGATGGACGTATCCGGCCCTGACGGGTTGATCGGAAAAGAGCCCACCCGGAATCGCCGAAACCTGCCGCAGTGGTCATCGTCAACACTGCCCCTTCGTCATCCGCTGCCAAAACGGCCTCGTGTCGATGCGCTTATTTGCCGTCAGGGACGCTGACGCTCTCCCGGCTTGCCGCAACGGCTTGGCCCAAACTTTCTTCCCCCGGCGTGCCGCCGTTCCTCGCGCACCAAGAAAGCCCCGCCCAAGCCGTCCTCCGCTTTGCTGCGGGCCTTCGGCTGCAGCGCCGGTCGCCTGCCGGCCTGACCAGCGCATCGAGGCCGCAATGGCGCGGCTCGACTGAGAAGGAACGGCATCATGGCAAAGATCGGCAGCTTCAAGAAGGTTTCGGGCGAACTCCGGGGCCAGATCACCACCCTCACGCTTCAGGCCCAGTCGGTTCGCATCGTCGCCGATGAACAAGCCAGCGGCAACGCCCCCAGCCACCGCGTCTATATCGGCGACTCCGTCGAAATCGGCGCTGGCTGGAGCAAGCGGACCAACGATGACCGCCATTATCTCTCGCTGAAACTCGACGATCCGAGCTTCGTCGCTCCCATCTTCGCCCAGCTCTTCGACGGCGAGAATGGTGAACACGATCTCGTCTGGACCCGCCCGGCACGCCGCGACCGCGATTGAAGCCGGTCGGCCCGCCTGGTTCGCCGGGCGGGCCATTCCAGACCGGACGGGTGCGCTACGGAGGCGGAAACCCCAACGACAGCGATCTTCACGGTTCGCGCGGAAGACGAAGAAGGCCGGCAGCCTCCGGACACAATCCGAGTTTATCGCGGGCGACACCGATGAGGACTCCCCCTTTTGGGGGAGGCCTATCCCCCATTTCGGGAATGCCGCCAACCCTGGCGACGCGCCAAATTCGCTTCCCTTCCAACGGGTTCGCGGGTGCAGGTCATGCCAAGAAAACTCGATACCGAGCGCCAGGCTCTCGATTTCGCCGGTTTCGCGCAAGAGTTTCTGCGTCGCAATCCGACATATCGATCGCAATATGAGATGGTCATGCGCGGCCCCGAAGGCGATCGAGCAACTCCCGGGCGCGAGACGATGGCCCGGTTCTGGGGGTTGGACTTTCCCATGTGCCCCGGATCGATCGGCTGCGGTTGAACCGGCCATCTGGCTTGCCGCCCTATCGCCCACAACGGTGGTCCTCGACACGGCCGATCCTGATTTGGGCATCGCCACCTCGGTCGCTCTCGACGATTGGCCGCTGATCCTCGTCGACCGCCACCTTTCGAACGGCCGCCACCTCGTCCTTGCAGACACCGACGGCCTGCATCGTCTGTGGCTGCGCGACACGTCGCCCGGGCGCCCGCTTGCCTATGTGATCGCGAAGGATGCGAGCCTCGATCTGCGCCTCGCCGCCGTCCGGCGACTCGATCGGCGCCTTGCCGGCGCGCCACCCGCGAAGTTGCCGCGCGGCTTCATGCCCACCGCCTTCCAGCGGCACCGACTATCGCTGCTCCTCGATATCATCGACATGGCGAAGGACCGGGAATATCCCGAGGCCACCACCTACGACATCGCGCGCGCACTCCTGTACGTCGACATGGGTGTCGGTCGCGGCACCGATTGGAAAACGTCGTCGGAACGCCGCCGCACCCAGCGTCTGATGGAGGAAGCGTTTGCGTTGCGCGATGGTGGCTATCGCACCTTGCTACGCGGCTGAGATCAGGTGCGACAAAAATCGGACGCTAAAAACAGCCGCTCCACCGCGCCGATCCTTGTTCGCCAATGTCCCTCCATGCTGTCCGCGGCCGCCTTCTGCCGCCGCCGACGCGATGGAGGACGATCATGCCCGAATCGGCGGACACGACTGCAACCCGCTTTCTGAAGACGCCCGATGCTGCGCTTCGGCTCGGGCTTAGCCCGCGCACGCTGGAGAAGCATCGCTGCTACGGCACCGGTCCTGCCTTTCATAAGCTGGGCGGCCGCGTGGTCTATTCGGTCGAAGCGCTCGACGCCTGGGTCGCACAGGGTCTTCGCAACTCGACCTCCGATCCGGGACCAGGCGCCTGCCTTCCGGCGAAACGCTCCGCCAGCCCGATTCGGCGCTGAGCTGATGGCACCCGCCAATATCCATCGCGCGGATGGCGAGCGCCTCCAGCTCGACCTGTTCCGGTCGGTCCCGGGCGACGTCGCGCCCCGCGATGCGCAGGATCTGATGGCCTGGCCTTTCTTCAGCCTCGCCAAGTCGCGGCGCACCGCGCCGATCGAGTTCCGCATGGGCGAGACCTGGATTTCGGTCGAGGCGGTGCCCGAACATGGCATGGCCACAATCTGGGATGCGGACATCCTGATCTGGGCCGCGAGTCAGCTCGTCGAGGCGCGCGATGCGCGGCGCCCGACCTCGCGGCTCATGGCGACGACGCCGCACGAAATCCTGACCTTCGTCGGACGCGGCACCGGCCGCGACAATTACGAACGCCTCAAGGCCGCGCTCGATCGGCTCCAATCGACCACGGTCGCAACCTCGATCCGCCAGCATCACCAGCGCCGGCGTCACCGCTTCTCATGGATCAATGAATGGCAGGAACTGACCGACGATACCGGTCGCGCGCTCGGCATCCAACTCATCCTGCCTGATTGGTTCTATGCGGGCGTGCTCGACCGTGCGCTCGTCCTGACGATCGACCGCGCTTATTTCGACCTGACCGGCGGGCTGGAGCGCTGGCTGTACCGGATCGTGCGCAAGCATGGTGGCCGTCAACAAGGCGGCTGGAGCTTCGATGTCGCGCATCTCCATCTGAAATCAGGCGCGCTCTCGCCATTGAAGCGCTTTGCCTTCGAACTGCGCGACATCGTGCGCCGCCAGCCTTTGCCCGGATATCGCCTTGCGATCGGCTCGGATCATGGCCGCGAACGCCTGGCCTTCGCTCCTCTGCCGGTCGATCCGTTCGACGCCGCCATGCGCCGCGTCCGGATCAAGGCGCGTGGATAAGCGACGATGACGCTCGTCCTATCAGGAACCGCCAGAGTCGTCCGATCAGGAACCGCGGAGTCGTCCTATCGGGAACCCAAACTCCTCGTAACCTCCAGAAATAAAACAGCGATTCCGGCTCCCTCTAACCATGCTAATAGAGAAGAATCCTTCGGATTCTTGCTAACGCACCGCGCGCCTGTGGATATCGCGGTCGCGTTTCGGACAGCGGGCCGCCGGAGGGTGCCATGACGGTGCTGATCGGCGACTGCCGCGCCATCATG
Source organism: Sphingobium soli (assembly GCF_020782245.1). Lineage (GTDB taxonomy): Bacteria > Pseudomonadota > Alphaproteobacteria > Sphingomonadales > Sphingomonadaceae > Sphingobium > Sphingobium soli. Next base: position 300,582 of record NZ_JAJGNP010000004.1, read on the forward strand.
CCCGATCATGCGCCGTTCGACATGATCCTCGCCGATCCGCCCTATGGCGACACGGCGCTCGGCTGGGATCGCCGCGTCGAAGGCTGGCTCGCGCTTGCGCAACAAAGCCTGCGCCAATCCGGCTCGCTCTGGTTGTTCGGGTCGCTGCGCAGCTTCCTGACGATCGCGGCCGAGCTGCGCGCCGCGGGCTTTCGCTATGCGCAGGAAGTTGTGTGGGAAAAGCAGAACGGCAGCGCCTTCCACGCCAATCGTTTCAAGCGTGTCCACGAGCTGATAGTTCAATTCTATCATTCGGATGCGCGCTGGGACGGCATTTACAACGACGTCCAGACCACGCCCGACGCGGCCGCGCGGACGGTGCGGCGCAAAATGCGGCCGCCCCATACGGGTCAGATTGAGCGCGGATATTATGTCAGCGAAGATGGCGGCCCGCGCCTGATGCGCTCGGTCATCTTCGCGCGCAATTGTCATGGTCGCGCGATCCATCCGACCGAGAAGCCGCTCGGCCTGATCGAAATCCTGATCCGAACGAGCTGTCCGCCCGGCGGCCTGATCGGCGACTGGTTCGCCGGTTCAGGCGTCGCCGGTGAAGCCGCCCGCGCGACGGGTCGCCGCTATATCGGCTGCGAGATCGACGCCCAGATGGCCGCTCGCGCCAACGCGCGGATCGCTGCTGCGCTGCCGCTGGGTAGCCCGCTGCCCAAATCCATCCCCCCTTCCGGAGATACACCATGAACCACCCGCCCACCGGCGCGGCGGCGATGCCCCGCCACACGCCGTCGCCGCGCGACGCGATGACCGACGTCGAACTGATCTGGATCGAGAAGCGTCTCGAACACTGGATTCGCTTCGGGCGCGTCGCGGCCGAGCGGATCATGACCCGCAAGACGCGCGTGGTTTCGTTCAGGCCCGACGCTGTGTTCGCGTTCGTCCGCTGGGTGGCGAACGACTATGGCACGGTCCATTCGCGGATCGATATCCTGCGCGCCGTGCGATCGGGCGAGGCCTATACGACCGTGCCGTTCGTGCGGCCTGGCGGCGAACTCTATCTGTCAATCCAGGGCTGGGCGAAGGTCCGCGCCGTGCTGGCTGCGATCGATGCGGTGGAGGCCGTCGGCGTCGATCCGTGTGATGCCGCCCCCGACCATTGGCGCCACGTCCACAACCGGCTGAGCATCGGCGAGCGCCCCCGCCCCTATACCGCAGAACGCCATGCGGCGTGGCTCAAGCGCAAGGCGATCGAGTCATGATCCGCATCGGCTATGCGCTCCTGACGCCAATCGTTGCCGGCGTCTTCGGTGGCCTGTTCATCGTCATCGCCGTGCTCGCGCCGCATCCTCGGCTCATCTGGAACGCCAGCGCCAGCGAGCCGATCGGCCTCTACCGCGTCGTTGCGGTCGAACAGCCAGCCGTCGGCGACCTTGTCGCAATCCGACCGCCAGCGCATCTCGCCCGCTTCCTTGCCGAGCGCCATTATCTCCCGGTCGACGTGCCGCTCCTGAAGCAGATCGCCGCTGGTCCCGGCGCGCGCATCTGCCGTCGCGGAAGCATCGTGACGGTCGACGGCCTGCAAAAGGTCGTGGCGCGGTCGCGCGATCGTCTCGGCCGCGCCCTGCCGACATGGCAGGGCTGCCGGATCGTCGGGAAACGCGAACTGTTCCTGCTCGCCAGCGCGCCGGACAGCATGGACGGCCGCTATTTCGGACCGATCCCAGCCAGCGGATTGCTCGGCCGCGCCTCCCCGATCCTCACGCGCGATGCGCCCGGCCAGCCGCTCCGCTGGCGCGGTCTGCGCGCCGCGCCTGCTTCCCCCGCTCACTGCAAAGGAGACTCGTCATGCAAATAGGTCGCTTTCGTGAGGTCGGTTCCGGCTATGCCGGCCGTCTTCAAACTCTCGCGCTCGATGTTCCGCTGCGACTGGTGCCGGCGCAGCCCGGCAAGGAGAAAGCGCCGGACTGGCGCGTCCATCTCGACGACAATGGGGATGGGCCGGAGATCGGTTCGGGCTGGACTCATGAACGCGACGGCGGCGGCAGCTTCATCGCGCTGCAGATCGATTGCCCGACGCTCGCTCGCCCTTTGCGCGCCAATCTCGTGCCGGCGCGCGGCGAAGCGGATGCCCATGTCCTGCTCTGGTCGCGACCGGCGCGCAGCAAGCGGGGGGAATGAGCTATGTCTCGTCATCTCCGTCGCCGCGCAATCCGCTTTGCATTTTCCCTGCTGATCGCAGGCTACGCGACTGCCGCCTTTCCGGTCGCGAGCAGCGCCCAGAATGTCGCGCCGCGTGCCTCTGCCCTCCATCCCTACGCCGCTCATGTCGGCGAGGCGTCCGCCCGGTTCGGCCTCCCAGAGGATCTGATCTGGGCGGTGATGCGGGCCGAAAGCGCCGGCAATCCGCGCGCTTTATCGCCCGCCGGAGCGATGGGGCTGATGCAGATCATGCCGGCGACATGGCGCGGACTGACTGCCCGACATGGGCTTGGCACTGATGCATTCGAGGTCCGCGCGAACATCCTGGCCGGTGCCGCCTATCTGCGCGCGATGTTCGATCGCTATGGCGATCTGACCTCGATGCTCGCCGCCTATAATGCGGGACCACGGCGCGTCGACGACTGGCGGGCGGGCGGGCGATCGCTACCCCCCGAGACCGTCGCCTATGTCGCACGCATCGCACCGGCAATGGGCGTATCGAGCGTCACTTCGTCCGCTCGACCTGCTGCCGTCCTACCGGATTGGCGCAGCGCGATGCTGTTCACGGCGCGCAGTGATGGGGCTTCCGAGCGCACTGCCGCTGCACAGGACGCGCCGCCGACGCGCATCGCGATGACGGCACCGGCGCCTCGCTCCGCCGCTTCGCCTGCTGGCTCGAACGCGCTGTTCGTCCCGCTTTCCGGTCAGGTCGCGCGATGAGCGGTGCTGGCGTCATTTGGCGTGTTGTGGCGGGCGGGACGCTAGCTCGGCGTAGGGGACGAGCTGGCTGGGAGGATGAAGGCAGATCATCGCAAGATAAAGGGCGTGTCGGACATCGACACTTATGTGGTTGTGCAGGCTTGGTTTCTTCGTCCGACCGCCGCGCACGCTGTCCGACAGCGGACGGTCATAGTCGCGATTTTGCGTGTCGCGCGTGTCGGACACGCTCCCGATCGGCCTCATGATGAGCCGGGACGACGATAATTTCCGGGTGCGGCCGGGAAGGAGCAGCGACCGGGGAGCCGGCTCGGGGCGCAAGGCCAAGAGCTTCGCGGCTCAGGTCAAACGAGCGGCGGGACGATCCGGCTATACCCGCTCGCTGGCCCGCAGCAGCGGCCGCAAATCCGGACGCCGCGGACAGGGCGCGCGCGGCCGCGGTCGCAATGCCATGCTCAGGATCCACCGCCCGGCGAACGCCAGGCGCGTGGTGGTGATGGCGCGCGTGGTACGACATCAGGGCGCCCGGTTCCGCGCCGCGCCGCTTGGCCGGCACCTTTCCTATCTGAAGCGCGACGGCGTGACCAAGGACGGACGCGACGCCAGCCTGTTCGACGCCCGATCGGACCGCGCCGACGGTGATGCCTTTGCCGAGCGCTGCGCCGACGATCGCCATCATTTCCGCTTCATCGTCTCGCCTGAGGACGCGAGCCAGATGGACGACCTCCACGCCTACACGCGCGAGCTGATGCAGGACATGGCCCGCGATCTCGGCACCGAGCTTGACTGGGTGGCGGTCGATCATTGGAACACCGACAATCCCCATATCCATGTGCTGGTGCGCGGGCGGGCCGACGATGGGAGCGATCTCGTCATCGACCGCGACTATACCCGCGAAGGGGTGCGGGCCCGCGCCGAGGAGCGCGTCACGCTGGAACTCGGCCCGCGCAGCGAGCGCGACATCCGCGCTGCGCTCGTACGCGAGGTCGAAGCCGACCGCTGGACCAGCCTCGACCAGCGCCTCCGCGACAGAACCGATGAGGTCGCTGGCACGGTCGACCTGCGGCCGGGCGGTGCGGATGACGACGACACCCGCCGCCTCTTGTGCGGTCGCGCCGACAAGCTGGAACGGTTGGGGCTCGCGGAAGAAACGGCGCCGGGGATCTGGCGTATCCGCGCCGGCACGGAACAGACGCTTCGCGATCTCGCCATCCGCACCGACATCATCAAGACGATGCACCGTGCGATGAGCGATAGCGGACGCGCACCTGACCTCGACGCCTTCGCGCTTCACGACGCGGCACCAAACGGGCCGATTGTTGGCCGGCTTGTCGATCGCGGCCTCCACGACGAACTGGCGGGCTCCGCCTATGCCGTGATCGACGGCGCGGACGGGCGCACGCATCATATCCGCTTCGACGATCTCGACATGACCGGCGACGCCCGGCCAGGCGCGATCGTCGACGTGCGACGCTGGCAGGACGGCAAGGGTAAGGACCGGCTCTCGCTCGCGACCCGCTCGGATCTTCCGCTGCGCGAGCAGATCACCGCACCCGGCGCCACCTGGCTCGATCGCCAGCTCGTCGCGCGTGAGCCTGTCGCGACCGGCAACGGGTTCGGCATCGAGATCCGCGATGCGATGGACGCGCGGTCGCGCGAACTCGAATCCGCCGGCCTCGCGCGGCGCCAAGGCAAGGGCTTCCGCTTCGAGCGTGACCTGATCGAGACGCTGCGCGCGCGGGAAATGGCTCACGAAACCGATGCGATTGCCGCGCGTACCGGCCTTGCCCACCGGCCATCGGCCGAAGGCGACTATGTGAGCGGCGTCTATCGCGAGCGGGTGACGTTGGCGTCGGGGCGGTTCGCGATGATCGACGATGGGCTCGGCTTCCAGCTCGTGCCCTGGCGCCCCGCGCTCGACCAGCATCTCGGCCAGCATATCAACGGCACGATGGGGCGTGGCGGCAGCGTTGATTGGGCGCTCGGTCGTGGCCGGGGTCTCGGGCTGTGAGCCCGCGTCCGCTTCATCCCGCCAACGGATGCTCCGCATCGCGCACGCGGGAAGCTCTCTCATTCGCTTCCAGAAAGGTCGACCCATGAACGCTACCCGGATTCTTTGGGCGCAGGTCATCGCCGTCTTCATGATCGTGCTGGCCGCGATCTGGACAGCGACTCAATGGACCGCCCAGGCTCTCGCCTATCAGCCCGAACTCGGAAACCCCTGGTTCCAGGTCGCCGGCTATCCCGTCTATTATCCGCCGGCCTTCTTCTGGTGGTGGTTCAGCTTCGATGCCTATGCGCCCGCTGTTTTTGTGACAGGCGGCTATATCGCGGCATCGGGTGGGATCCTCTCGGTGATCGTTGCGATCGCCATGTCGGTCTGGCGCGCGCGCGAGGCGAAACGGGCGGAGACCTTCGGTTCGGCACGCTGGGCTAGCGAAAAGGAGATCACGCGCGCGCGCCTGTTCAGCGAGGACGGCGTGGTGCTCGGCTGCCATGGTCCGCGCTATCTTCGCCATGACGGCCCGGAGCATGTCCTCTGCTTTGCCCCGACCCGGAGCGGCAAGGGTGTGGGCCTGGTCCTCCCGACCTTGCTCACCTGGCCCGGCTCGGCGATCGTCCACGACATCAAGGGCGAGAACTGGCAACTCACCGCGGGCTTTCGCGCGCGGCACGGTCGCGTGCTGCTCTTCGATCCGACCAATGCCTTGTCCGCCGCCTACAATCCGTTGCTCGAGGTGCGCAAAGGCGAATGGGAGGTGCGCGACGTCCAGAACGTCGCCGACGTGCTGGTCGACCCCGAAGGGAGCCTAGAAAAGCGCAACCATTGGGAAAAAACCAGCCATGCGCTGCTGGTCGGCGCGATCCTTCACGTCCTTTATGCCGAGGAGAACAAGACGTTGGCCGGCGTCGCGGCCTTCCTCTCCGATCCCAAACGGCCGATCGAAACGACGCTCCGCGCGATGATGACCACGCCGCATCTGGGCGAAGCCGGCGTCCATCCCGTCGTCGCGTCGGCCGCGCGCGAGCTGCTCAACAAATCGGACAATGAGCGATCGGGCGTGCTGTCGACCGCCATGTCGTTCCTCGGCCTCTACCGCGATCCCGTAATCGCTCAGGTGACGCGCGCCTGCGACTGGCGCATCCGGGATCTGGTCGACAGCGCAGGGCCGGTCTCACTCTATCTGGTCGTGCCGCCTTCCGACATCAGCCGGACCAAGCCGCTCATCCGGCTGATCCTCAACCAGATCGGGCGGCGGCTGACCGAGGAGTTGACGGCGAAGGGCAAGCAACATCGGCTGCTCATCATGCTTGACGAGTTCCCGGCCCTCGGCCGGCTCGACTTCTTCGAAAGCGCGCTCGCCTTTATGGCAGGATACGGCATCAAGAGCTTCTTAATCGCCCAGAGCCTCAACCAGATCGAGAAGGCGTATGGGCCGAACAACGCGATCCTCGACAACTGCCATGTGCGCGTGACCTTTGCTACCAACGACGACCGCACCGCCAAGCGTATTTCGGACGGGCTGGGCACCACCACCGAGATGCGCTCGATGAAGAACTATGCCGGCCATCGCCTCAGCCCCTGGCTCGGCCATCTGATGGTCTCCCGGCAGGAGTCCGCGCGTCAATTGCTGACCGTTGGCGAAATCATGCAGCTTCCCGAGCATGAAGAGATCGTGATGGTCGCGGGCATCCCGCCGATCCGGGCGGCCAAGGCACGCTACTATGCCGACCCGCGCTTCATGGCCCGCATCCTCCCGCCGCCGGCATCAAAACCACTTGAGGCTGCCCGGCGCCCGAAAGATGACTGGACGGCGCTCGCTCCGATAGCCGCGCCATCGCCGCCCGAATCCACGCCCGCCCCAAAAACCGAAGGCCCATCGGCCGAGGACGGATCAGAACCCGCGGGCGGTTCCGAAAGCGACACCGCCAACGCAGGCATCCGCCGCGAACCCGACCTCGGTGAGCATGAGGAGATCGCCCCGCCGGCAAAGGCGCCGGAGAAGGAGTTCGATTTCGACAATGACGATCCGGGCGACGACGCTGCCCGCGATCGGCGGCAGATCGACCGGAGCATGGCGCGCAATGCCCGTAATGCGTCGCTCGATCCCGATGACGGAATCGACCTGTGAGCGCGTCGCGGGAAAAGCACAGCTTCCGTCTGCCCGCCGAGTTGATGCGGCAGCTCGATGCAACCGCGCGCGCGCGGCAGGTATCGCGCGCGGCGATCGTCGAGGTGGCGCTCGCCTCCTATCTGTCACCTGACGGCGCCGAGCGGCTCGAAGCAGCCGTGACGCGGAGGCTCGACCGGCTAACCCGCCAGCTCGATCGCCTTGCCTGGCATCTCGACCTCTCCAACGAAACCCTCGCTCTGTTCATCCGCTTCTGGCTGAACAGCACGGTCCCGCTGCCAGACACCGCCCAGCGCGCGGCGCAGGCAATGGGCAAGGAACGGTGGGAGCGCTTTGTGGAATCGCTCACGCGCCGGATGGAATCCGGTCCGCGTCTGGGGAGCGAAATTTCGCGCGACGTTTCGGCCAGCGAGTGATCGGAGAAGTCAACGCCGCCCGGCGGATCGATGCGCGCGGCCCTCCCCCTTTTGTGTGAGGGCGAAGCCCTGAAAGGGCTGATAGGGATTGGTCGCTTGCCGTTTCCGGCTCGCATGTTTCCACTGGCGGGAGGAGTTTCTTATGCCGAAGATCCGGGCCTTTGCTGCGGCGCTCGCCGCTATTTTGGCGGTGGCCGGCTGCGCCAAACAGGAACCGCGCAGCAAGCAGTATTTCGACGCCCACCTCGACGAGGCGCGCCAGATTGTTGCGGGATGCAAGGAAGGTGCGACCCGCGGCGACGAATGCAACAATGCCGATCTGGCGGTGCAGGAGGCGGACGCAAAAGAGCGTCTTCGGCGCTTCTTTCGCAAATGATGCTGCTAACTGCGTAGCAGGCGCCCATCAGAGCCTGCGTCACATGACACTGCTAGGTTGGCTACGGCGCGCGCCTTGGCTACGACCATCCGATCATGAGCAGAGAGATTCACAGCGCCTCGCGCATCATCATCGCGACGCCCCGCGCAATCTTTCGCGCCCATATCGACCCGGAAGTGCTGGTCAAATGGCGGCCACCCCATGGAATGGAGGCACGGCTCCATGAATTCTCAGCGCGCCCCGGCGGCGGTTATCGGATGGAGCTGACCTGTGCGGATGGGGGCGGCAAGGGCAAATCGACCGCAAATAGCGACATTGTGCGCGTGCGCTTTGCCGAACTGATCCCCGACGATCGGATAGTCGAGGAGGCTGCGTTCGAAAGCGATGATCCTGCCAATGCCGGCACGATGACGCTCACCACGATCCTCGCGCCGGTCACCGGCGGCACCAAGGTGACGGTCACGGCCGAGAATGTGCCGGCAAGTATCAGCGAGGAGGATCATCGCAGCGGCATGGAGTCCAGTCTCCGAAACCTCGCCTTATTGCTCGAATAGACCGAAATCGCTGCAAATCCGGACGTGCATCGGGCAATCCCGGTTGCTAGGATGTTCCCAATGCGAACAGGCCTCGACCATCTTCCCGCGCACAAGCAACGCGAACTCGAACGGGTGGTGCAAATCATCTTCGAGGAATTCGAAAATGCGCTCGCGCTTGCGAAGCATCAGTGGAAGAAGCGGGGCCGGATCGACAAGATTGTCCTGTATGGAAGCTATGCGCGTGGTGGCTGGGTTGATGAGCCGCACACCGCAAAGGGCTATCAGTCCGATTTTGATCTGCTGATAATCGTCAACGACAAGCGCCTGACCGATCGCGTCGACTATTGGCTGGCGCTGGAAGATCGGCTGAACCGCGAACTGGGGATCACGAAGACGCTGCGCACCCCGGTCAACTTCATCGTCCATACGTTGCAGGAGGTGAATGACGGTCTCGCGCACGGGCGCTATTTCTTCATGGACGTCGCGCGCGACGGCCTCGCGCTCTACGAGTTCGACGATAGCGAGCTTCACAAGCCGAAGCCCAAGACAGCGGGCCAGGCGCTCGCCATGGCGCAGGAATATTATGAGGAGTGGTTCCCGAGCGCGATGAAGCGTTTCAAGGGCGCAAGATTCCATATGGAGATGGGCCATCTCAAGGACGCCGCGTTCGACCTCCACCAGACCACGGAACGGCTATACCATTGCGTCCTTCTGGTCGTGACCTTCTACACCCCGCACGTCCACAATATCGGCTTCCTTCGGACGCAGGCCGAGCGGCTCGATCGCCGTCTCTTCGATGCCTGGCCTCGGCAGACCAAGCCGGAGCAGGCCCTGTTCGAGAAATTGAAGGAAGCCTACGTCAAGGCGCGCTACTCGAAGCACTATCGCATTTCCGTCGAGCAGCTCGAATGGCTGGCCGGGCATATCGAGGAACTTGGCGCCGCCGTCCACACGATCTGCATCGAGCGCCTCGATCACCTCAAGGCCGACGTCGAACGCAAGCGGACAGGGCGATCGCAGCCGCACGGTCAGTCGAACTCAGAGGCTCAAGCGGGCAGTTGATTCGCCGCCTACGAGCGGCGTCGGGCAGGTGATTTCGCCGGGCCTTACGCTCCTTTGCTACGCCAACGCCTGTCTTTCTTCGCGCCACTGCGATTCGCGTAAATAGCTGTTGCCGCTGACCATTTCCTGCGTCTCTTACTCCTCCCCGTCGCGCTGACCGTCCTGGTCCGGTGCTGGAAACGGGGATGTCATGGCCAGCGAGCCTTACCGATCTGAAGCCTTGGTTCGCGGCGCGAAGATGCTGCGCACCGCGATGGGTGCGTCGATCGCCGCGTGGCTCGCCGACCCCCAGATCATCGAAGTGATGCTCAATCCCGACGGGCGGCTATGGGTCGACCGGCTCGGCGAAGGTATTTCCGACAGCGGCGCGACCCTGACCCCCGCCGACGGTGAGCGGATCATTCGTCTCGTTGCCCATCATGTCGGCACCGAGGTCCATGCCCAAGCTCCCCGCGTTTCAGCCGAGCTACCGGAAACCGGCGAGCGCTTCGAGGGGCTGCTCCCTCCGGTCGTGACCGCGCCCGCCTTCGCGATCCGCAAGCCCGCGGTCGCGGTGTTCACCCTCGACGATTATGCCGATGTCGGCATCATGTCGCGGCTGCAGGCCGCAATGCTGCGCGAAGGCGTCGCGTCGCGCGCAAACATTCTCGTCGCGGGTGGCACCGGCACCGGCAAGACCACGCTCACCAACGCGCTGCTCGCCGAAATCGCCAAGACCGAGGATCGCGTGGTGCTGATCGAGGACACGCGCGAACTGCAATGCACGGCGCCCAACCTCGTCGCGATGCGCACCAAGGACGGCATCGCATCGCTTTCCGATCTCGTCCGCTCTTCGCTGCGCCTGCGTCCTGACCGGATACCGATCGGCGAGGTCCGCGGCGCCGAGGCGCTCGACCTTTTGAAGGCCTGGGGCACCGGCCATCCCGGCGGCGTCGGCACGATCCATGCCGGCAGCGCGATCGGCGCGCTCCGGCGCATGGAGCAACTGATCCAGGAAGCGGTGGTGACGGTGCCGCGGGCGCTCATCGCCGAGACCATCAACCTGATCGCTGTGCTGGTGCGCGATGGCGCCGGCCGCCGCCTCTCCGAGCTGGCGCGCGTCGACGGGCTCGATCCCGCGACCGGCGATTACCGCCTGATCTTCCTTCCCGACCCGAACCACGGAGACCTCTCATGATCGCAATTTCGCGGAGTCCTATCCGACGCCTGCTCCAGGGCAGCGCCGCCATCGCAATCAGCCTGTCGCTATTCGCCGGCCCGGCCTGGGCCTCAGGTTCCTCGATGCCGTGGGAGAGCCCGCTCAACTCGATCCTCCAGTCGATCGAAGGGCCTGTCGCCAAGATCATCGCGGTGATCATCATCATCGTCACGGGCCTGAGCCTCGCCTTCGGCGAAACTTCGGGTGGCTTCCGCCGGCTGATCCAGATCGTGTTCGGCCTGTCGATCGCCTTCGCCGCTTCGTCCTTCTTCCTCTCCTTTTTCAGCTTCAGCGGCGGGGCGCTGATCTGATGGGCGAGGCCGATCTCCTCCCCGCCGGCTATTTCGCGCCCGTGCATCGCGCGCTGAGCGAGCCGATCCTGCTCGGCGGGGCGCCGCGCTCGCTTGCCATCCTGACCGGGACGCTCGCAGGAGCGGTCGGTCTGGGACTGCGACTCTGGATCGCGGGCCTCGCCATCTGGGCGATCGGCCATGCGCTCGGGGTCTGGGCCGCCCGGCGCGATCCGCAATTCGTCGATGTCGCACGCCGCCACCTCAAATATCCGACCTGGGTGCGGCCATGATGTCATTGCGCGAATATCGCGATCACGCAGCGCACCTCGCCGACTTCCTGCCATGGGTCGCGCTGGTGGCGCCCGGCGTCGTGCTCAACAAGGACGGCTCGTTCCAGCGCACGGCGCGCTTCCGCGGTCCCGATCTCGACAGTTCGACGCCATCCGAACTGGTGGCGGTGACGGGGCGGCTCAACAACGCGCTCCGCCGCTTGGGATCGGGCTGGGCGGTGTTCGTCGAGGCGCAGCGCCTGCCCGCACTCGATTATCCCGAGTCCAGTTTTCCAGACGCCATCTCCGAGCTGGTCGATCTCGAGCGGCGAGAACAGTTTCGCGAGGAAGGCGCCCATTTCGAGAGCCGCTATTATCTGACCCTTCTCTGGATGCCGCCGGCCGAAGATGCCGCGCGTGCGGAAAGCTGGCTCTTTGAGGGCCGGTCGCGCGATGGCGTCGATGCCGGTGAACTGCTCAAGACCTTCATTGACCGCACCGACCGGCTGCTCCACCTGGTCGAAGGCTTCATGCCCGAGAGCGTCTGGCTCAATGACGGCGAGACGCTGAGCTATCTTCACAGCACCATTTCGACGCGGCGCCAGCGCGTCCGTGTGCCGGAGGTGCCGACCTATCTCGATGCTGTCCTCGCCGACGAACCGCTGACCGGCGGGCTCGAACCACGGCTCGGCGATCATCATCTGCGCACGCTCACCATCACCGGTCTGCCGAGCGTGACGTTCCCGGGCCTGCTCGACGATCTCAACGCGCTCGCCTTCTCCTATCGCTGGTCGACCCGCGCAATCATGCTCGACAAGACCGACGCGACCAAACTGCTGTCGAAAATCCGGCGCCAATGGTTCTCCAAGCGCAAGTCGGTCGCCGCGATCCTGAAGGAAGTGATGACCAACGAGGCGTCGGTGCTGACGGACAGCGATGCCGCCAACAAGGCGGCCGACGCCGATCTCGCATTGCAGGAGTTGGGGGCTGACGCAGCGGGAATTGCTTATGTCACCGCGACGGTGACGGTGTGGGACAAGGATCCCGCGCTCGCGGCCGAGAAGCTGCGCCAGATCGAGAAGGTCATTCAAGGCCGCGACTTCACCTGTATTGCAGAAGGCCTGAACGCGATCGAAGCCTGGCTCGGCAGCCTGCCGGGGCAGGTTTATGCCAATGTCCGGCAACCGCCGGTCTCCACTCTCAATCTCGCCCACATGATCCCCCTATCCGCCGTGTGGGCGGGGGCGGAACGGGACGAACATTTCGGCCAGCCCGCCTTGTTCCATGCAAGGACCGAAGGTTCGACCCCGTTCCGCTTTTCCCTTCATGTCGGCGATGTCGGGCACACGCTCGTCGTCGGCCCAACGGGCGCGGGTAAATCGGTGCTGCTTGGCCTGATGGCGCTCCAATTCCGGCGCTATCCCGAAAGCCAGATCTTCGCTTTCGACTTCGGCGGTTCGATCCGCGCCGCCACGCTCGGCATGGGCGGCGACTGGGAGAATCTCGGGGACACGCTGGGCGATGATGCGGCTGATCTCGGCGTTGCGCTCCAGCCCCTCGCCCGGATCGACGAGACCGCCGAACGCGCCTGGGCGGCCGATTGGGTCGCCGCGATCTTGACCGGTGAAGGCATCGCCATCGATCCCGCCAGCAAGGAGCAGCTCTGGACGGCGCTGACCTCCCTCGCCTCCGCACCGGCGCCCGAACGCACGCTTACCGGCCTCGCCGTCCTGCTCCAGAACCAGTTCCTGAAGCAGGCGCTCGCGCCCTATTGCGTCGGCGGTGCCTGGGGCCGGCTGCTCGACGCCGAACATGAACATCTTGGAGCAGCTTCAGTTCAGGCGTTCGAGACGGAGGGGCTGGTCGGCTCGGCCGCCGCGCCCGCCGTGCTCGCTTATCTGTTCCACCGCATCGAAGGCCGGCTCGACGGCCGGCCGACACTCATCATCATCGACGAAGGCTGGCTCGCGCTCGACAGTCCCGCCTTCGCCGCGCAGTTGCGCGAATGGTTAAAGACGTTGCGCAAGAAAAATGCGAGCGTCATCTTCGCGACGCAGAGCCTCGCCGATATCGAGACGTCGGCGATCGCGCCCGCGATCATCGAAAGCTGCCCAACCCGCATCTTCCTGCCCAACGAGCGAGCTAGCGAGCCGCAGATCACGCGCGTCTATGAAAGATTTGGGCTCAACGCACGGCAAATCGAGATCCTCGCGCGCGCGACCCCCAAGCGGGATTATTATTGCCAGTCGCGGCGAGGCAACCGGCTCGTGGATCTCGGCCTGGGCGAAGTCGCGCTCGCGTTCGCCGCGGCCTCCTCGAAGACCGACCAGCGCCACATCACCGAATTGGTAGCTGAACAAGGCCAGGGCGGCTTCGCAGCCGCGTGGCTCCGACATCGCGGCCTGGGCTGGGCGGCGGATCTCATCACCGCCGCGCCGACCGCATCGGCCGATTTCCCCATCACCCAAGCCCGAAAGGAGAACCCCTGATGAAACTGTCTGCCCGGCACCGGCTGCTCGCCGGAGCCCTCACCCTGTGCACGCTTGGCATTGCAGTGCTGCCTGCACCGGCCTTCGCGCAATTCGGTCTCGGGGGGATCGTCTATGACCCGACCAACTATGCGCAGAATGTGCTGACCGCGGCGCGAACGCTCGAGCAGATCAACAATCAGATCCGCCAAATCCAGAACCAGGCGCAATCGCTGATCAACGAGGGAAAAAACCTCGCCAGCCTGCCGGTGTCGACCTTGTCCACACTGCAGAGCCAGGTCAACCAGACCCGGCAGCTGCTCTCCCAGGCGCAGCGCATCGCCTATAGCGTGCAGGACATCCAGCAGGCGTTCACCCAGCGCTATAATGGCGCGAACCTGACTGCATCGCAGGGCCAGATGGTCGCCAATGCCAATGCGCGCTGGCAGGACAGCGTTGGCGCCTATCAGGATGCCCTTCAGGTTCAGGCCGGCGTCGTCGGCAATATCGACGGTGCGCGCGGCTCGATCGACACGTTGGTCTCGGCCAGCCAGTCGGCGAGCGGCGCGCTTCAGGCGACGCAGGCCGGCAATCAGCTCCTCGCGCTGCAATCGCAGCAGCTTGCCGATCTGACCGCTGCGGTCGCAGCCCAAGGCCGGGCGCAAGCCCTCGATGCGGCCCGCAATGCCGCTGAGGAAGCCGAAGCGCGCGAGCGTCTCCGCCGCTTCTTCCGGCAATGACCAGCGCGGCGAAAATCGCCGGGGTCGCTTGTCTCGCCGGCCTCATGCTCGCGGCGATAGCGGGTATGGCGGCCCGGCAGCCCACGCCAAGCAACATTGCCGAGACACCCAGCCGGTCGGCGCCGGCGATCGCAAGCGACCAACTGGCGCGCTGCCGCACGCTCACCATGCCCGACGCAGGCTGCGAGGCGGCATGGGAGGCGGAGCGCCGCCGCTTCTTCCGGGATGAAAAACGATGAACGACACCGGCGTGATCGACGGCTTCCTGCAGGTCTATGGTCAATATATCGACAGCGGCTTTGGTCTGCTCGGCGGCGAGGTCGGGTTTCTGTCTTCGACCCTGATCGCGATCGACGTCACCATCGCGGGGCTGTTCTGGGCCTGGGGCGCGGATGAGGATGTGCTCCAGCGCCTCATCAAGAAGACGCTCTATATTGGCGTCTTCGCCTTCATCATCGGCAATTTCTCGAACCTCGCGACCCTATTGTTCGATAGCTTTGCCGGGCTCGGACTCAAGGCCAGCGGCGGGGCACTGGCGCTCGGCGATTTCATGAAGCCGGGCACGATCGCCGCGACCGGGCTCGATGCCGGCAAGCCGCTGACAGATGCGGTCTACAATCTTGCTGGCCCAATCGGGGTGTTCGTGAATTTCGCGCAGATTCTCATTCTGCTTCTCGCCTGGGTCATCGTCGTTCTCGCTTTCTTCGTCCTCGCGGTGCAAATCTTCATCACGATCATCGAGTTCAAACTGGTGACATTGGCCGGCTTCGTGCTGCTGCCGTTCGCCTTTTTCGGCCGCACTGCCTTCATGGTTGAGCGCGTGCTCGGCCATATCGTCTCGTCAGGAATCAAGGTGCTGGTGCTGGCCGTGATCACCGGCATTGGCACGACTTTGTTCAGCCAGTTCACCAACGCCAATCTCGGGGAAGCCCCCGACATCCAACAGGCCATGACGATCGCGCTTGCGGCGCTCACCTTGCTCGGGCTCGGCATCTTCGGTCCCGGCATCGCCAATGGCATCGTCACCGGCGGCCCGCAGCTCGGCGCGGGCGCCGCTGCCGGAACGGCGCTGGCCGCAGGCGCAACGGTAGCTGGAGGCGTCGCGGCCGTAGGGCTTGCAGGCGGCGCGGCGGCGGGCGCACTCGGCGGTGCAGCCTCGGGCAGTGCTCGCGCCGCAGGCGGCGCATCCGCCGCCTACAGCGCTGGCGCGGCCGGTAAGAGCGGCGGGGCGGCCGTTGCCGGGGGCCTCGGCAATATCGGCAAGAGCGCTGGCCATGCCGCGGTGTCACCACTGCGGAAAGCGGCCGCCTCGCTTCGGCAAAGCTTTGCCGCGGGTCAGGCGGGTGCAAGCAACAGCGCGGCGCCTGCCTCCACGGCGTCCGCCGACGACGGCCCGCCGGCCTGGGCCAAGGCGATGAAGCGCCGCCAGACCGTAACGCAGGGCGCATCGATCGCCAGCCACACGCTCAAAGCCGGTGACAGCCATGGCGGCGGTGCCGGTCCCGACATCTCGCAAAAGGATTGACGCATGTTTCGACGTCCCTCGACCCGCTATGGGCAGCGCCCTGAGCCCGTCACCCCCTATCAACGCGCCGCGCAGGTCTGGGATGATCGCATCGGTTCGGCCCGCGTCCAGGCGAAGAATTGGCGACTGGCCTTTTTCGGCTGCCTGGCCCTCTCGGGCGGCCTCGCTGGCGGGCTGGTCTGGCAGTCGGCGCGCGGCACGATCATCCCATGGGTCGTCCAGGTGGACAAGCTTGGCCAAGCGCAGGCGGTAGCGCCGGCCGACGCCGGCTATCAGCCGACCGATCCGCAGATCGCGTTTCACCTCGCGCGCTTAATCGAGAATGTCCGGGCGATTCCCGCCGATCCGATCGTGCTCAAGCAGGATTGGCTGCAGGCTTATGACTTCACCACCGACAGGGGCGCGGTCGCGCTCAACGACTATGCGCGCGCCAACGATCCGTTCGCCAACGTCGGCAAGGTCCAGGTCGCGGTCGATGTTTCCAGCGTGATCCGCGCATCCAAGGACAGCTTCCGCGTCGCCTGGACCGAGCGGCGCTATCAGGACGGCTCGCTTGCAGAGACCTCGCGCTGGTCAGCGATCCTGACCGTGGTGATCCAAACGCCGCGCACGCCGGACGGGCTGCGCCGAAACCCCCTCGGCGTCTTCGTCGATGCCCTCAACTGGTCGAAGGAACTCAGCCAATGACAAAATACGCAATAGCCGGGCAGTGCCGGCCTCTGCTCGCTTGCCTCGCAGCCGCGCCCTTGCTCAGCATAACCCCCACGCAAGCCGCGACGGCCGAAACTCCGGGCGCGCAACCGCCGCGCCCCGTTGAGATCGTCGCCGTGCCGGTTCCGCTCCCGCTTCCAGGGCAGTTGAAGCCCTTCCGCCAAGTGCGATCCGGAGCCGCGCCGTCCGATCCGAAGGAGGGCGTCACCCGGGCCAACGCCGCTGCCAGGGTCCAGCCCGAACGAAGTTCTTGGATGAACGCGATCCAGCAATATGCGTGGGCCGATGGCGCGCTCTATCAGGTCTACGCCGCCCCCGGCCAGGTGACCGACATCATGCTTCAGGAAGGCGAGGAACTCGTCGGCCCCGGTCCGGTCGCTGCCGGCGACACGGTGCGCTGGATTATCGGCGATACCGTGAGCGGGGTCGGTGCAGCAAGGCGCGTTCATATTCTGGTGAAGCCGACGCGTCCCGACCTCCTCACCAATCTCGTCATCAACACCGATCGCCGGACCTATCATCTCGAACTGCGTGCGACGTCGGCTACCTATATGGCGGCGGTTTCCTGGACCTATCCGCAGGATCAGTTGATCGCGCTGCGCGCCGCCAACGCGGAGGCGGTGAGGGCAATGCCGGTTGCGGGTGACATTGACCCTGCCGCGCTCGATTTTCGCTATCGGATTGACGGCGATCAACCCGCATGGCGCCCGGTGCGGGCATTCGATGACGGCCAGCAAGCCTTTATCGAGTTTCCCGATGGCATCGGCACGACCGATATGCCCCCGCTGTTCGCGCTCGGCAGCGACGGCAGCGCCGAGCTGATCAACTATCGGGTCCAAGGCCGGTATATGGTGGTCGACCGGCTATTTGGGACCGCCGAACTGCGGCTGGGAACGAAGAAAAACGCGCAGCGGGTACGAATCATCCGCGAAGGCGCCGGCCGTCGCCAGCGGGGGCGGTCATGAGCGCGGCAGAGAGCAACTCCGCGCCGTCGACCGGCCCGGAGATGGCGCCTCCGACCGAGACGGCGCCGGAGCCTCAGAGCGACCCGCTGGCGTTTCGTTTGCGCACCCCGCCACCGCGCGTCATGCGCCTGTCGCGCAAAATGCTGGCGTCAATCGGCATTGTCGCCGGACTCGGGATTGGCGGATCGCTGATCTATGCGCTCCAGCAGAAGCAACCCGCCGCCTCGGCGCAGAATGTCTACAGCGGCGACGGCCGCACCAAATCCGAAATCGTCACCTCGGCCCCGTCCGACTATTCGAAGGTGCCAAAGCTGGGACAACCGTTACCCGGCGATCTCGGCCGACCCATCCTTTCGGCACAGCAGAATGGCCAGGCGGTCCCGGTCCCGCCATTGGGGACCCAAGCGGGTCAGCCCGATCCTCGCATCGCCGCTGCGGAGCAGGCTCGCCAACGTCTGGCGCAGGAGCGGGATACCGCGCGCACCAGCCGCCTCTTTCTGGGCGGCGGGGACACCGCAACCGCGAACCCGGAAAACACTTTGGCGCAGCCGGGCTTGATGGCAGATGGTTCGAACCAGTTCGCGACGAGCGACACGACATCGTCGGCCGCAGCCGCCAACATGGCGGGGCAATCAGCGAAGCGGTCGTTCCTTCAGGTCAGGGCCAATCGCTCGACCGAAAGCCCCGAGCGAATTCTGTCGCCCAGCTCGGCCAACATTCTGCAAGCCGGGAGCATCATTCCGGCGGCGCTCATCACCGGCATCCGGTCGGACTTGCCGGGCCAGATCAGCGCGCAGGTTACGCAGAATGTCTATGACAGTCCGACCGGCCGCATCCTGCTGATCCCTCAAGGCTCCCGGCTGATCGGCGAATATGACAGCGAGGTCTCGGCAGGCCAAAACCGCGTGCTGCTCGCATGGGACAGGATCATCTTCCCGAATGGCCGTTCGATTCTCCTCGATCGTCAGCCCGGTGCCGATGGTGCCGGCATGGCGGGCTTGCAGGACCGCACCAACTATCATTGGGGCAACATGCTCCGCGCCGCTGCCATCTCGACCTTGCTCGGGGTTGGCGCAGAACTGGCGACGGGGAGCGACGACAGCCTGACCCGAGCGTTGCGCTCCGGCACACAGGATACCGTCAATCAGACCGGGCGCCAGCTCGTGCAGCGCGAGATGAATGTGCCACCGACCCTGACAATCCGGTCCGGCTATCCGATCCGGGTGTTCCTCACCCGAGATCTCGTGCTTGACCGAATGGAGAAACGACCATGACGAAGTTGCGGCTCGGCCCCATCGACGATGACAAACCCGTCAAGGTCCAGGTCGAGCTTCCCGGCTCGGTCCACCGTGATCTTCTGGCTTATGCAAAGGCCCATGCAGAGGAGACCGGCTTGGCACAGCCCTTGACCGTCGAGCGGCTCATCGCGCCGATGCTGGCGCGCTTCATGGCAACCGATCGCGGCTTTGCCCGGAAATCGCGAAACTCCAGCTAATATCCAGATTGGTTGAGATTTTTGCTTGCGTGCCGATAGGGGCAGGCTCACATTTCTTTTCGCTCGGGAGTGATCTTGAGCGGTGACCGGGTGGCCGGCGCGCATGTCCAGGCCCCCGCTAAAGGCGCCGGCGCGTGCTTCCAACGCACGTTTTCACTGCTCGGTCACTCTTCTTACTGTTGATTTCCACTGAGAAGTGACCCGGGTAGGGCGTAAATTTCCACTGAGAATTGACCCATGTTGAACTCGTCCCT
>NZ_JAJGNP010000050.1 GCF_020782245.1 Sphingobium soli
GAAGGCGTGACTGGTGAATTGACTGCCTTGATCCGTATTGAAAATCTCGGGCTTGCCGTAGCGCGCCAGGGCTTCCTCCAGCGCCTCGACGCAGAAGTCGGCCTCCATCGTGATCGACACACGCCAGGCCAGGACCTTGCGGCTGAACCAATCCACGATGGCCACGAGATAGACGAACCCCCTCGTCATCGGGATGTAGCTGATGTCAGTCGCCCAGACCTGGTTGGGCCGCACGATCGGCAGTTTGCGCAGCAGATAGGGGTAAACCTTGTGCCCTGGCGTCGGCTTCGATGTGTTCGGACGACGGTAAATCGCCTCGATCGCCATCTTCTTCATCAGCGTGGCCACATGCTGGCGGCCGATCTCGATCCCTTCCTGCCGCAGCAGATCGCGCAGCATTCGACTGCCCGCGAACGGAAATTCCAGGTGCAGTTCGTCGATGCGCCGCATGATCGCCAGATCAGCCACCGGAACCGGCCTGGGCAGATAATAGACGCTGCCCCGGCTGATCCCCAGTTCCCGCACCTGCCGCGACAGCGGCAGACTGTGCGAACGATCGATCATCGCTTTGCGCTCGGCAACAGACCGGCCTTCCCGAGCGCGCCGGCCAAAAA
>NZ_JAJGNP010000051.1 GCF_020782245.1 Sphingobium soli
TGGTGACACGCCTCGAAGAGGAGACCCGGATCGGCAAAGGCGGGACCCTGGCGGCGCAGCTGTCGCGGCTCGACCTGATCGTTCTCGACGAGCTCGGTTATCTGCCGTTCGCCCGCTCGGGAGGGCAGTTGCTGTTCCACCTCATCAGCAAGCTTTATGAGCGGACCAGCGTCATCATCACCACGAACCTCGCCTTCGGCGAATGGCCGACCGTGTTCGGCGATCCCAAGATGACCACGGCGCTGCTCGACCGCGTCACCCACCACTGCGATATCGTCGAGACGGGCAACGACAGCTGGCGCTTCAAAAACCGCAGCTGACAGCCACCTTCGGCGCCTTCAAAAATCTATCTTGCGCTGCGCGCGCCTCCGGTCGGGCTACGCCCGCCCTCCGCCGCACGCAGCGCAAGGCCATCTTCAACAAACCAGCATCATATTATCTGAAAAGGGGGTCCCTCTTCGACGCCGATCGGGGGTCCCTTTTGAACGCCGTTTGACA
>NZ_JAJGNP010000052.1 GCF_020782245.1 Sphingobium soli
TGTTGATTTCCACTGAGAAGTGACCCGGGTAGGGCGTAAATTTCCACTGAGAATTGACCCATGTTGAACTCGTCCCTGGCTTTGACAAGCGAGGGTATATGGAGTGTTGGACATGGCGTTATTGAGCGTTATCCGGCGCTGGCATTTTCGCGATCATCTACCGATCCGGGAGATAGCGCGGCGCACCGGACTATCACGCAACACGATCCGCAAATATTTGCGGTCCGAGACGATCGATCCGCGGTTCAAGGTGCCTGATCGACCAAGCAAACTGGACCCATTTGCTGAGCATGGTGACACGCCTCGAAGAGGAGACCCGGATCGGCAAAGGCGGGACCCTGGCGGCGCAGCTGTCGCGGCTCGACCTG
>NZ_JAJGNP010000053.1 GCF_020782245.1 Sphingobium soli
TGGTTGCGGGGACAGGATTTGAACCTGTGACCTTCAGGTTATGAGCCTGACGAGCTACCGGACTGCTCCACCCCGCGCCGTGGTATTTTGTCCTCAAACGCCGGTGATCACATCTGTGATCTTGGCTTTTCCTCGCATAAGCTCGGGCGGCCGTTGGCCCCTTTGACTGACTGACAAGTCAGTCGCTCAGGACCGGCTTGCGGGCCTTTGGCCCGTTGGCGCTTGGCCGCGAGGGTGAGTGAATGGGTTTTATGTATCAAAAGCGCGAGCTTCAATGCCTGGCGACGCCCTACTCTTCCGGGGCTTGAGCCACAGTACCATCGGCGCA
>NZ_JAJGNP010000054.1 GCF_020782245.1 Sphingobium soli
TGGGCCGGGGAGGAGTTGAACCTCCGACCTCACGCTTATCAGGCGTGCGCTCTAACCACCTGAGCTACCGGCCCGTTTGTTTGTTCAGCCTCAAGCGCCGGCGTCGACATCTGTCGACTTGGCTTTCGCCGCATAAGCGGCGGCGGCCGTTCGGCCTTGCGAGCCCTCAAAGGCTCGTTGGCGCCAAACACACAGGCTGGCCTGCCTATCAGCACAACGTTACCGTTGCGCTAATCTCTAGTGATGAAGGGACATGAGGACGGCGGCTAATGTTCTGCGGAAATGACGAAGCTCTTCCAACGTCAAGCGTTGGCGC
>NZ_JAJGNP010000055.1 GCF_020782245.1 Sphingobium soli
ACGGCATCGATTAAAAAACCCATTCACAATGTCAAAGAGGCCCGCCTTGCGAGCCATATCGCCACCCCATCGCTGGAGCGGCAAACCGCTACTCTTCATCTCTAGAGAATTTGGACAGCGCTACGCAGTCTGGTGGTGGAGCTTATCGGGATCGAACCGATGACCTGATGCTTGCAAAGCAACCGCTCTCCCAGCTGAGCTAAAGCCCCCAACCAGACAACTGGTGGGCCGGGGAGGAGTTGAACCTCCGACCTCACGCTTATCAGGCGTGCGCTCTAACCACCTGAGCTACCGG
>NZ_JAJGNP010000056.1 GCF_020782245.1 Sphingobium soli
GCATCGGCGTCGGCGTCTGCATCAGCATCGGCATCAGCGTCTGCGTCGGCATCAGCATCGGCGTCAGCGTCGGCATCCGCGTCGGCATCTGCATCGGCATCTGCATCGGCGTCCGCATCAGCGTCTGCATCTGCATCAGCGTCGGCATCCGCATCTGCATCTGCGTCGGCATCTGCATCAGCGTCCGCATCTGCATCGGCATCTGCATCGGCGTCAGCGTCTGCGTCGGCATCAGCATCGGCGTCAGCGTCGGCATCAGCGTCTGCGTCGGCATCCGCATCGGCGTCAGCATC
>NZ_JAJGNP010000057.1 GCF_020782245.1 Sphingobium soli
TTGACCGACTCGGGTGGTGGGCCTAGATGCCACTCCACCGACGCGGTGAGCGCCCCTGGTTCTCGCTTCGCTTGGTCGCCGACATGGTAGGATAGCAGTACCCCGAAACGTAAAGGATCGGGGCGGGATGCTTGTCCGCTATTAAGTGTTGGATGGTTCTTTGACATTGTAGGTTAGATGAAGGGACATGTGGGCGGCGGCTCGGTGTCTGGTGCTTTCTTTAGGGCGCTGGATTATCGTAAAAGCTTAAGCCGGTTCATATGTCTCAATACATATCCACAGTATATGTA
>NZ_JAJGNP010000058.1 GCF_020782245.1 Sphingobium soli
TCACCATCACCAAAACCGTGCCGTTCGACGTCCTCACTCATGCCAGATTCCCGTGAGTTCGACGGACACCCTCTCCGTCGAACTCAACACTACACAAAACCGCTACAATCCGGCATATCCGGCGCTCAACCAGCGCACGTTTTTACCAAAACGGCGAGATCGGAGAACGGCATCCCACCCTCTCCGCCAAGACTTTCCTAACCGATTGTCTTTCCTCGACTTTTTGAAACAGCGTCGCTTTCCACCGT
>NZ_JAJGNP010000059.1 GCF_020782245.1 Sphingobium soli
CTTCATCGCCTGTACATGCCAAGGCATTCACCAGATGCCCTTACCTCACGCTTGAGAGCCCACACCACCAACGACAATCCTGACGGATCGTCCCGGCGCATGTGGTCATTAACTCAGCCAGATATATTTGTGATTACGAACACCTGTCGATCTTGAGGATCTTTACGATCCCCGCCATCAACCGGCGCCGCACCACGGCATCGATTAAAAAACCCATTCACAATGTCAAAGAGGCCCGCCTT
>NZ_JAJGNP010000005.1 GCF_020782245.1 Sphingobium soli
GAGCAGAAGGCGCTGGCGTTGCGCGCTGCGCTTGATCCGGTCTGGGCCGCGCAGCAGCGGTTCAACATGGAGATGGCGGAGGCCCGCACGCTCATTTCGGCAGGCGCCATTTCCCTGGACGAGTATGTCGCCAAGCTGCGGATGGAGCAGGCGGCGCTGGACGCCGTCCAGACTGTCCAGGTGCGGGCGACCGCCACCAGCGGCGCGATGCGCGCCGGCATGCAACAGCTGGGGTTCCAGGCGCAGGATTTTACCGTGCAGGTCATCGGCGGAACAGATGCGATCCGCGCCTTTGCGATACAGGCACCCCAGGCAGTAGGCGCGCTGCAATTGATGGGCAGCAATGCCGATGGAGCAAAGGGGAAATTCGCCGCATTTACGAGTTTTCTTGGCGGGCCGTGGGGCGTGGCCCTGGGCGTAGCCATTCCGCTCGCGGTCATGCTGGGTGAAAAGCTGATCGGGGAGGCCGATGCTTCAAAGGAAGCCGCGAAAGCCGCAGATGCGCATAGGAAGTCGATAGAATCGGTAAGCGCAGCGATGCGTGCATCCATCCAGACGGCCGAAGACAAGGCGCGCGCGAATTACGTCCTGCTCGAAAGCGAACGCCTAATCGCGGCGCAGGAAGAGCGTTCGCTGCAAGTCCAACTGATCCGCGCGAAGGAACTCGCGCAGGCAGCGAAGGGCAGCAGCCTGGCTGCCGGCGGGCCGGGTGGCGCGCAGTCCATCGTTGCCAATCAATATGCGTCAGAGGTGGAAAGGCTTCAAAAGTCCCTAGCCGCCTCGCAGGAGCGGCTGAACCAGCTGACCCGCGACGCCACCACGGCGATGGGTAATTATCAGCGCGTGATTATTGATCAGGTGTCCAACGAGCGTGGCCGCGTCGCGCGCCGATACGAGAGCGACATCAATGAGGCGGTCGGTCGCGGTGACGCGGAAGCCATTGCGAAACTCAGTCGAGCGCGTGACGCGGAACTCAAGAAGATCGATGACAGCACGAGAGCGTTGGAGCGGAGCGCTCAGGCAAGGCGCGATGGAGACACCGCCACTCCGAACCAGATCAGCAAATTGCTGCTGGAGGCGTTCGGCGGCACGATCACGTCCACCACCGGCGGGAGGCATGTAAAGGGAAGCTATCACTATCGCGGGCAGGCGGTCGATTTCGTCCCGACCGGCGGCATGACTGCCATCAGCAAGGATCAGATTCGGCAAGTTTTGGAAGGCGCCGGCCTGACGATCAAGGAATTGCTGGGGCCGGGTGACAAGGGGCACAACGATCATTTCCACGTCGCCTGGAGTGGTGGCAAAGGCGCGATCGACAGCGCGCGCATCACGGACCGTTTTGCAGAAGAGCAGGCGCGCGCAGCGATGAAGGCGCAGGTTCAGCGCAACGGTTGGGCCAATGAATATGACGTCGGAGGCGCTGCCAACAACCTTTTCGAAGCCCAGGCGAACGATCTAGCCGATCGGCAGCGCCTGATCCGGTCGATGAACGACGATATCAGCGCGGGTACAGCCCTGCTCAATGTCGAATGGGAGATGCGCGGCAAGTCGCGGCGCGAGATCGAGGCGGCTGTTGAGCTCAAGCGCTATGAGATCGACCTGCAACAGCAGGGCATCGACCTTGCCAGCGCGGAAGGCCAGCAGCTGGTGGCGCGCAAGGCGAGCCAGATTGGCTTCAACCAGGCGCTGGACCAGAGCATCGACAAGATGACGGCTATGCAGGACATCGGCGCGAACCTCGCCGATACTTTGCTCAATCCGGCGACCTGGAGCAGTTGGAAGAATGTCGGGCTGAGCGCGATCAACGAGGTAACGTCGGCGCTCTGGAAGCTGGCGATCGTCAACCCGATCCAGAACCAGCTGACCGGCGGATCGCTGCCCACCATCGGCAGCCTTTTCGGATTGCTGGGCAAGAAGAGCGTGCCCGGCAGCGCCATTGGCCATGCGTATACGCCCGCCGGCGCGATGCTGGTGGGCGAGAATGGCCCGGAAATCGTGAACATGCCGCGCGGCGCAAAGGTGATGACTGCCAGCGACACGCGGCGCGCGATGGCGGGGGGCGGCGCGGCGGAGGTTACGGTGCGCGTGATCAAGGGCCCTATGTTCGACGTGGAGGTGACGCAGATTAGCGGCGCGCAGATCGCGCAGGCGGCACCCGTCATCGCGGCCGGCGCCAGCAGCGGCGCGCAGCGGGCCGTCTACCGTCGCAATTCGCGGCGGCTGGCATGATCGTCTGGTCGAGCGTGGGAGCGGTGGCGAGTGTCACCCCGACCTTTGTCGACAATGGCGGCACGATTCGCGGCGCGACCAATGCCGCCGGCTTGCGCGTCGATCGGCTGGGATCGCATTATCGCGCCGCGATCACGATCGGCATCGGGACGGCGAATGGTCGCGCCGCCCTGATCAGCGATCTGGTTCGGGCCAAGCAGGAGGGCATGCGCCTGCCCTATCCGCTGATGGGCGTGGACCAGGGCGCGCCCGGCGCGCCTGTGATGGACGGGGCCAACCAGGCGGGACGGGTCATCAATCTGCGCGGCCTGACGCCCGGCTATGTCGCCGCCAAAGGCTATTGGCTGTCGATCGTGGACGCAGCCGGGCAGCATTATCTGCACAATGTTCATGTCGGAGGCACGGTGGCGGGCGATGGCAAGGTGACCATCACGTTGGCCGAACATTTGCGCGTGCCCTTTGCTAATGGGGCGACCGTGAAGCTGGCGACGCCAATGATCGAGGGTGAGATTAGCGGGAATGAGCAAAGCTGGCAATTACAGCGGGGCAATCGCGTGATCGGCATCGGCTTCACGATCGAGGAGATGGGGTGATGACTGACATTGCATTATCAAGGCCCGCCCCTAAAACTGTCGGTATGGATGACGCCACGCGGGCCTATCTTGAGCGAGACTATCGATTTGGAAGTGAGGAGGCTGCCGAGCGCCTCCGCTTTTCTGTCGGCTTCGCGCAGAGCGGCTTGCAAGCTCTGACGTTGATCAACGGCGGTGCTCTGGTCGCGCTGTTCACTTTCGTGGGCGCGGCCGGGTCGATCCGGTTCAGCATCGCCATGCTGTGGTGGTCTTTCGCCTGCTTCGCGGCTGGGCTGACCTGCAACATCCTTGCCTATCTGTTCGCGCATCTGTCGCAGGATCAATTCTATATTGCCGCGCAAGGCGGCGCATGGGATGCGCAGGAACAGCTGAACGGTGTGCAGCCTGACCGCGACCATATGCCCCATCTTCGGTGGGGCGATCGTTATCGTATGGGCGGCGTGGCCTTCGCCTTATTGGCGCTAATCGGTTTCGTCGCGGGCGCCGGCTTCGCACTTAGCAGCGTCATCTCCGCCTGAATTCCGACCATTTGAACCCTTGCGTGCGGCGTGATGCCGCATGTTTGTCGTGGGAGTTTGCCCTTGGACCGCATCCGCCTTGCCGGCCTGCTGAAGCTGGAATTGCGCGACGGGCGCGTCATTCAGCTGTGCGATGGCGGCTTCGTGCCATGGGGCAGCGAAATCTACCGGGTCAACGATACGCAGTTCGGCATTATCGGGTCGATCGACAGTTTCGAGGAAGGCGTGGGAGACGAGGTGCCGGCCTTTTCCATCACCTTCCTGCCTGCCAGCACGGCCGCGGCTGTCGATCTGGCCGCGCCGGGGATGCAGGGGTCGCGCCTGCGGCTGTTGATCGCGGAAATCAACGACCTGACCGGACAGATCATCGGCACGCCCGATCAGCAGTTTGACGGGATGCTGGATCAGGTGCGGCTGGTCACCGGACGCGCCAAGCGGGAATTGCCGATGACATTCGTCCCGCGTGGCGAGCGGTTCTTCAATTCCAATGACGGCAACACGCTGTCAAGCGCGTTCCACAAGTCGGTCTATCCCGGCGAACTGGGCGAGGACAATGCCACCGGCCTCACCAGCGCGGTCGCCTGGGGCGTGGAGGCGCAGCCGGGCAGCAATGGCGGGCGCGCCGCGTCCATCTATCCTGGATCGGGTTGGTCCAACATCATCAACAATCCGCCGTTCCGTGAAGTCTGATCTGCCGCGCCGCGCGGCGGCGACTCGCAAGACGCTCGACAAATATCGAGCCATGCCGTTCGACTGGCGCGCGCGGGCGACCTGCATCCATCTGGCGCGCACGCATCTGCGCAACATGGGGCACAAGCCGCCGGCCATCCCGGATTTTCGATCGCCCGTTAGCGCGCGGACGGCTTTGGCGCGCACGGGAAATAGCGATCTGGTCGGGTTGCTCGACAGTCTGCTACCCCGGATCGGCGCGGCGGAAATCCTGGTCGGCGACCTTGTGCTGATCCCCGGCGATGATCTGTTCGACTGCATCTGCGTGTCGGCCGGGGGCAAGTTGTTGGGATGGCACCCGGATGATCCGAGTGGGATCAAACCGCTGCATGTCGTGGGCGAGATATTGGGGGCGTGGCGTGTCTAGCGAGATTCATCGGCAAAACAACGAAGTGCCTGCTTAGCGGTCATCCACGAAACCACATGCGTGCCTTTAGTTGCCTTCGAAAGATCGATCCTAGCAGCGCTTAGTCCCGCCGATACTCCGCCTGAAATCCATATAATAGTCACTCGGTTTGGTCGGTCCGGCTGTCGATAAACATTGGGCGCGAGCCAGCCTTCCATGTCGATCAGGCATCTTTCAACGTCTTCGAGCGGCAAATCCGTGTCGTATTCTCCTACCGGATCCCGGTTATCGAACTTCGAGATAGGGCCAGCCGCCTGAGCTGCATAAGCAACAGCGGCAAAAAGCACCGTGATTAAAGTTCGCATCAGTCCCTCCAAATTCGGGGTGTATTTAGCGCAATGTCGAAAGCGTTGAAAACCGTTGCTGTCATCGCGGGAGCGGTTGCCTTGGTGGCGACTGGCGTTGGCGCGGCGGCGGGCTTGGGCGCTTTGGGGGCGGTGGGGTCTGCATCGGCGACTGCCGCAGCAGCGACAGCATCGACCGTGGCCACCATCGCCTCCGTAGCATCCACCGTCGCGTCGATTGGCGCGCAAATGACGGCGAAGAAGCCGCCGGCGCGCGGCACGATCAACCAGGTGATCATCGCCGCCGAACCGATATCGCCCTGCATCCTGGGCCGCACCTATTCGGGCGGCGTGCTGCGCCACGATGTCGGCTATGGCGCGAAGCTGAAGAAGGTGCCGAACCCCTATAGGGGGATGGTGATCGAATATAGCGTGGCGGGGCCGTGCGACGGGCTGGATGGCATGTATCTCGACTATGCCCCGGTTCCTTTTTCGGGCGACGCGGCCACGGGCTATTATTCCGGCTTCCTCTATCGCAGCGTGCGCAGCGGGCTGTGGAGCGAAACCGCGCTGGCCCCGCACTGGAGCGGGATGCCCGACTGGACCAGCGCGCACAAGCTGTCGTCCAAGGCCGCGATCCTGTGGAACGCCAAGTTCGACCGCGACGGCAAGCGCTTTGCGTCCGGCTTCCCAGCGTCGGGGGCGGTCTGGCGCGGGGTCAGGGGATATGACGCGCGCCAGGACAGCACATTTCCCGGCGGATCAGGGCCACAGCGTGCGAATGACGAAACGACATGGGCATATAGCGAAGACCCGGGCGTGCAGGCGATATCCTATGTGCTGGGGCGGTTCCGCAACGGCAAGAAGGTGTTCGGCGTCGGTTTGCCGTTGGACGGCATTATCGTCGAGGATTTCGTGGCGCTGTCCAATATCTGCCAGGCGAATGGCTGGAAGGTGGGCGGCGTCATTTATGAACCCGGCGATCGCTGGGCCAATTTGAAGCGCATCCTGGAGGCGGGCGCAGCCGAACCGATGTGGCGCGGCGGCCGGCTGGGCGTGCGCTTCAACGCGCCGCGCGTGTCGATCCATACGCTGACCGAAGATGATCTGGCTGACCCCGATGTCGACGTGACCGCGATGCAGCCATGGGGCGCGCGGATGAATGGCATCCGGCCCAAATACCGGTCGGAAGCCAATAAATGGGAATATGTCCAGTCCGAACTGGTGTCGATCCCCAGCTACGTCACGGAGGATGGCGAGCAGAAGATCGAGGAAGTGCAATGGGATCTGGTCCAGGACAAGGATCAGGTCGCGCAGCTGGCCGCCTACCGCCTGCTGAACGCGCGCGAGCTGGCCCCGATCATCCTGCCCTGCAAGCCGCATATGCGCCATTTCGGACCCGGCGACATGCTGACGATCGACCTGCCGGAGCATGGCCTGGGCGGCGTGGACGCGGTGGTCATCAAGCGGGAACTGGACCCGGCCTCCATGGTCGTCACCTTCACGCTGATGTCGGAAAGCGCGGGCAAGCATGATTTCGCGCTCGGCCGCACCGGCACCGCGCCGCCGACGCCGGCGCTGACGACGGGGGAAGAGCGCGACGAGGTGTCGGATGGCGTCGATCGCGGCGCGGACGGCTTTTCGATCGCACCGTCGGCATGGGTGCGGGCGATCAGCTGCACCTATGCCGGCGTGCCGAAATCCGGGCAATTCCCGCTGTCGGCGACCTATTATGTGTATCAGGGGTCGGAAGATATCAGCGAGGACCCGCTGACCACCTACAGCCTGACCACCAGCAATTGCGTGGCGGCGCTCGGTGGCGCGAACAATCGTGTGCTGACGATTAGCTCGATGGCCGCAGATCGCGCCACAGCTCAGGTGACGATAAGCTATGACGGCACCGCTATCGGCGTCGCCAACGTCAACCTGACGAAGGTGCGGGATGGCGGGTCGGTGAACAGTGCGACCGATACGACGCTGACGATCAACAACAGCGCCACCTATGGTCCGGTCAATGGCGGGCCGCTTGCCCTAGCAGTGGGACCGGACGGGCTGATTTCGGCTCAGGTCAATCTGCCCTATTCGGCGTCGGTGGGTAGCGCGAAGTTGGCGGGGAAGATCCAGTATCGCACGACGCCGGGCAGCGGCAGCTGGACCGACATGGCGGCCGAAGTGCAGGACGATTACGGCGCCACGGCCGGGGAGCCATCCGTCCTGTCGATCGACCAGTCCATGGCAGGCCCCGCCAGCGCGACGACGTGGGAATTCCAGTTGCTGACGCGGCGCTATCTGGGGGCTGGCACGCTGACAGTCGATTCTGACGCGGCCATGACGGTGGGCTGGAACTGATGAACGACCGCCCAACACACCGGCTGAAAGCCGACGGGTCGCTGATTTTCCCCGAGGGCTATGCCGCCGCCGATATCGAGCTGCTTCCCGCCGGCTATTATGACGCGATCAACCTGGCGGCGGCCGAAGCGAGCCTGATCGCCCGCGTCGATCGCAAGCGGGAACAGATGCGGTCCGCCGTAATGACGCAGGGCGTGGGGCAATCCTACGCCTATGCGCAAAAGGCGGCGGAGGTGCGGGATTATCGCAATACGCTCGCCAGCGTGATCGCCGCCCTGACGACGCCGCAGCGTACGACCCGCTTCCCCTTCGCCATGGCGGAGGTGACCGCCACCGGCGACAGCCTGGCGACGGTGATCGGCCGGATCGAGGCGGGCATGACCGCATCCTGCGCCCGCATCGCTGCCGTCGAGGCGGCGGCTGTGCTCGCCAAACGCCGCATTCGCGCGGCGACCAGTACCGCGGCAAAGCAAGCCGCTTTCGACACCGCCACCTGGCCAGCCTGACACCCTAAAAATCCGAGGACAATCCATGACGATGTTCCGCACCGTTTCCGGGGCGCTGACGATCTATGCCGGTGATCCGCGCCCGGTCCATTTTCCCTTCTTCGACGCGGCCGGCGTGCCGCAGTCGTTGTCGGGGCGCAGCTTTGTTTTTGCGGTGCGGCGGGACATATTGACGCAGGCGATCTTCGACCCGATCCCGATGATCCTGTCGAATGATGGTTTCTACGTGACGGCGCCGATCACGGCTGACCAGGCGACCGCCATCTATGAGGCGGGTGTCGGCTACCCTATCGTCTATGACGTCATCGAGACGACGGCCGGGGCATCGACGACGCGATGGACGGGGCGCATCGCGGCGCTGCCCAGCACGGCGCTGCCCAGCGATGCCCCGCCCCGTTGGATCGACCTGCCGGTGGCCGAACTGGTTGCGGAAGGCGCTATCCTGCGCGTGAGTGAACGCGGCGCGGCGGGGCCCGGCGTCGAGCAGCGGTTGAAGGACCTGGGCGACATTGCCGAGGCCGATCCTGCGCTGATGCGCGACAAGATCCGCGAGTGGGGCGGCGAAGGTGGCGCGCCATTTGCGGAGGCGGCGCAGATGGCCGCACAGTTCGCGGAACAGCAGGCCGGCGTCGCCCAGGGCTTGAAGGACGCCTCGGAAGCGGCTCGCGATATCTCGATCGATGCGGCGGACCGCGCGGATGCCGCCGCTCTGTCCGCCACGGCGCAGGGGCCGCTGTGGCTGGACAAGGACGAGGGGCTGTCCGCGACGGATGAAGGCGATCAGTTCCGGTTCTACAACAGCGCCACCAAGCTGGTGGAGGTCTATACGAAGACCGGCGGGGCGGCCGTCTATCTGGGCGTCGACCTGCCGACGTCATCCTATATCGTCGATCGCACGCGGGCGCTTAACTACAACCCGATGACGGTGGACGGCGACGTTGCGGTGATCGCGGACCCGGCATCGGGACGCATGCCGTGGTGGATCGACGCCATGGGCCGCCTGTTTGCCGACGCGCTCGATCGCGGCGGCAACCCCTATCTGACGCGGTATAGCCGCCCTACCGTCGATGGCGATGCCGCGTCCTTCTACGACCCTGTGAGTGGGCGCTTACCATGGTGGATTGATGGTCATGGCAGTCTTCATGCGGACCACCGCACCATCGACGGGGCTAAACTGACTCCGTTGGACATGTTCACCGCCGCGGTTGCAGGCCTCCGCTATGACGGGCAGACCGTCGACGGCGATGCGGCGCTGATCATGGGGCCGGACCAGCGACTGCCCTTGTGGGTGGACGGGCGAGGCAACCTGCGCGGCGGCGCGTTGGATGCCGCCGGCAATCCCTATCTGACGGCACTCTCCGTCCCTTATGGGCAGCGGTCGCTTTATGCTCCGGACCGGCTGCGCCAGGCGGCAAGCCGGCTGCGCTCGATCAAGAGCGGAACGAGTTCCGTCGCGGTCACCTTCGCCATGATCGGCGACAGTTGGACCGGCACTTCGCTCTACTGGATACGCGCCTTCACCGAATATATGCAGGCGGAATATGGTGACGGGGGGCCGGGCTGGACCGCCTTCGCCTTCTCCTCCTCCGGATCGATTGCCGGATGCGCCCGCGCCGACGTGACAGTGACGAAATCCGGATCGTGGGTGTCCAACTATTTCGCCGGCGGTTCGGCCGATGCCGGGCAGGTCAGCAGCAGCACGCCGGGCAACAAATACACCATCACGCTCGCCGGGCCGGCGATCGTGACCGATGCGATCCTCCACGCGTCGAACGGGACACTGCGGTATCGCTGGAACGGCGGCGCGTGGACCGAAATCGCGATCAGCAACGATGCGCTCCAGACCTTTGCCCTTGCCGGCGTGCCGGCGACCGGATGGACGCTGGAGATCGAGGTTGTGTCGGGCACGGTCAGGATGAGCGGGATCGACCTGCAGAAGTCCGGCGGGGGCGTGCGCGTCCACAAGCTTGGCAAGAACGGATCGAATACGGCCCACTGGACCAGCGTGCCGGAGGCCGACTTCATCACCGGCATGGCCGCACTGGCACCGCATGTCGTGCAGATCATGCACCTTACCAACGACCAGATATTGAGCGGGCAGGCGCCGGTTTCGCCGGAGCAGCATGCTGCGAACGTGACGGAGATGATCCGGCGCGCGCGGATCGCCGCGCCGGTGGCGGACATGCTGCTGGTGTCGCCTCCTTCGGTGCGCAGCCAAGGATCGCCGCAAACGGCTTATGCCGTCGCCGATCGCGGGGTGGCTATCACCCAAGCCTGCGCGCATCTCGACCTGCAATATGTGTTCGGCGAGCGGTACGACGACTATGCCTATGGAGCGGACCGCGCCCTGCTCGACAACACGCTGATCCATCCCACCCAGACATTCGGCCGCGCGACCATTCTGGACGCGTTGATCCGCACGCTCACCACCGCAACGTAAAGGACGCCCGATGCCCGACATTCTCGGCCTCAATTCCGGACCGATCGAATCCAGCGATATCCCGCTCTGGGTTCCCGACCGCCTGCTGCACGGCGCGAACGGCGGCGTTATGGGACTGTTCGACCTCGCATATGCGCCCTGTTTCGAGGGCGCGGCGGCGGGCCGATCCCCCGTCGCCGGTGAGACGATCAGGGATATCGCCACCATGCTGGTCGACGGCAGCCAGAGCGAGACCACCTACAATGCCGTGATCGACATGGATTTCGAGGGCGGGTTGCCCAGCTATGAGGGGCACGGCTTCGATTATTCGACAGCGACGATCATCGGGTCCACCGTGTCCGTGCCGAACATCGCCGAGCATGTGACGGCGCAGGCGAACCAATATTGGTATCAGTGTTTATATGTCCGCCTGCCCATCAAGGCCAATTGGCACGCCAGCGGCAGCATCCGCCCCTTCACGGCGTACACCACTGATGCCGGCGGATTCCAGGCCGAGCCGGACCTGCTGACCATCGGGCAGGCGTATAGCGCCAACCAGCTGCTGCGAGCGGTGCGCACCACCAGCGCGGGCACCTATGAGCAGCTTCAGTTCACGCCGTTCGATGCGCATTTCGGGCAGATGGCGCAAATCCTGTGGTGGCGGGACGCGGCGGGCATCGGCCTTCAACTGCGTACCCAGGCCGGCGGCGTCCAGTCAATACAGGGCGCTGCGGGCGTAAAGACCACCCAGAACCTCGCCGGCAAGAAATGGCGATCCGGCCTTGGCCGCAGCTTCTGGCCCGGTACGCCGCCGCCCGCCGCGCGGTTCCGGCTCTATCGCGGTTGGGCGGAGGATGTGGAACTGTCCGGCCGCGATGCCCGCACTGTCGCAGATCAGGACTGGCGGCGCGTCATGGCACGGCCGGCGCATGTCGCGTTTTCCTGAACCTGCCGGGCCATGCCGGTCATGACATCACAACAGGGAGCATCGGCGATGACTGAAATTGGGAGGTGTCCATGATGACGGCAATCCTCGGCGCGGCGGGCAGCGCCATCGCCAACATGATCGAGCAAAGCCCTGCCACGGCTGCCCCGCCCAGTTTCGACAATGGCGCGTCGCTCTATCTCTTCAACCTGTTCCTGATGACAGCGACGACGTTCCTTGGGGCCATGCTGGTCGGCAAGCAGTGCAGCCGCATCTGGACGCAGCGTTTCTGGGACCATCCCCTCCACCCTGTTACGCTCTATCGCGCCGTTACCTTCTGCGCGGGCGTGGGCATCACCTTGCGATGCGGGGCGGAGGCGATGTTCCTGTGGGGATGGAACCCGCAGGACATCGTCACATCGGCCCGGGTATCGATGGCAAAGCGGTGGATCGACCCCATTGCCATCGGCTTTGGTCTTATGTGGATGACCATCGTGGTTCTGGGCGAACCCGGGATCGAGCATCAGCTGCGCAAAGCCCCTTTACCCGTCGACATGTGGTCGCGCTGGCCGGTTTTGGTCCGCGCGGCCGCTGTCATCCTTTTGAGCTTCGTGGCTGCGCTGGCCGCCGTATGTCTGCGGTGAGACTGGGCGCGGCGCTGGGGGCAGCCGCAATGACCTCTGTAGCATCTCGCGAGCCGGTGATCTGGTGGATCTTCGGCGAGCCGTTTCACGCTGGCCCCACCATCGTCTGCATCTGCGCCGTCATCATCACGCGCGTTATCATTGGCCTTCAGGCCAAAGGCCGCGCGCAGGTGGCGCTCGATATTTCCATCACGCTTCTGTCGCTGCTGGTCGCCATCCTGTGGGTGCAGGATCAGCAACTGGAACTGCTGGCCGCCGGCATCACCGGCATCGGCATCGGCAGTCTGGGCGCGGGCATCATCGGCATCGCCAAGGGCGCCGTCGGCGGCCGGGTGCGCGCCGCGATCGATGCCTTCTTCGGCATGAAGTCCTGACGCAGGACTGAAAACTTCCAACATTGCGAGGATCCAATGACCATCATTTCTGATGACGCTTTCGTGCGCCTGTGTCAGGCGCGCTATGGCCTGAAACAGGACGGTATCGCCGGGGCAGTGACAATCGGACGGCTGGGCCTCAAAGCGCCCCGTCGCCTGCCCGTCGATGACGATACCTTCGTGCGCCTGTTCCAGGGCAAGCATGGACTGAAGATTGACGGATGGTCGGGGCGCGACACGATCGCGATGCTTGACAGCCTGAAGCCGCCGGTGATCGATCCCAGCGACGCGGCTGGCATCCCGGACAGCTACTGGCCCATGCTCTCCCGGATCGAGAGCAGCGACAAGCCCTATGCGCAGGCGCCCACGTCCAGCGCGTCCGGCCTCTACCAGTTCATCAAGTCGACCTGGATCGGCGAAGGCGGCAAATGGGGGCCGACGCTGCGCCCGGCATTTGGGGGGCTCAAGCCGACACCGGAAGAGCAGCTGGCGCGTGCGCGATCCTTCACGGCGAAGAACGCCGCCTATTTGCGGTCGCGCGGCGTGCCGATCAATCGGGCGACGCTCTATGCTGCGCACTTTCTGGGCGCGGTCACGGCCGGGTCGATCCTGGCAGCGGACAAGGCGCAGCGCGCCGACCTGATCGCCGGCAAGGCAGCGACGGCGGCCAATCCGTCGATCCTGGAGGACAAGACGGTTGGCGACTTCATTGACTGGTTGCGCGGCAAGACGGGTGATGCGGCAAAGTGAACGCACTTTCATCCACGCTGCGCGGCTCGGCAGACGGCGGCATCCTGTTCATGTGCCCCGGTTGCAAGGCGGTGCATGGCATCAAGGTAGGCGAAGGTGCTGGGCCGCGCTGGGGCTATAACGGCAATCCCGAAGCGCCGACCTTCACGCCGTCCATCCTGGTGACCACCGGTCGCGCGGTGGACCCGTCCTTTAAGCCTGAGCCTGGCGATCCGCCGGAGGTATGCCATTCCTTCATCACCGATGGACGCATCCAGTTTCTGACCGACTGCACCCACCGGCTGGCCGGCCATACCATCCCGCTGCCGCCCTTCAGTTGGGGCGAAGAGTGATGGGGCTGGGAAAGATTGCACGCGGCCTCGGCAAGGTGGGGCAGCTCATCGAGGGTGTTGGCTATATCATCGCGGCGGGTCGCGTGCTGGTTCGTTCCATAAAGGGTGACCCTGCCGAACGCCGCGATGATGAGCGACAGGATCAGGCGTCCAATGGCCCCAGCGGCGACGAAGAGCAATAGAGAGGGGGGAAACCAAAGCGGCGTCGCGGCCTAGCCGACGCGCAACGCCAAATTGACATTCGCCGACCAGCAATGCACCGTACGATAATGCGAAACCAGACAGAGCATGTTCACATTAACAGCGTGCCAAGATTGGTTGTCGGACAGCCGGGCCTTACAACAGTGATAGTTTTAGCGTTTTCGCTTGCGGGGTGTTCACCCTCGCGAGGAGCAGATAGTGGTCAGCAAATCATCGACCGTGTTGAGGCCACTTGGAATATTAAAAATCCGGTTGGCGCTTATCAGATGCTTCCCGGGGAGAATCCGTCTTCTGTAGCCGTGCTAGACACGCGCACAGGTCGTCTACAAAACTGTTTTCTCGTGGATTCCCGCTATCACTGCTTGGCGCAGACCAACGTCAGCCAGCAGCGAGGCGGTTTGCCATCGTCCTAATTATGGTGGATCTGGCCGGTGTATTACGGTGCCGCGTGTTGACATCAAACTTCAGTGAAAGCAGCTTACCCGCCCCATGTGTAATCGAGCGGAGCGCGGGCAGACGGATAAGGTGCTGCGCCTTTTCAAGGCGCGGCCGGGCTTGCGTTTCAACGAAGGACCGATGGAAACACATCCTGGGCAGCCGGGCACGATCATACGGATCGAAGATAGCGAACGGGTGCTGGAGCAGATGACTTGGGGCTTTCCGGTTAGCCTGAAGAGCAAGAAAACCGGCAACCTGCTGAAGCCCAAACCAGTGAACAATGCGCGGTTCGACAAGCTGGGCAGCTTCTGGAAACGGTGGGCGACCGACCCCGGCAACCGATGCCTAATCCCGACGGCACGCTATGCGGAGGCGGTGGGCGAGCCGGGGCGGATGACGGAGACGTGGCTGTCCGTTACTGATCAGCCAATCTTTGCCTGGGCGGGGCTATGGACCAACAGCGACGAATGGGGCGCCGTCTATACCGGGGTGATGACCGACAATGCGCCCGAGCTACACGACATTCATGATCGGTCCCCGGTGATCCTTGATCCTCAGGATTGGGAGACATGGCTGCATGCGCCGCTGAAGGACCTTTATCAGTTTGACCGACCCTATCCGGCGGAGCGCATGACGATCGACCGAACGGACCGGCCATGGTTCAGAAAGGCCGGATCGGCAGACGCGCAGCGCCCTTTGTTTTGATGGCGACAGACTCCGCAAAATATTGATCCCAAATGGTTCTCCCCGCCCGAATGGCATAGACAACTATTCTGTCCCGGGCGTAGATAGCGCCGTCGTCGATCCGGCGACTATTCGGGGGTTACTATGAAAATCATGAAGTTCGCCGCGGCGTGGTGCGCCGTTGCGTTTTCGTCGTTCGCGGCGTCGGCCGCCACGCTTCCTGCCAACACCATGATCGTTGTCACGCCGGTGCAGGAAGTGACGTCCAAAAAGATGAAGGAAGGGGACGCCGTCGCATTCCAGGTCGTGAATGACGTGGTGGAAAATGGCGCCGTGATCATCCCGCGCGGCACGCCGGTCAAGGGCACGGTGACCTGGCGCACCGGCAAGGGCATCGGCGGGAAGTCGGCCAAGTTCGAGGTCACGTTCAATTCGGTGCAGCTGGCTGGCCGGGATTGGGGCCTGCGCGGCAGCCATCGTCAGGAGGGTCGCGGCAACACGATGGCGGCGCTGTTCGGATCAATGCTGATTTCGGGTCGATCGGCCGTGATGGTGCCGGGCCAGTTGGTCAATGCCTTCACATCAGAGGCGATCGTCACGCAATGACGACCATGCGGGGCATCGAAATGGTGCCCCGCCTGATATGGGTGACAGGGCAGGAGCAGGTCTGGCGGTGCTACAGGTCGATATTCCGGCGCTCCATTTCGCCCAGCGCCAATTCCTCGCGTCGGGTCGGATGCTCATGATCAGCCGCATTCAGCCAAATCGCCAATATCTCGGCGTCCGTTAACGCGGCCAGTTCGGCTTCAAGCTCATCATCTGTTGCCATAAGAGATCGTCTCCTTGAGCGCTGATTCGGTCAAGCCTTCGCTTCAGGCGCGAGATGGGCTATTTTGGCAGATGCTCTGCAAGTCGATCTGCCCAGGTTTCCGCGCCTTCTTCGCGCAGCGCCTGCGCCAGTTCCCATATCTCCATCGGGTGGACATAGGTGCCAGCGTCGATTTGCTTCATGAGGATGTTCAGTTCAGCGGTGAGCGGGTGATGATCGGGCAGGACAGGCATGCGCTCTGTTCGCGCAATGTTCTTGTGCTCGTCAAGCCAAATCCGGTTTACGCCTGCGCCCCAACACATTGAAAAGGCACAGCGCAATTTCTGGCCGTTTTACAGATTGGGTGGCAGAAATCCGGGATTCTGTAGAGCTTGGAAGGCTAGTGCTCTACCATTGAGCTATACCCGCCCGGCAGAGGAGCGCCCTGCCATCATCGCGGGGGGTTCGTCAACCCGGCTTTGCGTGGAAAGCGCGCGAAGATGGCGCTTACGCATGGAGGCCATTTCCTCTATCACCGGCGCATGAGCAGCCCGTCCCTGCGCCAGTTGGATATTTTCGCGCAGATGGTGGCGGCGGGCAGCGTGGCGCGCTGTGCCGAGGATATGGGTCTGACCCGGCCAGAGGTGCTGGACGGGATCGCGGCGCTGGAGATGCGGCTGGGCTATCGGCTGTTCGACGATCCAGGCGGCGAAGCGCGGCTGACGCCGGCCGGGCGCAAGACCGCGCAGGCGATGATGCAGCTGGGCGGCGACGCGCCGGCGGCCGTCGATGCGTCGGCGGCGGATATGCCGCCTTTGCAAGCAGTGCAGCCCACGCCGCCGCGCGATGCGATCATCCTGGCCGCGCCCGCGCCGATCTTCGGCCATTTCCAGGACGCGCTCGCTGCGTTCGAGGCGGCCAATGACGATATCGCCATCAGCATCGACCTGCATGTCCACAGCGCGAACGACGCCGCGGCGGCGCTGGCGAGCGGGCACGCCGACATCGCCTATTTCTACGCGCTGGAAGAGCCGGCCGCGCCCCCGTCCCGCTATGGCTGGTCGGAGCCGGTCAACCTTTATGCCGGAAGCGGCCATAGGCTGGCGCGCGCGGACATGGTGGGGCGCGCGGACCTCGCTGCGACGCCGCTGCTGACGATGGAACGCAGCAACGGAATGCGCGACATCGTCGAGGCGGCACTGGCGCGCGGGCGCGCATCCTTTGCGATGGCAGCGCTGGAAAGCGACAATATGCTGGAGATCGTCGAGGCGCTGCGTGATGGAGCCGGCTGCTTTGCCGCCTTTGGCCCCCTGGCGCGCGACCTTGGCCGGATGAGCGGCATCCGGCGGCTGGCGCTGGACATGCCCCTGCCCGCCATCGAAATCCGGCAGGCGGTGGGACCGCATCTGGCCGACAAGCCGGCGGCCGAGGCGCTGGCCGACTATCTGTTTCTATAAGCCGCCATTGTCATTGCCGCCATGTTTCCGCGTCGTGGCGCATCGTCGCAAATTTCCGACGAACAGGCTTGTTACGGTGTAACATCCTAGATACAGGGTCGGCATCAGATCATAGTCAAAGGGTTGATCCTCCATGTCCCGCTTTTCGATGCTGCGCGCCGGCTGCGCCCTGCCGCTGCTGTGCCTTTCCGTCCCGGGCCTTGCCCAGACCGCGCCGGCCGCCGACGCGGATCAGGATGGCAGCTATCATGACCAGCGCGCCGACATTGTCGTCACCGCCCTGATCCCGCGGCGGCAGGGGGACATATTGTCGGGCACCAGCGTCCTGACCGGTGAGAAACTCACCCGCGAACTGCGCCCCAGCATCGGCGAAACGCTGGCGCGTCAGCCGGGCGTGTCGGCGACCTCCTTTGGCCCCAGCGCATCGCGCCCCATCCTGCGTGGCTTTCAGGGCGAGCGGGTACGCATATTGACCGATGGCATCGGCAGCTTCGACGTGTCGAACACATCGGTCGACCATGCCGTGGCGATCAATCCGCTGACCGCCGATCGCATCGAAATCCTGCGCGGGCCGTCCGCCCTGCTCTATGGGTCGTCGGCGATCGGCGGCGTCGTCAATGTGATCGACAGCCGCATTCCGCGCCGCGTGCCCGATGAGCCGATACATATCGACGCGATCGGCACCTATGGCAGCGCCGCCAATGAGCGTACGGGCGCGGGCGAAATCGAAGTGCCGCTGGCCGACAAGTTCGTCGTCCATCTGGACGGCAGCTACAGCAAGACCGGCGATCTCGACACTGGCAACTATATTCTGACGCCGGCGCTGCGCGCGCAGGCGGCGGCGAGCGGCGACGCGGAGATTGCCGACCTTGCGAACCTCAAAGGCAAGCTGCCCAACAGCGCCGGGCGCGTATGGGAAGTGGCCGGCGGCGCGGCCTATATCGACGATGGCGGCAATCTGGGCGTGTCGTTCGCGCATACCGACAATTTCTACGGTGTGCCGGTGCGCTATGCACTCGCCCCCGATGGCGAGGCGGAGGAGGTGCGGCTGCGCATGAAGCAGGACCGCGTCGACCTGCGCGGCGAAGTCGCCGTCAATGGCGGCTTCCTCGACAGCATCCGCCTGCGCGCAGGTTATGCCGATTATCAGCATCAGGAAATCGAGGATACGGGTGAGGTCGGCACGACCTTCTACAACCAGTCGATGGAAAGCCGGCTGGAATTCGTGCAGTCCAAGCGCGGCGGATGGGACGGCGCGTTCGGCGCGCAATTCTTCACGCGCCGCTTTCAGGTCGAAGGCGAAGAAAAATTCCTGCCCAAGAATGAAACCAACCAGATCGGCTTCTTCACGCTGCAATCGCTGGACCTGGGCGACACCCGGCTGGAAGGTGGCGCGCGCTTTGAACATACCAATGTCAGTGCCGACGCCGACGAGGCGCTGTTTTTCGACGGGCGCCGCCGCAGCTTCGATGCGCTGTCCGGTTCCATCGGCATCAGCCAGGCGATCATGCCCGGCTGGCGCGTGGGCCTGAACGCGTCGCGCAGCGAACGCGCGCCATCGGCCGAGGAGTTGTTCGCGCGCGGCAATCATGCCGGTACGCAGGCCTTTGAGT
Source organism: Sphingobium soli (assembly GCF_020782245.1). Classification (GTDB taxonomy): domain Bacteria; phylum Pseudomonadota; class Alphaproteobacteria; order Sphingomonadales; family Sphingomonadaceae; genus Sphingobium; species Sphingobium soli. The sequence goes on from NZ_JAJGNP010000005.1 coordinate 18,260, forward strand.
TGGGCAACCCCGATTTCGGCAAGGAAAAAAGCTGGGGCCTGGAAGGCACGCTGCGCGGATCGGGCGACGGCTACAGCTTCAGCCTGGCGGCTTATCATAACTGGTTCAGCGGCTATATCTATGAAAGCGTCGCCGCCGACAGCGCGTGCCAGGCGGTCAATGGCGGCGAGGAGCTGGAATTTCCCTGCTACGCCTTCAACCAGGCCGATGCCCGCTATTACGGGTTCGAGGCGGAGGCGACGGTCAAGCTGGCGCAGCTGGGCAGCTATGCGATCAATGTCGATGGCGTTGCCGATTATGTCCGCGCCACCATCAAGGGCAGTGGCCCCGCGCCGCGCATCCCGCCGCTGCGGCTGCTGGGCGGGCTGGAAGCGCAGGGCGATCGGCTGTCCGCCCGCGCCGAAGTCGAGCATGTGTTCGATCAGGATCGGGTGACGGACTTCGAAACGCCGACCGACGGCTATACGATGGTCAACGCATCACTGTCGTTCAAGCCGCTGCCCGGCAACGACCGCACCACGCTGATGCTGTCGGCCAACAATATCTTTGACGTGGAGGCCCGGCGCCATGCCAGCTTCCTCAAGGATTTCGCGCCGCTGGCCGGCCGCGACATCCGCGTGACGGCGCGCTTCTCGCTATAGGGCACGGAACCGGGGCCGGACGATGCGTCCCGGCCCCGACCGGCCGATTGCGCATTATGACGTTTATGTTACATGCGATCGATGCGCCAGATCGCCGCCCTGCCCTATACGACCGCCGCCGATGGTTCGATGCAGATCCTGCTGATCACATCGCGCGATACCGGACGCTGGGTGATTCCCAAGGGCAATCGCATGAAGGGGCTTGCGGGGCATCGCGCCGCCGAACTGGAAGCCTATGAGGAAGCGGGGATACAGGGCATCGCCTGCCCGGCCCGCATCGGTCGCTACCGTTATGACAAGCGCCGCCGCAAGGGCGGATCGCGCGAGGCGATGGTCGACGTATTCCCCCTGGCCGTCACCCGCCACTTGACCCACTGGCCCGAACAGGGGCAGCGCGAACTGCGCTGGTTCCCGCTCGCCGAAGCGGCGAAAGCGGTGGACGAGCCGGACCTCCAATCCATCATCGCGCGCTTCCGCAAACCCCCCGCCGATCCGGGCTGGTTCTTTCGCGTCCTGATCGCTATGCGCGACCGGCAGAATGAAAGGACAGGTCTATTGCGCTGGTTCCACGCGCTGATGCCCAAGCAGGGGCGTTTCTTCGAACAGTTTGAGGATCATGCCACGACATTGGTCGCGGGCGCGGATGCGCTGGCGCGGCTGATGCAGGGCGGACCGGACATGGCGACCCATATCCGCACCATTTCCGATCAGGAGCATGTCGCCGACGACATCATCCGCGATGTGCTGAAGGATGTGCGGCGCATCTTCGTCACGCCTTTCGACCGCAGCGCGATCACCGACCTCATCGGGGTGATGGACGACGCGATCGACCAGATGAACCAGACCGCCAAGGCGGTCGCGCTCTACGAAGTGACGACATTCCCGCCGCAGATGCAGGATATGAGCGCTCTAATCGTCGAATGCGCGCGCATCACGGAGGAAGCGATCCCGCTGCTGCGATCGCTCAATCTCAACGCCGCGCGGCTGCACGACCTGACGGAGAGGCTGGTCACGCTGGAAGGCCACGCCGACATATTGCATGAAGACGGGCTGAAACTTCTTTATGCGCAGGCCCGCGACGGCAATCCGATGGACTTCATCGTCGGCCGGGAAATCTACAGCCATCTGGAAAAGGTGACCGACCGGTTCGAGGATGTCGCCAACGAGATTTCCGGCCTGGTCATCGACCACGCCTGATCCCGCGCACATCCCATGGACCCCATCGCCCTTCCGCTGCTGATCGCGCTGGTCGGCGTCGCCCTGCTGTTCGATTTCCTGAACGGGCTGCACGACGCCGCCAATTCGATCGCGACCATCGTGTCCACCCGCGTGCTGAAACCGCAATATGCGGTCGCCTGGGCGGCCTTCTTCAACTTCATCGCCTTTCTCTTCTTCGGCCTGCATGTGGCGACGACGGTGGGCAAGGGTATCGTCGACGCCAGCATCATCGACCCGCAGGTCATCTTCGGCGCACTGATGGGGGCGATCAGCTGGAACCTCATCACCTGGGCGCTGGGCATACCGTCCTCGTCCAGCCATGCGCTGATCGGCGGATTGCTGGGCGCGGGCGTATCCAAGGCGGGCCTGCCCGCCGTGGTGTGGAGCGGGGTGTTCAAAACCAGCGTCGCCATCGTCCTGTCGCCGGCGGTCGGCCTGTTCCTGGCGCTGATGCTGGTGCTGGTGGTGAGCTGGATATTCCGCCGCTTCACGCCACAGGGCGCGGACCGGGTGTTCCGCAAGCTGCAACTGGTATCCGCATCGCTCTATTCGCTGGGTCATGGCGGCAATGACGCGCAGAAGACGATGGGGATCATCGCCGTGCTGCTTTATTCGCAGGGCATGCTGGGCGGCACCTTCTACGTACCCTTCTGGGTGATCCTGTCCTGCCAGGCGGCGATGGGGCTGGGCACGTTGCTGGGCGGGTGGAAAATCGTCCACACCATGGGGTCGAAGATCACGCGGCTGACGCCGGCACAGGGTTTCTGCGCCGAAACCGGAGGGGCTATCACCCTGTTCATGGCGACCCATCTGGGCGTGCCTGTGTCGACCACTCATACCATCACCGGCGCCATCGTCGGGGTGGGCGCGTCACGCCGCCTGTCGGCCGTGCGCTGGAACATCGCGTCGCGCATCGTCGTCGCCTGGGTCGTCACCCTGCCCGCCGCCGCGGCGATCGGCGCGCTATTCTATGGGCTGACGCAGCTGTTCTAGGCAAGACGAAGGCGCGGTCGGTTGCCCGCCGCGCCTTTTCCTCTCCTAACCGATACCGTCAGGCCACGCGGCCCAAGCGATGATAGAGATTGGCATATTTGACCGATTCAGGCTGGTCCTGCACTTCGCGCAGATAATGGGCGATGGCGGTGCGAATGAGGCTGAAATCCTCCTGACTGAACACCGCGCGCGAACGGGCGGGCTGGGGATGGCCGTGGGTCGGTTCGATCGTCTGCGCCTGCATGAGTCGGTTTCCTTGTGTGATGCCCCATAGCGTTGGGGCCATGGACAGCGATGTAGACAGATGCGGCGGCGGCTCACAGGCCGATGAATGGCCGCCAGTCATGATTTGAATTGGTCATAGTGTCAAATCATGACATAATGACCGCATGGCAGAGGCTGGCGATCGCAAACTCTATCTTGGTCCCAAGCTCCGCGTGCTTCGCCGCGAACTGGGCCTCAACCAGACGCAGATGGCCGAGGAACTGGGCGTGTCGCCGAGCTACCTCAACCATCTGGAGCGTAACCAGCGTCCGTTAACGGCCCAGATGATGCTGCGGCTCGCCAATACCTATGACATCGACATTCGCGATTTCGCCGCACCCTCGACCGATGGCGGGCCGCGCGAACTGGGCGAGATATTGTCCGACGCGCTGGTGCGCGACATCGGCATATCGCGCGACGAGGTGCTGGAGGTCGCGGAAAATTATCCGGGCGTGACCGAGGCGGTGGCGCGTTTCTACCGGGCGCTGACCGACCTGCGCCGGGTGCCGGGGGAGGCGCTTGCGGGCGGGGCGGAGCGGGTCCCGATGACCGCGCCGATCGACTGGTTGCGCGAGATGATCGCGCGGGCGGGCAATCATTTTGCCGAGATCGACGCCGGCGCGGAAGTGATCGCGGCGGATTTGCCGGAAGACCCGGCGCTGCTTCAGGCGGCCTTGCGCACGCGGCTCAAGGACCGGCATGGAATCAGCGTGCAGACGGTCCGGGCAGACCTGATCGCGGGACGGCTGCGCCATTTCGACATGCACCGCCGCCGCCTGATGCTGAGCGAGCGATTGGCCCCATCGGGCCGACTGTTTGGCGTAGCCTGGCATCTGGTGGCGCAGGAACTGGTCGAGGCCATCGCCGCGCAGGTTGCGCGCGCCGCGCCGCCGGACGAGGACAGCCGCCGACTCGCGACGATCGCACTCACCAACCATGCCGCCGCCGCGCTCGTCATGCCCTATGAGCGGTTTCGCCAGGCGGCCGAGCAGAGCCGGCACGACCTGCCATTGCTGTGCGACCGGTTCGGCGTGTCGATGGAGCAGCTGGCCCATCGCCTGACCAGCCTCAACCGCACCGGGGCGCGCGGCATCCCCTTTTTCATGGCAAAGGTCGATGGGGCGGGGCAGATCGCCAAGCGGTTCGATGGCGAGGCCTGGCCCTTTGCCCGCTATGGCGGCACCTGCCCGCGCTGGGACGCGCATGACGCGCCAGCATCCGGGGCAATCGCCGCGCAGCTGATCGAGACAATGGAGGGCAAAAGATTCGTCACGCTGGCGGCCAGCCTGCCGCACGGGGCGGCCGGCGGGCGCGCGCGGAGCGTCATCGCGCTGGGGTGCGAAGCCAAACATGCCGCCCGCATTGTCCATGCCGATGGGCTGGACGCAGACCGGAGCGACGCGACCGAGGTGGGACCGGGCTGCCCACTATGCGAACGTCGCGCCTGTCCTGACCGCGCATTGCCGCCGGTCACGCGCGCGCTGGACCTGCACAGCTATGAACGGACGACCGCACCTTACCCGTTCCGCCGGGTCTGAGGAGGAACGTGGGAGCCTAATCAGGCCGCGACTTCTTCCGCGTCCTCCGGCTCCACCTTCTTGCGATCAGTGAACCAGATGGCGATGATCGTGACTTCGTAGAGCAGCAGCAGCGGGATGGCGAGCATCAGCTGCGACACGACATCGGGCGGGGTGAGCACGGCGGCCAGAACAAAGGCGGCGACGATCATATAGCGGCGCAGGCCAATCAATTGCGCGCGCGTAACAAAGCCCGCGCGGTTGAGCAGCATCAGCAGCACGGGCATCAGGAAACTGATGCCGAAGGCGAGGATGAACTGCATGACAAGGCCGAGATAGGCGTCCGCGCTGGGCAAGGCCTCGACCGACAGGCCGCTGCTGTCGCCCTGAAACTCCAGAAAGAAGTGGAAGGCGGTGGGCATCACCACGAAATAGGCGAGGCTGGCGCCCATGGCGAAGAGGAAGGGCGTCGCCAGGATGAAGGGCAGCAGCGCCTTTTTCTCGCGCGCGTACAGGCCGGGCGCGACAAAGGCCCAGAGCTGGTTGGCGATAATCGGGAAGGAAAGACAGAAGGCACCGAAGAACGCGATCTTCACCTGCACGAAAAAGGCTTCGTAAAGCTTGGTGTAGACTAGGCGCCCGCCGCCATCGCCGAAGGCTTCCTTGAGCGGGTGGACGAGGATGGCGAACAACTGCTCGGAAAAATAGAAGCAGATCGCGCCGGTGATGGCGAGCGCATAGACGCATTTGAGCAGCCGGCCGCGCAGCTCGATCAAATGGTCGAGCAAGGGCGCCTTGCTGTCGTCAATATCGTTGATCATGCCGCCGTGTCGCCCTTGTGCGCAGGCATGGCATCGTCGTCCTTGGCGGGGGCTTGCGCCACATAGGGCGGACGATCGACAGCCGGTTCCGGCGCGGGCGCGGGACGCGATTCGGCGACGAAGGGCGGCTTGGGCGCTGGATCGGCCACATAGGGCGGCGCCTCGGTGCCCCCTGCCCCCTCAGTGACCGACGCGCCCGGTTCGGTTCCGGCATCAGGTGCCGGCAGCGCATCCACCGCCGGCGCAGGCGGATGATCGTCCATGATCCGCTTGTTCTGGGCGGCCCATTTCTTTTCCAACTCTTCCAGCTCGACTTCGCGCACCATGGCGTCGATGCCGGTGCGGAAATGGCGCGCCATGCCCTGCGCCTTGCCTACGATCTGCCCGACCTTGTAGAGCGCGCGCGGCAGGTCCTTGGGACCGATCACGATCACCGCAATGATCACGATCACCAGAAATTCGGTCGAATCGATGCCAAACATGCGCGACTACCGGCCCAAAGGTTGAAGGATCAGGCCTTGGTCTTTTCTTCGGTGGTCGCGCTCGGCGCGTCCTGTTCAGGCACGCGATGACCCTCGATCCGGGTGGCGGGCTTGGCGGGCGTCACGTCGTCATCGTCGTCGGCCATGCCCTTCTTGAAGCTTTTGATGCCCTTGGCAACGTCACCCATCAGGCCGGAAATACGGCCGCCGCCGAACAGCAGCATGACGACCAGGAGCACGATCACCCAGTGCATCAGCGAGAAGGAACCCATAATATTTACTCCTGTCAGAGGGCCTTACTAGGCCTCTTCCTCATCATTTTCCAGAACGGATTGGCCGCCCATAGCCTCCAGTGCCAGATCGACGGGATCGAGCAGCCCGGCGGCGCGCAAATCCTCCAGCCCCGGCAGGTCCCGACGGCTGCTAAGGCCGAAATGTGACAGAAAGTCTACGCTGGTCGCATATATAAGCGGCCGGCCGGGCACTTCGCGGCGCCCCGCCGGACGCACCCAGCCCGCCTCCATCAGCACGTCCAGCGTCCCCTTGGCGACCTGAACGCCGCGGATCGCCTCAATCTCCGCGCGACTGACCGGCTCATGATAGGCGATGATCGCCAGCGTCTCCATTGCCGCGCGTGACAATTTGCGCGGCTCGTCCTTTTCCCGGCGCAGGATATGGGCGAGGTCGGGCGCGGTCTGGAAATGCCAGCGCCCGCCGCGCTCGACCAGATTGACGCCGCGCCCGGCATAGGCGTCGGCCAGACTCGCCAGCGCGGCGGCCATATCGCCATCGCCGACATGAAGTTTCAGTTCGGCCGGAGACATGGGCGCTTCGGCGACGAACAGGGCGGCTTCGATGGCGCGCATATAATCATCGGGTTCTGAATTCACGGCGCCATCCGTCCCGGCACGGCGGCGCGCAGATAGATGGGCTGGAAAATCCCGTCCTGCTGGATATCGAGCCGCCCCTGCCGCGCCAGTTCCAGCGCCGCGACAAAGCTGCTCGCCAGCGCCGACTTCGCCTTGGGCTGCTCCAGACCGGCCGGCAGGAACGCCTCCAGCCGCGTCCAGTCCAGCGCCGCGCCGACCAGCGCGCCGACGCGCTGGATCGCCTCGTCCAGCGTCATGACCGGGCGCACGGCGATGGTGTGGACCACCGGCTGCGTACGCGCGCGAATCTGGCCATAGGCCTGGATCAGATCATAGAGGCTGGCTTGCCACTGCGCCTTTTTGACAAGGGCCAACCCTTCCGGGCGGCGGCGGCGAAACACGTCGCGGCCGATGCGGTCCCGCGCCATCAGCCGCGCCGACGCATCGCGCATCGCGTGCAGCCGCTGCAACCGCAATTGCAGCCGCAGCGCCAGTTCCTCCGGGCTGGGGTCGGGTTGTTCCGCACGGGGCAGCAGCAGCGAGGATTTGAGATAGGCGAGCCAGGCCGCCATTACCAGATAGTCGGCGGCGAGTTCGAGCTTGAGCTGCCGCGCCCCTTCGATGAAGGCGAGATATTGCTGCGTCAGCGCGAGGATCGAGATTTCGCGCAGGTCGACCTTCTGGTTGCGCGCCAGCGTCAGCAGCAGATCGAGCGGCCCTTCCCAATGGTCGAAGCTGACGGTCAGCATCTCCGGCCGCGCCGCGCGGCTGTCCTCATCCTGCGCGAACTGGTCGGCGCTCACTCCACCGTCACCGATTTGGCAAGGTTGCGCGGCTGATCGACATCCGTGCCCTTGGCGACGGCGACATGATAAGCGAGCAGCTGCACCGGTACGGCATAGACCAGGGGCGCGATCAGCGGATGGACCTGCGGCATTTCGATCGTCGCCATGCAGCCTTCGCCCGCGATGGCGATGCCGTCCGCGTCGGAAATCAGCACCACCTTGCCCCCGCGCGCTTGCACTTCGGCCATGTTGCTGACGGTCTTTTCGAACAATGGGCCGCTTGGCGCGATCACGATGACCGGCACGGCATCGTCGATCAGCGCGATGGGGCCATGCTTCATTTCCCCCGCAGCATAGCCTTCGGCGTGGATGTAGCTGATCTCCTTCAGTTTCAGCGCGCCTTCCAGCGCCATCGGATAATCCGGGCCGCGCCCCAAATACAGGACGTCGCGCGCCGGCGCGATCAGGTGCGCCATCGCCTCGATCTGGCCGTCGCGGGCCAGCGCCTGGTTGAGCGCGGCAGGCGCTTCGGACAGGTGCCAGACGATGTCGGCTTCCTCTTCCGCCGTCAGCTTGCCCTTGGCGCGGGCGAGATTGGCCGCCAGCGCCGCCAGCACGGCGAGCTGACAAGTGAAGGCCTTGGTCGATGCGACGCCGATTTCCGGCCCGGCATGGGTGGGCAGCAGCAGGTCCGCCTCGCGCGCCATCGAACTGGTCGGCACGTTGACGACCACCGCGATAATCTGCCCTTCGGCGCGGGCATGGCGCAAGGCCGCCAGCGTGTCGGCGGTTTCGCCCGACTGGCTGATGAAGAGGGCCAGGCCGCCGGCCTCCAGCACGGGTTCGCGATAGCGGAACTCGCTCGCCACATCGATGTCGACGGGGACACGGGCGAATTTCTCGATCCAATATTTGGCCACCAGACCCGCGTAGAAGCTGGTGCCGCAGGCGACGATGGTGATGCGCTTCACTCCGCCCAGATCGAAATCCATGTCGGGCATGGCGATCTGATTGTCCATGCGGCGCAGATAGGAACGCAGCGTCTGGGCGACGACGACCGGCTGCTCGTAAATTTCCTTCTGCATGAAGTGGCGATGATTGCCCTTGTCGATCATCGCGCCCGACACGCCGGAAATGGTGACGGGGCGATCGACGGGGTTGTTGTCCTTGTCGAAAATCTCGGCGCCGTCGCGGGTGATGACGACCCAGTCGCCCTCCTCCAGATAGGCGATGCGCTGTGTCAGCGGCGCGAGCGCCAGTGCGTCGGAGCCGAGGAATGTTTCGCCCTCGCCATAGCCCACCACCAGCGGCGATCCCAGCCGCGCGCCGATCAGCAGGTCGGGATGCGCCCGAAAGGCGATGGCGAGCGCGAAGGCGCCGTGCAGGCGCGGCAATATGGCGCGCACGGCGTCGGTCGGGGACGCGCCCTGCTCCACCTGCTCGCTTACCAGATGGGCGACGACTTCGGTGTCGGTCTGGCTGTCGAAATGACGGCCGCGCGCAACAAGTTCCTCGCGCAGCGGCTTGAAATTTTCGATGATGCCATTGTGGACCAGCGCCACCTGCGCCGTCGCATGCGGATGGGCGTTGCTGGTGGTCGGCGCGCCATGGGTGGCCCAGCGGGTGTGGGCGATGCCGGTGGTGCCGGGCAGCGGTTCGGCGACCAGTTCCTTCACCAGATTGTTGAGCTTGCCCTCCGCGCGGCGGCGTTCGATCGCGCCGTCATGGATGGTGGCGACGCCCGCGCTGTCATAACCGCGATATTCCAGGCGCTTCAAACCATCGACCAGCCGTTCCGCCACGTCGTCCCTGCCGATGATCCCGATAATGCCGCACATGAAGGAAACGCCCCGCTATTTTGTCCCGCTCAAGCCCCTCGCGCGCCGCAATCGGCTGCCAAGGCCACGGACCAGCCATTAAAGACTCCGCGCCCCTGCGCCAACAGCGCGGCACAACTATTTCGGCGCGGCGGGCCGGATGGTGAGGAACCAGATGTCGGGCGGGGCGAGCATGCGAAAAGGCAGGCCGCTGGTGCCCACGCCTGCAGCGACGATCATCTGACGCTGGCCATCGCGATAACGGCCGCAGGCATAGCGCGTCCCATATTTCGACGGCACATAGACGATGCCGGCGAAGGGGAAGGCAATCTGGCCGCAATGGGTATGCCCCACCAGCGTTAACAGGGGCGCGTCGGGCAGGCGCGGAAATACATCCGGCCCGTGCGACAGGAGGATGGGCGCGCCGCCGACGCGCGCCATCGCCGCCAGCGTCCCGTCAATCGCGGGCTTGCGGGTATAGATGTCCTTCAGCCCGCCGATCGCCAGCGGCCCGCGTCGCACCGCACCGTCCTGCAACAACGTGATGCCGACCGCATGGAACGCCGCCTGCCAGTCGCTCGCGCTCATGGCCCGGCGGTTCTGCTTGCTGCGGCTGTCATGATTGCCCAGCACCGCCACCACCCCCATCGGCGCGCGCAGCGCGGCAAAGGGGGCGATGCTGGCGCGCGCATCATAAATGGCCGCGCCCTTGTCATCGCCGATATAATCACCGCCCAGAAGGATGAGGTCTGGCCGCAGCGCGTTGATCTGCGCGACGATCCGCGCCATGCGCTGCGGGCTGTTGTCCGGGCCGGACAGATGCGTGTCGGTCAGCAGCGCGACGGTGACGGGGCGCAGCGCCGCACCAGCCGGATAGGGCAATGTCACCTCCGCCCGCCGCACCACCGGCATCGCCCGCGCATTGTGGATCAACCACAGGGCAAAGCCGACGCCCAGTACCAGCAACGCCGCCAGCCCCAGGAGCAATTTGCGGATCACGAGCGGTACGCGCTCAAGGGCGCAGCTTCTTCGCCTGCATCCTTTCGCGGAAGCGGGCCGCCCAGCCGGTCTTGCCGACCTGTTCGGGCCGGACGAGGCAGAGCGAATCCGGCTCTACCGGACGGGTCACCACGCTGCCGGCCGCGACGATCGCGCCCGCGCCGATGCTGGCCGGCGCGACCAGCGCGCTGTTGGAGCCGATGAACGCACCCGCGCCGATCTCCGTCCGATATTTGAAATAGCCATCATAATTGCAGGTGATGGTACCCGCGCCGATATTGGCCCCCGCCCCCACGCTGGCGTCGCCGATATAGGACAGGTGATTGGCCTTGGCCCCTTCGCCCAGCGTCGCCTGCTTGATCTCGACGAAATTGCCGACCTTGGCCTTGGCGCCGATCTGCGCGCCCGGACGCAGCCGCGCATAGGGGCCGACGGCCGCGCCGCTGTCGACGCTGGCCCCTTCCAGATGGGAAAAGGCGTGGATGATGACGTTGTCGGCAATGGTGACGCCGGGGCCGAAGACGACATTGGGCTCCACCACCACGTCGCGACCCAATAGCGTATCATGCGAGAAGAAGACGGTTTCGGGCGCGACCAGCGTCACGCCGTCGCGCATCGCATCGGCCCGGCGGCGCGCCTGCCACAGCGCCTCCACCCCGGCCAGTTCAGCGCGGCTGTTGACGCCCGCCACTTCCCACGCGTCGGTTTCGATGACCGCGCTCTGGCCGCCGGGCAGCATGACGATGTCGGGCAGATAATATTCGCCCGCTGCATTGTCGTTGCCGATCGCGTCGAGCAGCACGAACAGGTCGGTCGATCGCACCGCCATCAGGCCGCTGTTGCACAGGGTGACGGCGCGCTCGGCTTCATCGGCGTCCTTATATTCCACCATTTTCTCGATAATGCCCTGCCCGTCGGCGATGATGCGGCCATAGGCCGCCGCATTGTCGGGACGAAAGCCCAGCACCACGGCGCGCGGCTCATCGCCCCGGTTGAGCCGGTCCAGCATTGCGCGCATCGTGTCGGCGCGCACCAGCGGCACGTCGCCATAAAGGATCAGCACATCGCCCGCGAAACCGGCCAGCGCGTCATGCGCCTGCGCGACCGCATGGCCGGTGCCCAGCTGCTGGTCCTGCACGGCGACAATCGCGCCGGTGCCTTCGACCGCACGCTCGACCTGATCCCGGCCCGCGCCCACGACCACCACCTGCCGTTGCGGCGACAATTGCGCCGCGCTCGCCAGCAGATGCAGCAGCATCGGCCGCCCGGCCACCGGGTGCAGCACCTTGTGCAGCGACGATTTCATCCGCGTCCCCTGCCCGGCGGCAAGGATGATGACGGCAAGCGGGCGAGCGGCGGAACTGGTCACGATGATTTCCCGATGATTGGCCTGTGCTGGGCGTTCTGTGCCATGTTTGCCTTGCCTTTGCCACCGCGCACGCGGCATGGAACGCGGCCATGAACAGCATTCCCTTCGATATTGTCGGCTTTGACCTGGATGGCACGTTGATCGACACCAGCGGCGATCTGGCCGCCGCGGTCAATCATGCGATCGGCACCATCGGCCGCGATCCCTTCCCTGCGGCCGACATCCGCCCCTTCGTCGGCAAGGGCGCGCGAGTGATGCTGCAACGCGCGCTGGATGCGTCGGGGGGCTGTGACGCGGCGATGCTGGCCGATTTGTTGCCCATATTGCTCGACCATTATGCGCAAAATCTGACGATCCATTCGACGCCCTATCCCGGCGCGGTCCGGGCGCTCGACGCACTGGCGGCGCGGGGCGTGCGGATCGCCATCTGCACCAATAAGGCGGAGCGGTTCACCATTCCCCTGATGCGGCAGATCGGCCTCCATGACCGGTTCGCTTCCATCGTCAGCGGCGACACCGTCGGTGTATCCAAGCCCGACCCCGCGCCCATCCGGGCGATGATCGAGCGTGCGGGCGGCGGCCGCGCGATCTTCGTGGGCGACACGATCAACGACATTGCCGGCGCGCGCAATGCGGGCACCGCCAATATCGCGGTCGGCTTCGGTTTTCTGGACGGGCCGGTGGAGCAACTGGGTGCGGACGCGGTGATCGCGCATTTCGACGAGCTGGTGCCGCTGCTGGAACGCTGGCCGGGATGAGGCCGCGGGCATGACGCTGCGCCTGGAGCACGACGGGCCGATCGCGCGCCTGCTGATCGACCGGCCCGCGCGCCGCAACGCGATGACGCAGGCGATGTGGGAGGATGCGCCGCGCCTCGTCGCGCAAGCCATGGCCGACGATACGGTGCGCGTGCTGATCCTCGCCTCCGCCACGCCCGGCCTGTTCTGCGCCGGCGCGGATATCGACGAATTTGCCCGCTGCGCGGCCGATCCCGACTGGCGCATTGCCAATCAGGCCGCGATCCGTTCCACCCAATATGCGCTGGCCCATGCCGACAAGCCGGTGATCGCCGCGATCGGCGGGGATTGCATAGGCGGTGGTTGCGGCATGGCGATCGCCTGCGACCTGCGCATCTCTGCGCCCGCCGCGCGGCTGGGCATCACGCCCGCGAAACTGGGCATCGTCTATTCGCTGTTCGACACCAAGCTGCTGGTCGACCTGGTCGGGCCAGCGCGGGCCAAGCGCATCCTTTTCACCGGCGCGCTGCACGATGCGCAGACGGCGCTTACAATTGGCCTGATCGACGAGATCGCGCCCGATCCGCTTGCCGCCGCCGATGCGATCGCCCGCGCGATCGCCGCCAATGCCCAGCACAGCGTGCGATCCGCCAAGGCGATCATCCGCCGCATCCTCGACGGCCAGGCCGACGACGACGATGCCACATTATCGCTGTTCCGCGACGCCTTCACCCTGCCCGACTTCACCGAAGGCGCCGCCGCCTTCCGCGAAAAACGCCGCCCGAATTTTTGAGCATCCAAGCAAAAAGGGGCAGATAACCGCCCCTTTCCTTTCTATCACTATAGGACCAGTCACATCACATCGTGATTTTGGCACCCGCATACATATAGCGGCCGACATAGCTGATCGGATAGTTGCTCGACGCAATCGAAGGTTGCTGGTCGAACAGATTGTTGGCGCCGACATAGAAACGGAAGCGTTCGTCCACGTCATAGGCGACATAGAGGTCGTGCTGCCACTTTTCCTTGTACCACAGATATTTGGATTCCGCGATGTCGGGATTGGCATTGGTCTGTTCGATTTCGTAGCGCCGCGTCTTGCTGAACCAGCTGATGCCGTAGTTGACGGTCAGCTTGTCAAGCTTCCAGGTGATGTCCCCGGTCGCGTTCCACTTGGGATAATAGGGCTCTTCGCGATCGACATCGACGGTCGCGCCCGGGGTCGGGATGAACTCCAGCTTGTTGAGATAGCCGCCAACCAGCGATAGGGCGAAGTTGCCGGCGCTGGCGGTTTCAAACTGATAGTTCAGCTTGAAATCCGCGCCGGAGGTACGGAAATTGGCCACATTCTGAGGCTGCACGAACCAGCCGTTGATATAGCCGGTCGTGGGATCGCGCGAGATATTGCCGCAGAAGACATTGTCCAGCGACGGCTGGTCGACGCATAGTTCGGCGACTTCCTCGGCCGTGGCGGTGTTGACCGCGTTCTTCAGCTTGATGTCATACCAGTCGAAGGATGCCACCAGCCCGCGAATGAAGCTGGGCCGCACCACGACGCCCGCCGTCCAGGTCCGCGCGGTTTCTTCACGCAGATTGCGATTGCCGCCGCTGTTTCCGGGCAGGCTGACCGTCGCCGTCGGATCATTTTCCGGGTTGAAGGCGGCAATCTGATCGGGCGTCAGGCCCAGGGCAGACAAAGCCGCCTGGCAATTGGCGGCGCGATATTGCGTGCCTTCGCCGATATAGACCGGGTCGCACGGATCGCCGATGAACGAGAAGCCCCCATTCAGCGGAGCGAACAATTCCGTGATGTTGGGGGCACGCACCGCTTCCGACCAGGTGCCACGGAAAGTGATGTCCGGGATCGGCGCGTAGGTGCCGTCCACCTTCCACGTCGTCGTCTTCCCGATGGTCGAATAATCCGACAGGCGGAGCGCGGCCCCGAAGCTCAGATTATAAGCGAAGGGCACTTCCTTGAGTACCGGTACCGACAATTCGCCGAAGACTTCCTTGACGTCGAAGCTGCCGCGTTCGGGAAGCTGGAGCGAGAAATCGGCGAGCGCTCCCTGCTGGAGCAGATCGTCAGGCACAAAGCTGCTCTTTTCCTTACGATATTCCGCGCCAAGAGCAAAGCCGACCGGACCGCCCGGCAATTCGAAGAATTGGCCGAAATCGCCGGAGATGGACCCCGACACGACATGCTGCTGAATCTTCGCGCGGTTCATGATGTCCGCATTGACCCAGTCGAGCGCAGCCTGGCTGGGCGATCCGTTGCCCAGCAGGTTGAGCGGCTGGCACCCACTGCCGGCGCCAGGCGTGAAGGTCGTGGCCGGCGCGTCATAATTGTCCGGATTGATATTGCCCGTCGGGTCGAGGGTCGAGCGGCAGACGATCTGGCCAGTCGCCGGATCGCGCACCGCGTCGATCGCCGCCCAATAGCGATCGCCGATGCGATAGTCGGTCAGCAGCACCTTCGACTTGGTCTGGCCGAAGGTGTAGGACAGTTCGTAGCGGGCATGATCGGAAATCGCGCCTTCAAAGCCGCCGACAAAGCGCATCGTTTCGCGGTCATTCTCCTCACCGCGGACGCCCATGTCGAAATTGTCGCGGGAAATCAGCGCACCATCGGGTGCCAGCGCGCCGAACTGATCCTGCAAATAGGCATTATCAGGCGACAGATAGGTGAAGAAGTCGAAGGATGGCTGCGCCAGCGTCTTCGTCTTGTTCTTCACATATTTTGCTTCGAAGAAGAATTTGACGGCGTCGCTGAAATCATAATGCGACAGCAGGTTGATATTATGGACACGGTTATAGGCCTGCAAATCGCCCTGATAGCCAGCAAGCGGCGTGCTGTCGCCGCCCTGCGTCAGGCCGCCCGACGACGGCAGCAACGTGCCGCGATCATAGATTTTGCCTTCGCCGGTATAGTCGGGAATGCCATCGAAATCGACGTCGATCGCGCCGCCCAGCGAACTGTCCGCATAGCGCAGATTATTGGTCGGCACGCGATCGGGGATGTTCGGATCGTCGGGAAAGTCGAGAGGATTGCGCACGATGCCATAGGTGTCGAGCGGATTACCAGTGCGCGCCCGGTTGAAGCTGCTCAACCGATCCTGTTCGCGAAATTCATAGGATAGCGCGATATTGCCGCGCCCGTCGCTGAAATTGCGGCCATAGGTCAGCGATCCATAACGCTGCCCGGCGTCGCCGCGGCTGGAAATGCCGACCTGGCCGCTTGCCTTGAACCCGTCGAAATCGCGCTTCAGGCGGAAATTGACGACGCCCGACACGCCGTCCGCGCCATAAATGGCCGATGCGCCGCCGGTGAGGACATCGACCGCCTCCACCAGATCATTTGGGATCGTGCTGATGTCCACGGCGGCCGACCCCGCCAAGCTGGCCACATGGCGGCGGCCATTGACCAGAACCAGCGTGCGGTTTTCGCCCAGACCGCGCAAATCAAGCAGCTGGACGCCGACCGCACCGAAGTCCGCGTTCGATCCCGATGTCCGCGCGCCGTTGAGCGAATTGATGAGCGCGGGGTTCTGCGCCAGCGTATCGACCAGCTGGATGTTACCCGCCTGCTCCAGTGCTTCGGCGGTCACCGTGACCAGCGGGTTGGCAAGATTATAGTCGCTGCGCTGAATACGGCTGCCGGTAACGACTATCGTGTCGCCGGCATCGGCGGGCGCGGCATCCTGCGCAAAGGCCGGCGCGACGATCAGGGTGGACAAGGCGCTGGCCGCAAGCAGCCGGCGCGCCGCAACAGCGGTGCGATGCATATATTTTCCCTCTGTTTTGTGAGAGTTCGGGGGCGAACTCAATCCGGTGAAAGACGCCAAAAGCGATCCGACGGATCAACCCCGGTGCGACGAACAGAGGGCAATTGTAACGTTTTTGTTGCGACGTGTAGCATCACTGCAACACAGCCCGAAGCGGACCGCCGTTCGTTCGAAAAGTCTTACTCCCGCTTATCCCCCTACGGCTTCCGCACGCGCGATGAGCGCCCTGGCCTGTTCGACGTGCATGGTTTCGATCATGCGGCCTTCGAAGCGTTCGGCGCCGCCGGTGGCGGCTTCGATCAGGCGGCGGGCGTCGGCCAGGGCCTGGGCGTCTGGGCCGAACACCTGATTGGCGACCGGGACCTGTGCGGGGTGGATCAGCGTTTTGCCATCAAAGCCCAGCGCATGACCCTCGGCGCATTCCGCCTCCAGCCCCGCTTCATCGTCCAGCCGGTTGAACACGCCGTCGAACACCGCGATGCCCGCCGCCCGGGCGGCGAGCACCACCGTCTGCATCGCAAGGCCTAGGCCCGCGCGCCCGGCATTGTCGGGAAGGCCAAGGTCGCGGCGCAGGTCGTTATTGCCCATGAACAGCCCGGCGCAGCCTTCCCCCGCGGCGATGGCATTGGCCGCCAGCACGCCACGCGCGCTTTCGATCATCGCGATCACCGGCTTTTGACTGACGGAAAAGACATCCTTGACCTGCTTGGGATGTTCGACCTTGGGCAGCACCACATAGTCGGCCGCCGTGCCCTTGAGCGCGATCATCTCGCGCCCATGGGTGGCCGCCCCCTCGATATTGATGCGCACGGCGGCAAGCCTTGTTCCAAAACCCTGGCCCAGCGCATCAAGCGCCTGGTCCAGCGCCTCTGCCTTGCGGTCATCGGCCACGGCATCTTCCAGGTCCAGGATCACCATGTCGCACGGCAAGGTGCGCGCCTTGGCGATGGCGCGCGGGTTGGATGCGGGCAGGAACAGCAGCGAACGGGCGTGGCGCAGCAACATGGGGCTTACTCTCCTTTGCGGTTTGACTTTCCTCGTTAACGAAACAGGCGCATGATCCAAGCCGGACATGCCCCTCACGGAAAATGGAAGCGCCATGCTGACCACCTTTGCCCTGACACTGACCGGCCTTGTGCTCTTCTACCTTGCCGTTAGCGTGAAGGTCGTGCGGCAAGGCTATCAATATACGATCGAACGCTTCGGACGGTTCACGGAGGTCGCCCGGCCCGGCCTCAATTTCTACCCCGCCTTCTTCTACGCGGTGGGCCGCAAGATCAACATGATGGAGCAGGTTGTCGATATTCCGGGGCAGGAAATCATCACCAAGGACAATGCCATGGTGTCGGTCGATGGCGTGGTCTTCTTCCAGGTGCTGGATGCGGCCAAGGCAGCCTATGAGGTGAGCGAACTCTATGTCGCGATCATGCAGCTGGCGACGACCAACCTGCGCACGGTGATGGGGTCGATGGATCTGGACGAGACATTGTCCAAGCGCGACGAGATCAACGCGCGGCTGCTGTCCGTCGTCGATCATGCGACCAACAGCTGGGGCATCAAGATCACGCGCGTCGAACTGAAGGATATTCGCCCGCCCGCCGATATCGTCAACGCGATGGGCCGACAGATGAAGGCAGAGCGGGAGAAGCGCGCGCTGATCCTGGAATCCGAAGGCCTGCGCGCGTCGGAAATATTGAAGGCCGAGGGCGCGAAGCAAAGCCAGATCCTCGAAGCCGAGGGCCGTCGCGAGGCCGCCTTCCGCGACGCCGAGGCGCGCGAGCGCGAGGCCGAGGCGGAGGCCAAGGCGACGCAGATGGTGTCGGACGCAATTTCGTCGGGCAATCCGCAGGCGCTCAACTATTTCATCGCGCAGAAATATACCGAGGCGGTGCAGCAATTTGCGACATCGCCCAATGCCAAGACGATCCTGTTCCCGGTGGAAGCGACGCAGCTGATCGGGACGCTGGGCGGCATCGGCCAGCTTGCCAAGGACGCGCTGGGCACCGATGGCCAGCCCATTCCCACCCCGCCCGCGCCGCCGCGTCGCGGCCCGTTCGGCCAGAGCCAGGGGTAAGGGCGATGGCGCGTGACGGCGGCAGGAGAGAGCATGCATGACCGACTGGATCGCCCTGATGGAGGATCATTGGGCCTGGCTGGTATTCGCCGCGCTGCTCGGCATCGGCGAAGTGCTGATCCCCGGCGTATTCCTGATCTGGATCGCGATCGCCGCGGCGATCACCGGGCTTGCCGCGCTGGCGCTGCCGATCGGCCTGCCGCTGCAATTGCTGTTGTTCGCGGCGCTCAGCATCGTGGCGGTCTATGCCGGGCGGCGCTGGTATGTCGACCATCCGGTCGCTTCCACCGATCCCCTGCTCAATGACCGCGCCGCCCGGCTGATCGGCGAGACGGTCAGCGTGGTGGAACCGATCAGCGGCGGCGAGGGCCGGGTACGCGTGGGCGACAGCGTCTGGACCGCGCGCGGCCCCGACGCCCCCGCCGGCGCCCGCGTCCGCATCATCCGCGCGGAAGGCGCGACCTTGTGGGTAGAGGGGGCTGAATAGGGTTATGATTTCGACGTCATCCCCCGGTTGATCTTGAGCACTCTGTCCGTATCCGCCTGCGACCGAGCATAATCACCGAGGGATTCATATATATATCGCCGCGCAGGCGGAGCGCCCATAAGTCATCAGGATCATGCCCGATGGCTGCGGAAAGTTGCTCTATGGCAGCATGGGGATTTCCGCCATGAAGGCTTAGCAGCGCGCGGCCGTGCAGAACGATAACATTAGACCGGTCAATTGCATCAACTTTCTGAAAATCAACAAGTGCTTTCTGGGTGTCCCTTTTCCAAACATAAGCAATACCCCTGTTTGCCAACGCTGTAGCGTTTTCGGGTTCCAAGTTAGCGGCCTCGGTAAAATCCGCTATGGCCCTATCCAACTCGCCATCGTCAAGAAACAGCAGTCCGCGATTGAGGAACGCCTCCCCATTCTTATTGTCTTTTTTGATGGCCTGACCGTAGTGACGAATACTGGCGCTGCGATTGCCGAGTTTGGTTGAAACGAGACCCAGATTGCACCAAACTGCCGAACTTTCGGGATCGAGATTTGCCGACGCGGCGTAGTCTCGTTCCGCCAATATATAATTTTTCTGGTCATAGTGGCCGTTACCCCTAGCCAGCAATATGTCCGATCTCTGCGCTCGACCATTGGCCCCTTTCAGCAACGCATTGCACGCTTCGATTGCCTCTACGGCCGAAAAGCGATCCTGATAATTATGGCATTTTTCCCGCTCTTGCTGGACCGGCGCATCACGAACACCAATCGCGCCCATGGAAATACATAGCCCACCAAGCGTGCCGTTCCACAGTAGCGCTGCCCAAAAGCGCTTAGGCTGAGATTTACGCTCAAATGTCCAGTCCACACCCCTAACGATGGGTTGGATTCGACCCTTGCGAAAAGCTGACACGATTGTGGAAGCCGCCCATAGCCCCATCAGTACGATGAGCAAGGGCCAAAAGGATGGCGACCTGGCGAATGCGTCTGCGGTCGGTGTGAAAATGAATAAACTGAGTGAGATCAAACCAGCGAGAATGAAAAAATTGCGTCTAAATTGCGCCACCGATCGCCAACCATAGTCTTTAGGATCGGAGGTAATATCTCGTCGAAGCGGCGTGTCGGTGAGGTATCTAAAGATATAAAGTGCAGGTCCGTACGCAGCGATTGCAATCGCGAACAATATCCAGACCCGAACCGACACATCATCGAACATCACTATTGATTGGAACATCCGCTCCCAACACGCAAGATATCGTAGAAGCCCCTTCGCTACTCTATCGTCACGCCCACCACCTGCCAGCCTGCATCACCCTGTTCCAGGGTCACGGTTTCGACCGCGTTCGGCTTGGCGGCGAAGTCGGTGCGGAATTTGATGACGGTGTAGCCGGCCGGTGGGGCGGGCAGTTCCTGTTGGCTCAGGAACTGGCGGGAGGATACCGCGCCCAGCGGCACGCGCACCTTGTCCGAAACGGACGCCCATACCTGCGGCGTGTTGAGCTTGCGGAAAGCGGGTCCGAACAGGCGATAGCTCTCGTCCCAGCGGCCGGCGTCGACCAGCGTCAGGAAATCGCGCGCCTTCTGCACCAGTTCGGCATCTTGCGGCGCCTGCGCCTGGGTCGCGGCCGGCTGCGTCGTCGCGCCATCGGGGGAAAGGGTCGTCATGGCGAGCAGGCCAAGGATAAGGGTCATGAGCATCACTCCTGTCAGGATCATGGGCAGGCGGGTTGCCCGCCCCGCGCCGTCCATCAGCGCTGCCTGCTCATCCCCCGGCGCGCGCGCCGCGTCGTCCCTGATTTCGCTGTCCCCAAGATTTTCGGGGGGTCGCGACGCTTCACCTGCCCCTTCCACATCCAGCAGCATCCGGGCCGCTTCCCGGCTGCTCGATACCGCCAGCTTGCGCCGCGCGTCGCGCAGCCGTTCGTTGATGGTGTGAACCGACAGGCCCAGGCTGCGCGCGATCGACTTGGCGTCATGCCCGCGCACCATCAGGCGCAGCGTCTGCTTCTCCTTTTCAGTGAGGGCCAGAACGGCTTCTTCCACGCGGCTGCTCATGGCGATCATGCCTAAGGCCCCTGCCCAGGCGCAGCCACCCCAAAAAATTGGGGTCATGCCGCCGCCCGCGCCGGGAATGGCCTCCGTTCGCCTCACCGGGCGCTCGCATGACCGGCAGACTGGCGCGCGCCGCGTCGTTCATTCATCAATCGGCAATATTCGCCGGAACAGGCAGGACGGGCTTATTCAAGAGGATGGAGGATCACCCATGTCTATCACGTCAAAGGGAGGCGCCGCGCTGCTGGCATGTGCGTTGCTCACCGGGCCGATGGCGAGCCCGCTGGCAGCACAGGACGCGCCGCCGGCCGACCTGTCGGCCACGATTACCGAACCCGAGCCGGCCCCTGCCGAAGCGGTCAAGGGACCGACGATCGAAGGCTTCATCTCCGCGCGCAGCGGCGACCAGATGCAGGTCACGGGCGAGGATGGCGCGAACAATGTCGTGGCCATCGGGGAAGCGACCGTGGTGCGCGCGAGCGGCGGCTTCCTGGGGCTGGGCCGCGAAACGCTGGGGCCGGACGCGCTGCTGAACGGTCTGCCCGTCAGCGTCGAGACGGTGCAGGGCGCGCAGGGGCTGGTGGCGACGCGCATCGCGCTCAAGAACAAGGACCTCAAAACCGCGTCGATGATCCGCAACGGGACGGCGCAGGGCTTTGCCGAACAGAGCGCCGCGACCGAGGCGCTGCGCGGCCGGGTTGCCGATATCGACCAATATAATGTGAAGGGGACCACCAACGTCAATTTCGACACCGGCAAGACCGCATTGTCGCCCCAGGCCAAGAGCGATCTGTGCGCCACGGCGGCCAGCGCCGAACAGATGGACAACGCCCTGCTGCTGGTCGTGGGCTATACCGATTCGACCGGGTCGGAAGAGTATAACCAGATGCTGAGCGAGAAGCGTGCGGGGCGGGTGGTCAATTATCTGCAACAGCATTGCAACTGGAAACCCTATCGCATGCTGACGCCGACCGGCATGTCGGAAGCCCAGCCGATCGCCAGCAACGACACCGCGCAGGGCAAGGCCGAAAACCGCCGCGTGTCCGTCAACATCCTGGTCAGCAAGGGGCTGGACGGGATGTAGGACCCGACCGTGGCGGAAGGCGCGCGGCGTGGGTTCAGGCCCCGCCGCGTTCCTTGACCCAAGCATCGACATTGGCGGCGAGCACGGTCATCGGCACGCCGCCCCCCTTCACCACCATGTCGTTGAACAGGCGAAAGTCGAACCGGTCGCCCAGCGCCCGTTGCGCGTCCCCGCGCAGCCGTACGATTTCGCCATGGCCGACCTTGTAGCCGCAGGCCTGGCCCGGCCATGCGCAATAGCGGTCAACTTCGCCCTGCACATCCTCCAGCGTCGATCCGTTGGTGCTGGCGAACCATTGGATCGCCTGATCGCGCGTCCAGCGCTTGGCGTGCAGGCCGGTGTCTACCACCAGCCGGCAACAGCGATAGGCGATCGACTGGAGATAACCCAGCCGCCCGGCGACATCGCCATCATAGACGCCCAGCTCATCGCCCAGCTGCTCGGCATAGAGCGCCCAGCCCTCGCTATAGGCGTTGAACGCCAGCAGCGATCGGATCAGCGGCAGTTTATAGGTATATTCGCCCTGCCATATATGGCCCGGTATCCCTTCATGATAGCAGAGCGTCGGCAGGCTGTAGCGCGGCCAGATGCCGGTATCGCGCAGGTTGATATAATAGTTGCCCGGCACGCTGCCGTCGATGGAGCCGGCCCCGGCATAGGCGCCCGGCGCGCCCGCCTCTATCTCCACCGGCACGCGCTTGACGATCAGCTTGGCCGGCACCAGCGTTGCAAAGGCGCGCGGCAGCCGGGTGCGGATGTCGGCGAGCCGCCCGTCGATATAGGACAGGATCTGCGCCCGGCCTGCATCGTCATTGGGGAAGAGGTAGCGCGGGTCCTTCCCCATGGCGGTCATGCGTTCACCCACCGTACCCTTGGTCATGCCCAGCCCCTTGAGCAGGCCGTCCATCTGCCCTTGCAGCGCGGCAAGCTGGTCAAGGCCAAGGCTGTGCACCTCATCAGGGGTCATGCGCGTCGTCGTGCCCGCGCGCAGCGCCCAGCGATAATAGTCCTCGCCCTGCGGCAGTTTCCATACCCCCGCGTCCATCGTCGCGCCCTGACGCTGGCGCTGAAGTTCG
This sequence comes from Sphingobium soli, assembly GCF_020782245.1. GTDB lineage: Bacteria > Pseudomonadota > Alphaproteobacteria > Sphingomonadales > Sphingomonadaceae > Sphingobium > Sphingobium soli. Next base: position 41,321 of record NZ_JAJGNP010000005.1, read on the forward strand.
GCGCGCTGGCGGGCGAGCGCGGGCGCGACCTTGTCGCGCACGATCGCCTGCGCGCGCGCGGCATGGTCCCCCGGCACGTCCTGCGTACGGCGGGCCAGCGAGGCGACGGGCACCCATTGATCGATGGGCTGCGCCTCCACCCGCGCCATCTGCCCCAGCGTCTTGTCGAGCAGGAAGGCGGGCGCGACGACGCCGATGCCCGCGTCATGGCGCAGGCGCTGGGTTTCGCCATCCAGATTGGCGGCATAGGCCTCCAGCCGGGACAGATAGGCGTCCGCGTCGGCGGCATTGCCGATCTTGTGGTTGGAATCGAGGAAGTCGGGGGTTTCGACGAAGCTGCCGGTATTCTGTGCCACCGCATAAGGGCTGTTGCGGTAGGACCAGTTGCTGTTCATCATCGCCATATCGCCGAACGGGAAGGCGAAACCGTCCGCCGCAAGTTCGTGCGACGTGCGCACCACCTCCACATCGGTGCGGGTCGCGGGCGACAGCGCATTGAGGTCGATCGCGCGCAGCCGCGCCAGCCGGTCGCGCACATGGGCGGCGATGCGCGCTTGGCCTGCCGGGCTCTTGTCGCCCAACCGCGCCTTGAGCGGCGCGCGCGCGCCGGTGTCGATGCCAAGGCCGCTGGCGGTTTCCGGCGCATCGACCAGCATCGCTTCGGCCATCTGCGCCAGCAGCGCCTCGGCCTGCGCGTCCGCGGCGGTGGCGGCGCGCGCACGGGGCGGCAGGGCGGACAGGGCCAGCGCACTGGCGCCGGAGGCTAGCAGGTCGCGGCGAGTGATATGCATGGGAAAACGGTCTCCGGCGTGGCTGGTTATCGCCTGCTTTGGCATAGTCGCCGCAAAATTCGATATCTTATTTGACTGTCAGGCCGATGGCGCATCGTCAGGATCATCCTGACCCGTCAGTTTCCAGCGGCGCAGCAGCGGCGGCATGGTCAGCCCCTGGAGGAAGATCGAAAAGGCGACGACGCCGAACGCCAGCACGATGATCTGTCCACGCTCCGGCACGCTGTCCGGCACCGCCAGCGCCAGCGCCAGCCCCACCGCGCCGCGCAGCCCGCCCCACAGCAGCACATGCTGATACGGACCGGGGAGGCGCAGACGGGTCGGACGGAACAGCAGGGCGATGGGGTAAACCGCCGCCGCGCGGCCGACCAGCGTCAGCGCGATGACCACGGCCAGCGCGCCGGACACCAGCGCGAGCGGCTGATGCGCCTCATGACTGCCGATCATCAGGAACAGCAGCGAATTGGCAAGGAAGGCGGCATATTCCCAAAAGCCGAGCACATGGCCGCGCCCATTTTCGGAAATGGCGCGCCGCCAACCCAGATTGCCGACGATGACCCCGGCGACCAGCGCAGCGAACACCCCCGATGCGCCCAGATGTTCGGCCAGCAGGAAACTGCCCCATGCGATGACCGTCGTCAGCGTGATTTCGACCAGATGATCCTCCGTGCGCCCAGCCAGTTTCAGGAGGACGAAGGCGACGGTTCCGCCCGACGCGATCCCGCCCAACACCGTCCAGGCAAGCGCGCCCGCCGCCGCGACAGGGGTCAGCGCGCCGCCGCCCGCCAACCCCAGAAGGATCGAAAAGCCCACGGCGGCGACGCCGTCATTGAGCAGACTTTCGGACTCGACCACCATCCCCAGGCGCGGCTCAGCCCGCATCTCCTTGAAGGCGGCGATGACGGACACCGGGTCGGTCGCGGCGATCAGCACGCCGAAAAAAGCCGCGCCCAGCCAGCTCCATCCGAGCAACCAGTGAAGGCCGCCCGCCACCACGGAGGCGGAAATGGCGACGCCCAGAAAGGCGAGCGTGATCGTCAGCGGCAGTTGATCGCGCAGTCGCTTCCATGGCATTTGCAACGCCGCCTCGAAGATCAGCGGCGGCAAAAAGATGTTGAAGATCAGTTCGCGCGACAGCGGCAGGTCGATGCCGATCGGCAGCAGCGCGAGCACAATGCCCGCCGCCACCAGCCCCGCCGTATAGGGCAGCCCGATGCGCCGCGACACGATCGCCACCAGTGACGTGACGACCAGCAACATGCCAAAGTCGATCAGTTGCAGTTCCGCCATGCCTGTCCCGCCCCCGCCTGCTGCAACCGGTCAGCGCACGACCGATCGCAGCACCGTATAGGCGCTGTCCGATCGTTCAAGCACACTCATGCTGCCATCGCTTTCCAGCACGACCGCGCCCACATCCTCGATCCGGCCGATGCCGCTCTTGCGAATAGACGCTTCCACCTCCGCGCGGGTGACGCGTTCGTCGCGCATCGCTGCGTCGCGAAAATCGCCATCCTCCACCAGCAACCGGGGGCGGGAGCGGACCAGGTCGCTGAACCAGGAGGACCGGATCGACAATTGCGCGACGATCCATTGCAGTAGCGCCAGCATGCAAAAGGCCAGCGCCCCTTCGGCAAAGGCGACATCCTTGGTCAGCAGCACCGTCGCCAGCGTGGACCCGAGCGCGACCGTGACCACCAGATCGAACGCGTTGAGCTTGGCGAGCGATCTCTTGCCCGACAGGCGCAGGACAAAGACCAGCCAGGCATAGGCAAGCACGGAAATGACAAGGACGCGCATGAGGCCGTGCAGGGTATCGAAGAACATGAACATGGAAGCGTTGGGAGCGCCGCGCGGTTCCGCGCCGGCCCAACCTGCATCAGCCAATGGCGTGCCCGGCACGGTCCTGCCTGCGTCGCGCTTGTCAGCGGCCGCTGCGACGGGCAAAGCCATCGCATTCCTTCCCGTTCCGCGAGCATCCATGTTTCCTTCCTTCGACGTCCAAGCCTTTCTGCGCGATCACTGGCAAAAGCAGCCGCTGCTGATCCGCAACCCCTGGGACGCGTGGGCCAATCCGCTGGAGCCTGACGAACTGGCGGGCCTTGCCTGCGAGGAAGGGGTCGAATCGCGGATCGTGGTGCAGACGGACGGCGACTGGGCGCTGGAACATGGCCCCTTTGCCGACGATCGGTTTGCGACATTGGGCGGGTCGCCCTGGACCCTGCTGGTGCAGGCGGTCGATCATCACGCCCCCGATGTCGCTGCACTGATCGCGCCCTTCCGCTTCATCCCCGACTGGCGGATCGACGATGTGATGGTGAGCTATGCCAGCGACGGCGGCGGGGTCGGGCCGCATTTCGACCAATATGACGTGTTTCTGGTTCAGGGGCTGGGCCGCAGGCGCTGGCGCGTGGGGCAGCGCTGCGACCGCGACACGGCGTTGCGCCCGCATCGCGACCTGCGCCTGCTGCCCGATTTTGCCGCGACGGACGAATGGGTGCTGGAGCCGGGCGACATTCTCTATGTCCCGCCCGGCTTCGCGCATGAGGGCGTTGCGGTGGGCGATGATTGCATGACCTATTCGATCGGCTTTCGCGCGCCGTCGCGCCCCGACATGCTGGTCGAATGGGCCGACCATTTGGCCGCCGACATGCCCGATGATGACCTTTATGCCGATCCCGACATTCAACCCGCCGCCAGCCCCGGAGAGATCGAACCCGATGCAATCGCGCGGCTGCACGCCATGACGATCGCGGCGATGGCCGACAGGTCCGCCTTCGCCGCCTGGTTCGGCCAGCATGTGACGGCGCCCAAATATCCCGACGCGGATTGGCGGCCGGAGGAGCCTGTCACGGCCGAGGAACTGATGGCCCTGATCGACGAGGGCGCGGAATTGTGGCGCAATCCGGCGAGCCGCTTCGCCTTCCTGCGCGAAGAGGATGGCGTGACGCTGTTCGTCGATGGCAGCGCCCATCCTTGCGCGGGCGATCTGGCGATATTGGCGCGGCAACTATGCGCGCATCCTGCCGTCACGCTCGACCGGTCGATGGCTGCGGGCATCGACCTGCTTGCGGCGCTCGTCAATCAGGGCAGCCTGATGATCGAAGACGGGCAAGAGGACTGACCCGCATGGCCCGGCTGATCCTGTTCAACAAACCTTATGACGTGCTGTCCCAATTCACCGATTCCAGCATCGGCGCGGACCGGCGCACCTTGTCGGACTTCATCGACGTGCCGCGCGTCTATCCCGCCGGGCGGCTCGACCGCGACAGCGAGGGGCTGCTGCTGCTGACCGACGATGGACGGTTACAGGCGCGCATCTCCAATCCGCGCTTCAAGACGCCCAAAACCTATCTGGTGCAGGTGGAAGGCGATGTGACGCCCGATGCGCTTGCCTGCTTGCGCGCCGGCGTGAGCCTGAAGGACGGGCCGACCCTGCCGGCGGAGGCGGAGCGGATCGACCCGCCTGCACTCTGGCCGCGCGATCCGCCGGTGCGTTTCCGCAAGACCGTGCCCGATTGCTGGATCAGCCTCACCATCCGCGAAGGGCGCAACCGGCAGGTGCGCCGGATGACCGCCGCCGTCGGGCACCCGACGCTGCGACTGGTGCGCTGGCGCATCGGCGACTGGACGCTCGATGGCGTGGCGCCGGGAACATGGCGCGACATGCCGATCTGATGGACCAGCGCGCCTAGGGGCGGAACAGCACGCCGCCGGTCATCGGCGCGGGCGCGCCGGTCGTGCCGGGAAAGCTGATCGGCAGGGCTTTTAAGTGCCGCACCGCCATATAGGCAAAGCCCTGCGCCTCCAGCGCGTCGCCGTCCCAGCCCAGATGATCGACGCCAAGCACTCTGGCCCCCGTCCGCTCGGCGATCATCTTCATCAGCGTGGCGTTATGCCGGCCGCCGCCCGCGACATGGATTTCGGCCGGGCGCTCGGGCAGATGGTCGATCGCGCGCGCCACCGCCGCGGCCGTAAAGGCCGTCAACGTCGCCGCGCCATCCTCAAGGGTCAGGCCCCGCACCGCTTCGATCGAAAAGGCTTCCCGGTCGATGCTCTTGGGCGGCGGCAGGTTGAACCACGGGTCGGCCAGCATCGCGGCCAGAATTGCCCCATTCACCTGCCCCCGCGCGGCGCAGGCCCCACCTTCATCATAGGACGCGTTGCCCTGCATCTGCATCCAATTGTCGATAAGGCCGCTCGCCATGCCGGTGTCGAACGCGATCAGCGCGCCGTCCGATCCGATGACGGTGATGTTGGCGACCCCGCCCAGATTGAGGATCGCGGCGGGCTTGGCCAGCGCGTCAGCCAGCGCGCGGTGATAGACCGGCAGCAGCGGCGCGCCCTGCCCGCCTGCAACGACATCGGCCTGGCGCAGGTCGGCGACCACCGGGATGCCGAACGCCCCGGCCAGCCCCGCGCCATCGCCAATCTGCCAGGTCCAGCCGCGCTCCGGCCGGTGGGCGACCGTATGGCCGTGAAAGCCGATCACGCCGATATCCTGCGCGACATGGCCGCTGCGCCCCAACAGGTCCGCCACCGCCTGCACATGGCGCTCGGTCAAATCCGCCTCGACCGACGCGATCAGCGGTTCGAAGCCCGGCCGCTCCATCGCCATCGCGCGCTGGCACGCTTCGGCCAGGCGCAGGCGAAAGCCCTCGTCATAGGCCATGGCGTGAAATTCCAGCGCCGCGACCGCGCCCTCCCCATCCGTTTCGATGAGCGCAGCGTCGATGCCGTCGCGCGACGTGCCGGACATGAGGCCGATGGCCAGGGTCGATTGAGGCATAAAGGAAAAATCCGTTCGGGGCTGAACCTGTGCAACCACTATCCTTGAAACAAGTCGCGCCCTTCGACAAGCGCGGGGCGAACGGTATCTTTCGCTCAACTCTCCGCGATGCTACAGGCGCGCGCCATGAGCCAATATCAGTCCCAACTGCTGCGCCTGCTCGACGAGCGAGGCTATATCCACCAGCTGACCGACGCGCAGGGCCTTGATGCTCTCGCCGCGCGCGACGTGGTGCCGGGCTATATCGGCTTTGATCCCACCGCGCCCTCGCTCCATGTCGGCAGCCTGGTCCAGATCATGATGCTGCGCCGGATGCAGCAGGCCGGGCACAAGCCCATCGTCCTGATGGGCGGCGGCACTGGCAAGATCGGCGACCCCTCCCTGCGAGACGAGGCGCGGTCGCTGCTGACGGTGGACAAGATCAACGAGAATGTCGCCAGCATCAAGCGGGTGTTCGAACGCTTCCTGACCTTCGGCGACGGGCCGAGCGATGCGATCATGGTCGACAATGCCGACTGGCTCGATGCCCTCGAATATATCCCCTTCCTGCGCGACATCGGCCAGCATTTCTCGGTCAACCGGATGCTGAGCTTCGACAGCGTGAAGCTGCGTCTGGACCGCGAACAGTCGCTGAGCTTTCTTGAATTCAACTACATGATCCTGCAGGCCTATGATTTCCTGGAGCTGTCGCGGCGTGCCGGGTGCCGCCTCCAGATGGGCGGCTCCGACCAGTGGGGCAATATCGTCAACGGCATCGAACTGTCGCGCCGCGTCGACGGCACGCAAGTGTTCGGTCTCACCTCCCCGCTCATCACCACGGCGGATGGCGGCAAGATGGGCAAGACCGCCAAGGGTGCGGTGTGGCTGAACGCCGATGCGCTATCTCCCTATGACTATTGGCAATTCTGGCGCAATACGCAGGACGCCGATGTCGGGCGTTTCATGCGGCTGTTCACCGACCTGCCGCTGGATGAAATCGCCCGCCTCGAACGGCTTGAAGGGGCAGAGATCAACGACGCCAAGAAAGTCCTCGCCGACGCGGCGACCGCCATGGCGCATGGCGCGGACGCCGCCACCGCAGCCGCCGAAACCGCGCGCCGCACGTTCGAGGAAGGCGCATCCGACGCCAATTTGCCGACGATCAGCCTGGGCAGCGAGGGGTTGAGCGTCGTTCAGGCGACCACCGGACTTGGCTTTGCCACGTCCAACAAGGAAGTGCGCCGGAAGCTGAGCGAAGGGGCGATCAAGGTCAATGGCGTGGTCGTTACCGATCCGGCGGTTCTGCTGAAAGCCGGCGACAAGTTGAGTTTCGGCGCCAAGAAGCATGGGCTGGTCATCGATTGACGCGCGCCGGGGAAAAACCCCGCTCCGTCAAGGCGATCATGGGATGGCTGGAAAAGGCTTAACCTGCTGCTAAGCCTGTTTTTGCGTATCTCGTTCATGATCGCATGCTTAGGCTTGCGGCCATGCCTAACTCGGTCTTCGCCAATCTCGACCATGTGATGCGATCGCGCGACCCGTCGGTCGAACAGCGTCGGGCTAAGCGTCACCTGGTGGATCTCGTCAGCCACGTCACCGCGCGCGGGCAAACCCATGGCGTGCGGGTCATCAACATCTCGGCGCTCGGGCTCATGTGCCGATCGGACGAGTCCCTGCTGACCGGAGAGCGGATCACCATCTGGCTGCCGGTGGTGAAGGATTATGCCGCCGAAATCCGCTGGGCGGAAAATGGCCGGGTCGGCATGGAGTTTCTGACCCCCGTCAGTCCGCGCCTCTATGACGCGATGATGGCGCTCATTCCGCCGCGGCAGACGGCCTGGTAGGCGGCGCCCACTGTTCAAAGCCCTCTCCCGGCTCCAGCCGATGGCGGCTGCGCACCAGCGCTTCGGGCATCTGCATACGCAAAAAGTCCATCACCGCTTCGCGCACTTCACAGCGCAGGTCGAACGCGATGCCGGCGTTGCGCGCGGACAATAGTCCGCGCAATTCCAGTGCGTCGGCGCGATGGTCAGTCACTTGCAGGATGGCGACCCGCCCGTCCCACCGGCTGTTTGCCTTGACCGCATCGACGAAGGCGTCGCGGATCCGCCCGACGTCAGCCGCGGGATCGACATAGAAGAACACCGTGCCCAGCAGGTCCGACGTTCTCGTCGTCCAGTTCTGGAACGGCTTTTCCAGAAAATAGGACACCGGCACCACCATGCGCCGATCGTCCCAGATTCGGACCGCGACGAAGGTCAGCGTGATATCCTCGATCCGGCCCCATTCGCCCTCCACGATCACCACATCGTCAAGGCGGATGGGTTCGGAAAAGGCCATCTGGATGCCGGCGATCAGATTTTTCAGCGCAGGCTGCGCCGCCGCGCCCACCGCCAAGCCGACCAGACCCGCCGACGCCGCCAGCGTCACGCCGATCGACCGGACGCCGGGAATGGCGATCAGCACCATCGCGATCACCAGCACCGCGATCATGCTCTGGGCGATGCGATAGAGGATACGCACGCGCGTGTGCCGCTGCCGCGCCTTGAGATTATCCTCGGCGTTGATGTCGCTATGGCTCTCGATCATTTGCCGAACGGCGCGCAGGGTGCGCAGCAGCAGCCAGCCGGCCAGCAGCGCAAAGAGCATCTTCGACCCGATCGACCAGAGCGCTTCCACTCGAGGCCCAAGCTCCAGCGGCTGGATGCCCGCGCCCAGCGCGAACAACACGACCAGCCAGCGCGTCGGCTGGAAGATGGCGGGCAAAAGGATCGGCGTCATGCGCGCGCGCACCACGCGCACGGCAATGGCGTAGAGCACCCAGTGGATCAGGAAGGCCGCAACGACCGAAATCGCGATGGAAACCGCGGCCAGCGACGTGATATTGGTCAGGCTGATGTCCGGCATGAAGTAGGCAACGTCATTGCCCGCAAATTGTTTCGCAGGCGCAGCATGAACGGAATGGCGATTGATTTATTGGGCGCAGATCCGGGTCCGCTCATTCACCCAGCATCCGTCGCGCTTCGTGACGACGCCCAGCGGGTCATAGGCCCGGCTGTCATCCGGCTCCTTGTTCCAGGTCGCGATGGTGCGACCGTCGCTCTGTGTCGTGACGACCGCGAAATGCGACTGGCGCGGTTTGCCGCCGTCCCATGTGTTGAGCGTATATTGGTCCTTTCCCATCGGAAAGACACGGCAAGGCCCGTCAATCAGCCGCTTGCCGTCCACCTCGAAATGGCAGTCGCGCATGGAGGATGTCATGCCCGCACCGGCCTGATCGCCCGCCTGTGCCATGGTGCCGCGGATCGTATTTGGCGCTTGTGCGGGCAGGCCGGCATTGCTGGCAGCGACTTCCGTTTCAGCATTAGCGATGGTCGCGTCGGTCTGTTTCGCCTGCGGCGCCGAATGGCACGCCGCCAGCGCCAGCACGGCCACCAGAAACCCACATTGTCTCACGGCACGCTCCTTTACAGATGCCGGCATGGAACGATCAGGGAGGACATTTCTATCCGCCTTGCCGGTTCGATTGGCGTGCGCGTCACCCGCCGCGCAGCAATCCTACGGCCGCATCCTTTTCGAATAGATAGAGGCAGGTACGCGCGGCCTGCCCCCGCGCGCTATCCAGCCCGCCGTCGCGTTCGATCAACAGATGCGCGTCATCGCGCGCCGCGTCCACCAGCGCCGCGACATGCTCCGGGGTGGCCAGTTTCATCACCGCATCGCCCGACTGGCGCGTGCCCAGCACCTCCCCTGCTCCGCGCAATTTCAGGTCCTCCTCGGCGATGCGGAACCCGTCATTGGTCTCGCGCATGAGCGCCAGCCGCGCGCGCGATGTTTCGCCCAGGGCGTTGCCGCGCAGCAGCAGGCAGGTCGATGACTTGTCGCCGCGCCCCACCCGACCGCGCAGCTGATGCAATTGCGCCAGGCCGAACCGGTCCGCGCCCTCGATGATGATCAGGCTGGAGTTGGGCACATCGACGCCCACCTCGATCACCGTCGTCGCCACCAATATCTGCGTCCGATTGCCGGCAAAGGCCTCCATCGCGGCGTCCTTTTCCGGCCCCTTCATCCGGCCATGGACCAGGCCGACGCGGTCGCCGAACCGCAGCCGCAGCGATTCCGCCCGCGCCTCAGCCGCGGCCTGGTCACTGGTCTCGCTTTCCTCCACCAACGGACAGACCCAATAGGCCTGCCCGCCGCCGTCCACATGGCGGGCGAGCGCATCGACCACTTCGTCCAGCCGGCTGGCGGCCATGACCAATGTCTGGATCGGCTGGCGGCCCGGCGGCATTTCATCCAGCCGCGACACGTCCATTTCGCCATAATAGGTCAGCGTCAGCGTGCGCGGGATCGGCGTCGCGGTCATCACCAGCAAGTGCGGCGCGCGTTCGGCCTTGTTCGCCAGCATCATCCGCTGCGCGACGCCAAAGCGATGCTGTTCGTCGATCACGGCCAGACCCAGCGCCTTGTAGCGCACCGCTTCCTGGAAAATGGCGTGGGTGCCGACCAATATGTCGATGCTGCCGTCGGCGAGGCCCATCAGCGTGGCCTCGCGCACCTTGCCCTTTTCGCGCCCGGTCAGGATCGCGATTTCAATGGGCAGGCCCGATGTCATCTTGCGCAGCGTGTCATGATGCTGCCGCGCCAATATCTCGGTCGGGGCCAGCATCGCCCCCTGCATCCCCGCTTCCACCGCGTTAAGCAGCGCCATCAGCGCGACCAGCGTCTTGCCAGACCCGACATCCCCTTGCAGCAGCCGCAGCATCGGCGTCGCCTGCGCCATGTCGCCCTCAATCTCGCCGATGGCGCGGCGCTGCGCGCCCGTCGGCGCGAAGGGCAGTTTCGGCATCGCGCGCAGCCGCCCGTCGCCCTCAATCGACACGCCGCGCCTGCGCCGCGACGATTGCCGCACCAGCATCAGCGCCAGTTGCCCGGCGAAAATCTCGTCATAGGCGAGCCGTTCGCGCGCGGGTCCATCGCCCGGATCGGCATGGGCACGAGCCAGCGCCTCGCGCCAGGCGGGCCACCCCTTGCGCGCCAGCAGGCTGGGTTCGATCCATTCGGGCAGGTCGGGCGCGCGCGCCAGCGCCTGCGCCGCCAGGTCGCGCATCCGGTTGTTGGTCAGTCCTTCGGACAGGCCATAGACCGATTCGCGCGCGGGCACCGTATCGGCTTCCTCGGGCGGCAGCACATGGTCGGGATGCACGATCTGGAGGTTTTCGCCATAGGCCTCCAGCTTGCCCGACACGAATTTGGGTTCGTTCAGCGGCAACAGCTTGCGCGGCCAGCCGCTATTCTTCCCGAAATAGACGAGGGCGACGCCATTGCCCTGCCCGTCCGCCGCCAGCACGCGAAACGGCGCGCGCGCGCTGCCACCGGCGCGATAATCGACCGGCGTCAGCAGCGTGCCGATGATTCGCCCCGCATCGGCCATGTCTAGCCGATCGGTAAGGTGACGATCGACCCAGCCGACCGGCAGATGAAAGGCGACATCGACCGCGCGTTTGAGGTCCAGTCGCTCCAGCGGACGGGCCAGCGCCGGCCCTACCCCCTTGAACAAGGAAATTTCGGCAAAGAGCGGATTGAGAATATCGGGTCGCATGGCTATCTCACGCGCTCTAGCCCAGCCGGGACGGTGGCACAAATGGCGGCTCGCACCTCTTTACAGCCGTTCGTGCTGAGTGGGGCGGAGCGACCTCGAAGACCCGTATCGAAGCATTCTGCGTCGAACGATCCTTCGATACGCCGCTTCGACTTCGCTCAGCGGCTAATCAGGACGAACGGATGAAGCGAATGACCATGACCGACACTCCCCATCTGCGCCGCATGAAGTTTCGCGCCTGGCACCGGGGGACGCGCGAATCGGACTATACCGTCGGCGGTTTCTTCGACCGCTATCATGCGACCTGGAACGAAGAGGAAATCGCGTGGTTTGAGCGCTTCATGGAAGAACAGGATGCCGACATCATGGGCTGGGCGATGGGGACGATCCCCGTGCCCGACGAATGGAAAGGCCCGATGATGGACCAATTCCTGAAACTCGATTTCGTGAAGATCGTGTAGTTGCTTCCTCCCCGCTGGGCGGGGATCGATGTCCGGGCGACAGCCCAATTTTGCAAGGCATGGGGCATGGATTCCCGCCTTCGCGGGAATGACGAATATCCTATGACCGACCTTCAGAAAATCCTCAGCGCCAAGGCGCCGATCACGCTCGCTGGCGCGCCGGCCGGTTTCCTGCCCTGGCTGCTTGCGGACCTGGCGCGCGCGGCGGGCGGGGCGGCATCGGGCCGCGCCGTCTTCATTGCCGCCGACGAACAGCAGGCGCGGGCCATCGCCGACACCGCGCCCACCTTCGCCCCGGAACTGGAGCTGATTGACATTCCGGCCTGGGACTGCCTGCCCTATGATCGCGCCAGCCCGTCGCTACGCGCGGCGTCTGCGCGTCTGGCGGGTCTCCACGCCTTGCAGGTCAAGCCCAGGGGGCCGCAACTGGTCGTCACCACGCTCTCGGCGATGACCCAGCGCACGCTGACCCCCTTTCGCGTGCGGCAATTGGTGGCGAAGCTCGCGCCCAAGGAACGGATCGCGATCCAGCGGCTGGCCGACATGCTTCAGGCCAATGGCTATGTCCGCACCGACACCGTCCACGACCGGGGCGAATTCGCGATCCGAGGCGGCATCGTCGATCTGTTCCCCGGCGGCGAGGACCAGCCGCTGCGCCTTGATTTCTTCGGCGACGAGATCGAGACGGTGCGCCGTTTCGACCCGGCCGACCAGCGCACCACGGGCAGCGTCGAGGGCTTCACCCTGCTCCCCGCGTCCGAAGCACTGCTGGACGAGGACACGATCAAGCGGTTTCGCCTGCGCTATCGCGAGACATTTGGCGCGACCGCGACCGGCGACCCGCTCTATCAGGCCGTCAGCGATGGCCGCCGCCTCGCTGGCATGGAACATTGGCTGCCGCTGTTCGAGGAAAAGCTGGTCCCGCTGACCGATCATCTGGGCGATGCGGTGATCGTGCGCGATTCCGGGGTCGCGGGCGCGGCGGAAAACCGGTTCGAGGCGATCCGCGATTATCACGCCAACCGGGTGCAGGCGAAATCATCCGATCCGGGCTCCTATCGTCCGCTCAAACCCGACGCCCTCTATCTCGACGCCGCCGAATGGGACGCGGCGGTCGCATCGCTGCCGATGCACGCGACGACGCCTTTCCATGAGCCCGAAAGCGCGACCGTGCTGGACTTCGCGGTGGACGGACCGCGCGACTTCACCCCCGAACGCGCACAGAACAGCAATATCTACGACGCGGTCAGCGCCCATATCGACGGCCTGCGCCGCAAGAAGAAGAAAGTGGTGATCGCCAGCTATTCGGCGGGCGCGCGCGAACGCCTGTCCGGGTTGCTCGCCGATCATGGCGTGGCGCGGATCGCGGCGGCCGATGACTGGCAGGAGGCGCTGGGCCTTGCCGGCGACGGGCGCGTCGCGCTGATCGTCCTTGGCCTCGACCATGGTTTCACCGCGCCCGATGTCGCGGTGCTGACCGAACAGGACATGCTGGGCGACCGGCTGGTGCGCCGCGCCAAGCGCAAGAAGAATGCCGACGCCTTTCTCCAGGAACTCGCCACGCTGACGCCCGGCGACCTGGTCGTCCATCGCGATCATGGCATTGGCCGCTATGATGGCCTGACGCAAATCCCGGTGTCGAAGGCCGCGCATGATTGCGTCGCGCTGGAATATGCGGGCGGCGACAAACTCTATGTGCCGGTCGAAAATCTGGAGGTCCTGTCCCGCTACGGCTCTGAAACCGACGGCGTAAGCCTCGACAGGCTGGGCGGCGAAGCCTGGCAGCGGCGCAAGGCGAAGATGAAGGAGCGGATCCGCGAAATCGCGGGCGAGCTGCTCAAGACCGCCGCCGCCCGCGCGCTGCGCCCGGCCACCGTCGCCGAACCCGATGTCGCGGGCTATCCCGCTTTCGTCGACCGCTTCCCCTATCAGGAAACCGACGATCAGGACCGCGCGATCAGCGACGTGATCGAGGACCTTGGCGCGGGCAAGCCGATGGACCGGCTGGTATGCGGCGACGTGGGGTTCGGCAAGACAGAGGTTGCGCTCCGCGCCGCCTTCGTCGCGGCGATGGCGGGGATGCAGGTCGTCGTCATCTGCCCCACCACCCTGCTCGCGCGGCAGCACCACATGAATTTCGTCGACCGCTTCCGTGGTTTCCCGATCGAGATCGGCCGCCTGTCCCGCCTCGTCCCCGACAAGGAGGCGAAGGCCGTCAAGGCGGGCCTTGCCGACGGCAGCATCGACATTGTCGTTGGCACCCATGCGCTGCTCGCCAAGGGCATCGAGTTCAAGCGGCTGGGGCTTGTCATCGTCGACGAGGAACAGAGGTTCGGCGTCACCCACAAGGAACGGTTGAAGGGTCTCAAGACCGACGTCCATGTGCTGACGCTGACCGCCACGCCGATTCCGCGCACGCTGCAAATGGCGATGTCGGGCCTGCGCGAATTGTCCGTCATCCAGACGCCGCCGGTCGATCGGCTTGCGGTGCGCACCTATGTCATGCCGTGGGATGGGGTGGTCATCCGCGAAGCCCTGCTGCGCGAACATTATCGCGGTGGGCAGAGCTTTTTCGTCGTGCCGCGCATCGCCGACCTTACCGAAGTCGAGGAGTTCCTGCGCAACGAGGTGCCCGAGGTCAAGCCGATCGTCGCCCACGGCCAGATGAGCGCCACCGAGGTGGAGGAGCGCATGTCGGCCTTTTACGACAAACGCTATGACGTGCTCTTGTCCACCACCATCGTCGAATCCGGCCTTGATATTCCGAGCGCCAATACGCTCATCATCCACCGCGCCGACCGCTTCGGCCTGGCTCAGCTCTACCAGCTGCGCGGCCGCGTCGGCCGGTCGAAGACGCGCGCCTATGCCTATATGACGACGCCCGCCAACCGCATCATCACCGACACGGCGGAAAAGCGGCTGAAGGTGTTGTCGGACCTCGACACGCTGGGTGCAGGCTTCCAGCTTGCTTCCCATGACCTCGACATTCGCGGCGCGGGCAATCTGGTCGGCGACGAACAGTCGGGCCATATCAAGGAAGTGGGCTTCGAACTCTACCAGTCGATGCTGGAAGACGCGATCCTGGACGCCAAGGCAGGCGGCATTGCCGAGGAACGGCGCAGCGAGGAGTTTTCGCCGCAGATCAGCGTCGATGCGCCGATCCTCATTCCGGAGGATTTTGTGCCCGACCTCGACCTGCGCATGGGGCTATATCGCCGCATCAACGAACTGGAGGATCGCCAGGGCCTCGAATCCTTCGCCGCCGAGCTGATTGACCGCTTCGGCAAGCTGCCGCTGCCGACGCAAAATCTGCTCAAGATCATTGAGATCAAGCAGAATTGCCTCGCCGCCAACATCGCCAAGATCGACGTCGGCCCCAAGGGCGCACTCGTCACATTTTTCGAGGATCGCTTCCCGAAGCCGGAAAATCTGGTCGCCTATGTCCAGCGATTGAATGGCGTCGCCCGGCTGCGCCCCGACAGCAAGATCGTGCTGGACCGCGCCTGGGGCGATCCGCAGGCGCGCCTCAATGGCGTGCTGCAATTGTCCAAGGGGCTGGCAAAGGCCGCAGGATAAGGCGAGACGGGCGGGCGGCGCGCATCATGCGCCCCGCCCGTCGCACGCATCGTCAGCCGACGAAGGCGCGCTCGATCACGAACTGGCCGGGGGCCGCGTTGGAGCCTTCGGTAAAGCCGGCGCCTTCGAAATAGGCGGCGAACTGCTTGATCATCTCCATGCTGCCGCACATCATGATCCGGTCGGTTTCCGGGTCGAACTTCTTCGCGCCGGGAATCCCTTCGAACAGCGCGCCGCTCTCGACCAGCGCGTCGATGCGCTGCGTGTTGCCCTCGAACGGTTCGCGGGTGACGGTCGGCACATAATGGAATTGCGCGGGCGCCTGTTCGGATACCAGCGGATCTTCCGCCCATTTGGCCTCCAGATCGTCGCGGAACGCCAGGTCGGACACGCGGCGCACCGAATGGACGATCACCACCTGCTCGTAAAATTCATAGACGTCCGGGTCGCGCGACAGGCTGAGGAAGGGAGCAAGGCCCGTACCGGTCGACAGCATGAAGAGCCGCTTGCCCGGCAGCAGCGCGTCGGTGACGAGCGTGCCGGTGGGCTTGCGGCCCAGATAGATCTGGTCGCCCGGCTGGATCAGCTGAAGCTTCGACGTCAGCGGACCATCCTGCACCTTGATCGACAGAAACTCGATTTCCTCGTCCCAGCTGGGGCTAGCGACCGAATAGGCGCGCAGCAGCGGCTTGCCATTGTCGCCCTTGAGGCCGATCATCACGAACTCGCCCGAGCGGAAGCGGAAGCTGGCGGGGCGCGTGATGCGGAAGCTGAACAGATGTTCGTTCCAGTGCTTCACCGACAACACGGTTTCCACGGAAAGCGCGCCGGTGGGTTCCAATACCGGCTTTTCGGTCGTTACGTCGGTCAACTAACTTCGTCCTTGCTTGCCAGGGCGCGGCCAGCGCCGCTCTAGTTGCGGATCATTCGCAACAATTCAGATGGCCGCGAATTGGCCCTTCCGCGCCGCGAAGGCAAGGCCAAAAAAACTTGGGGTGGCCAAAGCGCGGGCTTTTACCTGCCTATGCGATTTAGCCGAACAGTCCTTTGGCGAAGCCGCTGAGTTCATTGGCGGGATTGCCGTCACCGTCCCGGTCGAACAGGCTGCCGATCTGGCCCATGATCGCTTCGGGGCCGCCGAAACCGGCCATCAATTGCTGCAACTTGTCGGCCGACACGCCATGTTCCGCTGCGGTTTCGGCAAGCGCCGCCACGCTTGTTTCGCCAGACCCGATCTTTGCTGCGATTTCGCGCATCAGCGCCTGCATCTGCTCGGGCGTGACGCCGATCTGCGCGGCGACTGCTTCCAGCCCGCCCAGTTTACCGATGATGCTGTCGAACATGCGCGTCACTCCTTTTGACTGTCCTTGCAGAATAGCAGGGGCACCGCGGCAACGCAAAACGTGCCCGTCTCCCTTGCAAGGAAAGGATGAGTGGGGCGCATAGGAAAAGGGCGGGAAACCATGGTCCCGCCCCTTCCGTCATATTGTCGTTCGCGTCAGGCGGCAGTCAGCGCCGCGCCGCGCACGCCATCGTCGACATGATCCTCGAACTGCGCGAAATTGTCGACGAAGGCCTTGACCAGCGTTGCTGCCGTTTCGTCATAGGCCTCGCCATCCGCCCAGGATGCGCGCGGATCGAGAATGGTCGAGTCCACCCCTTCCACCGCGACCGGCACCTGGAACCCGAAATTGGGGTCGGTGCGGAACTGGGCGTTGTTCAGGCTGCCGTCGAGCGCGGCGTTGAGCAGGGCGCGCGTGACCTTGATCGGCATGCGCTTGATGCCCGGCATCGTCGCCTTACCGCCCGACCAACCGGTGTTGACCAGCCAGCAGGTAACGCCGCCCTTGTTGATCCGTTCTTTCAGCAGATTGCCATAGACCGACGGATGGCGCGGCATGAAGGGCGCGCCAAAGCAGGTCGAGAAGGTGGCGGTCGGCTCCGTCACGCCGATTTCGGTGCCCGCGACGCGCGCGGTATAGCCCGACAGGAAGTGATACATCGCCTGTTCGGGCGTCAGCCGCGCGATCGGCGGCAGCACGCCATAGGCGTCGGCAGTCAGGAAGATGATGTTCTTCGGGACCGGCCCCAGATTCCTTTCCGATGTATTCGGGATGAAGTCGATCGGGTAGGATCCGCGGCTGTTTTCGGCCAGGCTGTTGTCGTCAAGATCGATGGCGCGGGTTTCCTCGTCCATCACGACATTTTCCAGCACCGTGCCGAACCGCTTGGTAGTGGCGAAGATTTCCGGTTCGGCCTCGGCCGACAGGTTGATCATCTTGGCATAGCAGCCGCCCTCGAAATTGAAGACCGCCGTGTCCGACCAGCCATGTTCATCGTCACCGATCAGCGTGCGGCTGGCGTCCGCCGACAGCGTGGTCTTGCCGGTGCCACTGAGGCCGAAGAACACCGCCGTATCGCCGTTCGCGCCGATATTGGCCGAACAATGCATCGGCATCACACCCTTGGCCGGCAGCAGATAGTTGAGGATGCCGAACACGCTCTTCTTCATTTCGCCGGCATAGGCGGTGCCGCCGATCAGGATCAGCTTTTCGGTCAGGTTGACCGCGATCACCGTTTCGCTGCGGCAGCCATGGCGCGCGGGATCGGCGCGGAAGCTGGGCAGGTCGATGATCGTATATTCAGGCGCAAACCCGCTCAGTTCTTCAGCGCTCGGCCGCACCAGCAGCGTGCGGATGAACAGATTGTGCCAGGCAAATTCGTTGATGACGCGCACATTGACGCGATGCTCAGGCTGCGACCCACCAAACAAGTCGGCGACGTAGAGCGTTTCCTTTTCGCCCAGCGCCTTGAAGAAATCGTCCTTCAATGCGGCGAAATGCTCCGGCGTCATCGCGACGTTGGTGTTGCCCCACCAGACGGTGCCTTCGGTCTCGGCGTCGCGGACGATGAACTTGTCCTTGGCGCTGCGGCCGGTATGCTTGCCGGTCTTGACGACCAGCGGGCCGTCCTTCGACAGCTTGCCCTCGCCATTGCGCACGGCCGCTTCGACCAGCGGCGCGGTGCCGAGATTCCAATGCTGGGTGGCATGAGTAGTGATGCCCTGGTCCGCCAGGGTGATAGAGGATTTGGCCTGCACGCCTTTGCTCCTGAATATGTTGTCGCCCGCCCCTATGATCAGGATGACGGCCGATCCGGCTCCCCGGCAACCCGCCGTTTTACGGCGTGGCGTCCGGCTTGCCGACAAGGCTGGGCATAGGCCGTGACGCCCCCAGCGTCAAACTGAGTCGATGCTGCGCCGCAGCGATCGTGACAGCACCGTGACGGACCATGCCGCGCGCCTTTCTTGCAGCCCCGCGCCCCATGGTCTAACGCTGCTGCGCTCTGCAACCTGACATGTCCGGGACGCCGCATGACCGCAACCATCGCATTGGTGGACGACGACAAGAATATCCTGACCTCCGTGTCGATCGCGCTACAGGCCGAAGGCTTCGTGACGCGCATCTATCCCGATCCCGAAGGCGCGCTCAAGGCGCTGCTCGACAATCCCGCCGACCTTGCCGTCTTCGATATCAAGATGCCGCGCATGGATGGGCTGGAGCTGTTGCGGCGGCTGCGGGAAAAAAGCGCGATGCCCGTCATCTTCCTCACCTCCAAGGCCGACGAGCTGGACGAGGCGCTGGGCCTGGCCATGGGTGCGGACGACTATATCTCCAAGCCCTTCTCGCAACGGCTGCTAATCGCGCGCATCCGCGCCATTTTGCGCCGGGCCGAGGCGAACCGCGCGCCCGAAACCAGCGACGAGCCGGTGGCCGAACCCATCGTGCGCGGCCGGCTGAAAATGGACCCGGCCCGGCACCGGGTCAAATGGGACGGCAAGGACGTAACGCTGACCGTCACCGAATTTCTGATCCTGGAAACGCTTGCCCAGCGCCCCGGCGTGGTCAAGAACCGCAACCAGCTGATGGACGCCGCCTATCAGGACGACGTCTATGTCGATGACCGCACCATCGACAGCCATATCAAGCGCCTGCGCCGCAAATTCCGTGAGGTAGACAGCCAGTTCAATGCAATCGACACGCTCTATGGCGCCGGATACCGATTCTCCGAGGAATGACCGCTTGCCCGCACCCGAGCGCTGGTCGGGGCGGGTCAGCCTCACCCCGCGCATCCTGGCGGTCAATGTATTCGCGCTGGCGCTGCTGGCGGGCGGATTTTTCTATCTCGACAGCTATCGCACCCGCATCGTCGATGACCGGCTGGTCCAGTCCGCGCGCGAACTGAAGCTGCTCGCCATCGGGCTGGACACCGCGCCGACCGACCGGCAGGACCGGCTGATCGCTGCCTATGCACGCCAGACCGGCGACCGCGTGCGTCGCTATGGTGCGAACGGCGCGTTGATCGCCGACAGCTTCGCCATGGACGCGCCGCGCTATGAACTGCGCTCACCCGAAGACGAAGCCTTGCGCCGCCATGTCGCGCGCTTCCTCGACAAGATGGTCGACAGCGTCGTGTCCGCAGACCGACCGCCCGATTTCGAGGAACCGGCGGTCGATCGCGCCAGCGCCTGGCCCGAACTGGTCGCCGCGCGCCGATCCGGCCAGCCCGAAGCGATGAACCGCTATGCGCCCGACCGCACATTCATGATCTCGGCCGCCGTGGCGATGAAGGACGGGACCAGCCTGCTGGCCACTGAAAACGCGCGCGACATCACCCGCACCGTGCGCGCCGAACGCTTCCGCCTGGGGCTGGTGCTGGCCGCGGCGGTGCTCGCCTCGGTGCTGCTCTCGCTGTTCCTCGCCCGCACCATCGTCCAGCCGCTCCAGCGCCTCGCGCGCGCCGCCGTGCGCGTGCGCCTGGGCCGCGCGCGCGAGGTCACGGTTCCGCGCCTGCCCGAACGGCGCGACGAAATCGGCATGCTGGCCCGCGCCCTCTCAGACATGAGCCATGCGCTGCGCCAGCGGATCGACGCGACCGATGCCTTCGCCGCTGACGTCAGCCATGAACTCAAGAACCCGATCGCCTCGCTGCGCTCCGCGCTCGATTCGCTCGAACGGGTGGACCGCCCGGACCTGCGCGCGCAATTGATGGCGATTGCGCAGGATGATGTGCGCCGGCTCGACCGCCTCGTTACCGACATTGCCGAAGCCTCGCGCGTCGACGCGGAACTCTCGCGCACACGCTTTGAACCCATCGACCTGGGCCTGCTGATCGAGAAAATGGTGATCGCCCGCGAAGCGCGCGGCGTGCCGCGCAGCGTGCGCCTGGCCTTCGCCCGCCCGCGCAAGGATGTCGCCGTCGTGCTGGGCGAAGAAGGCCGGCTGGTGCGCGTGCTCGACAACCTCATCGACAATGCGGTGTCCTTTTCGCCCGACGGCGGCCTTGTCCGCATCATCGCCACGGTGGCGGACGATCAGGTGCTGGTCAGCGTCGAGGATGAAGGGCCGGGCGTCCCTGAATCCGAACGCGAACATATTTTCCGCCGCTTCCACAGCGTCCGGCCCGAAGGCGAAAGTTTCGGCAAGCATTCGGGCCTGGGTCTGGCCATCGCCCGCTCCATTGTCGAAGGGCATCAGGGCCGCATCAGCATCGGCGACCGGGAGGATGCGCAGCGTGGCGCCAGCTTCGTCGTGCGCCTGCCGATGGCGGTGGCGCGCGACCCCGGCATTGTTTCGGAATAAGACGGCGGGGCGACGCTCGCCCATTTTCATCGGCCGCGACAGGCGTTAGAAGGGGCGGGATAATGGCGCGCGCCCTTTCCTCCGAAACGCTGCATGCGACCAGCGTGGCCATCGATGGCCGGGCCGTATTGCTGTGCGGACCCAGCGGCGTCGGCAAGTCCGACCTTGCGCTGCGCCTGATCGACCGTGGCGCCACGCTGGTCAGCGACGATTACACGCTGGTCCAGCGCATCGACGGCGCGCTGCGCGCCACCGCGCCCGACACGATCGCGGGGAAGATGGAGGTGCGCGGCCTTGGCATCGTGCCCATGCCCCATGGCGACGCGCCCGTCGCACTGCTGTGCGACCTGTTCGACCAGGTCGACCGCATGCCGCCCGAAGGCCTGTCCCGCGCCGTCGCCGGGCTTCAGGTTCCGGTTATCAAAATTGCCCCGTTCGAAGTCTCCGCCGCGATCAAGGTCGAACTGGCGCTCAGGACGCTGGCGCCGCGATGACTGCATCCCACCCCAAATCGATCCTTTTGCTGTCGGGCCTGTCAGGCGCGGGCAAGACCACCGCGCTCAAGACGCTGGAGGATATGGGCTGGGAAGTCGTCGACAATCTGCCGCTGATGCTGCTCGACCGGCTGCTCGACACGCCGCTGCCGGTCGGCCATGGCGCGGATGCCGACCGGCCGCTGGCGCTGGGCATCGACGCGCGCACGCGCGGCTTTGACGCCGGCGCCATCGTGCGCCGCATCAAGGGGCTGCGCGAACGCCACGGCCACGACATCGAAACCCTGTTCCTCGACTGTTCGGACGCGGAACTGGAACGGCGCTTTGCCGAAACCCGCCGCCGCCATCCGCTGGCGGCCGATCGCCCCGCCGCCGATGGCATCGCGCGCGAACGCGAACTCACCGAACCGCTGCGCCGATGGGCGAGCCAGGTGATCGACACCACCAGCTTTTCCAGCAACGCCCTGCAACAGGAAATGCGGGATCGCTTTTCGCGGCCCGGCCTGTCGGAACCGGTGCTGACCATCCTGTCCTTCGGCTTTTCGCGCGGGGTTCCGCGCAACGCCGACCTGATGTTCGACATGCGCTATCTGCGCAATCCGCATTGGGACGATGCGCTGCGGCCCAAAACCGGGCTGGAGGCCGACGTCGCGGCCTATATCGCGCAGGATCCCGCCTATGCGGACAGCGTGGGCCGGATCGAGGATCTGCTTGTCACGCTGCTGCCGCGCTATGCCGAAGGGGGCAAGACCTACATCACCGTGGCGTTCGGCTGCACCGGCGGGCGGCACCGCTCCGTCCATGTCGCCGATCGGGTCGCGAGGCACTTGCAAGCGGCGGGCTTTTCGCCCACGGTTCTGCACCGCAATATAGAATCAGCGCCCCAGGACAGTCTGGAGAAGCGCCGGCCGGGAGGCCCGAAAGCAGAATCATGACACAGGTGGGCCGCACAAGCACATGATCGGACTCGTTCTCGTCACCCATGGGTCGCTGGCGACCGAATTCGTTGTCGCCATGGAACATGTCGTAGGGCCGCAGCAGCAGATTGCGACGATCTGCATCGGCCCGGAAGACGATATGGAATTGCGCCGCGCGGACATCGCTGCGGCGGTCGCGCGCGTCAATGATGGGGCGGGCGTCATCCTTCTCACCGACCTGTTCGGCGGCACGCCGTCGAACCTGGCCATCTCGCTGCTCAAGGCCGGCGAGATCGAGGTGATTGCCGGCATCAACCTGCCCATGCTCATCCGCCTGGAAAGCGCGCGCAAGGTCATGGACGTGCGCGCCGCCGTCGCCGCCGCGCGCGAGGCGGGCCAGAAATATATCAGCGTCGCATCGGAATTGTTGGGCAGCACTGCATGAACGAATTCAGCCAGGACGTCCGCATCACCAACAAGCGCGGCCTTCACGCCCGCGCCAGCGCGAAATTCGTGACCCTGGCGAGCGGCCTGCCCGCTGACGTCACCGTCAGCAAGGACGGCCATCACGTCACCGGCACGTCGATCATGGGGCTGATGATGCTGGGCGCGGCGATGGGCGACCAGATCACGATCAAGGCAACGGGGCCGGACGCCGCGCAGGCGCTCAGCCAACTCGTCACCTTGGTCGAGGACAAGTTCGGGGAAGAATAGGCGCGGCCGGCTGGCAAAGCGGCGCTGGCATATTTTTCCACTATGCGTGCGTCCTTCCGATAGGATCGCATTTCCTGGAGCCACCCCATGACCATGATGCCCCCGCCACTGAACGCGCATCGCCCCTCGATCCTTGTCCGCCATATCGCGGCGCTGGTCGGCATGGTCGCGCTCAGCGCGCCGCTGGCCGCCCAGACGGCCCCGCCCCCGCAACAGGGCACGATGGCGGTCGAAGCGCATCTTGCTGACGGCAGCCGCGACGGCACGACCGAAAGCGCGCGCGACGCCGCGGGAGAGGCGCTTTCGGCGCGCGGCTTCACCTTGCTGGATGGCGCGGATCATGCGGCCTACTGGATGGAACTGGTCATCGACCGGTCCGACGTCGGCACCGGCGACGCAAAGGTCGCGCCGTCCAGCTCCAACCTTACGAATGGCGGCGTACCCGGAGCTGCGG
This sequence comes from Sphingobium soli, assembly GCF_020782245.1. Lineage (GTDB taxonomy): Bacteria > Pseudomonadota > Alphaproteobacteria > Sphingomonadales > Sphingomonadaceae > Sphingobium > Sphingobium soli. The sequence continues at coordinate 64,737 of NZ_JAJGNP010000005.1, forward strand.
GCTCCGTCTTCAAGGTGCCGCTGCCATCGGGCAAGTCGCGCCATGTCGCGCTGCAAAAAACGCGGCTGGACATGATCCTGCGCAAACGGGGCAGCGCGGCGTCGGTCTGGCGCGGATCGGCGGTCACGGTGCGGTCTGCGGACCAGCAGGACGCGGCGGCTACGGCGCTCAGCGGCGCATTGGTGCGCGCCTATCCGGCCCAGTCCGACGCCGTCATCGGCGTGCCCTGAACCGCTGGCCCTGCGCAATGCCGAAGGCCAGGATAAGAGTTCCAATGTTGGATTTTATCTGATCTATCCTGCTGGATATCGTCCATCCAGCCTCTTGTGACACGCGCGCCGCGCCCGATCGTGAGGCGCCATCGGCCTGTAGCGTCGGGTTCGCGCAGGTGTCGCTTCAGTGTCGCGTCGCAGTCGCCTAGTGGTCGCTTCCGCCCGCAAAAGCGCCACGACACTGTGAACTTCGGACGCCTGACAGGTCGGACCGCCTCGTCAGCCCTCCTTCGCCGCGTCGATGCCCGCATCCTCCCCCCGCATCCGGGTGAAGATATTCCATGTCGCGATGAACAAAGCCGCGATCACCGGGCCGATGACGATGCCGTTGAAGCCGAACAGCTCCAGCCCGCCCAGCGTGGAGATGAGCACGACATAATCGGGGATGCGCGTGTCGCGGCCGACCAGGATGGGGCGGAGCACATTATCGACCGACCCGATCACCAGCGCGCCGCACACGACCAGCACCACGCCCTGCCACACCGCGCCGGTGGCGAACAGATAGATGGCGACGGGCACCCACACGATCGCGGTGCCGATCGCGGGCAGCAGCGAAAAGGCGCCCATGAGCACCCCCCAGAGCAGCGCGCCCTGGATGTCCAGCGCCCAGAAGACCAGCCCGCCGATCAACCCTTGCACGATGGCGACGACGATGCTGCCCTTGATCGTGGCGCGGGTGACGATGACGAACTGCTCGATCAAGGCGGTGCGCTGTCCCGCGCGCAGCGGCGCGGCGGCGGCGACCTTGCGCGCCAGCCAGTCGCCATCGCGCAACAGGAAGAAGGCCAGATAGAGCATGACGCCCAGCGCCACGAAGAAGCTGAAGGCGCTCTGCCCGATCTGGAACGCCTGGCCCGCCAACGTGCGGAAACTGCTGGTCAGCCCCCGCGTCACCATTTCCTGCGCGGCATAGAAATTGGTGATGCCCAGCCGCTGGACATAGGGGCGCAACCAGTCGGGCAGCGCCGCGATCACGTCGTAGAACAGGCGAACGAAATTGATCTCGCCCGACTGCACCTTGCCATAGAAAAAGGTCGCTTCCTGCAACAGCGCCGCGCCCAGGACGAAGGCCGGGACGATCACCACCAGCAAAATGAGGAGCAAGGTCAGCAGCGCCGCCGCATTGGTCCGCCCCGGCATCTGCGCGCGGATGCGATGATGCACCGGAGCGAACACGATCGCGACGATGACGCCCCACAGGATCGCGGCGAAAAAGGGTTCGATAACCAGAGCGAAGGCGACCGACACCAGCAGCACGAAGCCAAGGAAGAAGCCATCTTCCAGCTTGATCGACAGGTGCATGGGCGGCGGCGGATCGGAATCGGGTGTCATGGCGCATCCTTGGCAAAATCCTTGCGCCAAATCCATCGCCCTGCGCGGGGCAAGCCTGTCCTTTTGCGCTTGTGCCCGCTAAGGAAGCCGCCTGTTTATCTCCAGCATGGGCATATCGGCGCAGTGGCACGTGAAATCACCGGTTTTTCCAACCCGCTGGTCAAGCGCGTCCGTAGCTTGCGGGAAAAGAAATATCGCAAGGCCGAAGGGCTGTTCCTGGCCGAAGGGCTACGCATCCTGACCGAAGCGCGCGAGGAAGGCGTGCTGCCCGAAATGCTCTTCCATGCCGGCGCCACACACCCGCTGGCGCTGGAACTGATCGACGCGATCGAGGCGGCGGGCGGCGACGTCATCGTCACCACGCCCGATATCCTGTCCAAGATCAGCGGCAAGGACAATGCACAGGCACTCGTCGGCGTCTATCGCGACCGGCTGACGCCGCTGGCCGCGCTCGACCGGAGCAGCGCCGACATCTGGATCGTCGCCCAGTCGCTGCGCGATCCCGGCAATCTGGGCACGATATTGCGCACCGGCGACGCAGTCGGCGCGGGCGGCCTCATCCTGATCGACGACTGCGTCGATCCCTTCTCGGTCGAATCGGTGCGCGCCAGCATGGGCGCGCTCTTCACCCAGTCGATCACGCAGGCGCGATGGGAAGAGTTCCTCCCCTGGCTGCGCGGCGGCGCGGGGCAGTTGATCGGCACCAGCCTCAAGGCCACGCAGGATTATCAGGAGCCGGCCTATCAAAGCCCCAGCTTCCTGCTGGTCGGCAACGAGGCCCAGGGCCTGCCCGCCGACTATGAAGCGCAATGCGACCTGCTGGTCAAAATGCCGATGCGCGGCAAGGCCGACAGCCTCAATGCCGCGGTGGCCACTGCGGTGATGGCCTATGAGCTGCTGAACCAGAGGCGAAAGACATCATGACTGTCATCCCGGCGAAGGCCGGGATCTCACTTTTCTTTACCGCGACAAAGGCAGAGAGATGCCAGCCGTCGCTGGCATGACGAATTCCGGGGGGCGAAAAAACGTGACACAGACCAGCGGCGTCGGCGAAATGTGGCGGCACAAGCGCGTGCTCGCGGCCAGCCTGATCGGCACGGCGGTCGAATTTTACGACTTCTACATCTACGCCACCGCCGCCAGCCTGATTTTTCCCGCGCTGTTCTTTCCCGCATCCTCCCCCACCGCGCAACTCATGGCCTCCTATGGCAGCCTTGCTCTCGCCTTCTTCGCGCGGCCGCTGGGCGCGGCGGTGTTCGGCCATTATGGCGACCGGGTCGGGCGCAAGGCGACGCTGGTGACGTCGCTGATGCTGATGGGTGGCTGCACGCTGGCGATCGGCTTCCTGCCCACCCATGCGCAGATCGGCTGGTGGGCGCCGCTGATCCTCTGCCTGCTGCGCTTCGGCCAGGGTCTTGGCCTGGGCGGCGAATGGGGCGGCGCGGCGCTGCTGGCGGTGGAAAACGCGCCGCCGGGCTGGCGCGCGCGTTTCGGCATGTTCCCGCAGCTGGGCGCGCCGGTCGGCTTCATCGCCGCCAACGGCCTGTTCCTGCTCCTTGACACCGTATTGTCTGAAGCCGATTTCCTCGCCTGGGGCTGGCGCCTGCCATTCCTGGGCAGCGCAGTGCTGGTGTTCCTGGGCTTGTGGGTCCGCCTCAAACTCACCGAAACGCCCGAATTTGCAGCGGCGCAGGCGGAAGCGCCACCCCCCGCCCTGCCGCTCGCCACGCTGCTGCGCGATCATCTGGGCGCGGCCATTGCCGGCACCTTCGCGGTCGTCGCCTGCTTTGCCGTCTATTATATCGCCACCGCCTTCGCGCTGGGCTACGGCACCACGACATTGGGCATCGACCGCAGCGTCTTCCTGTCGCTGCAACTCGGCGCCATCCTGTTCATGGCAGTGGGCATTGTGCTGGCCGGCTGGTGGTCGGACCAGCGTACGCCCACGCGCGTGCTGGCCTGGGGCTGCGCGGGCACGACGCTGATGGGACTTGCCTTCGGACCGATGATCGGCACGGGCGCGCTGCTCCCTATCTTCGCGATCCTGGCGATCGCCCTGTTCCTGATGGGCTTCGTCTACGGCCCGCTGGGCGCCTATCTGCCCGCGCTCTTCCCGATCCAGCTGCGCTATACCGGCGCGTCCTTCGCCTTTAACCTTGGCGGCATCATCGGCGGCGCGCTCGCCCCGATCGTCGCGACCTGGCTGATCGCGGCGCAGGGTGTGGCGCTGGTCGGCCTCTACATGACCGCGGCCGCAGCCATCAGCCTCGCGGGCCTGTGGTGGACCAGCCGCGCCACCTGATCGGTCAGCGCAACATGCGCACCGCGATCCAGGCGCTGGGCAAGCCGATAACCAGCGCAACGCCCAGCGCATAGACCAGGAAGAAGACCATGGCGAAGACGACCATCCCGGTCGTCCCGCCCGGTTCCTGCGGCTGCGGCCCCGCCAGCGTGATTACCAGCATCACGGCAAAGGCGATCAGCGCCAGCAGGGGAAAGGCGGACGCCGCGACCAGCACCTGCCGCCCGGCGCTCAGGTCCGGCCAGCGGCCAAGACTGAACTTCGCCGCGCCGAAGCTCATCAGGATCGCCAGCAGCGCCGACCCGACCAGAAAGCCCATCGTCCCTAATCCGCGCAAGGCTGCGGCGGCAGCGTCTTGCCGGCACCGTCCAGCGACTGCACCGCAAACCGCCCGTCCGCATAGCGGACCGTCACAATGTCCCGTGCGCGCAAGTCGCCCCACAGTTGACGAAAGGCCGGCGACCGCGCCGCATCCGCAATATGCACGTCGCCCCGCTTATCCGTCATGAAGCGCGTTTCGCGCGACCCGGAGCGCGAGGAGGCTATGAGCCGCAACTGGCTATCGGGCGGCGGTGCCTGCCCTTTGATCTGCGCCATGATCGTCACCGCCCTGCCCTTGCACGACAGGTTAAGCGCGCCGCCTGTGGGCGAATCCCATTGCCCGGTCAGATACTCGCTAACGCCGTTCTGATAGGCATAGGTCCACATGGATTTCCCCGACGCCGGCAGCGCGGCTGGCAGGGCGATGACGGCGACCGCCGCAAGTCCCGATATGATGCGCATCTCTATCTCCTCGCCATCACGGAAGGATAAGCGCGCCTGGCGGCCCCGAGGTTCCCGGAGGGCCCGGGACAAAAAAAGGCGGCGAGCCGAAGCCGCCGCCTTTCCTTACCCTCAGGTCTGATCGCGCGGCGATCAGCCTTCGCTGCGGGTGTCGCGGCGCTCGGCGATACGAGCGCGCTTGCCGGTGCGGCCACGCAGATAATAGAGCTTGGCGCGACGCACGACACCGCGGCGAACGACAGTGATCGAATCGATGTTGGGCGAATAGAGCGGGAACACACGCTCCACGCCTTCGCCGAACGAAATCTTGCGCACGGTGAAGTTGGATCCCATGCCCTTGTTCGAGCGGGCGATGCACACGCCTTCATAATTCTGGACGCGGCTGCGGTCGCCTTCCTTGACCTTGACGCCCACGCGCAGCGTGTCGCCGGGGCGGAAGTCGGGAATATCCTTGGCGAGGGCGGCGATGCTTTCCGCCTCGATCTGCTGGATGATGTTCATGTCACACTCAGTCCTTGGTCGTTCGTTGCGCACCAGAGGGCGGCTGGTCCCGAACGCCGATATGACGTTCCCAAAGGTCCGGCCGCCTTAGCCGTGTATCCTCCTCCGCCCTTTGTTTCCGCCAGGCGGCGATTTTCGCATGATCCCCCGATCGCAACAGTTGCGGGATCGTGCGCCCCTCCCATTCCACCGGGCGGGTATAATGCGGATATTCGAGCAAGCCCGTTTCGAAGGATTCCTCGACTCCGCTGGAAGCCGCGCCCATTACACCGGGAAGCAGCCGCACGCAAGCGTCGAGCAGCAGCAGCGCAGCCATTTCCCCGCCCGACAGGATGATGTCGCCCATGCTGACCTGTTCGATGGCGCGCGCTTCGAAAATCCGCTCGTCAAACCCCTCGAACCGGCCGCACAATATGGTCGCGCCCGGCCCGGCGGCCAGGTCGCGCACACGCGCCTGCGTGATCGGGCGTCCGCGCGGCGTCATCGCCAGCACCGGCAGGTCGGGCCGCTTGTCCAGCGCATGATCCACCGCCTTGCCCAGCACGTCGGCGCGCAACACCATCCCCGCGCCCCCGCCCGCCGGCGTATCGTCCACGGTGCGGTGCTTGTCCGCCGCGAAGGCGCGGATCTGGATTGGGTCACACGCCCATTTCCCCTCGGCCAAAGCCCGCCCTGCAAGCGACACGCCCAGCGGTCCGGGAAACATTTCCGGATAGAGCGTGAGGATCTGCGCGGTGAAGGTCATCCGCGCCGCCTCGCCCGCAGCCGCGCGGCGGAAAAGCCGCCGGCAAGGCACAGCATGCCGCAGACAAGCAGCGTCAGGCCGAAGCGGATCAGCAGGTCCGACCAGCCATCCTGCCGCGTCATGCCTGGCAAAATGAAGAGCAAGGGCATCGGCAGGACGAGCGCGAACGCCACCGCGATCTTGACGCCCGTGCGCCAGCTTATCCCCCACAGTCGCCACCCCGCCGCGAGCAGGAATAGCAGATACAGCATCAGGACGATTTGCGGGACGACAGCCATATCGCCGCGCTTAGGCGATGGGGCGGGCAGCGTCCAGCAGGCGCGCCTCATGGCTGGCGGGCGACCAGCTTCAATTCCTGAATCCCTGCTGTCGGCGTTGGCGCAAGCAGCAACGTCCCGTCCACACGCCCGCGCTCGCACGACCAGGTAAAGCTGCCGGACAGATTGCCGCTGGCCGAGATCGGCGCGTCCGTGCGGCAGTCCCCCACTTCACGGCGCAATGCAGCGAGCCGACGCGTCCAGCTGTCTGCATCGCTGTCCATCAGCATGTTCATCGCCAACCGCTCGCGCGCCGCCAATATATTTCCAGCCGCATAGATTTGACCCGCAGCGGCATAGCCGTCAGCCAGATGCGGCGTTACCGGCGGCTCCCGCGCAACCAGCGCACCTGCCTGCTTCAAAGCGACCGCCGCATCCCAGGCCGGACCCGCCCCGCCATTATAGGTGCGGTTAGTGAAAACGAAAATGCCCACGCCATAGTCCGGCATCAGCATCACATGGCTGCCATAGCCGGGATAGCCGCCGCCATGGGACAGGGTCAGCCCCAAGTCGCAATCCTGCGCGACGCGCATGCCAAAACCATAGGCCGCCGCCTGCTTGCAAGCGCTCGGCCCGCTCTTGCCATTGCGCTGCGCCAGCTTCGCGAAATTGCTGCCCTGCGCCAGCATCCGCACCGACGCGCGCGAGACCGGCGCTTGATCCGGATCATCCCGTGCCGGCCAGGCCGACAGCAAGAAGGCGACCCAGCGCGCATAGTCGGTCGCGCTGGTCTGCAAGCCCCCCATCGCACCGAACGCGCCATCGTCCATGTCCGGCTCGCGCAGCCACCGCCCTTCCTCCCAGCGATAACCAAGCGCGCGCCGATCCTGTGGCCATTCACGCACGGCATAGCCGCTCGACGTCATGCCGATCGGACCAAGCAGGATGCGTTCGACATAGCGGCGATAGGGCATGCCGCTCACATTGGCGATCACCCGGCCGAGCAGAGCATAGCCAAGATTGCTATATTCATAGCGCGTACCCGGCGCGGTGTTGAACGGCACGCCCTGTGCCAGCAACCGCGTGAATGCCTCCTGCGGCATCGGCGTCTGGCGGTCGCCCCATGGATTGTCGTCGACGAACCCGGCGCTGTGGGTCAAAAGGTCGCGGATGCGGATGCGCGGACTGTCCTTCGTGGGATAGGTCCACTGGCGCAGTTCGGACACATGCTGTTCCGCCAGGTCATCCAGCGTCAGCTTGCCGTCTTCGCGCAGCTTGAGGATGGAGAGCGCGGTGAACGCCTTGGTCATCGATGCGATGCGGAACAGGCTGTCGGGCGTGACCGGGCGTTTCTGGTCCAGATCCTGCACGCCAAAAGCCTTTACATGGACCAGACGCCCATTGGCGACGATGCCATAGATAAGGCCGGGGGAATGGCTGTCTTGCCCAAAATCATGGAACAGGCGGTCGATGTCAGGGACGACAGCAGCGATCTTCTTTTCGTCTGCCTGCGCATGGGCAAGGGCGGGAAAGCAAAGCAGCAGGAGCACCAACCAGAACTTCACAGGGTCCAGTCCTCCATTTTCAAGCCCTCGATATCCGCGAAGTCCTTCCGATTACGCGTCACCAGAATCATTCCGAGCGCCAACGCCTGTGTTCCGATCAAGCGATCGAAGCTGTTGCGAGGAATGCCGACCTGGGCCGCCACCTGCGCATAGGTCCGCGATGTCGCGTCATCAAAGGGCGCAATATTCAGCAGAAAGAGGAAGGAATCCACCCGCCGCCCGTCCCCTACCGGATCGCTGGACGTGCGATTACCCACCCGCAATTCGGCAGCGGTTATCGCCGACACGCTCAACGCGTCCAGGCAATCGCCCATGCGCCGCGCCAGCGGCCCGCTTCGCCCCAGCAGGAAATCAATGCAAACATTCGTGTCAAGCAGATAGAGCGACGTCGTCATGCGGCCTGGGTCGCGGCATGGCTCCAGTCACGGTCATCTTGAGCCGTATCGTCCCGGCCATCCGCCATGAAGCCGGCAGACATGCTGCCGTAAAGTCCCATCAGGACCTCCCGCGCCCGATCCTGTCGCCAGAAGAAAAAGCTGCCATCGTCATGCGAGACGAGCGTCACTTCTTCGCCTTCCTGCAGCCCCAGCGCCTTGGGCAGGCGCAAGGCCAGGCTGTTGCCCGACTTGAACACCTTGGACTTATACTCTTCGCCCATGGGACGCCTCCGTATATACGAGCCGTATATACTATTCCACGAACGCAGCGTCAATCACAGCTCCGCCGTCGCCCAGCGTCACCGCATGCATCGGCACCATGAAGCGCTTGCCACTGGCGCGTTGCACTTCGACAATGTCGCCCGCGCCGAAATTCTCAACCGCGACGACGGTGCCCAGCGCCTCGCCCGTGCTGGATGCGCAGGGCAGGTCGATAAGGTCGACATGATAATATTCGCCCTCGCCCAGCGGCGGCAGGGCGGATCGCGGCACTGTCAATTCCGTGCCGCGCAGCGCCTCGGCCGCGCCGCGATCGCCGATTTCAGCAAAGCGAGCGACCGCGCCATTGGGGCCGGCGCGCACCGACTTCAGTGTCAGCGTGCGCCCTGCGGCCATGAAGGCGCCATAGCCCTTCAAGCTGTCCGGCCCGTCGCCGAACAGCTTGAGACGAACCTCGCCCGTCACCCCATGCGCCCCAGTGACGACGGCCAGAGTGACGGGCTTGTCGGTCAAGTCGATCAACCTTCGGCCTGCTCGGCAGTGGCTTCTTCGGCGGGCGCGGCTTCCTCAGCAGGAGTCTCAGCCGGCGCGTTGGCGGCTTCTTCCGCAGCCTTGCGGGCTTCTTCGGCCTCGGCAGCCTTGGTAGCGCGATCTTCCGCGCGGTCCTTGGCCTTCTGGCCCGGCTCCGCCTTCTTGGGGTTGTTGCGGGCAGCGCGTTCCTTCACGCCGGCGGCGTCCAGGAAGCGGGCTACGCGGTCGGTCGGCTGCGCACCGGCGGCGACCCAGTGCTTCGCGCGCTCGATGTCCAGAACGACGCGCTTTTCATCGCCCTTGGGCAGGACGGGGTTGTAGCTGCCGATACGCTCGATGAACTTGCCGTCACGCGGCGCGCGGCTGTCAGCGACGACGATGCGATAATAAGGGCGCTTCTTGGAGCCGCCGCGCGACAGACGGATGGAGGTTGCCATGGATATTTGCCTTTCTGTTCAAACCAAATACGTTGTAACTGCTTATTTCTTCATGAAATTCTGAAAGCCTGGGGGAAGCTTTGGCATGGTGCCGCCAAGACCGCCCAGTCCGCCCAGCCCCGACAGGTCGGGCGGCGTGCCGCCTTCAGGACCGCCCGCGCCGCCCAGGCCGCCCATTCCGCCGCCGCCGAACATCTTGGCCAGCCCTTTGAGGCCGCCCATCTTGCGGATCTTCTTCATCGCGCTTTCCATTTCCTGATGCATTTTCAGGAGCCGGTTGACCTCCTGCACCGTGGTGCCGGAGCCTTTGGCGATGCGGATCTTGCGCTTGGCGTTGATGAGCGCGGGCTTCTCGCGCTCCTTGGGCGTCATGGAGCCGATCATCGCGTCGAGATGGATCAGCGTCTTGTCATTGGCGCCACTGTTGGCCATCGCCGCCTGCGCTTTTTTGAGGCCCGGCAGCATGCCCGCCAGCGCGCCCAGCCCGCCCATGCGGCGCATCTGATTGAGCTGCGCGCGCAGGTCGTTCATGTCGAACTGACCCTTGGCCATTTTCTTGGCGAGCTTGTCGGCTTCCTCGGCGTCGATCGTCTCGGCCGCCTTTTCCACCAGCGACACGACATCGCCCATGCCCAGAATGCGTTGCGCGACGCGCTGCGGGTGGAAGGGCTCGATCGCGTCGAGCTTTTCGCCCGTGCCCGCGAATTTGATCGGACGGCCCGTCACCGCACGCATCGAGAGCGCCGCGCCGCCGCGCGCATCGCCGTCCATGCGGGTCAGCACCACGCCAGTCAGCGGCACCTGGGCGGTAAAGCTGGTCGCGACATTGACCGCGTCCTGGCCGGTGAGCGAATCGACGACGAGCAGGATTTCGGCGGGCGTGGCGACATCGGCCACCGCCTTCATCTCGTCCATCAGCGCCTGGTCGACATGCAGGCGACCGGCGGTGTCGAGCATCACCACATCGAAGCCCTGGAGCTTCGCCGCCTGCAACGCGCGGCGGGCGATGTCGACCGGCTGCTGACCGGCAATGATCGGCAGGGTCGCGACGTCCGTTTGCGTGCCCAGCACCGCCAGCTGTTCCTGCGCGGCCGGGCGCTGGACGTCCAGCGACGCCATCAGCACCTTCTTGCGCTCTTTTTCCTTCAGGCGCTTGGCGATCTTCGCGGTGGAAGTCGTCTTGCCCGAACCCTGCAGGCCGACCATCATGATGACGGCGGGCGGCGTCACGTCGATCATCAGGTCGGACGTGTCCGAACCCAGCGTTTCCGTGAGCGTGTCGGACACGATCTTGACGACCATCTGCCCGGGCGTGACCGAACGCAGCACATCGCTGCCCACCGCCCGCTCGGTCGCCTGATCAACGAACTGGCGCACCACGGGCAGCGCCACGTCGGCTTCCAGCAGCGCGATTCGCACCTCGCGCATCGCGGCGCGGACATCGTCCTCCGTAAGCGCACCGCGCCCACGCAGCTTATCGAAGACCCCACCTAGGCGATCGCTGAGCGAATCGAACATCAACACCTCATCCGGGCCGAAGCCCTTGAAAATTCGTAGCAGACCCATCAAACGACAAAATCGCCGGCGGGCGAAACCTCGCCGGCCAGCGTCCATCCGATGCCCCGATTGGGCGCCCTGGAGTCGTCAGAGTCGAACGGCACGCCGCCCGATGCTGGGCGTGCCCTTAGGGGAAAGCGAAGAGGAGCGCAAGCGATCGCCTTGCAGCGAGACAACGGCCTCCTCTTCATGTAGTCAGAAAACCGATCACCAAGTCAAACATTATTATGCGGCACAAATGATTACCAAAATCTTATAAATGAAATATTTCTGACTAAACCTAAAAAAGACGAGAATATAATTCTGCTGGATCATTAACTATATATCTAGAATATGATCCAGATCCGCTAATTTTTTTCATTTCTACAAAATGAATTTCTTGATCAAATCCTTTTGTTTCTGAAATAATTTCGTAATTCGGATTTATAGACGGCCCCCTCGGGAATATATCTACTTTTGCCGAAACATCTTTAAGCAATATCAATAAATGGAATGCTGACCCTTCAAATCCGGCTATACGCTCAGCGGTAGCTAAAACTTCCAACTGGCGATCTACGCTGTGCTCCTGAGAATGAAATATATCCCAACCCTGTTCTATTAACAGAGATTCGATCTCAAGGTCGTTTTCGATACCGCCATGCTTTTCCGCGAGTTTTGAGCGAGATAGCCAGATTTTACGGCCAGGAACAGTCTTGGCGGAATACTGCCCCAAAAATTCGGCATGATAAGATTTGAAAAATGATCGGATGGAAAATCCGCACTCTCCCAATATTAAATTGGGGACACGAAGCGGATTCGACAAGAATATATGTTCGTTACGCAATTTAAGAGTTTGGCAAATCAACTTCTGCCATCCTTTGAGATGGGGGTCCTTCAACCAAACAATTGGCAGATCAGGAAATTCTCTCGCGACATGTAATCGCGAGATAGACTCAAGAAGAAAATGACCAAAATGACTGTAAATATAGCCACCAAACATGACCGGAAAATCAATTTTGTCCGTTACGTCGTTCGTGTCGAGCGGCTGGGAATAAACCATTTTGACGCCGGTCCGATAGAATGCCGACTCTTCGACAAACTGGCCCTGCTGGTCATATACTCCGCCAACGAGTGCGCCCGGCGGGCCATCCTCCCTTTTAGTTACGGGGACCAAGAATGCTTCGCTTACACTAGTAAAATTTGACATTGAAAACTCAATAAATCACGCAATCGAATTATCTATAACTGGTCCCCATCGCGGTTCAAGCCGAGGGACGCACATTCCTCACAAACCGCCTAAGATCCTGCAGATACCAGCGTTTCCTTCTATGCCTCGCGTGGATCGAAACGACAGCTGAATGATCCATCCGCCTTGCAGAAGCTTCTCTTTTAAGCCAGCAGGAGCGCAAGAAACGTCAGGGGAGCCTACACGCATGAGTTGGACACGCCGCAAGCCGATGGAGGCCATGGTGCCGCAGGATAGCGGGCATCAACTCGCCCGCACCCTCTCCTGGCCGCACCTGCTGGCGTTGGGCGTCGGCGCGATCGTGGGGACGGGCATCCTGACGCTGATCGGCGTCGGCGCGGACCGGGCGGGGCCGGCCGTCCTTCTTTCCTTCGCCATTGCCGGCGCGATCTGCGCCTGCGCGGCGCTCGCCTATGCCGAACTGTCTACCATGATGCCGGCGGCGGGCAGCGCCTATAGCTACTCCTATGTCGTGCTGGGCGAAGGCATCGCCTGGATCGTGGGCTGGTCGCTGATCCTGGAATATAGCCTTGTCGTGTCGACCGTGGCGGTCGGCTGGTCAGGCTATGCCGGCCCGCTGCTGACCCCGCTGGGTTTCCCGCAGGCGCTGACCAAGGGACCGGAACTGGGCGGCATCATCAACCTGCCCGCCATCTTCATCATCGCCGTGGTCGCAGGATTGCTAATGTTCGGCACGCGCGAAAGCGCGCGCCTCAACACCATCCTCGTCCTCATCAAGATCGTGACGTTGAGCCTGTTCGTTGCTTATGCCCTGCCTGCTTTCGACGCCGCGAACCTGGAGCCGTTCATGCCCTTCGGCTTTGCCAAGTCGATGAGCCCCGATGGCGTCGAGCGCGGTGTCATGGCCGCGGCCGCGATCATCTTCTTCGCCTTTTACGGCTTCGACGCGATTTCGACTGCGGCCGAGGAAGCGAAAAACCCCGACCGTGACCTCGCCATCGGCATCGTCGGGTCGCTGATCGTCTGCACGCTTATCTATGTCCTCGTCGCCGCCGCCGCGATCGGCGCGCTGCCCTTCACCCGCTTTGCCGACAGCCCCGAACCGCTGGCGCTGATCCTGCGCGAAATGGGACAGGGCGGCATCGCCCGCATTGTCGCCATCGCGGCGGTCATCGCGCTGCCAACGGTGCTGCTGGGCTTCCTCTATGGCCAGAGCCGCATCTTTCTGGTGATGGCGCGCGACGGCTTTCTGCCGCAGGGTCTGGCTCGCATATCGAAGCGCGGCACCCCGGCGCGGATCACGCTGGTGACGGCGGTGCTGGTCGCGATCATCGCGGGGCTGCTGCCGATCGACGAGATCGCGGCGCTGGCCAATGCCGGCACGCTGATCGCCTTCACCGCCGTTGGCCTCTGCCTTCTCGTCCTGCGCAAGCGCGCGCCCGACCTGCGCCGCCCGTTCCGCACCCCGGCGGCCTGGATCGTGGGCATCGGCGCGGTCGCGGGCTGCGCCTATCTGTTCCTCAGCCTGCCGATGATGACGATCATGGCCTGCGCCGCCTGGAATGCGATCGGCCTGGCGGTGTATTTTCTGTATGGGCAGCGACGGGCGAGCGCCGCAAAATAAGGAGCTGGAATTGACTGCCTTACTAAGCATCATGCTGGCCGCGACACTTGTTCCAGCAATGCCGGCAAAGTCGCCCGGATATTGGCTGAGCGACGACGACTACCCTTCGGGTGCGCTGAAGCGGAAAGAGGAAGGGCCGGTAGCATTTTCCCTTCTCATCTCGCCGACCGGGCGCATTGCCAACTGCATGATCACGCAGACCAGCGGCTCGGCGGATTTGGACGAACGAACCTGTGCCATGATCGCGTCACGCGGTCGCTTCAAAGCGGCGAGGGACGAAAATGCCGCTGCGACATACGGCTCGTATAGAGGAATGCTGTACTGGCGCCTTCCCGGCAAGCTAGGTGGCCCATCCTATCGCTATGTGCCTCCTGTTGATATGACATTACAGGTCAAGCGCTTGCCCGGCGGAGCGCAGGAGGAGCGCGTAACGCTGACCGCAAAGTTTGATCAAACCGGACATGTCACTGCTTGCCAAGCGTTCAACCCCGACCAATCGTCCGCAAAACTGGTTGAGGTCGCATGCCAGCAGACACAGCAATTCTTTAGCTCAGTCACCGCCGACGCCGACGGGCGTCCAGTGCCTATCGTGCAGCAGCTCACTGTCAAATTCCAGGTCGCGGCACCTTAAGCCCGGACTCGCCTTTTCCCCTCACTCGCACTACATGCCCGCGCATGGGGCGCTTCTCGAAAATGCATGGCCTGGGCAATGACTTCGTGGTCATCGACGCGCGCGCCGCGCCGGTGGCCATGACCGAGGCGCGCGCCCGCGCCATTGCCGACCGTCATGCCGGCATCGGCTGCGACCAGTTGATCGTGATTGGCGATGCGCCCGACGCCGACGTGTCCATGCAAATCTTCAACGCCGACGGCAGCGAGGTGGAGGCGTGCGGCAACGCGACCCGCTGCGTGCCGCTGTTTATCGGCCATGACGTCACCATCCGCACCAGGGCCGGCCTGCTCGACGCCCGGCTGATCGACGGCGGGGCGAGCGTCGACATGGGCGCGCCGCGTTTCGACTGGAACGCGATCCCGCTCGCCTATGCGATGGACACGCTGACGATGCCGGCAAGCTGGGAAGAGCTGCCCGCTCCAGCCGCGGCCAATGTCGGCAATCCGCATGTCATCTTCTTCGTTGATGATCTGGATGCGGTGGACACGGCGCGGCTTGGCCCCATGATCGAGCAGGACCCGCTCTTCCCGCAGCGGGTGAACGTCAATTTCGCGCAGGTCGTGGGCGAAAACCACATCCGCCTGATCGTCTGGGAAAGGGGCGCGGGCCTCACCCGCGCCTGCGGCACCGGCGCCTGCGCCACCGCCGTCGCCGCGATCCGGCGCAAGCTGGCGCACGGCCCTGTCCCCGTGACGCTGCCGGGCGGCGATCTCGTGATCGACTGGCGGCCGGGCGGCACCATCCAGATGACCGGCCCCGCCACCCATGTCTTCGATGGCGAGGCCGACTGGGCGCGCTTCTGATATGAGCGGCCCCGACATCATCACCATGGGTTGCCGCCTCAACATCGCGGAGAGCGAGGCGATCCGGCAGATGGCGGCGGATCAGGACGATCTGATCGTCGTCAACAGCTGCGCCGTCACCGCCGAAGCGGTGCGCCAGACCCGCCAGGCGATTCGTCGGGCGCGACGAGAACGACCCGACGCACGCATCCTCGTCACCGGCTGCGCCGCGCAAACGGAGCCGCAGACCTTTGCCGCCATGGCGGAGGTGGACGCTGTCATCGGCAATCGGGAGAAGATGGAGGCGGCGACCTACCACCGTCCGTTCGGTTCGAGCGAAGTCGAGAAGCGGCTGGCGCATCCTGATCGTTTCTCGACTGTGTTCGAAGCGAACGGTGGGTTGGACCTGCCCAAAGTCCGCGTCGCCGACATCATGGCCGTGCGCGACACCGCGCCGCATATGGCGAGCGCCTTTGCCGACCATGCCCGCGCCTTTCTGGAGGTGCAAAATGGGTGCGACCATCGCTGCACCTTCTGCATCATCCCCTATGGCCGGGGAAACAGCCGCTCCGTCCCGGCGGGCGCGGTCGTGGACAAGGCGCGCGAGTTGGTGGACGCGGGCTATCGCGAAATCGTCCTGACGGGCGTCGATGTCACCAGCTATGGCCCCGACCTGCCCGGCGCGCCGACGCTCGGCCTGCTGGTCGAGCGCATACTGAAAGGCGTGCCCGACCTGCCGCGCCTGCGCCTCTCCTCGATCGACAGCGTGGAGATGGACGATCGCCTGTTCGATCTGATCGCGCACGAACCGCGCATGATGCCGCATGTCCATCTCTCGCTCCAGGCGGGCGACGACATGATCCTCAAGCGCATGAAGCGCCGCCACAGCCGCGCCGATGCGGTGCGGATCGTCGAGCGGCTCAAGGCCGCACGGCCGGACATCAGCATCGGCGCGGACATCATCGCCGGCTTCCCGACCGAAGACGACGCGATGTTCGCGCGCAGCCTGGCCCTCATCGACGATTGCGCCATCGTCCACGGTCATATCTTTCCCTATTCCCCGCGTGAAGGCACGCCCGCCGCGCGGATGCCGCAGGTCGATCGGCCGACGATCAAGGCCCGCGCCGCCCGCCTGCGCGCCGCCTGCGCGAACCGCCGCGACGCTTGGCTGCGCAGCCTGATCGGCACGCAACAGTCCGTACTGGTCGAACGCAGCGGCCTGAGTGGCCATGCGGAAAATTTCGCGCCGGTGCGTTTTACGGCGACGCAGACACCCTCCGCCATCGTGCGCGCGACCATCACGGGACTTGAGAAGGGCGTCCTGATCGCGCAAGAGGCGGCATGACGGATTATCATCATGGCTGACACTAACTGGCGCGATCGACTGTTTGGCGGGCTCAAGCGCACGTCCAACAGGCTCGGCGACAATCTGACCGGCCTTTTCACCAAGGCCGCGCTCGACGACCAGACGCTCGACGAAATCGAGGAGGCGCTGATCGTCTCCGACCTTGGCCCGGCCATGGCCGCGCGCGTGCGCGACAGGCTGGCCGAAGGGCGCTTCAATCGGGAACTGACCGAGGAATATCTGCGCGAGATCATCGCCGAAGAGATTGAAAAGACGCTCGCCCCCGTCGCGCGCCCGCTGGAGATTGAGGCGTTTCCCCGACCCCAGGTCATCCTGGTCATCGGCGTCAATGGATCGGGCAAGACCACCACCATCGCCAAACTGGCGCATAATTTCCTGGAACAGGATTATGGCGTGATGCTGGCCGCCGGCGACACATTCCGCGCCGCCGCCATCGGCCAGCTCAAGGTCTGGGCCGAACGGCTGGGCATCCCCATCGTCGCGGGCAAGGAAGGGGGCGATGCCGCCGGCATCGTGTTCGACGCCGTCAAGCAGGCGACAGCCACGGGCATCGACGTGCTCATCGTCGATACCGCCGGGCGGCTTCAGAACAAGACCGAACTGATGGACGAACTGGCCAAGGTACGCCGGGTGCTGGGCCGTTTGAACCCGGCGGCCCCACACGACGTTGTGCTGGTGCTGGACGCCACGACGGGACAGAATGCGTTGAACCAGATTGAGGTCTTCAAGGAAACCGCGCAGGTGACGGGGCTGGTCATGACCAAGCTGGATGGTACGGCGCGCGGCGGCGTATTGGTCGCGGCGGCGGAGAAGTTCCGCCTGCCCATCCACGCCATTGGCGTGGGCGAAAAGATCGAAGATCTACGCCCCTTCGATCCCGGCGACATGGCAAAGGCGATCGCGGGCACCGCTTATGCGCGGTAAGCGATAAGAAGCCGTTCGGGTTGAGCCTGTCGAAGCCCAGCCCTCCTCTTGAGAAAAGCGAGGCCCTTCGACAGGCTCAGGGCGAACGGATGATGCAATGACCGCGACAAAATCTCCCCATAACGGCACCCTGTCCCTTGCGCTCGACTTCGGGCCGCTCCTTGTGTTCTTCCTGACTTACAAAGGCGCAGGCTGGATCTGGGGTGCGGGCAATCCGATCACGGCGATGATTTTTGGCACCGGCGCCTTCATGGCCGCGATCGTCATTGCCGTCATCATCTCGAAGGTGAAGCTGGGCCGCGTATCGCCGATGCTCTGGCTCTCGGCGCTGCTGATCCTCTTTTTCGGCGGCCTCACCATCTATTTCCGCGACCAGAGCTTCATCCAGGTCAAGCCCACCATCATCTATGCCTTTTTTGCGCTGATGCTGATTGCAGGACTGTTGCGTGGCCAGCCTTTGCTCAAATATCTGCTTCAGGCGGCCTATGACGGACTGACGCATGAAGGCTGGATGAAGCTGTCGCGCAACTGGGCGCTGTTCTTCGTCGCCATGGCGATCGCCAATGAAGCCATGCGCCGGTCGATGAGCTTCGACACCTGGCTCGCGGTCAAGGTCTGGGGCGTGACGATCGTCTCGGTGGTTTTCGCCGGCGCCAACATCCCGATGCTCATGCGCCATGGCCTGACGCTGGGCGAGGAAAAGCCGAGCGACGAAATCGGCGAAACCACCCCGCCGCAGGGCTGATTTCTGCGATCGTTTCGCAATAGGCACAAGCCTCTTTTAATCCGCGCCGGCGAACGCATATGGGAAGCGCGGCGGGCTTGCAGCCTTGCTGCACCGATGAACCTTTCGGCCGCTCCGTCCGTTGAGCGGCCGTCCCCATAACGAACCCGAGGAGTTCCGCCATGGCCTTTGTTCTGCCCGACCTTCCCTATGCCAAGGACGCCTTCGGCGACATCCTGTCGGCCGAAACCTTCGACTATCACCATGGCAAGCACCATAATGCCTATGTGACCAAGGCCAATGAACTGGTCGCCGCGGATGCGTCGCTCCAGGGCAAGTCGCTGGTCGAGCTGATCAAGTCGTCCAAGGGCGGCCTGTTCAACCAGGTGGGCCAGATCTGGAACCACACTTTCTACTGGCATTCGCTCAGCCCCGAAAAGAAACAGCCGTCGGGCGAGCTGCTGGAAAAGATCAACGATGCCTTTGGTTCGGTCGATGCGCTGATCGACAAGATGAAGGCGGAGGCCGTGGGCCATTTCGCCAGCGGCTGGGCCGCGCTGATCCTGAAGGACGGCAAGCTGGAGGTGACCAGCTATCACGACGCCGACACGCCGGTCGCGCATGAAGGCCACACGCCGTTGCTGATCCTCGATGTATGGGAACATGCCTATTATATCGACTATCGCAACGCGCGCCCCAACTATGCCGAGCGCGTGCTCAAGGAAGCGATCAACTGGGATTTCGCAGCCCAGAATCTGGATGGCCAGGGCGTCAGCCGCGCTGACCAGCCGGCCTGATGTTCAAACGCCGCCCTGCCGCTACGGCAGGGCGGTGCTTTCCCTGCCATAATGCGCAGGATGACAAGATATTCTTAAATATCTGCGGCGATGATCTACCCTCCAGCGCGACGCTAGGAGGGACGGATGGACCTGGACGAGTTACGCCGCCAGCATGCAGCGATCGGCCTCACGGCGCGCGCGCTCGAACAGGCGGTTTCAGAAACATATCAACCCGACGGCGTGGCGAGACTGCGCTGGCAACTGGCGCGGCAGCTTATGACGCATGTCGCGTTCGAAGACCGCATCTTTTATCCCACGCTTAAAAGATCAGCCGAAGCGCGAACGCGGGACCGGGCCACCATGCTTGAAAGGGAACTTGGCGCACTGGGCGACCGCTTCAAAGCCTACATGACCGACTGGAGCGATGCGCGCATCCGCCGCGAATGGCCGGCGTTTTGCGCGGAGACGCGGCCGATCCTCAACATGCTCATGGACCGTATCGGTCAGGAAGACCGCCTGTTTGACACATTGGCGCACGATCGCACGATTCGTCACGGTACCACCGCCCGGTCCGCCTGACCGGGATCAGGCCGCTTCCAGCTGCGCCACGAATTGGTCGGCCGCGCGCTGCAAGGCTTGTGCTGTGCGGGACAATCCCGAAGCGGCGCTCGACACGCGATCGGAAAGGCTTTCGGTGCTGCGCGCCATATCGGCCGCTTGCTCCACCTGCTGCGCCATGCGCGTTACGCCTTCGGCCGTATCGCGGGCCGACTCGCCGATGGCGCTGGTCGCATTACGCTGGCTATCGACGGCCTGCTGGATCTCCCCGGCTGCCGCCGCCAGCTGCTCGACCACGCGCGCAACGTCGGACAAGGCGCCTTGGGCCACGCCCGCACCCTGATGCGCAGATGTCGCTAGCGATTGAATCTCGCCGGTCGCGCTTGCCGCCTGCCCGGCCAGTTGCTTCACTTCCTGCGCCACGACCGCGAACCCGCGCCCGACCTCTCCTGCGCGGGCGGCCTCGATCGTCGCGTTGAGCGCCAGCAAGTTGGTTCGTGCCGCGATTTGCGTGATCGAATCGGCAAAGCTGGTGATGGACGCGGTGCGGCTTTCCATGTCCCGGACAGCATCGTGCCCGGCGCCTGACACGCGTTTTGCGTCGCTGCCGAGGGTGGCCTGCTGTGCCGCTGCCGTGGCGATGGCGGTGATGGACTGGGACAATTGCTCGATACGGCCGGCCAGTTCCGCCGCGCGATCCGACGACCGCTCGGCCGCCGCCACGGTTTCGTCCGTCCCCGCGCTGGCGCGCCGCGCCAGTTCGTTGAGCGCTCGCGCCGACTCGTCCAGTTCGCGGGTCGCACCGCTGACCGCGCCCACGACATCCGCAATCGACTGGCGAAAGGCCTTAACCAGCGCCAGCGTTTCCGCGCGCCTTTCCGTGGTGAGCCGCGCGCGCTCCTGCTCGCGTTCGGCGCGCATCGCATCTTCGAGCAGAGCCGCCTCGCGATTTGCCGCCATGGCGCGTTCGGCGGCGCTTCGCCCCGCCTCCGCCGCCTCGGCCAGCTGCGCCGCCGCGTTCGCATGACTATCGAGCGCAAGCAATTGCGACCGCAAACGCACCGCCAGATAGCATAGCACTGCCGCCTGCAAGCTGACTGCCACGCCATGAACGGCGACCCGCTGCACATCACCGCTGCCCAAAAACACCCAGTCGGGCGCGATGAAATTAAGCGCCAGATGGTGCAGCGCCGTCAGGCCCGCCGACAATATGATCGGCCGCCAGTCATAGAGCAGCGCCAGTCCCGCCAGCGCCACGAAGAAGAACATATGCGCGTCCATCTGCCACCGGTGGCCGGACAGCAGGAAGACGCCAAGCGCCGGCTGCACCGTCGCGAGCGTGCTCATCATCAGGCGAACGACGCCATCCTGTCGATGGCGCAGGACCATGATGGTGGGCATGATGTTGACCAGCGCCGACACCAGCAGCACCTGAGCCCCATCGCCAAGCCCCAGCCCCAGCGACAGCAATCCCAAGGCGCCGCTCCAGATCCAGCTGCCCAGCAACAGAATCTGCAATCCCTGAAGCCGCAGGCGGCTCAGACTATCGATCGCCCGCATCAGCCGATCTCTCCGCAACCGCCTGCGCGCGCCGAGAGCACCAGCACGCCGCTGTGCAGCAAGGGCTGTATCAGGCGAGCGCGTTCACCTTCGATAAGAAGACTATGCCCCGGCCCCGCGCCCACCAGCCTTGCCCCATGGGCAATCGCAACCGAAGCGAGCGCGGCGCGACCAGCGGTGGTTACAGGGACCAGCGCCATCCGGCCCGATGGGGGCGGCATGACATACAGAAACATCAGCCCAAGAAGGCCAAGGCCGCATTGCAGGAAAACAGGCGCGCTACGCCCTAATCGAGCAGGAATCGTCATACCGTCGCGATAAGGGCGGATGGTAAGGATGTGATTAACGATCCGCTGCGGCAGACAGCCCCAATTCCCGCGCCAGCATGTCCAAATCAGCCTTTGGGCGCACCAGCAACCAGTCACGACTGTCGGCGCCATTTACGACGGTAACAGCATTTTTCGGGCATATGCCGAGGCAATTCACCTCGACGATTCCCGCTGCGGCCTTGCGCCCTTTTTTCAACGATAAATGCCGGCGCAATGCCTTGGCCAAATGCTCGTCGCCATCCGGGCCAAATCCGCCGTCAACCTTCTTGGAGCATTTGCGGCAGATCAGCACCGCCTGCTGCCAGTTTGATCGGACATGATCCTTCAATCCGCTGCCTTTCAGTCCGCCGCCGCGCGCGGTTTCCAGGTCCGGCGCTCCTCGGCGGCGCGCAGTACCTCATAGGCGGCCTGTATGGCCTGAAACCGCACCGCAGCCTCGGCATCGCCCGGCTTCACATCCGGGTGATTTTCCTTTGCCAGCCGTCGCCAGCTTTTCTTTACCGTCTCGAAGCTCGCATCGTCCTCAAGCTCCAGTGCCTTGAGGGCATGGAGTTCGTCGCGCGACCGGCTGCCATCGCCCGGCCCGCCCCAGCCATGATAGGCGCTGGACTGAAAACCGCTGGCGTCGCGGCGCTCCGCCCGCTCCCGCTGTTCGCGCTCTTCCTGGTCCAGCCCCTGAAAATAATCCCAGTTCCGGTTATATTCCGCGGCGTGATCGAAGCAGAAATACCAGCGTTCCGGGCTGTTGGGGGATTTGGGTGCCGGACACTCCCCCGGCTTTTCGCATCCATGGCGATCGCATAACCGCACCTGCTGCGCCTCGCGCGCCGCGCCATAGCTGCGCCACCGGGGAAATCCCCAGTCATTGGATCGACCTTGTTTCGCCATCACTGCAAACTAGGGAATATGCGCACTGAATACCAGTGCGGGCCGTCATCACGGGTTAACGAAGTGAATAGTGCCCACGCTGCCGCCACAGCCCATGGCGCCATCGGGGCGATAGGTCTGTTCATACTTCGCTCGCGACATCAGCGCCACGCCATTGGGGCTGAACACGATCGGCGGATAAGCGGCAATCACCCGCGCATTCAGCACTTTGCCGTCGGCCGACACATCATGCTGAACCCGCGTCCAGCCCTCGATGCCCAGACGCACCATGTCGGTGGGATAGTCGTTGCTGGATACATTGACCCCACGAAGCATGGGCTGCGCATCGACGATAGAACATTGCTGTTCGGTCAGCCCGGTCGCCTGGTAATCCGCCCGCGCCCCGGCAAAATCTTTTGCCGCTGCCCGTACCGAAGCCCGCCGCATCAACGCCGCAACCCGCAGGGGATCATCCTGCGCCAACCGTGAATCGGCGATGATGCCATCCAGTATCGCCGGGTCCCGTCGCCGGCGCCGCGATTGCGGCCGGTCGTAGTTCAGCAATTGGGCACGCGCATAAGCGGCCGGATCAGCGGCATAGGCACTGGCGTCCAGTTCATCAGAGCCGGTCCTGCGCGACAGCCAATCCGCCCACAACCGGACCGGTGCCGGTGCGCCCGCCGCGTCCAGCAAGGATCGCAGTTGCGCCTTGTACGCCTCCGCCGTGGCGCCGGTGACCAGCGGATTTTCCAGCAGGTCCGACAGCAGCATGGCCTGCGCCAACGGATTGGTCGCGCCTGCGCGTCGCCGTTCAAGTTCGGCCACCAGCATCGCGCGCCGCTGCGCTTCCGATCCGGCGTCGGCCAGATAGGGCTGGACACCCCGGCTCTCGACCCAGTCGCGAAACGCCGCGCGCGCGCCGTCGGCCAGCGACGGTCCGCCTTCGCTGGTCGAACAACGCAGTTCCAGGCGCGTCACCAATCGGAACAGCCACGGAATTTGCGCGACCTCTTCTGGACGCCAGGTCCAGTTCTGCACCGCGCGCGCAAACGTCAGCGGCATGGCGCCAGGACGCGAGCCATATATCGGCCGGGCGTAGCTGACGGTCCCGTCATCGGCGATGCCGAACTCGACCACCGCCATATCGTCGGGCTTGATGCCGTCCTCGCCGCAGATGGGCAAAGCCATGTCCGCGCCAAGACCGAAGTCCTGTTTCTCCATTCGACCCGCGCCGGTGTAGAGCAGATATTGCTGCGCCTTGTCCCGGTGCCCGGCCAGCAGCGCGGCGATCGAGGCGTTGGATCGCGCGACCAGATCGTCATAATTGACCTTGCGCGACAAGCCGCCTTCGGCCGCGACCGTCCTGGCGAACGCCTGCTCCGCCTCGGCAAAACGCCCCAGATTAAGGAGCGGCTGCCCGCGCATGGACGCGGCATAGCCGGCGACCGATTTGTCGCCCTTGGCGCTTTGCTCGATCAGCGCCGCTGCGGCATCGGCATCGGCCAGCGCGCGGTTCGCATCGATGAACGTTCCGGCCTGGGCCTTGCCCAGCAGGCTGGCGATGCGTTCGGACGGGTCGATCGCGACCGCCAGCGAGCGATCATAATAATCGAATGCCGCTTCGTAGTCGAGGTCGTGCAATTCCAGCCGCCCCAACGTACGAAGGGCTTGTCCACGATCGATATCCAGGCTGCGGTCATCCATCGGCAGAGCCGCCAGCGCCTGTTCCAGCAGCGGCCGTGCCTCCTTCCAGCGGCGCAGCTCGCTCAGCGCCATGCCCCGGCGCAGTCGCACGATGGCCAGGCTGCGCGGATTCTTGACCCGCTGCTCCAGGGTCGCCAGCATCGCGGCGGCGGCGGCATGATCGCCCTTGCCCGTGGCAGCGGCGGCGGCATCGAAAATTTGCTGCACGCTTTGCGTCGGCTGCTCCTGCGCCTGCGCCGTCCCGGCCGCCAGCACGCACGCCAGCGCCCAACCCCATAGCTTCATCGCCACCCCCGTTTGGTCCATGGCCCATGCAGCATGAAAAGACAGGAAAATCAAATGCCAGAGGGCCTGTAAGCCGGGTTCTGTCCACCTTCTTGCGAAGGATGGGCGACCATTCCTCTAGGGAACGGATTGCTCCGTTCCTCCAGCAACCAACCCGGGCGGTCTCGGCCGAAATCTGCCTAGCAGCATGACGCTGCGCGCCGCCCCTATTCGGTCTTGCTTCCGGTGGGGTTTACCGTGCCGTCTTGCGTTGCCGCAGACGCGGTGCGCTCTTACCGCACCCTTTCAATTTCGCTGGGCCTAGGCCTTAGCGACCTGCTTTCTGTTGCACTGTCCCTTGGATCGCTCCAGCCGGCCGTTAGCCGGCACCGTCATTTCGTGAAGCCCGGACTTTCCTCGCCGTGGAAGTTACCCGCCACGCCGCGGCCGCCCGGCCCTCTGGCGTCCAGCGCCCTAGCGCGCTTTTCCTGCTCCGTCACCTGGCTATTCGTCACCGCGCGGCTTTGGCAGCAACAGCGCCAGCAAAATCGCCCGGCATTCGCCATCGATCACCCCGTCGATCAGCTCGGGGCGGAACCGGCGTTGAAAGGCGATGACCGCGGCTTGCGGCTCGGCGATGTCATAGCCGAACCGCTCCAGCGCCAGCAGAAAGGCGCTGTCGGTCCAGAGTGGGTCCATCAAATTGCGGGTCGGACGCGGCAGGGCCAGGCGCAGCCGCGCCAACTGCCCCCAGGGGAAGAGTTCGCCGGGGTCCTGCTTGCGCGCCGGGGCGACATCGCTATGCCCGACAATGTTGCCGCGGGTGATGCCATGGCGCTGAACGATGTCGTGGATCAACGGAATAAGCGCGCCGATCTGCGCCTGCGGAAAGGGCCGATAGCCCCATTCATGGCCCGGATTGACGATCTCTATGCCGATGCTGGCGGAATTGACGTCGTTGATGCCGCGCCAATGCGACCGGCCAGCATGCCAGGCGCGCTTTGCCTCATCGACCATGCGGATGATCTGCCCGTCTTCGCACACGACATAATGCGCCGATACTTTCGATTCAGGGCTGGCGAGCCAGGCGACCGCGCTCTGCGCGTCCCGCATACCGGTATAATGCAGCACCAGCATCGACACCGGCGACGTGCGCTCGTCGAAATTGGGCGACGGCGTCTCGATCATCGGCACATCGGTCATCGGGAAAGGCCAGTCACGTCCACAATTTGCTCATCGCGCCCTTCCGGCCGGTCGAACGGAAATTCGCCCGCGCCGACCATGACGCAGTCCTGCGATGCAATCAAGTGTGGCCGGCAGTGCGCCCGGGGAATCAGCCCGCGCGCCGCATCCTGGCGACATGCTGCGCGGTCACGGCCGTCTGGCGCGCATAGCCGCCGCGAAAATCGCCATGGGCGATGAAATCGTCCCCCTGCCCGATGACCGTTTCGCCGGCGCCCAGCAGCAGCACGGATCCGGAATGGCTGTGGCGGCCCAGCAGCGTCAGAACCGTCTTGCGCCGTTCAGGCGTGAAATAGAGGAGGACATTGCGGCACAGCAGCAGGTCATATTCCCCGGTCGGTTCGCGCGGGTCGAACAGATTATCCTGACGGAAACTGATCATCCGCCGCAATTCCGGGCTGGCCCGCCAGTCATCGCCATGCGGTTCGAACCATTTGACCAGATCGCCGATCGCCAGCCCGCGCTGCACATCCATCTGCGAATAGATGCCCGACGTGGCCTGCTCGATCGCGCGGCCGGAAATATCGGTCGCCAGTATCTCGATCTGCCATCCATTCCAGCGCGACCAGCCATTGCGCAACTGGATCGCCAGCGAATAGGCTTCCTGACCCGTCGAACAGCCGGCGCTCCAGATCCGCAGCACGCGGTTGGCGCGCGTTTCATGCAGATGCGGCAATATCTGGGTTTGCAGCATATCGAACAGTTGAAGGTCGCGGAAGAAGCTGCTTTCATTATTGAGCAGCGCCTCCACCACGGCCTTTTCCAGCATGACATCGGCCTTGCGCAACAGCCGCGCCGTCAATGCGTCAATATCCGCCAGCCCATGATCGCGGAGCACCGGACGCAGTGCCGTTTCCATCCGCCAGGCGCGCCCTTCCGACAGCGTCTGCCCCGTTCGGGACTCCAGCAAGGCGGTCAGGATGCGCGACGCGCCCTGTTGCGTATCGGCCCCACCCATCGTCATCAAGCCACTACCTTTCCGCGACGTGCTACGAACGCCATCATTTCTCCGGGCGCCATCATCGCGCAGGTCAGGCCTTCGCCAGCGACGGATCCCGGCATGCCCCACACGACGCTGCTCGCCTCATCCTGCGCCACGACCCATCCGCCGGCGGCAACGATATCGCGCGCGCCCACCGTTCCGTCGCGCCCCATGCCGGTAAGCACTATCCCCGCCGCGCCCGCGCCAAAGGCCTGAGCCATGCTGGCGAACATCGGATCGACGCCCGGCAGATTGCCCGCAGGCGTGCGTTCAGGATTCAACTGGATGGTGACGCGCCCGTGCAACCCTTTCCGCAATTGCAGATTGGCGTCGCCCGGCGCGACGTAAATAGTGTCCGGCGCGAGTAGATCGCCGGTTTCGGCAACCTTGACGCGCAGGCTGGTCATCCGCGCCAGTTGCTGCGCGAAATAGACAGTGAAGCTCAAGGGCAAATGCTGCGTCAGCAGGATTGGCACGCCCAGCGGTGCGTCCAGCCCGTCCAGCAACTGGCTCAGTGCATGGATGCCGCCAGTCGACGCCCCGATTCCCAGACAGGCGAGTGGCTGGGTCGCATTCTGGCTGGCCGGGTACGCAGGGGGCTTTGATGCAGGCGGCGGCATATCCTGCGCGTCATCATCGAAAAGGCGGTTCAGCCGTTCGACCAGCGCATGGGGGAATTGCTCGCCAAAGCTCCCGCTTCCGGGCTTCGACAAAATATCGCTCGCGCCCAGCGCCAGCGCCTCAACCGCCGCCGCGCTGCCTTCCTCGCACTTGCCCGACAGGATTGCGACCTTGACGCCAGCGCCTGCCTGCAAAATCGCGGGCAGCGCCGCCAGGCCGCTCTGGCCAGGCAATTCGATGTCCAGCAGGATCAGGTCGACGCTATTTTCCGACAGGAAAGCAAGCGCCTGCTCGGCGCTGCTGCTCTTGTTGACCACGACGAACCGGTCATTGCCGTTCAGGATGCGCTCTATCACCGTGCGCACGACGACCGAATCATCGACGACCAGCGTGCGGATCGGCTTCGACACATGGCTGGGACTGGTCATGATCGGCGCACTGGGCATCGCGAAACTTCCTGAACGAATGACGAAAGTGAAACCGGGCTCCTTCGAAACGGCATCAGGACCGCGTTGCTAGATGATCCCCACGATCGACAATTTGCTTTCCAACGTTTCCCGATCGAACGGCTTCATCACATATTCGTCGGCCCCGGCATCCACCGCTGCCTTGATGTGGCTGATGCCGTTTTCCGTGGTGCAAAAAATGATCTTGGGCCGAGCGGTCATCTTGGCGCTGGACAGGGCCTGGAGGAATTCCATACCGCTCATGATCGGCATGTTCCAGTCGAGCAACACGACGTCTGGCGCAGCGGCTTCGCACTGGGTCAGCGCATCCTGGCCGTCCACCGCTTCGCTGACAGACAGATCGAGCGATTCCAATATATGACGGGCCACCTTGCGGATAACCTTCGAATCGTCGACGACGAGGCAGTTTTTCATGGAGCGTCCCTTTGATACGTGCATCCCGTTGACCGGGATTTAGTCAGCAAAAGCGAGTATTTGGTAAATATTCGCAAAAAGCTTGTTGCCTGCGCGACGTCAGGCCGCCTGCGCGGCCGATGCCCCATCGATGAATGCGGGTAATGATACCAGCAGCCACGGGTGGCCGTCATACTCCACGACCGCGCTGGCATAGGGCGACCAGGATCGGTCAAGCTGCCCCCGCAACGGCGCCGCCCCTTCGGGCACGCGGCATATGTCCAATACGCTGTCCAGCATCAGCCCATAGCTGTGGCCGCTGATATCGGCGATGATCGCCAGCCCGCGCCGGTCGGACGGCGTCGGCAGCCCGTGCACGATCGCAGCGACGTCGACGATGGTGAGCACCCGGCTGCGCAATGCCGACAAGCCCGCGACATGCGCGCCCATGCCGGGCACCGGGGAAATATCGGTCAATTTCACCACAGCCTCGACTTCGCTGGCTTCCACCGCGACGCGCGTGCCGGCCAGGATCGCGAACAGATAGAGATTGTCCATGCCCCTTACCCCTGCCTTCCGCCGATAGCCGCCATCAGCGCATCCTGGTCGTAGCGATAGATGCTGCCGTCCTGCGGCCCCGCCGCGCGCGGCGAGGCGCGCAGCTGCACGACGCGGCAGCCCAGCATCTCACCGGCCTGCGCCGTATCCGGGCCATTGCACAATATGATGTCGCGCGGGTCGACCGGCGCTTCGGCCGGCAGGCCCAGGGTCACGTCATGGCCAGCCTGCCGCAGCAGGGGCGCCAATATCTCCCGTGTCCACCCGTCCTCGCTTTCCACCAGGATGCAGCGTCCCTGACGCGCCGGATCAGGCCGCTCCTGCGGCAGGGACGCGAACAACGCAAAGGGGCTCAGCACCTCCAGATGCTCGCCATCGATGACGGATACGCCGCTCAGCAAGCCGTGCAGGGCAACCATGTCGGGCACCAGTGGCATCTGCACGATGTCCAGCACCGCAGCCACCGGATAGCAGGTTTCCTGCTCGCCGTCGCGCAGCCGCAGCGCGCAGACCTTGTCCCCGGCAAATGTGCTATAGCCATTCACGACCGTGATCAGTCGCCCGTCGAGCCGGACGAAAGCCTGGCCGCCGGATCGTCCGAACAGGCTTGTGTCGATATCCTCGACTCGCTCGATCAGCGACAATTTGAGCAGGCGGCGCTCCCCTGACAATTCCTCGAAGCGCAACGCGGCCACCATCTCGACGCCGGCGGCTTCGCTTTCCTCTTCCTGCCTACGCGCAGCATCATCCTCGACGACGTCAGGCAGGCGCGCCACGCTGGCCAGACCGGCCGCATCCAGCAGCAGCATCGGCCGGCCATTGTCCGGCAGGGTCATGCCGGCATAGACGCCGCTCGCCATCACCAGGGGAGACGCGGGGCGAATCACCAGTTCCTCGTGATTGTCCACGGCGGCGACGCCCAGGGCAAACGGCATGCCAGTGCTCGACCGCACCACCATGATCGCCCGCGGCACGCGCTGCGGCTCCTTTTCCATCCCCAACACCGCTTCGAGATCCACCATCGAATGGCGCACGGCGCGGATCGTCGCGATCTTGGCGCCGCCGACTTCGCTGATCTGAAGCATGTCGTTATTGTCATGCAGGATTTCGACCACGGCCGCGCGGGGGATCGCGAAATGCTGGCCCCCTGCGCGCACGATCAGACCTGGAATGATGGTGAGCGTCAGCGGCACGCGCAGCGTGATGCACAACCCCTGACCCGGATGATTCTCCAGCGAAATGAGACCGCCGATCCGTTCGACATTGGCGCGGACAACGTCCATGCCGACGCCCCGCCCGGAAATCGCCGTCACCTGCTGGGCGGTCGACAGCCCGGCCATGAAGATGAGGTCGAGCTTTTCCTGCTCGGTCATCCGCGCGGCGGCATCGGCCGTCAGTCGACCTGCGGCAATGGCCTTATCCACCAGCCTGCCCGTGTCGATCCCCGCGCCATCATCGCTGATCATGATGACGATCTGGTTGCCCGACTGGCGCGCTTCGACGCGCAGACGTCCAGCCTCCGGCTTGCCGGCCGCGCGGCGGCGTTCGGGCGTCTCAATGCCATGGTCGATGCTGTTGCGCACGATATGGGTGAGCGGGTCGACGACCATCTCCACCATCTCGCGATCCATTTCGACATCGCCGCCTTCGAGCGTCAGGTCGATGCGTTTGCCAAGGTCCCGTCCCAGGTCGCGAACCATGCGCGGGATCGCGGCGAACAGACGATCGACGCGTTGCATTCGCGTCTTGGAGATGACGTCGCGCATGTCGGCGACGCAGGTCGACAGGCGTTCAAACACGGTATCCAGCTCGGCGTCGTTGCTCCGC
Organism: Sphingobium soli; assembly: GCF_020782245.1. Classification (GTDB taxonomy): domain Bacteria; phylum Pseudomonadota; class Alphaproteobacteria; order Sphingomonadales; family Sphingomonadaceae; genus Sphingobium; species Sphingobium soli. The sequence continues at coordinate 95,105 of NZ_JAJGNP010000005.1, forward strand.
TCCCGCAATTTGCGCGACATTTCGTTGCGCGCCAGCACCATGTCGGACACGCCGTTCATCAGTTGGTCGATCAGGCTCAAGGGCAGGCGAATGGTGCGCGGAGCCGCCTGCGACGCTTGGGCGCGCGCGACGGAAGCTGGCGCAGCCGCGCCTTGAGCGGCATCGGCGGCCGGGGCTTCGAGAGCGCCGGCATCGGGCCGCGCATGCAGCGCCGCGATCAGATAATCGTCATTTTCATTGGGCAAAGCGGCCCCCATGGCGACCGCCTCTGTCAATTCGCCGATCCTGTCCATCAGGCCAAGGACCGCGCTCACCGTCGCCGGATCGGGCTGCCGTTCGCCCGCGCGGATGTCGGCCAGCACATCTTCGGCCGCGTGGCTCAATCGCTCGAACCTGGGCAGGTTGAGGAAGCCGCAGCTGCCCTTGACCGTATGGAAAAAGCGGAAGATCGCGTCCAGCCGGTCGCGATCCGATGGATCAGCCTCCCAGGCGACGACCTCACCCGCCAGAGCCTCCAGCGTCTCCTGCGTTTCTGAAATGAATTCCTGAAGTAGTTCGTCCATGCCCCTGGCCCTGATGGCTGCGCGCCAGGGCACCATGGCGGGGCGTGGTTAAGGCTGCGTTAAAACCGCGACGACACGAAAAAGGGCGCCACGGCAAGCCGCAGCGCCCCTTCGAAACTCGATCGGGCAGCGATTACTGCTGCTTTTCCACCGCGTCCTCGGCTTCGTCGCCGGCTTCACGCGTGGCGTCGGCCTTGTTCTCCAGACGATCGGCTGCATTTTCAGCCGCCATTTCAGCGTTGCCCGACAGGTTGTCGGCCATGGCTTCCATATTGTCAGCCTGGTTGTCGAGCGCATCCGCCTGATTTTCGTAAGCATTCTCGACCTGGTTTTCCTTGGCGGAATCGCACGCGGCGAGCGCGACAAGGCTGGCAAGGCCAAGGACAGTGACGAAGGTTTTCACGGCGTTATTCTCCTGTTGTGCCCCCGGGGGCTGACGTCTCTGGGCAAGGCGTCAGGCTGCCATGGCAACCCCTCACCCTGACGGCGATCAACCGGTCGCATGCCGGATGGTTCCCGCCGCCAACTCGTTTCGTCGCATAAACGATTATTTTTTCAAGGAGTCGCGGATCTCGCGCAGCAAAATAATATCTTCGGGCGTGGGCGGCGGCGGCGCGGCTTCCTGCTTTGCCTCTTCCTTGTGCGTCAGGCGATTGACGGCCTTGACCATCAGGAAGATGATGAAGGCCAGGATCAGGAAATTGACCAGCACGGTCAGAAATTCGCCCCAGCCGAACATGGCAATGCCCGCCGCCTTCAGGTCGGCATAGCTGGCCGGATTGCCCTTGAAGCTTTCCGGGATGGGCCCCAATCGCACGAAATAGCGCGAAAAATCCGCTCCGCCAAAGACATAGCCGACGACCGGCATGATCAGATCGTCGGTCAGTGACTTGGTGATGGTGGCGAACGCGCCGCCGATGATCACGCCGACCGCCAGGTCCATGACGTTGCCGCGATTGATGAAGGTCTTGAATTCGGACATCAGCCCCATGTGCATATCCCTTTGCAGTGACGATGATGAAGTGAGGATGGCCCGTTGCGCCGCGCAGGACAACGTCCTATTTCCACGATCGAAACAAAGCCGAGGATGTTCCATGTCGCTGCTGCGCCGCCTTTCTTCCGTCCTGCTGCCGATTTTCGGTGCGCTGGCCCTTTCCGCCTGCGGCATCAACAGCGTGCCCACAGCGGAGGAGGAAGCGAAAGCGAAATGGGCCGACGTGCAGGCGCAATATCAGCGCCGCGCCAATCTGGTCGGCAATCTCGTCGCTACGGTGAAGGCGGCGGGCAAGCAGGAACAGGATACGCTGGTCCGTGTAACGGAGGCGCGCGCCAAGGCGACGTCGGTGCAGGTCAATGCGGAAGATCTGTCCGATCCCGCCAAGGTCGCCCAGTTCCAGGCCGCGCAGGCGCAACTGAGCCAGGGCCTGGGGCGCCTGCTCGCGAGCGTCGAGGCCTATCCCGATCTCAAGACCAATGAGAATTTCCTGCAATTGCAGTCGCAACTCGAGGGCACCGAAAATCGCATCGCCGTCGCCATCCGCGACTATAATGGCGCGGTTCAGGCCTATAATACGCGCATCCGCACCTTCCCCGACGCGATCGGCGCGAAGCTGATCCACGGCGCCAAGCCCATGACACCGTTCGAAGCGACCACGCCGGGCGCGGAAGAAGCGCCCAAGGTCGATTTCGGCAACTGACCAGGACGTGCATTTCGCCCCGCACAGCCCCACGCCCCTGCACCCTTTCGGCCTGAGCCTGTCGGAGGTTCGTCCTTTTGCTGCGGATCGGCGGGTCCAGGTGCATGCGCTGTTCCTGCTCCTCGCTGTCCTTCTGCTCGCTCTGGCATCTGCGGCGCAGGCGCAGACCTTCCCCAAATTCGATGACAAGGGCGTGGTCGACGCCGCCAATATCCTGACGCCGCAGCAGGAACAGGCGCTGAGCCAGAAACTGATCGCGCAGAAACAGGCCAGCGGCCGATCTCTGGTCGTGGCGACCATTCCTGATCTTCAGGGCTATGACATCGCCGACTATGGCTATCGCCTGGGCCGTGCCTGGGGCATTGGCGACAAGGACAGCAATGGCGCACTGCTGATCGTTGCGCCGGCCGAGCGCAAGCTGCGGATCGAGGTCGGCTATGGCCTTGAAGGCATCCTGACCGACGCGCTATCCTCGCAGATCATCCGCACCGTCATCGCCCCGCGTTTCAAGGCCGGCGACATGGCCGGCGGCATCGACGCGGGCGTCGATGCCATAACCACGCTGCTCGCGCTCCCCCCCGATCAGGCGCGGGCGCAGGCGGCCAAGGCGGAAGCAGCCGCGCGCGACGGCAAGGACAGCGGGGGCGGGATCATCGGTTTCTGGATCATCCTGTTCGTCGTCTTCTTCATCCTGCTGCCGATGCTGTCGCGGGCGCGCGGCGGTCGGCGTTATCGACGTGGCGGCAGCGCGCCCGTCGTCATCTGGGGCCCGGGGCTCGGGTCCGGCTGGGGGTCGGGCTCGGGCGGTTCGGGTTGGGGCAGCGGCGGTAGCGGAGGCTGGGGCGGCGGCGGCTTTTCGGGCGGCGGCAGCTTCGGCGGCGGCGGCGCGTCGGGGGACTGGTGATGCAGCTTCATCTGACCCAGGCCGACCATGCGCTCGTGTCCGCCGCCGTGGCGGAGGCGGAGGCCCATACCTCTGGTGAGATCGTCACCATCGTCGCCCGCCGGTCCGACAGCTATCATGACGTGGGTTTGAGCTGGGCGGCGGCGGCGGTGTTCATCGCCCTGGCGCTGATGGCCGCCTTTCCCGCCCAGCTGCGCGCCTTCCTGTCGATGCTGCTGCTCGATTGGGAGCATGAACTGGCGGACTGGAAGCTGCTGACGGGGCTGCTCGGCCTGCTGATCCTTAAGTTCCTTATCGTGCGGTATCTTCTGGCGATCATGCCGCTGCGGATGCTGGTGACGCCCAAAGCGACCAAGGCCCGCCGCGTGCGCCGCCGCGCGATCCTCCTCTTCCGGACCGCCGCCGAAGCGCGCACGCGCGGCCGCACCGGCGTGCTCCTCTATATCAGCCTGGACGAACATCGCGCCGAACTGGTGGCCGACCGGGCCATCAACGAAAAAGTGTCGCCCGATGCGTGGGGCGATGCCATGGCGACGCTGGTCGATGCGCTGCGGCAGGATCGTGCCGGCGAAGGGCTGGCCGCGGCCGTGACCCAGGTCGGCGCCGTCCTTGCGCTCCATTTTCCGCGCGCGACCGATGATATCAACGAACTTCCCGACAGGCTGATCGAACTATGACCGACCCGGACCGCGACCTGCCCGAAGAGATCATGTGGGCGGGCCGCTTCATCACAGCCAAGACGCGCGGAAAATGGGAATATGTCTCCCGCGCGCGCGGCATCCATGCTGCCGTCATCCTGGCGATCGACGAAGCCCCTGACGGGCGGCACGTCCTACTGGTCGACCAATATCGCGTGCCGCTAGCCCGCCGCTGCATCGAATTGCCCGCGGGCCTTGTCGGCGATGAACAGGCCGGCGAGGAGGCGAGCCTGGCCGCCGCGCGCGAACTGGAGGAAGAAACCGGCTATCGCCCCGAACGGCTGGAACGGCTGGGCGACTTCAGCGCCTCGCCGGGCATGGTGTCCGAAGGTTTCACTCTGTTCCGCGCCCATGGCCTCACCAAGACCGGCGCGGGCGGCGGCGTCGCCGAAGAGGACATTCTCGTTCATCGCGTGCCGCTCGACCGCATCGCCGATCATGTCGCCGACTGGCGCGCACAGGGCTATGCGATGGACGTGAAGCTGCTGCTGCTTCTGGGAGCCGGCATGGTCGCGTGAGGACGCGCCCTCACGGCACCCGATACCAGTCCGCCACCCGGTCCAACGCCAGAGTCAGCACCAGCTTGCCAGCGCGGCTGGGCCAGCAGAGCGCCTTTTCTGCCGCCGCCAGCCCTTCGCCCGCGCAAGCGACGCGCCAGAGAATGTCGGCCAGCCCCGGCCCCGCCGCCCGGATCGCGCCATCAAACCGTTCGCGCGCTGCCATTTGCGCCAGCGTGGGATCAGAGGGCCGGCTTGGCCCTCGCCGCCCGCTATCCCGCGCCGCCGCGTCCCAGCGCATCGTGACCCGCGCACCCAGCCCCGCCCGCTCCCAGTCGTTTCGCAACATATCGCCCGCAATGAAATGCCGCTCGCTCAGCCGCCCGCGCGACCGCAGCCAGGCGAGCGGCGATTCGCCCATATGCACCAGCACCGATTGGCGAACCCCCTCAGGATCCTCGATCATCTGTTGGACATGGCTGGCCATCGACATCTCCCTCGCTTCGGACTTCAAGGCGATTGGACTTGCCATGGGGGATAATCTGTAGGAAAGGGGAAACCAAATAGGTTATACGGAACATTGCCATGATCACCCGCATCCGTGAAGTCCGCAAGGCGAAGGGACTGACGCTCGAACAGGTGGGCGCGCTCTGCGATCCGCCGACCACGGCGCAGACCATCGGGCGGCTGGAAACCGGCACCCGCACGGTTTCGGTCAATTGGCTGAACCGCATCGCTCTGGCGCTGGGCGTTACCAGCGCCGAACTGGTCGCGCTGCCGGGCCACAGCGAAATCGCCGTGGCGGCATTGCTGGGCCCCGACGGCGTGCGCGCCCCGACCCGGCCCCTCGCTTTCCCCCCGCCCATCGCGTCCGATGGCATGGTCGGCGTGCATGTCGGCGCCAGCATCGGCGATTATCGCGCCGGCGACGCGATCTGGTGTCGCCGCATCGCCCCTGCGGACTATGGCGCTGCGCTCAACCGCGACATATTGCTGCCGCGCCCGGCGGGCCGTTTCCTGTTCGGTCGCCTGATCGGGCGCGAAGGCGACCGGTTGCAGCTCCTCCCGCTTGGTTCCGGCACGCGCCAGCTGGTCGTCACCGATCCGCCCTGGGCGGCGGTTGCCGAACAGCTCGTCCGACGTCTCTAGCCAATTGGTCGCTCCGCGCTTAACCATGTATCAAAGCTGTGCATCCAAAGAGGGGTCATGACACTCAACGTCCTTACGCTCTCGACCCTCTTTCCGGACATGAGCCGCCCCAATTTCGGCGTCTTCGTCGAACGCCAGGCGCGCGAGCTGGCCAGCCGCCCGCAAGCGGACGTGACCGTCATCGCGCCGGTGGGCATCCCAATCTGGCCCTTTTCGCTCGCCCCCGGCTATGCCGCATTGCGCGCACTGCCGCGCAAGGAGCGCTGGCGCGAAGTCACCGTCTATCGCCCGGTCTTCCGCACCATCCCGAAAATTGGCGGCCGCACCAATGTCGGCGCGATGACGCGCGCCATCCTGCCGCTGGTGCGCCGCCTGCACGCACAGCGTCCCTTCGACGTCATCGACGCCAGCTTCTTCTTTCCCGACGGCCCGGTCGCCCGTCGCCTGTCAAAGGCGCTGGGCATCCCCTATTCGGTCAAGGCGCGCGGCGCGGACATTCATCATTGGGGCACGCAGCCCGCGACGCGCAAGCTGGTGCGCCAGGCGGCTGATGACGCGGCCGGCCTGCTCGCCGTATCTGACGCAATGCGCCGGTCGATGGCGCGCATGGGCATCGATGCCGACAAAATCCGCGTCCATTATACCGGGGTCGATCTCGACACGTTCGAACTCACCGATCGGCAGGCGGCGAAGGCTGCGCTGGATTTCAACGGCCCTGTCGTGCTGAGCGTCGGCGCGCTGATCCCGCGCAAGGGGCAAGACCTGCTGGTGCGCGCATTGCCGCATTTGCCCGACGTGACGCTGCTGCTCGCGGGCCAGGGTCAATATCGCCGCACGCTCGAAACGCTGGCGCAGGAATTGGGTGTCGAGCGGCGGATCGGATTTCTGGGTTCAGTCCCCCACCACAAGCTGCCCCGCATTTTCGCAGCGGCGGACGTAATGGCGCTGGTGTCCGAATCAGAAGGCCTGGCCAATGCCTGGGTCGAATCGCTTGCTTGCGGCACGCCCATCGTCATCAGCGATGTGGGCGGCGCGCGCGAATTGCTCGACCGAGCGGAAGCGGGCCGGATCGTGGAGCGCGATCCCGAAGCCATTGCCGCCGCCATCCGCGCGATCCTGGACAATCCACCGGCGCAGGCCGCCGTCCGCGAATCCGCGCTGCGCTTTACCTGGCAGGCCAATGGCGACGCGCTGCTCGCGCATCTTCATTCCATCGCCGCGTCCGACGACAGCTGAAGCGGCAATAATCGCGCCCGCCCGTCGGGCGTCGGGAACCGCCCGTCATCGAACGGCACCTCGCCCCAGCGCCAGGGCGTGAGTTCGGCATAGGCCGGGTTGGAAATAGGCGCATGCCGCTTGAGATTCAGCACCCGTTCGCCGATGTTGCCATAAGCGGTCAACCGCACATGCTCGCGGTAAATATCCGCCGGCCGCTCATAGTGAAAGGCGTCGCCCCACCCCATCGCCTGCGCGATCCGGGTCAGCATCCACCAGCCGGATCGCACCTCGCCCGGCAGGTCGAACAGACGGCGCTGCCGGCTCACCAGCCGATCAAGCGCGGTCATCGTCCCGTCCTGCTCTATCCCGACCGGAGCTGGCAGCAGCGCGGTCCACCCGTCCGCCACCGCGTCCGCGTACGTGCTGGCGCGGATCGACAGGGCGACGCCCGACCGCGCCTGCGCCAGCCAGTCCATAGCGCCTGCTTCGTCGCCAATGCTGATCAGCGCGCGCACAGCCCCGTCGCGGATCGCCTGCAACAGCGCCTCGCCCTCCAGCCCAGGTGCCTGCGCCATGGTGCGCGCGCCCCAGAAACGTTGCGCATCGACAATGCTGTCGGGCGTAAAATCCCGATGCGCCGCCAAAGTGTCGGCCAGGCACCCAACCTCGCGCGCGCCCATCCCATTCGCCGCCCGCCCCAGCGCGAACGGCCCCGCGCCCGGCCGGGCGATCCGCCCTGTCACCAGATGCAGGTTCAGGATCGCAGTGGAGATCGCCGCATCCTCTGCGCTGAACAGCGACAAGGCGCGATCCTGCGATGCCCACAGATCATAGAAATCGCGCACACCTTGCGGCGACAGCCCGCATGTCCGCGCTACCGACCAGATGTCATGGCCCGGGCGCAGCGATTGCCAGAAATCGGGCGGGGCCAGTGCGGGCGGGCGCCCATCCGCCTGACCCATGCCGGCATCATGGACATGCAGCAGCAATCCGCGCAGCAAGGGCGCGATGGCCTTTTGCGCCACGGGCAAGTGCAGATCCACGTCCAGCCCGTCCCCGTCCCCGGCCGGCGCGACGAGCACGAGGCGCGCGCCGCTTTCCGCTCGCATGGCCTGCACCCGGTCGAATAGCACGGGATGATCCGTCACCAGTGCGTCACCGATCATCAGGATCAGGCCTGCGCTGCCGATATCCTCAAAACTCGCCGGCATGACGTCCTCGCCAAAGGCCGCGCGGTGCAACCGATCGATCGCGCCGCGCCAGGGCGCATGGATATGCGCGGACCCGAAAAAGCCCTTCATCAGCTTGTTGGCGACATAATAATCCTCGGTCGGCATCCCGCCACCGACATGCAGCACCACGCTGCCCGGACCATGGCGCGACAACACCGCCGCCAGCCGCCGCGCCAGCAGCGCGATCGTCCGCTCCCAGCCCTGCCTGCGTCCCTCCACCAGCGGATGGAGCAATCGCCCGTCGAGCGCGCAGCCATCGCGCAGCCGTTTCGCCTTCGCGCACAGCAATCCGCCATTGGCCGGATGCGCCGAATCACCCTCCAGGTGCAGGCGGCGTTCCTCGCCGGTCACGGCGCGAATACCGCAGCCCACGGCACATTCCCCACACAGGCTTCGCACAATGGCCATGGTCAGGCGATATCGCTGCGGCGAACGGTCATGGCCCGGGTCCTAGCCGATGCCGCGCCCGGACAAAAGTGGAGGCGCCTGCCTTGCTTTCGGACCCCGCATCGACACAGTGCACGCATGTCGATTCCCTTGCTCCGTATCCTCGCGCTTCTCGCGCTGCTGCTCGCCCCCCTGTCGCCCGCCGCCGCGCAGGAGCGCGGGCCGTTGCTACTGGCCGCCGCGAGCATGCAGGAGGCGATGACCGCTGCGGCTGATGCCTGGGCCGCACGCGGCCATCCGCGCCCCGTCCTCTCCTTTGCAGGGTCCTCCGCGCTCGCACGGCAGATTCGCGCCGGAGCCCCCGCCGACCTGTTCCTGTCCGCCGACGAAGACTGGATGGACGATGTGGAAAAGGCCGGCTTCGTGAAGCGCGGCACGCGCGCGGACCTTGCCGGCAACCGGCTGGTCCTGGTCCGCCCGGCCGACAGGCGCGTGTCGCTGCGTATCGGCCGCAACATGGCGATCGCGCGCGCTTTGGGCCGTGGCCGCCTTGCCATGGCCAATCCCGACAGCGTGCCGGCGGGCAAATATGGCAAGGCGGCGCTGACCGCGCTCGGCGTCTGGCCCTCGGTCGCAGCCAAAGTCGCGCGTGCCGACAATGTCCGCGCCGCGCTGGCGCTGGTCGAACGCGGCGCGACACCGCTCGGCATCGTCTACGCTACCGACGCGCGCGCCGGCAATGGCGTGGCGATCGTCGGCACCTTCCCGCCGAGCAGCCATCCGCCGATCCGCTATCCGCTTGCCCGCCTGACCGGCAGCCGCCACCACGATGCGGAGGGATTCCGCCGCTTTCTCCTGTCCTCGGCTGGCCGCGCGATTCTGGCGCGTTATGGGTTCAGCGCGCCGTAAGCCTTATTTCTGGCAGGCGATGATGGCGGCGATCACCGCCAGCGTTTCCTGCGGGTCGCGCACGCGCACCGTGTCCAGGCCCAGTTGCTTGGCCGGATAGTCATTGCCACCCGGAAAGATGGCGTCGCCGATGAACATCATCGCGTCCAGCGCGATCCCGCTGGCATCGCGCAATTTGCGCAGGCCATAGGCCTTGTCCACGCCCTCGCGCGTGATGTCGATGGACGTCGCGCCGCCCATGTTGATCGACAGGCCGGGGAGGCGCTGACGCAGATCGGCCTGAATGAGCTTGCGCTTGGCGAAATCGGGGTCCCACGATTCCTTGGCGTGGATGGGCGCCTGCTGGCCCAGCGCGGAAAAGGTGATCTGGCTGCCCCGGTCCTCGATCCTCTCGCCCCAAGTCTGCTCGGGCATGAACCCAGTCGCGGCCAACGCCGCGTCGAACGCCGCCAATATCTTCGCTTTCTGCGCGGCATCGAACAATTCGGCATAGACGGCCGACCAGCCATCCGCGCCATATGTATACAGCTTGGTCCCCGTCGTCGGCATCAGCCACAAGCGCGAGCGGTCCGTGCGCGCCGGCAGACGGCTCGCCACCTGCTTGTCGAATTGCGGCCAGTCGCCGCCCGAAATGACCGCAACATGCGCGACGGTCAGCAGGTCGGCCAGCGCCTCGGCCATATCCGATTCCAGCGGCTGCTTGCTCAGCGCCAGGGTTCCATCAAGGTCGAAGGCAATCAGTGATTTCATGGCGCTGTCCCATCCATGCGGGCGTGTCGTCGCCCGGCGCGCTACACCAGCGCGCCGATGCAGTGCAACCGCGCTAACTATAGTTGCGCTTGCTTGACGCGCGAACGGCAATCGCCCAACCACCGGCGATGGATTTTTCCCTGTCACCGCAGGACTGGACGGTCATCGGCCTGTCGTTGAAGGTCAGCCTGGTCGCGGTAGCGGTCATGTTGCCGATTGCCTTCGCACTCGCCTGGATATTGGCGCGCTGGCGCTTTCCGGGCAAGCTGCTGCTTGACGCGCTGGTGCATCTGCCTCTGGTCGTGCCGCCGGTCGTCACCGGCTGGCTGCTGTTGCTGCTGTTCGGCATCAACGGTCCGATCGGCAGCCGGCTCGACCAATGGTTCGGCGTCACCTTGTTGTTTCGCTGGACCGGGGCGGCGCTGGCCGCTGCTATCATGGCGATGCCGCTGATGGTGCGCGCGATGCGCTTGTCGATCGAATCGGTCGATCGGAGGCTGGAACAGGCGGCGCAGACGCTGGGCGCTTCGCCGCTGCGCCGCTTCCTGTCCATTTCGCTGCCGCTATCCTTGCCGGGCATCTTTGCCGGCGCGATGCTGGGCTTCGCGCGTTCGATCGGGGAATTCGGTGCGACTATCACCTTCGTATCCGACATTCCCGGCGAAACCCGCACCTTGCCCATCGCCATCTATGCGGCGCTTCAGGTGCCCGGCGCCGAAGCCGCCGTGAGCCGCTTTGCGATCATTTCCGTGCTGCTGTCGTTGGGCGCGCTTTTGATCTCGGAACTGCTCGCCCGCCGCGCGACGCAGGGACGCATGCCCCATGTCCTTTGACCTGCGCCTGCGCCGCCGCCTAGGCGACCGCACCATCGCGCTCGACTACATCGCCGACGCGCGCCTGATCGCGCTGACCGGCCCATCGGGCGTTGGCAAGACCAGCATCCTCAACATGGTTGCCGGCCTGCTCGCCCCCGATGAAGGCCATATCCGCATCGATGGCGAAACGCTGTTCGACAGCGCGAGCGGCATCGACCGGCCAGCCGCAGACCGCCATGCCGGCTACCTGTTTCAGGACCTGCGCCTGTTTCCGCATATGCGCGTGGATCGAAACCTGCGCTACGGTCGCCGTCCGGGCGGCGCGCTGTCGGAAGAGGACGTGCTGGCTTTTCTGGGCATCGGCCACCTGCTCCACCGCATGCCGTCCACTCTGTCGGGTGGCGAAGCGCAGCGCGTCGCCATCGGCCGCGCCCTCCTCTCCGCCCCCCGCTTCCTGCTGATGGACGAACCGCTGACGGGGGTCGATCGCGCTCGCCGCGCGGAAATATTGCACCTGATCGAACGCGTGCGCGACGAATTGCGCCTGCCCATTCTCTATGTGACGCATGATCTGCGCGAAGCGGAACGGCTGGCCGATCGCATCGTCGAAATGCCCGAAGGATGAGGTCGCCAGCACAAAAACACCGTGACAGCGCCCATTTTGCCCGCCATCAGGATCGCGATCACAGCAGAAAGCCGTCACACTGAGCCCTCCGACCGACAATCAGAGCAAGTCGCCTCCAAAAGACGCCGACATCGAAAGACGGTTGCGCGCTCTAGAGCGAATGATGGGTGAAAGCCTGGGACGACTAGATCGCATTCAGCACGGCCTGGAACTGCTCGTAGCCGAAACTTTTGCACGAAGGCTGGACCATGCTTCCGAGCCTGATTCCGCCATACAATGGTCGACCGCCGGCTTCCCTGTCATTCCCAGAAATCTGCCAATTTACTTTGCCAAGCCGACGAAGGGTGGCCAACCTGATCCGGATGTCTACCTGGCCGACTGTTGGCATGAGCGCGAAGCTTGGGGTGTATGGGGACGTGACGCCCTCCACGCGCTGCGTTTCGCCTTGGACAGATGGCGCGGCGGCTATGTGACAGTCAGCATGGCCCTTCGCGCCTTTCAACCGATCGGGAAAACACGGCCCCACGTCGATTTTACCGCCAATGGCTATTTTCTGGGGAGCCACCAATTGGGATCTGTGGAGCAGGTGATCAAACTTCGCTTGCCCCCCTCATGCATCGGCAACGGTGACGTTGTCTTGCAGATGGTGCACGAAGCGCCCCTCTCTCCCCTATCCTTCGGTACGGCCAATGATGGCCGCCAATTGGGCGTCGGTTTGGCGATGCTTGCGGTCGGGTGATATTCGCCCGAACGCCGATAGCATGATTGCGAATAGCGCGACTTTGCGGCAAGTGCGAAGTCCGGTCGACATATATATACCGCTTGGACGAAGCGGATCTTCATATCATCCCTGCGTCCATCGGCGGCGCGCGGATCAGCTAGGGAGCGAAAGAGAAGGCACATGGCCAATCTGATCATTACCGGGGGCGCAGGCTTTATCGGCGCGAATTTCGTCCGCCACTGGCGCAAGGTGTCGCCCAATGACGGGATCGTCGTGCTCGACGCCCTGACCTATGCGGGCAACCCCGCCAACATTGCAGACGTACCGGACGTTTCCCTGGTCGAAGGCGACATCTGCGACACCGCGCTTGTGTCGCAACTCATTGCCGATCACGATGTCGACACCATCGTCCACTTTGCCGCCGAAAGCCATGTCGACCGTTCGATCACGGGCCCCGACGCCTTCGTCACCACCAATGTCATCGGCACCCACAGCCTCCTGAAAGCCGCCAAGGCCGCCTGGCTCGACAAGGGCACCGGCCGGCCCCACCGTTTCCATCATGTCTCGACCGACGAAGTCTATGGCACGCTGGAACTCGATGATCCCGCGTTCAGCGAATCCACGCCTTATGCTCCCAATTCGCCTTATTCCGCATCGAAGGCGGGGTCGGACCATCTGGTGCGCGCCTATCACCACACCTATGGCCTGGAAACGACGACCAGCAATTGCTCGAACAATTATGGTCCCTACCAGTTTCCCGAAAAGCTGATCCCGCTCTTCACGCTCAATGCGCTGTCGGGCAAGAATCTGCCCATCTATGGCGACGGCATGAATATCCGCGACTGGCTGCATGTCGAAGATCATTGCATCGGCATCGAACTGATCATGCGCAAGGGCCGGATCGGAGAGACCTATAATGTCGGCGGCGGGCAGGAACTGCCCAATATCGAGGTTATCAAGGAAATCTGTCGCGGCGTTGACGAAGCCTTTGCGCGCAATCCCGCACTCGCGTCGGTATTTCCCGATGCGCCGGCCGCCCACGGCCGCCCGTCGGCCGAACTCATGACCTATGTGCAGGACCGCAAGGGCCATGATCGCCGCTACGCGATCGACGAAACGAAGATCCGCAGCGAACTGGGCTATGAACCTTCGCGCGATTTCCCACAGGGCTTTGCCGATACGCTCAACTGGTTCCTGGACAATCAGGACTGGTGGCGTCCTCTGGTGGCGCGCGCCGCCCTGGCTGGCTGATCCTTCAATCGCCGGGCAGGCCACGCAGGACCATCGATGACGCTCGATATCATTCTTCCCATTTATCGAAACGTCGACATGGTCCGGGCCTGCCTGGACTCCCTTGTCCGGAATCTCGACGAGATCCGCGATCACAGTCCCCGCCTGATCGCGATCAACGATTCGCCCGATGATCAGGCGATCGATGCCTATCTGCGTCAATGTCATGCCGAAGGCCTGATCGACGTCCACATCCGCAATCCCGAAAACCTCGGCTTCGTACGGAGCGTCAACAAAGGATTGGCGATGGCGCGCCGCGACCGGCGTGCTGCCCTGCTCGTCAACAGCGACACGCTGACCTATCCCGGCACATTGTCGGAAATGCTGGCCGTGCTGCATGCCGACCCGCAGATCGGCTTCGTCTGCCCGCGCTCCAACAATGCCGCGCTAGCGACCTTTCCGCCCGCGCCGCATAATCTGTCGGGCATCGCGACGACGCCGGAAATCTGCCATATCGCCTGGGAATCGGTACACCGGCACCTTCCCCGCTACAGCTTCGCGCCGACCGCCGTCGGCTTCTATCTGCTCATTTCAGGGCAGGTGGTCGCCAATTTCGGCTATCTCGATGAGGATTTCGGCGTTGGCTATGAGGAGGAAAATGACCTCGTCATGCGGGCGGGCAAGGTCGGCTTTCGCGCCGTGCTCGCCAATCACGCCTTCGCTTATCATGCCGGTTCAGCCTCCTTCAAGCTGCACGACATTGACTATAAGGGCCAGCAACAGGCCAATCTGCGCATGATCGATGCGCGCCATCCTGAATTCCTGCCCCTGGTCTGGGCGCATGAAGCATCGGCTGAATATCGCGCGATCGCCCAGATGGCGAACCTTGTGCCGACTGTCGACAGCAAGCTCAAAATCGCACTCAATCTGCTCAGCGTCGGCCATCATCACAATGGCACCAACGAACTCATCATGAACTTCGTCCGCTGGTTTGATCGCCAGCCGCAGGACGGGTTCGAACTGCATATTATCTGCAAACGGTCCGTCGCAGAATTCCATGGCATCGACCGCCTGGACCATGTGCGGCTGCGTACCGATGTGACGCCGGGCTATGCCGTGTCGATCTTCTTTGGCCAGCCCTTCGAACTCGACCAGATCAGCGTCATGGAGCATCTCGCCCCGGTCAATATCTATGGCATGCTCGACGTCATTGCGCTCGACTGCGGCAATCTGCGCGCGGACAATGACGTGCAAACCCTCTGGTCCTATGTGGCGCGCAACGCCAACGGCCTCTTCTTCATCAGCCGGTTTTCGCAAGAAACATTCCGGCATCGCTTTCCCCGGCGCTTTGGCGCGCAGGTCCATACCCGCCTTCTGCCTACCCGCCCCTCGGCCTACGCGGCGCGCTATGAAGGACTGGAACTGCGCCGCGACCATGCGCTGGTGCTCGGCAATCATTTCGCGCACAAGGCATCAAGCGCATCTGCCCGTATCCTAGGCGAAGCCATCCCCAGCCTGTCGGTCCTTGTCATGGGCAAGGGCGGCGATGACATGCCCTCCAACGTGCGCCAACTTCACGCCGGCGTCATTCCCGACGTCGAGATGAACGAGATTTTCGCGTCCAGCAGCGTCATCATCCTGCCTTCTTATTATGAGGGCTTCGGCCTGTCGGTGATGCACGCGCTGGCGCTCGGCAAGCCGGTGGTCGCCCGCGACATCCCTGCCACGCGCGAAATCCTCGCGACCTTCAGCGCGGTGGAGGGCGTCTTTCTCTATTTCAACGACAGCGACCTGCCCGACGCCGTGCGCCAGGCCGTCGAATGCGAACAGGCGCGCGTGGTGGAACAGGACGGGGCTGACTGGGACGACTGGTCGCGCGACCTCTTCGCCTTCGCCACCGGCTTGCTCGACCGGTCCGACATTTGCGACCAATTGATCGCCCGGATTGAAGATGGCGACATGCTCCGCCGCCACAGCGCAGCCAAGGACGGCACGGCGCCTTCTGGCGCAAGTGGCGGTCCGGTCGCGCTCAATCTCGCGCCGGCCGCGACGGTCGATCTGCCGGCCATTCTTGCGCTCGACGGCGACGCCTTCATTGAGGCCTTCTATATCCAGATACTGGGCCGTCGTGCCGATCCCGCCGGCCTCGACCATCATCGCGCCCTCATCGCCAACGGCATGACCAAGGAAGACATGCTGCGCGCCATCATGGAATCGCCCGAGTTCAAGGACCGTCGCGCGACCATCACCGTGATCGGCGCCGACCGCCTCGACAAGAAAGCCAAACGGCGACGCAAGCTGCTGTCGCTGGGCTGAAGCCGTCGCGATTGGGCGCGCCTGCACCAGCCCAAACAAAGCACTTGACCACCCGCCTGCCGCCGCCTATCTGCGGCCTCCCGAGCGGGAAACCGCTTACGATCGGTGCCCGATCGTCTAAAGGTAAGACTACGGACTCTGACTCCGTCAATTGAGGTTCGAATCCTCATCGGGCATCCAAATTTTCCTCCTCCTGACATCCAGGCGCTTGGCTGCGATATCCATGCGCCCACGCCGTCCCGCTGGCGGCCGTCAGGCCGCTGAGCGCGCGACCGGGCGGGTTTCTGACACATCGGCAAAGGACGCAACGACGCTTCCCGCCGCAATCTTCCGTTCGGCCCTGCGAACGGGCATGACGAGAAGGTCGAAATAGGAGCGCGGCGGCCGCACATCCTCGAGCCCCAGTGCAGGATGTTCGTCCGGCGCAGGAAAATGGGCGGTGCCGAACAGTTGATCCCAGATCGAAAAGACGGGCGCGAAATTCTTGTCGAAATGCCGCGTCTCGACACTGTGATGGATGCGGTGGAACCTGTTATCGACCAGCAGCCAGCGCAACGGCCCGACATGAAGCCGGGTCGACGCATGGATGAAGAAATTCCAGAAAGCGACCATGACCACCGCCAATGCCGGCACGGCGACGCCTTTCAGTCCCAGCAGGCTGAAGGGCAGAATCTTGAAGAAGAATTGGCAGATCAACTGCACCGGGTGCGCATAGGTATGGGCTGCATGTAGCTGCGTGGGCGCATGATGCACGGCGTGGAACGACCACAAGAAGCGGTGTTCGAACCGGTGTTCCCAATAATTACAAAAGTCCCAGAGCAGGATAAGCGTCGCCAGCAGCAACCAGTCGGGCATCCACCGCAGGTCGATCAGGATCGGGCATTCGATGAAGCGCCAGAAGGCGTGAAAGGGCGGCACGATGAACGCGGCCGACACCGGCAGCGCCAGGACGAAGAGAGCGCCTGGCAGCCGCTCGCGCAAGCTGAGTTCCTCGCTCGGGAACAGCATCTCCACCAGCACGCACAGGCACAATGCGAGCAGGAATGGCACGGCCATCCACAGGCTCGCTGCAAGAATGAGTCCCAGGTCAATCCATGACAACGCCATGGTTCCGCCCTATCCGCCAGACATGTAGATGGCGTTAACCCGCCCGGAGCCCCGCGAAGCTGACTTTGCAGGGTCGATAGCCGGTTACCTGGAATTCGCGCGGTTTACCACGCCGCCCTCATGCCGCGCTTCCATGAACCACGTCCATGCCGCGCCGCCGGCGACGCGCGGGGCGGGTCAGGGGCAGCACTTCGGACGGGTCCTTTTCCAGCCGCTCGACCGCATTGTCGACCAGCATCTGCAAGCCCTCGTCGCTCAACAACCCGCCGCGGATCAAGCAGCGATCCTCGAGCACACGGCGGAACGCGGAATAGAGCGTCATGTCGGGCTGGCGCGGCGCACCCCAGAAACTGTCCAGGCTGGTGTGATGCACGATGCCAGGCACCTTGTAGACCGCGTGGCCCAGCACCACGACCGGCTTGGCGCTGTTAAGCGCCAGCGTGCCCACCGTGCTGTTCACCGTCACGACGCCCAGCGATGTCTGCACGACCTCGGCAATGTCCCAGTCAGAGAGATAATGAACCCGATCGCCGACGCCATAATGGGCCGCCAGCTTGCGCGTCAGCCGTTCCCAGCCGACCAGTCCCGGATCGAGCGGATGGCGCTTGACCAGCAACGCGACGCCCTGGGGCGCATGTTCGGCAAAGCTCTTGATGACGAAGCGCAGCGCCGCGCGCATGTCGCCGAAGGGCGAATGGACGCGAATCTGATAATCGGAATTGAGCTGCAGCGGCAGGGTGAAATAGGGCTGGCCCTTGACCGCCTCCCATGTCGCGGCCGACCGTTCCGCCTCGCGCTGCCCCATCAGCAGCTTCCAGCACCAGGCGACCGATTCCAGGATGAAACTATGCGGCCTGTGCGTGCGATAATAGGGAAAATAGGGCCGCATCAGCGCCGACGACAGGCCATTGCGCATCGTGTTGCGCGCCCGCGCCTGGAATGTCGAGGGCACCGGCGGCAACGGCTCGGTCCCTTCGGGCAGGCCAGCCGCCTGATCGATATACCATTGCGGATCGAGCGGCAGCGTCGAATTGCCGTTCACCCCGTCATCCTGCAATGTGAGGAAGTCGGGCCGGATATAGCCTTCCTCCATGCAATGGACACGCAATCCGCGCAGCCGCGCCATGCCATGGGCCGATGTATGATAGGGTCGGCAATCGCCGTAGAGGATAAGGTCGGTAACGCCGTGGTTGACGATAAAATCGTCGAAGAAGAGCGGCCAGTTGCGAAAGGTCCCGCGATAATCCGTCGCTTCGCCCGGCCAGTCGACCTTGTCGCCGCCATTGATGTTGATGCGCAGGGCGCGATGCCCCCGTGCCCGCAAGGCGTCGGCCAGCATCGCGAAATAGGGTCCGTGCGGTCCCTGCAGGAAGAGAAAGGTCTTAACCTGCGGATCAGCCATGAAAAAACTCTGCGGCCAAAGTCATAAATCTGCGCAACTTCCCCTGCATGGCCCGCACCCTGATAAGCCAAGTCACAGGCGGCGTCGACCCATTGGCTAAACGCTCCACCATCACTTCAGGCCCACAAGGCAATCGGGTCACCGGATCGAGATAGCGGGGATAGAGAATGAGTGCTGCAGCAACAAGCGCATCAATGGTGCGTTGTCGCCCACGACGGGGGCTCGGCGGCGCCACATCGTGCGTCAGGCCCCAACCGGCATAGAAGGGCATGCCGTGCACCGTCACGGCGCAGCCCCGGATCAGCGCCTCGAACCCGGTGAGCGAGGAGAGCACATGCACCGCGTCCACTGCCTGCACCAGCTCCATCAGCGATCCGCCGCTGTCGATCGCATCCGCATGGGCCAGGGCCGCCGCATCGGTCAGGTGGCCCTTGCGATGCCCGGCCTGCACGTCGGGATGGGGGCGATAGAGGATGAAGGCATCGGGTTCGGCGCGTCGCACGCGCTGGAGAAAATCGAGATTGCCGACCACCCCTGCGCCGCCCAGCCGCACCGACAGGTCGTCGTCCACCTGGCCCACCGCCAGCACGGTACGCCGCCCCTTCGGCAAGGCAGGCAGCCCGACGCCCTGCGCCCCATATTTGGTGACGCCCGACGCACAGATGCGCGCGCGCAGCCGCGCCGCCCGCTCGACCAGCGCGGGCGAAAAATCCTGCGTCGCGAGCAGCTTTTCCAGGTCATTGGGGCCGAGCGCATTATAATAAATGCCGCTGCGGTCGACCACGATGGAGCCAGGTGGATGGAGAGCCGCGCCCAAGCCACGCGAACGCAGGAAGCCATCCTCCACCCGCGCGACGGGAATGCCCTCCGCCTCTGCCTGTGCGACGATGGCGGCGGGCACGCGCGAAGGCCAGACCGCCAGCGCCCCGCCCTCGCGCTGCGCCTTGCGCAGGCCGCGCCGCGCCGACACAAAGGGCGGCGATCGCTCGCCGTCCCATAAAAAGGCCCGGATCGCCTCGCGCTTCCAGAAGGCCATGCCGCTTGCCGCCGACAAGCCGCGATTGCCGTCCAGATGCCGCCGCCAGTCGGCCAATTGCGCGATCGCCTGCGATACATTGATCGGCGCGCCAGAAAACGGGTCGCGATATTGCGCCGCGGTCAATCGGGCGCGCAGCAAAGCGTGCAATCGCGCTGGCTCCACCGCCACGCCATCCGCTCCGATCACCGGCACGCCCATCAGCCCGGCGATCAGCGACCAGTCATCCTCGGCACCGGCATGGATGGCCTGCGCGCCTTCGATCATGTGCCACGGGTCGCAGTCAGCGGGGAGCATGCGTCCCCCCACATGGGCCGCGCCCTGGCCGGGCAACAGGCCGATCTGATCCGAGTCCATTTCGACAAAAACGCGCGCGTCCAGCGGCGTTCCCACCCGCACCAGCCGCCGCACCGGATCAGGCCGCGCGCCCCAGAAGCAACCGCCCACGCGCGCGACGCGAAGCTGGTCCAGCGCCGCGTCGGTGACGCCATGCGCAGCGCGTCCGTCGACAGGCAGGGAGACGGCGGCGACAGCCGGGTCGACATTGGGAAAAGGCGGGGATCGCAGAAACGGGGTCATGCGCCATGACGGACCGGGATCGCGCATCCGTCCCGTTCCAGTCCCAAAGCGCGCCGCATCGTCATGCCTCACCCTTGGAGCAGGGGCGGTGCAAAGGTCAAGGAACAGAGGCCGTTACTTCCTCGATCAGGTCGGTCACTATGTCGAAATAGTCACGCCAGGTCGGCGCGCGCCACGCGCTGATGCGCGCCTGCTGCGCCGCGCGCTCGGGCGAATCTGCCTGCGCATAGGCGCAGATCGCCCGCATCCATCCCAGCCCGTCCAGCGGATCCAGATAGTCCGGCGCATCGCCACCCACTTCGCGATGGGCGATGATGTCGCTGCAAATCACCGGCACGCCCGCCGCCAGAGCCTCGACCACCGGCATGCCGAATCCTTCGGCAAAGGACGGCATCAGCATCGCGCGGGCATTGGCGACCAGCGCCTGCATCCGGTTGTCAGACACTTCGCCCGCCTCGATCACATGGCCGCGCAAAATGTCCGCACGCTCCAATATGTCGATGACATTCTCATTTTCCCAGCCGCGCCGTCCGATCAGCACCAGCACCGGGGCCGCATCGCCCATGTCCTCCACCAGCCGCCGCCAGATGGTGAGCAGCAGCAGATGGTTCTTTCGCGGCTCGATCGTCGAAATATAGACGAAATAGGGCCGCTTGGGCAGCGACTCGTCGCGCGCGCCGAATATGTCGGGGGCGTCGGCACCGAAATGCGCGACCCGCACAACCCGACCGTCCAGTCCGGCGCCCAGATGCGGCGCCAGCGCATCGATCGTCGCCTGGCTGTTGCCGATAATGCCGGTTGCATAGCGGTCAATCGTGCGCACGCGGCGGCGATGCTCGTCCGCACCCTGCGGCCGGGCATATTCGGGATGGCTCAACGGGATGACGTCATGCACCAGCGTCACCAACTTGGCGCCCTCCGCGCGCAGGATCGCGCCCACCTGGCCCGCGTCGTCCAGATGGTGCGGCGACACCTGCAAATAGATGCGCGGCCCCTTCGCCTTGGGCACCGGGCGCGGCCGGGTCGCGAACATATGGCGGATGACCGCCGCCTTGCCCTCGCCGCCCGCGTCGCTGCGCGTATTGCGCCACTTGGCTGCGGTAAAGGCCAGGAACTGGCGCACCGCCGCATTGCTCAACCGCCCATAATAGCCGCCAGCGGGATGCACCGCCGCGAAGGACAGGCGATGGGGCATTCGCTCCAGCAATTCGCGGGCATAGACATATTCGACCCGGTCGATCCCGGTCGGCGCGGGGTGGAAAGCGCGCGACAGCAGTCGCGACACGTCCAGCACCACTTCACTGTCGCCACGCGCGCCATCGAAGCGGGGACTGGCCCGCTTGGTGCGCAGCGCCAGCCGCGCGCCAGGGGCGTTGAAGGGACGCAGGGCCATCGGCTCAGCGTCCGCCGCTCAGATGTGACAGGCAGGCGGACTGCATCAGAACTGCGCGCGTATCTCTTGCGCCAGCGCTTCTAGCGCGTCGGGATCGGCCTTGCCGCCCGCGCCATGGGCGGCAAAGCCCTTGGGGTCGCCCTCCCATCTCGGCAGGATATGGACGTGCAGGTGGAAAATGGTCTGCCCGGCCGGCGCACCGTTGAACTGCGCGATCTGGATGCCGTCGGGGTTCAGCGCCTTGCGAATGGCGGTGGCGACCTTTTTCGTCGTCGCCATCACCTGGGCCAGCGCCTTGTCCTCCATTTCCAGCAGGTTACGCGCCTTCGACCATTTGGAAATCACCAGCGCATGGCCGCGCGTCTGCGGCATGATGTCCAGGAAGGACAGCGTGTCCGCATCCTCATACAGCGTGGTCGACGGTATCTTGCCCTGCAGGATCAGGGCAAAGATATTCGCGTCGTCATAGGTGCCGTCGAGGCTCATGGAGTGCCCTTAGCTGATATAATGGGCGCTCGTCTTAGCAGCGACTTCCTCCGCCGTCACGCCCGGCGCCAGTTCAATGAGCTTGAACGGGCTGTCATGGTCGGGCCGCTGGAACACCGCCAAGTCGGTGACGATCATGTCAACGACATTGGTGCCGGTCAGCGGCAGGGTGCAGGCCGGGATGAACTTGGGGTCGCCATTCTTGGACGTGTGCTCCATCACAACGATGATCTTCTTGACGCCCGCGACCAGATCCATCGCGCCGCCCATGCCCTTGATCATCTTGCCGGGGATCATCCAGTTGGCGATGTCGCCATTTTCCGCGACTTCCATCGCGCCCAGCACAGTGAGGTCGATATGCCCGCCCCGGATCATCGCAAAACTGTCGGCGCTGGAAAAATAGACCGACTGCGGCAGCTCGCTGATCGTCTGCTTGCCCGCGTTGATCAGGTCGGCGTCCTCCTCGCCCTCGAACGGAAACGGTCCGATGCCCAGCATCCCGTTTTCCGACTGGAGCGTCACTTCGACGCCATCGGGTATATGGTTCGCCACCAGCGTCGGGATGCCGATGCCCAGGTTTACATAGAAACCGTCCTTGAGTTCCTTCGCCGCGCGCGCGGCCATCTCGTCACGAGTCCAGGGCATCAGTTCAGCTTTCCTTCCTGAATGGTCGTTATGCTCGCAAACTGCTCACGCAGTTCTTCAACAACCCCGTCACTTATTGCCTGAAGCATGGTTACTTCGTCAGCATCGTAGGTGGTTGCATAGGCGCGGGCGGCGTGACGCATTGTATCTGCGATCAAATAACCGAATGCGACAGGATCGGCCAAAACATGTGCGTCGATCCATACGCTACTGCCCGCATTATTGGTGACCCATATTCGGGCGACTTCCGCTGATTGTGGCGTAAGATTATCGCCCTTATCCAGAGAAATAGCACCGGGATGCTCCGCCTTCTTTCGAAAGCCAATCACGGCCGACGTCCTTCGGGCGCCCACCTCTTGTCCATCGGAAATATGTCGTCGAACCCGCCCTTGAGGCCGCTGCCATAGACGGGGTTGGGCATCACGAACCAGCCATTGCCCCACATGCCGGCAATCGGCAGGGTCATGGTCGCGGCGCGGCGCGCGGGCACGGCTTGCCCCGCATTGAACAGGTCGGAGAAATCACCCAGCTGGTCGCCGCCCATGGCGATGACGCAATATTTGGAGGAAATCGTCGCACGGCGGCCATCCTTGCGTGAACCCATGGCGTCGTCGCCGCTGAGGTACAGCGTCTGGCCATGCACCGCCTCCCCCAGGCCCGCCGCCCGGATCGCGCGCGCGGTCGCGTCGGCATTGGCGGCCGACCGGTTGGTGTTGAAGATAACGGTCACGCCCATCTTGCGCAGCGCAGCCAGCACATGGTCCGCGCCCGGCACCGGCGCGACCGCGCCCTCGCCCGTCTTTTCCCAGGCATCCCAATCGGCCGCATTATACCCCTTGGCGCTGGTCGCATCATGATATTCATAACCGGTGTTGAGCATCACCGTTTCGTCGACGTCGAACACCGCCGCCAGTGGCTTGTCGCCGCAGGGCACGAATTTGGGCGCGTCCAGGCTCGCTCCTTGCGCCAGCACCACGCTATCGGCCGGGCGCACCTTCACCTTGGCCGCGACATAGCCCAGCAGCCCGTGCCAGGCCTGAACCGACAGCGCCGCGCCTTCACCCGACCCGTAGAGATATTGCATCCCCGCGGGCGGATTGGCGGGAGCAGCGGCAACGGGCGCGGGCGGCGCGCTCGTCACGCTCGCGCAGGCCGCCAGAGGCAAAGCGAGGAACGCCGCGCCAAGCCGCATCCTTGCGGGCATCACGCCGCCTCCCGCTCCCTCACAGTGCGGAACTCGATCTTCTTGTCATAGGGCGCGCCTACGATCATTCGCTTGACATAGATGCCGGGCAGATGGATCGCATCAGGGTCCAGGCTGCCGGTCGGCACCACTTCCTCGACCTCGGCGATGCAGACCTTCGCCGCCGTCGCCATCGGCTGATTGAAGTTGCGCGCGGTCTTGCGGAAGATGAGGTTGCCGCTCTCATCGGCCTTCCACCCCTTGATGATGGCGATGTCGGCGAAGATGCCGCGCTCCAATATATAATCCTGCCCGTCGAAGCTCTTGACTTCCTTGCCCTCGGCCACCTGCGTGCCCACGCCGGTCTTGGTGTAGAAGCCGGGAATCCCCGCCCCGCCCGCACGGCACCGCTCCGCCAGCGTCCCCTGCGGGCAGAACTCCACCTCCAGTTCGCCGGCCAGAAACTGCCGTTCGAATTCCTTGTTTTCCCCGACATAGGAGGAGATCATCTTCTTCACCTGCCGCGTGCGCAACAGCTTGCCCAGCCCCTCGCCGTCGATCCCGGCATTGTTGGACGCGATGGTCATATCCTTGACCCCGGCATCGCGGATGGCGTCGATCAGCCGCTCTGGAATGCCGCACAGGCCAAAGCCGCCCGCGCAAATCTGCATCCCGTCGAACAGCAGCCCGTCCAGCGCAGCCGCAGCATCGGGGTAGAGCTTCTTCACCATGGGCGCTTCTCCTTGAATATGAACATGGGTCTAGGCGGTCGAAAGGATCAATACCAATGATTTGTTTTTTCGGATAAGCCAAAATAATGGCTATCAATCGTATCGCCTTCTATCACCTCGAAACGCTGCTGTGGATCGCGCGGCTGGGCACATTCGCCGCGGCGGCGGCGCGCCTCAACACGACGCAACCCGCCATTTCCGCGCGTGTGCGCGAATTGGAAAGCCATCTTGGCACCGCCCTTTTCCGCCGCGAAGGGCGCGCCATGGCGTTGACCCCCGCGGGCCGCGAACTGGTGCGCGAAAGCGAACCCCTCTGGGCGCGTTTCCAGACAGTGCTGACCGGATGCAGCGACATTGGCGGCGCGCGCGGGGTCGTGCGCGTGGGATCGGGGGAGATTGCGGCGGCGATCTGTCTGCCCGACTTCGTCACCGCGCTGGGCCGCGACCTGCCCAATGTCACGCTGGCAATCGACATCGCACTGACCGTGGACCTGATCCAGCAGCTGGCGTCGGGGCAGGCCGACATGATCTTCGGCGCAGGGCCGGTTGCGCACCCGATGCTGCGCTCGACACCGATCGGCGGCGTCGATCTTCTCTGGCTTGCCAGCCCCGCCATCGCCAGCGCGCCGCCGCCGCGCCCGCCGGTCTGGTCGCTGTCCAGCGCCTCGCCGCTCTATCACCTCGTCAAGGACGCGCTGGCCGACTCCCCGCTGGCCACCAGCCCCGTCAACCTGTGCAACAATGTGCGCACGATGATCGATATCGTCACGCGCGGCGGCGGCGTCGGGGCCTTTCCCGGAGCGATGGTGCGCCACCATCTGGAAAGCGGCCAACTCGTCAGACTGCCCGACATGCCGCCCTTGCCGCAGATCGCCTTTCACGTCGCCGTGCGCGCGGCCGAAAGTGATCCGCTGGTCCTCGCCATTTTCGGCCGGGCCAGCGGATTGCGGCTCTAGATCAGACCGGCGAGCGGGCTCGACGGGTCGGCATATAGGCGCTTGCCCATGCGCCCGGCGCGATAGGCCATGCGGCCCGCCTCGACGCCCGCCTTCATCGCGGCGGCCATCAGCACCGGGTCCTTCGCTTCGGCGATGGCGGTGTTCATGAGGACGCCGGTGCAGCCCAGTTCCATCGCCTGCGCGGCTTCGGACGCGGTGCCCACGCCCGCATCGACCAGCACGGGCAGCGTCGTGCCCTCCACGATCAAACGGATCGTCACCCGGTTCTGGATGCCAAGGCCGCTGCCGATCGGCGCGCCCAGCGGCATGATCGCGACGGCGCCTGCATCCTCCAGCCGCTTGGCCGCGATCGGATCGTCGACGCAATAGACCATCGGCTTGAAGCCTTCTTTGGCCAGCACTTCGGTCGCGCGCAGCGTCTCGACCATGTCGGGATAAAGGGTGCGCGCCTCGCCCAGCACCTCCAGCTTGACCAGATCCCATCCCCCCGCCTCGCGCGCCAGGCGCAGCGTGCGGATCGCCTCCTCGCCTGTGAAGCATCCCGCCGTATTGGGCAGGTAGGTGATTTTTTTGGGGTCGATATAGTCGGTCAGCATCGGCGCCTTGGGGTCGCTCACATTCACCCGCCGCACCGCCACCGTGACGATTTCCGCGCCCGACGCCGCGACTGCGGCCGCATTCTGTTCGAAGCTCTTATATTTGCCCGTCCCCACGATCAGGCGCGACGTGAACGCCTTGCCCGCGACCGACCAGCCATCATCGCCCGCGCCATCGCCGCCGCCGACGAAATGGACGATCTCCAGCTCATCACCGTCCTCGACCCGGACATCCGCCAGCGTCGATCGCGGCACCACCTCCAGATTGCGCTCCACCGCGACCTTTTCGGGCGTGAAGCCCAGTTCGCTCGCCAGTTCAGCGAGGGTCAGCCCCTCGCGAACGCGGCGATGTTCGCCGTTGATGCGGATGGAAATGGTGCCGTCTATGCTCACTATGCTGTCCCGATTGGCAAAGTGTCTCGACGCGGCGAGACAGGAAAGGCTATGGATTGCCTCGCATATAGGGGCGGCCCTGCCTCCGCCGCAACATCTGAAAAAGGGGACCGGACGTGGCCGACGCGCGCAAAATCTATGTGCTCAATGGGCCCAATCTTAACATGCTCGGCACGCGCGAGCCGGAGATTTACGGCTATGACACGCTCGACGACATCGCCCAGCGCATGGAGGACGCGGCCAATCGCGCCCATGTGGAAATCGACTTCCGCCAGTCCAATCACGAAGGCCATCTGGTCGACTGGTTGCAGGAAGCCCATGCGGAAGGCGCGCATGCCGTCATCATCAATCCCGGTGCCTACACCCACACGTCCATCGCGCTGCATGACGCGATAAAAGGCATCAGCGTGCCGGTAATCGAAATTCACCTGTCCAACCCGCATGCGCGTGAGCCTTTCCGCCACACAAGCTATGTCGGCATGGCGGCGAAGGGCACGATCGCGGGCTTTGGCCCCATGTCCTACATGCTGGCGCTGGAAGCCGCGCTGGAATTATGATCCGACGCACGAAAGTTGCGCTTTGGCGTAAATACGCATAGGCGCTGGCGCCAGAAACAATATTCACCGGCCAGGGACTTCACATGACCGATAATCAGGAAAAGGGCGCAATGCAGGTCGATGTTCAGCTCGTGCGGGACCTTGCCGCCCTGCTCGACGACACCAACCTCACCGAGATCGAGGTGGAGGATGGCGACCGCAAGATTCGCGTCGCGCGCAAGGCCGGCGGCGCGGCTGCCGCTGTCTATGCGCCCGCGCCTGCCGCCCCGGCGGCCGCTGCGCCTGCCCCCGCCGCCGCGCCGGCTGCGCCCGCCGTTGCGCCCGAAGGCGCGCTGCCGCCCGGCACCCTGGTCAAATCGCCGATCGTGGGCACCGCCTATCTGTCCGCCGAACCGGGCGCCGCGCCCTTCGCACGCGTGGGATCGCAAGTGCAGGCCGGCGACACCGTCCTGATCGTCGAAGCGATGAAGGTCATGAACGCCATCGCCGCGCCGGTGTCCGGCACGGTCAAGACGGTGCTGGTCGATAATGGCCAGCCGGTCGAATATGACCAGCCGCTGATCGTGATCGAATAAGGCGCGCGACGATCATGGGCATTGAAAAGCTGCTGATCGCCAATCGCGGCGAGATCGCGCTCCGCATCCACCGCGCCTGCCATGAAATGGGCATCAAGACGGTCGCAGTTCATTCGACCGCCGACGCCGACGCCATGCATGTGCGCCTTGCCGACGAAGCCATCTGCATCGGCCCGCCGGCGGCCAAGGACAGCTATCTGAACGTCGCGGCGATCATTTCGGCGGCGGAAATCTCTGGCGCGGACGCGATCCATCCGGGCTATGGCTTCCTGTCCGAAAACGCCAAGTTCGCCGAGATCGTCGAAGCGCATGGGCTGGCCTTCGTCGGGCCGAAGCCTGAACATATCCGCACCATGGGCGACAAGATCGAAGCCAAGCGCACCGCCGGCGCGCTGGGCCTGCCGCTTGTCCCCGGTTCCGACGGCGCGGTCAGCGATGTCGAGGAAGCGCGCGCCATTGCCGAGGCGGCGGGCTATCCCGTCATCATCAAGGCGGCTTCGGGCGGCGGCGGCCGCGGCATGAAGGTGTGCACCTCGCCCGACAGCCTCGAAACGCTGATGCAGCAGGCGGGCAGCGAGGCGAAGGCCGCGTTCGGCGACGCCACCGTCTATATCGAAAAATATCTCGGCAATCCGCGCCATATCGAAATCCAGGTGTTCGGCGACGGCAATGGCAACGCCATCCATCTGGGCGAGCGCGATTGTTCGCTCCAGCGTCGCCACCAGAAGGTTCTGGAGGAAGCGCCCTCCCCCGTGCTGAGCCAGGCCGAGCGCGAACGCATCGGCAGTGTGTGCGCGAAAGCGATGGCCGATATGGGCTATCGTGGCGCGGGGACGATCGAGTTCCTGTGGGAAAATGG
This sequence comes from Sphingobium soli, assembly GCF_020782245.1. Lineage (GTDB taxonomy): Bacteria > Pseudomonadota > Alphaproteobacteria > Sphingomonadales > Sphingomonadaceae > Sphingobium > Sphingobium soli. The sequence continues at coordinate 123,317 of NZ_JAJGNP010000005.1, forward strand.
CGAATTCTACTTCATCGAGATGAACACCCGGCTTCAGGTCGAACATCCGGTGACGGAGATGATCACCGGCCTTGACCTGGTGCGCGAACAGATCCGCGTCGCGGAGGGCAAGCCGCTGTCGGTGGCCCAGGACGACATACGCTTCACCGGCCATGCCATCGAATGCCGCATCAATGCCGAAGACCCGCGCACCTTCGCGCCCTCGCCCGGCACCGTCACCAGCTATCACGTTCCCGGCGGCATGCATGTCCGCGTCGATAGCGGCCTGTATCAGGGCTATAAGGTCCCGCCTTATTACGACTCCATGATCGGCAAGCTGATCGTCTATGGCCGCACCCGCGAAGGCGCGATCATGCGCCTGCGCCGCGCGCTGGAGGAATATGTGATCGAAGGGATGAAGACCACCATCCCGCTGCATCAGGCGTTGCTGACCGATCCCGATTTCCTCAACGGCGACTATACGATCAAGTGGCTGGAAGAGTGGTTGGCGCGGGAAGACAAGGCATGAAGGCCACCATCTGGCACAATCCCAAATGCGGCACGTCGCGCAAGACGCTCGCCATATTGGAAGAGACGCCGGGGGTCGATGTCGAGGTGATCGAGTATCTCAAGACGCCCTATAGCCGCGACAAAATCGCGCAGCTGATCGCCGACGCCGGCATGACCCCGGCCGACGCGATCCGCACCATGGGCACTGATGCGGAAGAACGCGGTCTCCCCGCGATGGCCCCCGACGCGATCCTGGATGCAATGGCGGCCAATTCTGCCTATGTGAATCGTCCCTTCGTCGAAACCGACAAGGGCGTGCGCTTCTGCCGGCCGCAGGACAAGGTGCGCGAGATACTCTAGGCGGCACGCGGGCAAAGGCACGGCATCATGGCGCAGGACGGTCCGAAAATCGACGATGATGCGCCGGTGCCGGGCGTTGCCCCCTATGACGGACCGGCGGGCGGCTGGGGCGCGCTGCGCGGCGTGGCCGTCGCGATCAAGGACCAGATGGGGGCCAGCGCCGACACCCGCGCCTTGCTCCAGATGAACCAGCCCGACGGTTTCGACTGTCCCGGCTGCGCCTGGCCCGACCCGCGCCACACATCCTCCTTCGAATTTTGCGAAAATGGCGCGAAGGCCGTCACCTGGGAAGCGACACCCAAGCGCGTCGACCCCGACTTTTTCGCCAGCCACAGCGTATCGGACCTGTGGGACTGGAGCGATCACCGGCTGGAAGATGCCGGCCGTCTTACCCAGCCGCTGCGCTATGATCCGGCAACCGATCATTATACGCCGATCGGCTGGGACGAAGCGATGGCGCGGATCGGCGCCGGTCTCAACGCGCTCGACCATGCCGACAGGGCCGAATTCTACTGTTCGGGCCGCGCCTCGAACGAAGCGGCCTTTCTCTACCAGCTGTTCGCCCGCGCCTTTGGCACCAACAATTTCCCCGATTGCTCCAACATGTGTCATGAGGCGACGAGCGTCGGCCTCGCCAAATCGATCGGCCTTGGCAAGGGGTCGGTAACGCTGGAGGATTTCGACCATGCCGATGCGATCTTCTGCATCGGCCATAATCCGGGCACCAACCATCCGCGCATGCTTTCGACACTGGCGGCGGCGGCCAAGCGCGGCGCGCCGATCATCGTCGCCAATCCGATGCGTGAACGGGGCCTGGAACGCTTCAAGTCGCCCCAGCACCCCACCGAAATGCTGGCCCCCGGCGCGACGCGGCTGGCGTCGGCCTATCATCAGGTGAGGGTCGGCGGCGACCTGCCGATGGTGCAGGGAATCATGAAGGCCCTGTTCGCCGCCGATGCCGCCGACCTGGCGGCCGATGGCGCGGGCCTGATCGACCGCACCTTCATCGCCGAGCATACCGTCGGTTATGAAGCCCTGCGCGCCGAGGTGGAGGCGCAGGACTGGGCCGCGCTCGAACAGGGCAGCGGCCTCACCCGCGCGGCGATGGAAAGCATGGCGCAGGTCTATGCCAAGGCCCGCAATGTCATCATCTGCTATGGCATGGGCATCACCCAGCATCGCCACGGCACGCAAAATGTGCAGCAGATCGCCAATCTGTTGCTGCTGCGCGGCAATTTCGGCCGTCCGGGGGCGGGCATCTGCCCCTTGCGCGGTCACAGCAATGTGCAGGGCGACCGCACCGTCGGCATCACCGAAGCACCCGGCGAAGACATGCTGGCCCGGCTGGACGCCCGCTTCGGCATCACCAGCCCGCGCAAACATGGCCATAACGCGGTCGATGCTCTGGCGGCGATGGCATCGGGCGAGGCGCGCGCGCTCATCGCGCTGGGCGGCAATCTCGCCGTCGCCATGCCCGACCCGCAGGCCTGTTTCGCCGCCTTCCGCAAACTCGACTTGGCCGTCCACATCCTCACCAAATTCAACCGCTCCTGCCTGCTCCCTGCGCGCGAAACCATCATCCTGCCCTGCCTTGGCCGCACCGAACTCGACATGCAGGCGGGCGGCCCGCAATGGGTTACGGTGGAAGACAGCATGTCGATGGTCCACGCCTCGCGCGGGCGGCTCAAGCCAGCCTCGGACGATCTGAAATCGGAACCCGCCATCGTCGCCGCCATGGCGAAGGCGACGCTGCCCGCCAGCCCGATCGACTGGGACGGCTTGGTCGCCGATTATGACCGCATCCGCGACGGGATCGCCGCGGTCTATCCCGACTTCCATGATTTCAACCAGCGCGTCCGCGTGCCCGGCGGCTTCCGCCTGACAGTCGGCCCATCCCAGCGCCACTGGCCCACGCCCGATGGCAAGGCGCATTTACTGACCGCTGGGGACGCGCCCGCGCAGGACGACCGGCTGATGCTCGCGACCATCCGCAGCCACGATCAATATAACACAACCATCTATGGCCTGAACGATCGCTATCGCGGCATCACCGGCCGCCGGGACATCCTGTTCATGAACGCCGCCGACATGGATCGGTTGGGCATCGCCCATGGCGACCGCGTCGATGTGGTGGCCGCGCCCGATCGCATCCTGGCGGGCCAGACGGCGATTCGTCATGACATCGCCGCCGGATCCGTCGCGGCCTATTATCCCGAAGCCAATGGCCTGCTGCCGCTCGATGCGCATGACCGGCAAAGCGGCACGCCCGCCTACAAGACGATACCTGTCGATATCCGTCCGGCTGCGTAACGATCATGGCAATTTGCGGCTTGCTTTGACGCACGGAGGCCCTAGCTTCCGCGCCATGGCAAAGGGCAGCACGCAAAAAGCAGCATCGGCGACGGTCGCGGTCTACAGCCTGAAGGGCGGGGTCGGAAAAACGACGGTTTCCGTCAACCTCGCCTGGGCGTCGGCCTCTATTTCCAAACGGCGTACCCTGCTCTGGGATCTCGATCCGCAGGCTGCGTCCAGCTGGCTCCTGTCGACCGACCAGACCAGCCGCGACGCGGCGCAGGCGATCTTCAGCAAGGATGTCGAGGTCAAAAAGCTGATCCAGCCGTCCACTGTTCCGGGGCTGGACCTGATCGCCGCCGACACCTCGCTGCGCGGCCTCGATCACCTGTTCCGCGAAATGGACAAGAAGAAGCGGCTCGCCAAGCTGATCGAAAGCCTGGGTCGCGACTATGACCGCATCATTCTCGATTGCCCGCCCGGCCTTACCGAAACCAGCGAACAGGTGCTGCGCGCCGCCGACCTCATCGTCATTCCGGTCATCCCCTCGCCCCTGTCGCAGCGGGCAATGGGCGAAGTCGCGCGCTATCTCGTCCAGCGCGGCGGCGCCCATGCGCCGATCCTTCCGGTCTATTCGATGGTCGATCGCCGCCGCAGCCTGCATCGCGCCGCGCTGGAAAGCCAGACCGGCTGGCCCGCCATTCCCATGGCCAGCACGATCGAGCAGATGACCGTGCGCCGCAAGCCGCTGGGCGCCTTCGCGCCGGCGTCGCCCTCGGCGCAGGCCTTCGCGTCGCTCTGGACGCAGGTCGAACGGCAACTGAGCGGGCGCTAAGGCGCGACCTGCGCGTCAGGCGGCGATGTCGTAGGGCCGGATTTCACCGGTCAGATACAGGTTGCGCGCCTTCGACCGGCTGAGCTTCCCCGATGACGTGCGCGGCAACGTGCGCGGCGGCACCAGTTCGACCACGCAGTTCATGCCCGTGATCGCCCGCACCCGCTCGCGGATCTGGTCGCGCAGCCGCGATCGTTCCTCATTGTCCGACGTGCGGCAATGAACCAGCACAGCGGGCGCTTCCTCGCCGCCGGGCGTCGTGATCGCGAAGGCGGCGATGTCGCCCTGCTTGAAGCCGGGCAGTTGCTCGACCGCCCATTCGATATCCTGCGGCCAGTGATTCTTGCCGTTGATGATGATCATGTCCTTGGCGCGGCCGACGATATAGAGATAGCCGTCGCTCAGATATCCCATGTCGCCGGTGTCGAGCCAGCCGTCGGCCATGCAGGCGTCGGTTGCCTCCTGATCGCGGAAATAGCCGACCATCAGGCTGGGGCCAGTGGTCCACACCTTGCCGATCTGCCGCTCGTTCATCAGGCCGCCATCCTCGTCGCGGATTTCCACGACCATGTCCTTGGCCGGCTTGCCGCAATTGACGATGGAGCGGAAACGCTGCGGCCGGCCTTCGGGCGCGGCGCCGCCCGACAGGTCGGTTTCCTCGACCAGTTCGACGATGATCCCCTCGCCCGGCGGCATGATGGTGACGGCCAGCGTCGCTTCAGCGAGGCCATAGCTCGGCAGGAACGCCTTGGGGCTGAACCCCGCGTCGGCAAAGGCGTCGACAAAGCTCTGCATCACGTCGGGGCGGATCATGTCCGCGCCATTGCCCGCCAGCCGCCAGCGCGACAGGTCGAACCGGTCGGCCGCCTTGGTCTGGCTCGACATGCGGCGCGCGCAAATGTCGTAGCCAAAGGTCGGCGAATAGCTGATCGAGGTGCCCTCGTTCCGGCTGATGAGGTCGAGCCACGCCAGCGGGCGACGGGCGAAATCCTCGGTCTTCATGTAATCGGTCGACACCTGGTTGGCGACGACTGACAGGAAGCAGCCGACCAAGCCCATGTCATGATACCAGGGCAGCCAGCTGATGCATCGGTCGCTGTCCTGCACCTCCATGCCGTGGCTGTGGGCCGACAGATTGGACAGCAGCGCATGATGCGTCACCGCAACGCCATGCGGGAAACGGGTCGACCCGCTCGAATATTGCAGATAGGCGATCTCTTCGGGCTGCGCCTGCGGCAAGTCGCACGGCACCGCCTCGCGCGCGATGAAATCCTCGAAAGCGATGCTCTCAACCGCCTTTTGCCGGCCCGATTCGCCCGCCATTTCCTCCAGTTCCTTGGGGAACAGGAACAGCATCGGGTCGCAGCTTGTCAGCTGGACATTGAGCTGGTCGATATAGCTTTCCTTGCCGCCAAAGCTGGTCGGCAGAGGCAGCGGCACCGGCCAGGCGCCGGCATAGACGATGCCGAAAAAGAGCATCGCGAAATCCGCCCCGGTTTCCGCCACCAACGCCACCCGGTCCTGCGGCTTGACGCCATGGGCGATCAGCCGGTGGGCGCAGGCGATGGCGTCGGCGCGCAACGCGCTGAACGGATAGGGGCGCGCCAGATTGCCGCGCGCGTCATGGAAATTCAGGCCCCGCTTGCCCTGCGCGGCATAGTCCAGCGCTTCGCCCAGCGTCCCGAAATCGGAGAAGCGGCGCGGCAGATCATCAGTCGTCGGCGTCGGTGCCATCATCTCTTGCGAACCCGTCATATTGGTTTCACCCAATGTCATAAAAATCGTCAAAGGGCCGCCGCTAGCAGCTTTGGCGGCCCCGTGCACCGGATAGTTGCATTCCAGCCTGGCTTTCTAGCCCATAAGGCGCGGTAAAATTCCGGCCCGACTGTGGCATAAACATGGCGCATCGGCCATGCTGGCGCGGTATGACCGGCAAACGCCCCCCTCCGCCGCTCGATGAGGATGCGCTGCGCGAACTGGCGCTACGCCATGTGGCGCGCTTCGCCACCAGCCGGGGCAAGCTGCTCGCCTATCTCAACCGCAAGCTGCGCGAACGCGGCTGGGCGGGCGAGCGCCCCGCCGACCCGCAGGCGCTGGTCGATCGCTTCGCCGACCTCAACTATATCGACGACGCAGCCTATGCCCTGATGAAAAGCGCGTCGCTCGTCCGGCGCGGCTATGGCGCGCGCCGCGTGGGCGAGGCGCTGCGCGCCGCCGGCATAGCGGAGGAAGACCGGGAGCAGGCCGACGCGCAGACCGCCCGAGACGCCTGGGCGGCGGCCGATCGCTTCGCCCGCCGCAAGCGCATCGGCCCCTATGCGACCGCCCCGCTCGATCCCAAACAGCGCGAAAAGGCGATCGCCGCCTTTCTGCGCGCGGGCCACGCCTATGCGCTGGCCCGCCGCTGGGTCGATGCCGCTCCCGGTGAAGTGATGGAAGAGGAAGAATAGGCTTCCTCCCGGCGTTTCGACACAGGGCCGGAAACCCGCCTTGCCTCTCTCGCCACAGCCCCTTTCAATGTAGGATTTTCTCTGATCTACCCTGATCGATGAAGCCCTGCCCGCCTCATATAACCACGCCCGCGCCCACGCAGCCCCGTGTCGCTTCCCTGTCGCGTCGTGGTCGCTTCGCAGGCGCGTTGTGGTCGCTTCAACCCCGAAAAGCCCGACAACCGTGTGAACTTCGCTACGCCCGTCACCATCCGGGCTCAGACGTCGCCCTTGCGCATCTTCGCCCGCCGCGCGAAGATGTTGAGCACCTCGACCAGCGTCGAAAAGGCCATGGCCGCGTAGATATAGCCCTTGGGCACATGCACGCCAAAGCCGTCGGCGATCAGCACCGCGCCGATCATCAGCAGGAAGCCGAGCGCCAACATGACGACGGTCGGGTTGCGCGCGATGAAATTGGCCAGCGGATCGGCCGCGATCAGCATAACCGTCACCGCCACGATCACGGCGATATACATGACTGCCAGATTGTCGGTCATGCCCACCGCCGTCAGGATCGAATCCAGCGAAAAGATCATGTCGAGCAGGATGATCTGCACGATGGCGCTGCCGAAACTCATCGTGACCGCGCTCTTCTTGTCCAGCACATCGTCGCCGCCATGCGGGTCGACATTGTGATGGATTTCCTTGGTCGCCTTCCAGATCAGGAACAGGCCGCCGGCAATCAGGATCATGTCCCGCCAGGAAAATTGCGTCTCGAATGTCGGCGCGCCATGGCTGTCGAGCGGCCCGCGCCAGCCAAGATCGAATACGGGCTGCGTCAGGCCGACAATCCACGCGATCATCGACAGCAACACCAGTCGCATCGCCAGCGCCAGCCCGATGCCGATGCGCCGCGCCTTGGGCCGCTGCGCCTCTGGCAGCTTGTTGGTCAGAATGGAAATGAAGACGAGATTGTCGATCCCCAGCACCACCTCCATCACCACCAGCGCGATCAACGCGGCCAGGGCAGTGGGATCGGTAAAGGCGGTGACGAGACTGTCCATGATGCTCCCCTGATTGTCCGACAACGCCAATGTTTCGGATCGGCAACGTATCGAAACGGCGATGACGCCTTATCGTTCCTCTGTTGCTGCTTGATGCCGGAACGCCGAGTTTATAAGGCTGGTACATCATTATCCGGGGGGATTTTTCCGATGCGTTTCATGTTCACGCTGGCGGGCCTTGGCCTTGCCCTGTCCATATCTGCGCCGGGAAAAGCCGAGGTCTTCGAGATGGACGGCTATTTTCCCGCGCCCTTCCGCGAAGTCAGCCTGGCGCGCAGCATCGGCATCGACCGGATCGGCGGGCGTGACGGCATGGCCCTGTCGCTGGCCCTAGAACGGTTGTTGAGCCGGCGCGGCCCGGACGGCCGCCCCCATTTCGACCTCATTGCCCTGTCGCGCAACGGGCCGGACGCCGAAGTCATCGTCAGCGGCATGGCAGACGCCACTATCCGCAAGAGTGACGTCAAGCGCACGGTCGAGGAATGTGCGGACAAGCAGGCCAGCATCTGCCCGAAGAAGGAAAAGGTCGACATCACCTGCACGCAGGAAGTCGTCAGCTTCTCCTCCACCCTGCGGGTCGCGCGCCCGGACGATGGCCGCATCCTCTATACCCAGACCCGGCCGCAATCCGACACGATCGTTACCTGCCCCAAGGACAAGAGCCCGCGCCATCCCAAGGACAGCATCGACCGGATGGTGCGCACGGCGGCGGATCGTTTCGTGGACGATATCGTACCGCGCCACGAACGCTACCGCATCCGCCTGCGGGAAGGGCGCGACGGCATGGACAAGGCGATGGGCCAGGCGTTCAGGGACAGCATTCGCCTGTCGCAGCGCGATCCGGCCGCCGCCTGCGCGCAATGGGATGGGATGAACCGCGATCGCCCCGGCCATCCCTCGCTGCTCTTCAACCTTGGCCTGTGCGCGGAACGGGACAGCGACTATGCGCAGGCCGAGCGCCTTTATGCTCAGGCGGGCAAGGCACAGGAGGATATCGACCGAGTGCGCGATCTGACCATCGGACGCGAAGACGCGCAGGCGCGCGCGGCCGATCAGTAAGGCGCGTGCTGGACTTGAACGCGGCGCTACCGTAGCGACGGCCTGTCCGCATCGACCTTGCGGACATCGACCGATAGTCTTTCACCCCTTTGCCAGAGGCGGGCCAATGACCAGAACCACCCTCACGCGTTTTCTGATCGAACAACAGCGCAACGCCAATGCCCTGCCCGCCGAATTGCGGCTGCTGATCGAAACGGTCGCCCGCGCCTGCAAGACGATCAGCCACGCCGTCAGCAAAGGCGCGCTGGGCGAAGTGTTGGGCAGCCTGGACAGCGAAAATGTGCAGGGCGAAGTGCAGAAGAAGCTGGACGTCATCGCCAACGAACTGCTGCTCGACGCCAATGAATGGGGCGGGCACTTGGCGGCGATGGCGTCAGAAGAGATGGAAACCATCTATCCTATCCCCAACCGCTATCCCAAGGGCGAATATCTGATGCTGTTCGATCCCATTGACGGGTCCAGCAATATCGATGTCGACCTGTCGGTCGGCACGATCTTCTCGGTCCTCAAGGCCCCCGAAGCCTGCGCCGGGCGCGATGTGACGGAGGAGGATTTTCTCCAGAACGGCCGGCATCAGGTCGCTGCCGGCTACGCCATCTATGGCCCGCAGACGTTGCTGGTGCTCAGCGTCGGCACCGGCGTCTATGAATTCACGCTGGACCGGGAAGTGGGCAGCTGGGTCATGACCGACCCCGACATGAAGATGCCCCAGGGCAAATGCGAATTTGCGATCAACATGTCCAACCGCCGCCAATGGTCGCCGGGCGTCGAACGTTATATCGACGAACGGGTGATGGGCGCCAAGGGACCCTGCGGCAAGGATTACAATATGCGCTGGACCGCCTCCATGGTGGCTGACGTGCACCGCATCCTCAAGCGCGGCGGCATCTTCATGTATCCCTATGATCAGCGCACACCCGGCAAGGCCAAGCTGCGTCTGATGTATGAAGCCAATCCCATGGCCTATCTGATCGAACAGGCCGGCGGCGCGGCGAGCGACGGCTTCATGCCGATCATGGACGTCGCCGCGCGAGGGCTGCACCAGCGCGTGGGCGTGGTGCTGGGCGACACGGCCGAGGTCGAGGCCGTGGTCGCTTATGGTCGTGAAACCGAAGCCTTGGTGAACTGACAGGAAAATGATGGGGGAGAGCGCTGATCGAAAAGCGCTCGATCCCCCAGCCATGCCGCGCCTGCCGGTCTTACCGGCGGCTCCTCTCCAGAAACTGTTTTAGTGACGCGGCATGTGCGGGATTCGCTTACTCCAGCGCGATGACAAAAAAAAGGCTGATCCGAAGATCAGCCGATAAGTTTTTAGGAGAGGATGCCTGAAAGGCACAGTCCTTGTGACCCTGCGGAGGATTCTTCGCAACTGCGAAGAGCGATGGGCCGGTTGCAAAGCATGCAATCATGCGCTGGCGTGAAAGCAATTGGCAGGGCTTTTGAGGATATAGGGACGCCGATGCACGGACCAGTTCCCATAGCGGCGACAGACCATCCCCAGCGCTACCGGCGCGACATCGACGGCCTGCGCGCGCTCGCCATCCTCCCGGTGCTGCTGTTTCACGCCCATGTGCCCGGATTTTCCGGCGGCTATGTGGGCGTGGACATCTTCTTCGTCATATCAGGCTATCTCATCACCGGCATTCTCGCCCGCGACATTGATCGCGGGCAGTTTTCGCTGATCCGCTTCTATGAACGTCGCTTCCGCCGGATCATCCCCGCACTGGCGCTCATGCTAGTCGTGACGCTGGCTGTCTCCGCCTGGCTCTACTTTCCCGGCGATCTGGAGGGGGTGCCCCGGTCCGCGCTCGCCGCAACGTTGTTCGCCTCCAATCTATGGTTCTTCACCGACACCGGCTATTTCGCCGGCGGTGCGGACGCAAAGCCGCTGCTCCACACCTGGTCGCTTGCCGTGGAGGAACAATATTATATCGGCTTCCCGCTGCTGCTGATGCTGCTGGCCCGCTATGCGCCGCGCTGGCGCACCGCCGCGCTGGCGACGTTTGCCGCCCTATCGCTGGCGCTCGCCATCCTGATGCAGCGGGATACGAGCGGTTTTACCTTCTACCTGCTGCCGACCCGCGCCTGGGAATTATTTGCCGGGGTCTTGCTGGCGATCGGCGCGGTCCCATCCATTCGCGGCCGTTTGGTTGCCGAAGCGCTGGTATGGAGCGGTCTGTTGGCGATCGCCCTGCCCGTCACGCTGTATGACCGCACCACCATCTTTCCGGGGCTCACCGCCCTGCCCCCCGTGCTTGGCGCGGCGGTTCTGCTTCATGGCGCGCCCGGCACAAGCGTCGGGCGGCTTCTTTCCCAACCGCCGCTCGTTGGCATCGGCCTTCTCTCCTATTCGCTCTATCTCTGGCACTGGCCGCTGATCGTCTTTGTCGAATATGCGACCGACGCGCCGCTGGCGGGAGGACTGCGATTAGGCGTAATCGCTGCCGCCCTGGCCCTTGCCTACCTATCCTGGCGCTATGTCGAGCGGCCGTTCCGTGATCGCTCGCGCATTTCGGACAAGGGAATATTTCGCTTCACCACAGTCGCCATCCTGCTGCTGTGCCTGGCATCGGGCGGACTGATGGCGATGGGCGGATGGCCGTCGCGCTTCTCCGCGCCGGTGCTGGCACAAATCGCGGGACGCAATGATTTCAGCCCGGCGCGCAAACGGTGCCATGACACCTATATGCGCGGCGCACCGCCTTGCATATCAGGGGCGCGGGTCCACCCCGACGCCATGCTCTGGGGCGACAGTCATGGGGTGGAGCTGGCCTATGCCCTGTCGCTGGCGGCCAGGGCGCAGGGCCGCGCGCTGGTCCAGCGCACCACCTCAAGCTGCCCGCCGGTTCTGGGCTATGATGGCAGAGACCCGCGCTGCGCCGCCGCCAACCGCGCTGCCTTCGCCGCGTTGCGCGCCGATCCGGAAATACGCCGCATCTATCTGATCGCCTTCTGGGCCAATGGCGACTTCGACGCGCCCGACTTCGTAGCCAAGCTTGACCTGACAATCGCCATGATCCGGCGCGAAGGTCGGCAGGTCGTGCTGATCGGCCCAGTGCCGCCCCAGCCCTTCGACGTGCCCCGCCACCTTGCCCATCTCGCGCGCGCCGGGCGGCTGGATGAGGCGCGCGGGGTCAGCCGCGCGTGGGTGGAGGCACGCACACCCCATCTGCGTGCCCTCTTCAGCCGCTGGCAGCAACGTGGCGTGATGCTCATCAGTCCGCTTCAGGCGCTCTGCGCATCAGGCGCCTGCGCCATCGCGGCGGACGGCAAGCCGCTCTATTTCGATTCGCATCATCTGAGCGTCGCCGGCGCGCTGCGCGTGGTCCGCGACGGGGCTATTCCGCCGCCAGCGCATAGCCAGCGCGCGGCAATTCCACCGCCAGCGCCTCGGCCAGGTCGGTGACCAGAGCCTGCATCTGCGCCACGCCTGGCCCAGGGCCGTCCAGCCCCGCATCGAGATAAAGCTGGCGGTCTATCTCCACCTGCAAGCCATGCAGCCCCCGATCAGGACGGCCGTGCCGCTCCAGCAGATAATCGCCGGCATAAGGGTGGTTCTGCGCAACGCCCACGCCATGGCTTTGCGCAATCTCGGCGGCGAGCGCCATCAATTGGCTGGACGCGCTGCGACCAAAGCGGTCCCCCAGCACGATGCCCGGCGGCGTCTGCCCCGCGCCCGGTGGCGGCAGCGGCGGCATGGAATGAAGGTCGATCAGGATGGCATGGCCATACGCATCCCGTGTCGCCGTCATCAGGCGCGCAAGCGCGGCATGGTAGGGCCGATGGACCGTCTCGATCCGCCGCTGCGCCTCCAGCCAGGGCATGGGCCGCAGCCACAATTCGCTGGCGCCGGGCATCCGGCGGGGCAAAAGGCCAAGGCCACCGCGCAGTTTCGCGCTGCTGTGCCAGCCCGCATCGTGTGGGGGATCGGCGATCATCGCGGGGTCCACCTCTCGCTCGTGACGGTTGAGGTCGATCATCGCGCGCGGCGCCCGCGCAACCAGCACGGAAAAGCCCCTCGCGATCAAAGGCCGTGCAAGCAGATCAACCCAGCGATCCTCCAGCCGTCGCAGCATGGCGGGCCGCACGCGGGCGGCGGCCAACAGGGAATCAGGGTAATCACGGCCCGAATGGGGCACAGAAAGGATGACGGGACGGTCTGGCAGGTCCGGACCGAAAAGGTCGAAGGCGGTGTTACGCACAGACGGAACTGGCAGCACGTCTTCGTTCAAGGCGGCTCCTTTCACCCGATCCGCGAAATTGGTTACCTGGCTGGATAATCTTTACACCTTGTCGCATATAAGCGGGCTTCGCGCCACCCTGTCGGCGGCGTGCACGCTGGCAATGCGCCGGACGGACCGATGTTGGGGGCAATGATTCGCATTCTACTGGCTGAAGATGATGAGAGCATGCGCGTCTATCTTGCCCGTGCTCTGGAACGATCGGGATATGAGGTCGTCGCCGTCGCGACCGGCACGCAAGCCGTGCCCTATATCGATTCCGACCGGTTCGATCTGCTGCTGACGGATATCGTCATGCCTGAAATGGACGGCATCGAACTGGCACAGCATGCAGCACAGGTCGCGCCGGACATGCGCATCATGTTCATCACCGGCTTTGCCGCCGTCACGCTCAAGGCCGGCAAGGCGGTGCCGCAGGCCAAGGTATTGTCCAAGCCGTTCCACCTGCGCGACCTGGTGCTGGAGGTCGAGCGCATGTTTGGTAGCGAGAGCCTTTCGGGCCAGAGTTGACCCGCATCAATCGGGCACGACTTCCTGCATGTCGGGCGTTGGGTCGAGCGGGATGCCGGCCATAGCCGCGGTGAAGCGCTCGCGATCCAGCCCCTTTTCCCACACCGACACCACCACCGTCGCCACCGCATTGCCGACGAAGTTGGTAAGGCTGCGGCACTCGCTCATGAACCGGTCGACGCCCAGGATCAGGGTCATGCCCGCGACCGGGACCGACGGCACGATCGACAGCGTTGCCGCCAGCGTGATGAACCCCGCGCCCGTCACCCCGGCCGCCCCCTTGGACGAAATCATCGCGACCAGCAACAGCAGGATCTGCTCTTCCAGACTGATATGCACATTACAGGCCTGGGCGATGAACAGGGCGGCCAGCGTCATGTAGATATTGGTGCCATCCAGATTGAAGCTGTAGCCGGTCGGCACCACCAGTCCGACGACCGACTTGCGGCATCCCGCCCGCTCCATCTTCTCGATCAGGCTGGGCAATGCGGCCTCGGACGAGGATGTGCCGAGCACCAGCAGCAGTTCCGCCTTCAGATAGCGGATCAGGTGCAGGATATTGAACCCCACCGCCCAGCAGACCGCACCCAGCACCACCAGCACGAACAGCAGGGACGTTAGATAGAATGTCGCGACCAGCCCCGCGAGGTTGGCAAGCGTGCCCACGCCATATTCGCCGATGGTGAAAGCCATCGCCCCGAACGCGCCGATCGGCGCGGCCTTCATCAGGAAGCCGACCAGCTTGAAGACCGCGTGGCTCGCCGATTCCAGCACCGTCATCAGCGGCGCGGCCTTGTCGCCGATCATGGTCAGCGCAATGCCGAACAGGATCGCGACGAACAGCACTTGCAATATGTTGCCGTCCGCCACGGCCGACACCATGGTCGCCGGGATGATGCTCATCAGGAAACCGGTCAGCGTGCGCTCGTGCGCCTGGTGCGCGTAATCGGCGACTTTTCCGGCATCGAGCGTCGCGGGGTCGATGTTGAGCCCGGCGCCGGGTTGCACCACATTGGCGACGATCAGCCCGACGATCAGCGCCAGCGTCGAAAAGGTCAGGAAGTAGCCAAATGCCTTGGCCGCCACGCGGCCGATCGCGCCCAGTTCCTTCATGCCGGCAATGCCAGTCACGATCGTGAGGAAAATCACCGGCGCGATGATCATTTTCACCAGCTTGATGAAGGCTTCGCCCAGCGGCTTGAGCTGCACGCCCGCATCGGGCCAGAAATGCCCGATCAGCACGCCCAGCGCGATGGCGACCAAAACCTGGACGTAGAGCTGACGGTAGAATGGCAGACGCGGCGCCGTCTGAATCGGCGAAGATGGCGATGGCATCATGATGAAGTGGCGTCCCCCTGTTTGCGTTGCAGCATATGGGACCCCCCTTCGCTGTCCAGAAGAATGTGCGCCTTGCCTAAATAACCGCTTGCGCGGCCCGACGCCCCCGGCTATTGGCCCCCTCCACGGCGGGCGTGTAGCTCAGTGGTAGAGCACTGTGTTGACATCGCAGGGGTCGCAAGTTCAATCCTTGCCACGCCCACCATGAAAAGCCTCGCGGCCATCGGTCGCGAGGCTTTTTTTATTCAGTCGCGACTGAAGCCGTATTCAGGGCACCTGCTTCTTCATCGCGTCGAGCATGAAGCGCCAGACATTGGCGGCATCCTGCGCATAGGCGCGTTCATCGCTGTCCGGACTGATATAGCGGGTGACGCCCGCCCCTGCTTCCTTCATATAGTCGCTAGGTTCATGGATGGCGTCGAGCACCGCGCGAACCTGCGGCAGGCAAGCCTGCCAATCCGCGTCATCCTGTGTTTGACCCTGCATCTGGCACAAAGCGCGGGCAGCGCGTTCGATCGGCGTCATGTCTGGCTCCTGCTGGCACTGAGGTTCTTTCGCATCTGACGCGGCGGACATGGGGAAGGCAAGCGAAAAGCCGTGCATTGGCGTTTCGCTTGGTCATCCGCCTCGCTTAAGAGCAAGCCTGATAGACGAAGAGGACGAGCATGGTGGAATGCGAGATGATCGCGGGCAGGCGCGTCCTGTTCGTCATGGCGGTGGACGCTGAATATGGCCCCCATCTCAAAGCGCGTTTCACGCCGCTGCTGACCGGCGTCGGCCCGATCGAGGCGGGGATTGCAATGGGGGCGACGCTTCATTCTCTGGAGGCGCGGGAGTCTCTGCCCGACCTTGTCGTATCGCTGGGGTCAGCGGGATCGCGCCGCTGCCCACTGGGAGAGATTTTCCAGATCACCAGCGTCTCCTGGCGCGACATGGATGCCACCCGCCTTGGCTTTCCCAAGGGCGTGACGCCGATGGTCGATCATCCGGTGGATATTCCGCTCGTGACGCCATTGCCGTTGCCGCTGGCGCGCCTGTCCACCGGGGCCAATGTCGTGGGAGGCGAGGATTATGCCGGCATCGACGCCGACATGGTGGACATGGAAAGCTTCGCCATCGCCCGGGCCTGCGCGCGCTATGACGTTCCGCTGATGGGACTGCGCGGCGTGTCGGATGGGCCAGGCGACCTCAATCACATCAACAACTGGATGGAATTGCTCGGCCTGATCGACGAACGGCTGGCACAGGCGGTGGATTTGCTGCCCGGGGTGCTGGCCTGCACGGACGGCTGATTGGGGGGGCGCTGGCTTTCGTGCGCGCTAGTCGCCGTCGAAAGCGATCAGGGCCTGTGTCGCAACGCCGTCATCCTCCAGCAGCGCCTTGCCGCCAAGATCGGGCAGATCGACGGCGAATAGCGCCATGAGGACGGCAGCCCCCTGTTCGCGCAGCAGTTGCGCCGCTGCGAGAGCGGTGCCACCGGTGGCGATAAGGTCATCGACCAGCACGACCCGCGCGCCCGCCGGCACCTGCCCCTCATGCAGTTCCAGCCGGTCGGTGCCATATTCCAGCACATAGTCGATGCCGACCGTCTTGCCGGGCAATTTACCGGCCTTGCGCACGGGTACGAAGCCCTTGCCCAAGGCAGCAGCGAGCGCCGCGCCCAGGATGAAACCCCTAGCCTCGATTCCGACGATCAGATCCGGGTCCAGCGGCCGGGCAACCGCGACCAGCCGCTGCACCAGCTCGCCAAAGCCCGGACCGTCCGCCAGCAACGTGGTGACATCGCGAAACTGGATGCCCGGCTTGGGAAAGTCCGGGATGGTGCGAATGAGGGCGGTCAGGCTGTCGATGCTCATGGGGCCTCCATAGGCAAAGGGCGCGGCTCCCTCAAGGAACCGCGCCCTGCTTTTGTTGGCGCACTGACAATAGAAGTCACGCCGCCGTTTTCTTGCCCGCCCAGATATTCTGATAGGCCATATAGGCAAGGCCTGTGGCGATCAGCAGGAAGACGATCGTCGCAAGTCCGGCGCGACGGCGATTTTCCAGCTTGGGTTCCGCGGTCCAGGTCAGGAACGCCGCAACGTCCTTGGCCATCTGGTCGACCGTCGGCTTGGTGCCGTCCCCATAAGTGACCTGTCCATCAGCGGTCAGGGGCGGCGCCATCGCCAGGTTAAGATTGGCGAAATAAGGGTTGTAGTGCAGCCCCTCCGGCGTCTTGGCGTCCGGGAATTCCCTAAGCAACTCGGCCGGTTGCGGCTGATAGCCGGTGATCAGCGAATAGACATAGGCGCTGCCATGATGGCGGGCTTTGGTCATCAGCGATAAATCCGGCGGGATCGCATTGTTGTTCGCCGCCGCCGCCGCGACATTGTTGGCGAAGGGCTTGGGGAAGTGATCGGCAGGAACCGGATCGCGACCCGTCATTTCGCCCGTCTTGGGATCGACGTCGGGCGTCTTGATCGCCCACTGCTTGGCGATCGCCTTCACTTCCGCCTCATTATAGCCCAGCGCTTCCAGATCGCGGAAGGCCACGAACTTGAGGCTGTGGCAGGCCGAGCAGACTTCTTTGAACACCTGAAAGCCGCGTTGCAGCTGCTGGCGATCATAACGGCCGAAGGGGCCATCGAACGAGAAGGACACATGCTTGGGCGCCTTGTGGAATTCATGCTCCACGGTCGGCTGCGGCGGGTCCGACACATAGGCGGCCGCGCCGAAAAGGAAGGAGATCAGCAGCCAACCCGCGAAGAAGAGGCCGACGAAAAATGCGCCGATGCGAACCATGATATCGTCTCCCCTTAACCGGCGGTCGAAGGCTGCGGATCGGCGCCCATGCCGGGCAGCGCGTCCTCTTCGCCTTTTATATTGTAGCGATTAAGCACCGATTCGGTGATCGAGCCGGGCAGCGGCAGCGGCTTTTCGAAGCGCGCAATCAGCGGCAGCACGATCAGGAAGTGGGCGAAATAATAGGCCGCCGCGACCTGGCTGATCATCACATAGGGCTCTTCCGCCGGCGCACCGCCGCAATAGCCCAGGATCAGCACGTCGGCCACCAGGATCCAGAAGAACTTCTTGAACGTCGGGCGGTAATTGCCCGAGCGCACCGGCGAATTGTCGAGCCAGGGCAGGAAGAAGAGCAGCAGGATCGATGCGAACATCGCCAGCACACCCAGCAGCTTGGCAGGCACGAAGAAGAAGTCGACGGTGAAGGCGCGCAGGATCGCGTAGAAGGGCCAGAAATACCATTCGGGCACGATATGTGCGGGCGTCGAAAGCGGGTTAGCCTCGATATAATTGTCCGGGTGGCCCAGATAATTGGGCGCGTAGAACAGCATGATCGAAAAGAGGATCAGGAACACGCCGGCCCCGAACCCATCCTTCGCCGTATAATAGGGGTGGAAGGGCACGGTATCCTGCGGCCCCTTCACCTCGACGCCGGTCGGATTGCTCGATCCTGGAATATGCAGCGCCCAGATGTGCAGGATGATGACCCCTGCGATCACGAAGGGCAGCAGGAAGTGCAGCGAGAAGAAGCGGTTGAGCGACGCGTTGCCCGGCGCGAAACCGCCCAGCAGCCAGGTCTGGATCGGTTCGCCCACGACCGGGATCGCGCCGAACAGGCCGGTGATGACCTTCGCGCCCCAATAGCTCATTTGCCCCCAAGGCAGCACATAGCCCATGAAGGCGGTCGCCATCATGAGGAGGAAGATGACGAGGCCCAGCAGCCACACCATCTCGCGCGGCGCCTTGTAGGAGCCGTAGAACAGGCCGCGGAAGATATGGAGATAGACGACGATGAAGAAGAAGCTGGCGCCGTTGGCGTGCGCGTAGCGCATCAGCCAGCCCGAATTGACGTCGCGCATCGTCTGTTCGACAGTGGCGAAGGCGACCAGGTCGTTGGCGCCATAATGCATCGCCATGATGACGCCGGTGACGATCTGAATCATCAGCGCCAGGCCGGCCAGGACGCCGAAATTCCAGAAATAGTTGAGGTTGCGCGGCACTGGATAGCCAGCGCCCACCGCATTGTAGACGAGCCGCGGCAACGGCAGTTTCTCGTCCATCCACTGCATCACAGGATGCTTGGGAGTATAATGTTCAGCCCATGGAAAGCTCATGACGGTCCCCCCTCAACCCACAAGAATGGCAGTGTCGGAAGTGAACTTGAATTCAGGCACTTCCAGATTCTTGGGGGCAGGCCCCTTACGGATACGGGCGGCGGTGTCGTAGGATGACCCGTGGCAGGGGCAGAAATAGCCGCCATATTCGCCGCGATTCTCACCCTCGCCCGCGCCCAGCGGCACGCAGCCCAGATGGGTGCAGACGCCCATCGTGATGAGCCACTGCTTCTTGCCATCGACGGTGCGTTCTTCCAGCGTCTGCGGATCGCGCAGCGTGGCGACGTCCACCTTGTCAGCCTCGGCGATTTCCTTGGGCGTCAGATGCCGCACGAACAGCGGCTGCGACCGGAAGGTGGTCTTGATCGCCTGTCCCGGCTGGATCGCCGACAGATCGACCTCGGTCGATGCAAGCGCCAGCACGTCGGCACTGGGGTTCATCTGGTCGATGAGCGGCACGACCACCGCCACGGCGCCCATGCCTGCGAAGCTGACCGCAGCGATATTGATGAAATCGCGGCGGCGCACCTCTTCTCCACCGGATAGAGTTTGTCCGTCAGAATGATCAACGCTCGCCATGCACCTCTACCCTTGCAAGACTTCCCTGTCACACCGCATGCCGTTACCGACGCTGATTATCAAGGGATTTGGGTTGTCAGCCATGGCCGCCCCCACCTTCCCCCCGGTGTGGTTCGCGGGCCTGATAACCGGGAAGCGCGCGCTTTGCCAACCGCTATCTTACTTAGTCTGTTACAAAAGCTTGCGCTGCTCTATGCCGCTGGCCATGCGTATCGCCCTTTACCAACCCGAGATTGCAGGCAATGTCGGCGCGATCCTGCGCCTTGCCGCCTGTCTCGCCGTGCCTGTGGACATCATCATGCCGACCGGATTCGCCTTTTCCGACGCGCGCCTGAAACGGGCCGCGATGGACTATGGCGCGGCGGCTGACGTCACGCGCCACGCCAATTTCGAGACGTTCGACGCCGTTCGCCGCGCGGAGGGGCGACGGCTGCTGCTGATGAGCGCCCATGCCTCCCAGCGTTTGCCGGACGTGCGGTTCAAATCCGATGACGTGCTGCTGATGGGATCGGAAAGCGCGGGCGTCCCCGACGATGTGCGCGATCTGGCCGATATTCGCGTGCGCATCCCCATGGCGCCGGGCTTCCGGTCCTTGAACATCGCCGTGTCGACCGGCATCGCCGTGGCCGAAGCATTACGCCAGACCGAGGGGTTTCCCGCATGACCAATCCCGTTCCCATCGCCCCCCTCGCGCTCGACGATCGCCAGCAGGCGGCGCGCGGCTGGTTCGAATCGCTGCGCGACCGCATCTGCGCCGAATTTGAAGCGATCGAACGCGAAGCCGACAGCGACGCCGCCTTTGCCTTCACGCCTTGGGACCGCGAGGCTGAAGGCCAGGCGGCGGGCGATGGCGGGGGCGGCGTGCGCGGGGTGATGAAGGGAAAGGTGTTCGAAAAGGTGGGCGTCAACGTGTCCACCGTGGGCGGTGAATTCGCCCCCGGCTTTGCCCAGACCATCCATGGCGCGAACGAAAACCCCGCCTTTTTCGCCACCGGCATCAGCCTGGTGGCGCATATGGCCAACCCGCATGTCCCGGCCGTGCACATGAACACGCGCTACCTTGTCACCACGAAAAGCTGGTTCGGCGGCGGCGCGGACCTCAACCCGCCGCTGCCACGCGAAGCGGATACGGCCCATTTCCACGCCGTGCTGAAAGACGCGTGCGACGCGCATGATCCTGACCATTATCCCCGGTTCAAGGCATGGGCGGACGACTATTTCTTCATCCCCCACCGGGGCGTGCATCGCGGCGTGGGCGGTATTTTCTACGATCATCTCGAATGCGTTGACGACGCAGCTTTCGACGCGAATTTCGCCTTCACCCGCGCGGTCGGTGACGCCTTCCTGGCCGCCTTCCCGCCGATCGTGCGGCGGCGGATGGGAGAGCCATGGAGCGATGCGGACTATCGAACCATGCTGGAATGGCGCGGCCGCTATGCCGAATTCAACCTGGTCCACGACCGGGGAACCTTGTTCGGGCTCAAGACCGGCGGCAATATCGACGCGATCCTGATGAGCCTGCCGCCGATGGCAAGTTGGAGCTGAACGGCATGCCGCTGATGCGGGTCGAACCGGGCATGGTGGCGACGATCGTCACCCATCTGGAGATGCGCGCGCGGCCCCGGCCAGCGCCGATCCCGCCCGCGCCGCTGCGGCTCGTCCGCTGGAAGACGCCGAATGCGCAGGCCTATCGCACCCTGTTTCGCCGCGTCGGGGCGCCATGGCTGTGGTTTTCACGGCTGGTGATGGCGGACGCGCAATTGCTGGCGATCATCCATGATTCCGCCGTGGAGATTTATGCGGTGACGGACCCGCTAGGGACGGAGATCGGCCTGCTGGAACTCGATTTCCGGTCGATGCCCGATTGCGAGCTGAGCTTCCTTGGTCTCGTCCCCGAACGGACCGGCAAGGGACTGGGCCGCTGGCTGATAGCGCATGCGACGTCGCTCGCCTGGCGCAAGGGGGTCGAACGTTTCTGGGTCCACAGCTGCACGCTCGACAGTCCGGGAGCGCTAGGCTTCTACGTGCGCTCAGGCTTTACCCCCTTCGCGCGCGAGATCGAGACGTTCGCCGACCCGCGCCTGGCGGGCATTTTGCCACGCGACGCCGCCCCGCATGTGCCGGTGCTGGATCAGGCCGCCGACGCCTGACGATAGATGCGCGCCAGCATCACTAGCAGATAGACCTGCACCACGGCCGACACCGCCGCCGCAGCAATGCCGCCCGCCAGCCGCGCCCCCTCCGGCCCGGCCAGCAGGCTGCCAAGCAAGCCGAAGATCACCTGCGCCGCCGTCCCCACCAGCGTCGAGAGCAGCATCACGATCACCAGGAAGCCGAACAGCCGCCAGAAATGGCCGCGCGTCAGCGCCCAGGCGCGGCGCAGCGATTCGACCACGCCGCCGCGCGTGTCGATGACGACCGCATTGAGCAGCACCAGCCGGATGCTGGCAAAGAAGACGATGATCACCGCCGCCAGCCCGAGCAACAATCCCATCACATGCGCCGCCTGTTGCGAGGCCATGGCGAAAATCACACTGACCAGCGCGATCACGACAATGAAAGCGACAATGGCAACGACCACCAGCACCGCCGTGCCCAGCAGCACCGGCAGGCGCGAAAAGCTGAGCCTCAACGCTTCGCCCACGCTGATGCCGGGGCGAAGCGCCAGCGCGAAAAGGGCAAGCGATCCGAACCAGATGATGACGATGCCCAGCAGCATCGACAGGGCAAAGCCGGGCGGCATCACCGGAATGGCGTCCGCCTTGGGCTGCGCGAACCATTCCTGCAATTGCGGCGGCGTCATTTCCTGCACGATCAGGCCCGGCAGCGCCACGAACAGCAGGGCGACCGGAAACAGCAAGGTCGCTTCGCGCCGGATGAAGGCGACGGCTTCCTCCCAAGCCTTGCCGATGGAGATTGTCGCCATATCTAATCTGCCTGCCTCAAAAGGGGGAAATGCGGGTGGGAGACTTGATCGCTCGCCCGGCCCAAGTCAAGGAAACGCCATGGATCACTCCCTCCCCTTTCCCGACCACATCGAATGGCGCGTCGACGCGGCGCCGGTCGATTATCCAGAGGCGCTGGCCGACATGGAAGCGCGCGCTGCCGCGATCCATGCCGGGAACGCGCGTGAGCGGGTGTGGCTGCTGGAGCATCCGCCGCTCTATACGGCGGGAACCAGCGCCGACCCGGCCGAACTGATCGACCCGCGCTTTCCCGTGCACGATGCCGGCCGCGGCGGGCGCTACACCTATCATGGGCCCGGGCAGCGGATCGGTTATCTCAACATCGACCTGAGCGCGCGGGGCAAGGATGTGCGCAATTTCGTCCATCATCTCGAAGGCTGGATGATCGCGGCGCTCGGCGAGCTTGGCATTGCGGCGCGGCGAGCGGAGGGGCGCATCGGCATCTGGACCGACGACCGCGACGGACGGGAAGCAAAGATCGGCGCGCTCGGCATCCGGGTCCGGCGCTGGGTGACGCTGCATGGCTTTTCCATCAACGTCGATCCTGATCTGTCGCATTTTGCCGGCATCGTGCCCTGCGGCATCAGCGATTATCCCGTGACCAGCGTCGCCGCGCTAGGTGGCAACGCGTCCATGGCTGCTCTCGATGGTGCGCTCAAGAGCCATTTCCCGGCCTTTCTCAGCCGCTTGTCGCGCTGCGGCTCAGGGCTTGAGCAATGCGAGGCCGCCCGCTAGGGTCCTTCGCTTTCACCGGCGGGGATGCCGGGTATCGACGCGATGTTCAAGGAGACCCGGATGCGCGTGAATGCATGGATCGTCTGCACCGCCGCTCTGTTGTCGCTGACCGCCTGCGGCGGCGGAGACAAGGGCGGCAGCAATGTGCAGATGAAGGATATGGAAGTGGTGGACGGCACCGCGACTGACGCGATGACCGATCTGGACGGCGTGCAGAGCGAAGGCACCGCCATCGCTGCCCCCGGCAATGATGGCGCGGCCAATCAGAGCGCTTCCGCGAGCGACACGCCGGCCTCCGCGCCTGCTGAAGATGCCGAAGTGGTCGCGGATCAGTAATTCAGCCGCTGATCCGGGCTATATGCGCGAATGGTTATGAGTGTCAGGATGCGCCGTGCCGCATCCTTCTGGAGAGACAAGACGATGAGCTTCCGTTCCGCCCTGCGCACCAGCCTGTGCAGCCTGTCGATCGCCCTGATGCCGCTGGCGGCACAGCCGGCCGCCGCCCAATTCTACTGGTCGCCGCCCGACATGAGCGCGCCGGCCTTCACCGACAGCAATGCCGCCATCGCGCTTGGCTTGCCGGGCGCCACGGCCGACGAGATCAAAGCCGGGCTGGCGTGGAACCTGCGCGCCGCGCTCAACGTCGCCGCGCTGCAATGCCAGTTCGAACCCACGCTGCTGACGGTCGACAATTACAACGCCATGATCGCCCATCATGACGCGGAACTGGACGCGGCGCAGGCGACGCTGCTCGCCTATTTCCAGCGCACTGCCGGCAAGGGCCGCGCCGGCCAGTCGGCGGCTGACATGTATAATACCCGCATCTATTCGGGCTATTCGACGGTGCAGGCGCAAAAGGGCTTTTGCCAGGAAGCCGGCGTCGTCGGCCGCCAGGCGATCTTCGCCGATCGCGGCGCGCTCGCCGACGTGGCACGCACGGGCCTCGCCTCGATCAAGAAGTCGCTCATTCAGGCGGGCGAACAATATTATGGCATGCCCGGCGACGATTATGCCGTGGCCCTGCCCTCCTTCGACCCCAAATGCTGGAAAAAGGGTGTGCTGGAGCCGGTCTGCCACCAGGCCTATAATGAGAAGGTCGGGGCCACGCCGTAAGAGCAGGCGAGGGGGGCTTGCTGAGATTTGAACCACATCTTGTCATTGTCATCCCGGCCTTAAGCCGGGGTCCCGCTTCGTCCGTCCAAGAAAGCGGGATGCCGGGCAAAGCCCGGCATGACGACGTTTTCTCATCGGTAGCCGGGGCGAAACAGGGTGAGCGTGCAGAACAAGGTCGTATTTCGACCACTTGTTGCCTTACTCGGTTAAAAATCGCGGCATCTGACACCGGACGTAAGTTAATTATCTTATCGACGATTATCTCATAGTCGAAGGCGCTCAAGTGCCCGTAGCTTCCCTTGCGAGCCGTCTGCCGTCCAACAAACTCAACTTCGTAGAGGCCTTCGTCGCTAGCTGAAGAAGTTAAGGCCTTCCCCGACAACCAGATGCGGTCGCCAGCAGTTTGATAGGAGCAGGAACCAGCAGGCGATGGACAAAAGCGGGAATTCTCGAACTCCCTTCTCCATAAGCCTTTCCACTGACGGGCTGGAGTCATTTCGAAGCATTCATCTGTGCTCGACGGCATCGCTTCGATACCACCATATTTAATTTTGTTAAGGCATCCCTCGGTGATGCCCGGCATCCCTTCTCGAAACTCTTGAATAGCGTTATCCGAAAGCCGCTGTGGTTGCTGCTCACACCCTTGCGTCACCAACAGTATCAAAGGAGCGAAGTTCATAAAGCGGCATTGCATGTTGCGATGATGGCTAGATCGACCCCGCTCTGCAACGTCTGACTTGAGTGATGCTGATCCAGTATCAGTCCGTCCGCAAACCACCCATCCCCGTCATTCCCGCAACCGGGAGGGTGCCAGCAGGCCCAAGCAGGAGACCATCTACCGGCCTCACCCCCAACGCAACGCAACGCTGAGAGTTTAGCCCCCGCCTGCATGGCGAAGGCGGATCGCAGTGGTCTACGACCAGCCCCGCATCCTATCGCAGCCCCAGATATTTATGCGCCTGCACCGTCAACCGCCATTGCGGGCGGTCCATGACCAGGGCGATGGCGGCGCGGGCGTTGTCGGGGGCGTGGGCGTCGTCGAGGGGCTGGATCAGATGATGAGCGAACGCCCATCGGGCCATCGCATCGACGTCCGCCAGGCTATGGCCACCGCCCGGCTGTGGCCAGACGAGCTTTAGTTCATGCCCAGATCGCTGCACCACGTCGCTGCCGGCCTTGGGACTGACGCAGATCCAGTCGATGCCGGGATGGGCGGCCAAGGTGCCGTTGCTTTCGATCGCGATGGTGAAGCCCCGATCATGCAGCGCATCGACCAGGGCGTCGTCCACCTGCAACATCGGCTCCCCGCCGGTCAGCACGATATAGCGGCCTTCCGCCCCTTCCCCCCAGAAGCCGAGCGCGGCGTCGGCCAGAGCCTCGGCATCGGCGAACTTGCCGCCGCCAAGGCCATCGGTGCCGACAAAGTCCGTATCGCAAAAGCGGCAGACGGCGCTGGCGCGATCCTGTTCGCGCCCGCTCCACAAATTGCAGCCGGCAAAGCGCAGGAACACCGCACGCCGCCCCGCCTGCACCCCTTCGCCCTGGAGCGTCAGGAACATCTCCTTGACCGCATAGCTCATCGTTTAGGCCTTGGGCGGCTGCACGGCATAGATGGTGGGATCGGGCAGGCCCGCTTCCTGATAGCCCTTGGAGCGCAACCGGCAGCTGTCGCACAGGCCGCAATGCTTGCCATCGGGCGTGGGATCGTAGCAGGACCAGCTGATCCCGGCGTCCAGGCCCAGTCGATCGGCCTCGCGCGCGATATCCGCCTTGGTCATATATTGCAGCGGGGTGTTGATGCGGATCGGATGCCCCTCCACCCCCGCCTTGGTGGCTAGCGTCGCCATCTTCTGGAAAGCGTCGATAAATTCGGGCCGGCAATCGGGATAGCCCGAGTAATCGAGCGCATTGACGCCGATGAAGATGTCGCTCGCCCCCGCGACCTCCGCCAGCCCCAGTGTCAGCGACAGGAAGATCGTGTTGCGCGCTGGCACATAGGTGACGGGGATGTCGCTGCCCACCCCACTCTTGGGCACGGCTATGTCGGCCGTCAGCGCCGATCCGCCAAAGGCGGTGAGGTCGAGCGGCAGGACGATGTGACGGATCGCGTTGAGCGCCTGCGCCACGCGCGCGGCGGCGCGCAATTCGACGCGATGGCGCTGGTTATAGTCGATCGACAGCGCGAAGAGGCGATAGCCCGCTTCGCGCGCCAGCGCGCCCGCCACCATCGAATCGAGACCGCCCGACAGCAGGACGACGGCAAATTTTTCTTGTCTGGCAACCATCGCGCCCCGCTACGCCTCCCGACGCAGCAGCGCAAGCGGTCGCGCCTGCCGAGCCGATGCGCGGGTCAACGCTTGCAGGGGCCAAGGCGACGCGCTTCGGCGTCGAAGGCGAAGGGCGCGCCATCGGCGACCCCCTGCGACCGGATCTGCACCAGGCGATCGGTTTCGACGCGCAGGTCGGTGCGGCCATTGCCCGCCGCAGCGCAATCATAGGTGATCGAAACGGCCTTCGCGCCGTCATCGACCGTGAACGCCGGACAGAGGCGCGGGCCATGCTGCAACTGGAGCAATTGGCGCAGGTCGCTGACGCAGATGCGGCGCGTATGGGCGTCCTCGCCGCGTTCGCGCA
Organism: Sphingobium soli; assembly: GCF_020782245.1. Classification (GTDB taxonomy): domain Bacteria; phylum Pseudomonadota; class Alphaproteobacteria; order Sphingomonadales; family Sphingomonadaceae; genus Sphingobium; species Sphingobium soli. The sequence goes on from NZ_JAJGNP010000005.1 coordinate 150,076, forward strand.
CTTCCCACTGGCCGGTATCGAGCGCGCGCAAAGCCTGGGCCGACGGTGCGTCCCGCCCGCTTTTCTCCACGCCGTGCGCCGCACTTGCCGCGCCGATCAGCGCGATCGCGACGCCCAATATGCGCGCTGCTGCCATGGTCGATCCGCCTTTTCATTCGTCGCAAGAAGATGATGCTGAACCATTGCCGGACAATTGCGGCAATTTCATAGCGCAAACGGAACGGCTGGCCTCAATTCGCGGCAGAGGCCGATGCCGGCGAATCCGTGTCGAAGCTGTCGAGCGCCAGGGGGAAGATGCGCGAGCAAAAGGCACAATCGACGCCGATCACACCATCATCGCCCGCCATTTCCGCGCGTTCGTCGGCGGGGAAGCGGCCGATCACGTCGCGGATATGCGCAAGATCACACCGGCACCCCTTGGCGAGCGGCGCGCCTTCGCTCACGCGCACTTCCTCTTCCTCATGGAACAGGCGCCACAGGATATCGGTCAGCGGCAAGGCCGGGTCAGTCAGTTCGTCGGGCCGCAGCGTGTCGGCCAGCACCTGCACATGCTCCCATTCGGGATGATCATGGCGCACATGCAGCCTTTCGCGCCCAACTTCGCCCTCTGGCAGATGCTGGAGCAGCAGGCCAGCGGCAACGCAGCCCTCACCCGTATCATGGCGGGTCGCGATGCGGATCAGGCTGGGTATCTGTTCGGACTGGAAGAAATAATGCTCCGCCGCATCGGCTAGCGATTCGCCCTCCAGCGGCACGATGCCCTGATAGCGCTCGCCGGTTTCGGCAAGGTCGAAGGTGATGGCAAGGAAACCCTTGCCAAACAGTCCGAACAGCGACGGGTCCGGCCCCAGTTCGGCCAGCCGTTCCGCATCGAACTTGGCATAACCGCGCAGATCGCCATTCTTGTAATCGGCCACCAGCAGGCTGATGACGCCATTGTCGGTCTGCGCCTGGAGCGTCAGCTGGCCCCCTTCCTCCTTGAGCGTGCTGCCGAGCAATGCGGCCAGCACAAGCGCGGAGGCGAGCGTGCGCTCGATCGCGGGCGGATAGGCATGGGCCGCGAGCACCGCGTCCAGCACGGGACCCAGGCGCACCAGGCGGCCGCGCGCATGGCGCTGCGTGATGGTGAAACCAACGGCTTGGTCGAGGGTGGCGGCAGGCGTCAACATGATACTCCGGCAGCCGGCGGAGATACGCCGGCCAAAGATTTCAGCATCCAGCGATGCGGGCAGGCTGCCTAGATAGGAAGCCTGCCCGAAATCTCAACCAAGCCGACCCAGCGCCCAGAGCAGCACCGATTTCTGGCCATGAATGCGGTTTTCCGCCTCGTCCCAGATCAGTGATTGCGGCCCGTCGATCACCGCCTCCACCACTTCCTCGCCACGGTGGGCAGGCAGGCAGTGGAGGAATTTCGCATCGGGCTTGGCCTGGCGCATCAGGTCGGGTGTGACCTGAAATGGCATCATCGCCGCCAGCTTTTCGTCGGCATGCGCCTGACCCATGGAAATCCAGGTATCGGTGACGATGATGTCCGCGCCGGCCACGGCTTCGGCCGCGTCCCGCGTCAGCATGATGGCCGATCCCGCCGCGCGCGCCGCTTCGGCAAAGCCGGGATCGGGGTCATAGCCATGGGGAATCCCCATGCGCACATCGAATTTCAGCAGCCCGGCCGCCTCGACAATGGAATGCAGCACATTGTTGCCATCGCCCAGCCACGCCCATTGGCTGCCGGGAAGCGCCAGGCCATGTTCCACCACGGTCAGCAGGTCCGCGACGATCTGGCAGGGGTGCGACAGGTCGGTGAGGCCGTTGATGACCGGGACCGTGGCATAATGCGCCATTTCCTCGACCTTGGCATGATCGTCGGTGCGGATCATGATGGCGTCGACCATGCGGGACAGCACGCGGGCTGTATCCGCAATGCTTTCGCCGCGGCCCAGCTGGCTGGTCGCGCCATCCAGGATCAGTGACGTGCCGCCCAATTGGCGGATCGCCATGTCGAAGCTGACGCGGGTGCGGGTGCTGTTCTTTTCAAAGATCATCGCCAGCGTATGGCCGGCAAGCGGCGCATCGGCATCCGCCGCGCCCTTGGGCTTGCCCGCCCGCGCGGCCTTGCGGTCGATGGCGTCGGCGATCATCGCGGCGATCGCGTCGCCGCCTGCATCCGAAAGATTGAGAAAATGCTTGGTCATGGGTTTCCCCTCTACTCCCCTCCCGTTCGGTTCGAGTAGCCTTCGAGCTTGTCAAGAAGGCGTATCGAGAACAGTTCTCGACAAGCTCGAACCGAACGGGGTTGGAGAAATTATGTCAGGCCGCCTTCGCCTCCTTGAAGCTCCGCGCGCCGGCGGAAATCTTCTCGATGGCTTCGGCGATGTGGCTTTCCTCGATCACGAGGGGCGGCAGGATGCGCAGCACATTCTGACCCGCCGACACGGCGAGCAGCCCGTGATGATCGCGCAGATGCCCGACAAAGGCACGCGCATCATAGGCGTCCTTCATCCTGACGCCCAGCATCAGGCCCATGCCGCGCACATCCGCAAACATATCATCATGATTGGGGATGAGCTGCTCCAGCGCCGCGCGCAGGCGCGCGCCCATGGTCTTCACATGGTCGAGGAAACCGTCGGCCAGCACTTCGTCCAGCACGGTAAGGCCCACCGCCATGGCGAGCGGATTGCCGCCATAGGTAGACCCGTGGGTGCCGAACACCATGCCCTTGGCTGCTTCTTCGGTCGCCATGCACGCGCCGAGCGGAAAGCCGCCGCCAATGCCCTTCGCCACGGCCATGATGTCGGGCGCGACGCCATATTGCTCATGCGCAAAGAAGGTGCCGGTGCGGGCATAGCCGCACTGAACTTCGTCGAGGATGAGCAGCAGCCCCCGTTCGTCGCACAGCTGGCGCAAGCCCTTGAGGAAGTCCTGCGTCGCGGGGGTCACGCCGCCTTCGCCCTGCACCGGCTCCAGCAGAAAGCCGGCGGTATTGTCGTCCACCGCGGCGGTCGCGGCCTCAAGGTCGTTGAAGGGCACGACCTGGAAACCGGGCAGCAGCGGTTCGAAGCCGTCGCGCATCTTGGGCTGGCTGGTGGCCGAAATCGTGCCCAGCGTCCGCCCGTGAAAGGCGTTGTCGAAACTGATGATCTTGTGCCGGTGCGCCTCGCCATTGGCAAAATGATAGCGGCGCGCGGTCTTGATGGCGCATTCGACCGCTTCCGCGCCCGAATTGGTGAAGAAGACGGTATCGGCGAATGTGTTATCGACCAGCTTCTGCGCGAACTCCTCCCCCAGCGGCATGCCATAGAGGTTGGATGTGTGCATCAGGGTCGCGGCCTGATCGGCGATCGTCTTGACCAGCCGGGGATGGCCATGACCCAAAAGATTGACGGCAATGCCGCTGGCGAAATCAAGATAACGCTCGCCGCGCTCGCCGATCAGATAGCAGCCCTCGCCTCGCACCGGACGCACATCGCACCGGGGGTAAACGGGCATGAGCGGCTTAATCGACATGGGCCTTACCTTTCTGGACTGATGTCTAAATCGTCAGATGCGCGGGGTTGCGCGAAACGCAAAAAGGCGGCCCCGCCGGACCGCCCTCGTGCGAGCAACGCCTATACAGACGCCAATGAAGGGGTGCAACCCCGCCTCCATGGCCAGTGGCGCGACGCTGGCCCTGACCCGCCTTGGCCTTGGCGCTGGCCTTAGCCGATCTGGTTCCAGGCCTCGGCGATTTCCGCAACGATGGCGCGCGCTTCGTCCACTGGCGCAGCCGAGCGCTCCTTCGCGCCAACCAGCAACAGGCGGCGTGCCTCGCGATAGATTTGCGCAAGGCCGGTGGCGACGTCGCCTCCCTTGTCGAAATCCAGGCTGGATTCCAGCGCAAACAGGATCGACATGGCGCGGGCCTGCTTGTCAGACACCTTCATCCGGTCGCCATTGCGTTCGGCAAGCGCCGCGGCGTCGAGCGCCAGCAGCAGTTCGTCGAACAGGATCTTGACCAGCCCGTGCGGGGTCGCCCCTTCAGTGCGGCTGCCCGAATGCACCGCTGCATAACGCCGCGCCGCCGAATTGCCTGCATAGCCCTGATTGTAGAACATCGTCGTCTTCCGTCCCGAATTAATTGTCGCTGTTGTTCCAGACCTTGATCTGCTGTTCGAGGTAGCTTTGCGTCGCCTTAAGCGCGCTGAGGCGTGTTTCCATCGCCGCGTAAACCTTGGTCAGATGCTCCTGATAATTGGTCATCTGATCATCGAGCTTGCTCAGCTGCTCGGTAAAGTCCTCGGCCAGCGCCCCATAGCGCTCCTGCGCCAGCTTGAGCGGGCCGTCATCTTTCTCGATGGAGTCGCGCACGCTGTCCATCAGGCTGGCGAGCCCCGGATTGGCGGCGGTCGACACCTTGGGGTTGACCATGTTGGTCACGCCTTCGGGATCCGCTTCCATGGCTTTTGCGAGCATGTCGGTGTCGAGGCTGAGCGTGCCGTCGCGATTGGTGGCGACGCCAATATCCGCCAGCGTCTTGTAAGTGCCGGTGCTGCCGAGCGGGGTCGAGGTGATGGCGGCAAGCTGGCGCTTCATGTCGCGCACGCCCGACACGCCGTTCAAGACCCCTGCGCTCGACGAATCCGCGCCCGTCGCGGTCGCGGTGTTGAGCGCGGTCATCAGCGTATTATAGGCGCTGACAAATTCCTTGAGCAGATCGGACAGGCCGGCCGTCGGCTGCGTCATCGACAGGGTGACGGTGGTGCCGGGCGACGCCTTGTTAAGGTCGATCCGCAGATAGTCGATCGCACCGTCGACGGTGTTGCTGGCATATTCATAGGCGACGCCGTCCAACGTGATCTTGGCGTTCTGCGGCGCCGACGTGCTGGACATGGTGGCGCTGTCCGCGCCGCTCCAGCCCAGGCCCGCGAGCACGCTGCCGCTATCATCGGCGCTGGTGCTGACGGAAAAATCATTGGCCGCGCCGGTTTCCCCCTTGAACACCAGCCGCGTGCCGTTGGTATCGGTCACGACGCGCGCGGTTACGCCGGTTCCCGCAGCGTTGATCGCTGAGGCGAGGCCGGCAAAGCTGTTGTTGCTGGAATCGATGGTGATGGTCGTCGCTTCGCCCGCCGCGTTGGTGATGGTGAAGCTACCGGTGCCGACCGCGCTGCTGCCGGTCGCGCCCGCGGTGGCGGTGGAGGACAGGACACGGGCTGTCGCCAACTGGTTGACGATGAGCTGCGCGGGAAGACCCGCCGGGCTTCCGCCGCTCAGCAGAGTGACCGACGCGATGCTGCTGTCGTTGGAGGCGGCGGTGCCGGTATAGGCCGCGCCCGAGAGGACTTCGGTGAGCGCGTCGGCGAAGGTGTCGAGCGAGCTCACTGCCGACGCCAGCGCGGAAATCCGTGAACTGTTAAGCGACTGACGGCTGGTGATCGCCGATTCCTTCGGGTCGCGCGTCGCGCTGACCAGGCTGGACACGAGCGAGGAGGTGTCGATCCCCGATCCCGCGCCGAGCGCTGTCAAGATGCTGCTGCCTACCGAAGTCATTGGGCCGTCCTTTCAAGAGGGTAGAACGGCGGTAGCGGGAAGACCTTTAGGAAAGATTTGCGGTAGGGCCGGATGGCCTTGCCCTGCCCGGTCTAATTGCCGGAAACCGCGACCTGCTCCACCGTCGCGCGCCGCAAATGCGCCTGCCCGGCATGGGCGTGCGCAGCGCGCGCGACTATGCGGCGCGCGACATCGGCGGCATGTTCCACAGCTTCCTTGCTGGCCGGCGGCAGGGGGACCAGCACCATGGGCTTGGGGATCATCGCCTGCACCGCATCCTGCGCCCGCGCAAGGTCGGTCGACCCGGCGTCGAGGTCGGCCAGTATTTCGGCGATGCGCGCATGGACCTCGACATATTCGGCAAGGCTGGCCAGTTCCTCCTGGCTGCTCCCGGCCACATCGGGCTGCGGCAGGGCGCTTCGCTTTTCCTGCGCCATCGCGTCGTTGGTCCGGCGAGCGGACACTGACTGGATGGCGGGCACGGGCGAAGATGCGCGGACGACCGCGCGATCGACCGGCGACAATTCAGTTCGCGATACAAAATCGTCCATGACGCACCATCCTTACGGGTCCCCGTGAACAGAGAACGGACCGGGGTCCTGATGCTTTAGGGCGTTCAGCGAAAAAATTCGTCGTTCGATAAAAAGGACTGCGAAGGCGACATTTGCAGCGCGTGTCAGAGCTTGCGCCCATCCGCATCGAAGCGCAGGTCGTCGGGCACGGTGATGAAGGGGCGGTCCATTTCGCCCGCCATCTTGTTTTCCACGCGGAACACGAAGGCGAGGACGGTCGCCACCGCCATATACAGCCCCTCATTCACGATCTGCCCCGCGCGGCTGGTAAAATAGATGGCGCGCGCCAGTTCGGGATATTGCAGCACAGTGACGCCATGCGTGTCGGCAAGGTCGCGGATCGAGGCGGCGATGGCGTCGCACCCCTTGGCGACGACCACGGGCGCGGCGTCCTGCCCCGGCTTGTAACGCAGCGCGACCGCGAAATGGGTGGGGTTGGTGATGATGACGCTCGCTTCGGCGACGGCCTTGCGGGTGGAGCCGCTCAGCACTTCGAACTGGCGGCGGCGGATATGCCCCTTGAGCTCGGGCGATCCTTCGCTTTCCTTATGCTCGTCCTTCACTTCCTGCTTGCTCATGCCCAGCCGCTTGGCGCGCTGCATGATCTGGGCCGGCACGTCGATGCCCGCGATCAGGAACAGACCGCCCGCCATGACCAAGCAGGTGAAGATGAAGATATTGCCGACATCGGCGATGGCCGGCGCGATGCCCGCCTTGCCCAGGCCCGTAATCTCGGCCAGCCGGTCCCAGATCAGCCAGACGCCGATGCTGCCGAGCAGGCCGACCTTGGCGATCGATTTCAACAGCTCGATCAGGCCCTGCATCCCGAAGATGCGCTTGAGGCCGGACAGAGGATTGAGCTTTTCCGGCTTGGGCGCGAAGGCGCCGGGGCGAAAGCCCAGCGATCCGAGCAGCGCGGGCGCGGCGATGGCGGCCAGGAAGGTGGCGAGCATGACGCCCGCCACCGGCAGCGCGATACTGGCGAGCAGGTCGAGTCCACGCTTGGCCGGGGAAAAGTCGACAATATCCTCGCGCCGGATGCGCAGCGCCTCCACCAGCATGTCGCGCAGCGCGTCGATCAGCGACGGGCCAATGACCGCCAGACAACCGATACCGGCCATGACGACCAGCGCCGTGCCCAGTTCGCGCGACTGAAGGATGTCGCCCTTCTTGGCGGCGTCCTGCAACTTCTTGGGTGTCGGCTTTTCGGTCTTTTCGCCGCCCTCGCTGCCGCCGGCCATGTCAGCGGCCCTCCGCGATGTGGCCGGCTTGCGTCAGCCCTGCCTTCAAGGCGGCGGTCATGCCTTCGGCCATGATCGGCGCGGCGATGGCGAGCAGGATCAGGCCCGCCATCATCGCCATCGGCATGCCGACCGCGAACAGGTTGAGCGAAGGCGCCGCGCGCGACAGCATGCCCATGACGATCTGCACCAGCACCAGCGCAAAACCGACAGGCAGCGCGACGGTCACCCCCATGCCCAGCAGCGACCCGCCAAATTCGATGAGCCGCCAGATGGTGTCATTGGCCAATATGCCGCTGCTGGGCGGAATGGCGACATAGCTTTGCACGACGAAGCTGGCGAGCAGCAGATGGCCGTCCATGCCCAGCAGCAGGAAGGTGGCGAGGATCGAGAGGAACTGGCCCAGCACCTGCGTCCCCTGCCCCGATGACGGATCGACCATGGCGGCGAAGTTGAGGCCCATGGCGTTGCCGATCGTTTCCCCCGCGACGAAAGCGGCGGCATAGCCGATCTGGACCGCGAACCCCATGGCGAGGCCGGCCAGCACCTCGCCCGCGACCATCAACACACCCTGGAAGCTGGCGACACCATCGGGCGGAAGCTGGATTGTGACGCTGTTGAGCGCGGCCAGGCCCAGCGCGAGCGCCAGGATCAGGCGCAGCTGAAGCGGGACGGCGGGCGCGCCGAACACGGGCGCGGCGATGAAGGCGGCGCCCGGCCGGATCATCGCGATCAGCCAGACCCATAGCTGGGTTTCGACGCCCGCGAAGCCCGGCGCGATCATCGCGCGCCCCTCATTGCAGCAGGTCCGGGATGCGTTCGAAAATTTCGCGCGTGAAGTCGGCGACCAGCACCATGATCGACCCGCCAAACAACACCAGCATCGCGCCGACGACGATCAGCTTTGGAATGAAACTCAGCGTCTGCTCGTTGATGGAGGTCGCCGCCTGGATCATGCCGATGACGAGGCCCGAAATCAGCGCCGGGATGAGGATGGGCGCGGCCGCGAGCGCCGTGATCCACAGCGCCTGCTGGGCAAGGCCCATGAAAAAATCGGCGTTTTCCATCGCCTATCGCTCTTCAACCATTCGGTGCGTTGCGCTCATGTCGCGAACGATCCGGCCAGCGACCCCATGGTCAGCGCCCAGCCGTCCACCAGCACGAACAACAGCAATTTGAACGGCATGGAAATGATCGTGGGCGACAACATCATCATGCCCAGCGCCATCAGCGTCGACGCCACCACCAGGTCGATGATGAGGAAGGGCAGGAAGATCATGAAACCGATCTGGAACGCGGTCTTCAATTCGCTGGTGACGAAGGCGGGCAGCAGGATGGAAAAGGGAATGTCGGCCGGCGTGCGGAAAGCGGGCGCCTGCGCTAGATTGGCAAACAGCTTGAGGTCGCTTTCGCGCGTCTGCTTGCTCATGAAGCCGTGCAGCACCTTGGCCGACCGGCCGACCGCCTCCTCGATGCTGATCTGCCCCTTGCCATAAGGATCGAAGGCCTGCGCGTTGATCGTGTCGATCGCGGGCCGCATCACGAACAGCGACAGGAACAAGGCGAGGCCGACCAGCACCTGGTTGGGCGGGGTCTGTTGCAGGCCCAGCGCTTGGCGCAGCAGCGACAGAACGATGATGATGCGGGTGAAGCTGGTCATCATGAGCACGAGCGACGGAAGCACCGTCAGCAGACTCATGAGGATCAGGATTTGCAGCGATAGCGAGAGCGACCGGCCATCGCCCGACACCTGCCCCAGTGCGCGGGTCAACGCGCCGCCATTGTCGACCGGGGGCGCGGCGGGCGCGGCTTGCGCCATGGCGGGAACGGCAAGCAAAAAAAGGAAAAACACCGTCATCCCCGCGAAGGCGGGGATCCATCTCCCCAGCCGCGGAACGAGGCGAAAGGTCGAGAAATGGGTTCCCGCTTTCGCGGGAATGACGATGCTATTGTCACCGTCCACGATAGGGGTCGCCTTCCGCGATCTTTTCGATGCGGCCGCGCGTCACCGCGACGAGGATCTTCTTGCCCTCAAATTCCACCACGGCGAGCTTGCCGAACGTGCCCATGGGCAGCGCTTCGAGCAGCTTGAGCGAGCGATCGCCCTGCCCCGCGCCGATCATGCCGGGCTGATATTTGCGCCACAGCCACAATGCGCCGAACGCCATGCCGCCCACCAGCGGCAGCAGGATCAGCAACTTGACGAAATACCAGACCATATCGAGCCGCCCGCTATCATGGTTAACCCCGCCAGTGCGATCCGCAGTTTCGCGCGCAAAGGCAAGGGCAAATTGGCCAGCGTGCGATCAGCCGCGCCGTTCGATCCCGGCAAGCCGGTTTTCGGTCGCCGCAATATCGACGATGCGGATGCCATAGCGCCCGTTCACCGTCACCACCTCGCCCTTGGCGATCAGCGCGCCGTTGACCATGATGTCGAGCAGGTCGTCGGCCTGGCGATCCAGTTCCACGATGGAGCCTTCAGCCAGGTCCATGACTTCGGCGAGGCGCAGCGATGTCGAGCCCACCTCCACCGACATGCGCACCGGAATGTCAGCCAGCAGCTTGAACTGGCGGTTATTGGTCATCTTGCTGACCGGGTCTTCGGGCCGCTCCATCCGGGGGGCTTCGCTCATGTCGCTCATTGGTCGGTTTCCTGTGCAAGCTTTTCGATCTGGAAGGCGGCGCGGCCATCCTGCTCACCGATCGTGCCATGGGCAACGATGCGGTTTCCAACGATCAGCGGCAGCGCGCGGCCGATCGTCACGGGGATTACGTCACCAACCTTGAGTTCCATCAGGTCGGCGAGCGAGAGATTGGGGCGGGCCAGCACCGTGCGGGCCGGCAGGCGGATGTCGCGCATGCGCCGCGCGATGCGTCCCTGCCACACCGGATCGGCCTGATCATCATCGGCGGGAACCTTGGCGCCGGTCAGCGCCTCGACCGCGCGCAGGGCGGACAGGGGGAACAGCAGGTCGATCGGCCATTCCTGATCGCGCGTCAGCGTGACGACGAAGCGTTGCAGCACCATCTGGTCGGCAGGTTGGGCGGCGGCGGCATAGCCCACGCCCGTTTCGCGCAGGATCAGCGACGCGTCGAGCGGCAGGACATCGGCCCAGCTTTCGACCATCCGCACCATCAATGTTTCGGAAATCCGCGCGATCAGGCGGTCTTCGGTCGGCGTGAATTCACCGCGCACGGGCAGCGGACGGTTGCCGATGCCGCCATAGAAGCAATCGACCAGCGTCGATATCATGCCTGCGTCCAGCCGCAGCAGCATCTGCCCCTTGAGCGGCAGGATGCGATAGAGCGAAATGCTGGTAAAGGCGGGGACTTGCGCGCTCCAGGCGGCGAAGTCCAATACGCGGGCGTCTTGCGCCTGCACATTGGGGCGCACGCCGGCAATCGGTTCGATCAGCGCGCGAATGCGCCGGCCGAGCTTGTCGCCCAGCCGGTCCAGCCCGGACAGCATCACGGGCGCCTGCAATTCCCCGCGCCCGAAGGCGAAGGATTGAACGTCGGTCGTCATCTTGGTCCCCTGCCCGCATCAGGTCAGGGGACATCCCGACCCTCTTCAGGCGCCCCTATTGAATAACGAAATTGGTAAAATAAACGTTATCAACGCCGCCATAGCCGGTTTTCTGCTTCAAAATATCGTTGATGATCGTCCTGATCTTGCCTTGCAGCATCTGCTTGCCCTTGGGGGTGTCCAGCACCTCCTGCGGCTGCTGGGCAAGCATCATCAGCACCTGGCTGCGGATCGCCATTTCATGCGTCTTGATCGCATCGATGACGCGCATGTCATAATAGGTCGACACCGCGACCGAAATCTGGGCGAAGGCGTCAGTATCGCTCATGTTGGAGGTGAAGGGCGCCTGCAACTGGAAATAGGTCGCCTGATAGGCGGCCGGATTGGCCGGGGTCGGCAGGTCGATGCCCTTGCCATGCGGCATGGCGTGGAGAGCGCCGGCTTCCCCATGCGGGGCGGCATGGGCCTTGGCAATGTCTTCCGCGCTTTCGCCGGCCAGCACGAGTACGGGCTTGTTGGGGTCCTCCTTGGGGCCTTCCTCCTTCGCGCCGAAGAAGCCGGCGGCATAAAGGCCACCCGCCGCGCCCGCGCCGCCGACGATGACGCCGACGACCAGCAGCAGGATCATCTTCATGCCCCCGCCCTTTTTCTTCTTGGCCTTCGGTTCGTCGCTCATGCTCTAGGTCCCCTGGGATGGGCGCGGATCACGCATAGCGCGCGCGCACTGTGTCGCGGGCGCTGTTGCCCGCCTCCTCAGAGTCCATAACGACCGGACCGTCCCCATTTTTATGCAGCTGCGCGATATTTTCGCGACCCTGCCGGCCCTGCATCTGCGATTGGCCCGATCCCTGCCCCTGGGCCTGCCAATGGCCGGCGGACGGCTGCTGCTGTGGATCGGATTGCGAACCATTCTGGTTCGCGGCGTTATCGGCACGAGCCGGTTCGGTGATATGCGCGGACCGCTCCACCCGCACGTCATGAATGCGCCCGGCGGCTAAGGCGGGGTCCCGTTTCAACTGGTCGCTATCCTGGCGCAACGCCAGTTCAGCCGCTTCGCTGGCGACGGTCAAGCTCACCGCCACGCCGTCCGCGCCCTGGCGAATGTCGACCTGAACGGGGCCAAGCCGGTCGGCGTTGATCTGGAACCGGCCCTGCGCGCCATTGGCCGACAGACCGGCAATGTCACGCGCCAGCCCGTCGATCCACTGGCCCGAAACGCCCATATCGACCATCTGCGCGCCAAGGCTGGCGGACAGGTCGCTGACGGGCATGGCGAGCGGCGCGATCTGAGCCGTCGCTTGCGGCGCGGGAGTCAGAAGCGGTGCGGTCGCGGCGCTCGCCGGCACAGACGCTGCCGCTGGCGCGGCGGATGGGGCATCGGTCATCGGCGCGGCCGCGCTGTCGCCCCGTGGCTCGGCAACCTGGGGGGCGCGGCCTATCATCTGGTCGCGCACCAGCTGGAGCAAGGAAACGGCCTCCGCCCGAACCCGCTGGACCATGGGCCGCGCGACGTCGGACACCATGTCCGGCGGCGTTACGACCGCATCATCCTGGGCAGGGGCGGACTGATCGGCCGCTGCCTGCGCCGCCATGGCCGGGGTCGTCGGGAAACCCGTCGCGACGGCACCGCGCCCGGCACTAGCCGGCTTTCCCGGTTCCGCTGGCACGGGTGGACTAACGATCTCACTCGGCGCAACGACCGGAGGCGGTTCCCGCGCTGCGGATAGGGTCGATGCCTCGGCCGGCGTTGCAGGGGCCGACACGGATGGTGCGGCACTCCGAGCTACAGCAGCCCCGGATCCAGCCGCATGAAGGGCCGGCGCTGGCGGGGCCTCGGCTGGCGGGATGTCTGAGGGCGGCGTCCTTGTCGCGACGGATAGCGCGGCCGGCCCATCGGCCGAAGCGGCCATCATGGCGGGCCGTGGCATGGCGGAACCGACGGCGGGAGCAGCGGACGTGTCCGGAATCGCGCGCTCGTCCGCACCCTCGCGCGCGACAGGCATCGGCGCCGCGGCCATGGCCGGGTCAAAAGCTGACGCGGCAGTGGCGTGCCCGACCGGCGCGCGCGTGGTCGGAGCGGCCGTCACAGGCTCGCTCCTATTCGGTGTTTGCGCGACGGCGGGATGTGGCTGATCGACCGGCAGCATCGGGTCTGTGACAAGGGCTTCGGCACCTGCGGACACAGAAGGCCGAATCTGAGGCGCTACGCCGGCCAACGGTGCTGGCTGGACCGCATGGGTGGCCTTGGCCGGTTGCGGGACCGGCGATGGCGGGTATGTCGCGTCGGCAGGGGCGACGCTGCGTGCGCCCGTATCGACAGGAGCGCTGATCGCGGCCGCCTGCGGTTCAGCCGAAGGGGTTGCCGTTGGTGGCGCTGGGACAGCCCTGTTTTCGACCGGCACCGTTGACGACGCGACAGGCGCATGATCGGACGGCACGGGATGATCGGCCATCGGCACGGCCGGGTCGATGGGCGCGGCAATGGGCTGCGGCGGGAGGCCGGCGCTCTTGGGTGACTTAGTCGTGGCGATGTTTGGGGCACCCGCATCGACCGGCGCGGCATCGGGCTGCGGCGGGGACGGATGCGCTGGCATGGCGGGCTGCGACCGGCTGGTGGCAGGCGCGACCGGCGCAGCGGCAACAGGCGAAGGCGCGCTGTCAGCGACGGGGGCCGGAGATACCGGTACGGGAATCGGCATCGCCAAGGCGGAAACCGAAATCGGGGCGTCTTCGGCCCGATCCGCGCGCGTCTTCGCTTTGGGAGCGTCCGGTTGCACCGCCTGTTCGTCTTCGCCGCCTTCCGCAGGAACCGCCGGCGTCTCCGCACGCTCCGCTTCGTTCGGCACGACGGGCTTCGCGACGCTGTCGTCCATCGGGGCCAGCATGGCAGCTTCGGGCGCGGCGGACGCGACCGCCATGGCTTGGCCCTCCCAGGTCAGGTTCGCAACCGGCGGCTCCGACCGTCCCATGTCGGTCGGTGCCGCGATCCCTGGAGCAGGCGATGGCCCATCCCCATGCGCGACGGGCTGCAACGGGTCAGCCCCGTCCTTCCCCGGCCCGGCGAGGGACGGACCCGGTCGGCCGAGCGCGACGGCTGGCGATTCGTCCTGACCTGCCATGGGGAGCCGCACAACCGCAGGCGATCCTTCCGGCACGTCGGTGGACGCATGGGGCCGTTTCAGCAGCTCTGGATCAGCGCCGTCCGCATCCGGGACGCGCGAGGGCTGAGCCGTTGCCGGGCCGGCTGTCGGCGCCGCCTCGATTGGCGCGGGCACTGCCCCCTGCCCTGGCATCGGCAAGAGCGCCGGTTGCGCCCCGGCGTCGCCTTCTACCAAGGGAGCAGGCATGGCGGGGCCCGCCGGCACCATCGCCTTATCGCCACCATGCGAATATTCTTGTCCGACGAGGGTTGCCGACGTCCGGGCGGCAAAGGCTGCGACATCGTCCGCCGCCGGAGGGCTGGCAGGCTTATCCGCCTGCGCTGCGCTCAGAAATTGCGCGAAGTCCACGCTGCCTTCGGCCGGCAGGGTCATGGCTTGCGCTCCGCCAGGCGCGACCGTGGGAAACAGCAGAGCCTTGAGGCTGGTCAACATGGTCATGGCTCACTGTCCCTCGTTGCGCTGCATCCGCCGATAGCGTGGCAAAGCGGCAAGCTTGTTCTCCTGCCACTCCTCCAGGGTCGCGCGGGCGCGGTCCTTGAGGCGGCTGGCAATTTCCTTCTCGCGGTTCGCTGCAAGAGTCATGCCTTCTTTCACTTCGACATTGCGGCGCGCGTCATAGAGCGCGCCATCAAGCTGGCGACTGGCCTGTTCCAAGCGCGTCGCAAGTTCCTGCATCGCGGCGAAGGATGCGCCATTGGCCATGCCCTGCGTCTCGAACAATTCGTCGCGCACGGCGCGCAGTCGCTCCAGATTATGGGCGATGCCATTGGCCTCGTCGCGGGCGCGCGCGGTTTCGGCGACCGCCATGGAATGCTGGACCGCGCGCACGCGCAACACGCGCTGGCGGCGATTGACCAGCCCCTTCACGCGCCAAAGCCGGCGATGAGCGCGGCGGCGCTGGTGTCGAGGTCGATGCGGCTTTTCTGATCCTGCCGGATGAAATCGAGGATTTCCTGCCGGCGCTTGACCGCTTCGTCGATCACCGGGTCATTGCCGGGGCGATAGGCGCCCATCAGGATAAGATCGCGATTTTCCTCATAGGCGGCCCACAGGCGGCGATAGCCGGCGGCGGCCTGGCGATGGTCGTCGGGGACGACGTCCGCCATGACGCGCGACAGGGACTTGCCGATGTCGATGGCGGGGAAGATCGCCTGTTCCGACAATTGGCGCGACAGCACGAAATGCCCGTCGACAATGGCGCGGGCGGCATCGACGATCGGATCGTCGGTGTCGTCGCCATCGGCCAGTACGGTGTAGAGCGCGGTGATCGACCCGCCGGTGCGCGCGTCGACGCCGGCGCGCTCGACAAGCCGGGGAATGAGCGCGAGCGCCGAGGGCGGATAGCCCTTCATCGCCGGCGGCTCACCCAGCGCCAGCCCGATTTCGCGCTGGGCATGGGCGCAGCGGGTCAGGCTGTCGATCAGCAGCAGCACCTTCTTGCCACGGGCGCGGAAATATTCGGCGATGGCGGTGGCGCGAGCAGCGGCGCGCAGGCGCAGCACCGGGGGATGATCGGCGGGCACGGCGACGACGATCGACTTGTGCATCGCGTTCTTGAGCTTGGTTTCCAGGAAGTCGCTGACTTCGCGCCCGCGTTCGCCGATCAGGCCCGTGACGACGATGTCGGCTTCCGCGCCGGCGATCATCTGGCCCATCAAAACCGACTTGCCGACGCCAGACCCTGCGATGATGGCGATGCGCTGGCCGCGCCCGGCGGTGAGCAAGGCGTTGACCGCGCGCACGCCCAGGTCAAAGGGTTCGGTGACGCGGCCGCGATCGAGGACATTGCCCTTGACGCCATTGAGCGGCCAGGTGCCGCCCGTGATGATCGGCCCCTTGCGGTCCAGCGGCTGGCCCATCGCGTCGATGACGCGGCCGATCAGTCCGTCGCCCACCTGCACCATATTCGCCTGGCTGTCCGGTTCGACGCGAATGCCGTTTTCCAGCGGCGCGTCGGCGTCGAGCGGCACCAGCAATGTGCGGTCGCCGCGAAAGCCGACGACTTCGGCGCGGCAGACCGACCCATCGCTCGCCAGCACCCGCGCGCCCGACCCGATCGGGCGGCGAAAGCCGGTGACTTCCAGCATGCCCGCATCATGGCTGACCAACCGGCCGACATGGCGCGGGGCGCGGTTCTGCACCTGCAAATGATCGAACAGATGTTCCGCCTGACGCAGCGCTGCCTGGATCATGATTTGCCTTCCATGTCATCCATCAGCGCGCGCAGGCGCGACAGGCGCACGTCCGGGCCATCCTCGACCCAGCCGTCCGCCGTTTCCAGCCGCACGCAACCGCGCTGCATGCTCTTGTCGGCGACCATCGGCACGCCGATCGTCTCGCCTTCCAGCAGCGAAACGTCGTCAGGATGCAGGTGCAGCGCGCTTTTGTCCTGATTGCTTTCGATGAAGGCTGCGACCGTGTCGCACCGGTCGACCAGCCGCTCCAGATCGATCTCCACCTCGCCGACAATCTGTTCGACGAGGCGCACGACGGTTGCGGACAACATGGTCGACAACATGCCGCTGGGCGCGGGCGCGAGCAGGTCCAGCGCCTCGGCCAGGCGCGCGCGCGCATCGGTATCGGCGGAATTGGCCTCGGCGGTGACGCGGCAGCCTTCGTCGAAGCCCAGCGTGAAAGCCTCCATACGGGCTTCCTCGACCAGATCGACTTCCGGCTCCACCTCGATCACAGCGCCGCGCATCGCGGCGGTCAGCTGCCCCGCAGGCGCGGTATAGAGGCTGCGAAAGCCGCCTTCGGCCGGGCGGAAGCCCGCGACGGTGACCGGCGCGACGTCCCGAACCGCCTCTGCGCCCCAGATCCTAGACAAAGTCGTTGCCCTTTCCGCCGAGCATGATGGTGCCGGCGTCCGCCATGCGGCGCGCGGTCGCGATGATGAGTTTTTGCGCGTCGATCACTTCGGCCAGGCGAATAGGGCCGCGCTCCTCGATCTCGTCGGCGATCGCCTGCGCCGCGCGGGCGGACATGCAGCTGAAAATCTTGCCCTTGAGCAGGTCGTTCGCGCCCTTGAGCGCGACAACCAGCACCGTGCTGTCGATCGTGCGCATCAGCGTGCCCAGATTCTTGTCATCCATGTCGATGAGGTTGTCGAAGACGAACATCTCCTCCTCGATCGTCTGGGCGATCATCTTGTCGCGCTTGGCGACGGCTTTCATGATCCGCTGTTCATTGTCCTTGCGGACATTGTTCATGATCGCGGCCGCCTCAACCGTGCCGCCGCGCTGGGATGCAGCGCCCTGCTTGGAGGCGGGACCGCGCAGCAGCAGTTGCTCCAGATCCTCCAGCGCCTCGTTCGACACGGGGCCGAGCGTGGCGATACGATAGACGATTTCCTCCTGATATTCGGACGGCAGCAATTGCAGCACGTCGGCCGCGACCGGCGCCTCCAGATGCGCCAGCACGATCGCCATAATCTGGGGATGCTCCATTTCGATGAGCACCGCGATTTCCTTGGCATCCATCCATTTGAGCATTTCCAGCTGGGTGGAGCGGGTCGGCGGGGTGATGCGCGCCAGGATGGTTTCCGCGCGCTCCTCGCCCAGCGCCTTGGTCATCGCGCCGCGGATATGGCGAGTCGCGCCATAGCCGATGGTGGTGCGCTTCTTGGCCTTGGTGACGAAATGGTCGAGCGCCTCGTTCACTTCCTCCGGGTCGACATCCTGCACGTCATACATGGCATAGCCAAGCTGGCGCACTTCGTCGGGTTCCAGGCGGGAAAGGATCTGCGCGGCTTCATCCTCGTTGAACAGCATCAGCAGGACGGCGGCGGCGGCGCTGCCCTTGAGCGCCTCGGGACGGCCAGGGACGATCTCAGGCATTTTCCTTTTCCTTCTTCGCGTCCTTCAGCAGATCGCGCACCACCAGGGCGGCGCGATCCGGGTCCTGCTTCACGAAGTTGCGAATGAGGTCGGCGCGCTGCGCATAGTCATAGGTGGACGAAATCATGTCGAGCGTCACCGGGGCGGAGGGGTCGGCCGGATTGGCGACCGCTTGCTTGGTGAGTTCGGTCGAGATCGCCTGGCCGATCACCTGCTTCTGTTCGGCGCGTTCGGCAGCCGCAGCCTCCTGCGCGGCGGCGCGGCGTTTGAGCAGCGGGCGGCCGATGCCGAAGATCACCAGCAGCGCAACCAGCAAGGCCGACACGTTGCGCGCCAGCGGCGCGATCCAGTCCGCTTCATACCAGGGCGTCTCGGCGGTCGCTTCCTTGACGAAGCTGCGCGAGGAGAGCGCGACCACGTCGCCACGGGTCTGGTCGAAACCGACCGCGCCCTTCACCAATGCTTCCAGCGCGGCGATTTCCTGCGGCGAACGGGGCTTGCCGTCCGGGCCATTGTCCAGCGCGACCGCGACCGACAGCCGCTTGACCGTGCCGGTGGCGTCGCGGACGACGGACACTTCGCGGCCCAGTTCGAAATTGCGGTTGAATGTTTCCTCGGTCTTCATCAGCGGATCGGCGGGCGTGCCGGGACCCTGCGCCTGAGCCGTCTGGCCCTGCGTCACCGCCTGGCCATTGGGGTTGGTCTGCGTGACCGTGGGGTCGACGGGCGCCTGGTTGCTGAGCGCGCCGGGGATGCCGCTCGCCTCGCCCTTGCCCTGCCCGCGCGGGTCGGACGCCCAGCTGCCCGCTTCGCTGCGCAGCCGCGCTTCGTCCTGCGGATAGGTTTCGCGGGTCGCCTGGCGTTCGGCGAAATTCAGTTCGGCATGGACTTCGGTCGAAAAATTGCCGTCGCCCAAAATCGGCGTCAGCAGCGCGATCACCGACTGGCGATAGCGATCCTCGATCTTGCCCTGCATCGCAAGCTGGCGGTCATCGCCCGCATTGCCATCATTGTCGGTCAGCAACCGGCCATTCTGGTCGACCAGCGAGATATCGTCCGGGCTGAGTTCAGGGATGGAGGACGCGACCAGATGGACGATCGCGCTCACCTGCTGCTGGGTCAGTTGCCGGCCCTGCGCCAGGCGCAGCATCACCGATGCCGACGGCTTGGTGCGTTCGCGCAGGAACACGCTGGGTGGTTCGACGGCCAGATGCACCTTGGCGGTTTCGACGCTGTCGATCGCCTCGATCGTGCGAGCGAGGTCCATTTCGCGGGCCGAGCGCAGCTTTTCGCCCTCGACCGCGCGGCTGGCGCCCATCGGCAGGCTGTCGATCATGCTGTTGCCGTCGGGCGCGCTCTTGGGCAGGCCCTGGGCGGCGAGCATCATCTTCGCCTTGAAATAATCATCTTCCGCGACCGTCATCGCGCCCGAATTGTCGAAGTCGTAGCGCACGCCATTCTGGTCCAGCACCTGCGCGACGGCCGACTTGTCGGAATCGGGCAGGCCCCGGAACAGGTCGCGTTGCGGCGGCTCGCGCAGCGCGAGCCAGGCCGCGCCGGCGACCGCGACGGTGCCAATGAGGCCCAGCAGCGGCAGGCTTTTCGCCACGGCGGGCTGTTTCATGAAGCCGGTGACGCGCGCCTTGATCGCGTCCATGCCCTTGGCGCCATTGCCGCCAAAGCCGGTGGTCGCCCCTGCGGGCAGAGCGGGCGCTGCGGCGCCGACGGCGGTGGAAAGTGCGTTCTCGCTCATCGATTATACCGGCATGCTCATGATGTCCTTGTAGGCGGACAGGAGTTTGTTGCGGACTTGCAGGGTCGCTTCGAAGCTGACCGACGCCTGTTGCTTGGCCAGCATGACGCCGGCGATGTCGGTGGTTTCGCCACGCTCGAACGAGGCGGCGGCCTCACCGGCCTGCGTTTGCAAGCCATTGACCTGTTGCAGCGCGCTGCTCAGCGCCTCGGTAAAGGCGCCGGGCTTGCTATCCTGAACGCCGCCAGCCGCGCCCGCGCCCGTAGCAGGGCCGGTCTGGGCGATATCGCGCAACGCTGCGTTCTTTTGCAGGATGGCGTTGCGGATCGCCATCACGCTGTCCGTAGGGGAAATGCCGTTCATGTCACGCGCTCCTGTCAGGCGGCGGCAAGGTCACGCATCTCGGCGAGCCGATAGCGCAGGGTGCGTTCCGAAATGCCCAGCTTGCGCGCGGCGGCGGCACGGTGGCCGTCGGTTTCGCGCAGCGCCAGCCGCACCGCTTCCAGCTTGGAATGGCGGGTCAGGTCGCGCAGCAGGATCGGTTCGGCGGCGCTCATCGGCGCGGCAGTGCCGGCAACGACGCCCAGCGGCTGCGGCGCGCCGGCCATGTGCAGGTCGTCGGCGTCGATCCGATCGCCCTCGCGCAGCACCAGCGCGCGCTGGAGCACATTGCCCAGTTCACGGGCATTGCCGGGCCAGCCATGGGCGGCCAGTTTGTCGAGCGCGGCGGCGGTCGGCCAGACGAAGCCAGCCTTTGCGCCGTCCTGCTG
Source organism: Sphingobium soli (assembly GCF_020782245.1). Classification (GTDB taxonomy): domain Bacteria; phylum Pseudomonadota; class Alphaproteobacteria; order Sphingomonadales; family Sphingomonadaceae; genus Sphingobium; species Sphingobium soli. The sequence continues at coordinate 170,461 of NZ_JAJGNP010000005.1, forward strand.
GCGCAACAGCATGGCGGCGGCGATCGCGGCGATGTCGCCCCGGCGTTCGGCCAGCGGGCGCAGTTCCAGCGCCATGACGTTCAGGCGCCAGTAAAGATCTTCGCGGAAGCGCCCGGCGGCGACTTCGGCGGCGAGGTTGCGGTTGCATGCGGCGATGATGCGGACATTGACCGGCACCGGATGCGTCGCGCCCACGGGCAACACTTCGCCTTCCTGCAAGGCGCGCAGCAGCTTGGCCTGGAGCGCCAGCGGCAGCTCGGCGATTTCATCGAGGAACAGCGTGCCGCCATCGGCTGCCAGGAACAGGCCTTCGGACGATTGGGCCGCGCCGGTGAAGCTGCCCTTCTTGTGCCCGAACAGCATCGCTTCCATCATGGTTTCGGGCAACGCCGCGCAGTTGACGGCGATGAAGTCATGCGCGGTGCGGCCGGACCGGGCATGAAGGAAGCGCGCCATGCCTTCCTTGCCGGTGCCGGTGTCGCCCTGGATGAGCACGGTGGCGTCGCTGCGCGCGACCCGGGCGGCGAGCGACATGAGATGCGCGCTGGCGGCATCGCCCACGGCCGGAACCGATACGGGCCGCGCGAGTTCAGCGATCAGGGCAAAGGCAAAGCCCATGTCCTCAAGGCCGAAGGCGACACGCGCCGGCAAGCCATTGGCGGCAGCTACCAGCGATGGCGCGCCGTCGATCAGGCTGATCAGGATGTCGCGATGCGTTGCGTGACCGATCTCGGTCGCCAGCAGCACCCGGCGGCTGTCCTTTTCACGCGGGCTTTGCGCATCGACGATACGGACGCTGTAGAAAGCATTTTCGAGCCAGTGCTGCAGCCCGGGAACGAGCGCGCAGACCCCACGGCTCACGTCAAACGATGACATGAACTTTTCCCACCTATTTGTCTGGCTTGTGCCCCCGCACGCCCCAGTCCCTTCGATGGTTAACTTTTACCCGTTCCGTGGTTATCAGATGGTTAACACGGCAAGTTTGTTGCCGCTTGCCGGCAAATAATTTCCGCCGCTGCCGCCGCTTGCAGGCTTTAGATTATCGCGCGCGCGTAAAAAGCCCTGAAAACCGGCCGATTCCAGAAAAATCGCATATAGCCCTAAAAGCCTCAGCCGCCCCGCCGTTATCCCCTTTCGAGGCCGCAAGCAGCCTGATGGCAGCGACCTGATCGACACACGGAAAGGGAATATCATGACTGTTATCGGAACCAACACCGCAGCGCTGCGCTCGGCCAACGCTTCCTCGATGGCCAGCAAGTCGCTGAGCACCGCCATGGAGCGCCTGTCGACCGGCAAGCGCATCAACAGCGCCAAGGACGACGCCGCCGGCCTCGCCATCGCTTCGTCGATGACCGCACAGATCAAGGGCATGACCCAGGGCGTGCGCAATGCCAATGACGGCATCAGCCTGGCGCAGACGGCCGAAGGCGGCCTGGGCGAAGTCAGCAACATGTTGCAGCGTATGCGTGAACTGACGGTTCAGGCGCTGAACGGCACCAACGACGCCGACGCCAAGAGCAACATCCAGGCGGAAATTTCGCAGCTCGCCACCCAGATCACCGACACGCTGGCGAACACCGAATTCAACGGCACCAAGCTGTTCGACGGTTCGACCGCCACGGTCAGCATCCAGGCTGGCGCGAACGCCGCCGACACGGTCGACATCGACCTGGACGACGTCGCTGGCAACGCCGACGTGACCGCAGCGCTCGCCGTCGACGCCACCACGGCGACGACCGCTGACCTCGCCACGTTCGACGATGCGCTCAAGGCGATCGCGACGACCCGTGCGAACCTGGGTGCGGTTCAGAACCGCCTCGAATCGACGGTCAACAACCTGACCAACAACATCACCAGCCTGACCGATGCGAAGAGCCGCATCGAAGACGCCGACTTCTCGGCCGAAACGACCGCTCTCGCCAAGCAGCAGATCCTGAGCCAGGCGTCGACCGCGATGCTGGCCCAGGCCAACCAGAGCCAGCAGGGCGTGCTCAAGCTGATCGGCTAAGACTGACGAAATTGGACGGCTGAGGCCTTGGTCACCGCCAGCCGTCCAATGGAGCTTCCGGCGCATCAACAGTCCCCACCGCGCCGGCGGCGACACCTTCGATCGAACGACCTCCCTGTTTGAAGCCTCCGTCCCCCCGGGCGGAGGCTTCTTCGTTTCGGGAGGGATACAAGTCCGGGCTTGATCGTTTTGCCGCTCGATGAGCCAGACCATGATCCAGATCGACCGGCGCGCGATGATCGCGGCTTCGGGCGCCGCCCTCCTCCTGCCCTCCATGCTCCATGCACAAGGCCTGACCGGCAACCGCCCCACCCCCTTTTCCTGGGACCGGCTGGTGGCGCACGCGCAGCAGTTGACCCGCACCCCCTTCAAGGAAACCCCCGCCCATCCGGGCGCGGCCAAGGTCGACTATATCGCCCAGCATGAAGCGCGCTTTCGCGACGACCGCACCTTGTGGGGCGACCTGCCCGGTGACACTGGCATCCGCTTCTTCCCGCTGTCGCAATATTCGACCCAGCCGGTCAGCATCGCGACGGTCGAAAATGGCAGAGCGACGCCGCTGCGCTATGATGCCGACATGTTCGATGCGCCGGCCGGCAATGCGGTAAAGGCACTTGGCCCCAATGCGGGCTTTGCCGGTTTTCGCATCATGAACGCGGCGCGCGACGGCGACTGGCTGTCCTTCCTGGGCGCCAGCTATTTTCGCGCGCCCAGCCCGCAAAAGCAGTTCGGCCTGTCCGCCCGCGCCATCGCAATCAACACGAGCCTGGGCAAAGAGGAATTTCCCCGCTTCACCCATTTCTGGCTGGAGCGAACGGGCAAGAGCAGCGTCACAATTTATGCCTTGCTCGACGGCGCGTCGATTACCGGCGCCTATCGCTTCGTCAGCCGATTGGGGGCCGATGGCGTCACGCAGGATGTGACCGCCGCCCTGTTCCCGCGCCGGCCGATCGAGGAACTGGGGCTGATGGCGATGACCAGCATGTTCTGGTATGATCAGGCGAACCGGGGCAAGGGCACCGACTGGCGGCCCGAAATCCACGACAGCGACATATTGTCGATCGCCAGCGCCGACGGCACCGCCCATGCCCGTCCGATCATCAACCCGCCCAACCCACTGGTAAGCGCCTTTGCCGAGCGCGATCCCAAGGGCTTCGGCTTGGTCCAGCGCGACCGCGATTTCGACCATTATCAGGATGACGGGGTCTATTATGATCGCCGCCCGACGCTGTGGGCGGCCCCGTCCGCGCCGCTTGGCGCAGGCGAGGTGCGGCTCTACAGCTTCCCGACCGACAGCGAATATACCGACAATGTCGTCGCCTACTGGGCGCCGTCGGCGCCTGCGACACCGGGCCGGCGGATCGACGCCAGCTATCGCGTGGACTGGAGCGCAGCGCGCGCACCCGCGTCGGAAGCGCTGGGGAACGAGGTCGCGATCGTCCAGAATGTCTGGCGCGGGCGCGGCGACGAAGAAGGCAGCGACCGGCTGGTCATCGATTTTGCCGGCGTCGCCGATGGCGCAAAGCCCGAAATCTGGACCGACATCAGCGCGGGCACGATGATCAAGACAGCGGGCTATCCCGTGCTCGGCCAGCCTGGCCTGTATCGCATGGTGCTCGACCTCAAGCGCGAAGGGGCCGGGCTGACCGATATTCGGGCGCAGTTGCGGCTGGGCGATCGTGCAATCAGCGAATATGTGCACTATCCTGTCGGCCCCTGAGCGGAACCGTTACGGACCCGATCGGTTCTGACGCTTTGGGTCAACAGGGAACGGGGCCGAAATCATGGACGAGCACGTCGTGCCGACGACCGACCCGCCGGCCGGGGACAAGCCCCTGCCCCGCGCCTTTGAACAGGTGCCCGCGCAAAGTCCGCTCGCCATGCCGGAGCAGGATTTCGACACGACGCCGCCGCTGATCGCGCGGCGCCGCTTCAATATCGACCTGTGGGCGCGCCGCCTGCTGGTGATCGCGCTGACGCTGATCCCTGCCGCGCTGGCCGCCCATGAAATGCGCCGGTCCATCGGGCTGGACGGCATCAGCGCGTTGGAGGGTGTCTATCTCGCCCTCTTCATCTCCCTTTTCGCCTGGATCGCCTTCGGCTTTGCGACCGCCGCCATCGGGTTCCTGCTGCTGACCGTGGGCAAGGGGCGCAGCGTCACCCCCCGCCCCCTGCGCGCGTCCGAACCGCTGCGCGGCAAGACCGCGATCCTGCTGCCGGTGTGCAATGAGGATTTTCTGGGCGTACTTGGCCGCCTGTCGATCATGGAGCGCAGCCTGGCGCAGGTGATGGGCCGGGAGCGGTTCGAATTCTTCATCCTGTCCGATTCAAACGTGGAAAGCGGCGAAACCGAAAAGCGCGCCTATCTGGAAATGCGCGACTCTTTTTCGCGCCCGGTCCATTATCGCCGCCGCGCGCTCAATATCGGGCGCAAGCCCGGCAACATCGCCGAATGGGTAACGCGTTTTGGTGGCGGCTATGATCACATGATCGTGCTGGACGCCGACAGCATCATGAGCGGGCAGACCATGGCGCGGCTGGCCGCCGATATGGAGCGGCACCCGCATGTCGGCCTTATCCAGACCGTGCCCACAGTCATGGGCGCGGCAACGCTGTTCGCGCGCTGGCAGCAATTTGCCAGCCGCCTGTTCGGCCCGATTTCCGCTGCGGGCATGATCTGGTGGGCGGGCAGCGAAGGCATGTTCTGGGGCCATAACGCGATCGTGCGCGTGCGCGCCTTCGCCGAAAGCTGCGGCCTGCCCGAACTGCCCGGTCGCGCACCCTTTGGCGGCCATATCCTCAGCCACGACATGCTGGAAGCCGCGCTGTTGCGCCGGCGCGGCTGGGACGTGCACATGGTGACGGCGGACGACAGTTTCGAAGAATTTCCGCCGTCCATGCCCGACCTGTTCACCCGCGACCGCCGCTGGTGCCAGGGCAATATCCAGCATGTGCCGCTGCTGATCCGCATTGCGGGCCTGCACCCTCTAAGCCGGTTCCAGCTGCTGGTCGGGGCGACCGCCTATTGCACATCCCCCATGTGGCTGGCGCTAATGCTGGTGGTGCTGGGCGGCGCGGCCAGCGGCATCTGGCCGCCGGCAGAGGTGCTGCCATCGGGCGCCCTGCTGGGCGTTACGGCGCTGCTGTTGTTCGGCCCGAAAATCCTCGCGATATTCTGGGCGATGGCGGACCCGGCGCGGCGCATCGGCTTTGGCGGCGCAGTGCGCATGACGCGCGGCGTCCTAGTCGACATCATCCTGTCCATCCTGATGGCGCCGGTCGCGATGCTGACCCAGACGATCAACCTTGTCACCATATTGATGGGTCGCAAGGCCAGCTGGAACGGCCAGACCCGCGACCGCGACGGCATGGCGATCGGCAGCGCGATCTGGCTGTTCAAATGGCATATCTTGCTGGGCGTCGGCCTGACCTGGCTGGCGGTGGAGGCGGGCGCGGTCGGCTGGACGCTGCCGGTGGTCGCTGGCCTGTTCGCAGCGCCCCTGCTCGCGGCGATTACCGCGCGCAAGGATTTGGGCGCACGGGCGGAAAGAAGCGGTCTGTTTCAGGTCGCCGACCCATGGTGGCGAACGCAAAGCTATCGCCCTCTGCGTTTCCGCTGGCCAAATGGGGAAAAGCGCCGCGCGATCGCGGCCAACGACGAATAGTCAAAAAATGCGCCCCGACTGATAGCGGGCTAGGCTGCGCCCGTCACTCGTCCCAATCGCGCAATTTCTCGCGCAGCTTGTCGAGCGCGGCCTTCTTGATCTGGCACACGCGCGCCGCGCCGATGTCCAGCGTCTGGCCGATTTCCTCCAGGTTCATTTCCTCGACGAAATAGAGTTGCAGCACCATCGCCTCGCGCTGGGGCAGTTCGCTGATGCAGGCAGCCATTGCCTTCTTGAGTGATTCGCGCTCCAGCACCTGGTCGGCGCGGTCCTCGACATCGGCGAACCACATGGACTGGTCGGAATAGACTTCGTCCATGCTGGTATGCTGGACCATTTCGACGCTGTCGGCGGCCTCGCGATAGGCGGCCGGCTCCAGCCCCATCTCGCTCGACATTTCCGCCTCGGTCGGCAACCGGCCCAGCTGCTGCTCCAGCCGATTGCGGACCCCGGCAATTTCTTTCCGCCTCGCCATTGCCGACCGGCAAAGCGTTGCCTGCCGCCGCAAATGGTCGATCATCGCGCCGCGCACGCGCAGTTGCGCATAGGCGGCAAAGCCAAGCCCGCGATCCTCGAAACTGTTGGCGGCCTCGACCAGCGCGACCATGCCGATCTGGAGGAGGTCCTCCACCTCGATGGCGGTCGAAACCCGCCCATGGACATGCCAGGCGATCTTGCGCACCAGCGGCATATATTGGCGGGCCAGCCGCTCGGGGCTATGCTCGCCCGGTTTGCCATAAGTGTGGGCGCCAACCGCGATCTTGTTCATATACATGACCTAGTCCCAGTTTCTTCAAGCCACGCGTTCGCGCATCTGATCCGGCCGGGGCAGCGGATCATGGCGGGGCGCGGGGCGCGATTCATTGCCTACCACCGCAACCACTTCCACACCCTTACCGTCGGGAATTTCCAGGAAGGACAGGACCGGCGTTTCGGGCAGATGCGGCTTGAACAGACGCGCAAGCGCGCGCCGCGCGACGGGTGATGTGACGATGGCGAAATTGCGTGCCTGGCCCAGCATCGGGCGGGCGGCGTTCACCACCTGCTCGACAATGCGGTTGGCGAGGCTCGGCTCGATCGGATGGCGGGCATCGCCTGCGACGCGCATCGCCTGCGCCAGCATCGCTTCCAGCTCGCCGTCCAGCGTAATGACCGGCAGCGGCATCTTCACCGGCACCAGCCCCTGGATGATCAGCGCGCCGATCCGCTGGCGCACCGCTTCGACCAGCTGCTCGTGGCTCATGTCGGGGCGACCGCCATCGACCATCGCCTCGCAGATGCGGCGGAAATCCTTGAGCGCGATGCCTTCGCTCAGCAGCGCGCGGCACAGCGCGCTGATCTGCGTGAGGTTGAGCAGGCCCGGCGTCAACCCATCGACCAGTTGCGGGGCGACGTCCTTCAGATTGTCGAGCAGCTTGCGCGCTTCGTCCAGGCCGAACATTTCGGCCGCGTTCATCGCGATCAACTGGTTGAGATGCGTCGCGACCACCGTCGGCGGATCGACCACGGTATAGCCCGCGACCACCGCCTCGCTGCGCTTGGCCTGCGAAATCCACACCGCGTCGAGGCCAAAGGTCGGATCCTTGGCCGGGCGGCCGGTGACGGTGCCTTCCAGCGCGCCGCTGTCGAGCGCCAGCAGATCGTCGGGCCAGATTTCATCCTCGCCCACGACGACGCCGGCGATGGTGATGCGATATTGATTGGGCTCCAGCGCCAGATTGTCCTTCACGCGCACCATCGGCACGACGAAGCCCAGTTCCTTGGACAGCTGGCGGCGGATTCCAGTGATGCGGGCCATGAGCGGCGCACCCTTGCGCTCGTCCACTAGGGAGATGAGGCCATAGCCGATCTCCAGCCCGAGGATCGCGCCGTCCGACACGTCGTCCCATTCGATCAGCGCGGGGTTGGGCGCGGGCGGCGGCGGCGCGGGCTCGGCGGCCTTTTTCTGGCTCGCCTTGCGCAATTGCCAGGCGATACCGCCGGCAACGGCAGCGGCCGGCAGGATGATCATGTGCGGCATGCCCGGCAGGATGCCCAGGAAGCCAAGGATCGCGGCGACCGGCACCCAGGCGCGGCCTGTGCCGAATTGCCCGGCGACTTGCGCCGACAGATCCTGCTCGCTCTTGACGCGGGTGACGATGGACGCCGCCGCGATCGAGAGCAGCAACGCCGGAATCTGCGCGACCAGCGCGTCGCCGATCGCCAGGATGATGTAGGTCTGCGCGGCCTCGCCAATGGCCAGGCCATGGCTGACCACGCCCAAGATGATGCCGCCGATGATGTTGATGACCAGGATCAGGATGCCCGCGACCGCGTCACCCTTCACGAACTTGCTGGCGCCGTCCATCGACCCGTAGAAATCCGCTTCGGTCGCGACTTCGGCACGGCGGATCTTGGCCTCTTCAGGGGTCAGAAGACCGGCGTTCAAGTCGGCGTCGATCGCCATCTGCTTGCCCGGCAGGGCGTCCAGCGTGAAGCGGGCCGACACTTCGGACACGCGGCCCGCGCCCTTGGTGATGACGACCAGGTTGATGATCATCAGGATGGCGAAGACGAAGATGCCCACGACATAGTCGCCGCCGATCAGGAAATGGCCGAACGCCTCGATCACCTGCCCCGCCGCATCCGCGCCCTCATGCCCCGACACCAGCACCACGCGGGTCGAGGCGACGTTGAGCGCCAGGCGCAGCAAAGTCGCGAACAGAAGGACCGTCGGGAAGCTGGAGAAATCGAGCGGCTTGGCGGCGTTCAGCGCCACCATCAGCACGGCGAGCGAAATCATGATGTTGGTGATGAAGCCGATGTCCAGCATGACCGCCGGGACCGGCACCATCATGAACAGGACCACCATCAGGGTCGCGAAGGGCAGCACCGCGCCCTTGACGGCGCTCATCCAGATCTTCGCTTTGACTTGGGCAGGGGACATGGTCGGCCGTTACCTTCCGAGGGTGGCAAGCATGAGATAGGCAAGACGCGCCGTCTGCGGCTGCGGCCGGACGCTGACGTCGGGCTGCTGGCTGAGGCGCTGGGTTTCGATCCGCACATAATCGGCGGGCTGGACGGTCCGTGCGCCACTCGGCAGGCTGGCAGCGGCGCTGGAGGCGTCGGCATATTGGACCGGGCCGCCCAGGCTGTCGGAGCTTTTCTGCAACTTGGCGGCGAAACGGTCGCGAATTTCCGAAAAGCTGCGCGCATTGCCGGACCGGTCGTAAAAGATAGACCGGTTGGCGCGCGCGGCGGACGGGAAGAGCGAGGCGGCGCTCGCGCCGGGCGCGCGGTCATGGACCGACAGGAATTTGGTCGCGCCGCCCACCCCCAGGAAATGCGCGAGATAGAGATCGACCGGCTCGGCCTCCCGGCCCAACTTCGATTCCAGATAGGCCTTATTGTCGGCGGCATGCTGCGCGGCCATCACCGACGCGGTTTCGGGATGCTTACGCAGATCGAGAATCTGCTGGCGCAATTGCGGGTCGGACACATGATAGCGGCCGTTGCTGCCCTGGCTGATCGCGTCCGACGCCCAGCCCAGCCCATATTCGCTGCCATGCTTGTCGATGACGGCAAGCCAGCTCTGGTCGATGAACTGATAAAGGCCGGTGGCGGAGGAGGTGGTGGCCCGCGCGGTCGGATTGAGGCTCGATTCGATCTTCGCCTGCCCCAGCAGATAGCTGAAGTCGACACCCGTGCGCCGGCTCGCCATGGCGATCGCGTTGGTGACGCGATTGCCGGTCGATCCGGAAGTTGCCGAAATGTCTGCGAATGCCGACACGATGCTCTAAATCCCCAATTGCTAGCGAGGACATTAGAGCAAGGCTTGTGCCAAGATTTGGTTAACGCGCAGGCAGGAATTTGTCCGCCCCGCAACGAAAAACGGCGCCCGAAGGCGCCGCTTTAGGTTTAACGCAGAAAAATTTTCAGCGGCCGTAGGTCAGGGGCGCGGCGCGCGCGCCGTGCGACGCCAAGATGGACAGGCGCTGGCTGGCATGATCGGCCAGCAGATTGACGCGCACCCGCGCGCTTTCGATCAGCGGCAGCATCGCGCTGATCCGCTCCACCACCGCCGGGTCGGACCGCCAGGCGCCAATGGCGCGCACCCCGGCGGCGGCGCGGCTGACCCGGTCGCTCGCCTGCTCGATCGCCGACACGTCACTGCCGGTCAGCGCGTCGCGCAGGCCGTCAAATGCTGCGAACAGATCATCAAGGGCGGCAAGGCCGAGCGGCATGGCGGCAAATCCTTATTTCTGGGGCAGATCGAGTTCGAGCATGCGTTCGGCGATCGCATCCGCGTTCACCGGATAATTGCCCGACGCGATCGCGCTCTTGATCGCGGCAATCTTGTCCATGTCCACCGGCGCGCCTTCGGCCGCCATGCGGGCAGCGGGGCTGGCGACGTCCGCCGCCGCTGACGCCGGCACGGAACCGGTTGGCGCGGCAGCGCGCGTCTTGCCGCTTTCGCGCAGGCTGGTCGCGCCGATCGCATTGCCGATGCTCTGTCCAACAGAGTTGATCATGATCTTAATCCTTCACTCGTCCTTTGACCCTTATAACGGACAAGTTCAAAAATCATTAAATCCTGGAATGCGCACCATGCCCATTTCGACGATCTGGGCGAAAACCGGCGGACTTTTGCGGTCTTCGCGCACGCGGATCGTGTCGCCGATCGCGCCGCCTTCGTCCGCGATCATCATGCGCGACACGCTGAAACGGGCATTGCCGGCCATCAGCTGCACCGGATCGCCCTTGCGCACCACATCTTCCCTGGGCGCGGCGGCGACAGCGGCGCGGGTAAAGCCGTTCGACGGCCCAGCGCGTGGATTGGAACCGGGCACGGGGCCATAGCTGGCGGCGGCGACGCCCTTGACCAGCGGCACGCGGATGCGCCAGCCCAGCGCTTCGCACTTGACCATCGCCGCGCCGAAAACGGGACCTTCGACCGTGGGGGTGCTGGGGCAGGACGCCAGGCGCAGCCGGCGATCGACAGGTGCGGCCGGACCGCCCGGCTCACCCATATTGGCGCCGACGGTCATCGCGACAAGGCTGTCGATGCGATCGAGATTTTCGAACGTCTGCTGCGCCAGCGCGGGCTGCACAGTGGCAATCGCGGCGATGGCGGAGAGGAGGAACGAAAGGCGAAGCACGGCAGTCTCCTGTCAGGACTAAAGTTTCTGCCAGTCGAATACGCAATTTTCGTGCCAGTCGGTTCAACCCGCGGCTTTGCTGCCGGGGGCGACGCGGATCCATTGCCCCTGCCCCGCCTGTCCGTCCGCCTGGTCCAGGCCCCGGATCAGCAGCCGGTCGCGGACCAGCCCGCGCGCCTGCAACGCCCGCGCAACCGCGCCCAGTCGCGCGGCGGCCAGATCCCATTCGTCGAACCGCTCGTGGCGGGCGTCCGCACCATGGCTGCGGATTTCCACCGCCGGCGCATTGGCGAAGCGGCGCGCAAGGGCGGCAATCTGCGCCTCCCCTCGCGCGCTCAGCAGCGCTTCGCCCGGCAGGAACAGGTCAGCGGCGCGGATCTCCACGCCATCGGCCATCGGCCGGCCGCCAAATTGCCGGCTGACCTGCGCCAGCATCGCATCGCGCCGCGCCGCGATCCGCTCGCCTGCAACAGCACGAAGAAGGCAAGCAGCAACAGCAGCAGATCGGCAAAGCTGATTGCCCAGCGATTGCGCCGCACAAGGGGGAGTGGGCGCGCGCTCATGCCACTTCGCGCATGGCCGCGCGGCGCAACGGCGCATTTTCGCGCCGCGCGATCACCAGCATCCGGTCCGCCGCCTCCCGCTGCCAGGCCAGTTCCCGCTCCGACAGGTCGGCCAGGCGCGCGGCGATGGGCGCTGCGATGATGTTGGCGATGACGACGCCATAGAAGGTGGTGAGCAGCGCCAGCGCCATCGACGGCCCCAGCGCGGCGGGATCATCCATCGCCGCGAACATGCCGATCAGGCCCAATATCGTGCCCGCCATGCCCAGCGCTGGCGCGGCATCCGCCACCGACAGCCAGACGCGATGCGCCGCGCCATGACGCTGCGCCCGGTCAGCGAGCGCCTGCGTCGCCCACAGCGCGAATTGTTCGGTGCGGTCGCAATTGGCCAGCTTGTGCGCGGCCTGCGTCAGGAAGGGATGAGCGGTCTTCACCCGGTCGGTGCAGGACAGTCCGCGCAGCTGCGCGACATGGTCGATCTGAAGCAGGGCGGCGCGCGCGGCGTCCTGATCGCGCAGCGGATTGGCGCGCAGCAACGGCGCCAGTGCTCCGATCGCGCGCCCACAAGCTGCAAGGCCGTTCTGGAACAGCGCCACCAGGGCAATCCCGCCCAGCATCGCCAGCAGCGTTGCCGGATCGAACAAATGGCTGAAAATCGCGAGCATGCGCCGTGTCGTCCCCATCGTTCATCGGCGGCCGGCAACGCCCTGCCGCCGACCGGCAAAAACTTGCCGCCCTTGCCGTCTCGCCTGCGAAAAGCCCGTATTCCCCAGCTTTGCCGCCTTGCCGATGCGTCACCCACGCAAATTGGCACGGCTCTTGCTGATCACAGGCTGGATCACCCGCAGGCGATGCCATCAGGCTTCAGAACGGCGGGTGAAGGATAAACTTTAGAGCGAATTTTTGAGCATGTCGGTCGAAGACAATCTGTTTGGGATCCATGGAAAGGCGCTGGCGCTTCGCTCGCAGCGCCTGTCCCTGCTCGCGTCCAACATCGCCAATGCCTCCACGCCCGGTTACAAGGCGCGCGACATCGACTTTGAAGCCGCGCTTAAGGAAGCGACGGCGCAATCGTCGGGCGCGACCTCCACCGACATGGGCAAGGCGGTCGAAGACGCCATGGGCTATCGCGTGCCGCTTCAGCCCAGCCTTGACGGCAATACGGTCGAACTCAGCACCGAACAGACGCTGTTTGCCGAAAACGCTGTCAAATATCGCACGACCCTCTCCTTCCTCGAGGGCCGGATCAACACCATCAACCGCGCGCTGAAGGGAGAATGAGCATGAGCGGCAATGGCGCCATGAACATCTTCGACATCGCCGGCCGCGCCATGAGCGCGCAGCTGGTGCGTCTCAACACGACCGCGTCCAACATGGCGAATGCCGGCAATGTCACCGGCAGCGCGCAAGATGCCTATCGCGCGATCAAGCCAGTCTTCACGTCCGTCACGGACAGCCCCGGCGTGTCGACGGTCAAGGTTTCGGACGTCGTCACCACCAAGGCCGAGCCGACCAAGCGCCACGACCCCAATCATCCGCTGGCCGACGCCAATGGCGATGTGTGGGAAGCGGCGGTCGACAGCAATGCCGAGCTGGTCGACATGATCGAGACTGCCCGCATGTACCAGAACAACGTCCAGGTGCTCAACACCGCCAAATCCCTGATGCTCGAAACCATAAGGATCGGCAAATGACGAGCGTTTCCACCGTCACCGACAGCGCGGGGCTTTCGGTCTATAATCCCAATGCGACCGTTGGCACCGGCAGCGCGACGATGGATCAGGCCAGCTTCCTCAAGCTCCTGACCGCGCAGATGCAATATCAGGACCCGTTCGAACCCGTCGACAATGCCGAGATGGTGTCGCAGATGGCGACCATCACCAATTCGAGCGGCATCGCCGAGATGAACGCCAACCTGGCGTCGATCAAGGAGGAGCTGACCGGCACGCGCCTGGGCGATGCGGCCAGCTGGATCGGCAAGTCGATGCTGGTCCAAAGCAATGTCGCCGTGCCCGACGCCAGCGGCTATTATGCCGGGCAGGTCAGCTTCGCCGACGCCACCAACGGCGCGACCGTCGACCTGGTCGATGGCAGCGGCAATGTCGTCAAGACCATTGACTTAGGGTCGCAGCAGGCGGGCGACGTCACCTTCTACTGGGATGGCAAGGACGACATGGGCGAAACCGTGTCCACCGACGCCCTGCAGGTGAAGGTCAACGGCGCCACCCCCAGGAAGGTCGCGACCTGGGCCACCATCGCCGCCGTCCAGTCACCCGCGGACGGTTCCTCTTCCAAACTGATCACCGCGCTCGGCAGCTACAGCCCGTCCGACGCGCTGAGCCTGATGTAGTTCTTAACCCCATCCTTTTCACCCAAGGAGCAACGCCATGTCCTTCTATGTTTCGCTTTCCGGTCTCAAGGGCGCGCAGGCCGACCTGTCCGCCATTTCCAACAATGTCGCCAACGTGAACTCGACTGCCTTCAAGAAGAGCAAGGCGCAGTTCGGCGATATCTTCGCCGCCTCGCCGATGCAGACGACGCATCAGGTCGCGGGTCAGGGCGTGCGCGTGCAGGGCATCACCCAGCAGTTCACGCAGGGCACGATCGAAACCACTGACAAGACGCTGGACCTTGCCATCACGGGCGAAGGCTTCTTCACCGTGAAAGGCGAGGATGGCACGATCAGCTACACCCGCAACGGCGCCTTTTCGGTCGATAATGACCGCTTCGCCGTCGACACCACCGGTTCGCGCATTCAGGTGTTCGCCGTCGATCCTGAAACCGGCGACCTCACCACCCCGCCGACGAGCGCCACGGGTCCGGGCGACCTCACCGACCTGCAAATCCCGACCACCTATAATAACGAAGCCGACGGCGCGCAGCTGACCAGCGTCGGCGTGTCGAAGGAAGGGCTTGTTTCGGCCATTTACGCCGATGGCAGCACCGTTTACCTGGGCCAGGTCGCGATGGCGTCCTTCAACAGCCTGGAAGGGCTGCGCCAGCAGGGCGACGCGCACTGGACCTCCACCGTGGAGAGCGGCAACCCGATCCTGGGCACCGCCAATCAGGGCATGTTCGGTTCGGTCAATTCCGGCTCGCTGGAACGCTCCAACGTCGACATCACCGACGAACTGGTCCAGCTGATCGCCGCCCAGCGCAATTTCCAGGCGAACAGCAAGGCGATCGAGGCGGCCAATACGCTGACCACCACCATCGTCAACATCCGTACCTAAGCGGTTTAGGCGCGGGATCAGGAGGAACAGCCCATGGACCGGCTCGTCAACACGGCACTGACGGCGATGCGCGGCGCGATGGCGCGGCAGGCGTCGATCGCGAACAACCTTGCCAATGCCAACACCGTTGGCTTTCGCGCGGAAATCGCCAATGCCGAAACGCGCTGGATCCAGGGCGAAAGCTTCGACACCCGCGCCCAGGCCTCCGAACAGGTGATCGCCGCCGACATGGCGCAAGGCGCGGTCACCGAAACGGGCAATCCGCTCGACGTGGCGCTGGACGGGGACGCACTGCTCACCGTTCAGGCCACCGACGGCAGCGAAGCCTATACGCGCCGCGGCGACCTCAAGGTTTCCGACAGCGGCCTGCTGACCACCGGCGACGGCCTGCCCGTGCTGGGCGAAGGCGGCCCGGTCATCCTGCCGCAGATGGACAGCGTCTCCATCGCCAAGGATGGCAGCATCTGGGGCGTGCCGCAGGGCGGCGATCCGGCCAACCCGCAGCAGGTCGACAAGCTCAAGCTGGTCAATGCGGCCGGCTCCAGCATCGCCAAGGGCAATGACGGCCTGTTCCGCGAAGTCAATGGCGGCGCCCTGCCCTCCGATCCGCTCGCCACCGTGACATCGGGATCGCTGGAAGGATCGAACGTCAATTCGACCCAGGCGCTGATCGACATGATCGAGGCCAGCCGCGCCTGGGAGACGCAGGTCAAGATGATCGACACCGCCAAACAGCTGGACGATGGCGGCGCGTCGCTGATGCGCCTCGACGGCTAGACCCTATGGTTAATATTGGCACGCCTCTTGCTTTGATGCGTGCATGAGCGGTCCGAGTGAGGATCGCATAACCGACTGAGCGGTCCGCGCGAGGATCGCGCCACGGAGAATGCACGATGAGCAACGCCGCCCTTCATGTCGCCCGCACCGGCCTTGACGCGCAGAACACGAAGATGCGCGTCATCGCCAACAACCTGGCGAACGTCAACACGACCGGTTTCAAGAAGGACCGCGCCGATTTCGAGACGCTGGCCTATCAGCAGATCGTGCAGGCCGGCGCCAATTCCGACGCGGAAAACAAGTTCGCCACCGGGCTGAACCTGGGATCGGGCGTGGCGCTCCAAGGCACCAGCAAGATCAATACGCAGGGCACGCTGACCCAGACCAGCAATGCGCTGGACATGGCGATCGAAGGATCGGGCTATTTCCAGGTGCAGCAGCCCGACGGCTCCATCGCCTATTCGCGCGCGGGCAATTTCAGCGTCACCGCCGAAGGCACGATCGTCACCGGCGACGGGCTGCCGCTCATCCCCCAGATCACCGTGCCGCAGGGCGCGACATCGGTGTCGATCGGCAATGACGGCACCGTTTCCGCGACCTTGCAGGGCGAAAGCGAACCAAGCCAGCTTGGCCAGATCGAACTGGCCAGCTTCATGAATCCGTCGGGCCTGCAATCGATCGGCGGCAATCTGCTGGTCGAAACCGCCGCCAGCGGCACGCCGCAGGTCGGCGTCGCTGGGCTGGAAGGGCGCGGGGTCATCCGGTCGGGCTATCTGGAAACGTCCAACGTCAACATCGTCGAGGAACTGGTCGACATGATCGAGACGCAGCGCGCCTATGAGGTGAACAGCAAGATGATCAAGGCGACCGACGAAATGCTCCAGTACGTCAACCAGAATATCTGAGCTGTGACGATGCGCATCTCCTTCACCCTTGTCGCCGCCGTTTCCGTGCTTGCCCTTGCCGCATCGCCCGCCGATGCGCGCAAGAAGAAGCGCGAGGTGGAGCGCGAATATTTCGCGCCGACCGTCATCGCCCAGCCGGCCGCGCCTGCGGCCAACGGCTCCATCTTCCAGACGTCGGTCGGCTATACGCCGCTGACCAGCGGCGCGCGCGCCACCACCGTCGGCGACATCATCACCATCGTGCTGGTCGAACGCACCCAGGCGTCCAAGAGCAACAGCGCCGACACCAGCCGCAGCGGCTCCTTCGGGCTGACGCCGCCAAGCACCGGCGTTCTTTCCAAGCTCTTTTCGCCCAGCGATGTCGCCATGGGCGGCAATAACGGATTCACCGGCAAGGGCGCGGCGACCCAGTCGAACGCGCTGTCGGGCGAAATCACCGTCACCATCGCGCAAGTCTATCCCAATGGCACCATGCTGGTGAAGGGCGAGAAGGCGTTGACGCTCAATCGCGGCGACGAATTCATCCAGATCAGCGGCCTTGTCCGCCAGGCCGACATCAGCCCGGACAACCGCATCGCCTCCACCCGCGTCGCCGACGCCAAGATCATCTACAAGGGCAAGGGCGAGATCGCCAATGCCAGCCGCCAGGGCTGGCTCCAGCGTTTCTTCTCCGCGATCAGCCCCTTCTGATGGAGAGCCAAGTGAGCGTTTTCCACCGCCTCTTTTCGCTGGTCGCGCTGTTCGCCGCCTTCGCCCTCGTCACGCCCGCCCATGCCGAGCGGATCAAGGATTTGGGCACGTTCCAGGGCGTGCGCCCCAACCAGCTGACCGGCTACGGCATCGTCGTGGGCCTGGCTGGCACGGGCGACGACAGCATCGAATATGCAACGCAGGGCATGAAGGGCGTCGTGTCGCGCTTTGGCCTGACGCTGCCACAGGGCGTCAACCCGGCGCTTAAGAACGCCGCCGCCGTGCTGGTGACGGCCGACCTGCCCGCCTTTTCCAAGCCCGGCCAGCGGCTGGACGTCACCGTGTCGGCGCTGGGCAAGGCCAAGTCGCTGCGCGGCGGCACGCTGATCATGACCCCGCTGCGCGGCGCGGACAATGAAATCTACGCCATGGCGCAGGGCAACCTCGCCGTCGGCGGCCTCGGCGTATCGGGTGCCGACGGCAGCCAGGTGTCGGTCAACATCCCCTCGGCCGGCCGCATCCCCAGCGGGGCGACAGTCGAGCGCGCGGTTGCGACCGGTTTCGACACCGCTCCCACCCTGACCTTCAACCTCGCCGAAGCGGACCTGACCACCGCTCTGCGCGTGGCCGATGGCATCAACCGTGCCTTTGGCGACAATCGGGCGAGCGCGGTCGACGCTGTTTCGGTGACGATCGCCGCCGCGCCGGGCGCGGAGCAGCGCATCATGATGATGGGCATGATCGAAAATATCGAGGTCGCGCCCGCCGACGCCCCGGCCCGCGTCATTGTCAACGCGCGCACCGGCACGGTCGTCATCAACGGCGCGGTCAAGATCCATCCGGCCGCCGTCGCGCACGGAAAACTGACGGTCAGCGTCAATGAATCGCCGCGCATCGTGCAGCCCGCCCCCTTCAGCCAGGGGCAGACTGCGGTCGAACCGTCGAGCAACATCAGCATCGACGAACAGAAAAAACCGATGATCAATTTTAAAGGTGGGGCGTCGCTGGCCGATATAGTCAAGGCGGTCAACGCCATCGGGGCATCCCCGGCGGACATGGTCGCGATCCTCGAAGCCTTGAAACAGGCGGGCGCGATGAAAGCCGATCTGGTGGTGCTGTGATGCAGGTGACGACAACTTCTCCGACGACGGCAGCGGCCGGGTCCGGCGCAGGGGGCGCGGATCGCGCCGCGCTGGACAAGGTCGCGCAGCAGTTCGAAGCGGTGTTCCTGCGCCAGATGATCGGCGCGATGCGCTCGGCCAGCCTGGCCGAGGGCATCACCGATTCCAGCGCCACCCAGCAATTTCAGGACATGGCCGACGCGCGCACCGCCGACGCGATGGCGAGCAAGGGCGCCATGGGCATCGCCGAACTGCTGATCAAGCAATTTGGCGCGCGCGTCGCCCCCACAACTGCCGACGCGCCCGCCCCTGACGGCGCGGCCGGGACGCCCGGCGCATGAGCGATCTTTTCATCATCGGGTCGTCGGGGACCAAGGCCTATCGCACCGCGATGGCCGCCATTTCCGAAAATATCGCCAATGCCGGCACCGACGGCTATGCCCGGCGCACGGTGACGACGGCGGAATCGGGGGCATCGACCTCCACCATGTCGCTCTACATCGCCAAGGCCAATTTCGGCGGCACGCAGGTGATGGGCGTCGATCGCGCGAGCGATCCCTATCTCGACGCGACTGTACGCACGACCGGCATGAACCTGGGCAGCGCGACGGCGCGGCTGCGCTGGCTGACCGACGCAGAAACCGCGATGAACGACAGCAGCACCGGCGTAGGCCAGCTGATGACCAGCATGTTCCAGAATATGGAAAAGCTGGCCGCTAGCCCTGGCGACACGTCACTGCGCGTCACCACGCTCGACAGCATCAGTCGCGTGGCGCAATCGTTCAACCAGACTGCGGCCGACCTCAAAAATGTGTCGGACGGCATCGCGACCGAAGCCACCGCCTCGGTCCAGACGATCAACCGTTCGCTGTCCGCGCTCGCCAATATCAACAACAGCCTGCTGCGCGCGCAGCCGGGCACATCCGCTTATGCGCAGTTGCTCGACAGCCGCGACGCCGCCTTGCAGGACCTGTCGGAAAATCTGAACGTCACGATCAGCTTTGGCGCGCATGACAGCGCCGAAATCAGCTTCGCCGGGCAGACGTTGGTCAGTGGCAACAGCGCCGCCAGCCTGTCGGTCGCGGCCAATGACGATGGCACGCTGGCGCTCAGCCTGAGCGACGGCACCGCGCTCAGCGCGCCTGCCAACGGCACGCTGGGCGGCCTGTTTTCCGCCGCGCAGACCGTCACCGAACGCCGCGCCAGCCTCGACACGCTGGCCGAACAGTTCGTCACCGACGTCAATGCCTGGCACGCGCAGGGCCTGACCGACGCCGGCACGGCGGGCGTTCCGCTGCTGTCCTATGGCGGCGGCGCGGCCAATGTCGCGGCACTCGTCACCGATCCCGCGCTGCTGGCGCTCAAATCCGCTGACGGCACGCTCAACGGCAATCTTTTGACCGTCACCTCCACCCTGCGCGGCAATGGCAGCGTCGAACAGGCCTGGACCTCGCTGGTCGCCACCCACGCCAACCTGCTGGGCGCGACCCAGGCGGAATTTGACACCGCCACCAACCGCAGCGACCAGGCCGTCGCCGCGCGAGAAGCGGTAAGCGGCGTCGATCTCGACATGGAAGCGGCCGACCTGCTGCGCCTGCAACAGGCCTATTCGGGCTGCGCCAAAATCCTGCAGATCGCCAAGGAAACCATCGATTCCATCCTCAACATCATCTGACCGGCAAAGGGCTGACTCATGGTAGGCATCACCAACAAGATCATGCTCGCTGAAATGCGCCGGCAGCAGAAATTGTCGCAAAGCATCGTCGACGGGCAGACCGCCATTTCGACCGGCATCACGCTTAACAAGCCGTCCGACAATGCGCTCGCCTGGGTGCAGGTGTCCGACATCGGCCGCGCGCAGGCGCAGCAGGCCGCCTGGCAGGCCAATGTCAGCTATGGCACGACCCGCGCCGCCACCGCCGAATCCAATCTGTCGGAAATCAACAGTCTCCTCACCCGCGCGCAGGAACTGGTGACGTCGGCCCGCAACGGGTCGCTCAACGACACCAGCCGCGCCGCCATCGTCGAGGAATTGGGCACGATCCGCACCACGATCGACGAAATGCTCAACCAGACCGACTATCAGGGCACGCCGGTGTTCGATGATGGGCAAAGCACGCTTGTCCCGGTCAGCCGGGGCCTCAACCTCGCCGTCGTCGGCACGAGGCAGGAAGTGTCCGAAGGCATCGACGTCAACGGCGCGCCCATGTCGATCAACGATGTCCTCTCCGCCAGCATCAGCGCGATCCAAAGCGGCGTCGACGCCGACATCGCCACCTCGCTCGACGGGGTCAAGGCGGCGCAGGCGCACATCACAGTCGAGCAGGCGAAGCAGGGCGTGCGCAGCGACCGGCTGGAAGTCATCGGCGACCGGCTGACCGATGTCGACATCGACCTCACCGAACGGCGGGCGGACCTGGAATCCACCGATCTTCAGCAAGTCATCTCGCGCCTTCAATCCCAGCTTCTGCAACTGGAAGCGGCGCAGTCCGCCTATGCGCGGATCAACCAGAAGACGCTGTTCGACATCATTGGCTGACGGCCGGGTAAAAAGCAGCCCTTGTCCTAAAGCGGATGCTAACCAGTCCGTATTAACCAGAAAGGGACCGGCGCACCGGCGCTGACGCAGCCACCGCCACACAGGCGCTACTTTCGGGGATAATCATGTTCGCAATCATCGGCCTTGTCGTGCTTCTGGGCATGGTGTTCGGCGGCTTCATCTTCACCGGCGGCGATATCGGCCCGGTGCTCCACGCGCTTCCGCACGAAATGCTGATCATCGGCGGCGCGGCGGTCGGCGCGCTCATCATCGGCAATTCGGGCGCGGACTTGAAAGCGCTGGGCGGCGGCCTTGCCAAGGTGTTCAAGGGGCCGGCCTACAAGAAGCAGGATTTCCTCGACTGCATCTTCCTCGTCAGCAAGCTCATGAAGACGCTGCGGGTCGAAGGGCCGGTCGCGCTCGAACCCCATATCGAGGATCCGGGCACCTCCCCCATTTTCGCCGAATATCCCAAGTTGATGAAGGACAAGACGCTCATCCACCTCATCAGCGACACGCTGCGGCTGGTGGTCGTCTCGTCGGGCACGCTTGATCCCCATGCGGTGGAGGAGGTGATGGACAACAGCCTCAAGACCCATCACCATGAAGCCCTCAAGCCCGCCGACAATCTTCAGGGCCTGGCCGACGCGCTGCCGGCGCTGGGCATCGTCGCGGCGGTGCTGGGCGTGGTCAAGACCATGGGCTCGATCGACCAGCCGCCTTCGGTGCTGGGCGCGATGATCGGGTCGGCGCTGGTCGGCACTTTCCTGGGCGTGCTGCTCGCCTATGGCATGGTCAACCCCTTCGCCAATCGCTGCCGCACGGTGATCGAGCAGGACGGGGCGATCTATCATGTCGTCAAGCAGATCATCATCGCCTCGCTGCACGGCCACCCGCAACCGCTGGTGATCGAAGCCGCGCGCTCCAGCCTCATCCACGCCAACCAGCCCGGCTTTGCCGAGGTGTTCGACGGCATGCGGAACAAATAAGCCATGGCCGAGAAAAAGCGCGGCGCGAACGAGCCTGAACCAAGGCCGGTCATCGTCAAGAAAATCATCGTCGAAGGACATGGCGGTCATCATGGCGGCGCATGGAAGGTCGCCTATGCCGACTTCGTGACGGCGATGATGGCCTTCTTCCTGCTGATGTGGCTGCTGGGCGCGACCACCGAAAAGCAGCGCAAGGCGCTGGCTGACTATTTCACCCCGACGCTGGTCGAACTCAAAATGGCATCGGCCGGGTCGACCGGGCTGATGGGCGGCGACAGCCTGACGGGGAAGGATAATTATCCGACCACCGGCGGCGTGGGCAACCTGTCCATCACCATCCCGCGCGACGCCACCGGCACCAAGGACCAGGGCGGCAAGGCGATGCGCGCGGCCGATCGGCAGAAGTTCGAATCGATCAAGAAGGATCTGGAAGCGCGCATGAACCGCAAGGGTCTGTCGCGCCTGCGCAAGAATGTCCGCTTCACCGAAACCCGCGAGGGGCTGCGCATCGACCTGATCGACGAAGCCGATTTCGCGATGTTCGCCATGGGCACCGACCGGCTCGTCACCGAAGCGCGCGCGCTGGTGGGCGAAGTGGCGAGCGTGCTCAAGACCATGCCCAATGACCTCATCGTGCGCGGCCATACCGATGCCCTGCCCTATGCGTCGGGCAAGGCGATGAACAATTGGCGCCTGTCATCGGCCCGCGCGGAATCGACGCGCCAGGCGCTGGCGGACAGCGGCATCGGCAATCCCCGCTTCGCCCGGATCGAAGGCGTCGCCGACCGCGAACCCTTCGTGAAAGACAATCGCTACGATCCGCGCAACCGGCGCATGTCGATCATCCTGGGCTGGAGCCGCGGCGGTGGCGGGGATACCAGTGACGAGGACATAGACGCTGAAACCCGCGCGGCGATCAAGGAACGCGACGACCCCCGCCGCGTCGCGCAGGAACAGGCGCGCAAGCTCGACATGGGCGGCACCGCCCTCCCCGCCGGCGTCGACCTGCTCAACCCCGCCGCGCCCGGCACATCGAGCAAGCCGGGCAAGCATTGAGGCACGGGAAACGGAATTTGCGCGCGTGACGCACCGGTCAGGTCAGTTTGAACCGGGCAGCGCGTGATCATCGGATGGGTTGCGAACAATCTCTCGCCATCGTCACCCCCGCATCCATCGTCATTCCCGCGAACGCGGGGATCCATCTCCCGGCACTGAACATGGCATGACATCGGAAGATGGGTTCCCGCCGCTGCGGGAATGACGGGGATGGGTGGATTGCGGACTGTCGCCTTTCGGGTGGTCAGGTGAGAAGAGCAGGCACGGCTAGCCCTTTGGACGAAGCCACTTGGTTACGTCAGGCTCCATCCAGCCCAAGTCCTCGCGCAGATCGAACGCGTAGCATTGGTTCCGCAACGTCTCGATCGCCAAGCCAAGGCCCATTCGATAGCCGTCGTCGAATTCGGTATTCCCGGTGATATCCACCAGACGCTGCTGAAGGTCGATCACGGTATCCCGTAACATTAGGGCATGGGGGGAGGGTTCGTCTCTCATAGCCTATCATCGCAGGTAGGCCGTGCACTGACAACAGAGCGCGGCAGAAATGTCAGCTATCGAGATCAGCGAACCAACTCAGCTAGGTTGGACGTTGGTCGCCTACAGACCACCCCCTTAATTCCGAATGCCAATGTATGAATGTCAAACCTGATAAGAAAATACAGAATGATAATATCGCAATGCCCCACCATTCCAGAGTTTCAGGGACGAAGTGAAATGACAGCGCCATCAGGGGAGCCTCAATCAAAAGAAGGCAGGCAATCGTCAACCACGCCGATAGATTGAGAGGTAAGTAGTTATATCCGAGCCAGCGCCGGAAGCGGGGTTTGTCCATCGGCGTATAATAGCAGCACATCCAATGTCTGCAATCGCGGCGCTGCTTAGAGCAATTGAATGGCAAAAAATGGTCGATATACGACCTTCAATTTCACCAAAGAAGAGCAATCGGGCGCAGGCGAGACAAGACATGCCGCTGGCTTATGATGGCTGGCTCACACCTCCGCTAGTCCGGCAGCCTCCGCACATAAGGGGGTAGAAACCCTACCCACCCAATGCACCACCGCGCCCGCCATGCCGGGCTTGACCCGGCATCCCGCTCTTCCTTGCACAGATGCACGCAAACAAAAGGACCCACGCGGTCACGGACATACCGCGCCGCCCAGCGCGTCCTCGCTCAATGCACGAAGCGCGCCACCACGTCGCGGTAGGAGCGGCTGACCTTCACCTGCGCGCCGCTTTCCAGCACCAGGAAACATTCGCCATTGGTGTGGGGCTTGACCTGCCGTACCTGGCTCAGATTGACGATGGTGGAGCGGTGGACACGCTGGAAATTGCGCGGGTCCAGCCGCTTTTCCAGGTCCTTCATCGTTTCGCGCAGAATCAGCGAATTGTCGGCGGTGTAGATGCACATATAGTCGCCGGCCGCGTCGATGCGCTCGATCGAATCCACATCGACGCGGAAAATCTGGCCACGGTCCTTGATGTTGATGAGCTTTTCAAAGCGATTGGACGCAGGCGCGCCATCCTCGCTCGCGGCGAAATCGGTCATCGCCTGGGGCGCGACCTCGGCCAGCACCTCACGCAGCTTTTCGACCTCCTGCCCCTGCCGCTTTTCGGTCAGGCGCTGGCGCACGCGGTCGAGCGCGTCAGCCAGGCGCCCTTCCTCCACCGGCTTCATCAGATAATCGACCGCCTGCGCCTCGAACGCGCGGATCGCATGGTCGCTATAGGCGGTGACGAAGATGAACAGGGGCGGTTCGACCTCCATCATGCCCTGAACGACGGAAAAGCCGTCAAAGCCGGGCATCTGGATATCGAGGAACACAAGGTCGGGTTTATGCGTCTTGATGGCGCGGATGGCTTCGCGGCCGTTGGTGCAGGTTTCGACGATTTCGACATCCTCATGCGCTTGCAGACGCAGGGCCAGCCCCTGAATGGCCAGGCTTTCGTCGTCGACGAGGATTGTTCTGATGGTCATGCGGCGACTTTCGATCTTTCATCCATGTTAAGCGGAATTTCGATGATGACCGAAAATCCGCCCGGCGTGGAACGCGTTTCAAAGCGCTGTCGTTCCCCGAAGGCCTGAATTAACCGGTCCCGGATGTTCGGCAGGCCAACACCTGTTCCCTCGCTCATGGGAATGTGCGGCTTGATGGCGCCATCGTTCAATCCCGGCCCGGTGTCCGATACGATGATCCGGACATTATCCCCGGCAGGTTGCGCCGTGACCGTGATATCGGCCCCTTCCTCCTTGGGCGTGACCGCATATTTGATCGCGTTTTCGACCAGCGGCTGCAACAGCAGCGATGGCAGGCGCGCATGCGACACGGCGGGATCGATCACGAAGGCCGGGCGCAGCCGCTCCTCGAAGCGCATCTTCTCGATCTCCAGATACAGCTTGAGCGTCTCCACCTCCTGCGCGATCGTCACCTGCGCGGTCGGTTCGTTGATCAGCGTGTAGCGCAGGAAGGACGACAGGCGCGAGAGCATCGCATTGGCCCTGTCCGTCTGCTTCAAAAGCACCAGCGTCGATATGCTGTTGAGCGTATTGAACAGGAAATGCGGATTGAGCTGATAGCGCAGCATCGCCAGCTGCGCGCTCGACGCCTGGGTTTCGAGGCGCGTGAGCTGGTCCGCCTGCTCCTCCACCGTCAGGTAGAAATTGATCGCATAATAAAGCGCGGACCAAGCCCCGATCAGCGTCACCGACAGATAGAAGGCGCCCAGGAACAGCTGCACGCCCGCCGTGTCGCCGCTGCGGTTCTGCGTGGAAAAGACCCAGGCGTCGATGAACGCCACCAGCGCCGCGGCCAGCACCACGGTCAGGATCGACACGCCCCAGGTGACGATCGGCCGTTGCTTGAGCAGATAACGGAACGCCACCGCTATCAGCAGCGTCACCGAATAGCCTGTGACCGTTGAGATCAGCACCGGGATCAGGCTGGAAAAGGATTGCCCGTTCGCGATGGTCGACGAACCACGCAGCAGGAATGCGCCGGCCCATCCCAGCGATTGCAGGTTCCAGAAGGCGCGGTTCTTGTCAGCGAAAAAGGGCTGGGGCTGGATGCGGGTCACGGACATGGGACCCATGCCTATGCCATTATCGCCCGGTCGGGAAGCCGGCTCACGCAGCGGCAGCCGGTTCCTCAGCCATGGGCGTCACTTCGTCGGGACACAGCCACACCAGGTCGGCCAGTTCCAGCGTGCGTCCGTCCTGCGCCTGAATCGCGATGGGGCGGATCGGCTGCCCGTCGCGCTTGTCGGCCAGCACTTGGCACGCCTGCGTCCCGCAGCCCCAGCGTTCGCCCCATTGGCGCAGCGCCACCATGGCGGGGGCCAGATCCTGCCCCTTTGGCGTCAGGCGATATTCCACCTTGCGCCGGTCGCATTGCATCGGCTGGCGCACCAATATGCCGTTTTCCACCAGCCGGGCGAGCCGGTTGGCCAGGATGTTGCGGGCGATGCCCAGAGTCGACTGGAATTCCTCGAAATGGCGGATGCCCGACAGCGCGCCGCGCAGGATGAGGAAGGACCAGCGCTCTCCCATCATCTCCAGCGCGCTGGGCAGCGCGCATTGTTCCAGATCCTGTGCCAGATTATGTTTCATCTGTCCCACATATAGCGCAAAGCAACACCCGTTGCAAAATCGCCACCTTATTATCGCAACATGGCGTTTTTTTGTTGCACGACAAGAGGGTTCCCACACAATCGGCGGCGATGCTGCGTCAATATGAACTTGTCGAACGGGTAAAGCGCTACGATCCGGAAGCGGACGAGGCGATGATCAACCGCGCCTATGTCTTCTCGGTCCAGAAGCACGGCTCGCAGAAGCGCGCCAGCGGCGACCCCTATTTCAGCCACCCGATCGAAGTCGCCGGCATCCTCACCGACTTCAACCTCGACGATCAGACCATCGTCACCGCCCTCCTCCACGATACGATCGAGGATACGCTCGTCACCTATGACGAGATCGAAAGCGCCTTTGGCCCCGACGTCGCCCGCATGGTCGATGGCGTGACCAAGCTTTCCAAGATCGAGGCCATGTCCGAAAATGAGCGGGCGGCTGAAAATCTGCGCAAGTTCCTGCTCGCCATGTCCGACGATATTCGCGTGCTGCTGGTCAAGCTTGCCGATCGCCTGCACAATATGCGCACGCTGCACTTCATCAAGAATGAGGGCAAGCGCCGCCGCATCGCGCGCGAAACCATGGATATCTACGCCCCGCTGGCCGAGCGGATCGGCATGTACGATTTCATGCGCGAGATGCAGCTGCTCGCCTTTCGCGAGCTGGAGCCGGAGGCCTATGACAGCATCACCCGCCGCCTGGAGCATCTGAAGGAAGGCGGCCATGACAAGGTCGACCGCATCGGCGCGGAGCTGCAATTGCTGCTGGGCGGCAACGACCTGTCCGTCACCGTCTCGGGCCGCGAGAAACACCCCTATTCCATCTGGCGCAAGATGCAGGAGCGGCACATCAGCTTCGAACAGCTGACCGATGTCATGGCGTTCCGCGTCATCACCGACAGCCCGGCCGATTGCTACCGCGCGCTCGGCATCATCCACCAGACCTTCAAGATGGTGCCCGGCCGGTTCAAGGATTATATCTCCACGCCCAAGCGCAACGGCTATCGCTCGCTCCACACCACCGTCATCCATCAGGACAATGCCCGCATAGAGGTGCAGATTCGCAGCCGCGCGATGCACAGCGATGCCGAACTGGGCCTTGCCGCCCATTGGGCCTACAAGCAGAAGGGCGACGCGACCGATCATCACGCCGCCTGGCTGCGCGACCTGGTCGAAATCCTCGAACAGAGCCAGGACGCGGACGAGCTGCTCGAACATACCCGCATGGCGATGTATCAGGACCGCATCTTCGCCTTCACCCCCAAGGGCGAGCTGCACCAGCTGCCCAAGGGCTCGACCCCGGTCGATTTCGCCTATGCCGTCCACACCAGCCTTGGCAACCAGACCGTGGGGGCAAAGGTCAACGGCCGCGTCGTGCCGCTGCGCACCTCGCTCGACAATGGCGACCAGGTCGAAATATTGAAGTCGGAGGGGCAGGAGCCGCAGCCCGGCTGGCTCTCCTTCGCCATCACGGGCAAGGCGCGCGCCGCCATTCGCCGCTTCATCCGCCAGAAACAGCGCGGGGAAGAGATCAAGCTGGGTGAGAAACTCTATGAGGAAATTATCGGCCGCTTCCCTGCCGACCTTGCCAGCGAACTGGGCGACAAGGCGCTCAATGCCGCGCTCAAACGCCTGAAGCTGGAGGATCGCGCCGCGCTGATGGTCGCCATCGCCACCCACCGCGTGCTCGACCATGAAGTGATGGAGGCGCTGGTCCCCGGCTCCACCAGCGCGCAGGGGATGGAGGAAGCCCATCCGCGCCAGCATGAACCCGTGTCGATCCGCGGCCTCACCCCCGGCATCGCCTATAATCTGGGCGATTGCTGCCACCCGGTGCCCGGCGACCGCATCGTGGGCGTGCGCCGCACCGGCGAACCGATCGAGGTCCACACCATCGACTGCCGCTCGCTCGAGGTGGAGCAGGATGACGACTGGGTCGATTTGAGCTGGGACAGCAAGTCCAAGGGCGGCACCGCCCGCCTCTCCGTCATCGTCAAGAACCAGCCCGGCGCGCTGGCCGCCGTCGCCAACGTGTTCGGCGCGACCAAGGCGAACATCCTCAACCTCCAGCTCGTCAACCGCGAAGGCCCCTTCCACACCGACGTCATCGACCTGGAAGTGGCCGACGCCCAGCATCTGATGCGGATATTGTCGGCGCTACGGGCGATCGATGTCGTGGTGCAGGCGGACCGGGTTTGAGTGGATTTGCGCCCATCCAAGCCGTTCGACCGCGAATTTTCTGATGCGTGAAAACAGACCGTCAGATTATGACTCGGTCTGGGACATATCTCCCATTCCCGCCAGCTTTTCAAACGTCAGCTTTCGAAACGCGCTGACATTCTTACTTTCGGGCACCTTGACTCAATGAACGAGCATAATTGGCCGTTTCAGGATCGGCACGTAACTGGAGAAACAGACATGCTGCAGCGCCAAGCATCTGCTAATGAAGGCGCATGATGACGCGACAGACACTTCCATGCCCGTGATCGTGATGCTGGAGATCGAGGCCGGCTCGCCGGATCTCTGGCCTGCGGAGTTTTTCGAATCGCTCGGCTCTCCAAGCTGCGCCCGGGTCAGCGAGACTCTGTGCCTTGCTGCGATCGATCGCCGCGCTGCGGACATCCGCGAACGCCTCACGACCTACACAAAGCGATCCGCCGTTGGGGCGGCCGAGATCTGGGCCCAGTTCCCCGAATATAAATCGGAATACTATGTGAAGATCGAGCGCATGACGCCTTATGGGCCGGCGAGCAGAGAAGTCCGGCTGGGCGATGTCGTGAATGGCGACCGCCTGACCGAAATGGCGCTCACGCTCTATGATCAGCGATCCTTCGGTGACCCACCGCCAAATCCCAAGGCCCGCGAAACGATCAGAGTTTCCAAGGCGGATCTGGGCACATTCGTGTTCCTCCTCGAAACGGGTATCTCGCCAGCTGCGGCACTATCCCAGATCGAAAGTATCAAAGGCAAGGAACTCTATTTCTGCCGTATCTTTTCGATTGTGGGCCTGCCCGATCCTGAAATCGTCCCAGGTGTCCGCTTCCTAACGATGCGGGAATTCCTCGCTACCGACTGTCTACAGTTAATCGCCGCCCATAACGCTCAGCATGCAGCGAATGTCGAACAGTTCAGAAGCAAGGGCATCACGATTCCATCGCTCCAGATTACGCTGCCGCAGGACGCCAGCGGCGTTTTCCTTGCCGATCTCTCATGCATGAGCAAATCCTACGCCGACGCCCTTGTCAGCCGCCTGCTCGCAGCGGTCGCGCTCACCTCGGGCGTGTCGGGCCAGATTACCCTACAAATGAATATAGACGACGATCGCTTTTCGTCCCACGTGCGTTCAGAACATTGGAGCCGCCCCTATCAGAACAGAGCTGGCTTCTGGCAGAATGTCGCCTGGGCTGACAACCCGGTCCTACAGACTCTCATCTCGCTCATCGCCAGATCGACCGAGGGCAAGTTCATCGCTGGCAAGGAGGATTACCGGCTGCTTGCGATCGATACGGTGGAGGACAGTCGCCGGCCTGGGATCGCCGTGCTGCAACTCGCCCAGCTTTGGATGGCGATAGAGCGGCTGCTGTCCTTCAAGAACGAAACCACCATCCAACTCGCGCTTGCTTTGTCCGCGCTGTCCCCCGCGACGGATCGGGTCAAGGCTTTCGAGGTGATCAGGAAATCTTATAATCTGCGCTCGCAGATCGTTCACGGCTATGCCTTCAAGCGAGATGAAACCATCAACGCCGAAATCCAGCAACATGCCCAAACTTTCCGCGAAGTGCTGGCACTCGCGCTCGACCCTATGATGACCAACGGGGACAGCCTGCGTACTGCGATGGTCGCGCACGTCCTGTCTGGCGCCGCCTCACCGATGACGGTCACACTACCCCCGCCCTAATCACCAACGCGCCGCGCCTCCTGCCAGGCGCACTCCAGCAGCACCGTCTCTACCGCGACCCTGCTATCGTCTTGCATGCCGATAGACGCGTTCTTGGCCGCTAGGCCCTGTGCCAAAGCAGTCCGCTCAGCCGGACGACGAGATGAGCGGTGCGATCGTCCTTCTCGCCTTCGACTAGATCCTTGGGATCAGCGGAGACACACTTTACTCCGATGGCGACTACCAGTTTTGAGCCTATGGGCGGCCTTCTAAAGGAGGCCGCCCATTTTGACTTTGTCTTCGCAAGGGAGGTCTGCTTTTTGGGCGGGCTTCTCATCGCGTGAATGGCCAGGAAGGGTGTGCTGCTGGACCGACGAATGGTATAAGAATGGCGGTTCCCGACAGGATCGGTCACTCATGCTTACGCAGTGGGCAGACGTAAATTTGTCGGCAGCCGACGCCGCTTAAAGGGCCGCTCTCCTTGAAACCCCGCTCTGAACCGGACGGTTGCCTACCGCCCACTCCCTCCTATTCCCCTTCCCTAATAG
This sequence comes from Sphingobium soli, assembly GCF_020782245.1. Classification (GTDB taxonomy): domain Bacteria; phylum Pseudomonadota; class Alphaproteobacteria; order Sphingomonadales; family Sphingomonadaceae; genus Sphingobium; species Sphingobium soli. The sequence goes on from NZ_JAJGNP010000005.1 coordinate 201,191, forward strand.
GAGTTTCTCTGGTCTATCCTTGTCGATGGACCGGCCCGCCGCCTTACCCCTTTTTCTCCCGCCGCGCGCGCCCGCATGCCCCGCAGACAGGTGTCGCTTCGTGGTCGCCTTGTGGTCGCTTCATGGTTGCGTCACTTCTGGTTTTTCCCTGTTTTGCGTCGACAAAGCCCGACGACACTGTGAACTTCGTAGGAAAAATTTCCCCGCCCCCTTTCGGCCCACGCGTCCCACGCCCCGCCCCCGCGCCAGATTTGGCGTGACATTGCCGGCCGCTTTCGCTAAGGGCGCACCCGCAGGCCGTGGCAGCGATGCCGTCGGCCTTCCGTCCGAGACAGTCGGTGAAGGGAATATGCCCTTCTTAATGCCCGGCCTAGACGGGGAAAAGCTCTTTACCGGACGGGCGCTTGCCCGATTCGGGTCTGCCTGTTCCTTTTGGGGGTCCAGGCCGGTTGATCTCTCCCCTTCGGACTTTGTGCCCCGTGCGCCCACCCGGCGTGCGGGTTTTGAGCCGTCCTGGCGCGGGCCTTCACCGGCGCTGCGCGGGACATGAAGTGGAGTAATGGCATGGATCGTAATCAGAAAGCTGAGGTCGTTTCCGCGCTGAACGCAGAGCTGGCAGAAGTTGGCGTGGTCGTCGTGACCCGCAACCTCGGCATGACCGTCGCCCAGTCGACCGTCCTGCGCCAGAAGATGCGCGACGCCGGTGCGTCCTACAAGGTTACGAAGAACCGCCTCGCCCGCATCGCCCTTGATGGCACCGCCTATACCGCGCTGAGCGACATGCTCACCGGTCCGGTCGGCCTCGCCACCTCGGTCGATCCGGTCGCCGCCGCCAAGGTTGCGATCGATTTCGCCAAGACCAACGACAAGCTTGAGATCGTTGGCGGCGCGATGGGTGAAGTGCTGCTCGATGCAGAGGGCGTCAAGGCGCTCGCATCGATGCCGTCGCTGGATGAACTGCGTGCAAAGCTGGTCGGCCTTCTGGTCGCGCCCGCTACCAAGCTCGCAACCGTCACCCAGGCGCCGGCCGCGCAGCTCGCGCGTGTCTTCAACGCCTATGCGGAGAAGGAAGCGGCATAAGCCGTTCGCCCTCCGATTTTTTGACCCAAATCTGACGGGGCGCATCGCCCCAAATAAGGAACTGAACACATGGCAGACATCAACGCTCTGGTCGACCAGCTTTCGGCCCTCACCGTCCTCGAAGCCGCCGAGCTGTCCAAGGCTCTGGAAGAAAAGTGGGGCGTTTCGGCCGCCGCTGCCGTCGCCGTTGCCGGCCCCGCCGCTGGCGCCCCGGCCGCTGCCGCTGAAGAAGTGAAGGACGAATTCGACGTCGTCCTGACCGGCGACGGTGGCAAGAAGATCAACGTCATCAAGGAAGTCCGCGCCATCACGGGCCTGGGCCTGACCGAAGCCAAGGCGCTGGTCGAAGGCGCGCCCAAGGCCGTCAAGGAAGGCGTGAACAAGGAAGAAGCCGAAAAGCTCAAGAAGCAGCTGGAAGAAGCCGGCGCGACCGTCGAGCTGAAGTAATCGGCCAGGCGTTCGCGAGGGGGCATTCCTCCTTGCGGACGCGCCGATCCGGCCTTTGCGCCGGAGCAGGAATGGGCGGCGCCATCACGGTGCTGCCCTTTTCGCTTTCATGGGGCACGCGATTCGCATGTTCCCTTCCCGCCCCGCCTCCCTTATCCTGGCGCGGCCCATGTCCGCCTCCTCCGCCCTCATCGACCGCTGGCGCGCCCATCTCGCCCTCGACCGCCGCCGCTCGGTCCACACCGTCCGTGCCTATCAGGCCACCGCCGAAAGGCTGGTCGCCTTCCTGGAACAGCATCGCGGCGAGGCGGTGACGCAGGCGATGCTGGCAAGCCTGGAACAGGCCGATCTGCGCGCCTTCCTCACCAGCCGGCGCATGGATGGCATCGGCAACCTCTCCGCCGCCCGCGAGCTTTCGGCGGTCCGCGGCTTCCTCCGGTTCGTCGGCGGTGAGGATGCCAGGCCGCCCCGGCTCAAGGGACCAAGGGTGAAGCGCGGCCTCCCCCGCCCCGTCTCCCCCGACGAAGCCATGGCGCTCGCCGCCGACATCGCCGAAACCGCCCGCGAAGGCTGGATCGGCGCCCGTGACTGGGCGGTGCTGCTGCTGCTCTACGGCGCGGGGCTGCGGATTGGCGAGGCGATGGGCCTCACTGGCGCCGTCTGGCCGCTGGGCGACACGCTGCGCGTCACCGGCAAGCGCGGCAAGACCCGGCTCGTCCCCCTGCTGCCGCAACTGCGTGCCGCCATAGAAAGCTACGTCGCCGCCTGCCCCTACCCGCTGGAGCGCGACGCCCCGCTGTTCCGCGGCGCGCGCGGCGGCCCGCTCTCCCCAGCATTGATCCGCCGCGCCGTACAAGGCGCGCGCGGACGCCTCGGCCTGTCGGAGCGCACCACGCCCCACGCCCTGCGCCACAGCTTCGCCACACATCTGCTGGGTCGCGGCGCGGATCTGCGCAGCCTGCAGGAACTGCTCGGCCATGCCAGCCTATCGTCCACGCAAATTTACACCCAGGTCGATGCCGCCCATCTGCTCGACATCTACCGCAACGCGCATCCCCGCGCCTGACCCCGTCAGCCGCGCGGCCGCCAGGTCGCCAGACGCCAAAGATAGAAGATCACGGCACCGATCACGCATACCGTCGCCGCCGGCCCCAGATAGCGGTCGATATCCTGGAAATGCCGCCCCAGCGCAAAGCCGGCATAGGCTAGGATGATGTTCCAGATCAGCGCCCCACCCGCCGTCCACAACAGGAAGCGGATATGGCCCATGCGAAACAGGCCGGCGGGCAGGGATATCATCGTGCGGAACGCCGGCAGGAAGCGGAAGACGAAGACGACGACCTGGCCATATTTGCCGAACAGGCGATCCAGCGCCTCGACATCGCGCCATTCCAGCGTCGCCCAGCGGCCATAACGATCGACCAGCGGCTTCAACCGCTCGAACCCCAACATATGCCCGACCAGATACCAGAAATAATTGCCGATCGTCGTGCCAATCGTCCCGGCCAGCAGCAGCCACTCCATCGCCATCCGCCCCTGCCCGACGCGGATGCCACCAATGCCCATGATGAGTTCGGACGGAATGGGCGGGAAGACATTTTCCAGCACCATTAGCAAACCGATGCCCCAATAACCGCCCGCATCGATCAGGCGCAGAACCCAGTCGGTCATGTCAGCGGCTCATGGTCTGGAAAAGGATCACGGCGGCTTAACGCGCCAACCCCTGGTCCGTTCAGTCTGCCGCTCGCGCCGCCAGCCGCGCGTCGATCGCATCCCAGATCATGCCGCCGGTGTCGGTGCCGTCAAACGCCTCGATCGATACGATGCCGGTGGGCGAGGTGACGTTGATTTCGGTCAGCCATTCGCCCCCGATCACGTCGATACCCACAAACAGCAGCCCGCGCGCCTTGAGCTCCGGCCCAAGCGCCGCGCAGATTTCCCGCTCCTTGTCCGTGAGTTCGGTCTTGGCCGCCGATCCCCCAACCGCCAGGTTCGACCGGATTTCGCCCTTGCCCGGTATGCGGTTGACCGCGCCCATCACCTCGCCATCGACCAGCACGATGCGCTTGTCCCCTTGCGCGACGCCTGGGATGAAGGCCTGCACCATGAAGGGTTCGACCCACTTTTCCTTGAACAGTTCGACCAGCGAGGACAGGTTTGCGCCATTCGCGCCGACATGGAATACGGCCACGCCGCCATTGCCGTAAAGCGGCTTCACCACGATCTCCCCATGTTCGGCTAGGAAGCTTTTTACTTCTGCTAAGTCCCGGGTGATCATGGTGGGTGGCATGAAGCGCGCATAATCGAGCACGAACAGCTTTTCGGGCGCATCGCGCACGCTGGCCGGATCATTGACCACCAGCGTTTCGGCCTGCACCCGCTCCAACAAATGGGTCGCGGTGATGTAGCTCAGGTCAAAGGGAGGGTCCTGCCGCATCAGCACGACATCGACGTCGCGGCCCAGATCCAGCGTTTCCCAGTCGCCCAACGCGAAATGATCCCCGGCAACCTTCTGCACCTTCACCGGACGCGCCTTCGCAAGCACCCGGCCGTCGCGATAGGTCAGGTCGGGCGCGAGATAGTGATAGAGTTTGTGCCCGCGCGCCTGCCCCGACAGCATGATGTGAAAGGTCGAATCGCCGGCGATGTTGATGCCCTCCATCGCGTCCATCTGCACCGCGACGGTCAGGGGATTAAACTCAATCATTTCCGAACACCTTCCACTCAGGAGAACAGGACGCGCCGGGCGGCCGTCACCCCCCATGCCAGACATTGGTCAGATGGCGTGGCGGTCGGCCCGGCGCAAGAAGGATCACGTCTATTCGCATGTCGTCACCCGGCTTCGCCAAGTCGTGCCAGAGGATTTCGGCCGCCGCCGCCACCCGCGCCAGGCGGCGTTCGTCAATCGCCATGTCCAGTTCCGCAGCGGTCGCCCTCGCCTTCACCTCGACAAAGGCGAGCATCGCGCCGCGCCGCGCCACCAGATCCACTTCGCCCGCGCGCGTCCGCATACGGCGGCCGACGATCTGCCACCCTTTGAGCCGCAGCCACCAGGCGGCGATGCGCTCCCCCTGTCGCCCGCGCTGTTCGGCCTGGGCGCGGCTCATCCCTTGAGGTCCATCGCCCGATCATAGAGGGTCCGGCGGTCCAGCCCGAACTTCTTCGCGACCTCGCCAGCGGCTTTCGACACGGGCAGGCGCGTCATTGCCTCCAGCAGGGCGGCGTCGGCATCCTCGGCACTGGCAGGCGGCGCATCGCCGGGTGGACCTACGATGACCACGATTTCGCCCTTGGGCGGCGCGTCGGCGTAGCGCATGGACAGGGCGGTAAGCGTGCCCGTCGCCGTTTCTTCGAATGTCTTGCTGATTTCCCTACTGACGGCAGCATCCCGATCACCCAGATGCGCGGCCATGGCCGACAGGCTGTCGGACAGGCGTGGCCCGCTTTCATAGAAGACCAGCGTCGCGCGGAGCGCCGCCACTTCGTCCAGCGCGTCGCCGCGCGCCTTGGCCTTGGACGGGAGGAAGCCCATGAAAAGAAAGCGATCGGTCGGCAGTCCCGACAAGGTGAGGGCCGCGATCACCGCGCTGGGGCCGGGCAGCGTCGTCACCTTGCGTCCCGCCGCCCGCGCGTCCCGCACCAGCTTATACCCCGGATCGGAAATGAGCGGGGTCCCCGCATCCGACAGCAGCGCCACCGATTCGCTCGCCATCCGGTCGATCAGACGCTGGCGCACATGGTCGGCGCTGTGGTCATGATAGGGCAGCATCGGCCGGTCGGACCCGGCATGACGCAGCAGGCGGGCGCTGACCCGCGTATCTTCGACCGCGACCACGTCAGCCCGCCGCAATATCTCGGCCGCGCGCGGGGTCAGGTCTCCAAGGTTGCCGATCGGCCCCGCGACGATGTAAAGCCCGGGCTCCAGCCCAGAAAGTTCAGTTTCCATAAGGACGCCAGATGACAGAGACGGATGCCCCCCGGCAAGCGAACATCTTCGCTTCGATGAAGCGCGGTGCGCGCGTCGCCTTCATGGGCGCGGCCCTGTTCCTGGCCGCCTGTCAGTCGATCGTGCCCAAGGGACCGGCCCCCACCGCGCCCACGGCGCCCACGCGGCCGACGACACCCGAAGTCGTCCAGGGCCTGCCCACCGACACCGCCCGCCACCGCGTGGCGCTGCTCGTGCCGATGAGTGGCGCCAATGCAGGCGTAGGGCAATCTATCGCCAACGCTACAACGCTGGCGTTGCTCGATACCAAGACCGACAAGGTGCGCATCACCACCTATGACACCGCGCTGGGCGCGGCGGCCGCGGTGAACAAGGCGCTGGCCGATGGCAACCGCCTGATCCTGGGGCCGTTGCTGGCGGAAGACGCGCGGGTCGTCGGGCCGATCGCGGCGCGGGCCAACGTGCCGGTCATCAGCTTTTCCAATGACAGCAGCGTCGCCGGCAATGGCGTCTATATCATGGGCTACAACCCCAACCAGTCGATCGAGCGGGTGGTCGACTTCGCCAAGTCAAAGGGCCTGAGTCAGTTCGGCGCGCTGGTGCCGCGCGGCACCTATGGCGAGCGAGCCGGCAACGCGATGCTGCGCGCGGTCGAACAGGCGGGCGGCACGGTCGTGTCGATGCAGACTTTCGACCGGTCTGCGGGATCGATCGCCGCAGCGGTCAAGGCTTTGCAGGCGTCCTCCAGCTATGACGCGCTGCTGATCGCCGATTCCGGGCGCGTCGCGTTGCAGGTTGCGCCGATCCTGCGCAAGAATGGCGGCGGCAGCGCGCGATTGCTGGGCACGGAATTGTGGAACGCGGAGCCATCGCTCGCCAGCAATCCGGCGCTGCGCGGTGCATGGTTCGCCAGCGTGTCGGATGGCCTCTATCGCCAACTCGTCGCCAAATATCGCGCCCGTTACGGATCAGCTCCGTTCCGCCTGTCGTCGCTGGGCTATGATGCGGTGTTGCTGACCGTGCGAATTGCGCAGCAGTGGAACGCCGGCGCGCCCTTCCCCGCCGCCCGGCTGCGCGACGCGGGAGGATTTTCCGGTATCGACGGCGCATTCCGCTTCACCCGCACGGGGGTCGCCGAACGGGCGCTGGAAGTGTCGGAAGTCGGCGCGGGCAATTTCACTGTCATCGATCCGGCCCCGCGCAGTTTTGGCGAGTGAATTGCAGCTGGCGGCTTGCGCGCTTCCGATCCGTTTCCGGCTATATGCCAGCCCTGACCGGAAAGAGTTGACCCCATGTCGCTGACCGTCCGCATCCTCATTGCCCTGGTCGCTGGGCTGGTCTGTGGCATCGCCATCGCCGAATGGGGCGGCGCCTGGGACGCCGCGATCGTCGGCGTGGCGCAACCGATTGGCAAGGCGTGGCTTGGCGGATTGCAGATGCCGCTCATCCCGCTGATCTTCGCTCTGTTGGTGACAGGCATCGCGCAGGCAGCGACCACAGCGCGCAACAATGGCCTCGCTGGGCGGGCGATCGGCCTGTTTGCAATTCTGCTGGTCGGCGCAGCCGGTGTCGCGGCACTGGCTGGCCCGCTCCTGCTGACGCTATGGCCAGTTCCGGAAGGTGCGGTCGGCGCGTTGGCGGGCGCGGGACCGGTAAGCGAGGTTCCGGATGTGCGGCCGTCAGCCGAATGGCTGCTAGGCTTCATCCCAGTCAATCCGCTCAAGTCGGCAGCCGATGGGCAAGTGGTGGCGATCGTGTTGTTCGCGTTGATATTCGGCTTTGCGGTGACCCGGATCGCGGCGGAACGGCGCGCGCAGCTGACTGGCTTTTTCCAGGCGCTGGCCGACGCGCTGCTCGTGGTTGTAAACTGGGTCTTGTGGCTGGCCCCGCTGGGCGTATTCGCGCTCGCGCTGGTCGCGGGCGCGCGATCGGGCCTCGCAACGGCCGGCGCTCTGCTTCACTATATCCTGTTCATCGTGGCCTTGTGCCTGCTGGTGACGCTGCTCGTCTATCCACTCGCGGTCCTGCTTGGCCGAATCGGTGTCGGCCGTTTCGCCCGCGCTGTCTTCCCAGCCCAAGCCATCGCCTTTTCCACGCAAAGCTCGATCGCGTCCCTGCCCGCGATGATTCAGGCAAGCGACGGCGCGCTGGCGGTGCGGGAAACGAGCCGGTCCATCGTCCTGCCGCTGGCGATTTCCCTGTTTCGTATCACCAGCCCGCCCGCCAATCTGGGCGTCGCCCTCTATGTCGCCGCCATGAATGGCATCGACCTGGGTGCGACACAATTGATCCTGGGTGTTCTGGTGGCAGCTGTGGTCAGCCTGGCGGCTGTCGGCTTGCCGAGCCAGATCACCTTCTTCACGACCACCGGCCCCATCTGCCTTGCCATGGGCGTGCCAGTCGAGGCGCTGCCTCTCTTGCTGGCGGTCGAGACGGTGCCCGACATCTTCCGCACTGTCGGCAATGTCACCGCCGACATGGGCGTTGCACGCATCCTGGACCAGCGCGCCGCAGACTGACGGGCACTTGTCAGGGCGTGCGACGCACGCTGATGATCTTTACGGGTGTTTCGAGCATCTGGCCTTTCATGACGCCTTCGCCTTTGGTCGGCGATTTAGGCGCGATGAGGATCGCCTTTATTACGTCCAGCCCCTCCACTACATGGGCGAAGACCGCAAATCCCTGATTGTCGCCGGGCGCGTCTGGATGAGCGTCCATCGACGGCATCCGCCCCAACACGACGAAAAAGTCGCCGGTCGCGCTGCCCGGCGCATAACGCGCCATGGATAGCGCCCCTTCATCATGGACCAGGCCCGTCTGGCTGGTCGGTTCATGCGCAATCGGCGGCAATATGCGCTTGGGGTCATTCTGCGTACCGCCCTGCACGAAGCCGTAATCGGCAGCCCCGACGCCGCGGTAGAAGGCTGTGCCGTCGAGCCGCTTCTGATCGACATATTTCAGGAAGTTGGCTGCGGTGGCAGGCGCCTTTCCACTGTGCACTACAATGACAACGGGCCCCTGCTCCGTCAGCATCGTTACCCGCACGTCGGCGGGATCGGCAGGGGGCGCTGCTATCTGCGCAGACGCAGGCGCGATGGACAGGAGGGCGGCGAGGAACAGGGCAAGCTGGCGAATCATACCGATAGCCTAGCCGATCAGGCGCGACGCGCCAGAGGGGGCTTTTAGCCCTCCAGCAAACGCTGCAATGCACGGACATCGGCATCCATGTCCGGGCTGGTTTCGCGCAGCGCCTCGATCGTGCGTACGGCATGGATCACGGTGCTGTGGTCACGCCCACCGAAGATACGGCCGATTTCGGGCAGCGAACGCGGCGTCATTTTCTTGGCAAGATACATGGCTACCTGACGCGGACGGGCGACGGCCCGGGCGCGGCGCTTGGAGCGCATTTCCGCCGGATCGATCTTGAAATGCGCGGCGCAGGCCTTCTGGATTTCATCCACGGTGATGCGGCGGGCATTGGCGCGAACAGCATCGGCCAGCATCTGCTGGGCAAAATCGAGATCGATCGCGCGCCCGGTCAACTGGCCATAAGCGACCAGCTTGTTGAAGCCGCCTTCCAGTTCGCGCACGTTTGACCGGATCGAGCGGGCGAGGAAATCGATCACCATGTCGGGGACAATCATATCGCCGGCCAGAGCACGTTTTGATTCGAGGATGGCGAGACGCAGGTCGAGATCGGCAGGGCGGATATCCGCCACCAGGCCACCGGCCAGGCGCGAGAGGATACGCGCGTCGATCGATTCGAGCCTCTGCGGCGCACGGTCGGCGGTGACGACGATGCGCGCGCCGCTATCGATCAGGTCATTGATCGTGTGAAGAAATTCCTCCTGCGTCGATCCCTTGCCCGCGATGAATTGGATATCGTCGATCAGCAGCAGACGCGCGGCCCGTAGGCGCGCCTTGAACGCCATCGTTTCGTTGGCGCGCATCGCATTCACAAATTCCATCATGAAGCGTTCGGCCGACATATAGAGGACCGGCGCCTTCGGCGAATGCGCGGAGAAAGCCGCGGCGATACCGTGCAACAAATGGGTCTTGCCCTGTCCCGTGCCGCCATGAATGAACAGCGGCGTGAAACGGGGTTGGGCCTCACCCGCCATCGCCTGTGCGGCGGACCAGGCCAGCCGGTTCGTATCGCCGACGACGAAATCGTCGAGCCGGTGGCGCGGCTGGAAGTTCGACGCCACGATCGCCTCTTCCATCACGGGTTCGGTTTGGATGGACGGCGCGACCTCCAGCAGGCGAGGCCCACAAGCGTCCGGCGCGCGGCGCACACGCACTTCGCGCACCCCGACCCCGGCGCTGCGCCAGGCCATGCGCAAGCGATCGCCAAACTGGCCCGACACGAAATTCGCGCTGAAGTCAGTGGCGACCAGCAGGTCGAGAGTCTGCGATTCGGGGCAATAGTCGCCAAGACGCGCCGGCTTTAGCCATTGGTCGAACAGGCGCGCGCCGACGTCACGGCGCAGACCGGTCCGGATCACGCTCCAGGCAGAATCCAGGCCGGTGCCAATCTCACTGTCCGTTGCCTGACGTTCCACCAAAGCTGCCCCGACTTTCATACCCTAAGCGACCCCCGAGATCAGTCAGAACGGCGCAAGAATAGCTATTCGGAAAAGCCATTACTTTTCCGATCATCATGCATCGTCTGACCTAATGACGACCGCCTCAAAAACGATTCGAGCGGCGGCCGGAGGAGCAAAATAGACAGGCGCGCTTCGCCGGATCAAGGCCGGAACACTTCAAAAAAATGAAATAAAGCCGTTGACTCGGCAAAGCCGCGGAAAAGGCCAACTTGGCATTTTATCACGATATTTCAGTTATTTATTTAGTCACAATCCTGCCGAATCCGGTCGAATCGCAGGATTTGCGCGTGTCTGGCCGATGACAACAATGTGACGTAAAAACGAAAGGCCCGCTCCGGCCATCCGGAGCGGGCTCTGATGTTCGTTATTCCCTTGCGGGGGGGTGTCAGGCGATCGCGCTGACGGCCTTGGTCAGGCGGCCGAACTTGCGAGCGGCGGTGTTCTTGTGCAGCACGCCACGTGCAACGCCACGCGCCAGTTCAGGCTGAACGGTCTGCAGCGCAGTGGTGGCGGCGTCCTTGTCGCCAGCAACGATGGCGGCTTCCACCTTCTTCACCAGGGTGCGGATCCGGCTGATGCGGGCGCCATTGATTGCGGCGCGACGCTCGTTGCGACGGATGCGCTTCTTGGCTTGCGGCGTATTGGCCATTCTATTCCTCGGTTCTCGTCAAATCTCGGGAAGAGGCCCGCCGAAAATGCCGACATGCCTCGTGAAGGTGCGCCCCTTACAGAGTATCGGGGCAGGCGTCAACGGATTCGGACACGGCTATTTCTGGCATGTGGGGCAATAAAAGGTCGACCGACCGCCATCGACGCGCCGCCGGACCGTGCCGCCGCATGGACAGGGTTCCCCTTCCCTGCCGTAGACGCGCCATTGCTTGGAAAAATAGCCCAGTTCTCCGTCAGGCCGCGCATAATCGCGCAAGGTCGACCCGCCAGCCGTAATGGCGGCGGTCAGCACGGTACGAATCGCCTCCACCAAAAGCGCCAGACGGGCCGCGCCGATTCGCCCTGCTGCCCGAGTGGGGGCGATGCCGGCCATGTTGAGCGCTTCACAAACATAGATGTTGCCGAGACCTGCCACGATGCGCTGGTCCAGCAGCGCCGCCTTGATCGAGGTTGCCCTGCCTTTCAACGCTGTGGCCAGCATTGCCGGCGAAAAATCATCACCCAGGGGCTCGGGTCCCATGCGGGTGAAAGGCGCATAGCCGGTCCAGGCGTCAGCGCGCACCAGATCAAGCGATCCGAACCGACGAGGATCGTTGAGCGAGAGAATCCGGCCCTGATCGGTTTCGACCAGCAGATGATCATGAGGGCCAATCTCCGCCGGATCGATCCGCCAACGCCCCGACATACCGAGGTGAAAGATCATCATGTCACCCCGGTCGGTTTCGATAAGGCCATATTTGGCGCGCCGCGACAGGCCGGTCACGATGGCGCCCGTCATGCGTTGGCGCAAATCGACCGGAATGGGAAAGCGCAGGTCGGCGCGGCGCGGCTCGACGCGCGTGAGCCGGCTTCCCTGCAAGACTGAGCGCAGGCCCGCCACGGTGGTTTCTACTTCGGGAAGTTCAGGCATGAGCCGTTATGTAGGCGCTAGCGTCCCGCCGCAACAGAGGCATCCGGAGCAAGATCCGGCCAGCGGGCGATCAGGGCCGCGGTCACGCCATTGGTCCACCCGAAGCCGTCCTGCAGCGGATATTCGCCCCCGCCGCCCGGCTTGCGGTCTTCAACATCATATTTTTCCAGCATCTTGCCGGTTTCACGGAAGGCCGCGTCCACCGTCGATATCCAACGGCGGGCTATGTCTCTGGCAAGCGACGGATGGCCCGCGCGCGCCAGTCCGTCGATCGCCATCCATTGCAGGGGCGCCCAGCCATTGGGGCTGTCCCATTGCTGCCCTGTCGCAAGCCGGGTCGTACGCAGGCCGCCCTCCCCGACGAGCTGATCGCGCGTGAGCCGGGCAACGGCATCGGCTTGGGCTTTGGTGGACAGGCCGACGAACAGGGGGAAGAGCGTGGCCGCCGACACGATGGGCGTGGCTTGTCGGCTATCCATGTCCCAATCGGCATAGCGTCCCGCATCCGGTAGCCAGAGCCAGCGGTCGATGGCGGCTTTGCGCGCCGCGGCGAATTGATGGAACTGACGCGCGCAACCGGCATCGCCCGCTGTCGCGCATCGTTCGGCAATGGCGCGCTCCAGCCGCCAGAGCAGGCTGTTGAGGTCGACGGGCACGATATGCGTGGTGCGGATCGTAGACAGGCGTTTGGGATCGGCCAGCCAGCGGGAGGAAAAGTCCCAGCCGCTTTCCGCGCCGGCGCGCAGGTCGCGATAGACGTCGCCCCTGGCCCTGTTGCTTTGACGCGCGGTCGCGACATCTTCGGCCCAGCTTTCATCGCGCGGTCCGGGCCGATCACCCCAATAGCGGTTGAGCAGCGCGCCATCGGGCATGCGCACCACGCGGAGGGCGGCCCCTGATTTGGATGCGCGATCGCGACCGCGCATCCAGAAGTCATGTTCGGCGCGCAAGGCGGCCAGGTGACGGGGATCGGTTGGGTTGCTGGCCAGATCGACCATCAGCGACAGAAAGGGAGGCTGCGACCGCCCCAGATAATAAGTGCGAGTGCCGTTGGGGATGAAGCCGTAGCGGGCAATGAGGCTTTCAAAATCGGCGAGCATCGAATCGATCAGGGGTTGCTGCCCATCCGCCTTGAGGCCGAGCATGGTGAAATAGCTGTCCCAATAATAGATTTCGCGAAATCGCCCGCCCGGCACGACATAGGGCGCAGGCAAGGAGAGGGCCGATGAGCCGGCAGGCGGATTGAGCGCCGGCCGGGTGAGCTGCGGCCAGAGAGCGCGGATATGGTCGCGGAGCGTTGGGGCCGGCCGCTCGTCCTGCTCGCCCGGCACGCTGAAATGGCGCAGGACAAACTGGCGCAGGGCCGCGCCCTTTGGCTGTTCCCGCCGATAGGCCTCCACAATGGCGGCAGGGTCGCCTTTTGGCACGGCGTCGACGAAGGTCTTCCCATCCTCGAAGACCCGCTCGCTCTGCACCGCTTCGAACAAGGGACCGTAGATTTGCTGCGGGCTGGGTGGCGGCGCAGCTTGCGCCAGGCAGAGCAGCGCGGCGAGCGCGACGGCGAAGTGGACAGGTCGGCGCATATCGACATTCCCCCATATCGGTCGGTCAGGCGGAGGAATGAATGACGCAGGCGAAACGTTCCGGCCACGGCTGCCTTCGCGCTGGCATGGGACGACAACAGCGGCTAGAGCGAAAGGCATGAGCGAAACAGCATCCTTCGGCTATCGCGACGTCGATGCCGCCGAAAAAGCGGGCATGGTCCGCGCGGTCTTTTCCAATGTCGCAGCCAAATATGATTTGATGAATGACGCCATGTCAGGCGGCGCGCATCGGCTGTGGAAGGACCAGTTCGTCCGCCGGGTGAAGCCGCAGGCCGGTGAAGAGATTCTCGACATGGCCGGCGGAACGGGCGACATCGCGTTCCGTATGCACCGCCATGGCGCGCAGGTGACTGTGTCGGACATCAATCCCGAAATGCTGGCCGTCGGCGTCGAGCGCGCGCAGAAGAAGGGATATGAGGGCCTGATCTGGTCGGAGCAGAATGCCGAAGACCTGACCTTTGGCGATCGCGCATTCGATGCCTACACGATCGCCTTTGGCATCCGAAACGTCACCCATATCGACAAGGCGCTCAAGGAGGCGCACCGGGTACTCAAGTTCGGTGGCCGGTTCTTCTGCCTGGAATTTTCCACGACGACCTGGCCGGGTTTTTCGGACGTCTATGACGTCTATTCGCACAAGCTGGTGCCGCACCTCGGCAAACTGTTCGCCAATGACGCCGACAGCTACCGCTATCTGATCGAATCGATCCGACGTTTCCCGCCCATGCCCAAATTTGAAGCGATGATCCGGGACGCGGGTTTCACGAACACCAAGGTCGAGCCGATCATGGGCGGGCTGGTCGCTATCCACAGCGGGTGGAAGATCTGACCCGCGCATGACGTCCCACATCACCCATATCTGGCGGCTCCTGAAATGGGGGCGCATCTTGGCGCGGCATGGCGCGCTGCGTGGGATCGAGCGCGATCCGCTGACGCCCGCACCGGTGCGCCGCCTGGTACGGATCGCCCGCCTGGGCGCGCGCGTGCCACGGCAACCGCGCTATGCCGATGCGTTTCAGGCGATCGGCCCGGCCGCGATCAAGCTGGGCCAAACGCTGGCGACCCGGCCCGATCTGGTCGGTGAGGAAGCGGCCAACGACCTGCTGCGGTTGCAGGACGCCCTGCCCCCCGTGCCGTTCGACACGATCCGCGCCCAGATCGAGCAAAGTTTCGGGCGGCCGCTGGAGGCATTGTACAGCCGGTTCGACGAAGCCCCGGTGGGTGCGGCGTCGATCGCGCAGGTCCATCACGCGCTCACCACCGATGGGCGGGACGTTGCGGTCAAGGTGATCCGCCCCGGCGTCATTGATCAGTTCAACCGCGACATCCAGACCTATGAATGGGCCGCAGCCCATATCGAGCAGCTGGGCGGGGAAGTCGCTCGACTGCGCCCGCGCCTGGTGATCGCCAACCTTAAGCGCTGGACCGCACGCGAGTTGGACCTGCGACGCGAAGCGGCGTCGGCGTCGGAACTGGCCGAGGCGATGGAGGCGATGCCAGGCTATCGCATCCCCGCCATCGACTGGGACCGCACCAGCGGCAAGGTCATGACGATGGAGTGGATCGACGGCATCAAGATCGCCGATCGCGCCGCGCTGGTCGCGGCAGGCCACGACATGAAGGATCTGGCCGCCCGCCTGGTCAACGCCTTCCTGCGGCAGGCGATCGCCGAAGGCTTCTTTCACGCCGACATGCATCAGGGCAATTTGTTCGTGACGGCAAGCGGCGAGATCGTCGCGATCGACTTCGGCATCATGGGCCGGATCGACCGGCGCGCGCGCATGTGGCTTGCGGAAATTCTCTACGGCCTCATCACCGGCAACTACAAGCGCGTCGCCGAAATTCATTTCGAGGCGCAATATGTCCCCGCCCATCATAATGTCGCCGAGTTCGCGACGGCGCTGCGTGCAGTGGGCGAGCCGATGCGCGGCAAGGCGGCGAGCGAACTGTCGGTGGGCGGTATGCTGGACGGCCTGTTCGCCATCACCCGCGATTTCGACATGCAGACCCAGCCGCATTTGCTGCTCTTGCAAAAGACCATGGTGATGGTGGAGGGAGTAGCCCATTCGCTCGACCCCGACATCAATATGTGGGAAACGAGCGGCCCCTATGTGAAGGGCTGGCTGCGCGACGAACTTGGGCCGGAGGCCAAGGCGGCCGATACGCTGATCGAGAATTGGCGCACGCTCCAGCGTCTGCCGGGTCTCATCAAACGGATAGAAGACGCCTTTCCCGAAAAGGGCGGCGCCCCGCCCCCTCCCCCGCTGAACGAAGTCAGGCTGATCCGCGTGGGCGGCGGGTGGCGCTACGCGCTGGTGGCGATAGTCGCAGCAGCGGCTGGCGTGGGAGCGACTTTGCTATTATCTTCTTCAGTATGACACGCGAGGAAGCCAGCGCCCGGATTTCGCCCGCTCCACATTGGCACGGTGGCGCATGGCATCGGCGAGTTGCTGGCGCTATGCGGCGCGGACTTGGATAGCCTTTCCGAATGACCCGTCGCGTCCTCCTTATCATTTCCGGCGGGATCGCCGCCTACAAGTCGCTGGAGCTTGTCCGTGCCTTGCGCAAGCGCGGTATCGCTGTGCGGGCGGTGCTTACCAAGAGCGCCGAACAGTTCGTGACGCAGCTGTCGCTGGGCGTGTTGACCGAGGATCAGGTGTATGACGACCTGTTCGACCTGAAGGCCGAGCGCGAGATCGGGCATATCCAGCTCAGCCGTCAGGCCGACCTGGTGGTGGTCGCGCCTGCCACCGCCAATATCCTGGCGAAGATGGCGACCGGCATTGCGGACGACTTGGCGACGACGCTGCTGCTGGCCACCGACAAGCCGGTGCTGGCTGTCCCCGCCATGAATGTGCGCATGTGGCACCATAAGGCGACGCAGCGCAATCTGGCGCAGTTGCGCGCCGATGGCGTGCACGTCATGGAACCGGAGGACGGCGAAATGGCGTGCGGCGAATATGGCAAGGGGCGGTTGCCCGAGCCCGAGGCCATAGCGGTGGAGGTCGAGCGGCTGCTTGCCTTGCCTTTGCGGGCCGATCCGCTGGCCGGACAGTGCGATTTTACGGGCAATAGGGGATCGCTGTCGGGAAAGCATATCCTGGTCACCGCCGGGCCGACGCATGAGCCGATCGACCCGGTGCGTTACATCGCCAACCGGTCCTCAGGGAAACAGGGTTTCGCCATCGCCGCCGCCGCCGCGCATGCAGGCGCACGCGTGACGCTGGTCGCCGGGCCGGTGCAGCTACCGACGCCGGCAGGCGTGGCCCGGATCGATGTGGAAACGGCGCGCGAGATGCTGTCCGCCGTTGACGCGTCGCTGCCGGCAGACGCCGCCATCATGGTCGCGGCCGTTGCCGACTGGCGCACGGCCGACGCCGCCGGGCAGAAGATCAAGAAGGATGGCTCAGGTCAGCCGGCCCCGCTGGCCCTCGTGGAAAATCCCGACATTCTTGCGACATTGGGGCGTCATGCTCTGCGCCCCAAGCTGCTGGTAGGTTTTGCCGCCGAGACGCAAAAGATTGCAGACCATGCGCAGGCCAAACTGGCAAAGAAAGGCGCGGACTGGATCGTCGCCAATGACGTGTCCGGCGCGCCGGGCGACAGCGTGATGGGCGGCGACGACAATGCGGTGCAGATCGTCAGCGCGCAGGGCATCGAAAGCTGGCCGTGCCTGCCCAAGCAAGTCGTCGCCGACAAACTTATCGAAAAGGTCGCTCATGCCCTCACCCTTTCCGCCGATTGAAATAAGGATCAAGCGCCTGCCCCATGGTGGAGGGCTGCCCCTGCCCGCCTACGCGACCGCGCAGGCCGCCGGCATGGACGTGGTATCGGCCGAGGAACTGGTACTGCCGCCGGGCGGACGCCACGCCGTCGCGACCGGCTTTGCCATGGCGATACCCGAAGGCTATGAGATACAGGCGCGCCCGCGATCGGGTCTGGCGCTGAAACATGGCATCAGCCTGCCGAACACGCCGGGCACGATCGATGCCGATTATCGCGGCGAAGTGAAGATCATCCTTATCAATTTGGGCGACGAGCCCTTTGCCATCGCGCGCGGCGACCGGGTCGCCCAATTGGTGGTCGCGCCGGTCCAGCTTGCCAGTTTCGCAGAAGTCGATAGTCTCGACGATACCGCCCGGGGAAAGGGCGGCTTTGGTTCGACCGGAGTGTGACGCCATGACCATCCTGCTTTCCCTGATGCTGGCCGCGGCGCCTGTACCGGCGGCGCTACCCGCGATGCCGCAGGATCTGAGCCAGGTTCCGGTCATCGACCGCTGGCTGGGCCGCAGGATTTCGCCGCGCTGGTCGGAAGATGTGGCGCGTCAATATCGCAAGGGCAATTGTTCGGGCGCGGTGCCCTATGAAGGGTCCAACCTGCTGGAAATCGACATGCTGTTCCTGCTGTCGGGTGATGGCAAGCCGCTCAAGGTCGCGCCGGTCAACGCCCAATGCCCCGAAGTCGAACAGTTTGTCAGCAATCGCATCCTGGGATCACTGCGCGGGTCATTCCCGAAAAGCGGATCGGCAGAACCGCACTGGATGCGATCGCAGGTGCGTTTCCTCTGGTCGGACGCACCGTGACGCTCACCGACGCGCAACTGGACCGCTATGCCCGGCATATCGTGTTGCGGGAAATTGGCGGTGCGGGCCAGATGCGACTTCTGAACGCGGACGTCGTTGTTATCGGCGCGGGCGGCATCGGTAGCCCCGCGATCCTGTATCTGGCGGCTGCGGGCGTTGGCACGATCCGCGTGATCGACGATGATGTGGTGGCCCTGTCCAACCTGCAACGGCAGGTGCTGTTCGGCACCGACGATATAGGGAGTCCTAAGGCGGAAGCGGCAATGGCGGCGGTGGCGCGGATCAACCCCGACGTGAAGCTGATCCCCATCAACGCGCGGATCGATGCCGACAATGCCGGCCTGATGTTCCGCGACGCGGACGTGGTGCTGGACGGGTGCGACAATTTCGCGACTCGGTTGATCGTCGCCGATGCCGCGCAGCGACTGCGCATCCCGCTTGTGTCGGCGGCCGTCGGCCCGTTCGAAGGACATATTGCGACCTATCGGGGGTGGGAGGCGGACAAACCCTGCTACCGCTGCCTGGTGGGCGATCCGCAAGATGCGCCGGAGCGCAACTGCGCCGAAACCGGCGTGATCGGCGCGCTGACCGGCACGATCGGCAGTCTGGCGGCGCTGGAGACGATCCGCGCGCTTGTCCCGTTCGGGACGGACATGGCCGGCAAATTGCTGATCGCCGATCTTTTGACCATGCGATTTCGCACAGTGGATGTTGCCAAGGACCCGGCCTGTTCGGGATGCGCGATGGAACTATGCGCTCCCTGACCATCATCGTTGCGGCACCGGACCCGGAGCGTTTGCGCGGTGCGCTGACATTGGCGGCGGCGCAGGCGGCGCTAGGGGGTCGGGCACGGCTGTTCCTGCAACTGGACGCCGTGGCACTGCTTCGTGCACCGATCGCGGCGCCGCGTGATGCCGGTCATAAGGCTGCGGGACTGCCGTCGCTTGAAGACCTGCTCGCAGAGGCGCTTTCGCTGGGCGTCGCATTGAGCGCCTGCCAGAGCGGGATGAGCCTTGCCGGCCTATCCCTCGCCGACCTGCCCCCAGGGACAGAGGTCACCGGGCCGATCGCCCTGTTGCAGGCCCAGACCGAGGCAGATCGCCTGATCTTCGCCTGAACCGATCAACGCAGGATCGGCAGGCGCCAATGGAGACCCGGCGGCCGGGCGTGGACTACGGGGCCAGGCGACAGGGCTTCCGCCCGCCAGCCTAACGCCACGGGCAGCACGCCGACATGCGCCGCGCCCCATAAGGCGGCAAGGCATATCAGGATAGCCGCACTGGCGCGCACCAGCTTCATTCCCCCGCTCCTTCTTCGTCGCGCAGGAAAATATCCTCTATTTGCAGCGCAAACAAGTCAGCGATGCGGAAGGCGAGCGGGAGCGAGGGATCATATTTCCCGGTTTCGATCGCGTTGACGCTCTGGCGCGAAATGCCCAGTCGCGTAGCAAGCTCCCCCTGGCTCCAGTCGCGCTCGGCGCGCAGCAGCTTGAGCCGGTTCTTCACGCCCGCGCCCAGCTCAGGCAGCGGGACACGCCGATCGCGATGACGAAGACGGGGATGGCCGCCCAGGCGGGGACATGAGGAACGAGTCGGAATTGCTCGAGGAAACCCCAGATGGTTGCCAGCACCAGCAGGGCTCCGGTGCCGAACAGGGCGGATTGCGCCAGTTTCAGGCGGAGATATTCATCCTGTTCCTCGATCAGCAACCGCGCCATCGCGGCGACCATGGCCAAGGCGCCGGCGGCCGGCAACAAGGCAAGCCCCCAGAGCAGCGCGCCTGTCGGTTCCCAGTTTTTGTAGGCGTAGACCGCCAGGAACAGGCCCAGCGTGTAGAGCAGGCTGCCCGCCACCATCCGGCGATTATAGCGGCGCATGGCGGGCGACAGATTGCCTTCGAACCGTGCCGACCGCTCGGCCGCCCGGACGATCGGGATGGTCATGCTAGTGGCGGTCAGCATGATCGCCAGCGTCCCGGCCCAGCCAAGGTCGAATTTGTGGACAATGAGGCCCGCAACACCCATCGCGCCGCAAAAGGCGAGGCACCACAGAAGGACGGGATGCCGCGAACGGGCGGTCGGAATAGGCGGCATGGCAAAGCTCCTTTGACATAATGTCAAGTTTCATTGACATAGACGAACGCTACTTGTCAAGGACAGTTGACATTGCGGTTCATGATCGAGACTTGTCTTCCCGCTCGACTTGGGTCCGGACAGGGCGCTAAGAAGGGCGCATGATGAAGCTCTTTATCGGCAACAAGGCCTATTCCAGCTGGTCGCTACGCGGCTGGCTGGCGTGCAAGCTGTCCGGCCTGCCCTTCGAGGAAGTCGTCGTTCCGCTCTATGACCAGGCATGGGAGCAGCGGCGCGAGGGCGACGAATTCGCGCCATCATCAGGCAAGGTGCCGATCCTGTGGGACGGCGACGACATCGTCGTGTGGGACAGCCTGGCCATCGTCGAATATCTGAATGAAAAGAGCGGCGACGACCGGTTCTGGCCGGCCGATCCCGCGCCGCGCGCCATGGCGCGGTCGATGGCGGCGGAGATGCACAGCAGCTTTGCCGCGCTGCGCCGCGAGCACAGCATGAATATCCGCCAGATCTACCACCCCGTCCCGCCATCAGACGGCGTCGCGCAGGATATAGCGCGTATCATGGAATTATGGGCGCAGGCGCGCGCGCGTCATGGCGGCGAAGGCGATTTCCTGTTCCGCGAATTTGGCGCGGCTGACATCATGTTCGCGCCGGTCGTAACGCGCTTCATCACCTATCAATTGCCCGTCACGCGCTTCGCCCAGGGCTATATGCAGGCGATCATCGCCCATCCCTGGATGCAGGAATGGATTGGCGGCGCGCAGGCGGAGGATTGGGTGATCGACCGTTTCGAAAGCCCGCCGCAAACGGTGTGAGGATGACGGACGAACCGGAAGCAGTCAGCGAAACGGCCAAGGAAGCCCGTGCCAAGGAAGCCGCCGCGATTCGGCGGCGCTGGATCACTTTGGGCGAAGGCATTGCGGTGCTGGCGGTCACGATTTCGGCGCTGACGCTCTATATCAACTGGTCGGACAAGCAGGACCGACGCGCCGAGAAAGCGGCGGAAAGCCAGGCGGCGTCCGTGCGCGCGGCGCGGCTGGTGCTGCATGCCGATTCGGTAGAAGGCGACCGCATCCGGCTGCGCACGACCGACCCGGCCCAGGTCGTGCAGAGCCAGACCATCCTGTTTCCCAAGGCGCTGGAGCTGACGCCGGTCGATACCACCGGCGAACCGCGCATCGAGGCGGACTGGTTCGCCAATCCCCTGAAGCGGGCGCGGGAACAGGCGAAGCTGCCCGATGACAGCGTGGGCGACGAAAAGCTGCCGGTGGCGATCGTCACCCGCTTCGTGGTCGATGGCGAGCCGCATGAAAGCGCGGCGCTTTACGATATCGGCTATGGCATTACCGGCCGTTGGCTGGCGGGGCATCGGTTGAGCCTGCGCGGCCTGTCGCTGGTGGACGCGGTCACGGTCGCGGGTGCGCAAAAGGCGCTGGACCGGCGCTGGGCGGGGATGCCGGCAGCGCGGCCAGCCCAAAAGCCCGGCGCATAGAAAAAGGGGCCACCTTGCGGCAGCCCCTCTTCATCCCGAGCGGGTCAGGCGTCGATCAGCCGACGATTTCCTCGGGCTTGAAGAAATAGGCGATCTCGATCGCGGCATTTTCCTCGCTGTCCGAACCATGGACCGAATTGGCTTCGATCGATTCGGCATAATCCTTGCGGATCGTGCCTTCGTCGGCATTGGCGGGGTTGGTGGCGCCCATGATGTCGCGGTTGCGCTTCACGGCGTCCTCGCCTTCCAGCACCTGGACGACGACCGGGCCGGAGATCATGAAGGCGACGAGGTCGGCGAAGAAGGGGCGTTCCTTGTGAACGGCGTAGAAGCCCTCGGCCTGTTCGCGGCTCATGCGGATACGCTTGGAAGCGACGACGCGCAGGCCGGCCTCTTCCAGCTTCTTGGTGACCGCGCCGGTCAGGTTGCGACGGGTCGCGTCGGGCTTGATGATCGAAAAGGTGCGCGTGACGGCCATGGCCCTCGTAACTCCGGATTGTTGGAAAGTTGCGCGCCCTTTAGACGCGGGCGGCGCGGGCCGCAAGAGGGGGTGGCGTCGGGGATGCGGGGGTGACCTCGATAGAAGGCCGACTTGGGAGGTTTGTGGACAGTCCGCCATCGAGCACCGTCAAATGGAAAGCTGTCGTTAGACCCGGAAAAAACCCCAACCGTCTGCCCGTCCACCATATGTCTGGGCTAGAGCATCGAAACGCTCCTCCCACGACGTGACGTTTTTAGCTGATGGCTGCATTTGTACCGTAACCGTCACATCCCAAGGGTTTTCCACCCGATCAGTCTCGATCACGTCTATCTTGAACCCATCATTTTCACATTCAGTCGCGAAACTGTTTGCCGATGTCAGATCGGGAAAAATATGCGAGAAATCGACCGGCCGTGAAGGACCAAGATCGCTGCCATCCCGTCCCATCCCTGCAAGGATTTCAGCGTTTTCGTCGAACAGCGACATAAGCACCTCTCATGGCCGGCCTCCATTTGAGTGAACGGCTAATTTCGGGCAAGCTTTTGGTCTCCGCAAATGGCAAAAACTGGTCGTGATTGAACCTCAGCCTACGGCCCCTGCACCCACTTCCGTCCCTCCTGCCGCCAGAAGCGCGGTTCGACACCTTCCGCCTTGCTGAGCGTGCGCCAGCTGGCCCGCGCGCCGTCGATGGTGTCGGCGTCGAAGAAGTAAAAGGCGCGATCGAAGCCAAGCGCCTCTTCACGCCAAAGACCATCGGCGAGCGCAATATGGCGCGCGCCATTGCCCGCAGTACAGGTGTCGCTCAGGAGGATCGGCTGATACGCCTCCCCGCCCTCGCCCGTGCGGCCATGGGCGAGGAAGCTTTCGGGCGGCCCCGCCCACAGGCCCTGCGAAATCCGGTCGAGCCGGTCGCCCTCCCCCGCCACCACCAGCAGCCGCGCGCCCATCGCCAGGATGCGCCCGGCGATCGCGGGCAACACCTGTTCGACCGGATCGCGGCTCAGCTGGTAGAAGTCGACCTGCATCGCCGGCGCGTCAGCGTTCGAACCGGTCCGTCACGAAGCGGTCGAGCAGGCGCACGCCATAGCCGGTCGCGCCCTTGTCCCATGTCGCGCCGGGCTTGTCGGACCAGACCATGCCGGCAATGTCGAGATGCGCCCATTTGACGCCTTCGTCGACAAACCGCTTGATAAACTGGGCGGCGGTAATCGACCCGGCATAGCGCGGACCGATATTCTTCATGTCGGCGATCGGGCTGTCGAGCAGCTTGTCATAGGCGTCCGACAGCGGGAAGCGCCACAGCTTTTCCCCCACGCTCTGCCCAGCCTTCGCCAGCGAATCGGCAAGCGCGTCGTCATTGGCGAACAGGCCGCCATGTTCATGGCCCAGCGCGACGATCATCGCCCCGGTCAGCGTCGCCAAATCGACGATCATGTCGGGATTATAGGTTTTCTGCGCCCAGGTGACGGCATCGCACAGCACCAGCCGCCCTTCGGCATCGGTGTTGAGCACTTCGATCGTCTGGCCAGACATGGAGGTAACGACATCGCCCGGCCGCTGCGCATTGCCGTCCGGCATGTTTTCAACCAGGCCGCAAATGCCCACGACCCGCGCCTTCGCCTTGCGCCCAGCCAGCGCCTTCATCGCGCCCGCCACAGCGCCCGCGCCGCCCATGTCCCACTTCATGTCCTCCATGCCCGCGCCGGGCTTGAGCGAGATGCCGCCAGTGTCGAAGGTCACGCCCTTGCCGATGAACACCAACGGCTTGTCCTGCGCGCCGCCGGTGCCGTCCCATTCCATCGCCAACAGGCGCGGTTCGCGCACCGAACCCTGCGCGACGCCCAGCAATGCGCCCATGCCCAGCTGCGTCATCGCATCCTTGTCGAGCACGGTGATCTTGACGCCCAGCTGTTCCAGATGACGGCAGCGTTCGACGAAGCTTTCGGGATAGAGGATGTTAGCGGGTTCAGCGACCAGTTCGCGCGTGAAGGCGACACCATCGGCGAGCGCGGCCTGCCGTTCCCAAGCCGCGTCGGCATCGCTGGCAACGATAGTGATGGTCTTGAGCGTGGGCTTGGCCTTTTCACTCTGGCGCGTGCGGTAAGTGTCGAAGCGCCAGCTGCGCAGACGGGCGCCGAACGCCAGGGTAGCGGCACCCTCCCCGTTCAGACCTTCGACTGCGGCATGGGTCGCGCCACTGGTCGCCAGTTTCGCGACCAGCGCGCCGCCGGCCTTTTCCAGATCCTGGTCGCCGCCAGCCCCGGTGCCGAGCAGCAGGATGCGGACCGTCCGGCCGCCTTCTTCAGCGAAACTTTCAAAGCTGCTGCCCGCTTCACCGCTAAACCGTGACGCTGCTGCGCCCGCTGACAGCGTCGATGCGGCCGCCAGCGGCAGGGAGTCGAGCCCGCCCTTGGCAACGGCCAGGACCAGAGTGTCGGCGGCTTCGGGGCGGGTCGGGCTGAAACGGATATCCATCGGGGCGTTTTTCCTCTTGTCGATGTATCGGTGGCTACGGCAGGCGCCGCGCGGCTACTTCCGCAGATAGTGCCGCCCGGCGCGTCTGGCAAAGGCGTTCGACCGATTTTGCACGATTCGATCTGTGGCTGGCGATTGCGGAGCGCGCAGCAGTGCGATAGGCGGGAAGGCCAGACGCGCCGTCCATAGAGGCCCATTGCTTGCAGACCGCCTTGCTTTTCCCATCCTTCAGCGCCCCCATTCGCGCCGTCCTGCTGGGCGGCGTGGCGCTGGTCGCGTGCCAGCCGGCGCTGGCGCAGCAGCTCAACGAACCGCAGACGCCGATCAGTGCGCCCGACGCGCCGATGCCGTCCAGCGAGGACCAGATCGGCTTTGCCGCCGACACGCTGGAATATAATAGCGAGACGGAGATGGTCACGGCCAGCGGCAACGTCCAATTGCTGCGTGAAGGCAATCGGCTGCGCGCCGACAAGGTCGTGTGGGACCGCAACAGCGGCAAGGTGGAAGCGCAGGGCAATGTGTCCGTCACCGACCCGGACGGCAATGTCGCCTATGGCGATCGCTTCGACGTCACCGATAGCCTGAAGGACGGCGCGGTCGATAATATGCTGCTGGTGCTGCAATCGGGCGGTCGGCTGGCGGCGGTCAAGGGCACGCGTACCAACGGCGTCTATACGCTGGAGCGCGCCGCCTATACCGGCTGTTCGGTCGAGGATAGCGAGGGCTGCCCCAAGGAACCGACCTGGCAGATCAATGCCGTACGCGTCGTCTATGACCCGACCCGCGAGCGCGTCACCTATCGCAACGCCAATATCGAGCTGTTCGGCCTGCCGCTCATACCACTGCCTGGTTTCAGCCATCCGGTCGGCGACAATGGCGGCAGCGGCCTGCTGGTCCCCAATCTGCGCTACGACCGCAATAATGGTTTTGAAGTCGCGCTGCCCTATTATTTCAAGCTGGCGCCCAATCGCGACCTGACGATCACGCCGCATGTCTATACCGACACGCTGCCGATGCTGGAAACCAATTTCCGGCATCTCTACGATCGCGGCGCCTACCAGATTACCGGCTATGTGACCCATGGCCGGCGCGTCGCCACTGGCGAAAGCCCGGTCGGCACGACCATCGCCGACAGCGAAAAGGACATTCGCGGCTATCTCGATGCGTCAGGCGCGATGCAATTGTCGCCCGAATGGAGCCTGGACGGGTCGATCCGGGTGGCGACCGACCGCACTTTCCTGCGCCGCTACGATATCAGCCGTGAGGACCGCCTGAGATCGACCATCGGCGCGCAGCGTATTGGCGAGAACAGCTATTTTTCGATCCGCGGCTGGGCGGTGCAGACGCTGCGTCCCGGCGATTCGCAGGGCCAGACGCCGATTGCGCTGCCGGTCATCGACTATCGCTTGCGGATGAAGGACCCCTTGCTAGGCGGCGTGCTCCAGCTTCAGGCCAATACGCTCGCGATCACCCGCACCGCCGGCCAGGATACGCAGCGCGCCTTTGCCGGCGCGGAATGGAACCTGCGCACATTGACGGGGCTGGGCCAGGAAGTGACCTTTACCGGCTATCTGCGCGGCGACGTCTATCATAGCAGCGACAATGCACTGACATCGGTCGCAAGCTATGCCGGCGATCCGGGTTGGCAGGCGCGCGGCATTGCTGCGGCGGCGGTGGACATGCGCTGGCCGTTCGTGGGCGAAGCCTTTGGCGGCGTGCAGCGGATCGCGCCGCGCGTGCAGATCGTCGCGTCCCCGCATCTCGCCAATCTGTCGCTGCCCAATGAGGACGCGCGCGCGGTCGATCTGGAGGACAGCAACCTCTTCGCGCTCAACCGCTTTGCCGGCTATGACCGGTTCGAGGATAGTTCGCGCATCACCTACGGTCTGGAATATGGACTGGACCTGCCCAATTTCTCGTTGAGCGCGATCATCGGTCAAAGCTATCGGCTGGATCGGCAGGAAAGCATCCTGCCCGACGGCACCGGCCTGTCGGATCGTACGTCCGACATCGTCGGGCGCACCACCGTTCGCTACAAGGATTTCGTCAGCCTGATTCATCGCTATCGGCTGGACAAGGACAATCTGTCGGTGCGCCGCAACGAAATCGACGCGACCGTGGGCAGCAAGAAAACCTATGCGATGGTCGGCTATCTGCGGCTCAATCGCAATGCGCTCACCGGGCTGGAGGATTTGCAGGATCGTGAGGAATTGCGCCTGGGCGCCCGCGTGCAATTCGCGCGCTTCTGGTCGGTGTTCGGATCGACCGTCGTCGACCTGACCGATGCGAAGGAAGATCCGGTCAGCGTATCGGACGGCTACGAACCGGTCCGGCACCGGCTCGGCATCGCCTATGAGGATGATTGCCTGACGCTGGGCTTCACTTGGCGGCGAGATTACCAGACCAATGGCGACGCGCGAAAGGGCAATGGTTTCCAGCTACGGCTAGCTTTCCGCAATATTGGCATATAAGGAACGGGCTTCGTCCTCTCGTCAGGGCCGGTTAAGGCGGGGCTGTGCATCAGGCGCGGAACCGCATTGGAGTTTATTGCCGACGATGCTGCCTGCCGTTTCCTCGTCCAGCCGCCTGACCCGCGGCGCGCGTATCCGCTTGCGCACCCTTGTCCTGTCATCGGCCCTGGTCGCCGCGGGCATCCAGCCCGTCGCCGCGCAGACGGTCGATGACGACGACGCAAGCATGGCCGCGCAGCAACTGAACCTGCCCAAGGACGTCACCGTCTTTGGCCAGAGCGACCCCAATGTTCGCAAGGCAACAGCGATCGTCAATGGCCGCATCATCACCGGCACCGATGTCGACCAGCGCCTGGCGCTCATCATCACCGCCAATGGCGGCAAGGTGTCGGATGAGGAAAAGGAGCGGCTGCGCGTGCAGGTGCTGCGCAACCTGATCGAC
The DNA here is from genome assembly GCF_020782245.1 of Sphingobium soli. Taxonomy (GTDB): domain Bacteria; phylum Pseudomonadota; class Alphaproteobacteria; order Sphingomonadales; family Sphingomonadaceae; genus Sphingobium; species Sphingobium soli. Next base: position 228,491 of record NZ_JAJGNP010000005.1, read on the forward strand.
GAAACGCTCCAGATCCAGGAAGCGGCCGCCAACGACATCAAGATCGCGCCCGAGGAAATCGAGCAGAGCTATCAGCGGGTTGCGGCGAATTTCCGCAAGTCACCAACCGAGTTCGACGCCTATCTGCGCAGCCAGGGCAGTTCGGCCGCCAGCATCAAGCGCCAGATCGAAGGCGAGCTGGCGTGGAGCCGCCTGCTCCGCCGCAACATCCAGCCCTTCGTCAACGTGTCCGAGGACGAAGTGAAATCGGTCATCGACCGGCTGAACGCGGCCAAGGGCAGCGACGAATATCGGATCGGCGAAATCTATCTGTCGGCAACGCCGGAAAATCAGGCGCAGATCGTCGCCAATGCCCGCAACATCATCCAGCAGATCCAGCAGGGCGGCAGCTTCCAGGCCTATGCCCGGCAGTTTTCTGAAGCATCCACGGCCGCTGTAGGCGGCGACCTGGGCTGGATTCGCCCCGCGCAGTTGCCGTCCGAACTGGCGCAGGCCGCCGCCGAAATGCAGGTTGGCCAGATTGCCGGACCCATCGAGACGGTGGGCGGGGTGTCGATCATCTATGTCATGGACAAGCGCAAGGTGCTGACCGCCGATCCGCGCGACGCGCTGCTTAGCTTGAAGCAGCTGTCCGTGCTGTTCCCCAAGGGCACCACCAAGGAACAGGCTGGTGCCAAGGCTGCGGAATTTGCCGCGGCGGTGAAGGAGATCAAGGGTTGCGGCCAGGCCAATGAAATTGGCGCGCGCATCGGCGCGGACGTGGTCGACAACGACAATGTGAAGGTTCGCGACCTGCCCCCGCAGTTGCAGGAAATCCTACTGAACCTGCAAGTGGGCGAAACAACCCCGCCCTTCGGGTCGATCGAGGACGGTGTGCGCGTCCTGATTGTGTGCGGTCGCGACGATCCGGCATCGGCGAACGCGCCCAATGCCGATCAGATCATGGCGCAGTTGGAAGAGGAACGGGTCAACAAGCGGGCGCGCATCTATCTGCGTGACCTTCGCCGCGATGCCGTCATCGATTATAACTGACGCCGCGCCCCTGCTGGCGCCCTTCGCCGTGTCGCTGGGCGATCCGGCAGGGATCGGCCCGGAAATCGTCGCCAAAAGCTGGGTGATGCGCGAAGCGCGCGGCCTGCCGGCCTTTTTCGCGGTAGGCGACGCGGCGTCGCTGCGCGCTGTGTGGCTTGGTCCGGTCGAGCGGATCGACAGCCCGGAAGAGGCGGCGCAGGTCTTCCCGCGCGCGCTGCCGTGCCTTCAAGTCGGAGAAGCCGGCGACGTCATTCCAGGCGCGCCCGGCATCGATGGCGCGCGGGTCGCCTTCCAGTCATTGGAGGTCGCCGTTGGCCTGGCCCGTTCCGGTTCGGCGGCGGGGATCGTCACCGCGCCGGTCGGCAAGGAACAGCTTTATGGCGTGGGCTTCACCCATCCCGGCCAGACCGAATTCATCGCCGAACGCTGCGGCGTGGCCCCGCACAACGCCGTGATGATGCTGGCCGGGCCAGCGCTCAAGGTCGTGCCGATCACGATCCATATCGCGCTGGCCGATGTGTCCGCCGCACTGACCATCGACCTGATCCGCGCCCGGGCGCTGACGACGGCCAAGGGCTTGCAGCGTAATTTCAACATCGCCCGCCCGCGCCTGGCGGTTGCGGGGCTTAACCCCCATGCAGGCGAGAATGGCGCGCTGGGCCGCGAGGAAATCGAGGTCATTCGCCCCGCTATCGATCAGTTGCGCGCCGATGGGCTGGATATCGCCGGACCGCTGGCCGCCGACGGCATGTTCCACGCGCGCGCGCGCGAAACCTATGATGCCGCTCTGTGTATGTATCATGATCAGGCGCTGATCCCGATCAAGACCCTGAATTTCGATGAAGGGGTCAATATCACGCTGGGCCTGCCAATCGTCCGCACGTCGCCCGACCATGGCACCGCCTTCGGGATAGCCGGCACTGACAGCGCCAATCCCGGCGCCATGATGGCAGCGCTGCGAATGGCGGCGGAAGCGGCACGAGCGCGCATCCTGCATGGCTGACGATCGACCGGCGCTGCCGCCGTTACGGGATGTCATTGCGCGACACGGGCTGGCCGCAAGCAAGGCGCTGGGACAGAATTTCCTGCTTGATGAGCAGTTGCTGGACCGGATCGCGGCCATTCCTGGCCCGCTGACGGACGCCTCCGCTTTCGAGGTCGGCCCCGGCCCCGGCGGCCTGACACGCGCCATTCTGCGGGCGGGCGGACGACTGGTCGCGGTGGAGCGCGACGATCGCTGCCTGCCTGCGCTCGCTGAACTGTCGGATGCTTTTCCGGGCCAGTTAAAGGTAATCGCGGGCGACGCAATGCAGATCGACGCCCAGGCGGAAGCGGGCGATGGCGCGCATATCATTGCAAACCTGCCCTATAATGTCGGCACGCCGTTGCTGGTGGGATGGCTTTCGGCGGCCTGGACGCCGCTCCCCTGGTGGTCGAGCTTGACGCTGATGTTCCAGATGGAGGTGGCGGAGCGCATCGTCGCAAAGCCCGGCACGGATCATTACGGCCGGCTGGCCGTCCTGTCGCAGTGGCGCAGCGATGCCCGGATCGCGATGAAAGTGCATCGCAGCGCCTTCACTCCCCCGCCCAAAGTCATGTCCGCGGTTGTGCACATGACGCCCAAGCCCACCCCCGAAGGCGTGCAGTTGAAGCTGCTGGAGCGACTGACGGCGGCTGCATTCGGCCAACGGCGCAAGATGATGCGTCAGAGCCTGAAGGGGTTGCCGGGCGCGCTGGACGCGCTGGATGCGGAGGGCATCGATCCCCAGCGGCGCGCTGAAACCGTCAGCGTCGAGGAATTCGTCGCTGTTGCACGCCGGATGGGTCGCAACTGAGGCCTAATTGCCTTGGCCATCCAGTTCCGCAATATTGTCGTCAATCTCCCGCAGCGCTTCAGCGCGGGCTTGCGCGGACATGCGGGCGGCCGCTAGTTGCGCGCGCGCCGCGATCAAGCCGCTGCGCGCCGCCACCTTGCCCACATGTTCGGCCTGGCGCGCCTGCGCTTCGATCGCATTTTGGCAGATGCGCACGCGAATATGACGGCGGCCATTGGCATCGACCGTTTCGCGATGACTGGTGATGCCCTTGCCTTCGCACCCTTCGCGCACATCGACGACCGGCACCATGCGGGTAATCTCCTCCTCGGTCGGGACGCGGTGCGTCACGACACGGCCATCGGCATGGGTGACGATGATGCGCCCCTTTTCGCTGCGCACCGTGACAGGCGGCGTCGGCGGCACCGGAGGAATAGGCGGCGTCATGTCGGCGGCCGGAGGAACAGCCGCGATCGGAGCCAAGGGCGCAACCGCCGGTACAGGCTCGCCCTCGGGCGCAGCCGGAGCGGCAAGAGGTGAAGGAATGTCACGGGCGGCAGGTAGGGCCGCAGCGTTTATGGTCGCATGGGCGGGCTGCGCAACGAGATCGGTCAGGCGCGTCAGATCGGCCTGCTCCACCTTTTGCGTGATTGCCGCCATCTGCTTCGCGGCGCGACTGCCCGATGCCGTCAGCGCCAGGCCGGCTGCGGTCGCCACTGCGACGGCGGCCATGCCCCAGCTGATGCGACGCAGTGAAGTTTCATGACTGGACAACATTTTCAGCCTCCCTTTGAGCGTGGCGAGACGGGTGAGATGGCAGGCGGCGCCATATTGGCGACCACCGGCGGCTTTAAGAATGGCGCGGCCATAGGCATGAGCCTGATCGCTGCCATAGAGAGCAAGGACGCGGGCGTCGCAGGCTGTTTCCTGGTCGGCGCGGTAGGCCCGATAGGCGATCCAGGCGATAGGATTGCACCAGTGCAACGCCAGCAGCATGAGCGCGATCATGTTGGCGACAAGATCACCACGTTCATGATGCGCCCGCTCATGCGCGATCGCCATGTCCTGCTCCTGCGGATCGTAGCGCAGGGCGAAATCCTGTGGCAGCACGATATGCGGATGGACGATACCGAATGCGAGCGGACCGGAGGCATGAGGACTGATCACGACATGGAGGCGCCCTTCCCAACCGACCGACGTTGCAACTTTCAAAATCATCCTGCGAAATCGTAGATAGCCAACCGCCTGGATGAAGACGAAGCTCACCATGCCAAGCAGCCAAAGGGCCATCACGAGTTCCAGCCAAGGCACCGCCGGACTGGTTTCTACGGTTTGCGCAGCGGCAGTTGGCACCAGAATGGCTGGCAAGCCCGACTGGTTCATGACCTGGTGCAGGGGCGAGGCATCTGCAACCTGATCAGGAAGAGCAGGCATCAGCATCCGTGCCAGTGGCAGAATCCATAACATATAGGCAGCGCCCGCCCCCAGCCATCGTGCCAGGGGGCGCCGGACCATCATGACCGCTGCCATCAGCAGGCTGGTTGCAACCAGCGTTTCGGCAAGCCAGATGATCATGGCTTCAACCCTTTCAGAATATCCTCAAGTTCGGCAATATCGTCCGCCGTCAACTGATCCTGGCTCGCAAGCTGAGCGACGAGCGGGGATATGCGGCCGCCGAACAGCCGGTTGACCAGCCGGCCCGATTCACTCGCCACATAGTCGTCCCGCTGGATGAGGGGGCGGTACAGAAAGCGACGGCCATCCTGGTCGGCAGCGATCACATCCTTGGCCATCAGGCGGGACAATAAGGTCTTAACCGTCTGCAGGCTCCAGCCGCGCCGTTCCACGACGCGATCGGCAACATCATTAGCGGTCTGGGGCGCGCATTCCCAAAGCGCCTCCATCACCACAAGTTCGGCTTCGCTGATTTTCTCGCTCACGACCCGGCCTCGACTCCGTCACAACCACAGTTGTAATCGCATCGTTTACAGCTGTAGTCAACAGGAAGGCGAAAGGATGTGAGCGATAGCGATCAGGACGCCTGGCTTTAGCCAGTGACGCGTAACCCGAAAACAGCACGGCGGTCGGGCGGGCGGACCGTGCCATGCGAAGACGCTTTCGCCTGCCCGGGATAATCCGATGTCAGCGCAGACGCATAGACCGGCTTGTCCGGAGCCTTTTCAGGACCGGTCGCCTTCATCACCTCGTCGACATTTATGGGTTTGTCGAACGCAACACCAAATTGGGCGTCGCCGCACCATACGACGCGTGCGGGAATCGTGAAACGCCCGCGCGTCAGGATGATCTGGGTGCCGACGTCAAGCATAGGCCCCTGCACCTTGGCGCCACCGGCAGAAATATCCCGTATCCGCACAAGCTGGACATCCGATGTATCATTTTCGGTCTTCAGGCTCGCGGCCATGAAGACGTTGGAGCGTTTGGGACGATCCATGATCTTTCTCGCAACTGGCGGCGCGGATGAGACGCCCTGCGATCGCTTGCGCCGTCCGTCCCACCATGGCGGGACAATGCGACCCGGGTCGGCTGCTACAGGTGGAACGAATGGACAAGGCCAAAAGGTTCCGTTTCGATCACCAGACTATAGCAACGACGAAGCCCCGTAAAGGTCGGGGCCCGGTCCTGCTTGCGCAGGCCGGGCCCCATTCCCTCTCCAAACGGGTTCAGCGATCAGCCGTCGTAATCGCCACCGATATTCTGGTTGCGCGGCGGAGCAGCAGCGGTCAGGCGCAGCGCCTCCGCCGACTGAGCGATCGAGCCAATCTCATCAGGCGTGTCGTCATCATCGATCTGCACCTTCTGCAGCGATCCGATCAGCGAATCATGCAGCTCATCGGGAAGGACGGTTTCTTCCGCGATTTCGCGCAGGGCGACGACAGGATTCTTGTCGCGATCGCGATCCAGCGTCAGTTCGGCGCCGCCCGAAATTTCGCGGGCGCGCTGAGCAGCAAGAAGGACCAGGTCAAAACGATTGGTAACCTTGTCGACGCAATCTTCGACGGTGACGCGGGCCAAACAGGGCCTCCTGAATACAACGAATGGAAAAGCGTGAACCGGGCAGCTAGCAGGCTCGGGACAGAGAGTCAATGAAAAGGCCATTAAGCCATGGCCATAACGGCCAGGAACGGGCATGAGGCCGCTATGGCGACAGCAAATCTTCGTCCCGATGCTGACGGCGAGCCTGACATATCGGCAACGCTGGAGGGCAATCGCCTGCGCCTCATCACGCGTGGAGCCGCGCTGCGAGAGGCGCTGATCGCCCTCATCGAGGGTGCCACCTACAGCCTCAAACTTTATTATTATATCTTCGCCGATGACGCGAGCGGCGCGATGGTGCGCGACGCGTTGAGCGATGCTGCGCGGCGCGGCATATCGGTGACGCTGATGATCGACGCATTCGGGTCGGGCAAAACGCCAGACAGTTTTTTTACGCCGCTGATCGAGGCCGGAGGGCATTTCGGACGCTTTGGCGCGCGGCGATCGACGCGATATCTCATTCGCAACCATCAAAAGATGGCCATCGCCGACGATGCCCGTTTGTTGATCGGCGGGTTCAACGTGGAAGACGGCTATTTCGGCATTCCTCGAGAGGATTGCTGGCGGGATTTGGGCCTTTTGGTCGAGGGCGAGCAGGTGGAGGCCATGACCCGCTGGTATGGTGGCCTGTGGCGGTGGGTCTCAACGAAACGGCAACGGTTCAGGACATTGCGCGCGATGGTACGGCAATGGCATCCGGCGCTGCACCACGATGAGAGTTCAGCGTTTCGATGGCTGATTGGTGGCCCCACAAGGCGGCTTAGTCCCTGGGCGCAGGTCGTGAAGCAGGATCTTCAAAAGGCGCGGCGCGTCGATATGGTCGCCGCCTATTTTTCCCCCGGACGGGGCATGCTGAAACGTATCGCACGCGCCGCCAAAGCGTCCGGCGCGCGCATCATCTTGCCGGCTGTTTCGGATAACGGAACAACTGTCGCGGCGGCGCGACTTTTATACGGTCCGTTGCTCCGGCGCGGTGTCGAGATTGCGGAATATCAGCCCTGCAAGCTCCACACGAAACTTCTCGTCATCGACGATGCCGTGTTCGTTGGATCCGCCAATTTCGACATGCGCAGCCTTTTCCTGAACCTTGAGGTCATGCTGCGGATCGAGGACAAGGCGTTCGCTGGCCGGGTCCGGGATTTGATCAGTAGGGAAATGCGCGACAGTCGGCCTATCGATCTGAAACAGTATCAGTCCAGCCGCAGCGGTATCACCCTGGTAAAGCAGCTCATCAGTTATCTGCTGGTCGGCATATTGGATTATACCGTCACGCGGCGATTGAATTTCCGCAATCTGGATGCCGATTGAGGAGGGACGACATGCCCGCTCCTCAATCGTCCCGGCCGGTTTATCGGCCGTTATTGGCCAGCACGCGCACCTGACCGATCGGATAGCCCTTTTCCGCCATTTCCTTGGCATAGTCGCCGCGGGCGTCGGCCAGTTCGGCCCGATATTCGTCCCAGGCGTCACGATTATCCTCCGCGTCCGAGGAACGGCGTAAATCCTTGGTCAATTCCTTACGTGCCTCGGCAAGATCGGTCTGGTAATTGAACCAATAGTCATTTTCTACGCCGGCGATCGGGGTCTGGTAGACCAGCTGGTCCTCGACCTGAGCCAACTGCTCTTCATAGCTGATCGGCCCCTCCGGGCTTTGCGCCGCAGCGCCAGCAGGGAGGATCGCGAGGGCAAGGCCCAACAGGGCGGCGGCAAGAAACGTCGAACGAGTCATCGGTTCTTCTCCTCTTTGCTGATTTGAACCATGACTGGCACAACGCGCCAACCCGCACATTTTGAGCCTGAACGAATGTGCAGAATGGATAGACCGAGCCCGAGCGGAGACAGGCGGAGTGACTAACGCGCGCCCGGCATCGCCATGTTATGCCATAGAGTCAGAAACTTAAGCCTATCGGACCAGCAGATAGAAACTGGCCGACGCCTCTCCGACATTTTCAATCACGATGCTGTAGCGGTCGGTGAACAGCGGCATCCAGGCGCAATCCGCCTGGGGACCGCCGACGGCCTTCTGGCACAAGGTTTCGCCTTGCGCGCCCTCTACCCGGATCGACAAATGGCCGCTTCCCTCTCCCACAGGCGCCACCATGATCTGCGCACGCTGGCCGCCAAGGAAAAGCTGCCGCATCGTCATGCTGCCACCGGGCACAAGCGATCCGCGACGATAGGCGGGACCCAGAGCGCGCCCGCGAAAGGGCGGCATATCGACAGTCGCGCCAACACCTTGCGCCTGCCTGCGCCAGAGCGCTGCAAGATCCTCCTGCCCCCGCACCGGCGCCGCGCCCAGCACCGACAGCATCCGCGCTTTCCGACCGAGCGATGCGCTGTCGCCCTGCGCCTGCGCGGCCTCCCCTTCGACCAGCGCACGCAATATGGGATCGGACGGACGAGGATCGGCGGGTGACGCCACCGCGGCGAACAGCAAGGGCAACAGGACGGTGATCACAGGTCATCCTCCGGCCGGACGACAAAACGCGCGCCCGGCTCCGCATCCTCGACATGAAGCGAAAGCCCATGCCGCTGCGCGATCGCCAGCGCAAGCGCAAGCCCCAGACCATGACCGCCGTCCGCCGCCCCATCCAGACGAACATAACGCTCAAATATTCGCTCGCGGTCCGCCGCAGGGATACCATCGCCATCATCCTGAACGATGATGCAGGGCCCGGCAGACAGTTCGAGCGACACGCTACCGCCACTGGGCACATATTTGAAGGCGTTGTCGAGCAGGTTCGACATGAGGCGCATCATCTGCATGGCATCGGCGCGCAACCGGATGCCGGGCGCAATGCGGGCATGAAAGCCTATCCCCAGTTCTTCTGCGCTCGCACCGTAGAGATCGGCCAGATTTTCCGCGATCTCGCTCAAGCTGACCTCCGCCAGGCCACGCATGTCGCCGCGCATCGCCTGCGTGCCGGCAATGTCGAGCAGAGAGTCGAGCAGGCGCACAACGCTGCGTATCTCGGCTCTTGACCGCTCCAGCGTTGCCAGCAGCAGATCGTCTTGCGCCGCCTCCATCGCTTTGAGGATGCGCGTATCCAGATGCATAAGCGGGGTGCGAATTTCATGCGCCGTTTGGTCAGACACAGCGCGCTGCGCCTCGATCAACCGTTCGACCTGGTCAAGCATGTCGTTGGTATTGGACGCCAATTCCGTAAGTTCGTCGCTGTCCCCCGCGCCCGGCACGCGCGCTTCGATATGACCGGCACGGACCGCGGCGAAGGTGGCGTTCACGGCCTCCACCCGATTGCGTAGGCGTCGAGCGGCGAAATGGCCCGCAACAAGGCTGAGTCCCGCGATCAGCGCGCCCGCCGTCGAGAAAGCCATTGCCAGCCGTGCAAGCAGCGCCTGACCGCGATAGTCGCTGCGCCCCACCACCAATTGCATGTCCGGACCAAGCCGCGTCGCCCGTGCGAACATGCGTTCGCCTTCGGCCAAGGTGACGAACCGCGCTTCAGATATGTCGGGCGCAATGCGCGGCCAATATGTCAGATTGCCGGCTATGCGATCACCATTGTCGCGGGCCAGCAGATACCAGACACGCTCGCCATCCTGGCGCTCTACCGCAAACCGGTCGGCAATTCGCGCCTTCAGGTCTTCGCCGCCGGCGCTGACATAAATATCGGCAAGGCCGGCAAGGTCGGTATCAACCTCCCGCGCGAGCATGGCGCGCGCATCATTATCAACGATCTGACGCACGACGAGGAAGAGCGCCAATGTCGAAAGCAGGCTGACCAGCAACGCCGACATTGTGACCCGGCCGAAGATCGACCGGAAAAGGCCAGGCCTAGCCACGAGCCGCGTCTGCGCGAGCTACCAGCCGGTAGCCCGTCCCCCACACCGTTTCCAATACCGGTGTATCGAAGCCCTCCTCCAGCTTACGTCGCAAGCGGCCGACATTCACGTCAACGACATTGGTCTGCGGATCGAAACTCAGCTTCCAGACATGGCGCAGCAGCATTTCGCGCGTCACCACTTCTCCGGCATGATCCATCAAATAACGGAACAGTTCGAATTCCTTGGGCGACAGCGGAAGATGCCGTCCCTGCCGAAAAGCCGTACGCGCCTTCACATGACATTCGAGGTCGCCGAACAGCAGCACCGATTCATGGCTGCGACGGCTGGCGCGGCGCCAGAGTGCACGGACGCGGGCGACCAGTTCATCCGGTTCGAAGGGTTTGGCGAGATAGTCGTCGACGCCGCTTTCCAACCCCTCGACCCGATGTTCGCTGCGGCCCAAAGCCGACAGCATCAAGACCGGCGCGCCAATCCCTGCAAGACGCATGCGCGTGACGATGTCGATGCCCGACAGATGCGGCAACATGCGGTCAAGAATCACGACATCATGTCCGCCGCTGCCGGCGCGATTGAGCCCGGTTGGCCCATCGGCAGTCTGTTCCACCGTCATGCCCGCGGCGGTCAGAATAGCCGCGATCGTCGTGCGCGCCGCCTCGTCATCTTCCACCAGCAAAACGGAAATTTGATCAGACTGCCCCATGATCCCCCCGGCTTAGCCTTAACGGCAAAGCCCGCCAGTGACAAAGCCTGTTAGAGGGCGCGCGACCGGGCATCGTTTCGGCCATGGCTTAATCCGCCGACGGGATGGCGCATCCGCTCTGCCCATCCCTCCGTCAACGAAAAACGGCCACCGTGCAGGCAGCCGTTTTCGCACATTTGATGATCGAGCAGATTACATGTTGAGCCCGTTGCGCAGCATCAGCAGGCCGATGATGAGCAGATAGACGCCGAAAATCTTTTTCAGCGGCCCCGCCGGCAGGCTGTGCGCCGCAGCGACGCCCAGCGGCGCGGTCAGCATCGACATAGACGCAATCGCCAGCGTTCCGGGGATGTTGATATAGCCCAGCGACCCCCAGGGCAGACCCGTTTCCTTAAGACCAATGATGGCAAAGCCAATCGTCGTGGGAATGGCGATCAATGTGCCGATGCCGGACGCCGTCGCGATAGCGCGGTGGATGGTCCGTCCGCACAGCGTCATCACCATGATCGCGATGGTGCCGCCGCCGATTCCGAGCAGCGAGGAAAACGTGCCGAGGCCACCGGCGATGCCGACCCGGACGATACCGGACGGCATCGTGTCGCTGACCACCTTGCCACTGACCTTGGGCAACAGAAAGTTGAGTGACATCAGGACCACGCCGCCCCCGAAGATCATCTTGAGCGTGCGGCCATCGACATGGCTGGCGAGCAGGACGCCCGCGCCGCACCCCAGGATGATCCATGGCGCCCAAGCCTTGAGCACCTCAAATTCCACCGCCCCGCGTTTGGCGTGGGACATCAGCGACCGGATCGACGTGACGATGATGGTGGCGGCAGACGTGCCGATCGCAACATGGGCGATGGCATCCTTGGTCCCGCCCAGCAGCGGCAGCACGACCAGCAAGGCCGGCACGACAACAAAACCGCCGCCAATGCCGAATATGCCCGCAGCAAAGCCGGCCAGAAGCCCGGCCGCCAGCATGGCGACAAGCGGCACCAGCCATGTCGTGATTTCAGCGGACATCACAGCCCCCCTGTCTGCGCAGGCCCGCCCGCGCGCATGTGGATGCCATCGCCCTGCGGGATCAAGGCGGCGAAAATGGGGTAATCGTCCATGATGTAAGACCATGCCTCTCTTCGGCGGAACCAGAATGCATGGGAGGCATGCGGCGATGTCCCCCTGCCCGCTCAACGAACGAGGATGGAGAACCCGCAACGAACTTCGCATCACGCCAGTTACAAACCGGAAACAATTGCCAGCCGGGCGCCGCGAGGAAAAACAAAAGCGCCAGCCCCGATGAAAGGGCTGGCGCTTTTCGCCACGGCGTCGGTGCACGCAGCGGTCGTTTGCCGGAATGAAGACCGTGCCAGGATCAGGCCACGGCGTCTTCCGCTGGCGTATAGGGAAGCCCCAGATCCTCAGCCACCGCCTGATAGGTGACTTTACCATCCCATATGTTCAGGCCGGCGCGCAGATGCACGTCGCGGCGCAGCGCCTCCTTCCACCCCAGCTCGGCGATCCGCAGCGCATGGGGCAGCGTGACATTGTTGAGCGCATAGGTGCTGGTGCGCGCGACCGCGCCGGGCATGTTGGCAACACAATAATGCACAACATCGTCCACGACATAGGTCGGGTCTGCATGGGTCGTCGGATGGCTGGTTTCGAAGCAACCGCCCTGATCGATCGCGACATCGACGAGAACCGCGCCCTTCTTCATGGTCTTGAGCATATCGGCGGTCACGAGCTTCGGCGCAGCGGCGCCAGGAATGAGAACCGCGCCGATCACCAGGTCAGCATCCGCCACGCAATCGGCGAGATTTGCCTTGTTCGAAAAGCGCGTCTTGGCCCGTGCTTCAAAATACATGCCCAGTTTTTCGAGCACCTCAGGGCTGCGATCCAAAATGGTGACGTCCGCGCCCAGGCCTGCCGCCATTTGCGCCGCATTGAATCCGACAACGCCGCCGCCGATCACCGCGACCTTGGCGGGCAGCACGCCGGGCACGCCACCCAGCAGCACCCCCCGGCCGCCATGCGCCTTCTCAAGCGCCGTCGCGCCCGCCTGGATCGCCATGCGACCAGCGACCTGGCTCATGGGCTTGAGCAGCGGCAGGCCACCGCTTGCGTCGGTCACAGTTTCGTAGGCGACGCAGGTCGCGCCGCTGGCAATGAGGTCGCGGGTCTGGTCCGGATCGGGCGCCAGATGCAGATAGGTGTAGAGTATCTGACCAGAACGCAGCATCGCGCGCTCTGCCGCCTGCGGCTCCTTGACCTTTACGATCATGTCAGCCGTGGCGAAGATTTCGGCTGCCGTCGCGATGATTTCGGCGCCCGCCTTGACGTAAAGATCATCGCCCGCGCCGATGCCGTCGCCAGCACGGGTTTCGACCAGCACGCGATGGCCATGAGCGGTCAGTTCATGAACGCTTTCAGGCGTCAACCCGACGCGATATTCGTGATTCTTGATTTCCTTGACGGTGCCGACGATCATCATGTCTCTCCGAAAACAAGGGACAGCGCTCTGCTGCGCGTCCTTGAGCGTCAGCATAACGCAAAGCCGACGACGAGTGGTCCTGCATTTCCGGGTTGGAAAAACGATTTAGTAAATGATATGCCGCGATACGGCTTATCATCGGGATGAGATTGCGTGGATCGGTTCGATATTGCCATACTTGAAGCGTTGCAAAGCGATTCCCGGCGATCGATGGCTGACCTGGGGGAACGGATCGGCCTGTCCGCATCCGCCTGCCATCGTCGGATCAAGGCAATGGAGGAAGCGGGTCTGATCGCCGGCTATGCCGCACGGCTCGACCCCAAAATTCTGGGACTGGACCTCCAGGCTTTCGTCGAAATTTCGCTGACCAGCCAGAGCCGCGAGACCATGGATCGGTTCGAAAACGCGGTGGCCGACTTTCCCGAAATATTGGAATGCCACCTGATGGCGGGACAGGCCGACTATCTGTTGCGCGTGGCCGCAGCGGACCTAAAAGGATTCGACGCCATCCACCGCGACTGCCTCGCCCGTTTGCCCGGCGTCTCCGCCATTCGCACCAGCTTTGCGATCCGCCGCATCCGCGACTGGCAGGGCTATCGCTTGCGCGGGCTCAGGGCGCCGGCCTGACCGGCACGGGCGCGTTGCAAAGATCGACGCCGCCCGCAGGTCGCTCGTAGAAATCATCCTTCCGGTTGGCGCGCAGGCGCAGATACGCCGCAAAGCTGGGCGATGTGGTATCCATTTGCTGGAAATGCGGTTGCTGCGCAGCGGGCAGGTCGCTCGCCAAGCGCATGGACAATATTGGCACCGGGCGCTCTGATCCTGTGTAGAAGCCCAACTCCCCCGATCCGCGCGGCAGGCTGGACAGATGCGCCATCCCGTCGATCACCCGTCCGACAACCGCGATGTTGCGATCGAGCTGACGCGGGGCCTGACCGATCACCGTATAAAGTTCCGCGCCAGTACCCGCGTCTGGCGACAGGTTGCGCCCGACCCCGACATAGCCATAGCAATGCGGCAGCCAGGCGGCATTTCCATCCATCGCTACCGGCCAGCCCGCAACGAAACCGGTCTTTGGCGCATAGGCATCGGGATAGGGCAAGGGCGTCACGCGCAGTCGTCGATTGGCAAGGGGCAACGCATAATCGGCGGCGCTGGTCTGCAGAAGCCCGGCGGGCAACGGCTTTTTTTCGGTCGCGTCGCCCCATTGCGCGACATAATTATCCTGCACCCGATTGATGCTGGTCCCGTCCCACCAGTGCGCCCGGGCGAGTGTGCGGATATTGGCGACGTGACGTGGGGCCATGGCCGGGGCAAGCTGGACGATGACCTGTGCGCCGCCATCGATCGTCATGACGATCAGATCTTCCGCAGAAATATCTGCCCACGCGTCGGCAGGTGATGATGCGACAAGAGCGGCAGGCGTGGCTGGCGGTTCGCCGGCCGCCTGAACGGTAACAGAGGCCAAGGCTGCGGTCAGCGCGATGCGAAGCGGACGGATCATCGGGCCATCAAACAAGGCCTATTCAACAAAGTAAAGCTCTGTTGCTGATGCCCCTTGCCACCTCGCCCGCCCCGCGATAGGGAGCCGCCTTCCAGTGCGATTGGATGAAAGAACCCGATTGATGCCGCTTGCAGCGGCAGCCGGGTTCCGTGCGGAGCGGTGGCCGAGTGGTCGAAGGCGCTCGCCTGGAAAGTGAGTATACGTCAAAAGCGTATCGAGGGTTCGAATCCCTCCCGCTCCGCCAACTGGGTGTTTCACCCTTACCCAAATAGACCTAAAAAGCCCCTGTTTTCAGGGGCTTTTGGCGTTTCCGTGTTGCATGCTGTGGTCGTGTCCCGCGGGGTGGTGTAGGAAGGTTTCCCTGAGAGGGTGGCCACCGTCGATCTTCTGGTAGGGTTCGGAT
>NZ_JAJGNP010000060.1 GCF_020782245.1 Sphingobium soli
TGGAACCCCAGCTGTTGCATGCCGGCGCGCATCGCGCCGCTGGTGGCGGTCGCCCGCACCTGGACAGTCTGGACGGCATCCAGCGCCGCCTGCTCCATCCGCAGCTTGGCGACATACTCGTCCAGGGAAATGGCGCCTGCTGAAATGAGCGTGCGGGCCTCTGCCATCTCCATGTTGAACCGCTGCTGCGCGGCCCAGACCGGATCAAGCGCAGCGCGCAACGCCAGCGCCTTCTGCTC
>NZ_JAJGNP010000006.1 GCF_020782245.1 Sphingobium soli
TGGCGCACCCGGAACGATTCGAACGTCCGACCCTCAGATTCGTAGTCTGATGCTCTATCCAGCTGAGCTACGGGTGCCGATTTCCGGCAGCCGGCTGAAAGCCGCACTGCCTGTTTCCAAATGGCGCACCCGGAACGATTCGAACGTCCGACCCTCAGATTCGTAGTCTGATGCTCTATCCAGCTGAGCTACGGGTGCGTTGGAGAGGCGCAGATAGAAGCGCCCGGCCGATTGGGCAAGCCTTTTTTACACTTTTCCTTCCGCTCGATCCGCCTGCGCGGGCATGGGGCAACCTTTGCGTCCGTCCGCCGTTCAAGCCGCAGGAAAGGAGGCCATCATGAGCTTCACCATGAATGACCTGGCGCTGTTGTTGATCGCCCTGATCGTTGGCTGGTTACTCGGGCTGATGATGAGCGGGCGCGGCAAATATAAGCGACTCTGGCGCGACGAGCAGATCGCGCATCGCACCGTTTTGAAGGAGCGGGACGGCGCGATCCGGGAGCGCGATGCCCGCATAGAGGCAGCCAATGCGCGCATCGCCGAGCTGGAACAGCATAGCGGGCCGATCGGCCCGGGCACGGCTACTGCTGTTGGCGGCGCGGTCCATGGTCGGGATGACCTCAGCCGGATCACGGGTCTGGCGCAGGCGCAGGAAGTTGCGTTGAACGAAGCCGGCTATCACCGCTACGGCCAGATCGCCGGATTGAACGCGGAACAGGAAGCCACGCTGGAAGCACGTCTGGGATTGAAGCCCGGCACCATCGAGCACGAAGACTGGCGCGGTCAGGCACGGTCGCTTGAACGCGGCGACAAGCCGGGCCTGCTGGGTCGCCTTACCGGATCAGCGTAAGCCGCCTCAAACCCATGTGATCACGAGAAAGGGCGGGAGCATTCACTCCCGCCCTTTTTTGTCATTTGCTCGCCAATGCCGCCTGGGCGGCCGCTAGTCGGGCGATCGGCACGCGGTAGGGCGAGGCCGAAACATAATCGAGCCCGGTTTTCTCACAGAAAGCGATCGACGCGGGATCGCCCCCATGTTCGCCGCAAATGCCAAGCTTGATGCCCGTGCGGGTCGCGCGGCCGCGCTCGGCCGCCAGCTCGATCAACTCGCCTACGCCCTCTACGTCTATGCTGACGAAAGGATCACGGGCAAAAATGCCCTTGTCCACATATTGCGTCAGGAAGCGGCCGGCGTCGTCGCGGCTGATGCCGATGGTGGTTTGCGTAAGGTCATTGGTGCCGAAGGAGAAGAATTCGCCAACTTCGGCGATTTCCCCGGCCTTGAGCGCAGCGCGCGGCAGCTCGATCATGGTGCCGACCAGATATTCGACCGATGCGTCCTGTTCGGCGAAGACATCCTTTGCGACCTGATCGACGATTGCCTTCATCAGTTCCAGTTCCTTGCGGGTGGCGACGAGCGGGATCATGATTTCGGGGATCGGTGCTTCGCCGCTGCGCTGCTTCACCAGCAACGCGGCCTCGAAAATGGCGCGGGCCTGCATCTCGTAAATTTCAGGATAGGTCACCCCCAGGCGGCAGCCACGATGGCCGAGCATAGGGTTGAATTCATGCAGTTCGCTCGCGCGGCGCTTCAACGCCTCGACACCGACGCCGGCGGCCTTGGCCACCTCCTCGAATTCCGCCTCTCCATGGGGCAGGAATTCGTGCAGCGGCGGATCGAGCAAGCGGATAGTGACGGGCAGGCCCGCCATCACCATGAAAATCTGGGCGAAATCGTCGCGTTGTTCGGGCAGCAGCTTGTCAAGCGCGGCACGGCGACCCTTCTCGCTGTCGGCCAGGATCATCTCGCGCACGGCAGTGATGCGCGCTGCATCGAAAAACATATGTTCCGTCCGGCACAGGCCGACGCCCTCCGCACCGAAATCGCGTGCAGTCTGGCAATCGAGCGGAGTTTCCGCGTTGGCGCGCACCTTGAGGCGACGAACCTTGTCGGCCCACTCCATCAGCGTGCCGAAATCGCCGGCCAGTTCCGGCTGCACGGTCGGCACTTCGCCCGCCATGACCTCGCCGGTCGCGCCGTCTATCGTCAGGACATCGCCTTCCTTCAACTCGCGCGAACCGATGCGGAGGATCTTTTTGGCATTGTCGATCGACAAGCCACCCGCACCCGATACGCAGGGGCGCCCCATCCCACGCGCCACGACCGCGGCATGGCTGGTCATGCCGCCGCGCGCGGTCAGGATGCCCTTGGCCGCGTGCATGCCGTGGATATCCTCCGGGCTGGTTTCCACGCGGACCAGGATAACCGCGTCACCCAATTCGTTGCGCCGCTCGGCAGTGTCGGCATCAAACACGATCAAGCCGCTCGCCGCGCCCGGTGAGGCGGGCAATCCCTTGGTCAGCACGTCGCGCGGGGCGTCGGGATCGAGCGTGGGATGCAGCAACTGGTCGAGCGCCGCGGGATCGACCCGGGCGACGGCCTCCTCCTGCGAAATCAAGCCTTCGGTCGCCATATCGACGGCGATTTTGAGCGCGGCCTTGGCGGTGCGCTTGCCTGACCGCGTCTGGAGCATCCACAGCTTGCCCTGCTGCACCGTGAACTCAATGTCCTGCATGTCGCGATAATGGGTTTCGAGGATTTCGAACACCCGCGCCAGTTCGGCGTAGGTTTCGGGCATCGCCTCTTCCATCGACAGCGGCTTTGCCCCTGCCCGCTCGCGCGCGGCCTTGGTGAGATATTGCGGCGTACGGATACCCGCGACCACATCCTCGCCCTGCGCGTTGATCAGATATTCGCCATAATAGGCGTTCTCGCCCGTCGCGGGATCGCGGGTGAAGGCGACGCCGGTGGCCGACGTGTCGCCCATATTGCCGAATACCATCGCTTGCACATTGACCGCCGTGCCCCAGTCACCCGGGATCGAGTTCAGGCGGCGATAGACCTTGGCGCGATCCGCCTGCCAGGACCCGAACACAGCGCTGATCGCACCCCAGAGCTGATCATGCACATCCTGCGGGAAGGGCTTGTTCCACAGCTTTGCAACAAGCGCCTTATATTCGGTGACGAGCGCCTTCCAGTCGTCGGCGCTCATTTCGGTGTCGAGCGTATAGCCCTGATCTTCCTTGGCGATTTCCAGCGCTTCCTCGAACGCGCCATGGTCGAGTTCCAGCACCACGTCCGAATACATCTGAATGAAGCGGCGATAGCTGTCCCAGGCGAAACGCTCATCGCCCGACGCAGCGGCGAGGCCGAGCACGGTTTCATCGTTGAGGCCAAGGTTCAGCACCGTATCCATCATGCCGGGCATCGAAATGCGCGCGCCCGAACGGACCGATACCAGCAGTGGGTCGGCCTTGTCGCCGAACGTCTTGCCGGTCACGCTTTCGATATGGGCGATGCCGTTCGCCACTTCATCGCGCAGGCTGTCTGGATAGACGCCGCCATCCTGATAATAGCGCGTGCACATTTCGGTCGTGATGGTGAAGCCCGGCGGCACCGGCAGGCCGATCGCGGCCATGCCGTCCAGATTGGCGCCCTTGCCGCCCAACAGATTCTTGTCGCCCTCGCCCCCGTCATTCACTCCGCCGCCGAACCGATAGACATAGCGGGTCATGCTGTTCATCTGGGCCTCTTGTGTCTTCACCATGTTCCGGCTCTCCCTGCACTGATTGCCGAGTTTTGTGCGTTGCAATAATATTACCGCAATTAGCGGCTCAATGCGTGGCAGGATAGGAATATCCCACCCGCCTCATCAAAATTCTTGTCACCTTTGCAAGCTTCTTGCTTCAACCCGCAATCTTCGAAAAGTCGGCGACATTGTGCACTGCGTCACGAACCCTTGCCAGCAGGGCAAGGCGACTCGCGCGCTTGTCCGGATCGGGATCGTTGACGGTCACGCTGTCGAAAAAGGCGTCGATTGGCGCGCGCAGCGTCGCGAGCGCCGTCATTGCATCCTCGAACCGCTCCTCTGCTACGGCCTGGGCGGCGCGAGGTTCGGCGGCATCGAGCGCGGTAATGAGATCGGCTTCAGCGGGCTCGTGGGTGTAGGAAAGCGCATCCGCCGCATCGTCACCCCGGACCTGATCCGGGGTCCCGCTACCTTCCGCGTCGTCAAAGAAGCGGGACCCCGGCTCAAGGCCGGGGTGACGGGCGGAGGAAAGGTCGGGCGCATCCTTCTTGAGGATGTTCGCCGCGCGCTTGTAGCCCGCAAGCAAATTCGCGCCATCGTCGGTCGCAACGAAGGACTGGAGCGCCTTCACGCGAGCGAGCAAACGGACGAGATCGTCCTCCCCGCCGAGCGCGAACACCGCGTCGATCAGGTCGTGGCGGACCCCCGCTTCCTTCTGCTGGACCTTCAGGCGGTCGGCGAAGAAGTCGAGGAGCGCAAGGCCATTGCCTCGAAGGAGAATGCCATTCACGGCAGCCAAGTCACCTTCGCCGCCTGCTTTCAACCAGTCACGAAAATTATCCTCGAACACAAAACGCTGAGTGAAATCTCCCTCATTGCCGCGACTTACATAAATGATGAGATCAAGCAGACGAAGACGCAGATCATTTTTTATGACCAACTGAATAATACCCAATGCCGCCCGTCGGAGAGCAAAGGGATCTTTTGAACCGGTCGGTTTCTCATCAATTCCGAAAAACGATGTAATCGTATCCAGCTTATCCGCCAAACTCACTGCCACCGTAACCGGCGCAGTCGGCACATCGTCGCCCTGCCCGACCGGCTTGTAATGGTCGCGGATGGCGTCGGCGACGGCGTCCGGCAAGTCCTCGGCGCGGGCATAGTAGCCGCCCATGACGCCCTGCAGTTCGGGAAACTCGCCGACCATTTCGGTGACAAGGTCGGCCTTGCACAGGCGCGCCGCCTGTTCGGCTAGAGTGGCGAGTTCCGCCCCGCAGTGCTCCTGCAAAGGCAGGAGCCCAGAGTTAGGTTGCGCTTCGTCACCCTGGGCTCCGGCTTTCGCCGGAGCACTAGCGCCGACGATCCCCTCCTCCACCAACCAACGGGCGAGTTTCGCGACGCGCTCGACCTTGTCGGCGACGGTGCCGAGTTTCTCGTGGAAGGTGATGCGCTCCAGCTTCTTCGCATGATCCGCGAGGCTGGTCTTGCGGTCCTGCTCCCAGAAGAAGCGGGCGTCGGAGAGTCGCGCGGCCAGCACCTTGCGGTTGCCCGCGATGATCGCCGCGCCGCCGTCCTTCGCCTCGATATTGGCGGTGCAGATGAAGGCCGGGGCCAGATTCCCGTCCGTATCCCGCAGGACAAAATATTTCTGATTGATGCGCAGGGTCAGCTGGATGACTTCGGGCGGCACCTCCAGGAAGGCCGGGTCGAAATCGCCGAGCAACGGCACCGGCCATTCGGTGAGGCCCGCATTCTCCGCGACCAGCCCCTTGTCCTCTATCACGCTATAGCCGTGCGCGGCGGCGGCCTCGTCGGCTTTCGCCGCGATGATCGCCTGTCGTTCCTGGTGGCTGGCGATCACGTGACAGGCGCGCAGCTTCTCCAAATAATCATGCGCGCCGCCGATGGTGATTTCGCCGGGATGATGGAAACGGTGGCCGAGCGTCGCATAGCCCGATCGCAGCCCTTCCATCTCGATATCGACCAGCTGCTCGCCCAATATCGTGACAATGCCCTTCAATGGCCGCACCCAGCGCAGGCTTTCGGTCGTTTGGCTCGCAGCGCCCCAGCGCATCGACTTGGGCCAGGGGAAGGCGCGGATCACCGCCGGGACCGCTTGCGCCAGCACGTCGGCGGCGGCGCGGCCGGGCTTGTTCACGACAGCGAACCACACGCCGTCACGCTCTTCCAGCTGGTCCTGGGTCAGGCCGGTCTTGCGCAGGAAACCGTCGAGCGCCTGCGCCGGCGCGCTGGTGCGCGGGCCTTTAAACTCTTCGCTGACAGCCGCCGTTTCCAGCGGCAGGTCGCGCGCGATCAGGGCGAGGCGGCGAGGAGTCACGAAACTGTCGATCGCGGACGGCTTCAGCCCGGCCTTGGCCAGTTCGTCCGCAAACAACCGCGCCAGATCGTCCGATGCCTTCACTTGCATGCGCGCGGGAATTTCCTCGCAGCGCAGTTCGAGGAGGAAGTCAGTCATTGGACATTTCCATCACATCGGTCCGTTCGGTTCGAGCCGGTTCAAGCACAATCGACAACCCAAGGGTCGAAAAGCGTTCTCGACGACGCATCTCGACAAGCTCGATGCTGCTCGAACCGAACGGGCGGGGTTCAGGGCTGAACACCATCACGCCGCCCACCCATTATGCTTCATCCAGGCTTCGCAGCTGCCGCGGGCCATGTCGCGCACCTGCCCCATATAGCTGGCGCGTTCCTGAACCGAGATCACGCCGCGCGCCTGCAACAGGTTGAAGGTGTGGCTGGCCTTGATCGCCTGTTCAAAGGCTGCGAGCGGCACGCCCCTGTCGATGCACTGGTCATATTCGGCGCGGCAATCCTTGAACCAGCGCAGCAGCTTGTCCGTGTCGGCGACCTCGAAATTCCATTTCGACATCTGCCGCTCATTTTCCAGGAACACGTCGCCATAGGTGACGCCGGCATCGTTGAATTTCAGGTCGTAAACGCTGTCCACCCCCTGAATATACATGGCAAGCCGCTCAAGACCGTAGGTCAGTTCGCCCGCGACCGGCTTGCAGTCAAAGCCGCCCATCTGCTGGAAATAGGTGAACTGCGTCACCTCCATGCCGTCGCACCAGACCTCCCAGCCCAGGCCCCAGGCGCCCAGCGTCGGACTTTCCCAGTCATCCTCGACAAAGCGGATGTCGTGAACCAGCGGGTCAATGCCGATTTCCACCAGCGACCCCAGATACAGCTCCTGCAAATTTGCGGGGCTGGGCTTCATGATCACCTGATATTGGTAATAATGCTGGAGCCGGTTGGGATTTTCGCCGTAGCGACCATCGGTCGGTCGGCGGCTGGGCTGCACATAGGCTGCGTTCCAAGCGTCCGGTCCCAGGCTGCGCAGCGTGGTGGCCGGGTGGAATGTGCCCGCGCCCACTTCCATGTCATAAGGTTGCAGGATGACGCAGCCCTGCTTCCCCCAATAGGCGTGGAGGGTCAGGATCAGGTCCTGGAAGGAAAGCGCCTTACTCGTCGCCACCGATGGTCCTTTTCGCTCGAAACTTGGCCTCGCGCCTTGGCGCATGGCAGGAAAAGGGTCAAGGGGAAGCGGCCGCAAACAGGGTTAAGGGCCTTGCCCTGCGCGCCTGCGCTGCGCATGGATGGAACATGACGATTTTTTCCACCTTGCTGCGCGTCGCAGCCGCCGCGATGCTGCTGGTCGGCGGAAACGCGCAGGCCCGTTCCGATACTGTCGCCACCCCTGCCCTCTGGCGCGTCAGCGATGCGGACACCACCATTTATTTGTTCGGCACCGTCCATGTCATGAAGCCGGACGTCGTCTGGTTCGATGGCAAGGTGAGGCGCGCCTTCGACGCATCGGACGAGCTGGTGCTGGAGATTATCGAACCGGACGATCCCCGTGCTCTGGGCACGACCATGGCCGGCATGGCGCTGGCCAAGGACGGGGTGAAGCTGTCCGATCGCCTGTCGCCGCCCGCCCGCACCGCCTATCAGGCCGCGATGGAGGCCAATGGCCTGCCTTGGCAGAGCTTTGAATTGTTCAACCCCTGGATGCCCGGCATGGCGCTGTCGGTCGCTCCCCTCGCCCGCGCAGGGTTTCGCACCGATCTTGGCGCGGAAAAGATCCTGCGCGCGGCCGCCACCGACGCAGGGAAGAGCGTCGACGCCCTCGAAACCATCGAGCAGCAGATCGGCTTCTTTGCCGGGCTGCCCATGGATCAGCAGATCAGCTTTCTCAACGCCACGGTCGATGGCCTGCCCGATCTAGACAAGAGTTTCGACTCTCTGCTGCGGCACTGGAAGGCTGGAGAGCCTGAACAACTGGCGCGGGAGATGAATGAGTCGCTGGAGGCCACGCCGGAATTGGCCCGCGTGCTGCTTACCAATCGCAACGCGACCTGGGCCCAATGGATCAAGACCCGTCTGGACCGCCCCGGCACCGTCTTCGTCGCGGTAGGCGCGGGCCACCTGGCCGGCAAGGGCAGCGTACAGGAGCAACTGGGCGCGCTCGACATCAAGGTCAGCCGGGTGAAGGATTGACAGCATGACCAGCCTTATTCTCCGGTTCCTCGCGCTCTGTTCGCTGACGCTGGCCGTCGCTTGTGACAAGGCGCCGCCTTCCCCCACGCAAGAGCAGGGCGGACCGGCGTTGTGGCAGGTGGAGCGCGGCGCGCTCAAAGGCTGGCTGTTTGGCACCATCCACGTCTTGCCAAAGGGCGTTGCCTGGGACACGCCGCCGATCCGCGAAGCCATGGCGAAGGCGGACCGGCTGGTGCTGGAAGCAGCCGACCTCCAAGATGAGCAAAAGACGCTCGGCATTTTCGAAGATATGGGCCGCAGCCCGAACCTCCCGCCGTTGGAGCAGCGCGTTCCTGCGAAGGAAAGGTCGGCGCTGCTCAAGGCGATCAGCGATGGCGGCACATCCTCCCAACTCCTGTCGGGATATGAAAGCTGGGCCGCTGCCATGCTGCTGTCCGCCGCCAGCCAGCAGGCGCTCCACGTCAGTCAGGATAATGGCGTCGAACCCGCGCTGATCGCCGCCTTCAAAACGGCCGGGAAGCCAATCAGCGGACTGGAAACCGTCGAACGCCAGTTCCGCGCGTTCGACACGCTGCTCCCGGAGGCACAATCGAAATTGCTGGTGCAGACCGTGCACGAGGCCAAGGGCATGAAGGCGCTCTACGATCGCATCCTGACCGCCTGGCTGAAGGGCGATATGGAAGCGATCGCGAAAGAGGACCAGATCGGCGAACAGCCCGACCCGGTTGTCGAGGAAGCGATATTGACCGCGCGCAACCGGGACTGGGCCGAAGCCATAGAGCCGATGACCGGTCGCCCCTTGATAGCGGTGGGCGCGGGCCACCTGACCGGCAAGGACAATCTGATCGAGCTGCTGAAGGACCGAGGGTTCACGGTGACGCGGGTTCAGTAGAAGCGGAATCACAACTGCCCGCTGCTGTCACTTTCGCTGTCGGCCTGCTTTGCCATCTCGGCGACGTCCTATGCTTGCCTTTTGCCCATTTTCTGCTAATGGCGCGCCTTCCCGCGATGGTCATCCCTGGAGGCGTGGCGGGAATTTGTGCAATCAAGCTTTTGGAGACACGCAATGAGCGAGCAGCTTACGCTGTCGGCCGAGGCACGCGATCGGGCAGGCAAGGGAGCCTCCCGCGCTCTCCGCCGTGAGGGCCGCGTACCCGCCGTCATCTATGGTAACAATGAAGAACCCCAGTCCATCCATGTCGAGGAAAAGCTGCTGAGCAAGCTGCTCGGCACCGGGCACTTCTTCAATTCGGTCGTCATGGTCGAGGTGAACGGCAAGGCCGTGCGCACCCTGCCCAAGGATGTCGCTTTCCATCCCGTGACCGACCGTCCGCTGCACGCCGACTTCCTGCGCGTTTCGGAACATGCCACCGTCAACGTCAATGTGCCGGTGCGCTTCGAAAATGAAGACGCGGCGCCGGGCCTCAAGAAGGGCGGCGTGCTCAATGTCGTTCGTCATGACGTCGAACTGATCGTCGATGCCGCCAACATCCCCGAAGACGTCGTCGTCGATCTCAAGGGCTTTGAAGTGGGCGATTCGATCCATATCAGCGCAGTGACGCTGCCCAAGGGCGCGAAGACCGCGATCGACGATCGCGATTTCACCATCGCCACCATCGTCGCGCCGTCCGCGCTCAAGAGCTCGGAAGGCGACACGACCAAGGAAGACGAAGGCGAAGCAGAGGCCGAATAAGGCTTTTGCCGGCCTTTCGGCTGGAAAAGATCATCCCGCCCGCCTACCCGGCGGGCGGGATTTTTTATGGGAGCGCGGGATATGCAGATATGGGCCGGCCTCGGCAATCCGGGCACGCAATATGCGATGCACCGGCATAATGTCGGCTTCATGGCCATCGACCTGATCGCCGACATGCGTCGCTTTTCCGCGCCGAAAAAGCAGTTTCAAGGCTGGGTGCAAGAAGGCCGGATCGGCAATGACAAGATCCTGCTGCTGAAGCCCGCGACTTTCATGAACGAAAGCGGGCGGTCGATTGGCGAAGCGATGCGCTTCTACAAGTTGACGCCCCAGGATGTGACCGTCTTTCACGATGAACTGGATCTGGTGCCGATGAAGGTGAAGGTGAAGCGCGGCGGTGGCAATGCCGGGCATAATGGCCTGCGCTCAACCGACGCACATATCGGCAATGATTTCCGCCGCGTGCGGATCGGCATCGGCCATCCCGGACACAAGGACAAGGTGCATGGCTATGTGCTGGGCAATTACGCCAAGAGCGAGATGGACGCGCTGGCCGACATGTTGGGCGCGATTGGCGCGGAAGCGCCCTGGCTCGCCGCCGGCGACGACGCGCGTTTCATGAACGAAGTCGCATTGCGCCAGGCATGAAAACAGCGCCCAGTCGCCCGGGCGCTGTTTTGTTGCTGTAAATTGTCTCGGCTCAGACGATGACAAATTCCGTGTTTGTCATAGCAAGACCCGCGGACATATGCGCGAACAGCACCGCTGCTCCAGCTCCGCTGCCATCAGCATCATAAAAGAGGTCGCCGGTTGCACTGTTGTAGATTATCCGGTCATTGGCATCAGCCGCAGCAGCGCCGATGTGGAACGCGTTCGCCGCTAGCGTACCTGTTGGCAACCCGCCGACCGCTGCCGACAAGATATTGATGGTGTCGTTTGCAACGCTGTAGTCCGTAATCGTATCGATGTTGGTCGGACCAAAGCCGTTTAGGAACGCAAAAACATCATTACCGCCACCGCCGGTCAGACTGTCACTGCCCGATCCGCCGTTGAGGTAATCGTTATTGTTGCCGCCATTCAGGTCGTCATCACCGGCACCACCATTGAGCGTGTCATTCCCATTTCCGGCCAGAATGAAGTTGCTGAGCGAATTACCAGTCAAATTATCATTATAGGATGATCCAAATATGTTCTCGATATTGCTCAAGGTATCTGTACCAGCACCCCCAGTATTCTGAGCCACTCCCACGCTCAAATTCACCGTAACTGCGGCACTTGAGGAACGATAATCCGCAGCGTCAATTCCATTACCGCCATCCAGGATGTCGTTGCCCACGCCGCCATCCAATATATCATCGCCACCTTCGCCCAGCAGAGTATCATCCCCCCCGCCGCCGACGAGTTTATTGCCAATAGCACTTCCGGTGATGATATTATTTAGTCCATTTCCGGTTATTAAGGAAGCTGATCCAACAGCTGTAATATTTTCAACATTTGTTCCGGCAATAGAATAGGTCACCGATGCATAAACAATATCGGTCCCGGAATTTGAGAACTCGATGACTGCATCGCTGGCGCTATCCACATAATAGGTATCATTGCCCGTGCCACCGGCCATATAATCGACGCCAGTTCCACCATCGAGCAGATCGTTACCATCTTCGCCATACAGAAAATCATTTCCTCCTTGGCCAAGGAGTGTATCGTTGCCGCTGCGCCCCCATAGCGAATTGACCTCTCCAGACCCGCTAATCGCGTCTGAACCGGTGTTGCCAATAACATTCTCGATACTGGACAGGCTTATCGCTCCTGCGCCACCGGGCGTATAATTGAAGGTTCCGTCGGCCAGATCGATCGTGGAGGTCGCTACGCTGGTACCGGAGATATCAAAAGTGTCGGACCCCGCGCCCCCTACGATTATCTCTCCATAGCTGCCGTTCCATCCGTCAAAAATTCGGAACAGATCATCGCCAGCTTCGCCATACATCAGGTCACGGCCACTGCCACCGTCGAAGACATCATCACCATCACCGCCGATGAGAAGGTCGTCTCCAGCACCGCCGTCAAGGATGTCATTGCCAGCGCCGCCATAGAGCATATCGGAACCGGCACCTCCGAAGATGGAGTCGTTTCCGTTCATCCCATCAATACTGTCATCTCCAGATTGACCGTATAAAGTATTGCCGGCCGCATTTCCCGTGATTGTATCGGCCAATTGGGTGCCGTAGACATTTTCGACCCCCGTAATCGTCCACGGGCCACCATAGAGCGGGTTATACTGCCAGGTTCCGCCGGCCAGATCGACGATCGCCCCGTAAAGATCGATCTGGCTGAGATCGAGCGTATCGACCCCGGTACCGCCATTCACATTGTCGCCAAATTCCGCTACGCCGCCGATCTGGCGCTGTATGAACCAGTCGTTCCCCGCTTCGCCATAGACGCTATCGGTTACGAAACCGCCATAGATGATGTCGTTACCATTGCCGCCATAGATGACATCGGTGCCGCCCGCGCCGTCCAGGATATCGTCACCGTCACCACCATAGAGCGTATCGTCGCCCTCGCCTCCGGCCAGATAGTCGTTTCCAGCATTGCCATAGAGCGTGTCGTTGCCGTCATTGCCATAGAGGCTGTCATCCCCCCCATTGCCGCGGAGCACATTGTCGATGCTGTTGCCGCTGATGACGTCATTGCCCGACCCGCCATTGGCATTTTCGATCATCGATGCGGTATTGCCCTGGTAAAGCATCGCATTGAAGATATTGCCGCGTGCATAGACGCTGCTGCCATTATTGCCCAGATAGGCGAGCTGCGCCTGACTGAAGACGGAATAACCACCCGGGTTGAGGTCCATCGTCAGGTTGCTGGTGTAATTGGACAGGTCATAGGTGTCGACGCCGCCGCCGTCCCAAATGGTCGCGAAGATGCGGTTGCCACCCGGATCGATCGCCACTTGCCCGTTGATATAGGTTTCACCGGTCGTCGGATTCCACGAATAGGTGGTGTTGCCCGAGTTCACCGTGAAGTCAGCACCATACATCGCCTGCAAGGCTGCAATGTCGAGCATCATATAGGTTTGGGGCGCCCCCCACTGCTCGTAGGAGTAGCCGCTCAAAGGCGCGCCGACGTAGCTGCGATAGGTCATGACCGTGAATTCGATCGAATCCCAGGCGGTTGGCAATGGGCCATAGGCGCCGCCCGTCTGACCATGCGCCAAGCCCAGCGAGTGGCCCAGTTCATGAAACATGGTGTGCCAGGCATAGTTGCCGGCGACGGGCGTCTTGTAGGAATAGATCGTCCCATCATAGCCATTGCCGAAGAATGTATCCCCGCCATAGATGCTGCTGCTGGGATAATAGGCATAGGCCGTGCCCGGATCGCTGGAATTTGCGCCGCGGATCGTCGCGATCGACGAGCCTGCTCCATCGTAGGACAGGCTCAATCCCGTGAAGGATTCTACGCCGAAAGCGGTAGCCGCGCTTGTTTGGGTATAGGCGACTGAATTGAGAGCCGTGTGAAAGGCTACCATCTGCATAGCAGTGAACTGAGAGAAGCCCTCATTCTGCGCGCTGACGCCGTCGCCATCCGAATCCGAAAAATAGCCGGACTGATAATCCGCCGCAGAATCCGTGTCGCTATAATAGACGGTTTGCGCGGTGTCCCATTTGATCCCGCTCAAAATACCGTCAATCAACTGATTGCCGGTCGCCGCCTGCGCCAGCGTTGTATTGCCATTCCCATTGAATTGCGGATCGTCCAGACTGCCTGGCTGTCCGACAGGATCGCCAGGATCTTCCATGACATCCTGGGGATACAGCAGCAGAATATCGTTGCGGACGGTTTCGTTGCCCATCATCGACCAAAGGTCGGCGGTGCTGCTGATGGAATAGGAAGTAGGCGAAACAGACGCGCTATTGTCGTCTTCGTTAAATATGACCTTGGCCGGCCCGGCCCCCGAGAACTTGAGCATACATCCTCCTGCAAGATGAGTTGGATGACACGTTCACTGTGCCCGTTGGCGACCCCTTACCAAGTCGATATAGTCTTTATTTGAGTTTATTGCCAAACATTAGTTTTTGATGATTTTTCATTGTGATAGCATGTAGTAAAAACCAAGATATTGAAATGTTTTGACTTATTTTCTACTTGATTGTCAGTTAATGTTTCACAATATTTCAATTGGTTAGCCTTTGATTGTCAGGGCGATGGCCATAGTTGCCATGAGCAAGATTTTTCCTAGGGCTTTTCCGTCTATCGGCGCGGTGAACCCAGCACTGGGTCGAGCCTCTTTTCAGCGTCGCTAGCCAGCGGATGATCAGGATAGCGGGAGATGAACAGCTGGTAGGCGGTAACTGTGTTTTGCTTCACTGCTTCTACATATTGATCGCGGATCGCCTTTTCGGCATCGCCCGGCGGCGGCATCACGCCGCCTGTTCCCGGGGGTGCATGCGGCATGGTGGCAGGGACGGCATCATCGGTTGAGGCGGAACTGGCGGCATTGCCCGCACAACCGCTCACCGCGACAAGGATCATCAAGACCGGATTGGCACTATGGACAAACATGGCGCGTCCCTCTCCACTTGATCATATCAGCGCAGATGCGCGCATATCGGCCCAAGCAGACCGCAGTCTTTATTCGCGGAATGCCGTTTCGCTCAAGCGCGTCAGCGGTGTCAAAATATAGGCCAGCACGGTTCGCTTGTCGCCCAGAAGATTGACTTCGGCACCCATGCCGGGGCCGATCGGCAGCCGGCGCCCGGCGTCATCCGTGATGGCGTTGGCTGTGGTGCGAACCCTGACCAGATAATGGCTTTCCCCGGTTCGTTCGTTGAGCACCGCGTCGGGCGACACAGCGACCACCTTGCCCTTCATCGATCCGTAGACGGCGCTGTCGTAGGCGGAAATCTGAACCTTGGCCTGCTGACCCAGCTTGACCGACGCAATATCCTTTGCCGCCACGGCGGCTTCGATCAGCAAAGTGTCGTTGACCGCGACCATTTCCAACAAGGGATCACCGGGGCGGACGCTGCCGCCCACCGTGGTGACGAAAACCCGGTTGATCCGGCCATCGAGCGGTGCGCGCACGACCGTCCGCTGCAACTTATATTCATAGGCCGGCATCGTGGCCTGACGCACGGAAAGGTCAGCGCGTGCAGCCGTCAGTTCGTCCGCCGCGCGGGCGAGCCAGTCCCGCTTCTGCTGTTGGGCGCTCGCCAGCGCTTCCGCCAATACCGATCGCGCCCGGCCAAGAGCCGCCGCAGCGCCCGCTGCCTCACTCGCCGACACGGCATAGGCGCTTTCGGCCTGCAGAAGGGACCGGCGTGGTTCAATTCCCTCCTGTACCAAAGGGCGAAGCAGGGCGAGATCGACTTGGGCCGCATCGCGCGCCGCAATCCGCGCTTGCTCGGCCGCGCTCGCCTCCGCGATCGCGCGCCGGGCCTGATCGACCCTGGCCGACGCGACATTCGATATGCTGGCCAGTTCGGCCATTCGCGACCGATAAAGCCCCTGCTCGACCGCGATCTGGGCTGCCATCATCGCGTTGCGGGACTGGGGAAATTTCGGTGTCTGCCCTGTTATCTCCGCTGTCAGCCGGACGATCTTGAAATTGAGAGCATCGCTGCTGGCAAGATTGCCTTCCAATTCTGCGCCAGGCTGGACCGGGCTGAGACGGACGAGCGGCGTTCCTTGTCTCACATCCTGCCCCACCTTGACCATGATCTGCTCGACAACGCCGCCTTCCAGGTTCGACACAACCTGCAATTGCGAGCTGGGAATGACACGGCCGTTGCCGCGAACCGTGCGATCGATTTCGGTCAAGGCGGCCCAGCCTATGGCGACGAGCACGAACGCCAGGATGATCCACAGAATGATGTTCGCCGGAACCTTTGGCTTTATGGTCATGGGATGGCGGAAGCCAATCTGCGCGGTCATGCTGCTTTCCCCCGCGCCAGGCGCTGCAGCACTGCATCGCGGGGGCCGTCCGCCACCACCTTGCCACCATCCAATATGACTATGCGGTCCACCAAAGCGAGGAGCGAGGTGCGATGGGTGATCAGGATCATGGTCTTGCCGGCGATTTCCGGTTTGAGCCGGGCGATCAAATCCGATTCCGTCTGTGCATCCATCGCGCTGCTGGGTTCATCGAAGATCAGCACCGGCGGGCTGCCCGCAAGCGCGCGCGCTATGGCGATCGACTGACGCTGCCCACCTGAAAGGCCATCGCCTCTGTCCGCCAGGCGCAGGTCATAGCCATTGGCGATCTGCCCCATGAAGCGGTGCGTCCCGCTGATTTCTGCGGCGCGAATCATTTCGTCCTGATCGACGACGGCCCTATCGAGGCAGATATTCTGCCGGACGGATCCGGCAATCAGGACATTGTCCTGCATCGCCGATCCTATCAATGCGCGAAGCTGCGCCGGCGCATATTGGCGCACGTCGATCCCGTCGATCATCACCACGCCCTCTTCCGGCTCATACAGCCCGAGCATCAACCGCGCGAGCGTTGACTTGCCGGAACCGACGCGGCCCAGAAAGCCGACGCGCTCGCCGGGTTTGATGGCCAGGTTGACGCCATCGAGCGCGCGTTCAGGCGCGCCTGGATAGCGAAACCCGACATTGCGCAGCTCAATGGCCCCCTCCAGCCGGGCTGGGTGCAGCGCATCGCCCGTTGGCCCTTCCGTCGGCGTATCCATCAGCGCGCTGATTTGCCGGTAGGCCACACGCGTCGCGGATAGGCGCGAGAGCAGGGTGGCGATCTGCGCTAAAGGCGCCAGGGCCCGCCCGCACAGGATGGAACAAGCCAGCAGCGCACCTGTCGTGATCGTGTTGCTGCGCAACAGGCCCACGCCTACGATGATGATGCCGCAATAGGCGATGGTCGAGGCGCTGTTCGCGACTGTCATGGGAACGGCGGCGGCAAGGCGCTGGCCCAGCGAACTTTCCGAGTGGCTGACGAGGGCAGCCTGCCAGCGACGGCTGAGCATGGGGCCAGCGCCGATCGCCTTGACGGTTTCAAGGCTGCCGATCGCTTCCACCAGCACGGACTGCTTGACAAGGCCATCCCCCAGGCTGCGCGAGGACAAGCGATCAAGCGACGGCGTGGCCAGCAGTCCGGCGCCGATGACCACGGGGATCATCGCCAGCGGCAGCACAACCAGGATGCCCCCCAGCATCGCGATCACCGCCAGTGTCACAATGATGAACGGCACGTCGATGATCGCCGTCAACGTCACCGACGCGAAGAAGTCGCGGAGCGTTTCCAGCTCGCGCATCAGTCCTGTCAGCGTGCCGGTGGACCCACGCTTCTGGTCCAGACGCAGCGCCAGCAGATGCGCGAACAGCGTTTCGCCCACATCATGGTCGATATTGGCGCCGGCGATATCGACGAAATAGACGCGCAGCAACCGCAAGACGAAGTCAAAAATGATGACGAAGATGAGCCCGATGCTCAGCCCGATCAGCGAAGACGACCCTTCGTTCGGCACGATGCGGTCATACACCGTCATCGTGAAAAGCGAGGAGACAAGCGCGAAAATATTGATAAGCGCGGCTGCGACCGCGACCTTCATATAGGTTGCGCGATTGCGCAGCATCGGCTCCACCAGCCAGGGTGCGAAACGCGGCTTGTGGTCCACGAGCAAGCGATCTTCCCTCATGGCATCTGCCTTCCGTCGGTGCGCTCGGTGGCCGGGTCCACCTGAATATGCAGTTCGTCCAGCAAGGCACCCGCCTTGGCGAGGAGCACGAACCGGGACAGATCCCGTTCCGCCAGCGTCTGGACATAGGTGGCGATCGAATAGAAATAATTATCTTCGGACGTGACGAGGTCGAATAGGGTGCCGCCGGACGTTTCGAAACGCGCCGCATAGACGTCGCGGTTATTCCGACTGGCCAGATAAGCGGCCTCGGCTGCCGCAAGCTGAGCCTCCAGCCCCTTCACATCGCTCCATGCCATTTGCGCGTCACGCAGCGCCTCTTGCCGGACACGCAGCGCGTAGGCATCGGCCGCGTCCGCCCGAGCTGTGGCCTGATCAGCGCGCGCATTGAAGCCCGCACCGATCTGAGCCCGCATGATCACGCGGCCTCGCACGTCATAGTCGCCGGAATTTTCGAAAACGCCGTAGCGGCCTGCATCGACCCCGGCGGCAATGGAGGGCAGCCGTTCCGACCGCGCGGCGCGCGCATCCTGCCGCGCCGCCCGCGCTTCAGCTTCAGCCTTCTGCACGACCGGCGCGCGCAGAGCCATGGCCTCCACGACATCCTGACCGAGCCGGTCGGCCAAAGACAATGGCACGCGATAGACATTCGCTGGCGCATCGTGGCCGGAAAGAGCGCGATATTGCGCCTCGGCGCTGGCCCGGTCGCGGCGAAACATCGCCAACCTCGTGCGGACATTGGCGATGGCGCTGTCAATGCGCGGAAGGTCACCGGTTGCTGAAAACCCTTGCGTGATTCGGCGTTCAACCGCGGACCGAAGATCTGCCTGACGCATGCCATAGTCGATGGCAGCTTGCTCCATGAGGCGCTGAGCGAGAATGCTGTACCAAGCCGTGACGAGCCGCAGCGCTACATCAGCCCCTGATGCGAAGGTAGCGGCGCGCGCTGCGCTGACCCGCGCATTACCGGCATTGATCCGGCTCGACGTCGCGCCGAAATCCAGTAATCGCTGACGCACAGACGCGGTCGCGTCGGTACGCCCCTCGGGCCTTGATCGCTCGATGATGTTACCGGGATCGTTCGAGAAGTTCCGTGCAAACGAGCGATTGGCATCGACCGTCAGGTCCAGCGAAGGGAATAGCGCGGCGCGCGATTGCATGCGCGCGGCTTCAGCCTCCCGCTCTCCGGCACGGGCTTCCTGGGTCAGTATATTGGTCTGAACGGCAGCTTCGACCTCGCTGCGGAACAACGCTATTGAGCCGACCTGCCGCGACATTTGCAGCAGGGGGTCTGATTGCACAGGCTGCGAAAAAGGCTCAGGATTGGGCGGCAGAAGCAGGCTTTTGTCGGCAATCCCGGTCGCACTGACGGCAGGCGCGATCAGAAGGGCGAGCGTCGCGGCAACCCGCTGCGCCCAACCGGCATGGAAGGCCGGCCTTCCCCAAGGCCGAAACTCTCTAAACAAAATGTCTGGCACCCCAAAGCCGCACACAGTTCCGCCCGCACAGAATCCGTTAGCGACAACGCATCCCGCATGAGTGCGACCAAGGCGATTATGCCCTAGACTATAGCGCCGCGCAATGCGGGTTTCCAGCTGAACAGCCTTTGTCATCAACAGGGGAGCCGGCCGACATCGGGCCAATGGTGCGGGTGGTCGGAATCGAACCGACACTCCTTTCGGAACCGGATTTTGAGTCCGGCGCGTCTACCAGTTTCACCACACCCGCATCGTCACTGCACAGCGGTCGTCACACCTGCTGCTATGTGCTCAGCGCCGTGGGGTACTTCAGAAGGTTCCCAGCGACGCCGGTCCGCCAGATGGCAAAATCTGCTCTCTGCGTCCAGCCGAAAAAGGACTTGGCGAAGGGCGATGTGAACAAAAGAAGTCGATATGCCTTGTCCCATGGGTCGGCAACGGCCGGCAACGAGACATGATGCTCAGGCCACACCGTGGCCGGGGAAAGGGTTTGCAGCGAATAGCTGCGCGAGGTGGGCTGCATTGCCGGCCACCATCTGCGCGGTTTTGGCGACAGGCTCGGGGGTCTTGTCGAGATCCTGGAAATCTTTCGATCCCATGGCTTCTCCCACCCAATAACAGGCGCCCACGGCTGGAATCGTCCAGCCCACGTCATTGAGTGCCTGAAAAATCTGCGCCGAGGCGAAATGGGCACCATCTTCATTCCCCACAATCGCTGCGACAGCGACCTTGGAATAGCTGGGCATCCGCCCCTGATCATCGGTTTCCGACAGAAACGCGTCCATTCTTTCCATCGCCCGCTTGGCGACACTGCTCGCCTGGCCCATCCAGATGGGCGTGCCGAAAATAAGGATGTCGGCTGCCAACATTCTTTCCCGGATCGCCGGCCATTCATCGCCATTGCCTTCATCCGATGTCACGCCGGGCGGAACATTGTGCGCTGCCAGGCGGATCGTATCCGCGACCTCGACGCCCAGAGCGCTGAATTCGCGCGCCAGGACGGCAATCATGGCATCCGTGGAGCTTGGCGTCGAATCATCCCGCTTGAGCGTGCAGTTGAGGGGCTGGGCTTTAAGCATCTCATTCTCCTGTCTTCTGGCTCCAAGCGCAGCGCGACCGGCTAAGTTCCGGGGCAACCAAAGCCCGCCGCCAGGCGTAATGTTGCGACGGACGCCTTCGGGCGATACCCTGCTTGCGTAACGATCCGCGCCCGGTATAAAGGCGCCATCGTGCAGACATGACAAACACCAACCGGAGAAGGATCATCCTTTGACCGAACCGTCTGCCACGTTCCTGCTATTCGGTGCCACCGGCGACCTCGCCCGGCGCATGATTTTTCCATCGCTCTACAATCTTCTGGCCGATGGGCTGTTGCCCGATGATTTCATGATCGTGGCCTCGGGCCGATCGGAAATGTCGGATGACGCATTTCAAAAGGATGTCTGCGCGGCATTGCGGCAGTTCCTGCCCAATGATCGTTATGACGACGATGTCGCCGCCCGTTTACGTGAAATGATCTGCTACCAGCCGGTGGATGCGGCGAAGCCTGAGCAATTCGCGGCGCTGGCGCAGAGGATCGACGGCAGGCTGGAGCGCGGCCTGTCAATCTATCTTTCGACGCCCCCAGCGCTTTTTGCGCCCACGGCGCAAGGCCTGGCCGACGCCGGCCTGATCGCCGCCAATACGCGAATCGCCATGGAAAAGCCCATCGGCAAGGATCTGGCATCCTCCAAACAGGTGAATGACGGCATCGGCGCCCTGTTCGCCGAGGAGCAGATTTTTCGCGTCGATCATTATCTGGGCAAGGAAACGGTGCAGAACTTGCTGGCGCTGCGCTTTGGGAATGTCATGTTCGAGCCGCTCTGGAATACCGGGGCGATAGATCATGTTCAGATCACCGTTGGGGAAACCGTCGGCCTGGAGGGTCGCGTCTCCTATTATGACGGGGTCGGCGCACTGCGCGACATGGTGCAGAACCATATCCTCCAGATCCTGTCGATCATCACGATGGAGCCGCCGGCGCGCATGGATCCGACGGCAGTGCGCGATGAAAAGGTAAAGGCGCTGCGGTCGCTGCGTCCGATGACGGCGGAAACGGTCAAGACCCATAGCGTGCGCGGCCAATATACGCCGGGTGCCGTGCAGGGGGAAATTGTCACTGGCTATGCCGACGAACTGGGTCAGCCGTCCGACACGGAAACCTTCGTCGCGCTCAAGGCCTACATCGACAATTGGCGCTGGCAGGGCGTGCCCTTCTACCTGCGCACGGGAAAGCGGATGCCCGCGCGCCAGTCGGAAATTTTGATCCAGTTCAAGCCAGTGCGTCATTCCATCTTCTGGCGCGCCGGGCACGGCACGGGCCTTGAGCCCAACACGCTGATCATCCGGTTGCAGCCCGAAGAATATATCCGCCTGCTGATCATGAGCAAAAGGCCGGGGCTGGAGCGGCAGGTCCATCTGGAGGAAGTGACGCTCGACGTGTCCCTCACCGCGGCCTTCGCCGGGCAGCGACGTCGCATCGCCTATGAACGGCTGATCCTGGACCTGCTGGCAGGCGACCAGACGCTGTTCGTCCGCCGCGACGAGGTGGAAGCGCAATGGACCTGGATCGACAGCATCATCGATGGCTGGAAAGAGGCGAATATGAAGGTCGCCCCCTATAGTTCGGGGAACTGGGGTCCGTCCTCGGCCATTGCCCTGATCGAACGCGACGGAGCAAGCTGGCATGACTGATCTTCACCCCACAATCGCCAAGGTGACGGAGCGCATCGTCAAACGCAGCGCACAAAGCCGTCGCAAATATCTCGACCTCATCGAACGGGGCCGCGACGCCGGCACCAATCGCGACCAGCTGTCCTGCGGCAATCTGGCCCATGGTTTTGCCGCCAGTGGCGAGGACAAGCCCGTGATCCGCACCGGCAGCGCCATGAATATCGGCATCGTCACCGCCTATAATGACATGTTGTCGGCGCATCAGCCCTATGGCCGCTACCCCGAGCAGATCAAGATCGCCGCCCGCGAGGTAGGAGCGACGGCGCAGGTGGCCGGTGGCGTGCCCGCCATGTGCGATGGCGTGACCCAAGGCCAGGCAGGCATGGACCTTTCCCTGTTCAGCCGTGACACGATCGCGCTCGGCACCGCTGTTGCCCTGTCCCATGCAATGTTCGAGGGCGCGCTGCTGCTTGGCATCTGCGACAAGATCGTGCCGGGCTTGTTGATCGGCGCCTTGCGCTTCGGTCATCTGCCGACCATCCTGATCCCAGCCGGGCCGATGCCATCGGGCCTCGCCAACAAGGAAAAGGTCCGGATCCGCCAGCTTTATGCGGAAGGGAAAGTTGGGCGCGACGAACTGCTCGAGTCGGAAAGCGCCTCTTACCACGGCGCAGGCACCTGTACCTTCTACGGCACCGCCAACAGCAATCAGATGATGATGGAGATGATGGGCCTGCACATGCCCGCAGCGTCCTTCGTCAATCCGGGCACTAAGTTGCGCGCCGAACTCACCCGCGCGGCAACGCACCGGATCGCGCAGATTGGGTGGGATGGTGATGATTACCGCCCGCTTGGGCACTGCATTGATGAAAAGGCGATCGTCAACGCGATCATTGGCCTGATGGCCACAGGCGGATCGACGAACCATGCGATTCATCTGCCCGCGATTGCCCGATCGGCTGGCATTCACATCGACTGGACCGACTTTGCCGACATTTCCAATGCAGTGCCGCTGCTGGCCCGCGTCTATCCCAACGGATCGGGCGACGTGAACCATTTTCATGCAGCCGGTGGCATCAGCTTTGTCATCCGGGAATTGCTGGATGCCGGGTTGCTTCATCGGGATATCATGACCGTCGCGCGCCAGGATATGACCGACTATGGCAAGGAACCAGCGCTGGAGAATGAAGCGCTGACGTGGAAGGACGTACCTTCGTCCCGCGATGAGGCCATGCTGCGACCGGTGTCCAATCCGTTCCAGGCCGATGGCGGCATGAGGCTTTTGCAGGGCAATCTTGGCCGGTGCGTCATGAAGACGAGCGCGGTCGATCGCGAACGCTGGACGATCGAGGCTCCGGCCGCCATTTTCCATGATCAGGATGACGTGCTGCGCGCGTTCAAGGCAGGCGAGCTTGAGCGCGACGTCGTGGTCGTCGTCCGCTTCCAGGGGCCGCGTGCCAATGGCATGCCCGAATTGCACAAACTGACCCCGGCGCTCGGCGTATTGCAGGATCGCGGCTTCAAGGTCGCGCTATTAACCGACGGCCGCATGTCCGGTGCGTCCGGCAAGGTGCCCGCCGCCATTCACCTGTCGCCAGAGGCGCTTGGCGGTGGGCCCATCGGCAAGCTCCGCGATGGAGATATGGTCCGGGTCTGCGCGCAAAGCGGCTCGGTCGAGGCGTTGGTTGACCAGGCCGAATGGGACCGCAGGGACCATCCCGAAGCCCCGCCCCCGCCCTATGATACGGGTCGCGAACTGTTCGCGCTGTTCCGTCATCATAGCGACCTTGCCGAACAGGGCGCGTCGCCAATCCTGGCGGCGATGGACAGCGAAGTTTGATTTGATCCCGTTCGCGCCGAACCTGTCGACGCCCTTCTCCCTTTGAAGAGAAGTGCGGCCTTTCGACGGGACCCGGGCGAACGGAGGGAGAGTGACATGACCGACATCATCGCCGCCGATATCGGCGGCACCAATGCCCGCTTCGCCCGCGCCGCTCTTGATGAAAAGGGTGTGCCAACGCTCGGCACCGTACGCAAATATAAGGTGGAGGATTATCCCAGCCTCACCGCTTGCTGGGCGGCCTTCGCCGCTGATGAGAAAAAGGATGGCGCTGGGGAGCTGCCCGACGCGGCCTCCATCGCTTTTGCGACCGCAATCGGGCGGGACGTCATCAAGCTGACCAACAGCAACTGGATGATCCGGGCCGATACGCTGGCTGCTGACATCGGTGTGCGCACGGTTCGGCTGGTCAATGATTTCGAGGCGGTGGCCTTTGCGGTGTCGCGGCTGCCCCAGGAAAATCTTCCGCTGCTGTTCGGAGAGGACAAACCTTTCCCCTTTGATGGCGGCGTGACCGTCATGGGGCCGGGCACAGGTCTGGGCGTGGCCATGATCGCGTTCGACAACGGGCATCCGCATGTCGTTGCGACCGAGGGCGGGCACCTCGACTTCGCGCCGCTGGATCATATGGAAGAGCGCATCCTGTC
Organism: Sphingobium soli; assembly: GCF_020782245.1. Lineage (GTDB taxonomy): Bacteria > Pseudomonadota > Alphaproteobacteria > Sphingomonadales > Sphingomonadaceae > Sphingobium > Sphingobium soli. The sequence goes on from NZ_JAJGNP010000006.1 coordinate 24,137, forward strand.
CTACCTGCGGGACAAATTCCTGCGCGTGTCGACTGAGCGGATGGTATCGGGGCCAGGCCTCAACAATATCTACAAGGCAATGGCGACAATCGGACATGAGCGCGTGGTGCTGATGGAAGATCCCGAATTGTGGCAGGCAGCGCTCGACGGGACGGACGACTTTGCCCGGCGGGCGCTGGAGCGTTTCTGCCTTTGCTATGGATCAGTCGCGGGCGATCTGGCCTTGGCGCATGGGCCGCACAGCGTCGTGCTGGCTGGCGGCCTCACCCAACGGATGCGCGATTTTCTGCCGCAGAGCGGTTTCCATACGCGGTTCAAGGCCAAGGGCCGGTTCGAGAGCCTGATGGCGACCGTGCCGATCCGCTGCGCCATTCATGACGAAATCGGGCTGTTCGGCGCTGCCGCGGCCTTCAGGGAGAAATGAGAATGAGCAAGCTGACGGTCGAACAGGTGATGGAGCTTGCCCCGGTCATTCCTGTGCTGGTGGTCGAGCGCGTAGAGGATGCGTTGCCGATCGCGCAGGCGCTGGTGAAGGGCGGCCTTCCAGCCCTGGAAGTCACTCTGCGCACACCCGCAGCGCTAGACGTGATCCGCGAAATGTCACAGGTCGAAGGCGCGGTCGTGGGCGCTGGCACCGTGCTCAACGCAGCGCAACTCGACGCTGCGATGGAAGCGGGCGCGCGCTTCATCGTCAGCCCCGGCCTGACCGAACCGCTGGGCAAAGCGGCCATCGCCGCGGACGTGCCGTTCCTGCCGGGAACCGCCACGGCGGGGGACGTCATGCGCGGCATGGACATGGGCCTGTCCCGCTTCAAATTCTTTCCGGCCGAAACGTCGGGCGGACTGCCTGCGCTCAAGGCCCTGGCCGCACCGCTCCACGCCGCCCGTTTTTGCCCGACCGGCGGCATCACGGCGCAAAGCGCGCCGGAATGGCTGGCACAGCCCTTCATCACATGCGTCGGCGGCAGCTGGGTCGTGCCCAAGGGACCGGTCGATCCGCAAAAGATTGAGGCGCTGGCGAGAGAGGCAGCGGCGTTGCCGCGCTGAGGCGGTTGCCACGGCGCGCGGCCCGTCTTAAATGCGAGGGATGACACCCCGACGCCTGCTCGCCGCCCTTGCCCTGATGCTGTCGGGTTGCGCCAGCGCGCCGCAAAATTATCCCTCGCTTGCCAAAAGGCCGATCGAAAGCGCGCCGGTGGCCGACCTTGCGCCGCCCCCGGCGCCGCAGCCCGCCGACGCGGCTTTATCCGCGCAAATCGCCCGCTACGCCGAACAAGCCGACAAAGGAGCATCCGCGTTCGATGCGGCCTATGCCACGGCTGACCGACTGGTCGGCGCCGCACGTACTGCCGGCGTGTCGAGCGATGCCTGGGTCAGCGCCCAGGTCGCAATCAGCGCATTGGAATCCGCCCGAAACGACAGCGTATCCGCGCTTGCAAGCCTCGACACGCTCTATGTCCAGCGCAGCAATGATGTGGCCGACGGACAAGCCGCAGGCGGCGTGCAAGATATTGACGCTGCCCGCAGCGCTGCGCTGGCGTTGGTCGATCAGCAGAATGACCGGATCGACGCGCTGAAGGCCCGTCTCCCTCAGCCCTGACCCGTCACCCATAGTTCGCCTTGACAGAGCCTTTGTGGGCTTTGCCATTATGGACATAATGATCGACGCCTTCGCGCATGTCGATCAGTGCTTCATCACTGAGATCACGCATATATTTGGCCGGACGACCCGCCCATAATTGCCGGTGTGCCACCGTCTTGCCCGATGTCAGCATGGCGCCCGCCGCCAGCATGGCGTCGCTTTCCACTGTGCAGCCGCTCATGACGATCGCGCCCAGCCCGACAAAGGCGCGGTCCTCCAGCACGCAACCATGCACCATCGCCATATGGCCGATCAGCACATCGTCACCGATAATCGTGGGCCATCCATCAAGCGGTCGGCCGTCAGCGCGGTCACCGGGACTGTCGCAGTGAACGACCGTTCCATCCTGGATGTTGGTCCGTGCGCCGATCCGGATGCGGTTCACGTCGGCGCGCAGGACGCAATTATACCAGATGCTGGCATCCTCGCCGATTTCTACGTCTCCGATGATCCGGCAGCCGGGCGCGATGAAGGCGCTTGGATGAATGACAGGCGTCCTGCCGTTGAAAGGAATGATGCTCGTTTCAGGATGGGCCGTCATGCCGGATGCTCCAATGTGTAAGTAATATGCCGGCGCAGGGGATGCCCGGATGGCAGATCGGGATGATCGAAGTCCATATTCGGTTGCCGCTGCATTCCTAGCGCCGTCATCAGACCCCGGGACGCGCTGTTGCCGGGAACCGTATAGGCGATCAGCCGGCCGTCGAGCGGACGATGCTTGCGGCACCATTGCACAGTTGCGGCTGCGGCTTCCTTGGCATAGCCCTTGCCCCAATGCGACGAGGCCAGCCGCCACCCCAGTTCCAGAGCGCCATGGATGGGCGTTCCGACATGCCGCCCGCGCCGCGGCCCGCAAAATCCGATGATCGCCCCTTCGGCCTTGTCTTCCATGATCCAGAAACAGTGGCCGTGCTCAGCCTGGCTCTGCTGCATAGCCGCGCAAAGACGGTCATAATATTCAGCCGGCTGCCGGCCGCCGAGCCAGCGCGTGACCTCATCCGTATCCAGCGATCGCCTGAAAGGTTCAGCGTCACCCGACCGCCATGCGCGCAACCATAGCCTGTCCGTTTCCAGACAAAATTCAGCCATGCAGCAACCGCGCGGCGTGGAGCGCGTGGTAGGTCAGCACGCCCGAACAGCCCGCCCGCTTGAACGCCATCAGCGTTTCGAGGATCAGCGCGTCGCGGTTCCCCGCGCCTGCCGCGGCGGCATGTTCGATCATCGCATATTCGCCCGACACCTGATAGGCGAAGACCGGGACGGCGAACCGGTCGCGCACGCGCGCGACGATGTCGAGATAGGGCAGGCCCGGCTTCACCATGACGCTGTCCGCGCCTTCAGCCAGGTCGAGCGCCACTTCGCGCAGCGCTTCTTCGCCATTGGCGGGGTCCATCTGATAGTTTTTCTTGTCGCCTTTGAGCAGGCCGCGCGACCCTACCGCGTCGCGGAAAGGACCGTAAAAGGCGCTCGCATATTTGGCGGCATAGGCCATGATCTGGACATTGGCGTGGCCGGTTTCCTCCAGTGCCTCGCGGATCGCACCGACACGGCCGTCCATCATGTCGCTGGGCGCGATGATGTCCGCGCCCGCTGCCGCCTGGTTCAGCGACTGGCCGATCAGCACGTCCACCGTCGCGTCATTGACGACATAGCCGGTGGGGTCGAGCAGGCCGTCCTGCCCATGGACGGTATAGGGATCGAGCGCGACGTCGGTCAGAACGCCGATATCGGGAACGGCATCCTTGATGGCGCGAATCGCGCGGCACATCAGATTGTCGGGATTGAGCGCTTCGGCGCCGTCGTCGCTGCGCCTGTCCGCCTGGGTATTGGGGAACAGCGCTAGGCACGGGATGCCGGCATCGTGGGCTTCGCGCGCGCGGGCCACGATGCCATCGACGGACCAGCGGGACACGCCGGGCAGCGCGCCGATCGGCTGTTCCGCCCCCTCTCCTTCAGTGACGAACAAGGGCCAGATGAAGTCGCTGGGAGACAGGCGGTTTTCCGCATGCATGGCGCGGCTCCACGCCGATGCGCGAGTGCGGCGCAGGCGCAGCGCGGGATAGGGAGCATAGGTCATGGATCGGGTGTAGGCGCGGCCGCAGGGTCGATCAAGCATGGCCGGGTCGCTTGCACTTGAAGCACGCGAGGGGGGCGCTATCGATAGGTCCATGACCGCCAAATCCGCCTTTCCCAACCGCCGCCGATCCCGCTGGATCACGATCCCGCTGCGTGTCATCGCGGGTTTCGTTCTGCTGTCGCTGCTGCTGGTGACGCTGTACCGCTTCGTGCCGCCGCCGGTCACGATGACGATGCTGCTCGACCCCAAGGGCATCACGAAGGACTGGACCAGCCTGAAGGATATTGACCCCGACATGGCGCGCGCTGCAATCGCGGCCGAGGATGGCAAATTCTGTAGCCATCACGGGTTCGATGTGGACGCCATCGCCAAGGCGGCGATGCACAATGCCAGTGGCGGGCGCATCCGGGGCGGATCGACGATCAGCCAGCAAACGGCGAAAAACGTGTTCCTGTGGCAAGGGGGCGGGTTCGTCCGCAAGGGGCTGGAAGCCTGGTTCACGGTGTTGATCGAGGCGATCTGGGGCAAGCGGCGGATCATGGAAGTCTATTTGAACGTCGCGGAGACCGGCATCGGCACCTATGGGGTGCAGGCCGGCGCGATCCGCTATTTTCGCCATGGCGCGGACCGGCTGAGCCGGGCGGAGGCGGCGCGGATCGCCGCGGTCCTGCCGCTGCCCAAGAAACGCGCCGCGGTGGCGCCGAGCGGCTTTACGCGGCGCTATGGAAATACGATTGCGACGCGCATCGGCGTGGTGCAGCGCGATGGGCTGGACCGCTGTGTGAAATAGCCGACCCGGACTGTCGAAGTTCACAGTGTCGTCGAGCTTTTTCGGCCCGAAGCGACCAGTAAGCGACCACGAAGCGACCACAAGGCGACACCGAAGCGACAGGTGAGCGGAAGGCGCGGCAGCGCTGTGCGCTGGCGGTCGATCGGGGACATGGGACGTGGCGGCCTGTTCCATCCAGCAGGATAAACCGCGAAATTTCCAACATTTCCAGCGAAATAGGAAAGCAGGAGCGCAGCCCGCAATGGGCCATGTCGCGCCCCCAAAGAAAAAGGGCGGGGATCGCGCCCCGCCCTTTCCTTTTACCTGCGTCGGTCGATCAGAACGCGACGACCAGCGAACCGCTGATGGCGCGCGGGGCGCCATAGTTGACGAAGGTGCTCGACGCCGTGGTCAGGCCACCGCTGAACGACCCGATGTAGAATTTATCAAACAGGTTCGACACGTTGAACTGAACAAAGGACTTTTCCAGGCCCAGATTGGCTAGGTTGTAGCGCAGGTCGAGATCGACGACCGTGTAGCCAGCAACCTTGAACGTGTTGATGTCGTTCAGGTAGCGCGAACCGGTGCGCTTGATCTGCGCGCCAAGATCGACCGGGCCCAGCGTACCCTGGATACGACCGCCGACCAGATAGGACGGCGCGCCACGTTCGCGATTGCCCTTGGTCGCGGCGAAGTCGGTCGGACCGGTCTGAACGTCAGAACCGATTTCCGATTCGATCCACGAACCGAATGCGTACACCAGCAGGCCAGGGGTGGGACGGACCGACACATTGGCGTCGATGCCGTATTTCTTTACGCCACCCAGATTGGTGTCGATCGAGCAATCGCATTCGATGCTGTAGGCCGATGCGATGCGGTTCTTATACTTGGCATACCAGCCGGTGACGGCCGCCTGCACGATGTTGTTCTGGTAGCGCAGGGCGAGGTCGAAGCTGTCCGACGTTTCCGCAACCGGCTTCGACGCGGCATTTTCGGCCGGCAGATAGATCGAGTTGTAGAGCGTGTCGGTGCCGGGAACCGAGATGTTCGCGGCATAGCTGCCCGCGATGCTGATTTCCGGCGTGATCTTGAAGATCGCGCCGACGTTCGGCAGCAGCTTGTCATATTTATAGTTACGCGACTGCGGCGCGGCGAAGGTCGGGTTGGCAGCGGCATAGGCCGCCACGTCGCCACCAGCGACGCAGTTGACGTTGCCGTTGGGCGCCGAGGTGAAGCAATATTGGTTCAGTTCGCGCTTGAAGAAGGGCGCACGGACGCCAAGGTTGACGGTCAGAAGATCGTCAAAGAAGGTGCCGCGATATTCGCCCGCGACCTGGTTGAGCGTCGCATAGGATTTGCGGTCACGCTTTTGCAGGACATTGCCGTCCGCGTCGGTCAGCGGATCATTGACCGGGAAGACGTCGGTCGGTTCGCCGTTGAACAGCACGCGCGCGCCTTCGCCGGTCTGGCGGTGACGGGCACGGTCGAAGCTGTACGACAGACGGACGCGGTTGTTTTCGTCAATCTCGTAAGAGAGGTTGGCGATCGCGACATAGCGCTTCGTCTGCGTCTGGCTGGGGTTGTTGATGAGGACGCGGTCGGATTCCGCCGGATCGATCCGGCCATTGCCGTTGGCGTCAACGCCGAGCGTGCCATCACCGTTCAGATCCCGGCCGAAATAGGCGCTGCCGTTGAAATAACCGGTCAGTGCGTCCGTGCCCGAATAGAAGGGCGCTTCATAGGCGGACGTCGTGCCGCCGCCGTTCGCCTTTACATATTGATAGGCCGCGTCCGCCGAGAAGATCAGGCGATCGGTCAGGGTCAGGCGGGTGCTGAGACGCGCGTTGCCGGTGTTCGACGGGTTGTAGCGACGTTCGAACTGCGTGCCGCAGCTGTTGGTCTGATCCGCGATCGCCGGATTGGCTTCGGTGTTGATTTCGCACGGAATGCCGCCCGAAACATTGTAGAAGCGCGCGCTCTTGTCGCCGCTGAACGCCGCGGCCGAGGCAGGCGAACCACCAAAGTTGTTGCGATTGACGTTATAGTGGCCAGCGAGCGAGATGAAGTCGCCATTCGCGCCGATATCCTGCCAGATCTTACCGTTATACTGGGCCTTTTCAATCTTGCCATAATCGGCGAAGCTCGCCTTGTTATAGGCGCGCGAGGCGGACACCCATGCCTTGGTGCCATGGCCGGTGAAATCGCCGGTCTGGATCATGCCGAACACGCGATGGAAAGGACGGTCGCCCGAGCCGTCGGCGACGATGTTGCCGTAGCTGACGCTACCCATCCCGCCGAAATCATCCTTAGGCACCATGGTGTTGATGTTGACGGTGCCGCCAACCGCAGCGGCGGTCGGGCTGTCGACGTCGGTCGCGCCGAGGTTGACGTTGATGCTTTCGACGATTTCCGGGTCAACCTGCTGGTTGGTGTAGATCGCGTAGTTGCCCGAGTCGTTGAGCGGAATACCGTCAAGGATCTGCGCGATACGATCCGAGCTGAAGCCGCGGATGGTGAAGCTGCCGCCCGACGAACCCCAGGGATCGTTGTTGGTGAAGCTGACGCCCGGCACCAGATTGATGATTTCGTTGACCGACTGGCCAGGACGCTGACGTTCGATGATTTCCTGCGTCAGAACGACCTTCGCCTTCGGCGAATCCGGGATTTTCACGCCGCCGACGCCCTGGTCGACGGTCGCGCCAGTCACGACGATCGTGTCTTCGAAATCCTGCGAACCGGTCGACTGCGCGAGCGCAGCACCAGGAATGGCAACGGCGAGGACCGCCGCGCTGCCCATGAGAAACTGTTTCATTTGACCCTTGTCCCTTTGCAAGAGTGGCGTCCGCCACGCTTCAAACTGCTTTGCTCTCTCAAGCTGACGCCGCTCTTTGCGGCTTCTGGCGTCGCCCCTGTGATGCTCCCTTTGCATTTTTGTTACAGCGCATCATCGGGATTGTCACATTCCCCCCACCGCCTGCGCCCATGGCGTCGACGGCAGCGCCCCTATTGTCCTAATATGTTGAAATTGTGTGACATTGGAGGAACTGCAAAGGTTCCTGCGCGTATGATGCAATTTTGCAACGAAGCGAAATTATTTGTGCGATGGCGAAGAAAAATGCAAAAAGCCGGCAATCGCTTGCCGGCTTTTTCCTGAATTTTGGAACGGATGACGCCGATAGGGATCAGGCTGCGTCGTCGGCGCGCTTCTTGGTTTCGCTGAAGACGCGAATCGGCTCCTTCGTGCCGGCCACGACATCCTTGTCCACAACCACTTCGCCTACGCCCTCCATCGAGGGCAGATCGAACATCGTGTCGAGCAGAATCCCTTCGAGGATCGAGCGGAGACCGCGTGCGCCCGTTTTGCGCTCGATCGCCTTCTTCGCAATCGCGGTCAAAGCGTCGTCGGTGAAGCTCAATTCGACATTCTCCATGTCGAACAGCTTGGCATATTGCTTCACCAGAGCGTTCTTGGGTTCGACCAGGATCTTCACGAGCGCGGACACATCCAGATCTTCCAGCGTCGCGATGACGGGCAAGCGGCCGACAAATTCGGGGATCAGGCCGAATTTGAGCAGATCCTCAGGCTCGCTTTGACGCAGCAATTCGCCGGTCTTGCGCTCCTCGGGCGCGGCGACATGGGCGCCGAAACCAATCGACTTGGCTTCCAGACGATCGCCGATGATCTTTTCAAGGCCAGCGAAAGCGCCGCCGCAGATAAACAGGATGTTGGTCGTATCGACCTGGAGAAACTCCTGCTGCGGATGCTTGCGGCCACCCTGGGGCGGCACACTGGCAGTAGTGCCCTCCATCAGCTTGAGCAGTGCCTGCTGCACACCTTCGCCAGACACGTCGCGCGTGATCGACGGATTCTCGGCCTTGCGGCTGATCTTGTCGATTTCGTCGATATAGACGATGCCGCGCTGCGCCTTTTCGACATTATAGTCGGACGCCTGAAGCAGCTTGAGAATGATATTCTCCACATCCTCGCCGACATAGCCCGCTTCGGTCAGGGTCGTCGCGTCCGCCATGGTGAAGGGCACGTCGAACGTCTTGGCGAGCGTCTGGGCCAGCAGCGTCTTGCCGCAGCCGGTCGGCCCGACGAGCAGGATGTTGGACTTGGCGAGTTCCACCTCGCCCGGCTTGGAGCCGTGGTTGAGGCGCTTGTAATGGTTATGGACCGCGACCGAGAGGACGCGCTTGGCGCGGCTCTGGCCGATCACATAATCGTCGAGCACATCGCAGATTTCCTGCGGGGTCGGCACGCCGCCATCCTTCTTGCCGACGAGACCGCCCTTGGTCTCTTCGCGGATGATGTCGTTGCACAGTTCCACGCATTCGTCGCAGATGAAGACGGTCGGCCCTGCGATCAGCTTGCGCACCTCATGCTGCGACTTGCCGCAGAAGGAGCAGTAAAGCGTGCTTTTCGAGTCCGAACCGGTAAGCTTAGTCATTCGCCATTCTCTCTATCCCCCCCGGAAGTTAATCACCAGATCCGCGCCGGCGGGAGATTTTTCTGGTCCAAAGGCCATTCTAGCCCGCAGCGCGTCCGTTCCACAAGGGGAGAAAGTGACGCGCTGCGGTAAAGATAGTCTTTAGGCCTCGTTGGGGTCCGCCATTTGCGGGCGGCGGTCGAACACTTCGTCGACCAGGCCAAACGCCTTGGCTTCGTCCGCTTCAAGGAAGGTGTCGCGGTCCATTGCCCGCTCCACGGCCTCCAGCGTCTGGCCGGTATATTGGACATACAGGTCATTGAGGCGGCGACGGATACGCAGGATTTCCTTGGCCTGAATCTCGATGTCCGAGGCCATGCCCTGCGCGCCGCCCGAAGGCTGGTGCACCATGATGCGCGCATTGGACAGCGCGATGCGCTTGCCCGGCTCGCCAGCGGCGAGCAGGAAGCTGCCCATGGACGCGGCCTGACCGATGCAGACAGTGCCGACCTGCGGCCGGATATATTTCATCGTGTCATGGATCGCCATGCCGGACGTCACCACGCCGCCGGGCGAATTGATGTACATCCAGATATCCTTCTTCGGATTTTCCGATTCCAGGAACAGGAGCTGGGCGACGATCAGCGAGGCCATATGATCTTCGACCTGGCCGGTCACGAAGATGATCCGTTCCCGCAGCAGCCGCGAAAAAATGTCGAAGCTGCGTTCGCCGCGGTTCGACTGTTCGATGACGATGGGGACCAGCGCGGCCATGGGGTCGGACATGATATCGGTCATTTTTCTCTTTTCCGGGTAGTTGCTTTTGCCCACGCCCTACATCGGCACAAAAAGCCACGGGTTCAAGGGGGAACCAACCATCCCGCAATCTATTGATCGGCCAGCATCCAACCGAAGGAAATACCCGTGTCCGATCAGTCCCCGCCCTTTGCCACCATCGCCGGCGGTCGTTGGCCCTACTCCTCACGGTGGAAGGCGCTGCTGGCGCGCGGGGTAATCGGCGTGCTGCTGGGCATCGTGGCGATGCTGTATCCCTTCACCGCGCTGGTGGCCTTCACGATGGTGTTTGCCGTCTATGCCTTTGTCGACGGGGTGTTTTCGTTCATCGCCGCGGTTCGGCGCGCTGGCGAAGGCGCGCACTGGATCGCGATGCTGGTGCGCGGTCTTCTGGGCATAGCGCTGGGCGTGCTGTTCGTGATGATGCCGCTGGCGGCGACGGTCAGCTATGCGATGCTGACGCTGTTCTTCGTGGCGGGCTGGGCAATATTGGCTGGAATGCTGGAAATCGCCGCCGCCATCCGGTTGCGCGACGAGATCGAGGGCGAATGGCTGCTGGCCGTCAACGGCCTGCTCACGCTAGCGCTGGGGATCGGCATCATCATCCTGTTCACGCTCAATCCGGTGGTCAGCATCCTGTCGCTGGGATGGGCGATCGGCGCCTATGCGCTATTGTCCGGGCTATTGCTGATCGTCCTGGCCTTCCGCCTGCGCCGGAAGGCTCAGGGACGGGCGTAATCCGACGGCGCGCGGAAGGCGAGATAGGCAAGCCGGCGCACTTCCCGCCGGCCGCGCACGACCGTATCGAGAATGAGCCCGCACATGGCGGACAGGGTGGCGAGGATCATGAGGCCCGTCACGAGGATCGCGGTCGGAAAGCGCGGCACCAGGCCGGTTTCAAGATAGGTGACGATGAGCGGCGCAGCGAGACCGAGCGCAAGAACGGCCAGCAGCGCCGCGATGATCCCGAAAAACAGCACGGGCCGTTCGATCCGGTATAGCGTGATGATCGTGCGCAGGATGCGAAAGCCGTCGCGATAGGTGCTGAGCTTGCTGACCGATCCTTCGGGCCGCGCGCCATAGGCGGTGACGACTTCGGCGACGGGCATGGCCAGTTCCAGCGCATGGACCGACATTTCCGTTTCAATCTCGAAACCGGCGGAGAGGACGGGAAAACTTTTCACAAAGCGGCGGGAAAAAACGCGATAGCCGGACAGAATGTCGGTGAAGCTGCGTCCGAAAAGTTGCTTAAGCAAGGTGGTGAGCGCCCAGTTGCCGAAGCGGTGGCCGCGGCGATAGGCCGCCTCCACCTCGTCCCGGCGGCTGCCCACGACCATGTCGAGATTATCCTCCAGCATGGCCGCGACCATGCGGGGCGCGGCGGCGGCTTCATAGGTCGCATCGCCATCGGCCATGACGTAGATATCGGCGTCGACGTCCGCGAACATGCGACGCACGACATGGCCCTTGCCCTGCTGGCTGACGCGGCGCACAATGGCCCCTGCCCCGGCCGCCAGCTCACGGCTGCCGTCGCTGCTGTTATTGTCGAACACATAAATGTCGGCATGCGGCAAGGCTCGGCGGAAATCCTCCACCGTCTGCACGATGGCGCCGGCTTCATTATAGCAGGGCAGAAGGACGGCGATGCGCGGGGTGGCCGCGCCGGTTTCGCTGTTCACTGCGGGAAATTCCTTCATCGCCTTCTCATGCCCTGCCTTATGCGTGCGACAGCCATGGCGCATCATGATTAAGATTTCATCTGCCATGCCGGTCCCGAAATGAAAAGCGCCCGCGCTTCCGTAGAGGAAGCGGGGCGCCTGTTCATGTGTGGCCGTAAGGCTTATTCAGCCTTGGCAGCAGCCTTCTTGGGAGCAGCCTTCTTCTTGGGCTTTTCCTCGGTCGTGGCATCGGCCTCTACGGCATCGTCCTTCTTGGCCGCAGCTTTCTTGGCGGCCGGCTTCTTGGCAGGCGCTTCTTCGGCGGCCGGCGCAGCGTCTTCATCAGCCTTGGCGGGTTCGGCGGCCTTTTTCTTGGGGGCGGCCTTCTTCGCTTTGGGCTTGTCGTCATGATCATGGTCATGGCCGCAGTCGGGGCCATGGACATGCGGCTTGATGTCGCCATCTTCCGCCTCGATTGCCGCTTCCAGTTCCTCACGGGTCACGGCGCGATCAGTGATTTCCGCCTTTTCGAACAGAAAGTCGACGACCTTGTCCTCATAGAGCGGCGCGCGCAGCTGAGCGGCGGCCATCGGGTCCTGACGGACATATTGCACGAAGCGCTCGCGATCCTGCGGGCCGTACTGCTGCGCAGCCTGCATGATGAGGCGATTCATTTCCTGGTCCGACACGGTCACGCCATTAGCCTGGCCAATTTCCGAGAGCAGGAGGCCCAAGCGGACGCGACGCACGGCGATGGCGCGATAATCCTCCTTTTCGGCTTCCATTTCCTTGAGCGCGGCTTCGGGATCTTCCTCGTGGCTCGCTTCATGCTCGAGCTGCTGCCAGATCTGGTTGAATTCGGCCTCCACCATGCTGGGCGGGACGTCGAAATCATGATTGGCGGCCAGCTGGTCCAGCAGCTTGCGCTTCATGTGGGTGCGGGTGAGGCCGTTATGCTCCTGCTCGATCTGGCCCTTGAGCAGTTCGTTGAGCTTGTCGAGGCTTTCCAAGCCCAGCGACTTGGCGAAATCCTCGTCGACCTTGGGCTTGTCGCCGTTCAGCACCGCCTTCACCGTGACATCGAAGGTCGCAGCCTTGCCGGCCAGATGTTCAGCGCCATAATCTTCGGGGAAAGTGACGTCGATCGTCTTTTCTTCACCCTTCTTGACGCCGGTCAGCTGCTCTTCGAAGCCCGGAATGAACTGGCCCGAACCGATCTTCAAGCGGATATCCTCGGCGCTGCCGCCTTCGAACGCTTCGCCATCGACCTTGCCGACGAAATCGATCACCAGCGTGTCGCCTTCGGCCGCGGCATGATCATCGGCATGGTCTTCCAGCGCGCCCTGCTGGCCGGCGATACGGGCGGCGGCTTCGGCGACCTTGTCGTCGGCGACTTCGACGGTCAGCCGCTCAAGCTTGAGCCCTTCGATGCTGGGCGCCGTGATTTCGGGCAGCACTTCCAGCTCGACCTTGACCTCAGCGTCCTTGCCGAATTCGAACCCTTCGTCCAGTTCGACCGAGGGCTGCATCGCGGGACGCAGCTTCTGGTCGGCGATCAGCTTCTGGATGCTGTCCTGGATGCTGTTGTTGAGTGCATCGCGCTGAAGCGATTCACCGTGCATCTTCTTGACAAGGTTGGCCGGCACCTTGCCGGGGCGGAAGCCGGGCATCCGCACCTGCGGCGCGATCGCCTTTACTTCCTTGTCAACGCGAGCGTCGATATCCTTCGATGTGATGGTCACGGTGTAGGCGCGCTTCAGGCCCTCGTTCAACGTCTCGACAGTCTGCATCTCTTCTCTCAAACGCTTTCTTCAGCTGAATTTCGGTGGCGCCTGCGATGGCCTGGACCTGGCGCACTGGTGCGGGCGAAGGGACTCGAACCCCCACATCTTGCGATACCAGAACCTAAATCTGGCGCGTCTACCAGTTTCGCCACGCCCGCATCGGTCGCCGGTCGGCGCGGCATAGAGAAAAGCGCGGTCAGTGGCAAGGGATAGTGGATCAGCCGGCGGAACTGGCTGAACGCGCCATGCGTAACTGTCATGACAAACCCCCGTCAAGGAGAGGCCCATGGCCACCCAGCCCGACCCAAACCCCGCCGCCGTTCCGCCGCCCGACCGCATTCAACCGCAATCACCCGACGAAATGCCCGTGCCCGAACGGCCTGCCGAAACGCCGATGACCGAGCCGGACGAAATCACGCCTGTATCCCCCGATTATGACCAGCCCGATCGGGCACCGACCGAGCTGCCACCGCCGCCGGATTGATGCGCGGCGCATCAACTGTGCGCCATATGCCACAGCAGGATAATAAATTTACTCGGATTTGGAACTTTTGGGTCGATCGTTAAAAATAGGCTTCCGTTCGGGTGGACAGGCCCCTGCATCCATGATTGAACTATGACAGATAAAAGAAATCGGGAGAGGCGCGGCTGACAACGATCAGGGGGTCCATGTGCAACGGGTTCGCGCCAAACTGGAATGGTTCAAAACGGTCATATTACCGCAGGAGGTTGCGCTTCGCGGTCGGCTGCGGCGAATATTGCCGTCCACCCATGAATTGGAAGACATGGTCGCCGAGGTTCTGGCCCGCGCCTATGCCACTGAAAATTGGGAAAATGTGACGACGGGCCGGGCCTATCTGTTCACGATTGCCCGCAATCTGGTCATCGACACCGCCCGCCGCAACAAGGTGGTGAGTTTCGAGACGATCGCCGATCTGGAACTGCTGGGCGGCGAAAATAACATCGAGGCGCAGCTTCATGCCCGTGAAGCGCTGCGCCAGGTCGAGGTGATCGTCGAGTCGCTGCCGGCGCAATGCCGCCGCGTCTTCATCCTGCGACGCATTCACGAAAAATCGATGCTGGAAATAGCGGAGGAAATGTCCCTGTCCGTTTCAACAGTTGAAAAACATCTGGCCAAAGCAATCGCAATAGTTATGCGGGCCTGGGCGGAACGTGAGGAAACGGACTTCGAACGTGCAGGCGTCGGAACCAGGTTCAAGCTACGCGGGCAGGGACGCGATCGAGGCGGAAGCCGCGCGCCTGCTGGCCAGGCTTAACAGCGATCCCAGCCCGGACGATGAAGCAGAAATCTGCGCCTGGATCGAGGCCGATCCCCGTCATGCCGTAGCCTTTGCCCGGGCGGAAGCCGCCTGGGACGCATCGGAACGGCTGAAAAGCGCGGCCGCCGACATCACGCTGCCCCCGATGCAGCAAATCATCAGCGAAGCCGACCAGCGCCGCCTGTCGCGCAACATCATGGTCGCCGCCGGTGTCGCCATATTATTGTTCGTCGTCGCCGCGATCGTGACCGTGCGTACGTTCAGCGGCGTGGAGCGCTATGAAACCGGCGTGGGCCAGATGCGCGACATCGCGCTGGAAGATGGGTCCATCCTGCACCTCAACAGTGACAGCGAGGTCGAGGCCCGGTTCACCAGCAATGGCCGCAAGGTCCGGGTGATGAAGGGCGAGGTGTCGTTCGAGATCAGCCATGATCCCGCGCGCCCGTTCGATGTGGAAGCGCGCGCTGCGGTGATCCGCGCGGTCGGCACCGCGTTCAACGTCCGGTTGCGGCCGTCGCTGGTGGAACTGACCGTCACCCATGGGAAGGTGACCGTCCATTGCGGCGACAGCCCGTTGCAGCAGGTGGCGGCCGGCAGCGGGGCGGTGATCCAGCCGCGCAGCATTTCCCTCACCCGACTGGGTCCAAAGATCGTCGAGCAGCGCACCGCCTGGCGCGCGCAGATGGTGGAACTGGACGGCGAAACCGTCGAGCAGGCGGCGGATGAGTTCAACCGCTATCGCAAGGCCCCGATCCTGATCGGCGATACCCGCGTGTCGGCGCTGCGGATCGGCGGACGATTTCGCACCACCGACAGCCAGGAGTTTCTGTCCGCCCTGCAATTGAGCCTGCCGATCCGAGTGGTGGATGGCGAGGATGGATCAGTGATGCTGCTGTATCGCGACAATGCCGCGGATGGTGAGCCCCCTCCTCTCGCCTAGGCGCGCGGATTTGGAGCCCGGCGCCGCTTGCGGCGCGGATAGGGAGTCGAACGTCGCTTGCGCCTAGCGCAGCAGCATGTCGACCAGTTCGGGCACGAGCCGCGTGGCGGGGCCGAGTCGGGTTTCATCGAACAGGGCGCTGCCCGCCGACGGCTTCAGATTGAGTTCGATGGTGCGCGCGCCAACGGCGCGGGCGGTCTGCACGAAGCCGGCGGCAGGATAGACCGCGCCCGATGTCCCGATCGACACGAACAGGTCTGCGTTTTCAAGCGCGTCGTAGATCCGGTCCATCTGATAGGGCATTTCGCCGAAAAAGACGATGTCGGGACGCAGCCGTGGTTCGTTGCACTTGGCGCAGGTCGAAGCCGGCGGCAGAGCATCAGTCCAGGGCGCAGCCGCCCCGCAGGCGGCGCACAGGGCCGATTTCAGCTCTCCATGCATGTGGAGCAGCCGCGTCGCGCCGGCGCGCTCATGCAGATCGTCGACATTCTGGGTGACGATCAGCAACCCGCCCGGCCACTCCCGATCAAGACGGGCCAGCGCCTGATGGGCGGCATTAGGCGCGACCTGCGCCAATTTGGCCCGCCGTTCGTCATAGAAACGGTGAACCGTCGCCGGATCGCGCGCCAGCGCTTCGGGCGTGCAGACGTCTTCTACCCTATGCCCCTCCCATAGGCCGTCAGGCCCTCGGAACGTCGCAAGGCCGCTTTCGGCCGAAATGCCGGCGCCAGTCAGAATGACGATCGAGTCGGAGCGGTTCATCTGCATGACCAGGACCTTATGAGCGCTGGACGGACGCTTCCACCGTCAGGTCGATCGGACTCGCTAAAAAAAGCCTAGGCCACCGGCGCCAGCTTGCGCGCGCGGTCCCGCCATGTTTCCGCCAGGACCGGCATGTCCGCGAGGGCGCGCACGCCGGCAGGGTCCTTCTTGTGCCCGCCGCCGATCAGCAGCCGGAATACGCGATCGATGGTCCATTCGGGAAAGGGCCGGTCAAGCAGCGTCATTCGGGTCCCCGCCTCCGCCATCCCTTCCTGGATGACGCGCAAATAAATGCCGCACCGGCCGGTCTTGACGATCGTCGCCATGACGTCGCGGGCGCCGAAACGATGGTCAAGTTTCCAGCAGGGCTGGCGGCCATGGCTGATTTCTACAACGGCGCTGCCGAAGGTGAAGCGGTCGCCAAGGCAAACTTGCGATTCGGTGAGGCCCCGCGTCGCAATATTCTCGCCAAAGGCACCAGGGCTTTCAAGCAGCCTATGGCCAGGCAGACGATCCCGCCACCAGCCATAATGATCCTGCGCATAGAGGTGGATTGCTTTGTCCCAGCCACCATGATGGACACGGTCGGCAACCGCATCGCCTTCCAGTCCATCCCACCCGACGCGGACCGGCCCGGTCACGGGCCGTTTGGCGATGGCGCTATAGGCATCGTCCCGAAACGGCACGGGCGTCCCGACGAGGAGCGCATCGACAGTCATGAAATTCACGGTCATTCCGCCGGGATGCCATGATGGCAGGCAGGATGCCATGGCCGATCTGCGGCCACCGGCCCCGTCAGAGGAACTTGGCCAGCGCTCCTAGCTGGCGCTCAGTTCCGATCCGAGCTTGAGCACTTCCCCGCCATCGTCCACCTTGATCAGATAGGCGGGATTGTCCTTGCTGCCATTACGGCGGATTTTGGAGCCTTCGATCGTGCGTTCGACATGGCGATCGAACCGCTCTTCCACGCGCCCCCGGCCGACGCCCTGCCCCCAGTTCCACTTGACCCTTTTTCCTTTGCGGAAACTATCGGTCATAGGGGCATCCTCTCCTTTATGGGGCGCATGCCGCGCCGGCCGGTTCATCAACGTGCGAAAGCAAAATTCCCAAGGGCTTGCGCGGTTCCCTTGGGTTTTCATTTCTGTTCGGCTAAGGCGCTGCGATGGATGCTACCGGCCTTCGTGTCGCCCTGTTCAGCGGCAATTACAACTATGTGCGCGATGGCGCGAACCAGGCGCTCAACCGGTTCGTATCCTATTTGTTGCGCCAGGGAGCCGCCGTGCGCGTCTATTCGCCGACTGTGGACACGCCCGCGTTCGAGCCGGCCGGCGACCTGGTTAGCGCCCCCTCCTTCGCCGTGCCGGGGCGAAAGGAATATCGGGTCCCCTATCGCCTGTCCGGCGCGTTACGCCGCGATCTCAAACAGTTCGGCCCCAATCTGGTGCATGTGTCGAGCCCCGATCCGTTGGGACATCGTGCGGTCAGCTGGGCACGGGCACACGGCCTGCCCACGGTCGCGTCGGTGCATACGCGCTTCGAAACCTATCCACGCTATTATGGTCTGGCCTTTCTGGAGCCGCTGATCGAATCGATGCTGCGGCGCTTCTACCGGCGGTGCGACGCTATCGTCGCCCCGTCCGAATCCATGGCGCAACTGCTGCGCGATCAGCGGATGAGCTATGATGTGGGCATCTGGACACGCGGCATAGATCGCGAGATTTTCTGCCCGGCGCGGCGCGACATGGCGTGGCGGCGATCGCTGGGTATCGGCGACGACATGCCGGTGATCGGCTTCATCGGCCGGCTGGTGATGGAGAAGGGGCTGGACGTCTTTTCCGACACGGTCGATCAACTGGCGCAGCGGCAGGTGCCGCATAAAGTGCTGGTGGTGGGCGAAGGCCCGGCGCGCGAATGGTTTGAAAACAGATTGCCCGGCGCGGTCTTTACAGGCTTTCAAAAGGGCGCGGACCTGGGCCGCGCGGTGGCCAGCATGGACATGCTGTTCAATCCTTCGGTCACCGAAACCTTTGGTAATGTGACGCTGGAAGCGATGGCATGCGGCCTGCCAACGGTTGCCGCGCGCGCGACCGGCAGCGAGAGCCTGGTGACGGAAGGCGTGACCGGACGGTTGATCCGGCCTGGCGCCATCAGCGCATTCGCGGACGCCTTGCAATATTATTGCGTGGACACGGCCGCGCGCGCAGCGGCAGGCCAGGCGGCGCAGCAGCGGGCGGAGCGCAACGGATGGGATCAGGTCAATCAGGCGCTGGTCGATACCTATCTGCGCGTCATTCGCCAGCGCGCGCAGGGACTGGCTCCGCGTTCCAGCCCTGTTCCCTGATCGCCCGCCCGCCCCTATATCCCTGGCGATGGCCGACCTGTTCGCTTCCCCAGATGACGCCGCCGCCGGTGGCGCGCCCGATACCGCACCGCTCGCCGACCGGCTGCGCCCACGCACGCTGGGCGATGTCGTCGGGCAGGAGCATCTGACCGGGCCGGACGGCGCGATCGGCCGGATGGTCGCAGCGGGGCGATTATCCTCCATCATTTTCTGGGGCCCGCCGGGTACGGGCAAGACGACGATTTCGCGCTTGCTTGCCCATGCAGTTGGCATGCGGTTCGAACCGATATCCGCGGTGTTTTCGGGCGTCGCCGATCTGAAAAAGGTGTTCGCGGCGGCCAAGGATCATGCGCGCCACGGTGAAAAGACGCTGTTGTTCGTGGACGAGATTCACCGGTTCAATCGCGCGCAGCAGGACAGTTTCCTGCCCTTCGTCGAAAATGGCACGGTGACGCTGGTCGGGGCGACGACCGAAAATCCCAGTTTCGAACTGAACGCGGCGCTGCTGTCACGCGCGCAGGTGCTGATCCTGCGCCGGCTGGACGCCGCTGCACTGGAGCAATTGCTGGACCGCGCCGAAGGGCTGATGGAACGGCCCCTGCCGCTCGATCCGGCTGCGCGTGAGGCGTTGCTGGCGAGCGCGGACGGCGACGGGCGCTTCCTGCTGAACCAGGTCGAAACCCTCTACGCCATCGACATTCCAGAGCCGCTCGATCCGGCCGGGCTGTCCGCGCTGCTCCATCGCCGGGTCGCGGTCTATGACAAGGACCGGGAGGGCCATTATAATCTGATTTCCGCGCTCCATAAGTCGCTGCGCGGGTCCGATCCGCAGGCGGCGCTCTATTATCTGGCGCGGATGCTGACGGCGGGCGAGGAGCCGCTTTACGTGCTGCGCCGGCTGGTCCGGTTCGCGACGGAAGATATTGGCCTCGCCGACCCGCAGGCCGTGGTGCAATGCCTGGCCGCCAAGGATGCCTATGACTTTCTGGGCAGTCCCGAAGGCGAACTGGCCATCGTGCAGGCCTGTCTTTATTGCGCGACCGCGCCCAAATCCAACGCGGCCTATATGGCGATGAAGGCGTCGTTCCGTTCGGCGCGCGAGACCGGATCGCTGATGCCGCCAATGAATATCGTCAATGCGCCCACCAAGCTGATGAAGCAGGTGGGCTATGGTAAAAATTACCAATATGACCATGATGCGGCGGAAGGCTTTTCCGGCGCGAATTATTGGCCCGAAGAGATGGAGGCGCAGACTTTCTACGCCCCCACCGATCGCGGCTTCGAGGCGCGCGTGGCAGAACGCATGGCCTATTGGGACAGGCTGCGCGCGGAGCGCGGCACAGGGTGACACCCCGGTTCGAGCGATTTGCCGCTATCGACTGGTCTGGTGCGAAGGGCGCGCGCCACAAGGGGATAGCGGTAGCGCTTTGCGGCGCAGGCAACGCCGTTCCGCAGTTGATCACCGCGCCGGATGGCCTGTGGTCGCGGCAGGCGGTGGCGGATTGGGTGAGGGCGGAGGCGACGCGCGGCAACACGCTGTTCGGGTTCGATTTCAGCTTCGCCCCGCCCTTCGTTGAGCGAGGCGGCTATCTTCCCGGAGACGTGGTGCCCGATGATGGGCCGGCGTTCTGGGCCTATGTCGATGCGATCTGCAACGACACAGATCTGGGCGCGGCTAGCCTGTTGGAGATTACTCATCGCCGCCATTTTTATTTCGGCAAGGCGGATGGGGTGAAAGCAGCCTTCATGCATCATCGCATCTGCGAGGCGCGCTATAATGCAGGCGGAGGCGGCAAGCCGTCCACCGTCTATGATGCCATCGGCGCGGCACAGGTCGCGAAGGCGAGTTTCGCGGGCATGCGGATGCTGCACCATGTGCGGCGGCAGGTGCCGGTCTGGCCATTCGACCCCTGCCCCACCGCCGGCTCGCTGATCGTCGAAATTTATACCAGCATCGCCGCGCGCGCGGCCGGGCGGCCCAAAGGGCGGACGAAAATGCGCGATGCGAATGCGCTCGATTCGGCGCTGGCGGCGCTTGGGTCGAGGCCGCATGACGGGCCCATGCCGGATGACCATGGCGCGGACGCGATCGTCACCGCCGCCTGGATGCGCTGCACGGCGACGACCCCCGCGCTCTGGGCTCCGGCCATGCTGACGGACGAGATCGCGCGCACCGAAGGGTGGACCTTCGGGGTGGTGTGACACGGCTTCAGGAGAAATGGTGCCGGCTGAGGGGATCGAACCCCCGACCTTCGGTTTACAAAACCGCTGCACTACCGCTGTGCTAAGCCGGCTGGATGGCGAGTGCCCTAATGTCGGGCGGCATTGCGGTCAACGGCGAAATGCCGATGCATCGTCAGACGAACAGACGCGCTCTAGCTGCCAGGCGACCAACCGGGCGGCGCGAGGGTGAAGCCGGCAAATTCGAAGCCCGGCGTGACGGTGCAACTGACCAGCGTCCATCCGCCCTGCGGCCTTGCCGATTGCCAGTGATGCGCAGGGACCAGCATCTGGGGCATCTGGCCACCGATGATGTCGGCCCCCAGGATGGCTTCGGATGCCGGGCCGTCCGCAGACGCGATGGAGAGGATGAGTGGCGCGCCGGCGTGCCAGAACCAATGTTCGTCCGCATCGACCCGATGCCAGTGCGAGTGTTGATGCGCCTCCAGCAGGAACAGGATCGCGGTGCCGGCCGCCCGCCCGTCAGCAGCCGTCGCCGCGCGCCAAGTCTCACGATACCATCCGCCTTCCGGATGGGGCGACAGGTCAAGGGCCGCGATCAGCACCCTCCCATCCTGCTCATCGACGCTGCGCATCATTTCACCTCAAATTTTATGGCTGTGGAAACAAAGGCTTGGGCTGTTGCCGCAGGTTCATGCAACCTCAATCAATAAAAGGGGGTTCAAGCGTCAAATCACGCTAATGGAGGAGATACTCATGCGTAAAGCTCTTATGGCCCTCGCCGCCGTGTCGCTGGCGGTTCCGGTTTCGATGGCAGTCCCCACCGATGGCGCGCAAGCGCGCAAGCATCATCGCTACAAGGAATGGCGCGGTCGCGACGGACGCACCTATTGCCGCAAGTCGGACGGGACCACGGGCCTGATCATCGGCGGCGTCGGCGGTGCGCTGGTCGGCCGGGCGATCGACACGCGCGGTGATCGCGCCACCGGCACGATCCTGGGTGCTGCTGGTGGCGCGCTACTGGGCAAGGAAATCGACAGCAAGCGCCGCTGCCGCTGATCGGACTTGGCCCGCTTAGCTGAAGCAACACGAACGAAAAAAGGGACGACATCCAGTACGGATGCCGTCCCTTTTTTATCCGTGAAAGCGGGCGTCAGTTGGATGCGGCCCCGCGGGCTTCCTCGACGGGGAAGCTGACCGACTGGCCGTTCGACACGCCCGAAACCTTGCCATCCTTCACCGACAGGTTGAACGCGACCGAACCGGGGTAGCGACGGCCCGAAATCTTCTGGCCGGTTTTGGTATCCTTGACGTCATAGACGTAGGTATAGCCTTCATGCGTGAAGCGCTGCTTGGTAGCGTCTTCAGCCTGGGCAGCGGTGGCGGCGATGGCGCTGAGCGCGCCGGCAACAATCAACTTGGACAGCATTCGCATAGGGTTTCTCCTTGTGAATGCCGATCAAACACCTCTTGAACATATTATTATCTGCTTGCCGTCACACTATGTTGCAGCGCAGCAGGACGGCAATCGCAAAAAAGGGCATGCTGGTTGCAGTCGACGCAACCAGCCAAGACGAACGGCATCAATCCTTTGACATAGCGAGAATATGGTCGAATTGCGCCGGTGTCAGGGGGCTGACGGACAGGCGCGGCTGCCGGATGATCGCCATGTCCGACAGGGCATCCTGCGTCTTCATGGCCTTGAGTGTGACCGGATTGGCAAGCCTTTCCTTCGGTGCGACACAAACCGCGATCCATTTGCCCGAGGAATCGGTGCTGTCAGGCGCGGCTTCCTCCACGATGGTCATGATGCCGACCGCCGCGAGGCCGATATTGCTGTGGTAGAAGAGGGCCAGATCACCCTTGCGCATCGCGCGCATATGACCCTGCGCGGCATGGTTGCGCACACCGTCCCACTCCGCCTGGCCCTTCGCGACCAGGTCATCGTAGGAGAAGACATCGGGTTCGGATTTCATGAGCCAATAGTGCATTTTGCCTTCTTGCAACAGCGGCCCGGGACGATCAAGGATGCGGCCATACACGGCCCTGCCCCCTTGGCGGAACAGGGTCATTCAAGAATGTGGAGATAGCAAGGTGTCGCAAACGGTGCTGGATCAGGTGCCTGTCCTGTCCATGGCGGAGATGTCCAAGGCGGAATTCGCCCAGGCCTTTGGCCAATCCTTTCAGCAGTTCGGATTCGCGATGGTGCGCGATCATGGCATGGACCCCGGCCTGATCGACGAAGGCTGGGCCATGGCACGGCGCTTTTTCAATCTGCCTGAAGACGCAAAGCGGCGCTACGACGCGAAATATAATGGCGGGCAGCGCGGATACACCGCATTCGGGACAGAAATCGCCAAGGGCGCAAGCGAGAATGACCTGAAGGAATTCTGGCATGTGGGTCGCGATTTGCCAGAGGGCGACCCCCTGGCGCAAACGATGCCGCCCAATGTCTGGCCGGACGAGATGCCGGAGTTCAAGCCGGTATTTGCCAACCTGTATCGCGAGTTCGACCGGGTAGGCGCTGAGCTTCTGTCAGCTATCGCCCTTTATCTCGGCCTGCCCGAACGCTGGTTCGACGGTCCCATCTACAATGGCAATTCGATCCTGCGCCTGCTCCATTATCCTCCAGTGTCGCCGCAAGCGCCCGGCATTCGCGCGGGTGCGCATGAGGACATCAATCTCATCACGCTGCTGCTGGGCGCCGAGGAAGGCGGTCTGGAACTCAAGGATCGCAACGGCAACTGGTTGCCGGTCGTGCCGCCGCCGGGCGCTTTGGCGATCAACGTCGGCGATATGCTCCAGCGGTTGACCAACCATGTCCTGCCCTCGACCAGCCATCGCGTGGTCAATCCTCCGCCCGAAAGGCGGGGGCATTCGCGCTATTCCATGCCCTTTTTCCTGCATCTGCGCCCGGATTTCATGATCGACGCCCTGCCCCAGTGCGTGAGCGCCGACAATCCGCGTCGCGATCCGCCGATCAGCGCGCATGACTATCTGACCGAGCGGTTGATCGAGATCGGGTTGATCAAGAAGGGGTAGCGAAGTCCCGCCGTCGAGGCGGCGGGACGGTTTCACCCTGCGTTGCGAGAACGGCCCCCTGCCCCCAAAAAGGCGATAATCGGGGCTGTTTTCCGCGCGCGCTATTTCCGCCCGCGGCCCAGCGTAATGCCGATTTCCTCGCCGCGCTCGCTCAGCGCGAGCTTGACGATCTTCACTTCGACATGGCTGACCTTGTCGTCCTGAAGGAAGATGGTGTCGATGATATGGTCGGCCACCGCCTCTATCAATGTGAAATGCACGCCTTCGGGAAGCGCGGTCGATGCCGCATGTTTGAGGTCCATATAGTTTTTCGACTGACCGAGCGGCGTTTCCGGCTCGTAATGATCAGCGATTCGCAAGCGGGCGCGAATGGATATGCGCAGCGGCTGGGGAAGATGCGTCTCCTCCGAATAAATGCCGGTGAGCACGTCGACATGGAGATTATTGACCTCCAGCGTCAGAAAATCGTCAAAACCCGTATGCATAGCCTGCCAACCATCGCCCACAGCCTGACCCCAGACAGGGACTATTTTTCTTTCCTTTTGCGAGGCGGGCGCTAAAGCCCCCGCTTCCGGCGCTGCCCCATGCGCCATTGATCGCGGATCGGCAAGGCGTGTCTGACATTATCCCTTTGGACACTGTTGCATCTGACGCCATCGAGGCTTTGCTGGACGCCGCTTTCGGGCCCGATCGCCACGGCCGCACCGCCTATCGTATCCGGGAAGGCATGGCGATCATTCCGGCCCTGTCGGTGGCCATTGCCGGTCGCGGCGACGCGTTGATCGGCACGCTGCAAAGCTGGCCTGTCGCCCTGACGCAGGCGGATGGCCGGCAGATACCGCTCATCATGATCGGGCCGGTCGCGGTGGCTCCTGCGCATCAACAGGACGGCCATGGCCGGGCGATGATGGATGCCGTCATCGGCAAGGCACGCGCGCTCCGCACCGAACCGTTGATGATGATCGGCGATCCGGAATATTATGGCCGTTTCTGGGGCTTTACAGCCGATGGCACGGGCGGATGGGATGCGCCCGGTCCGTTCGAGAAGCGCCGTCTGCTCGCCCTGTCGCTCGATGGCCGACCGGTGGGCGGCGAAGGCATGCTGACCCCCCGGATCACGATTTCGGCCTGATTCCCCCTTTGCCTTCGGCGGCTTGGGCTCCTATCTCGAAGCCATGCCGATGGACCCCTTGCCCGATCTCGCCACCTTGTCGCTGCCCGACATTGCCCGGTTGCTCGCTGAAAAGAAGCTGCCGCCGGTCGAGCAGTGGAATCCCGACCATTGCGGCGACAGCGAAATGCGGATCGCCCGGGACGGCACCTGGTATCACCAGGGATCGCCGATCGGGCGAGAGGCGATGGTGCGGCTATTTTCGACCATCTTGCGGCGGGAGAGCGATGGCACCCATGTGCTGGTGACGCCGGTCGAGAAACTGGACATCGAGGTTGAGGACGCGCCCTTTGTTGCCGTCGAGCTCAAGAGCGAAGGCGAAGGCCGGGATCGCGCGCTCGCCTTCCGGCTCAACACCGGGGACCTGGTAGCTGCCGGGCCGGACAATGCGCTGGCCTTGCGCGATACCCATGACGGCCCGCGCCCTTATCTGCACGTGCGTGGCGGGTTGGAAGCGCTGATTTCCCGCAGCGTCTATTATGAGCTGATGAACCTGGCGCTGGAGGAAAGCGGGGAGCCCGTCGGCGTGTGGAGCCATGGCACCTTCTTCCCGCTGGACAACGCCCGATGACGCTGGCGCTGCGGCTGCGCGCCGCGCTGCAAGAAGGGCATAGCCTGGGCGACACGCTGCCGCTGTCGGACGTGCGCGATCCACGGATCCAGGGCGACATCCTGCTGGCACCGGCGGCTGTGCTGGTTGCGATCACCGATCGGCCCGAGCCGGGGCTGATCCTGACCGAACGATCGACCGCGTTGCGCAAACATGCCGGGCAGGTCGCCTTCCCCGGCGGCCGCGTCGATCCTTCCGATGCCGACGAAATCGCCGGCGCGCTGCGCGAGGCGCAGGAGGAAATCGCGCTAGCGCCAGACCAGGTCGAGGTGGTCGGGATATCCGATCGCTACCAGACCTTCACCGGTTTCGACATCGTGCCCGTGCTGGGCGTGATTCCGCCCGACCTGCCGCTCCGCGCGCAGGAAAGTGAAGTGGCTGCCTGGTTCGAGGTACCGCTCGCCTTCGCGCTCGACCCTGCCAACCGCATCCGTCGCGAGGTCGAATATGCCGGTGCGATGCGCCCTTATTATGAGATATTCTGGGAAGGTCGCCGCATATGGGGCATCACCGCCGCCATTCTCGCCAATCTGTCCCGCAGGCTCGGCCATGACCGTCTCGCTGCCTGATGCGCCCTGGCGTCATCGCGGGGGCCTTTCCGCATTGCTATCTGCCCTTGGGGCCGCCGAAGGCACGGCGCGCTATGTCGGCGGCGCGGTGCGGGACGGACTGCTGGGCCTGCCGGTCAATGACCTGGACATCGCCACGTCGCTGCCACCGGTAACGGTCATGGAACGCCTCCAGGGGGCAGGGATCAAGACGGTGCCGACCGGGATCGAGCATGGCACGGTGACGGCCGTGCTGGCCGATGGGCCGGTAGAGATCACGACCCTGCGCCGCGACGTCAGCACCGACGGCCGGCGCGCAACCATCGCCTATACCGACGACTGGCGCGAGGACGCGGCCCGGCGGGACTTTACGATCAACGCGCTCTATGCTGACCCGCTGACCGGCGCGATCAGCGATTATTTCGGCGGGATCGCGGATTTGAAAGCCCGGCGACTCCGTTTCATTGGCGAGGCGGACGCGCGCATCGCCGAAGATCATTTGCGCATCCTGCGCTATTTCCGCTTCCTGGCGCGCTATGGCGACAATGATGTGGACAATAGCGCCTATGCCGCCTGCGTTGCCGCCGCAAACAGCCTGATGGCGCTGTCGCGCGAGCGGATTGCGGACGAATTGCTCAAGCTGATGGCCGTCGCAGCGCCCGGCCAGGCGCTGCGCCTGATGATCGAGGGCGGCATATTGCGCCCGGTGCTGCCGGAGGTGGCGATTGACGGCGTCGATCGGGTGGAGGCGCTGATCGAAAGAGAGGCGCAGGCGGCGCTACCGCCATCGCCCGTGCGGCGGCTTGCGGCCCTTTTGCCGCCCGACGCTGCTGTGGCCGATCAGGTCGGCGCACGGCTGAAATTGTCGAACAAGGCGCGCAAACGCCTGGTGCTTGCACTCGGGCAGGACGGCGTAGGCGAGCGGCCACGGGCGCTGGCGTTTCGGATCGGCACCGAAGCCGCGATCGACCGCCTGCTGCTGGACAGCGCCCGGCCCATCGACATGCTCGACCAGGTGATTGGCTGGACGCCGCCCAAGCTGCCGATCAGCGGAGGCACGTTGATCAGTCGAGGCCTGACGCCGGGGCCGGATGTGGCGAAGGCGCTGCGCCAGGTCGAACAGATATGGGTGGAGGAAGACTTTCCCGACGACGGCCGTGTCGATCAGATCGCCGATCAGATCGTTTCGAAATTCCAGCGCGCGCGCCAATAGTCGAAGGCGTCGGCTTCGTTCATCGGGCGTGCGAAATAATAGCCCTGCCCCTGCCAGCAACCCAGATTCTGGAGTTGCAGCGCAAGAGCCTGGGTTTCGATCCCTTCCGCCGTCACCTTGAGGTTCAGCGACTCCGCGAGCGAGAGGATGGTGCGGACGATCACCATCTTGTCGTGATCCTCCAGCATGGAGGACACGAAGCTGCGATCGATCTTGAGAATGTCAATCGGGAGGCTGTGCAGGCTTGCAAGGTTGGAAAAACCCGTCCCGAAATCGTCCATGGCGATGGACATATCGAGATCCTTGAGCGCAACCAGCCATTTGCGCGCCTTATCGGGATCGGCAACGATCGCGCTTTCGGTCAGTTCGGCGGTCATGCGGCGGCCGTCTATTCCGGCATAGCGCAGCGCTTCTTCGAACATGCTTTCCACGTCGTCGCGCGCGATCTGGATGGCCGATACGTTGACATTGACGCTGACGGGCAGCGGCTGGCCATATTTCGCGTCCCACCGCGACAGGGCCTGTGCGGCTTCATAGGCGGCCCAGCGTCCAAGGGACGTGATCAGGCCGCTTTCTTCTGCAACCGCGATAAATTCGGTCGGCGGCACATTGCCAAGGTCCGGGTCGTTCCAGCGGGCCAGCGCTTCAAAACCGGTAATCTCGCCAGTTTGAAGGTGAATGAGCGGCTGATAGGCCAGCGACAATCCACCCTGTGACAAGGCGTCGCGCAGCCGGCTTTCGATCGAGAAGCGGCGTTGTGCTTCCTTGAGGACGCCGTTGCGATAAATTTCGACCTTGCCGGTTCGCTTGGCGATCTTGACCGCGGCCTGCGCCTTGCGGACGACGTCATCGGGATCATCGTCCAGGTTCAAAGACAATGCGCAGCCAATGGCGCAATCGACGCGAATTTGCAGGTCGCTCAGCCGGATGGGCGATCCCATGGCATCCTGAATTCTCTGAACAATGTGAAGAACATCTGACAAGCCATTGTTTAAACGGGCAAAGATCGCGAAATCATTGCCACCGATCCGCGCCAGCACGTCACCCTGGCGCAGGCTGGACTTCAGGCGCTTTGCCACGGTGATAAGCAATTCATCCCCGGCCATCGGTCCCAGCGATTCATTGACCCGGCTGAACCGGCTCAGGTCGATGGCAATGATGCCGAACTGCGCCGTGTCGGGCCAGACGCCATTCTTGAGCCGGTCGTCAATTTCTTCGCCAAAGCCCGTGCGATTGGGAAGCGCGGTGAGACCGTCTGCCAGCAGTTCCCGCCGCAAATTCTTTTCGATTGCCCGTTCATTGGTGTGGTCGGTCGCTGTGAACAGGAGCAGGTTTTGCGCCGGATCCGGGCTATGCAGCCGACCGATCGTGCACATATGATATTCCGGGCCGAGCTTTCCTTCACGCCGCGTTTCGAAAAAGGCGTTATCCTTGCCGGAAGCGATGAATTCGCGAATGCGTTCAGCCCAGGCGGAGTTGGGCAGTATATCTGCGGGACTGACCCGGCCCTGTTCAAGCGCGCGATTGAAGCGCGTGTTACCCGCGATCACGGAGAGGCCATCGTCATGATAGGCCACGATCGCCGCAGCCTGGGGCAGCGCCATCAGGAATTGGGCAGGGTCATCGATGGTGCAGACACAGGGGTCCGCGCCACCGCAGCTCGCTTTGCTACGGATCGTCTGAGCCAGGCGAGGACGCACGGACGCGGATTCCATGGGACCGGGCTAAAGCGATTAGGTAAATATTCTGAAAACGAGATTCCGAAATCGAATAATTCAAAACCGGTTATCGCGCGGGAATCCGTTGGGCGGCATTCGGCCGGCGGCGCCGCGCGCGACCTTCCACGGCGTCATGTCGGTTTCATTGCGGGTGCGGCCCGAGTCGCCCCCCATCGCCCAGGTCAGCCCGTCGGCCAGGCGGAAGGCGATGGCGTCAGACAGGCCGCCATCGCGATAGCGTTGCAGCTGGACGCCCTGCCCGCGCGCCATGCGCGGCATTTCGGAGATGGCGAAGACCAGCAATTTCCGGTTCTCGCCAATGACGGCAATGC
Organism: Sphingobium soli; assembly: GCF_020782245.1. GTDB lineage: Bacteria > Pseudomonadota > Alphaproteobacteria > Sphingomonadales > Sphingomonadaceae > Sphingobium > Sphingobium soli. The sequence goes on from NZ_JAJGNP010000006.1 coordinate 53,430, forward strand.
TGTCCGCGTCGGCTGTCACAGGGTGGACGACCGCGAGCCGCGCGCCGGCGCGGACATTCACGACTTGCTTGCCCTTGCGCGTTTCCGCCATGATGTCGGCCATCGCAGCGATGAAGCCGCGCCCGTCGGACGAGGCAAGCAGCAGGTCGCCGCCAGCGCGCGCGGGCATCAGGGCAACGATCGCCCCTTCATTATCCATATCCACGAGCGAGCGCACCGGATCGCCGAACCCGCGGCCACCTGGCAGCTTATCCGACGACAGGGTGAAGACGCGCCCTGTGGACGTCGCCAGCAGCAGCTTGTCAGTGGTATAGGCATGGAAGGCGAATTGCGGGCCGTCCCCTTCCTTGAACTTGAGCGTATCGGCCGCCGCCAGATCGCGATGGCCACTCATGGCGCGAATCCAGCCGCGTTCAGAGAGGATCACGGTGATCGGCTCGCGCTCGATCATCGCTTCCAACGGGATTTCGCGCGCGGGCGCGGCTTCCTCGACCAATGTGCGGCGGCGCCCCAGATCGGTTTCGGGACCATAGCGCTTGCGCAGGGCGGCGAGGTCCTTCTTGAGCCGGGTGCGCTGCCGGGCCGGGCTTTCGACCAACTTTTCCAGTTCGTCGCGTTCCTTGAGCAGTTCGTCATGCTCGCGGCGAAGCTCCATTTCCTCCAGCTTGCGCAAGCTGCGCAGGCGCATGTTGAGGATCGCTTCGGCCTGGCGATCGGTAAGGCCAAATTCGGCCATCATCACCTCCTTTGGCTCGTCCTCCGTGCGGATGATCTCGATCACCCGGTCGAGGTTCAGATAGGCGATGATATAGCCGTCGAGTAGTTCGACCCGCGCCGCGATCTTGTCGAGCCGGTGACGCGCGCGCCGGACCAGCACGTCAATCTGGTGCCGCAGCCATTCGACCAGAAGAGGCTTCAATCCCAGCACGCGCGGCGTGTGCGTGGAGTCGAGCACATTGAGATTGAGGGGAAAGCGATTTTCGAGGTCAGTCAGGCGGAACAGGCTGTCCATCAGCACCTGATCGTCGACGGTGCGGGCGCGCGGTTCGATGACGATGCGGATGTCCGCGTCGGATTCGTCGCGCACATCGGCCAGGATCGGAAGCTTCTTGTCGTTGATCAGCGCCGCGATCTGCTCGATCAGTTTCGACTTCTGCACCTGGTAGGGAATTTCGGTGACGACCGCGATCCAGGTGCCGCGCCCATGATCCTCCTTGTGCCAGCGCGCGCGGGTGCGGAAGGCGCCGCGCCCGGTGGCATAGGCTTCGGCGATGATCGATGGACTGTCGACCAGCACGCCACCGGTGGGAAAGTCAGGCCCGCGCACGATCTGCATCAGCGCGCCATGATCGGCGTCGGGATCGTCGATCAGCAGGTTGGCGGCGTCGATCAACTCAGCGACATTGTGCGGCGGGATGCTGGTCGCCATCCCGACCGCGATGCCGCTGGCGCCATTGGCGAGCAGATTGGGGAAGAGGCCGGGAAACACCTCCGGCTCCTCATCCTCGCCATTATAGGTGGGGCGAAAATCGACGGTGCCTTCGTCCAGGCCCGCCATCAGATCGGCCGCCGCCTGGGTCAGGCGCGCTTCGGTATAACGCATGGCCGCAGCGTTATCGCCGTCGATATTGCCGAAATTCCCCTGCCCGTCGACCAGCGGCGTGCGCAAGGAAAAATCCTGCGCCAGCCGCACCATGGCGTCATAGACGGACGCGTCGCCATGCGGGTGATATTTACCGATCACATCGCCCACGACGCGGGCGCATTTCTTGTAGGCGGTGGTGTTGCGGGCAGGATTGGCGGTGAGCACGTCCGCGCTGGCCCCGCCCGGCTCCATCCGCAACAGCCGCATCGCCCAGAGCAGGCGGCGATGCACGGGCTTCAAGCCATCGCGCAGGTCCGGCAGCGAGCGCGCGGTAATGGTCGAGAGCGCGTAGACGAGATAGCGCTGGGACAGCGCTTCGTCGAAGGGATGGTCCTTGATGGCGTCGAACGGGTCGCGGAAGTCTGTCATTCGGTCCGGGATAGCAGCGCGCAGCGCTTTGGCCAAGAAGGGCGCCAGCCCTGTCTACTAGCCCGGTCAGCCGGCGCGCCAAGTCTTCCACAAGCCCTTGCCCCATTTATACGGCAAGCGGATGATATTGGGCCATTTGCGTCGTGGCAAAGTCGCTGCCGAAGCCGCCGATATCTCCGCCCTTACGTCCGCCTTCGCATTTTTGGCTGCTTCATCCCTGACGACTTTTAACGAGAAGCTCATCACGTCCTGCGGAATGACGAGCGGTCCGCCCGGGGCGGCATCAGCCAAGATTACGCCTGGGGGGGGAGCCCATTTCGTGCACCCCGGACGTCGGGCTTCAAGAAAGCCCATGGCATCGCCGCATAGCGCTTCGATCCGTGCCATCACGGCAGGATCGAGTTCCATGTGTGATGTAAGATGGGGACGCTTTTGAATCATATAGTCTGAGATGCGTGTACTGACCGTCGCACTCTTGCAAATTCTGTTCACGCAGAGAAGTGCACGCAGTTCCTGGTCAGTCAGAGATCGGTTGACGATTGCAGACTGGGCTGCGTCTACTCCAAATTGATCCGGATCCACCCCAATTGCTCGCGCGAAATCCCTTATGATATTCTTTGAGGAATATGAAAGTAAGATTACGTCACTGAAAATATCGAAGAACTTCTTGTGAACACCGTAGCTGGTCGCGGCCCGTTCAGCAAATTCTGAAAAGCTTCTTCGCTCTCCGTTGCGCTTAACAAATTGACCCCATACGGACCAGAGCCATGGATATGGATGCCGCGCCACGAGGATAATTTTGATCGAAAAATAGGACGACGCGATATTCTTGAAGAGATGAAGATTTTTTATCTGCGCGCCAGCTAAATATTCGGAAGACAATATCAGATGTGCGTAACTTTCGGAGGCCACCTGGTGGGACAGTCGGTCGATAATCACCTTGATTTCGGCGCGCGTGGCATCTTCATCCCCCGCGTCGCGTAGCAGAATATTTCCCAGTACCGACGCATTCCCTTCAAACAGCAATAAATCTTTGGGGACTGGATATAGGTAGCTGGAGGCCTTGAGCGTGTCAGCCTGACTGCCCAGCCACCGCTGAATGGCACTCGTCCCGGTTTTTCCCGGACCCACATGAAGATACAAATTCGGGCGGTTCGTCATAGATGCTCGGTTGGATAGGGAAAATAGGCTGATGGGCAATCGGCTGCGACTAGGCTGTTTGGGAGGACAATGCAAAACGCTCCGCTTTTTCCCCGGTGATAAGGGCCAGGCAAATGCTTCGACCCGTAATGTTGGTCAATCGCCCGATTGTATCGGGCGCGATCAAAAGGGTGAAACTTACCGAAAGAGGGGTTGCGGTTTGGGAGGAAAGCGCCACTTTGCGCCGGTGTCTGATTCTCCCCCTTCCCCAGCCGTCACCCCGCTCCGGGCCCCATCCGTCAGCTTACTGGAGGGCGCGGCGCTGTTTCTGGACTTTGACGGAACGCTAGCGCCGATCGCCGATACGCCCTGCGGCGTCGAGGTGGACGAAGAACTGATCGGGACGCTGTTGCGGCTGCGCGACGCGCTGGACGGGCGCTTGGCGATCGTCAGTGGCCGGTCGGTCGCGACGCTGCGGGACTTTGGCTTTACCGACTTCCTGATTGCCGGCACGCACGGATTGGAGTTCGCTACGCCGGGCGCGGACGTGGACGCGCCTGCGCGCCTGCCGGCGATCGACGCGGTGGAGGATGCGTTCAACGATTTCATTGCGGACAAGCCGGGCCTGCTGGTCGAACGCAAGACGATCAGCGTCGGGCTGCATTTTCGCGGCGCGCCGCAATGGGGCGACGAGGCCCGCGCGCTCGCCATGGCGCTCGCCAACGATCACGACCTGGCGGTGCAACCGGGCAAGATGCTGTTCGAACTGCGCCCGGGCGGCGCCGACAAAGGCAGCGCGGTGCGCCGCCTGATGGCGCAGGCCCCGATGGCGGGCGGCGTTCCCGTCTTCATCGGCGACGATGTGACCGATGAGGAAGGCTTTGCCGCCGCCGCCGAGCAGGGCGGCGCGGGGATACTGGTCGGCGCGCCGCGATCGACTTTTGCCGCCTTTGGGTTGGAACAGGTTGCCGCCGTCAGGCATTATCTGGCTGAAGGGGCTGCCCGGCTCGGCTGAACGGCGGCCTATTGGCTTGGTTGCAGTCAAAAAGGGGGCAGAAACATCAGCAACAGCAACGGCGAAACGCATGCCAGCGAACAGACGCTGGACCTTTGGCCCATCGGCAATTGCCAGGCGTCGGCTCTGATCGACCGCGCCGGGCGCATGGTTTGGGGCTGCGTGCCCCGCGTGGATGGCGACCCGGTCTTTTCCGCCCTGCTCGACGACCAGTCCTGGGATGATCCGGACGCACGCGGATTCTGGGCGATCGAACTGGAAAATGTCGTCGCGGTCGAACAACAGTATATTCGCAACACCCCGATACTCGTGACGCGCCAGCGCGATGCGCAGGGCAACGCGATCGAAACCTATGACTTCTGCCCGCGCCATCGGCACAAGGGGCGCATGTACCGCCCGGTCGCCTTCGTACGGATCGTCCGGCCGGTCGCGGGAAGCCCGCGCATTCGCGTGCGACTGCGCCCGACGACGAGCTGGAACGCGGAAACGGTGCCGATCAGCTACGGATCCAACCATATCCGCATGGTGCTGTCCTATATGGCGATGCGCGTATCGACCAACGCGCCCATCGGCCTCATCAGCCAGGAAAGCTGGTTTCGGCTGGAAGCCGACATGCATTTCTTCATGGGGCCGGACGAAGGCTTTTCCGACGCGCTTCGCCCCGCGATCGAACGGATGCTGGACGATACGATCCTGGAATGGCAGGTCTGGGTCCGGGGTCTTGCCATTCCCGCCGAGTGGCAGGAAGCGGTCATTCGATCCGCCATCACGTTGAAGCTGTGCCAGCATGAGGAAACCGGCGCGATCGTCGCGGCGCTGACGACGTCCATTCCCGAACATGCCGACAGCGGGCGTAACTGGGACTATCGCTATTGCTGGATTCGTGACGCATATTACACGGTGGAGGCACTCAACCGGCTGGGTGCGCTGGACGTGCTGGAAACCTATCTCGTCTATCTGCGCAATATCGTCGATGGCGCCAAGGGCGGGCATATCCAGCCGCTCTATGATGTCCGCGGCAATGCCACGCTGACGGAATGGGAGGCGCAAGCGCTGCCGGGCTATCGCGGCATGGGACCGGTGCGCGTTGGCAATGCGGCCTACGAACAGATTCAGCATGACGCCTATGGCCAGATCGTGCTGTCGTCGGTTCAGGGTTTCATCGACCAGCGTCTGCTGCGCATGGCGGGCCATGCCGATTTCGAGGCGCTGGAGGCGGTGGGCGAGCGCGCCTGGCAAGTCTATGACAAGCCCGACGCTGGCCTGTGGGAATTGCGCACCCGCGCCCATGTCCACAGCTATAGCGCAGTCATGTGCTGGGCGGCGTGCGATCGTCTGGCCCATGCGGCCAAGGCTTTAGGGCTGGACATGCGCGCGGCTTATTGGGAAAATCGCGCGGAAACGATGCGGGCGCGCATATTGGATGCGGCCTGGCGCAACGACAGCAATGCGATTTCGGCCAATTTCGAGGATGATTCGCGCGACGCTTCCTTGCTCCAGTTGCTCGACCTGCGTTTCCTGAGCGCCGATGACCCCAAGTTCACCGGGACATTGGCAGCACTGGAAGCGGACTTGCGGCGCGGCAACGACATGCTGCGATACAGCGCGCCCGATGATTTCGGTGAGCCGGTAACGGCGTTCAACGTCTGCACCTTCTGGCTGATCGAGGCGCTGCACCGCACCGGCCGCACCGAAGAAGCGCGCGAATTGTTCGAGGTCATGCTGTCCCGGCGCACGGCCGCGGGCCTGTTGTCGGAGGATATCGACCCCGTGACCGGGGAATTGTGGGGTAATTATCCCCAAACCTACTCGTTGGTCGGCATCATCAACTGCGCCGTCTTGCTGAGCAAACCGTGGAGCGCGATGCGATGAGCCGCCTGATTATCATCTCCAACAGGGTCAGTCGCCCCAGCAAGAGCGGCAATCAGGGTGGGTTGGCGGTCGCGCTGTCGCAGGCTTTGCGGGAAAGCCGGGGCATATGGGTTGGCTGGTCGGGCGAGGTGACCAACAATTTCACCGGCCATATCGGCTTTGCCGAATATGACGGCGTCAAGACCGCGACGATCGACCTGGAAGAACAGGATGTCGACGAATATTATAATGGCTATGCCAATAAGACGCTGTGGCCGCTATTTCACTTCCGCATCGACCTAGCCGAATATGCGCGCGATTTCGAAGGCGGCTATAACCGCGTCAACAAGCGCTTTGCCGAAACGACCAGCCCGCTGATCGAGCCGGACGACATCATCTGGGTTCATGACTATCACATGATCCCGCTCGGCCAGATGCTTCGCGACCGGGGCCTCAAGAACCGGATGGGCTTCTTCCTGCACATCCCCTGGCCACCCACGCGCCTGTTGGTGTCGCTGCCGCACCATACAAAGCTGGTCAGTTCGCTCTTCGCCTATGATGTGGTGGGATTTCATACCGAGGAATGGCTCGAATCCTTCCGTCATTATGTAGAGAAGGAAATGGGCGGCAAGGTTGACGGCGACTTCGTCACCGTGGGCGACCGCACGATCCAGGCGATCGCCTGCCCCATCGGCATCAATGCGCAGGAATTCGCCGACGCCGCCATCAGCGACGCGGCGAAGGACATGTACGGGCAGGTTCGCGCATCCTTGCAGGACCGGTCGTTGATCGTAGGTGTCGATCGACTGGATTACAGCAAAGGGCTGGAGGAGCGGTTCAACGGCTATGCCCGGTTCCTGAAAGATCATCCCGAACATCATCGCCAGGTCGTGCTGACGCAGATCGCGCCGCCTTCGCGTGGAGAGGTGGAAAGCTATCGCGACATTCGCGCGACGCTGGATTCGCTCGCTGGCCGGATCAACGGCGAATATAGCGATGTCGACTGGACGCCGATCCGTTACGTCAACCAGGGCTATCCCCGCGACAAGCTGGCCGGCATCTATCGCGCGGCGCGGATCGGACTGGTGACGCCTTTGCGCGATGGCATGAACCTGGTGGCCAAGGAATATGTCGCGGCGCAGGACCCGGAGGACCCCGGCGTTCTGGTGCTGTCGCGCTTTGCCGGCGCTGCGATCCAGTTGCGCGACGCGCTGCTCATCAATCCCTATAGCAGCGAAGAAATGTCCGATGCGATCAACCGCGCGCTGGCGATGCCGCTCGACGAACGCAAGCGGCGCTGGCGCGCAATGATGGACAGCGTGGAAAAGCAGGATATCAGCTGGTGGCGTCAGACCTTCACCGACCGGCTGACAGCGGCCGAGCCGATCCGCAAAAAGTCAGCCGCAGCGCCCGCGGAGGGTTGAGCCCGAACAGCGCGCTCGCTAGGCCTCGCGGATGCAGCAGGACGACGATGAGGACATAGGCGGATTTTTATCTGCTATTCAGGCCCGGTCGGGCGTCATTATCGCCACGGTGGGACTGATCGCCTGGGTCGCGCTGCTGTGGTTCATGTTTGCCGATGTTCTCTAGCAACAGGGGAGCGCCCTGCCCCGCCAATTGCACCGGCGGTGAGTTTGTTCTAAAGGCCTGCCCGAACAGCCCCGGCACCCGCTGATCCTTTCCGATTCGCGATTGCCGGGGCGCATTGTTTTTGAGAAAAAAGGTCAGGAACGCGCATGGCCCGTCGCCGCCAGATTTACGAAGGCAAGGCAAAGATCCTCTATGAAGGCCCCGAACCGGGCACGATCATCCAATATTTCAAGGATGACGCCACCGCCTTCAACGCGCAGAAAAAAGGCACGATCTCCGGCAAGGGCGTGCTCAATAATCGCATTTCCGAGCATATCTTCACGCTGCTCGGCCAGATCGGCGTGCCCACCCATTTTATTCGTCGGCTTAACATGCGCGAGCAGCTGATCCGGCAGGTCGAAATCGTGCCGATCGAGGTGATCGTGCGCAATGTGGCTGCCGGATCGCTCTCCAAGAAACTGGGGATCGAGGAAGGCACGCAGTTGCCGCGCACGCTGATCGAATATTGCTACAAGGATGACGCGCTCGGCGACCCGCTGGTGTCCGAAGAGCATATTGCCTGCTTCGGCTGGGCGACGCAGGAGGAAATGCACGATATTGCCGACATGGCGATCCGCGTGAATGATTTCCTGTGCGGCCTGTTCGCCGGCATCGGCATACGCCTCATCGACTTCAAGCTGGAGTTCGGGCGGCTTTATGACGGCGATTACAGCCGCATCATCCTGGCCGACGAAATCAGCCCGGACGGATGCCGGCTATGGGACATGGCCACCAACGAGAAGCTGGACAAGGACCGGTTCCGCCGCGATCTGGGCGGCGAAGTCGAAGCCTATCAGGAAGTGGCGCGGCGGCTGGGCCTGTTGCCCGAAGGACTGGACACCACCGTCCTCGACCTCGACACCCATCGCAAGAAGCGCGAGAAGGAATAGGAAAAAGGCCGGCCACAGCGCCGGCCTTTTTCATGGCGTCACGCCATCAGGGCATCGGCCATCAATTTGAGGCCGAGCAGGATCATCAGCACATAGATGAGCGTGTAGAAGCGCGCGGGGTCAACCCGCCGCACCAGCGCGACGCCCGCGAATGTTGACAGGATCGCGACCGGCGCCAGCATCGCGGTGGCGGCCAGATTGTCGTGGGTGAACTGCCCCAGGGCGGCATAGGCCGGAACCTTCATCCAGTTCATCGCAGCAAAAGCGAAGGCGGTCGTGCCCACCAGCATGTCGCGCGAAAGCTTCTTGGGCAATACCCACATCTGAAAAGGCGGTGAGCCGGCATGCGCGATCTGGCTGGTGAAACCGCTGGCGATCCCGAACAGAAAACCGACCCAGGCTGGCGAATTGGACGGCAGCGTGACCGCACCGCCCCGCTCGACCCACAGACGTTGCAAGCCGAACAGCACCGAAATGCCACCCAATACCCCCAGGACCGCGACTTCCGACACCTTTGCTGCAAAGAGCCAGCCAAGCATAACCCCGACCGCCGCGCCCGGCAGCATGACCGCAAGGATCCGTCCGTCCCAGCTGCGCCGATAGGCCCAGACGCTGACCGCATCCTGCAAGATCAGGATCGGCAACAGGATCGCAGCGCCCCGGACCGGATCAATGGCCAGCGCCAGGATGGGCATGGCAAGCGCGCCCACGCCCGCAAAGCCTCCCTTGGCCAGCCCGGATATGATAACGGCGACCAGCGCGCAGACGATGTAGATGGCATCGACATCAACCGGCATGGCGCAGCACTAGCGAACAGGCACAAGTCAGGTGCCGCCCCGCCTTGAACGGGCCGGGATCGCCTGTCGTCAATTCATCGCCAGGATCATGTTCCGCACCTGCGGGTAGACCTGCTTTTCCCATTTGCTGCCGGAAAACACGCCATAATGGCCAACGCCCGGTTGAAGATGATGACGCTTGAGATGGGGGCGCAGACCCGTGCACAGCGCGTGGGCGGCGGACGTCTGACCCACGGCGCAGACATCGTCACGCTCGCCCTCGACCGTCAGCAACGCGGTCTTGCGGATCGCACCGAGATCGATCTTGCGGCCGCGCACCGTGAGTTCCCCCTTGGCGAGCAGGGTTCGTTGGAACACCATGTCGACGGTCTCGAGGTAAAATTCCTTGGTCATGTCGTGGACGGCGAAATATTCCTCGTAGAATGTCTTGATCTTGTCCGCTTGTTCCGTCTTGCCGTCGGCCAGCAACTGATAGAGTTCGCGATGCTGCGCTCCGTGCCGGGCCATGTTCATGGACACGAACGCGGACAGTTGCAAGAAGCCGGGATAGACCTCCCGCCCGCGCCCCGCATAGCGGAACGGAACGACGGAAATCAGATTTTCCTCGAACCATTTGATCGGTTTTTCATTGGCGAGATCATTGACCGCAGTGGGCGCGGCGTTGGGATCGATCGGCCCGCCCATCAGGGTCATGGATCGCGGAGTCGCCTTGTCCTGATCCTCCGACATCAAGGCGACGGCCGCCATGGCCGGCACGCATGGCTGGCATACGGATACGAGGTGCGCGCCCTCCCCCAATTCCTGCAGGAAACGGATCACATAGTCGACATAGTCGTCGAAGCCGAAGCGACCGGCGGACAGAGGAACGTCCCGCGCGTTTTTCCAGTCGGTGATGTAGACATCATGATCGCGCAGCAACGTTTCGACCGTGTTGCGCAGCAAAGTCGAGAAATGGCCGGACATCGGCGCGACCACGAGCACACGCGGCTGATCGACGGCGACGTCGTCCTTCACGAAATGAAGCAGGTTGCCAAAGGGCATGTCGAGCGCGACTTCTTCACGCACGGCCACCTGCGCATTACCGCTCTGCACCAGGTTGATATCGTAGGCCGGCCGCTTGTGGGTCAGCTTCGCGCCCTGAAACACGTCCATCAATGCGAACATTCGGCGCGGCATCGCCCATTCTGCCATCGGGCCCATCGTCTTGCGCAGGCCGAGCGCCCATTCGGCGCCCAGGCGCGCGGGCGCCAGCATGTCGTTCCAGGCCTGATAGCCGCTGTAGAGCATCCGCATGATCGCAAACTTGCCTTATATTGACCCTATGAACCGAATCGGTTCCTTGATGAAACGCTATACAGGCATTTTCTGTTGCACTGCACCATCATAAATGGGAACCTGCGCAGGATAGCGAGGGGTAAAGCCATGGCCGACGCGCAAATCACTCTTTCCAGCCGCACCTATTCATCCTGGTCGCTACGGGGCTGGTTGCTCTGTCGACTCGCGGGGCTGACGGTACAGGAACAGATGGTCGCCCTTGACGACCCTGACAACCGCGCGGAGTTGCTGCTGCTTTCTCCCTCCGTGCTGGTGCCGCGCCTGACCCATGAGGGCGCAAGCGTCTGGGACACGCTGGCTATCGCGGAATATCTGCACGAACTGTATCCTGATGCGGGCATGTATCCCACCGATCGCGTCGCCCGCGCCCGGTGTCGGTCGGTATCGGGCGAAATCCATTCGGGCTTCATCAACCTGCGGTCCGCGCTGCCGATGAACCTGAAGGTCCGGCACGATCGCTTCCCGATCTTCCCCGGCGCCCGCCCCGACATCGAGCGGGTCGAGACGATATGGGCGGAATGTCTGGGCGATTATGGCGGCCCCTGGTTGTTCGGCGCCTCACCCACCGTGGCCGACGCGATGTTCGCGCCCGTGGTGCAGAGATTCCTGACCTACGCCGTGGCGGTGAGCCCGATGTCGGCCGCCTATTGCGAAACCATAAACGAGTGGCCGCTGATGCGCGAATGGATCGACGGCGCCCGTCAGGAGCCCGACGAAATGATCGAGTTGGAGACCGAATTCTAGGGCCTTTCCCCTCCGTCCTTAGGGGCGTAAGGCTATGTGCATGACTGTTCGCACGATGCTCCTGGCCCTGGGCCTGTCCGCCGCCCCTCTCCTCCCCGCCGCCGCTCAAGCCCAGGCGATCGCCCCTGATCGACTGGAATCCTCCGTGCGCACATTGGCGTCCGACCTGTTTCAGGGGCGCGCGCCCGGCACCATCGGAGAGGAGCGGACGATCGGCTATCTCGTCGGCCGGTTCGAGGCGCTGGGGCTGGAACCGGGTGGCCCCGACGGCCAGTGGGTGCAGACAGTGCCGTTGCTGCACACTCAATTGGGCACGCCCACGCAACTTGCCGTGACCCAGGGGAGCGCGACAACGCCGTGGACCTTTGGCGAAAATGTCTATGTGTCGACCCTGCAACCCAAGGACAATGTCAGCATCGACAAGGTGCCGATGGTCTTCGTGGGCTATGGCGTTTCCGCGCCCGAACGGGGCTGGGACGACTTCAAGGGTGTGGATCTGAAAGGCAAGGTCGCCGTCTTCCTGGTCAACGATCCCGATTTCGAAGCGGTGAAGGGCGAGGACGCCGTCGGCAAGTTCGGCGGCAAGACCATGACCTATTATGGCCGCTGGACCTACAAGTTCGAGGAAGCCGCGCGGCGCGGCGCGATCGGCGCGCTTATCGTGCATGATACGCCCGGCGCTGGCTATGGCTGGAATGTGGTAAAAAGCCCGGGCGGTGAGAATTACGACCTTGTCCGCCCTGCCGACAGGCTGACAAGCCTTCAGCTTCAGGGCTGGATTGCGGGCGAGGCGGCCAAATCCTTGTTTGCCGGTGCGGGTCAAGATCTGGCGGCCCTGCGTAAAAAGGCGCGGTCAGCGGCGTTCAAGCCGGTCGAGTTGAAAGGCGCGACCTTTACCGCGAGCTTCCCGGTTACACAGGATGTGGTGCAGAGCGCCAATGTGCTCGCCCGCATCCCGGGGGCCAAACGCCCCGACGAAACGATCATGTATGGCGCGCATTGGGACGCCTATGGCAAGGGCGAACCCGATGCGCAGGGGCGTATCTATCGCGCCGGGGCGAATGATGACGCATTGGGCATCGCCGGCATGTTCGAGATTGCCCGCGCGTTCAAAGCCGGGCCAGCGCCTGACCGCTCCATCCTGTTTGCCGCCTGGACGGCCGAGGAACGCGGCCTGCTGGGGTCCGAACATTATGCGCTGAACCCGGTCTATCCGCTCGACAAGACCGTCGCGAACCTGACCATCGATATCCTCCAGACCGCCGGCAAGGCGAAGGATGTCATTCTGGTCGGCAAGGGACAGAATATGCTGGAGGACGATCTTGCTCGTTTCGCCGCCCGGCAAGGGCGCGTCGTGACGCAGGAAAGCCTGCCCGAACGCGGGCTTTTCTATCGCGCCGACCATTTCTCCATGGCGAAACGCGGCGTGCCGGTGCTGCTGATGATGGGCATTGCCGGGGCATCCGACCTGGTTCATGGGGGCCGCGCCGCCGGGCAGGCGTGGGTCGATGCCTATACGGGCAATTGTTATCATCAGGCGTGTGACGCGGTGGACGACAGCTGGAATCTGGACGGCGCGGCGCAGGACATCGATCTGATGCTCGACATCGGGCGCGACCTTGCCACGTCGGACCGCTGGCCGGAATGGAAGCCCGGCTCCGAGTTCAAGGCGATCCGCGACAAGAGCGCGGGGGTCAGGAAATAACCCGGCCCGTGCCGGTTCAACCTAGCCGATAAAGCGCAGCGCCATGCGGCGGCAGATGGGCGACGATACGCTGCGCCTGTGTGCCAAGCCCCTTGCCTTCCCAAAGGTCGCGTATGGCGACGGGGCGGCTGAGGCCAAGGGTGCTGAGGTCGATGCCGACCTCGCGCGCCTTGTCGCTGGTGTTGAACAGCGCGAGATAACGGTCCGCGCTGCCCTCCGCATTGGCGGACCAGATGCGCGTGCCATCCTCGACGAAATGCGGGCAGTTGTCGCGGCTTGCCTGGTTGACCGCAATCACCTCCCGATTGGTGAGCAGCGCCAGCGTCGCGGCGTCGAGGTGGCGCAGGTCACCGCCCATGATCAGCGGCGAACGGGCGATCGCCCAGAGCGTCATCAGCGTGCGCTGCTCGTCAGGCGTGAAGCGGGTATCGCGCTCGCCCAACGCCAGCCGGCCGAGCGGCAGCATGTCGGCGTCGGGCCAGCTGCCCGGCCCACGCCAGGGCGTCCAGTTTTCCAGGCGCGTAAACTGCGCCTCCAGCATTGGCCATTCATCCCAGAAGTCGTCCGAGATGCGCCACATCTGCGCATATTTTCGAACATGATCGCCGCGGATCACCGGCGTTTCCCCGGGAGAGAGACTAAGGATGATGGGGCGGCCGGTCGCCTGAATCGCCTTGTGCGCCGCCTCGACCTCCGCCGCATGGGCGTCGTAGGGACGGCTCATATCGTCCATCTTGACGAAATCGACGCCCCAGTCGGCATAGAGGCGGAAGATGCTGTCATAATAGGCCTGCGCGCCGGGCCGGGCCATGTCCACGCCATACATGTCCGGGTTCCACGAGCAGATGCTGGTCCGGTCGGCGATGTCGGCGGCACGATAGCCAGTGCCAAGGATCGGCAGATTTGCCTCCACAGCCGCGCGCGGGATGCCGCGCATGACATGGATGCCGAATTTGAGGCCCAGCGCGTGCACCGCCTGCGCCAGCGGCGCGAAGCCCTTGCCCCCTACGCTGGAGGGGAAGCGATTGGGCGCGGGGATCATCCGGCCATGCGCGTCCATCGCGGGCCTGGGCTTTGCGTTATAGGCGTAGCTCGACGCCTCGGGTTCATACCACTGGATGTCGACGGTGAAGATATCATAGCCGAACGGCAGCAACTTGTCGGCCATGATCTGCGCGGTTTCGCGCGCCTGTGCTTCAGTAATGGTGGTGGCGAAGCTGTTCCAGCTGTTCCAGCCCATGGGCGGGCGCGGCGCGAGCATGGGTGCGCCATCGCCGGCCTTGCGCTGCGACGTTTGCGCGACCGCCGCAGCCGTCAGTCCCACCATGCTGCCCGCCAGCACCGTACGGCGGCTCGTTTCCAGATGCATCCTCTTCATTTGTAGGAGTAAACCCCTGTCGCCCCGCGAGATCAAGCGCTAAGCACTTGGCGGGCCGGAACAGGCATGATTTAACCACGCCCATGTTGATCCGCCTCACCCGCCTGGCCGTTGCCGCCGGCCTGCTTGCCAGCACCGCCCTTTTCGCCCAGCGGCCCGCGTCCGATCCCGTCGATGCCGTCGATCCCTTCATCGGCACGAACGGCGAAGGCCACACCTTTCCCGGCGCGGTGGCGCCGTTCGGCATGGTGCAGCTTTCGCCCGATACGCATGTAGGGCCTGCGCGCGAAACCTATGACTGGGCGTCGGGCTATCGGCACGAGGATCCAGTCATCCTGGGCTTTTCCCACACCCATTTTTCGGGCGCAGGCCATAGCGACCTGGGTGATTTCCTGGTCATGCCGGTCACCGGGGACACAGTGCCGTTGCGATCGGGCGACGCGACGACGCCGGGATTCCGGTCACACAAGGCGGACGAAGTCGCATCCCCGGGCTATTATGCCGTCACCCTGACCGATCCGGCCGTGCGAGCGGAAATGACGGCCGGCACGCGTGTGGGCGTGCATCGCTATGCCTTCCCGGCCGGCAAGGCGGCGCACCTCATGCTCGATCTGCGCAGCATCATCTATGATTATCCCGGAAAAATCCTGTGGTCGTCAGTGCGGATTCGGCCGGATGGCACGATCACCGGATCGCGCGAAGTGCGGGGATGGGCTACGCCGCGCCGGATTTTCTTCGCCATGCGCTTTTCCGCGCCGATGACGGGCCACAAGCTGGTCAGCACGGAGGAGAATATTCTCTACAAGGGGTTCAAGGGGCCGGGGCGCGGCCCCGAAACGCTCGATGCGCTGTCCGGCCGTGCTCTGGTGGCGCAATTTGACTTCGGACTGCTTACCAAAGCGCTGGAGGTGAAGGTTGCGCTGTCAGGCGTGGACGAGGCTGGCGCGATTGCGAACCTCGCCAGCGAGCCGGGTGATTTCGACGCGGTCCGCACGCGCACGCGCGCGGCCTGGAACGCGGCGCTGGACAGGGTCAAGATCGACGCGCCGCAGCCCATGCGCACCAACATCTATACCGCCGTCTATCACAGCCTGATGGCGCCGAGCGTTTGGGGCGATGCAGACGGGCGCTGGCGCGGCCCCGATGACCAGGTGCATGACAGCGCTGGATTCACCATGCATTCCACCTTTTCCCTGTGGGACACGTTTCGCGCCGAACATCCGTTGCTGACGCTGATCCAGCCGGACGCGAAGAATGCGGACTTCGTGAACTCGCTGGTCGTCGGCCAGAAGGCTAGCCCGTTCGGCATCCTGCCCGTCTGGCAATTTGCGGGCAAGGAAACCTGGACCATGATCGGCTATCATGCCGTCCCGGTGATCGCGGACGCGTGCCTGAAGGGCATCGTGGGCATAGATTGCGCAGCCGCGCTCAAGGCGATGGTCGCCAGCGCCGACTATGCGCCCTATGGCGGCCTGGGCGACTATATGTCGCTGGGCTATGTGCCGATAGACCGCGAACCCGAAGCGGCATCCAAGACTGTCGAATATGCCTTTGACGACTGGGCCATTGCGCGACTTGCCCGCACGCTGGGTGAGACCGCGATCGCCGCCAGGTTCGAAAAACGCGCGCAGAATTGGCGCAACAGTTTCGATGCGAAGACCGGATTCCTGCGCGCGCGCAAGGCCGACGGCACATTTCGCGTGCCGTTCGACCCGACCGCGATCAACTATGGGTCAGACTATACGGAAGGGAATGCCTGGCAATATAGCTGGTTCATGCCGCACGATCAGGGCGGGCTGTTCCGGCTGCTGGGCGGGGACGCCAAGGCCGTCGCCAAGCTCGACGCCATGTTCGATTATGACAACAGCCAGATCGACTATAGCCATGCCGAGGATATCGCCGGCCTGATCGGTCAATATATCCACGGCAATGAGCCCAGCCACCATGTGGCCTATCTGTATAACTACGCAGGACAGCCATGGCGCACGCAGGAGCGGCTGAAGCAGATTGTCGAGAGCCAGTATAAGCCCACACCCGACGGGCTGGCGGGCAATGACGATCTGGGTCAGATGTCCGCCTGGCTGGTGTTCACGGCGCTCGGCTTCTATCCGGTGGCGCCAGGCAGCAACGAATATGTGATCGGCCGCCCCTTCGTCGATCGAGCGGAAATGACGCTGCCCGGTGGACAGCGTTTCACGGTCGTTGCGGACGGACTGTCGGACGCAAATCGCTATGTCGGCCGCGTGACGCTGAACGGCAGCCCGTTGGAGCGCAGCGTCATCACCGATGCGCAGATCCGTGCGGGCGGCGAATTGCGCTTCACGATGCAGGCGAGGCCGAACACGTCCTGGGCGACGAAACCCAGCGCGCGTCCCTTTTCCACCACACGCTATCGTCCCTGAGCGCTCAGCCAGCCGGCAAGCGCTTTACGTAAAGCGATTCAGCCAGATAGCCGCGCAGCATCGTGCGATCGATCGCCAGCTTGCCGTCCTTCCCGCCGGCAAGGCAGGAGGAGAGCGTTGGCATTGTTTGCTGCAAGGCGGATTTTTCCGCGGCGCTGCCAGGTTCGGCGCGCAGCATCGCGTCCGCAGCCGGTGCGTTGCGCGCGACGATGCAGTCGGCATAGGCATGATAAGGGGATTGCTGCGCATCCGCCCGCGCGGTCAGCGGCGCGTCCGGCATCGGCGCAGCCTCTACCGGCTTTGGATAGGCGCGCAGATAAAGTTGTTCGGCGATCGCCCCGCGCATCCAATTGCCCTTCATCCGCAACTTGCCGTGGTGCAGGCAGTTGGCGCGTTGCTGGGCGATGCGGATCAGCATGTCCCGCTCATCCGTCGAACCGGGCGATGTCGCGAGCAACTGTCTGGCTCCGGTCGGATTGCCGGCGACCACGCATTGGGCGAAACGCTGCATCCAGCGCTTCGCTTCGGCGCTGTCCACGGGCGCGGTGTTGCGCGGACGATCGGCCTGATCGGGCCGCCCGCGATAGGCGGCGCTGCGATCCTGCGCCACGGCCGGCGTCCCGACCAATGATGCTGCGATGAGCGGAAGAACAAGGGCGCGCATATCATGCCTTTCTTCGTCAGGACGGAGAGATCCTTGCACAAGGATTGCCGGAATCAAGACTGATGCGACGAACCGGACAAAGAAAAAGGGCTCCTCCCGCTTGGGGAGAAGCCCTTCTTCATTACTGCATCGCGCGATCAGGCGGCGAGTTTGCGCAGCACATATTGGAGGATGCCGCCGTTCAGGAAATATTCCAGTTCGTTGACGGTATCGATGCGGCACAGCGCGGTGAAGCTGAAGGTCGACCCATCGGCGCGCGTGACCTTCACCTCAACATCCTGGCGGGGCTTGAGGTCGGCGACACCTTCGATGGTGAAGCTGTCATCGCCCTTGAGGCCCAGCGTCTCGCGGCTTTCACCATCCTTGAACTGCAACGGGAGCACGCCCATGCCGACCAGATTGGAGCGGTGGATGCGCTCGAAGCTCTCCACGATCACCGCGCGCACGCCCAGCAGGTTGGTACCCTTGGCCGCCCAGTCGCGCGACGATCCGGTGCCATATTCCTTGCCGCCGATGACCACCAGCGGCGTGCCGTCCGCCTTGTGCTTCATCGCCGCATCGTAGATGGGCATGACTTCGCCATTATAGCTGGTCATGCCGCCCTCGACGCCGTCCAGCATCTGGTTCTTGATGCGGATATTGGCGAACGTGCCGCGCATCATGACTTCATGATGGCCACGGCGCGCGCCATAGCTGTTGAAGTCGGCCTTGCTGACTTGATGCTCCATCAGCCACTTGCCCGCCGGGCTGTCGACCTTAATCGAACCGGCCGGCGAAATATGGTCGGTGGTGATGGAGTCGCCGAAGATGGCGAGCGGCTTGGCACCCTGAATGTCGGTCACGGCATCGGGGGTCATCGACATGCCCTCGAAATAGGGCGGGTTGGCGACATAGGTCGAACCGGCGCGCCACTGATAGGTGTCCGAACCGGTCACTTCGATCGCCTGCCAATGGGCGTCGCCCTTGTAGACATTGGCGTAGCGGGCCTGGAACATCTGGCGGTCCATGCAGCCGGCCATGACGGTCGAAACCTCGTCATTGCTGGGCCAGATGTCCTTCAGATACACCGCTTCGCCATCCTTGCTGGTGCCGATCGGGGTCGTGATGAAATCTTCTACCACGGTGCCCTTGAGCGCATAGGCGACGACCAGCGGCGGGCTGGCGAGGAAGTTGGCGCGCACGTCGGGCGACACGCGGCCTTCGAAGTTGCGGTTGCCCGAAATGACGGCGGCGGCAACCAGGCCATTGTCGTTGATCGCCTTGCTGATCGGTTCGGCCAGCGGGCCGGAATTGCCGATGCAGGTGGTGCAGCCATAGCCCACCAGGTTAAAGCCGATGGCATCGAGATGCGACTGAAGGCCGGCCTTTTCCAGATAGTCCGTCACCACCTGGCTGCCGGGCGCGAGCGAGGTCTTGACCCAAGGCTTGGGCTTGAGGCCCAGCTCGTTCGCCTTCTTGGCGACCAGACCGGCCGCGACCAGAACGCCGGGGTTCGACGTGTTGGTGCAGCTGGTGATCGCGGCGATGGTGACGTCGCCATCACCAATGTCGAAATCCTTGCCCTCGACCGGCACGCGCTGCTGCGCCTTCTTATAGGTCTTTTCCATGTCGGCGTTGAACACGTCGTCGACGTCGGGCAGCGACACGCGGTCCTGCGGACGCTTGGGACCGGCAAGGCTGGGGACGACCGTCGACAGGTCAAGCTCCAGCGTATCGGTGAACACCGGCTCGACCGCCGGGTCGATCCAGAAGCCCTGCTCCTTGGCATAGGCTTCGACCAGCGCGATATTCTCTTCGGTGCGGCCGGTCAGGCGCATATAGTCCAGCGTCTTGTCGTCGATGCCGAAGAAGCCGCAGGTCGCGCCATATTCGGGCGCCATATTGGCGAGCGTCGCGCGGTCGGCGAGCGACAGCGTGGCGAGGCCCGGACCGAAATATTCGACGAAGCGGCCAACGACGCCGCGCGCGCGCAGCATCTGGGTGCAGGTAAGGACGAGGTCGGTCGCGGTGACGCCCTCGTTCAATGTGCCAGTAAATTTGAAACCGACGACTTCAGGGATCAGCATCGAGACGGGCTGACCCAGCATCGCGGCTTCCGCCTCGATGCCGCCCACGCCCCAGCCCAGCACGCCAAGGCCGTTCACCATGGTGGTGTGGCTGTCTGTGCCGACGCACGTGTCGGGATAGGCGACAGTGACGCCGTCAGGCCCTTCGCTCGACCAGACGGCCTGCGCGATATTTTCCAGGTTCACCTGGTGGCAGATGCCGGTGCCGGGGGGCACGGCGTAGAAATTGGCGAGGCTCTTGCTGCCCCATTTCAGGAAGTCGTAGCGCTCCATGTTGCGTTGATATTCGATTTCCACATTCTGCTCGAACGCCTGGGGCGTGCCGAATTCGTCAACCATGACCGAGTGGTCGATGACGAGGTGGACGGGAACCTGCGGATTGATCTTGGCGGCGTCGGCGCCCAGCGCCGTCATCGCGTCGCGCATCGCGGCAAGGTCGACGACGCAGGGGACGCCGGTGAAATCCTGCATCAGCACGCGCGCCGGGCGATACTGGATTTCGCGCTGCGCCTGGCCGCGATCCTTCTGCCAGTCAACGATCGCCTGAATGTCGTCGGTGGTGACGGTGACGCCGTCTTCGAAGCGCAGGAGATTTTCGAGCAGCACCTTCATCGAGAAAGGCAGGCGCGAAACGTCTCCAAGCTTTGCAGCGGCCTTCTTGAAGGAATAATAGGCAATGTCCTTGCCGCCGACATTCATCATGTCGCGGGTGCCCAGCGTGTCCTGTCCGATGGCGGTCATAAGATGTGCGTCTCCTCGCGTGGCGCTCCGCCAGAGGATGACGCGATTCCACCAGAACCTCGCCGGACAGCGAACGGACTGGACGGCGAAGGTCAGGGATGCGCCCCAACCGGTGGTCGAAGCAGGTATGTCCCGATGGTGCAGCGCCATACAGAATGGGGCGGCAGTGTCAAATGGACAAAATCGCCGAATATCCCGCCTGTTCGCGATTTCCCCTGCTAACGATTCGCAAGAGGAAACAAGGTCCCTGAGCGGCGTTTGGATTTGGATCAACAGGGGACCCCCATTCATGCCGATACCCTTGCCCGGCTGCGCGAACGACGCCGCAGGCCATGTGCGCGCCTATCGCCCCGGTCGGGCGATGCCCTGCCCTTCCTGTGGGGAAAGCCAATGGCTGGTGGGCCGGGTCATGGCGCAATGCGCCTGCTGCGAAGCCGCCCTGCCGATCGACGCCGCCTATCGCGGCTGGTCCGGCGCCGGCACCGCCTTCCGGCCATTGGAACGGCTGCCGACCGCCTGATCAGGCCTCTAGCGCCCTTTCGGCCGCGATCCAGGCGTCAATCTGGCTTTCCAGCACGGTCAGGGGCACCGCGCCCTGCGCCAGCACCGCGTCGTGAAAACGGCGCAGGTCGAAATTTTTCCCCAGGGCTTTTTCCGCCCTGACGCGCAACTCGCGTATCTTGATCTCGCCCAGCTTGTACCCAAGCGCCTGACCCGGCCAGCTGATATAGCGGTTCACTTCGGCATCGATATTGGCGTCCGACAGAGCGCTGTTCGTCTTCATGAACGCTACGGCGCGCGCCTTGTCCCATCCCTTGGCGTGGATGCCGGTATCGACCACGAGGCGGCAGGCGCGCCACATCTCATAGGACAGGCGACCCATCATCTTTTCAGGCGTGTCATACAGGCCCATCTCTTCACCCAGATATTCGGTGTAGAGCGCCCAGCCTTCGACATAGGCGGTGAAGCCGGCAAGATATTTGCGGAAAGGCGGCAACGGCAATTCCTGTTGCAGCGCGATCTGATTATGATGGCCCGGCACCGCCTCATGCGCGGTCAGCGCCGGCACCTCCCAGAAAGGACGCTGATCCAGCTTGGACGTGTTGACCCAATAGGTGCCCGAAATGCCCGATTCCGGTGCGCCCGGTCCATAATAGGCCGTGGTGGTCCCTTCCGCTTCGGCGGCCGGAATAGGCTTGAGGCCATAGGGCAGGCGCGGCAGCGTACCGAAATAGCGCGGCAGCAGTCCATCGATCGTCTTGGCCTGCCGCGCCGCGACGCGCAGCAATTCTTCCGGCGTCTTGGCATAATAGGACGGATCGGTGCGCAAATGAGCGATGTATGCCGCGCGATTGGGATAGCCCGTCTGGGCGGCGATATCGTCCATGCGCCGGCCGATCCGGGCGACTTCGTCCAGACCGATCTGGTGGATTTGATCGGGCGTCAGGTCAGTCGTGGTATGCGCCTTCACGCGGCTGGCATACCAGGCCGCGCCGCCCGGCAGCGACGAGGCGCTGTCGCTCTTGCGGCAATGGGGCAGATAGTCCGCAACGAACAGGTCATGCCAATTGCGATATTCCGGCGTCAGCACGTCGCGGATGAGCGTCACCGCGCGGGCCTGCATCGCGGCCCAGTCGGCATCGCTGACGTCGCGCGGCCTGGGGCGCTTGAAGGGTTCGTAAAAGCGCGTGTCCTGCGGCTTTCCCTCCACGATGCCGCTGATCGTGCCGGCATAATTTTGAAGGACGGAACAGGGTTGAACATAGCCACCGGCGATGGCCTGCCGCGTGATGTCGAGCGCGTCTGCATTTTGCTTCGGGTAAAGTGCCAGCCGCTTAAGATAGCTGTCATAATCCGCGCGATTATAGAAAGGCAGGCCATCAGCCATGCCGGAAAATCCCTGATGCCAGCCATAATAGGTGGTGAACAGCATCAGCCGTTCTGCCTGATGGCCATCGCTGGCGATGTCGTCGCGCAGCATCCAGAGCAGGACATTGCGGTTGACGCGGTCCGCCGCGCTTAATTCCGCTTCGGGCACCGCCTCCAATCGGCTGACGAATTGCCGTTCGGCCTTTATCTGCGCATCGCGCGCCGCCAGCGACATGTCGTAGATGCGATCGTCATAGCTACGCACGCCCCGCGCGGTCGCTTCGACGGGATGGATCGACAGATACCATTTCCAGTGATCGTCGAGAATGCGGGCAAGCTGGGCCTGCGCCGTCGATGTCCGGGTGGGGGGGGCCGCAAAGTCCTGCGCCTGGACGGCGATGGGAATGGCGGCAAGGCAGAAGGGAGCAATGGCGGTATAGAGGATTTTGCGCATGGTAGCGATGGTGCCCGCCGACATGCGCATTTGGCAAGACCGATTATGTCCGATGGCTTAGGCCAGCATGACCTTGCGCCAGGCGATTATGCAGGGGCTACGCCTTCTGCCTCGACAACGTCCTCGCCGATATGAATGCCGCGCACACGAACCTGCTTTTCAACTAAGTCGACCGGAACCCGCAAGAGTACCAGCCGGTAGCTCCCGCCATCGTCCCGGCGAAGCAGGAAGCCGGCCGCGTCGCGCACCAGCCTCCCGGTTTCGTCGATAGTGGCGCCGACCGCCATCATGATGCTTAGTCGATGGCGTCCTTGACGCCCTTCCCGGCCAGAATGCCGAGGACCAGGAAGACGACAAACACCGCCAGTGCGATGAAGAACAGGATTTTGGCAATGCCGACGAAAGTGCCGGCTGCGCCGCCAAAGCCGAGCAACGCCAGCACGGCTGCGATGACCAGCGAAATGATCGCGAGCTTGATCATGAGTAAGATCCTCAAATCGATAGAAAGATATTTCTCCAACCCCCGACCGGCCGGCTTGTTCCACCTGCGTAGCGGATAGTTCGACATGCCTAATGCCATATTAAGGTTGAATATCATAAGGTTGGTTGAACCGGCGGCAGCTTGGAACCGTTTGGAAGGCAGATTGCCCGACGCCCATAGGAAGGAGACGGTTATGCACAATCATACCATCAGCAAGCTGGATGACCTCATCACCACGCTGATCGACAGCGTGAAGGGATATGAGCATAGCGCGGAAAAGGCGAAATCCGCGCCATTTGAAACCCTGTTTCGCGATCTGGCCGCCGAACGGCAGGCAGCGGTTGGACTGCTGCAGGAACGCAGCCGCCAGCTTGACGGCAAGCCCAATGAATTCGGGTCCGCCGCAGGCACGGTCCACCGGTGGATCGAGGATATCCATGTCGCCTTGGGTGGCGGCGACAAGGCGATCATCCAGGCGATCGACCGCGGCGAGGATTATCTCAGCGAAGAATTCGCGCGTGTATTGAAAGACGATGCCATCGACGCGGAAACGCTGGCCGTCGTTCGCCGCGCGCATGATTCCGTGCGCCACGGGCTGACGATGGTCGATCAGTTGAAGCAGCAGGTCGTCGCCTGACGGTCAGACCCAGCCTTCCAGCACCTGGTTCGGTGGCCTGTGCCCGTCGACCCAGGTGCGGATATTGGCGATGACCCGCGCACCCGTGGCATGGCGCCCCTCGATCGTGGCTGACCCCATGTGCGGCAGCAGAACGACATTGGAAAGGGCCAGCAGGCGCGGGTCGACCGCAGGTTCATGGGCATAGACGTCCAGCCCCGCGCCGGCGATGCGGCTTTCTTCCAGCGCGTCGATCAGCGCGCCCTCGTCCATGATTTCCGCGCGGGACGTGTTGATGACATAGGCGTGGGACCGCAGCAGCCCGATCCGCCGCGCGTCCACCAACTCGCGGCTGTCGGAATTGAGCGGGCAGTGGATCGACAGGATATCACTTTGCGTCAGCAGTGCGTCCAGATCACCCTGCCATCGCGCCTCAAGCTCCTGCTCGACCTCGAAGGGCAAGCGATGGCGGTTATGATAGGCGATGGACAGGCCAAAGGCGCGCGCCCGCCGCGCCACGGCGCGGCCAATGCGGCCCATGCCGATGATGCCCAGCGTCTTGCCGCCGATCCGGTGGCCCAGCATGCCTGACGGGCTCCACCCCTGCCACGCGCCGCTGCGCACAAGCTTCTCGCCCTCGGCCAGGCGGCGCGGCACCGACAGGATCAGCGCCATCGTCATATCGGCGGTATCTTCGGTCAGCACGCCGGGCGTGTTGGTGACGATGATGCCCTTTTCCCGGGCGGCGACGAGGTCGATATGGTCGACACCGCTGCCAAAGCTGGCGATCATGCGCAGCGTGTCGGGCGCTCCGCCGATCAAGTCTGCGTCGATCTGATCGGTGATGGTCGGCACCAGTACGTCGCAATCGGCCATGGCACGGGCCATCGCCGTCCGATCCATCGGCGCGTCGGCGATATTGAAGCTGGCGTCGAACAATTGCGCCATGCGCGCTTCCACATCGGGCGGCAGGCGACGCGTAACGATCACGCGCGGCTTGGCGGGACGCGGCGGAGTCTTGCGCGGTTCAACCATGAAGGTGGCGCTATTGCGCGACAAGGTGCGGGTCAAGCGGATAAGCCAGGTCTGGCGAGGAAAGACTGTCGCGGCGACGATCGACGGGCTATGGGTCGGCCATGGGTGACAGGATTTCGAAACTTTACACGGCCATGGCCGTCGGCGGCGCAGTTCTTCTGGTCCTTGCGGCAAGTTCTGCCAACGCTGCGCCCGGCAAGAAGACACCTTATTGGGCATCGCTGTCGCATGATGAGGCGCGCATGCGGGTCGGCCCCAGCCTGGATTACCCGTCCAACTGGGTCTATCGCCGCCGCGACCTGCCGGTGAAGGTGGTGCAGGTCCTTGGCCTGTGGCGCAAGGTGCAGGACCCGGACGGCGCGCAGGGGTGGATGCACGTCCGCCTGCTGAGCGACACGCCCACCGCCATCGTCCGGTCGGCCATCGCGCCGCTGCATGGATCGCCGAGCGACGGATCAGCGACGCTGTTTCGCGCCGAACGCGGCGTTGTGGGTCGCATATCCGATTGTTCAGGCGGCTGGTGCGCCTTCGACGTCAAGGGTCGGCGCGGCTATGTAAAGGCCAGCGACATCTGGGGCGCTATCGACGAATGAGGCCATAGCCCTAGCCCCAAAGCTGGGAGCGGGGCCAAAGCCCCGCCCCCCGGCCATCACCATTCATAGGCTTTGGGCAGGCTGCCTTCGTCCGGCGTTGCATAACGATCGCGCAAGCGGGTCTGGCGATCCGTCATCGGCTGCGCAACGCCGTCGATCCAGACGGCCACAGGCGCGGACGTCATTTCGAGCGGATCGCCGTCCCAGATCACCACGTCGCCCGCCTTGCCCGGCTGAAGCGAACCCAGCCGATCGCCCAGCCCCATTGCCTCGGCCGGGGCCAGCGTGATCGTGCGCAGCGCCTGCCCCCAGGTCAGCCCGGTCGCGCCCGGCACCTTGGTCAGCGCGACCATATTACCCGCCTGCTGGTTGGCGACCCGCAGTTGCAACGCATCGTCCCCGGTCAGCATACCCATCGATACCGAAACGCCCGCCTGCACCATCCGACCAACATTGCTCTGCGTCGCGGCGAGCTTTTCGAAGGCGGACGGCAAGTCTTCAAGCCCTGCGGTGATGACGGGCACCTTGGCGGCTGCGATTTGCGGCGCCACCATCCAGCCTTCGGTCGCCCCGGCCAGGATCAGGCGCAGCGCGGGAAAATCCTGCCGCAACGCCAATACAGCCAGGATATCGCGCGCGCTTTCGGCATGGACCATCAGCGGCATCGCCCCGGTGACGACCGGCACCAGCGCCTCGGCATCGACGCGGTTCAGCAGCGAATCCCTGGAATTGCCATCATAGGCCGCCGGCGCCTTGGCATAGTCCTGCGCCTGCCGCAGCATCATCTTGAACGTCAGGATCATCGCCGCGCGGCTGCCGCCCGCCTCGGCCGCGCCGGCTTCGCCCATTTCGACATATTCGAAGGCGCGGCCCTTGGTGACCGGACTCATGTCCGCGCCCAGATCGATGACCGCGCCCTGCCCGGCAAATATGCCGCTGGAGGCCGCCGGGACGACGACCGCGCGGGTCACGCCGCCATTGCGGCTGATCGCGATCGGGTTGGCGAGCGGATTGATCGCGGGAGCGACATCGATCGCGGCGGAAAAGGGCGAATTGGCGCTGATATCGTTGGTTTCGCGCACGGCTGGCACTTCGGCCAGGCCGACCCGTGAAAAGCCCGATACCAGGCCCGGTGTCACCCATTTGCCCGACGCATCGACGATTTTCGCGCCGGGGGGCACCGCAATGCCAGCGCCGGCGGCGACGATCTTGCCCGCGTCGATGACGACCGTGCCGTTCTGGACAGGTTCGGACCCGTCGCCGATCGCCAGCGTCGCGCCGGTGATGGCGATCGGCTGGGCAAGCGCGGGGACAGCCGCGACCATCGCGATCAGCGCCGCGCCCAGGCGTCCCGCGTTGGCGCGAAGGGAAAAGCTCTTCGTCATTTCACGTCTCCCGCGCCGATCTGGCCCAGTTCAAAATCACTGACCGGTCGGCGCTTGGGGTCAAAGGCGTCATAGAGCAAAGCGCCGTCGATCCACACCTTTTCCGGCCGGGTATAGGTGCTGAACGGGTTGCCGTTCCACAGCACGACATCCGCCATCTTGCCGACCTTGAGGCTGCCGGTGCGATCGGCAATGCCCA
Source organism: Sphingobium soli (assembly GCF_020782245.1). Taxonomy (GTDB): domain Bacteria; phylum Pseudomonadota; class Alphaproteobacteria; order Sphingomonadales; family Sphingomonadaceae; genus Sphingobium; species Sphingobium soli. The sequence goes on from NZ_JAJGNP010000006.1 coordinate 80,433, forward strand.
TCGCCCGCGCTGGATTGATAGCAAGCCAGGTCCAGGCGACCTCGTCGCTGATGTCGATGCCCATGCGCCGCCCCGCGCCCAGCGCCTTGGCCGCTTCCTGATTGAGACGCTGGATACCGTCCTGGTCGTCGCTATGAACGATGGCGCAGGCGCCGGCCTTGTGGACCAGCGGGATATTCTCCTTGATCCCGTCATAGGCCTCCATCTTGAAGCCATACCAGTCGCCCCACAGGGCCGAGCAGATGCCATTGTCGCGGAGCAGGTCCGCGATCTTGTAGCTTTCGACGGCATGGTGAAATGTCGACACCTTGTAGCCGAATTCCTTGCTCATATCGATGACATTGGCCATCTCGTCGGCGCGGTAGCAGTGGTTATGGACCATGATCTTGCCCTCCAGCACATCGGCCAGAGTTTCCATGCCCAAGTCACGGGTCTGATCCTTGCCGGCGGCGCGCTTCTGCTGATACTCGCGCGCCTTGATCCAGGTCTGGCGGTTGACCGCCATATTGCCCATGCGGGTGCTGGGTTCGCGGCCCTTACTGCCATAGACCCGCTTGGGATTTTCGCCGCACGCCATTTTCAGGCCCTGCGGCGCACCTGGAAACTTCATTCCCTGCATGGTGCGCGCGGGCACATTCTTGAGCGTCACGCTGCGGCCGCCAAACAGGTTGGCCGAACCGGGCAGAATCTGAAGCGTCGTCACGCCGCCATTGGCAAGCGCGCGGGAAAAGCCGGGGTCTTGCGGCCAGACGCTATGTTCGGCCCAGACATGCGGGGTGACGGGCGACGTCGCCTCATTGCCGTCGGACAATGCCTCGACTCCGGGAGAGGGATAATCGCCCAGATGGCTGTGAATATCGATGACGCCCGGGGTCACATATTTGCCCTGCGCGTCGATCACCACCACGTCCGCGGGGATCGGCGTGTCCGGTCCGCCGATGGCCGTAACCTTACCGTCGGACAGGAAGACCACGCCATTATCGATGCGTCCGCCCTCCCCGTCAAAGACGGTCGCGCCGCGCAGCACCGTCGGCCGACCACCATAAGGACGATAGGTCGAAGGATAAGGATTTTCAGGTTCCGCCGACGCCCCCTGCGAGGCGGGCCGTTCATCCTTGTCCTTGCGCGCGGCCAGCGGGGTTGCGCTGCTGGCCAGCAGGACAGCCGCGACCGTCAGTGAAACACCCCTGTTACTGAACGCCATGCATCCACCTCTTGATCGGAAAAGCGAGGACAAAAAGAAGGACGCCCAAGCCGATCGACGCAAGGCCGATCGCGCGGAAGACATCCACATAGGTTTGCAGGCTGACGGCAAGGTTGGTGACCTGGCCACCCACCGTTTCGACGCTGGCGACCTGCGCGATCATGCCGCCGACATATTGAGCGACCGAAATCGACATGAACCATACGCCCATCATCAGGCCGACGATGCGCACGATCGACAATTTGGTGATCATCGACAGGCCGACCGGCGAAATGCACAGTTCCGCCATCGAATGGATGAGGTAGAGCAGAGCCAGCCACCAGATCGACACCTTGAAATCCGCGCCGGCAAAGGCGCTGCCCCAGACCAGCACCAGAAAGCCCAGGCCCACGCCGACAAGCGCGATAGCGAACTTGACCGGGATGGACGGCTCCAGCCCCCGGCGGCCCAATGCGTTCCAGCCAATGCTGAAAAGGGGCGCCAGCGTCACGATGAAGAAGGCGTTGAAAAACTGGGTCTGGCCCGCCGACAGGGTGAACAGACCGAAGACCGAAAGGTCGGTGTTTCGATCGGCAAACAGCGTCAGGGAGGAACCCGCCTGTTCGAACAAGGTCCAGAACACGACGTTGAAGACGATCATGACCATCGCCGCCAGCATCATCTGAAATTCGGCCTTGCTGCCCGCGCGCCAGGACCAGATGAGGATGGCGGGTACGGCAACGAGGAAAGTCACGAACAGCAATTTCCCAAGGAGCGGCAGCGCCATCAGATAACCGATGATGCCCGTGCCCGCCTGCGCCTGTGCGGCGTCCATCACATTGACGAACAGGAACCACATTACGGGCACCGCTGCGATCGACAGGGCGTAGATCAGCAGATCCTTGCGAGGGTTCGCCCCTTCCGGGCGTTCGCCATAGCCGCCGAGTTTTCCGCCATCGAACTGGATGAGCGCCCAGGAACAGAGCATGCCGATGGCCGCCAGCAGGAAGCCCGCCCACCAGCCGACCGACGTCGCCAGCCAGGGGCAGAGTATCTGAGAAAAGAGGCTCCCCAGATTAATGCCCATATAGAAGATGGTGAACCCTGCGTCGCGGCGACGGTCGCCGACTGCATAAAGCTCACCCACGATGGTGGAGATATTGGGCTTGAAGAAGCCATTGCCGACGACGATGGCCGACAGGGCGATCAGCATCAGCATGGTGAAGAAGGGGCTGCGTTCGCCGCCGGCGACGAAGGCGCCCTTTTCGACCTTGCGCTCGACAGCGCCCGCGTCGTTCAGCAGATCGACCGAGCCATCCTCATGCCCGCGAATGGCAAGGCGCCTGTCACCCTCGATCAGATATTGCTGGCGCACATCGCCTTGCTTGGCAACCTGCACTTCATAGCGTTGGCCATCAACGAGGGCATAGGGCTTGGCTGCCTCCCCGCCGAAACACAGTGTGAAATAGCCGATCGCCATGATGATCGCGCCGAACTTCACCGACCGTTTCGACCCCAGATACCGGTCCGCTATGAAGCCGCCGATGAACGGGGTGAGATAGACCAGCGACATATAGGCGCCATACGTCCCGCTGGCGCTGGTATCGGAAAAGAGGAAATGGTCGGTCAGGTAGAGGACCAGCAAGGCCCGCATGCCGTAGAAACCGAATCGCTCCCACATTTCGGTGGTGAACAATCTGGCAAGCTGACGTGGATGGCCGAACCAAGATGCGTCGGCGTCGTTGATATGTTCGGCCGCCTGTGCCGCCCGGTTGGGGTCGGCGGGTGAAATGGCCATGGCGCGGTGCTCCCCGATCTTCTAGGGGAGGTCCGCCTCCCCGCTTCGCTCGCGCGAGACTAGCAGCAGAATTGCGTGAGTGAAGAACAATATTACAACCGCATGAAGGATGGCCCGATGTTCAACGACCGTTCCACGCCACTTTCCCTGCTCCAGACCCGCCGGTCTGGCAAACCGCGCGACTTGGCTGCGCCGGGGCCAAATGACGCGGAACTGCGGCAGATATTGGAGGTGGCGCTGCGCACGCCCGATCATGGCAAGCTTGCCCCCTGGCGTTTCGTCATCGTGCCGCAGGACAAGCGCGGCGCGCTGGCGGACCTTCTGGAACGCGCCTATCGCGCCGAAAAGCCTGACGCTGGCCGTATCGAAATCGAGTCCATGCACCAGTTTGCGCATCAGGCGCCCACGCTGGTGGTCGCCCTGTCCTCACCTGTGCCGGGCAGCAAGATTCCCGTCTGGGAGCAGCAATTGTCGGCGGGGGCGGCGATCATGAACCTGCTCCATGCCACCCATGCGCTGGGCTATGCGGGCGGATGGCTGACCGGTTGGCCCAGTTTCAACGACGATGTGCGCAATGCGTTTGGACGCGATGGTGAAGCAATCGCCGGATTCGTGTTCATAGGCACGCCCGCCAAACCGCTGGAGGAGCGACCTCGGCCAGAATATAACGCTATCGTATCGGTCTGGGACCGATAATTACAAATCTTTACGATCCGGAAATCGTCTCTGACTTGACCCCATTAGCTGTATTATGGCAGTGAAGCAGTATGGCCGAAGACTCAAAGCCCGTCTATCTCCGCCTTCGCGAGATCATCGCTGCGTCCATATTGGATGGAGAATTTTCCGACGGAGATTTGCTGCCATCGGTTCGTGCCTTTGCCGCGGCGCAGGGTGCAAATCCGCTCACTGTCGCCAAGGCCTATCAAAGTTTTCAGGATGATGGGCTGGTCGTGGTGAAGCGTGGTGTCGGCATGTTCGTCGCCGCCGGGGCCACGCGCCGCCTGCGCGAAGCGGAGCGGGAACGGTTTCTGGAGACGATATGGCCGCCGGTCGCTGCCCAGATGCGCCGCCTGGGCCTTCGCATCGAAGATATGGATCTGGCGCAGGTCTGATCGATATTACAGGGCTTTGAGCGCCTCCAGCGCCTCCTGCCGATTGCCGAAATCACGGACGGATGCAGCGCGGTTGAGCGCCAGTCTCGCGTCCCCCTTGCGCCCCGCCGCTGCATAGGCCTGCCCCAGATGCATTTGCAGCGCCGGTACAGAGGGCGCGAGCGCCACCGCCTTTTCCAGCAGATCGACGGCCGCTGGCCCCTTGGCATCGGTGCGCAGCAACACCCAGCCCAGCATGTCCGCCGTCGCTGGATTTCCCGGCATCAGCGCATAGCCATGTCGGGCATAAGCCAAGGCGGCGCTTTCCTTTCGCTGTTCCAACGAGACGCGCGCCAGATCCGTCATCAGCAGCGCGTCATTGTCGCCAATCTGCGCGCGTAGCGCCTGAAGCAGCCGCTCCGCGCCGCGCCAGTCCTGCCGTCCAACGGCATAGCCAGCCGCCACTCGAAGCATATCGCGATCCATCGGGTGCTGGCGCAGGAAAAGCTGGGCCACCTGTTCCGCGCGCGGTCCATTGCCGGTCGCTTGCAGGGCACTGACCAGACGAAGGGCCGCATCGCGATCGAAGCGGATATTGGCCCCGGCCTCATAAGCGCGCACCGCCGCTTGTCCCTGTCCGTTCGCCTGCAACAGGTCGCCCAAAATCAGCCAGGCCGCCGGCGCGCCGGGGTTGGCCCGGTTCAACAATCGCGCCCGGTCCAGCGCTTCCTCCTTGCGTCCCATGGTCAGGAGCGCGCGTATATAAGGGATATTGTCGCGCGCGGTGCCGGGGTCGGCAGGCGGAGCGCCGTTCGACAAAGCCGTCGCGAAGACCGAAGCCGCAGGCCGCACAGGCCAGGCCGCCCGCGCCAGCATATCGTCGGCCATCGCGCGGTCGCCGAGCGCTTCCTGAACACGGGCGGCAAGGGTCAGGACATAGGGGTCGGCATCTTGCTGCTCGACCATCGGCGCCAGCGTCGCGGCGGCCGACATCTGGTCGCCATTGTCCGCATAGGCCCGCGCCAGCAATGTGCGCGCGGGCCGGTTCCAGGGTTGGGCGTCGACCAGAGGCGCCAATGTCTGCACCGCCAGCAAAGGATTGCCGTCCTGAAGATGCAAGACCCCGCGCAACAACTGGGTCGCGGCTTCCCCGTCCAGCCGCCCGCCCGTGCGTTCCAGCAATTTGCGCGCCAGGTCGTCCTGACCGGCGCGCGCGGCCATGACCGCCTGCATCATCCAGGCGCGGGCATTGCCCGGATCGAGCGCCAGGAGGCGGCGCGTCATCGCCAGCATGCGCGACGCCTGGCCCGCATCGGCGAGCGTGGCGGCATATTGCTCAAGCACCGGTACGGAATCGGGGTCGACCGACATCGCGCGATCAAACCAGGGAAGCGCGGCGACCAAGCCATATTGCGTCCGGGTAAGTTCAGCACGCAGGCCCAGCGCAGGCGCGCTTTTGGCATTCAGGGCCACCGCCTTGTCGGCCGCGGCAATAGCCCCGGCCTGATCGCCGGTCGCCATGCGCAGGCGCCCCACCTCCACCCAGGTTTCGGAATCGCGAGCGTCCATCGCCAGCGCTTGCTCCAGGGCCCTCCCGGCTGCGCGCACATCTCCCAGCGCCAGCGTGGCGCGGGCGACGACATGCGCGGCGGCAAGGGCCTGGTCTTCGGGCAGATCGGCCGCGCGCGCTTCGACAAGAGCGCCTGCAAAATCGCCCTGGAGAAACAGCGCCTGCGCCATCACGGCGCGCGTGGCGGCCGGCGCCTGACCAAGCGACCGGGCGCGCTCGACCTCCGCCTGCGCGCCGGCCCCGTCGCCCAGTTCGGCCAGCGCCCACGCTTGCGCCGCGCGAGCAATGGCGGAGCGCGGATTTCCCTTGATGGCGTTCATCAGTTCGACCCGCGCTGTGCGCACATCATCCCGATCGAGCGCAGACAGGCCGCGCGCCAGGGCGGCGCTGCCGTCCTTTTCATGCGCGCGCCATTGCCACAGTCCAGCCAGGGCCATGGCGGCGGCGATCAGCCCGACGATCAGGAAAAGACGAGAACGGCGCATCGGTCAGCCCTGCATGTGATAATGTTTGAGCAAGTCATAAAGTGTCGGCCGGCTGATCCCCAACATTCGCGCCGCACCCGATATATTGCCGTCCGTGCGCGCCATCGCATGGCGGATCGCGCGCCGGTCCGCCATTTCGCGCGCCAGCTTCAGATTGATGATATCCGCGCCCCCTCCGGCCTCCGGGTCCAGATCGAGATCAGCAGCCGTGATCAATTTGCCTTCGGCCAAGATCATCGCGCGCTTCACTCTGTTTTCCAGTTCGCGCACATTGCCCGGCCAGGACCAAGCGTCCAGCGCAGCCAGCGCATCGGGCGCCAGCCCCTTGACCTGCGGATTGAGGTCGTCGGCCAAGCGATTGAGAAAATGGCGCGCCAAAAGAGCGGGATCGCCCGGCCGGTCCTTGAGCGCAGGTATGCGCACCACGACCTCTGCGAGACGATAGTAGAGGTCTTCCCGGAACGTCCCGGCGGCCGTCATGGCGCCAAGGTCGCGATGGCTGGCGCACAGGATCCGTGTATCGGCTCCATTCACGGCTTTTCCATCGGCGTTGCCCCTCTGCTTCAGGAACAGCAGCAATTGCGCCTGGAGCGAAAGGTCCATGTCGGCGACCTCGTCGAGGAACAACGTGCCGCCTCGCGCCGCATTGATCCTGCCGCCCGCATCAGACGCGTCCCCCGGATCACGACCAAACAATTCCGCCTCCAGCATCGCGGAGGACAGCGCCGCGCAATTGACGGTGACGAACGGGCCGTCCCGTCGCTGGCTGGCATCATGCAGCGCCTCCGCCAGCATCCCCTTGCCGGTTCCACTCCCCCCAGCCAGGAGGACAAAGACATCGGTCGGGGCGACCCGCTCTATCGTCCGCGCGACCTTGGTCATTTCCGGTGCCGCCGTGATGACCCGGCCCAGCACCTGCTTGTCCCGGGGCGCTGCCTCCACCAAACGCGCATTGTCGCGTTCCAGCGCCTGGACGTGAAAGGCCCGGCGCACGATCAGCCCCAGTTCATGGATGTCGACCGGCTTCTGATAGAAATCATAGGCACTGCCCGCGATCGCTTCCAGCGCGCTTTCCCGTTCGCCATGGCCGGATGCGACGATGATCTTGGTATCCGGCTTGATGCGCAGCATGTCGGCCAGCGTCGCAAATCCTTCGCTGGTGCCGTCAGGGTCAGGCGGCAATCCCAGGTCCAGCGTCACGACATCGGGCGCTTCGGCGCGCAGCATGTCGATCGCTTCTTCCCGATCGCCGGCAATGAACACGCGATAGGCGTCATAGGCCCAACGCAGCTGCCGTTGCAGGCCGGGATCATCCTCCACGATCAGCAATTTGGGCCGGGTGTCGCTCATCAGGCCGCCTGCTCGCCCTGCGCCGGCAAGACGCTTGCCGACGCCAGCGGCAGGAAGAGGGTGAACCGGCTGCCAAGGCCCGGCTTGCTCTCCACCATCACCCGCCCACCCATGGATTGCGCCAATGCACGCGCCTCAAACGCGCCCAGACCGAACCCGCCGGCCTTGTTGGACGCAAAGGGCTTGAACAAGTCGCGCCGGACGAATTCGGGGCTCATCCCGCGTCCCTGGTCGATGACTTCCACCATCGCCATCCCGTCCTCGCGCCCGAGGCGGATGACAACCGGCCGATCCGGCGGGCTGGCGTCGATGGCGTTCTGGACCAGATGCATGATGATCTGTTCGACACGCGCAGGGTCGGCCATGACGGCAGGAGCATCCCCCTCGACCCGGACCGCATGCTGGCGCGCGCGCGTCTGGGCCACACGGGCAAGCAGGGGTTGCAACCCGATGGCCCGCGGTTCCTGAGCTGCCGCCTTATTATGCTGCGATAGCCGAGCCAGCATGTCGTTCATCCGACCCACCGATTCCTTCAGGGTCAAAATCATGTCGGCCCGAAAATCAGGATTATCTGCATGGCGCTCCGCATTATGCGTCAACAGCGACAACTGGCTGACCAGATTTTTGACGTCATGCAGGATGAAGGCGAAGCGGCGGTTGAATTCATCGAAGCGCTGGGCGTCGGCCAGCGCCTGCTGTCCCTGCGCTTCGCTGATATGGCTGGCGGCTTGCCTGCCGGCCGCGCGCAGCATGTCGAAATCTTCCCAATCGACCCTCCTGTCAACCGGAGGACGGGCCAGCGCAATGGCCCCGATCAGGCGGCCATAATGAATAAGAGGCGCCACGGCCCAGACATGGCGATCCTGCGCCAACCATTGTGAGGGCGCCGCCCGCTTGTCCACGCTGCCAAGATCGATGATGTGCCCCTGCTCCAGCCGCAGAACCATGTCCGTGGGAATGGCGGCGATATCCGCGCCATCATCCGGCCAGTTCCACTGCGTTTCGAAGTTCAGACCGCCTCCTTCATCGCGCAGCAGCAAAATCGCAGCAGGCGACTGGGTGATGTCGGCAACCGCTTTAGCGACGCGCTGGCCAAGCGGCGCGGAGGCTTCGCCCGGTCGGCCGATAGTCTCGCCAAAGCGCATCCATTCCATGCGATAATCATAGCGATGCTGGAAAAAATGCTTGGCGACCTGAATGTGCCAAAAGGCCTGGAGCCGCGGCGAGGGTAAAAGCACTAGCGCCGAAACCGCCGCGAAGAATACCGCGCCGATTTCGACAAGGCGCGCATAGGGGCCGGCGATCATCTCGATTAGAACGGCGACGGCCATGATCAGCACGACATAGAGACCGATGGCGAAAACCGACACGGACTGCATCGTCAGGGTGCGCGACACCTGCACCCGTCCGCTCAGATCCTTGCGCAGGCCGATCGCGATGACGGACGCCACCACCGCCATGAGCAATCCGCGTAGTGCAAACAGCGCGTCCGCGCGCTGCGGCGCGACATAGCCAATCAGGTACAGGGCGAAATCATAGCCCCACATCGCCGCCAAAGCGCCGAGCAACAGGCCCATGCCTCCGCGATCCTCGACCGGGCAAACGCTGTATAACTGGTGCAGCAACAGCAGACTGCCGATCGCCGTCATCATGCGCAGCACCAGGGTGGTGGCGATCAACGCGTCCTGAACGTCGCCGGAAAGCGCAAATTGACGCCAGGACAAATCGGTAAAGGTCTGGAGCAGGATCAAGCCGGCAACTGCGACATAGACGGCAACGACACCGCCCTTTGGGCCCTGCCGGCCCGCCCAGGCCCGCCGCAAGAGGACGAACATTACGAGCAACCAGCCGGCGTTGCGGATATTCTCGCCCAGGCCAGAGAGGGGCTTTGCAACGCTACCGAACGAAATATAGAGCGCCCAGCCCGACGTCAGCAGCAGGGCGGCGGCCAGGCTTCTGATTTCCGCCGCACTATCGCGGCGCCTGAGGAGGAAGATGCCGAGCGCGGCAAACAACATGGCCGCCAAGGCATGGCCCCAGTCCCCGATGATTTGCAGCAGGACCGACATGACCGAACGTCAGCGCGCGCCGTCGGGCCAAAGCACGACGCGCACCGTCTGTAACAGGATCAAAAGGTCCAGGAAGGGCGTGTAATTCTTGGCATAATAAAGATCATATTCCAGCTTGTGCCGGGAGTCTTCGATCGATGCGCCATAAGGATAGTTGATCTGCGCCCAGCCAGTAATGCCCGGCTTCACCATATGCCGTTCGGCATAATAGCGCAGATGCTGCTCCAGATCCTCGACGAACTGGCGGCGTTCCGGGCGCGGACCAACGAAGCTCATCTCTCCCTTCAGCACAGTCCAGGTCTGCGGCAGTTCATCGATGCGCAATTTTCGCAGCCAGTAACCAAGGCGGGTAATGCGAGGATCGTCCTTTTCCGCCCAGACCGCCTGCCCCGCCACTTCGGCGTCCTGCCGCATGGTGCGCAGCTTCACGATCCAGAATTCCTGGCCATAGAGGCCGACGCGTTGCTGACGATAAAAGGCCGGCCCCTTGCTATCCAGCTTCACCAACAGCGCGCCCAGCAGGATGATCGGTCCGGTCAGGATCAACAGGATCAAGCTGGCCACGATGTCGAAAATGCGCTTGGCGATGCTGGACAGTCGGCGCCCGGCCGAAAATCCATCCGAAAAGATCAGCCAACTGGGATTGACGCTGGCAAGGTCGACGCGGCCGGTTTCCCGCTCCAGGAAGCTCGACAGGTCGTTGACATGGACGCCCGTCGTCTTGATGCGCAGCAGGTCCGTCATCGGAATGGCGTTCCGCCGTTCTTCCAGGGCAAGCACGACCTCGCTGGCATTCAGGCGCACGACGAAATCGGCCAGATTATAGACGGCGTCGCGGTTAATGGCTTCGGCAATTACCTGCTCGCCATCATTCATGGCGATATAGCCGACCACCAAAAATCCCGATCCGCGGCGGCGTTCCAGCTCACGGATGCGATTGGCGCGATTGCCTGCCCCCAGCACCACCAGCCGTCGCTTGAATGCTTCACCGCCCAGCATCGACCCCAGCAGCAGACGGATCAGCAGCAGCACCGCAACCGCCAGCCCCATCGCGTAAAGCGAATTGGACCGCCACAGGGTGATGGATGGCAGCAGAAAATAGAGAACGGACAGGAAAATGACGCCCAGCGATACAGCCACGAGCAGCCGGGCCAATGCAAATCGGATCGACTGGAGCGATTCAGGGCCATAGACCCCTACAGCGATCATCGCGGTCTGAATGGAAAAGGCGAAGCTCAGGAGTGGTGCCAGGCGCGAGGCCATAGGCTCTACATCCATGCCAATCTGATGCGCACGCAATACCCAGCCAGCTTCGGCCGCAGCGATCAGCAGCAGGAAATCCAGCAGCCCCAGCAGAAGTACCGCATGCGGTACATAATGTTTGAACAGCCTGATCATCGTTGTGCCTCACCCAGCCATCGCCACTAGCGGCTTGGCCCGTCGGATGCTCCTTACACCCTCTGTAAGAAAATCCGACGCTTGGAAGAGGCTTGGACCAAAATCACGAAAAAAGACTGAATCGGATCGCTTTTAGCGCAGTTTTGTTCTTTCAGCGCGTACGGTTCAGGTCATCGGCGGCATTTTGCGCGGCATCGCCCATCGCCTGTACCGCTTCGTCCGCCGAGGCCGCTGCCTGTGTAACAGCGTCCGCGCGGCGATCCCGCCGATCATCGTTGGTCAGATAAAAAAAGCCTACAGCCAGCACCAGGGCCAGGGCAACCAGACCCAACACCACGCCACTATTGGGGTGCGGTTGTCGTGGGGGTTTGGGCGGTTCCGGATCGTCCATCACAGCTCTCCTCCTCAAGAGACCGGGACGACGGGGTAAAATATTCGAGCCGTGTTCCCGATCAACTGCCAGAATTGCGGAGTTCGCCACCGCGGCTCAGCCGATCGACGTCGTCCATGATCTCATCGAGCACAGCCGTTTCGGTCGTTTCCTGACTGCGCCGGGAAGGCAGATCGCCATTTTCCAATATCTGTTCCAGAGCGGCGCGCCCGCGCGCGACACGGCTCTTGATCGTTCCGACTGCAACGCCGCAAATCTCGGCCGCCTCTTCATAGGCAAAGCCGCCCGCACCCACCAAGATCAGCGCTTCGCGCTGCGGCTGGGGCAATTGCAACAGAGCGCGCTGCATATCGCTCAGTTCGACATGCTTATCCTGCCCTGCGGGCGCCGCCAAAATCCGGTCGGCCGTCAGATCGTCCCAATCCCCGCGAAAGCGGGACCGGCGCATTTGCGAAAGATAATGGTTCCGCAGAATGATGAAGGTCCAGGCGCGCATGTTCGTCCCTGCCTGGAACCGGGCGCGGGCCGCCCATGCCTTGAGTAGGGTTTCCTGGACAAGGTCATCGGCAACGTCGCGATTGCCCGAAAGAGACCTGCCAAAGGCGCGCAGATGCGGAATAACGGCCGCCAGCTCGCGCTTGAAATCACTATCCGACAATGGAGCGCGCTCTTCCGACGCAACGATTTCTTCATTCACGAGAACGACCCCCTTGCTGGCCGCCACTCCTGTCGTCTGAGCCGACATCGTCAAAGCCATACTGCGCCCATATCCTAACTCTTATGTCCCTTAAGACAAATCCTGATTGCTGATAATCACAGCAACAGCAGAATGATCATGACGATCACGGCGAGGGCGAGCGATGCACCCAGCACGTAACGCACGGTATGCTCGGTAGAACCCCCGCGCGCTTCGTCTGTGGCGACATGCTTTTCCTGATCCACCATGTCTCTCTCCCGATCGTTACGCTTCACTAACGCGAGGTACGGCGGGGAGTTCCGTTGAAGGGCAAACAGATAAGCGGCCTACCCCATCAGGCCGGGGCTGTGGCCTGATCGAAGAACAGCGCCTGCGAAATCGCAGCTTTGACCGTAGAGCGCTGGAAAGGCTTGGTGATAAGGAAAGTCGGCTCGGGCCGTTCACCAGTCAGCAGCCGCTCGGGGAATGCGGTGATGAAGATGACCGGGACCGAGATTTCCGACAGAATATCCTTCACAGCGTCGATGCCGCTCGAATCGTCTGCCAATTGAATGTCGGCAAGCACCAGGCCCGGCCGTTCCGCCATGGCTTCGCGCACGGCATCCTCGCGCGTTACCGCTATGGCCGTGACATCATGACCAAGGTCACGCACGATCGTCTCGATATCCATGGCGATGATCGGCTCATCCTCGATGATCAGCACCTTCGCGCGCGTTTGGGCCTCAATCTCCGCCAGCGCCTCTTCCACCAGCGCCTCGACGTCGGCGGGGTCCATCGCGATCAGATAGGCGACATCATCGACGGTAAACCCTTCAAGCGCCGTCAGCAGCAGCGCCTGCCGCGGCAAGGGGGTCAGCCGTGCCAGACGCGCCTGCGCGATCGCCTCACGATCATCGCCGCCGCCGGTCGGTTCGTCTTCCAGATGGGAGGACGACCAGATGGCATGAAAGGTGCGGTAAAGCCCAAGTCGGGGATCCACGTCGGCGGGGAATTCTTCAGGAGCGGCGACGATCGCTTCGAGGGTAGCGCGCACATAGGCGTCGCCATGCGTCTGGCTGCCCGTCAAAGCGCGGGCGTAGCGCCGCAGAAACGGAAGATGAGGGTGCAGTTTCTGTCCAAGCGACATGTATAGTCTTCTCCCTGCCCGATCAAAGGCATCGTGTATCCCGGCCCATCATGGCGGGAACAAGAAGAATGGAATGTCCATGCCGCATTGGCAAGCCCGCCCCACTTCGTCCCGCCCGAACCGGCAGCGTCAAAAAAACGCCTCGAAGGCCGGAACCATCGAGTTTGCAATTTGTTTCGCTGCCATATGGATTTTTTGACGATATCGTGATTTTCAACCGGACGACGCGGAACGATGAATTGACGATCCGCGCAATTCCCGCAAATACGGGCAGGCTGGCGTGACACAGATTGCTTCAGAGGGGCAGATTTTGGTTTCTTCGACAACGGAAAAGCAGCCGACGAAAACGGGACGTGACCAGGAATCCTCTCTTGCGCAAAAGCGCGGCGGCAGCAGCCGCAAGGAGGAAGGCCAGGTCTCGCAGGCGCTTCGCACCGTCTATCAGCGGGCCGTTGACGAGGACATTCCCGCGGAAATGCTGGATCTTCTAAGCAAGCTGGACTGAGTTCGTCATGAGCGGGGGCAGCCATCCTCCGGCAGCCCAATCGCTGACCGCATCATTTTTCGGCTCGACCGGCGTCAAGATGTTCCTGATCTTGACCCTGGCGCTCCTGCCGCTCGGCCTGATCGCCCTTGTCGCGTCGCTCCAGGCCATTCAAACCGCCGATCTGGAAAAAGAGGCATTGCTCCGCGTGGCCGTGAGCCAGAGTGCGCGGAAACTCACAGCCGATCTGGAATCCGACCGCACGGCGCTGCAACTGACCGTCAACAATCTGTCAACGACCCCATCCGACACCGGCATCTGCGCGCGCCTGCAACTGTTTTTGGCGTCCAATGACCGGGAAGGCGGACGATATGCCGTCTATGATCGCGCTGGCCGACGCCTGTGCGCGTCGGACCCCGCGCAAGTGCCAATCCTCGACCCGGCCGAACGCTTCACTGGTCCCGCGGCGCAATTGCTCGATAAAGCCCCCTATCTCCTGGTGCGCGTCCGCAGCAACAACGGGGCGCTCGTCGGGTTCATCTATTATTCCAGGGCGCATCTTGAACGGGCGGCTGACCCGGCGACCGCGCTTCAGAATCGGCGGCTGACGCTCTACGAAGGGCATCGCCGGCTTGACCTCACACAATCGCAGCCGCCCCTTGCCGCAGGGGATGGCATCACCAGCCTTTCAGCCCCGCTGGAACCGCCCAATATCGTGCTGACGATGACGGTGCGCGATCCGCCAGAAACATTGGCGCGCACCCTGTCTCTCTTCCTCCCGCTGGTCATGTGGTTCGCCGCTGCCGCGATCGGGTGGTTCGTGGTCAACCGCCTGCTCATCCGGCCCCTCGTGCTCTTGCGTCGCGCCGTAGCCGCCTACCATCCCGGCGAAGTGTTGGAGCCGATGCAAAGGGTGCGCACGCCGGCGCGGGAAATCATTGCACTGGGCGAAACCTTCCGCGAAATCAGCGAAGATGTCGCCACGCATGAGGCCGAACTGGCCGAAGGACTGGACACACAGCGCAAACTGACCCGCGAAGTCCATCATCGCGTCAAGAACAACCTACAGATCATCGCCAGCCTCATCAACCTGCATGCCCGCTCCGCCCATGAGCCAGAAGCCGTGGAGGCCTATGCCTCGATCCAGCGGCGCGTCGACGCGCTGTCTGTCGTGCATCGCAATCATTTTGCGGAACTGGAGGAAAATCGCGGCGTCGGCGTGCGCGCGCTGATCAGCGAATTGTCAGCCAGTCTGAGAAGCACGGCACCCGTTGCAGCACGCCGCTTCGGCATTCAGATTGACAGCGACGATCTGCATATCAGCCAGGATGTCGCCGTGCCGATCGCCTTTCTGGTGACCGAACTGGTAGAATTGGCGATGCGGCTCGATCCGGCGGGCCGGATGCGCATATCGGTCAAGGCCCAAGGCGATGATCGGGCGCTGGTGACCGTCCTGTCCTCGGGTCTTCACGATACGCCGGACATGAAGGCCTATATGAACGAACGCTATGGCCGGGTCCTGACCGGCCTGTCACGCCAACTTCGCCAGCCGCTTGATCATGACGGGGACGCCGGCCGGTTCACCATCGCGATCACCATCGTTCCCTGACAGTTACACCCGCTGATAATCGCGCCTGAACTGGGCAGCAAAGGCCGCGAAACGGCCAGCCGCGATGGCTTCGCGGATCCCTTGCATCAATTCCTGATAAAAATGGATATTGTGCTGCGTCATCAGCATGGCGCCCAGCATTTCGCCGGTCTTGACCAGATGATGCAGATAGGCGCGGCTCCAGGTCGCACAGACGGGGCAGCCGCAGCGCGGATCGAGCGGCCCCATATCCTCGTTGAATTTCGCGTTTCGGATATTGAGCGGCCCGCCCCAGGTGAAAGCCTGCCCATTGCGTCCCGATCGCGTGGGCAGGACGCAATCGAACATATCGATGCCCCGCTCGACCGCCCCGACAATGTCGTCCGGCTTGCCGACCCCCATGAGATAGCGCGGTTTATCGACAGGAAGCATATCCGGCGCGAAATCCAGGGTGGCAAACATCGCTTCCTGCCCCTCCCCGACCGCCAGACCGCCGACAGCGTAACCATCGAAGCCGATGTCGACCAGCTTGTCGGCCGAAACCCGTCTCAGCGCCTCATTCAGCGACCCTTGCTGGATGCCGAACAGCGCCGCGCGCTCCGCATGGTCGCCGCCAGCATCAAATTGATCGCGCGACCGCTTGGCCCAGCGCATCGAACGCTCCATCGACTGCGCCGCCTCGTCATGGGTGCATCCATTTTTCGTGCATTCGTCAAAGGCCATAACGATGTCGCTGTCGAGCAGGCGCTGAATGTCCATCGAGCGTTCGGGCGTCAACATGTGCTTCGACCCGTCGATATGGCTGGAAAAAGCGACACCGTCCTCGCTCATCTTGGTAAGCGCCGACAGGCTCATTACCTGATAGCCGCCGCTGTCCGTCAGGATCGGCCGGTCCCACCCCATGAAACCATGCAGGCCGCCCAGTCGCGCCATGCGTTCAGCGCCCGGCCGCAGCATGAGATGATAGGTGTTTCCCAATAGGATGTCGGCGCCGGCCGCGCGGACCTCGGCCGGTCGCATCGCCTTCACCGTGGCGGCAGTGCCGACCGGCATGAAGGCGGGCGTGCGAATGTCGCCGCGCCGCATCTGGATCGTACCGGTGCGGGCCTTGGCATCAGTGGCGGAAATGGAAAAGGAAAATCGGGGCTTCGTCATGCGCGCGCTCTAGGATCGAATGGATCGGCGCACAAGGATAGCGCGGATCACCCGGCCTTGCGGACCCCGTCAAAGAGCAGCATCGCGTCGATGTTGAACCCTTCGACCCGCCGATAGGCACCGACGAAGCGCAGACAGTCGCGCGATAATCGCAAGGGCCAGGAACGGCCCTGCGAATCTTGGAGAGCCAATGTCACACATTGGGAAGGGTCGGACTGTCTCGCCATGCGCAAATGGTAAATGTCAAAGATTAACAAAGCCCTCCTTGCAGACGGCGAAGGGGAGAGCCACCGACTGACGCGACATTTTTGCAACATGTCTTTTAGGACACGAGGATTTTGGGCGGCAAGGAGGCAACACCTGCCAACAAAAATGGTTAAACCTCTATCAATCATGATGCTGCTGACGGCATCATTGCGGCGAACCTGATCCTATCATCATCATAAAAGTGGGGCCGCAAATGATTGATTCGGGACGCTTTGTTGTGACACACAACGAGACAGAAGCCGTGAACGACGATCCGATGGAGGACCACAGCCTCACCGATGCGGCAAATGCCGGTACGGAATGGGGACTTTCGCAGGCATTCAGCCAATCGACCTTATTCGACCTGGGGCAGATCGACGTTCGCTGGGATGAAGACCTGGCCACCTTGTGGGCCTTCATGACGCCGCTCGAAAGGCCCAATTCGAATCTCGGCCTGATGCGTGACACCATGGCCTGGCAAAGGGAAAGCCGTCGCGTCTTCGGCGACAATGGCCCGCTCAAATTCATGGTGCTGGGGTCACGCTTTCCCGGCGTGTTCAATCTGGGCGGCGATCTGGAAATGTTTGCCGAATGCATCCAGCGGCGCGATCGCGAAACGCTGCTGAAATATGGCGTCGCCTGTTGTGAGATCGTCGATCGTATCTGGCATTGCAACGATATGAACATCATCAATATCGGCTTGGCCCAGGGCGACGCACTGGGCGGCGGGCTTGAGGCGCTGCTGTGTTTCGACGTCATCATCGCCGAGCGGCAGGCACGCTTCGGCCTGCCGGAGGTATTGTTCGGCCTCTTCCCCGGCATGGGCGCCTGGTCCATTTTGCAGCGCCGGGTCGGCCCTGTTCTGGCGCGTCAGATGCTGTCGGAAGGTCGCATCTACACCGCTGATGAAATGTTCGACATGGGCATCGTCAATCAGGTTGTGGAAACCGGAGAAGGTGAAGCAGCAACAATCCAGTGGATCCGCGATCATCGGGCGCATCATCCCGGTTATGTCGGCATCAACAAGGCCGCGCGGCGCGTCCATCCTCTGACGCTGACCGAATTGACCGACATCGTGGAAATGTGGACCGAAACCGCTCTGTCCCTGTCGGATCGCGATTTGCGCATGATGCGACGCCTGGCGGCCGCGCAAACGAAGCTGCGCTGATTTGACCCGTCAGGCCCTGCGACGACGTGACTTGATCGCGGGGTCGGGCCGTCCCGTCCCTTGCAGCGGGCCTGCGGCAATCATATCCGCAATCTGGTCGGCCGGAACCGGCCGGCTGAACAGATACCCCTGGACGTTGGTGAAGCCCGCTTCGCGGGCGTGGCCTAACTGGTCGACCGTCTCGATGCCTTCCGCCACTGTATCCATGGACAGGTCCCGCGCCAGACTGCCGATCGCCTTGACGATGGCGCGATCTTCTGCATTGGCGCTGACGCCGGCCATGAAGCTCTGGTCGACCTTGAGCGTATCGAACCGGTAAGATCGCAGATACGCCAGCGACGAATAGCCGGTGCCGAAATCATCCAGTGCCAGCCGCAGCCCGATCCGTTGCAATTCACGCAGGATCGCATTGGTCTGCCCGCTGTCGTCCAGGAAAATGGACTCGGTCACTTCCAGTTCCAGCCGGCGGGCCGAAACGCCGGTCTCCAGCAACGCGGCGATGACATTGCCGGGCAGTTCGGGCGATTTGAGCGATGCCGGCGATATGTTGATCGCCACCCGCACATGCTCGGGCCATTGGGCAGCCACTTCGCATGCCCGGCGCAGCACCCAGCCAGTCATCGCTTCGATCAGGCCCATATTCTCGGCGATCGGTATGAATTCGGAAGGCGGGATCGGCCCCAGCACCGGATGTTCCCAGCGAAGCAGGGCTTCGCAAGCCTCTATATGTCCGCTATTCAGGTCGACGATCGGTTGGAACATAAGGTTGAGCTCTCCGCCCGAAAGCGCCCGGCGCAGGCCGGTTTCAATCTCGTGCAACCGGTTGAAGCGCTCCTTGAGCGACCAGTTGAAACTGGCCGACCGGTTCCTTCCCTGCCCCTTCGCCTCATACAGCGCCAGGTCGGCATGTTGCATCAGCTCGTCCATGTCGCGGCCGTCCTGTGGCCCAACGGCATAGCCGACCGAAGCCGTCACCTGGAGGTGGTTTTCACCGATTTCGAAACCATGGGCGAAATAAGACACGATTTCCTGGGCGATGCCGGCGGCAGTCACCCGATCTGTGTCGGAGCAGATCAGGACGAACTCGTCCCCGCCGAACCGCGCGATCTTGCCACGCCCCTGGACCACTTCGGTCAGGCGTTCGGCCACCGCGCGCAGCAGTTGATCGCCGACCATATGACCCAGCGAGTCATTGATCTCCTTGAACCTGTCCAGATCCATCCACAGGATCGCGACCGCGTCGTTGCGCTTTTCATTCGTCTGGAAAATGTCCCGCAAACGCATCTGCATCGCCATGCGGTTTTCAAGGCCGGTCAGGCTGTCGAAACGCGCCAGCCGTTCGAATTTTTCGGCTAGCAGCGACTTGTCGCGCTTCCCGATCAGCGCCTGAACCACGATCCTGTGCGTCGTGGCGCTGATTTCGGCCAGGCCCAGCACCATCATCACCATCGCGACGGACAGGACGCGATAGCCTGTCGATCCTTCCAGCCACAGCCCCGTCGCGGTCGGCAGCAAAGCGAGGCAGACCTGCCCGATGGCGATTTGCACCCGCCCCGCGTTCCGGCCCGAAATGCCGCCTGCATAGCCCGTGGCCATCGATACGGTCAGCATATGGATGATGCTGTTCCCCGAATTGATGAGCGACACGAACGCCATGAGCCCCAGCAGGCCTGCGTAGACCCAGGCCCCAAGTTCATAAGCCAGTTCCCAGCCGCGCGAAGCGACGGCCGTGCCCCGCACCAACTGCCTATGAAAGAATATGGCGGACACGACCCGCAGGGTGGCGACCAGGCAAAGCATGGCCACGACCGTGTGAATGGCCCCACGATCCGTCATACTGGCGACCACCAAACCGACAGCGACGCCCGTTATCGCACCGATGGTCAGGGAAGCGGGCGACGCGTACAGCGATTCAATCAAGCTGGCATGGACGTCAGCATCCTGCGACCGCTTTCCGACGCGTCGTTCCAACAAAGATTTCAAAACGCGCAAAATGGCGGGTCTCCGATTTGGGTCGCCTTTTCGCAATTTCCCTTTATTTTTTGGTTAATCCGGCATCTGGCCTGGATGATTATTCCTGATCCCGATCAAATTTTCCCGGTCATCCGATCATCATCAGGCTGGCATTCCCCCCCGCCGCGGTGGTGTTGATCGACGTCGACACTTCTTCCAGCAGCCAGTCCAGGCAATAGCCTTGACCATGTTCATCGACATGGACCGGGACAATGGGTCCGGGCATGTCGGCGACGCATTGCGCGGTAGCCGCAATCTTGGCGCTGTCGCCTTCGACCAGCGCCGCCGCGAAGGGACCGCTTTCGTTCGTCGAAAAGCATGCGGCCACGTCCTGCGGGAGGTCGGCGGGCAACGTCATCCCCTGTACCACGCCGTGATTGCCGGTCGCCAAAATCGCCGCCATCTGCCGGAACAGACCCTGCCGCGTAGCCGGGCGCATCAACACGCGGCCGCGCGGATGCAGCGCGTAAAGATTGCGCTCACCCACTGGGCCTGGCAGCGACAATTCGACGCCCAGGGCCGAAGCATCGCCAGTCCGCCGCGCCTGAGCCGCTGCTTCCCCCTCACCCTGTCGGTCCAGCCAGTCGGCAAAGCCATGCAGCGGCGATCGTAGACGCGTTACCCGCTCGGCAAAGACAGGCGGCGTGGTGGTCAGCCGGCCCAGATAGAGCGGGCCACCGGCCTTTGGCCCGGTGCCCGACAAGCCCCGCCCGCCAAAGGGCTGAACCCCGACGATGGCGCCGATGACGTTGCGGTTCACATAGATATTGCCGACCTTTGCCCGGCTTGTGACGCGGGCGATCGTTTCGTCCAGCCGTGTGTGCAGACCGAAGGTCAGGCCATAGCCGGTCGCATTGATCTGATCGACCAGCGCATCCAGCCCTGCCCGCTTGAAGCGCAGCACGTGCAGAACCGGACCGAAGACTTCGCGCTCCAGATCGGCGATGCCGTCGATCTCGATGATCGTTGGCGCGACGAACGTGCCATGCGCGGTTTCAGGCGGCAGGACGCTTTGTTCGACCTCCCGCCCCTTCGCGCGCATCGCGTCGATATGAGCGATAATGCCGTCGCGCGCCTCCGCTGTGATGACCGGCCCGATATCCACGTTCAGCGCATCGGTGCGCCCGATGCGCAATTCGGCCAGCGCGCCCTTCAACATGGTCAGCGTCCGGTCCGCGACATCCTCCTGCAAGCACAAGATGCGCAGCGCCGAACACCGTTGCCCTGCACTGTCGAAGGCAGAGGCTATGACGTCCGCCACCACCTGTTCGGCCAGCGCCGAACTGTCGACGATCATGGCATTCTGGCCGCCCGTTTCAGCGATCAAGGGGATCGGCCGACCGGCGCGCGACAGACGCGGCGCAAGCTGGCGCTGGATCAGGCGGGCGACCTCGGTCGACCCGGTGAACATCACCGCCGCGGTTTCCGGGGCCGCGACCAGCGCCGCGCCGATCCGGCCGTCGCCGGGCAGCAGTTGCAGCGCATCGGCAGGCACGCCCGCGTCATGCAGCAATCGCACCGACTCCGCCGCAATCAGGGGCGTTTCCTCGGCAGGCTTGGCCAGCACCGGATTGCCCGCCATCAGTGCGGCGGCAACCTGACCCGTGAATATTGCCAACGGGAAATTCCACGGGCTGATGCACACGACCGGTCCCAGCGACTGCTGCTGTGTGCCAAAGGTCGCGTGCGCCTGCCGAGCGTAATAGCGCAGAAAATCGATCGCCTCCCGCACTTCGGCAATGGCATTGGGCAGCGACTTGCCCGCTTCCCGCACGATGAGGCCGAGCAGGATCGGCATGCGCGCCTGCATCGCGTCGGCCGCCGCTTCCAGCATGGCGGCGCGATCAGACACCGCGCTATTGGGCCAGCGCGACTCCGCAGCGCGGATCACCGCGGCACGCGCATCTGCTTCAGTCGCATCCGTGACCCGGCCGACCACGTCCCGATGATCGGCCGGATTGAATACGGTCCGCGCTGGCCCCGATGCCTTTTCTGGCGCTGCCGTCCATGCGATTTGCGCGCTTTCCCGCAACGCATCGCCAAGCCGCGCCAATTCGGCCTCGTCGCTCAGGTCCAGTCCGTCGGAATTGCGCCGGTCTGGATACAGATCCGCCGGCAGCGCGATCTGGTCGTGCCGCGCGCCCGGATGGGGCATCGCCTTCACCACCTCCGCCGGGTCGGCAATCAGATCGTCGATTGACACGGCCGGATCGGCGATGCGGTTGACGAAACTGCTGTTTGCGCCATTTTCCAGCAAGCGCCGCACCAGATAGGCCAGCAATGTCTCATGCGTGCCGACCGGGGCGTAAATGCGGCAGGGGCGGTTCAGCTTCTCTGCCCCGACCACCTGCTCATAAAGCGGCTCTCCCATGCCGTGCAGGCATTGAAACTCATAATCGCCAACCGAAAAGTCCGGTCCGGCCAGATGATAGATGCTGCTTAGCGTCTGGGCATTATGCGTCGCAAATTGCGGAAACACCACGTCGCGCGCCGCCACCAGCTTGCGGGCACAGGCGATATAGGCGACGTCGGTATGAACCTTGCGCGTATAGACGGGGAAGTCGGGCAGGCCGTCAACCTGCGCCCGCTTGATTTCCGCATCCCAATAGGCGCCCTTGACCAACCGCACCATGATGCGCCGGTCGCTACGCCGCGCCAGGTCGATGATCCAGTCGATCACGAAGGGGCAGCGCTTGCCATAGCCCTGCACCACAAAGCCAAGGCCATTCCAGCCGGCAAGATCGGGATCGCCCGCCAGGCTTTCGAGCAGGTCGAGCGACAATTCCAGCCGGTCGGCTTCTTCCGCATCGATATTGAAACCGATGTCATACCGCTTGGACAGCAGCGCCAATTGCTTCACCGCCGGCAGCAATTCGCCCATCACCCGGTCCGCCTGGGCACGGACATAGCGCGGATGCAGCGCCGACAATTTGATCGAAATGCCCGGCCCGGAATAAATGCCGCGTCCGGCCGAAGCCTTGCCAATGGCGTGGATCGCCCGTTCATAATCGGCAAAATAGCGCCTGGCGTCGGCGGCCGTGGTCGCGGCTTCGCCCAGCATATCATAGCTGTAGGCGAAGCCCTTGGCCTCCATCTCCTTCGCGCGCTTCAGCGCCTGCTGGATCGTCTCGCCCGTTACGAATTGTTCGCCCATCATCCGCATGGCCAGATCAACCCCGCGCCGGATCACGGGTTCGCCCGCACGCGCGACCAGCCGCGTCAGCGCTGCGCCCAGTCCCCGATCGTCAACACTGCCGACCAACTTGCCAGTGACCACCAGCCCCCATGTCGCGGCATTGACGAACAGCGATTTTTCACCACCCAGATGCGCGCCCCAATCACCGTCTGCGATCTTGTCGCGGATCAACGCGTCGCGCGTCGCCGTATCGGGAATACGCAGCAATGCCTCGGCAAGGCACATCAGCGCCACGCCCTCTTGGCTGGACAGCGCATATTCCTGCACCAGGCCCTCGACACCGCTCCCCTTGCGATTGGCGCGCAATGCGGTGACGAGCTTGCAGGTCGTATCGGCAATCGCATCGCGCATGGCATCGGGCACCGTCGCGGCCGCGATCAATGGCTCCAGCGCCTCCGCCTCGTCGCGCCGATAGGCAGCGGTGATCGCCTGTCGCAACGGCGTAGGCTGGCGGATGGCGGGGGCGAACTGGGCGAAGGGCTTATCGGTCATGACACCATCATATTCCTGGAATGAACATCATTCCGACTTATGAAATGCCGACTTTTAGGGGAATGGACTTATTCAATTGGCCGTTCTAGGCAATATGGATGGCCAACCTGCCCCAAACAGTCGATCTGGATGAATTTGATCGTCGAATCATCGCCGCGCTGGTGGAAGACGGCCGCATGACGGTTACGGACCTGGCCGATGCGGTTGGTCTGTCGAAAACACCGTGTCAGGTCAGGCTGAAGCGGCTCCAGCAAGCCGGCGTCATACGCGGCTTTCGCGCGATCATCGACCCCGCAAAGCTTGGCCTCGACCACATCGCCTTCACCGAAGTCAAATTATCGGATACGCGCGAAGCGGCCCTTTGCGAATTCAACGCCGCTGTCCGCCGTATCGCGGAGGTGGAGGAATGCCACATGCTGGCCAGCAATTTCGATTATCTGCTCAAGGTGCGGACGGCCGATATCCGCCGCTATCGCATCGTGCTGGGCGAAAAGATCAGCGCCCTGCCCCATGTCGCCAGCACATCCACCTTCGTGGCGATGGAAACCGTGATGGAGGCCGGGCATCGCCGGACGAAAAGCGGCCGGTAAGGCGCAATCGCTTTGCAATATGCCATGCAAAGGTCGCAGACCCGAACGTCAATAGCCCGCTTCCACCGCGATCCGGATGGCGTCGGCGGATGTCGAAACACCCAGCCCCTTCTGCAAAGCCGCCTTGTGCATCTTCACCTTCCGTTCCGACAGGCCCAGCGTAAAGGCGATCTGCTTGTTCAATTGACCGGCCGCCATCTGCACAAGCACTTGGTGCTGGCGCCGCGTCAACGCCGCGACGCGGTCGCGCGCCATCATCTGACGGGTCGGCCCCAGCGCCGGATCAGTCACTTCCATCAGAGAGCCCAGGAAATATTTGAGCGTCCCGGAATCATCGAAAATGGGGGCAATCAGAACCGCATTGCGAAAAGGCGCGCCGCCTTTCTTGTAATTCAAAATCTCGACCAGGATCGGTCGCCGGTCGCTGATCGCCGCGCGAATTTGACCCGTAAGTTCCGGTTCGGTGCCCGCGCCACGCATGAAGCGGCAATTGCGGCCTATCACCTCTTCACGCCTATAGCCCGTCAACGCCAGAAAGGCGGAATTGCACTCGATCACGGGCGTATCGGCGGTGGACGGATCGCAAATCAACGCCGCGATCGGGCTTGCCGCGATCAAGTCGGACAGGGGCGTCCTATGCGCTATCAGTTCCGTTCCCGTCATGACGACACCGACATAAAGCAAACACGGGCCCCATTTCAACTGAACTCCGTCGGCCGCGCGGAGCGCCTTGGAGGTCGCTGGACGGCCGCGCGGAAAGTCCATTTCGGACCATCATCAATATTCCCGGACTGCAATTTCCTAATACTCTTCACGGACCAGATGCGTCGTCGAAAACATCGACAGGCACACCGGCCCCAGTGGGAGATATATGATGGCGATCCTTAATCTCGACCCTCTGAACAGCGATCAGACGATCAACAGTGACAATGCGGACGACACCAATACTGTCAATATTGTGGCGCTTGGCACGCATACTCTGACCGTGGACGGGGTCAGTGCGACCGTTTCCGGGCTGGCGGGGGTCCAGGCGGCCTCTTCGCCGACCTTTTCGGCGGTGAATGACGGCAATCTCACGATCGATTATGGCGCGCTGGGCGCCAATACCCTGTCTGGCGTCACTTATAATGTCGGCGACACATCAAACATATCGGTCCAGGGGCCGTCGGTTCTGGGGCTCAACCTTGGCGCTCAGACCATTAATTTCTCCGGCAATGGCGCCGGGTCCTTCACCTATGACAAGGGGCTGATCGACAGCGTCTCTTCCTTCGACGTGAACGGCTTCGACTGGGGGGACAGTGTTGGCGTCGATGGGTATGAATTTGACAGTTTCGACTATGATTCCGTTTCGGGCAGCGCGACGCTCGTGCTGACGAACGGCGCATTGATCGGCGAACAGACTGTCACCTTCAATATGACCGGCGTCGATCCTGAACTGGCGGCGGCAATCCTCGCCGATCCGGCGAGCTTCGTGGACAGCACCGGCCAGTTCGTGGCTCCGGTCTGCTTCCTGCGCGGAACGAAGATTGACACCGATCAGGGGGAGATCGCGGTGGAGGACATCAAGGCCGGCGATCGCGTCCTTTGCCGCGGCGGCCTGCGCACAGTGCGCTGGGTAGGCCACCGCCATGATTGGGTCGATCGCATCCCGCAGGCGCATCTTGACGATATGTGGCCCATCCTGATCGAAGCCAATGCCATCAGCGACGCCGTGCCCAGCAGGGATATCCGTGTTTCGCCATGGCATCATCTTTATGTCGATGGTCTGCTGGTTCGGGCAAAGGATCTGGTCAATGGCGCCACCATCCGCCCGGACAAGAGCCTCAAGCGCATATCCTATCATCACATTGAATTGGACCAGTTCGATGTGATCCGCGCGCATGGCATCTATTCGGAAAGCTATACCGATGGCGGCAATCGGGACTTTTTCCACAATGCGTCCGTCACCCGTATGACCGCGCAGCCACAGCCCCGGCGGGATGGCAGCCGCCCGGGATTCCATGCGGTGCGCGACGCCAGGACCATAAGCGCGATGCAGAAGCGCCTCGCCGACCGGGCATCGCTTATCGCCGCCCAAGCCAAACAGGCGCGCCGCGTCGCCTGACCCCGAGTGCCCGCGCCGCCGTGGTGGCGCGGGCATCCCCTGACCTGCGCCTGCGGGCTGCAAAGGCGAATCCTCATGTACCATCCCGCTGCGGACCAGTTTGACGATCAGACGACGGCCGAAGCCGACCCCACCGCCCACGTGCGTCGCGCTGGCACGTCGTCCAAACGGCTGATCGCAGGGACGACGCTGGTCGCCTATCCCGACTACCGCGCCACCAATCCTTACCAGGATGGGTTGTACCACTCCTTCGGAGCTGACCTGCGCGTTGAATATGGTCCGATCCAGCACGCCATCGACTTGATCGAGCGCTCCTCTGGCAGCCAGCCCGTATTGTTTCACCTGCACTGGCCCGACCCGCTTTTCGCCGACTGCACCGATCGGTTCGACTATCAAATCCGCGCGAGTGAGTTCCTGCACGCCATCCGCCTCTTTCAGGCGCGTGGCGGCGCGTTCCTATGGACGGTGCACAACAGCCTGCCGCACGAACCCATTTTCGAGGATCTGGCGCTGCATTTCCACGCGCGTCTGGCGGCCGCCGCGAACGTCATTCATGTGCATAGTGACGCCGCCATTGCCGAATTGCGCCGCCACTATGCGGTCGAGGAAAGCAAATGCATCATTGCGCCCCACGGCAGCTATGAAGGCTGTTATGGCCGCGCCTTCGATACTCATCAAAGCCGTCAGCTATTGGGACTGGAAAAGGTCGAAACGCTGATCCTTTGCTTCGGTCAGATCCGTTCCTACAAGGGCGTTGACGGGCTGGTCCGGGCCTTTCACGGGCTTGCCGCCCGACCAGACCGCGACCATGTCCACCTGCTGATCGCGGGCAAGGTCATGGGCGACTTTACCCCCGCCCACGCCCGCCTTCTGGAAGAAGCGCATCCCCAAATCCATGTGATGGACGGCTTTGCGCCCGACGCCAAATTGCCGCTGCTCTTCGGCGCCGCCGATGTCATCGCCCTGCCCTATCGGCAAACGCTGACCTCCGGTGCGCTGATGCTCGCGGCGCTCTATGGCAAGCCTGTGGTTGCGCCCCGTCTCCCGGCGCTGGACGCTGTCGACACAATCGGGCTGGGCGTCCGATATGATCCTGAAGCCCCCGACGCACTGGAAAGCGCCCTCGATCGCGCGTTGCGCCTGAACGATCGCCAAAAAGGGGCGATACGTCGCGCCGGTCGCACCTGGTCGAAGGCAATGTCGTGGGACCGGGTCAGTGCCGACTTTCACAATGCCATTGCAGAGCGGCTCACGCCCGATACTCGGCCTGTCGAGATAGACGGCGAGCTACGAACCCTGTCGGTGTTGCGACGGCCCCAACCGGAAAGGTCTTTGCTGGCGATCGGCCTGGTCAGCAATGATGGCCAAGATAATCTTGCCGCGCAGCTGACAGCATTGGCGAAGCTGCAAGCCGGGCGTCCGCACGTCTATCTGTTCGACTGCAATCCCCGGCATCGTCCCGATTTTGGGCTGCATGCGCGAGTCGATACCCTGCTGTCGATCGACGCGCCTATCGGGTTTGCCGCCGCGGCCAATAGGATGCTGGCACTCATGCGCGCGGACGGATGCGAACAGGCGTTGCTGCTCGATCCCACGCTGCATCTGGATGGCGATGCGCTGGACCATCTCCTGGCGCATCCCCGCCCGGACACGATGGTGGCGCCCCTGACACTCGGCGACAATGGCCACGTCGCCGCCGGCGGCTATCGTTGCTGCACCCAGTCTGATGGCCATGTGCATTTGGAGCCAATATTGGTTGGCGAAGATCCCCTGCTTGATCGCAGAGCCTATAAGGCGCAGGCATCCCCCGCCCCGCTGCTGATACCACTTACCCTGCTCGATCGCGTCGGCTTCCTCCCGGAAAAAGCGGTCACGCCGCAGGCGATCATGGACTGGACCCTGCGCGCCACGCGCCAGGGCATTCCCCTCGTCATAGAGCCATCAAGTCAGGCGCGGCCGGCCGTTGCCGACAATGCGTCACTCTTCCCCGGCATCGAAACCCTCTATCATGATGTCCGTGCGCAGGTTCAGCGGGCCCTGGCCCTTGCCTCACCGGCCGCGCGCGCAAGTCCCCGACTGGTCGCCGATCATGTCGAGCGGCGGCATATCGCGCCACTGCGCAAAGGCCTCGCCAAATCCCATGCCGACCTGCTCCCGCTTTGCGATCGCTGCGTTCGGGCAGGCGTCGAGGACGGCATGGCCGGGGTCACGGAAATGGTCGACGTGCCGGCACGGATCGACGCGGTCGCGCTGACGACCGAGGCGGCGTGCGAAGGTCGTATCGACCGAAAAAATGCTGCGCACCTGACCGGCTGGGCCGTAGAGCGTGGCAAAGACGGGACCCCCTGGCGTCCTGCCGCGCTTTGGCTGTTTCAAAATGGTCGGCCGCTCAAGCGCATCCTGCCACATCTGGACAGGGCCGATCTGGTCGCGGCAGGCTATGGAAGCGCGGCGGGCTTCGACTTTGCGATTCCGCGATCCCGTGATGGAGAACCCGAGCGCTTCGATCTTCGCTACGCCGCCAACGGCCGGCGCGTGCCCGTTTCGACAAGTCTCAAGGGCGATATTTGGCATATGTCGCCGCCTGCCACGACGGGCGTGAAGCCACGATTGAAGGCGATGCTGGAAAGCGTCGGCGATGGCCAACTCAAGGGCTGGGCGCTCGACCTTGCTCATCCCGACATTGCCCTTGCGCTCGACATATTCGTCGACAACGAACTGGTCGCGCGCGATGTCATGGCCGAAATTGACCGTCCTGACCTTCGCCGCGCGGGTCTGGGGGATGGTCGCCACGGCTTCAGCCTTCACCTTCCCAATCGCTTTCTGCTACGCGAAAGCCTGTCGATCGAACTGCGCCTGGCGGGAACCGCGACCAGCCTGACAAAGAAAAGTCTGGCGGTCGCCAATGATCCCCGCGGTTTTTCGCCCTATTCCTCGCTTGGCGACCATCTGCGGTGGGGCTTTTGTGAAGACCGAATGGGCGCGGGTCATGCAGACCATGCGCTGACGCTGCTCAGCCAGTTGGAATTGCAAAAACGTTTGCTGGTGGCGCGGGCGCAGGAGGCACAGGCCGACACATTCGTTTCGATCATCATGCCGGCGCTGAACCGCGCGGCCATCATCGGCGACGCGATCGCATCGGTATTGGCCCAGAGCCACGCGCATTTCGAACTCATCATCATCGATGACGGCAGCACCGACGACCTTCCCGCCGCTCTCGAACGATATCCCGATCCGCGCATCCTGCTGATTTCAAACGCCCGTACCGAAGGCGTATCCGCCGCCCGCAACCGAGGGCTGGACCGGGCATCGGGTGAGGTCATTGCCTATCTGGATTCCGACAATCGCTGGGACCCCGACTATCTGGCCGTCATGGTCAACGCCCTGGCTGACCATCGCGGCCATGCCTGCGCCTATGCCGGGCAATCCATATTCCAGGCCGTGACCAGCGCGGATGGCGCCGGACAGGAAGAACGCCGGGCCATCCGCCTTTGCCCCTTCAACCGCAGCCGCCTGGAAGAACGCAATTATATCGACCTGAATATCTTCGTGCATCGCCGCCATCTGGTGGCACTGCATGGCGGCTTTGACAAATCCCTGCGCCGGCTGGTCGATTGGGACCTGATCCTGCGGTATACGTGTGAGAGCCCGCCGTTGATGGTGCCAGCACTGCTCGGCACCTATCGCGCAGGGGCGGCCGACAACCAGATTACCGCGACGGAAGATTTCGCCCGCAACCGCCGCCGGCTTCGCATCGCCAGTCCGGCCAGCCGGATTGCGGGCAGCACGCAGGAACCAAGGCCGCTGGACATGCTCGTAAACGCCCGGTCATCGGCGGATCTGTCGGCCTGGGCGGTCGCCAACGCACGGCTGCGCGCGTCGGCCACCGGCATGGTCGCGGGCGTCTGGATGGAGGACGGCCGTACATTTGGCGCGTGGATCGATCCGCAAACGGGACAACTGGGTGATGCAACAATAGTCGACAGGATCGGCGCCCTGCTTCGCGACAATGAAATGGACAGGCCGATGCTCGTCATCGATAGCGCGCATGTGCTCAGTGCCGACTGGGCGAGCGCACTCGATCGCATATCGCCCGCGCGCAGCTATGCCGCCGCGACGGGCAGGCTTTACGGCCCATCGCGGCCGGGACGGTTTGGCAGCCTCTATCACGACATGACCCCCGAACGGATCAGCGCCGCCATTATCGAATGGAGCCTTGGCCCAGCGCTGCACGGCCAGTCCGTCGACCGCCCCCCAAAAGAATATGTCTTCATTCCAGTCGAACATATAAACCGCCTGAAGCTGTCCGCTTCGCTGTCCCGGTCCACTCCAGACATGCTGGACCATTATTTCGACTCCTTCGCGACGGAGCCGGTGTCCAGCCTTTATCTGCCCGACCTGATCGCCTGTCATCGCGATGATATTCCGCCCTGGGCCTGACGCGCCCGGTTAGCTTATTGAAGTCTTTACTCCGCCAAGGGTAGGAGAACGCAATCCTCCTTCACCGGAACCTGCGATGCGTCTCCTGCCTGCCCTGCCCTTGCTGCTGCTAGTCGCCCTGCCCCAGCCGGCCTTTGCTCAGGTCGCAGCGGCAGACAGCGGCGACACGGCATGGACACTGACCTGTTCCATCCTTCTGCTGGCCGCGGCGCTGCCTGGCGTGATGCTGCGTCATGCCGGGCTTGTGAATGTCCGCAACGCCCTGTCGGTGATGGCGCAGGGAACTGCGGTAGTGGCGATCGTTTCGCTGGCCTGGGCGATCGCGGGCTACAGCCTGATCTATGCACCCGGCGGCGGATGGATCGGCGGGACGACCAATCTGATGCTCGCTAATCTTGCGGCGCTGCGCGACGGGCTGACCATCCCGGAATCGGCGTTCGTCCTCTTCCAGATGGCCGCCGCATTGATTGCCGTATCGCTGCTGGTTGGCGCCGTTGCGGAACGCACACGTCTGGCCTGGTTCATGGGCTTTGCCCCTTTATGGTTGCTGATGGTCTATGTGCCCATCACTCATGCGATTTGGGCGGGCGGCTGGCTCGCGCAACTGGGCGTCATGGACTTTGCCGGCAGCCTCGTCGTCCACGCTTCGGCGGGCTGGTCCGCGCTGGCCCTTGCACTGATCGTCGGCGCTCGGCGGCAGCCTCCCGCCGCTGGCCACAGCCCGGTGCTGGCACTGGCGGGCGGTGGGTTGCTGTGGATCGGTCTGTCTGGACTGGTCGGCGGCTGGGCACTGGGCGCAACCGATGATGCGGCCACCGCGCTCCTCAACCATCATTTCGCCGCCTGCGGCGGCGCGCTGCTCTGGATCGCGACTGATCGCCTGGTTGGCGCGCGCAGCAGCGCCACGGGCGCGATGGCGGGCGCGCTTGCCGGCATCGCCGCCATCGCCGCCTCGGCCGCATTGGTGGGAAGCGGCGGCGCAATGCTCATCGGCGGGATCGCCGCTCTCTTATCCCGCCTGGGCTTGGCCGTTACGCAACGCTGGATCGACGATGCGGCGCAGATTTTCGTCATCCACGGCGTTGGCGGCCTGGCCGGGGCGCTTTTGCTGCCGCTTGGCGTCCTGCCGCTACTGGGGGGCGTGGGTTTCGAAGCGGGCATCAGCCTTACCGACGCGATCGTCGGCCAGCTCATCGGCATCATCGTCGTCGCGTTCTGGGCCATGGCGGGGAGCACAATCGTCGCTCTGGCCATATCGGTGATCATCCCGATGCGCGTTGCCGAACCGGTCGAGAATGAGGGGCTGGACGCTGCGCATCATGGCGAACAGAGCTGGGACTTCCGCTAAAGTCATGACCATCGCGGTCGGCATCTTCGCGCATCAGGAGGAGCGGCGGATCACCGCCTGTCTCGCATCGCTGCCGCTGGACCGACCGGACACGATTTTTCATGTCCTTATCAATGGCACGACGGACGGGACAGTCGATCGCGCCAAGGCAACCGCTGGCGGCCGAAACAATGTCATCGTCCACGACATTGCGCAGGGTGGAAAATCGCGAACCTGGAATCATTTTGTCCACGACCTGCTGAACGGCAAAGAGACAGTGATCGTCTTCATGGACGGCGACGCGGAAATCGCCCCCGGTTCGATCGACGCGCTCGTCGCTGCTCTTGCAAGTCATCCGTCTGCCAATGCAGCCGCCGGCATGCCGATGAACGGCCGCAAAGTGGAAATGTATCGCGCAGGCCTGCGCGCCGAAGGCGGCCTGTTCGGGGATCTTTATGCCCTGTCGGGTCGCTTCGTCGCGGCTATTCGGGCCAAGGATATTCGCCTGCCCGATGACCTCATTGGCGACGATGGAATGGTCGCGGCCTGGGCGCACACCGACCTTGAGGCAGACAGCCAATGGGAGCATGACCGGGTCATTGCCTGCGAAGAGGCAGGGTTTGTAGCGGAACAGGTCAGCCTCTGGCGACCATCGACCTGGATCATGCAATATAAGCGGCTGATCAACTATTCGGTGCGCTTCTATCAGAACCGGATCGTGTCTGACATCATGGCGCGTGAAGGCCCCGGCGGCCTGCCCTGCAGACTTGCAAGCCTCTATGGCCAATGGCTGCCACGCTGGAGGCCGCGGCCCGGTTTGACGGGCTGGTTCGATCGCAAGGCGCTCGCGCGGATGCGCAAGGCAGTGCAAGGCTGAAACGGATCGCGCCGCTCGGACCCGCTGATCCGAGCGGCGCGCACGGCCCCTGACGCTTTGGCTTTACGCTTTAGCGGTCGCGGCCTGCCAGTTCCTTGTTGATATACAGCGCCACCATGGTCGCGATCGCGCCCGAAAGCAGGTACACGCCAGAAGCGGCCAGGCCGAACTTGACCGAGAGCAGCAAGGCCACGAGTGGAGCAAAGCCCGCACCGACCAGCCACGCCAGGTCGGACGTCAGCGCGGAGCTGGTATAGCGCGCCTCCGTCGCGAAGTTGGACGCGACCACGCCGGAAGACTGGCCAAATGCCAGGCCCAGCAGCATGAAACCCAGGATCATGAAGGCGACTTCGCCCAGATCACCCCCGTTGAGCAAAAGCGGCGCCATGAGCGCGAAGACCGCGATCCCGCCGGCCGACCAGCCCAGCAGCGAGCGCCGCCCGATCTGGTCGGCAACGAAACCCGAAACGACGATCGCCAACAGCCCCACCGCAGCCCCGATCATCTCGATCACCAGGAAGCGCTCGATCGGCTGATCGGTATAGAGCGCGATCCAGGACAGCGGAAACACTGTCACCATATGGAACAGGGCGAAACTGGCGAGCGGCGCAAAGGCGCCGATGACAATGTTGCGGCCTTCGCGCTTGACGGTCGGGAGAACCGGCGAGGGAACCAGATCGCGCTGCTCGAACAAGCGTTCAAACTCATGGGTCACGACGATGCGCAGGCGCGCAAAAAGGGCCACCACGTTGATCGCGAACGCGACGAAGAAGGGGTAGCGCCAGCCCCAGCTGAGGAAATCGGCTTTCGACAGGGTGAGCAGGAAGAAGGCGAACAGGCCGCTCGCCACCAGCAGCGCCAGGGGCGCGCCTAGCTGCGGCACCATGGCGTACCATCCGCGCTGATGCTGCGGCGCGTTGAGCGAAAGGAGCGAGGCGAGGCCATCCCATGTGCCGCCAAGCGCAAGGCCCTGCGCCGCCCGTAAAATGACAAGGACGACCGCGGCATAATGGCCAATCGTCTCATATCCTGGTAGGAAGGCGATCGCCACGGTGGAGCTGCCAAGCAGGAACAAGGCGGCGGTAAGCTTCGTGCCGCGACCATAGCGACGGTCGATCGCCATGAAGATCAGCGATCCGATCGGCCGTGTGATGAAAGCGACCGCAAAGATAGCGAAGGAATAGAGCGTCCCGGTCAGCGCATCGACATAAGGGAAGACCAGGCTGGGGAACACGATCACCGAAGCGATGGCGTAAAC
This sequence comes from Sphingobium soli, assembly GCF_020782245.1. Taxonomy (GTDB): domain Bacteria; phylum Pseudomonadota; class Alphaproteobacteria; order Sphingomonadales; family Sphingomonadaceae; genus Sphingobium; species Sphingobium soli. The sequence continues at coordinate 114,529 of NZ_JAJGNP010000006.1, forward strand.
GAAGAAGTCGAAAAATTCGGAGGTGCGACCGATGATCACACCGATGGAAATATCCCCCGGCGCAACCTTGTGGTCGCGCGCATTGATCCTGCGCGCGTCATCCTCAAGTGACGTGGAGGTGAAGGCTATGGCCCCTGAACTCATCTACATCCGCTCCTTGGCTGGGCCGCCGGTGCGGTATGCTCGTCTTCCAGCGGCCAGGGAATGGCAACATAACAGAAAACCGACAGAGTCTAAGCAGTATCCCAGGCCAGACAGAATTTTTGCGCCTGCACAGCTTTGGACAAATTGCCCACTGGCCGACTCAGACGTGACAGGCTAGGCGCGCGCCATGTCACAGCCACACTCTCCGCTAAGGATCAGGCTTTTGCGCTGGTCCGCTCCGATTCTGGCAGCGCCGCTCGCGGGCTGTAACTGGGTCGTGATGAACCCGTCGGGCGATATTGCACTGCAACAGCGCGACCTGATCCTGATTTCGACGGCGCTGATGCTGCTGATCGTGCTGCCGGTCATGGCGCTCGTCGTCGTCTTCGCCATGCGCTATCGCGCGACCAACAAGGCGACCGATGCCGACTATGATCCCGATTGGGATCACAGCACCAAGCTGGAACTGCTGATCTGGTCGGCGCCGCTGCTGATCATCATCGCGCTGGGCGCGCTGACCTGGGTCAGCACGCACAAGCTGGACCCCTATCGGCCGCTCGACCGGATCGACGCGAAGACCGCTGTCGATCCCAAGGTCAAGCCGATGACAGTGGAAGTCGTGGCGCTCGACTGGAAATGGCTGTTTATCTATCCCGACCTTGGCGTTGCGACCGTCAACGAGTTGGTTCTGCCCACCAATGTGCCGGTGCGTTTCGACATCACCGCATCGACCGTCATGAACAGCTTTTACGTTCCTGAACTGGCGGGCCAGATCTACGCTATGCCGGGGATGAAGACGCAGTTGCATGCCGTCGCCAACAAGCCCGTCACGGGCACCGGCTTTTCCGCCAATTATTCGGGCGCTGGCTTCACCCATATGCGCTTCGCGTACAAGGCAATGGACAAGGCCGGGTTCGACGCCTGGGCGGCGCAGGTCAGGGCCAGCAAGGTCTCGCTCGATCGCAATGTCTATCTGGCCCTCGCCAGGCCCAGCGAAAAGGCCCCGGTCGCCTATTTCGGCGCGACCGACCCCAAGCTGTTCGATGCCATCGTCAACCTGTGCCCCAAGCCCGGCCAGCGTTGCATGAGCGAGCTTATGCACGTCGACATGATGGGCGGTGCAGGCAAGGAATCGGCGCACGACACGCAGGGCCTGCAATATGACTTCCCCAACAGCCATGTGATCGAACAGAGCGACCAGAATAAGGGGCAGGAAACCGCCCCCGACGCGCCTGGCGCACCCGGTCCGCACCAAGAACCGGCGATCGACCACAGCAACCACAGCGGCGCTGACGCGCACGCGCAGCATCGGTAAGGCCCATGACTGGTACACTCACAACAACCCAGATGATCTTCGGTCGTCTGACCTGGGACAGTTTCCCATGGCATGAACCGATCGTCGTCGCGACCTTCTGCGCCGTCGTCCTGGGCGGCGCGGCGGTGGTCGGCGCGCTCACTTATTTCCGCCTGTGGGGCTATCTCTGGAAGGAATGGTTCACCAGCGTCGATCACAAGAAGATCGGCATCATGTACATGGTGCTGGGCCTCATCATGTTCCTGCGCGGCTTTGCCGACGCCATCATGATGCGCCTGCAACAGGCCTGGGCCTTCAACGGTTCCGAAGGCTATCTGAACGCCCACCATTATGACCAGGTGTTCACCGCGCACGGCGTCATCATGATCTTTTTCGTGGCCATGCCCTTCATCACGGGCCTCATGAACTATATCGTCCCGCTCCAGATCGGCGCGCGCGACGTCAGCTTCCCCTTCCTCAACAATTTCAGCTTCTGGATGACGACGGGCGGCGCGGTGCTGGTGATGTGTTCGCTGTTCCTGGGCGAATTCGCCCAGACCGGGTGGCTCGCCTATCCGCCGCTGTCGGGCATAGACTACAGCCCGGCCACCGGCGTCGACTATTATATCTGGGCGCTGCAGGTGGCGGGCGTCGGCACGACATTATCGGGCATTAACCTGATCGCGACCATCGTCAAGATGCGCGCGCCGGGCATGAGCCTCATGAAGATGCCCGTCTTCACCTGGACGTCGCTGTGCGCGAACGTGCTAATCGTCGCATCCTTCCCGATCCTGACCGCCACCCTGGTCCTGCTCTCGCTCGACCGCTATGTTGGCACAAACTTCTTCACGAACGACTTCGGCGGCAACCCGATGATGTACGTGAACCTGATCTGGATCTGGGGTCATCCCGAAGTCTACATCCTCATCCTGCCGCTCTTCGGCGTCTTCTCGGAAGTCGTGTCCACCTTCTGCAGCAAGCGCCTGTTCGGCTATACCTCCATGGTCTACGCCACCTGCACCATCATGGTGCTGTCCTATCTTGTCTGGCTGCACCACTTCTTCACCATGGGATCGGGCGCCAGCGTCAACAGCTTCTTCGGCATCACGACGATGATCATCTCGATCCCGACGGGTGCGAAGCTGTTCAACTGGCTCTTCACCATGTATCGCGGCCGCATCCGGTTCGAATTGCCGATGATGTGGGCGGTTGCCTTCATGCTGACCTTCACCGTCGGTGGCATGACCGGCGTCCTGCTTGCGGTGCCGCCTGCGGACTTCGTGCTCCACAATTCCCTGTTCCTGATCGCGCACTTCCATAATGTGATCATCGGCGGCGTGCTGTTCGGCCTGTTCGCGGCGATCAACTATTGGTGGCCCAAGGCGTTCGGTTTCCGCCTGAACCAGTTCTGGGGCAAGGTCAGCTTCTGGTGCTGGAACATCGGTTTCTGGCTGGCCTTCGGTCCGCTCTATGTCCTGGGCCTGATGGGCGTCACCCGCCGCATGCGCGTGTTCGACGATCCGTCGCTGCAAATCTGGTTCGTCATCGCCGCGATCGGCGCCGCCATCATCGCAGCGGGCATCGGCGCCATGCTCATCCAGTTCGCCTGGTCGATCTGGAAGCGCAAGGAACTGGCGGTCGAGGGCGATCCCTGGGATGGGCGCACGCTCGAATGGGCGACCAGTTCGCCACCGCCGGAATATAATTTTGCCTTCACGCCGGTCGTCCACGACGCCGACAGCTGGGCGGATATGAAGAAGCACGGCTATCAGCGCCCCGTCACCGGCTTCAAGGCGATCCACATGCCCAGCAGCACCGGCACCGGCGTCATCCTCGCCGCCCTGTCGACGCTCTGCGGCTTTGCCCTCATCTGGTACATCTGGTGGCTGGCAGGGCTTGGCTTCATCGGCATCGTGGCGGTCGCGATCGCCCATACCTTCAACTACAAGCGCGACTTCTACATTCCCGTAGAGGAAGTGACGCGCACCGAGGAAGAGCGTACGCGCATCCTCGCGGCGGGAGTCTGATCCATATGAGCAGCGCAACTGCAAACGCGCCAGCGGAGCCTCGGGCCTATCATCTGCCCGAGGAACCCCACCTCCACGAAGGCCACAGCACCATGCTGGGCTTCTGGATGTATCTGATGAGCGACTGCCTCATCTTCGCCATCCTGTTCGCCACCTATGCGGTGCTCGGCGGCAGCTATGCCGGCGGGCCGGGTCCCAAGGACCTGTTCGATCTCAACCTCATCGCGCTCAACACCGCGATGCTGCTGTTTTCATCCATCACCTATGGCTTTGCCATGCTGGCGATGGAAAAGAACCGCATCAGCGCGACGCAGGGCTGGCTGTTCGTCACCCTGTTGTTCGGCGGCGCCTTCCTCTTCATTGAACTCTATGAATTTTCGCACCTGATCCATGAAGGCGCAGGCCCGACGCGCTCGGCCTTCCTGTCGTCCTTCTTCACGCTGGTCGGCACGCACGGCCTGCACGTCACCTTCGGATCGATCTGGCTGGTGACATTGATGGTCCAGGTCGCGAAGAAAGGCCTCATTCCCGCCAACAAGCGCCGCCTGATGTGCCTGTCGATGTTCTGGCACTTTCTCGACGTCATCTGGATCGGCGTCTTCACCTTTGTCTATCTGATGGGAGTCCTGCGGTGAGCGACGCCGTCCACAGCCACAACGCCCATGGACATGGGGCTGATCATCATGACGATCATCATGAAGAAGGCGCGCATGGCAGCTTTCGCAGCTACATGATCGGCTTTGCCCTGTCGGTCATACTGACGGCCATCCCCTTCTGGCTGGTGATGACCGGGACGCTGGCCGATGCGCAGGTCACCGGCTTCATCATCCTGGCCTTCGCAGCGGTCCAGGTGGTCGTGCACATGATCTACTTCCTGCACATGAACAGCCGCGTCGAAGGCGGCTGGTCGTTCATGGCGATGATGCTGACCATCGTGCTGGTCGTCATCGTCCTGTCGGGCTCGATGTGGGTCATGTATCACCTCAATGCGAACATGATGCCGCATGCCGACATGCAGATGGATATGGGTTCGACGCAGGAAATGCGTATGTCCAACGAAATGAGCGAGATGCCGTGATATCGCCCGAGACCGGGGAGCGCCGCCGGCGGTCCCCGGGCTTCCTGATCGGCCTGACGCTGATCGCCCTGCTTCTCTTTTCCGGATTCTGCGCCCTGGGCGCGTGGCAGGTCCAGCGCCTCGGCTGGAAGCGGGACCTCATCGCCCGGGTGGATACCCGGATCCATGCCACACCCGTGCCCGCTCCCGCCAAAGCCGATCCATCCGACGAATATCGGCATATATTTGCAACCGGCACCTTCCTTCATGATCGCAGCACATTGGTTCAGGCAGCGACGGTCCGCGGCGCGGGCTATTGGGTCCTTACCCCCTTGCGGCAGCGGGACGGCGCGCTTCTAGTGATCAATCGCGGTTTTGTGCCGCCCGATGCGAAGACCCGGTATGATCGTCCCGCAGGGCAAGTGACGGTGACGGGCCTGCTGCGCCTGTCCGAACCGGGCGGTGGTTTCTTGCGCGCCAATGATCCATCCAACGATCGCTGGTATTCGCGCGACATTGCCGCGATCGCCACCGCGCGGCGGCTGGCGCCAGCCGTCACCAGCTATTTCATTGATGCGCAGGCTGAACCCTTCCCCGACCGGTTGCCCGTCGGGGGGCTGACCGTGGTCCGCTTTCCCAACAACCACCTGCAATATGCCATCACCTGGTTCGCTCTGGCGATCATGACGGTTGCAGCCTACATCATCGTCATGCGGCACACGGCAACCGACAAGCGCCCATGACCAGCCCCGCGCCGACCCGCGCGCGCTGGCTCCCGAGCCGCTGGCCGGCCGACGCCGCCGGGCGCAAGAATATGGTCCTGCTGGTCCAGTTGCGCTGGATCGCCATTGCCGGTCAAATCGCCACCATCTTGCTGGTGCATTTTGGCATGGGCATCCGCCTGCCGATCCTGCCCATGCTCGTCGTCCCCTGCATCGCAGCGGCCATGAATTTGGGCAGCATATTGGTTGTGCGCGGGCGCACCGATATCAGCCATGCCGAATTGTTCCTCGCCCTCCTCTTCGATGTCGTGGCTTTGACAACGCAGCTTTATCTCAGCGGCGGGGCGACCAATCCCTTCATCTCCCTCTATCTGGTGCAGGTGGCGCTCGGCGCCATGCTGCTGCATCATTGGAGCGCGTGGGGCATCGTGGCCATGTCGGCGCTCTGCGCTGCCGGGCTGACCTTCGTCTACCGGCCGCTCGACCTTACCGAAATGCTCGAAGGCCGTTTGTTCGACCTGCATATCCTTGGCACCTGGGTCTGTTTCGTGATGATCGCGGTGCTGCTGGTGCTGTTCATGACCCGCATCAACCGCAATCTGCAGGATCGCGAAACCTATATGGCCAAGATGCGGCAACATGCGGCGGAAGAAGAGCATATCGTTCGCATGGGGCTGCTCGCGTCGGGTGCCGCGCATGAACTGGGCACGCCGCTGGCGCAACTGGCCGTGGTGCTGGGCGACTGGCGACACATGCCCGAAATCAACCGCCATCCGACCCTTATGGAAGAGGTTGGCGAGATGCAGGCCGCCGTGCAGCGCTGCAAAACGATCCTCAGCGGCATCCTTCTGTCCGCGGGCGAAGCGCGCGGCGAAGCGCCGATGGTAACCGACGTGCGCGCGTTCATCGACCACATCGCCCAGCAATGGCGTGATGCCAATCCTGACCTGCCGCTGCGCTGCGATTTCGGCCCGCATGATTATCCGCGCATCATCGCCGATCCGGTCATCCGCCAAGCCGTGACCAATCTTCTCGACAATGCGCGCGAAGCCGGGGCGACCTATATCAATCTGATGGTCAGCCGGGACAGGGAATGGCTCCACATGGCGGTCCGCGACAATGGGCGGGGCTTCAGCACGGATATGCTGGCCGACTTCGGCAAGCCCTATCGATCGAGCAAGGATCGGCAGGGCAGCGGCCTTGGCCTGTTTCTGGTCGTGAATGTGGTGCGCAAACTGGGCGGCCGCGTGGACGCCAGCAATGGCGCGGACGGCGGCGCGATGGTCCAGATGCGTCTACCGCTTTCGACCGTCGCTCTGGAGGAGGATGGCGATGTCGACTGACAAGCAATTGCTGATCGTGGAGGATGACGAAGGATTTGCGCGCACGCTGAAGCGCTCCTTTGAGCGGCGGGGCTACGACGTCTTGTCGGCCAACAGCCTGGAGACGGTGACGGTCCTGCTGGCGTCACACCGCCCTGGCTTTGCCGTCGTCGATCTCAAGCTTGGCGCGCAATCGGGCCTTGCCTGCGTCCAGGCGCTGCACGCGCATGATCCTGCCATGGTGATCGTGGTCCTGACAGGCTTTGCCAGCATTGCGACGGCTGTCGAAGCAATCAAGCTGGGTGCCACCAACTATCTCGCCAAACCCTCCAACAGCGACGATATAGAGGCCGCTTTCGCGCGTTCGGACGGAAACCCGGATGCGCCGCTCGCCCCTCGGCCAACCAGTATCAAGACGCTGGAATGGGAGCATATCCACGAAGTGCTCAAGGATAGCGACTTCAACATATCGGAGGCGGCCCGGCGCCTGGGCATGCATCGCCGCACACTCGCGCGCAAGCTCGCCAAGCGTCAGGTCGGCTAGACAAGGCCGGATCGTTGTTCCGCCACTGACGTTATGGTTGGATGCCGACAGGCGCAAAGGGGGACAGCATGGCCGACATGTTCAAGACATGGCGCAAGGCGACACGGCTGGCGCAGAAGCGGCGCCCGATTTCAGCAGCTTTGGCCTTACAGGATTTGTTCAAGCCCGCCGCTTCGGCGCGCGTTCGCAAGCGGTCCAAGCCGCAACCAGGCCCCCAGGAAACGCGGCCGAACCCAGGCAGTTTTATCACCGCAAAGCATAAGAGCCGATATGGCGTCATCGCCTACCGTCTTTACACTCCGGTCGGCTCGTCCCGGCGTCGCATGCCGCTGCTCGTCATGCTGCACGGCTGCACCCAGACGGCGGAAGACTTTGCGACAGGCACGCGCATGAATCAGCTCGCCGACGAGCTTGGCGTGCTGGTGCTCTATCCCGAACAGTCGCAGAAGGCCAATTTCGCGCGCTGCTGGAATTGGCACACACCCGAAAATCAAAGTGCAGGCGCTGGTGAAGCCGGCATGATCGCTTCGCTGACGCGCCACGTCATCGGCCTTTGCAACGCTAATCCTGCCCGCATCTATATTGCCGGCATATCGGCAGGCGGCGCGGCCGCGGCGATCATCGGCGCCGCCTATCCTCGGCTATATGTTGCGATCGGCGTCCATTCCGGCGTTGCTGTGGGAGATATCCAGACCCTGCGATCGGCGCTGACGGCCATGCAAGGCAAGGGGGGCGCGCGGCCAACGGGCAAGCTTCCGCGGCAATTGCCCACCATCGTCTTTCACGGCGATCAGGACAAGGTCGTACACCCGTCCAATGCCGGAGGCTTCCTGCATAATCTGGAACGCGCCGCCATGGGACCGCTGACGCTGCGGACCGTAACGGGCATGTCCGACGGCGGCCGCGCCTTCACGCGCCGTGTCTTTCAGGGTCGAGCGGGAAGCGCCTTGTTAGAGGAATGGATCGTCCACGGTAGCGGCCATGGCTGGTCGGGCGGCAGTCCGCTGGGGTCGCATACCGATCCTGCCGGACCGGATGCATCGCGCGAGATGCTGCGCTTCTTTCTCGCTCGCAGACGGGGCGTCTGACCTGCTCCCCACCTCCATAAACCGGCAGCGATCGGCCACTAGACACCGCAGGTCCGCCGCGCTGGCGCTTCCGAAAGAAACCGTGAGATTGGAGCGGGTGAGGGGAATCGAACCCCCGTCGTCAGCTTGGGAAGCTGCTGCTCTACCATTGAGCTACACCCGCGAGGCTGAAGCTCAATGGCGCAGCGGCCCGATACTGTCAACGGGCGTCATATGGGGCGTTGGCGTCCTTGTCCGGGATCGCGCCGCGCCGGCCGATATTCCATCCGGCAAGGCGATGGCCGGCCAAAGCCGCTTCGAGCGGAGAGGATGCGGCGAGCCGGGCATGAAGATAGCCGGCATTGAACGCATCGCCCGCGCCACTCGAATCGACCACGTCAATCCGGCGTGGTGGAGGGACCTGCTGGCCATCGACCAGACACCCGTCGCCGCCCAGCTTCACGATGATTTCACGCCCCTCGCCCGCGCCCCAGCGGGCAGCCGCGTCGGCCGCGTCGTCGGCCTCGCCCATCTCGACCTCGTCGGCCAGCGTGGGCAAGCCCATATCCGCCATCGCGATCGCGCGATCCCTCCAGTGCCGCGCCGTCGCTACATCGGGCCAGAGCCGCGCCCGGTAATTACCGTCGAACGCCACGCGCCCGCCATTGGCCCGCACTTGTTCGCACAGCGCCAGCAGCGCTTCGCGCCCTTCATCGGGAAGAATGGCCAGCGTGATGAGCGAGAAGTAGAGCAGGTCAGACTGCGCCGCTTTTGCCACCATCATATCGCTGTCGGGCAAGGCGAACATGCGCCGCGCGGCCGCTTCACTGCGCCAATAGTGAAAGCTGCGTTCACCCGCGGCATCCGTCTCGATCGCATACAGGCCGGGCAGGCGATCGGCCGCAGCCAGAACGAGCTGCGTATCCACGCCTTCCGCCTGCCATTGCGCGATAAGATGCGCGCTCATCGGATCGGTGCCAAGCGCGCTCGCCAACCGAACCTTATCCCCGAAACGGGCAAGATGAACGGCCGTATTGATGACGTCCCCGCCATAGCGCAAATTCCAGCTGTCGCCGTCACCATGGCTGAGTTCCAGCATCGCTTCGCCGATGACCGTGATGACCGTCCCTGCCTTCATTTCCATGCCTTGGCTGCTCCTTGATCCGCGCCTGCGTGGTGGGCAGAGGTGGTCGCCAAGTCAAGTCGCCTTGCCCGGCGCACCCGCATCTCGACGGGAACGATCGGGGACACGGGACGTTTTGCTCAGGCAAAAGCAGGTTCGCTCGGGCCAGCGAACCATAAGGGGACTAAATGAACACCCTCCCATCGGAATATAGCGGCAACCGGTTTGAATTATTGGTGCAGAGCGTGACGGATTATGCGATCTTCATGCTGGATACCGATGGCCGGATTGCCAGCTGGAATGCCGGCGCGCGCCGCTTCAAAGGCTATGAGCCCGACGAGATTATCGGCCAGCATTTTTCCCGCTTCTACACACCCCAGGATCAGGCCGCAGGGATACCCGCAGCCGCGCTGGCGACGGCACAGCAGGAAGGGCGATTTGAAGCCGAAGGCTGGCGCGTGCGCAAGGACGGCACCCATTTCTGGGCCAATGTCGTGATCGATCCCATCCGTGATACCGATGGGCGATTGCTGGGCTTCGCAAAGGTCACGCGCGATCTGACCGAACGTCGCGCGGCGGACGAAGCGCTGCGCAAAAGCGAGGAGCGGTTTCGCCTGCTGGTCGAGAGCGTATCAGACTACGCCATTTACATGCTCGACCCCGTCGGGACCATCACGAGCTGGAACATGGGCGCCGAGCGCGCCAAGGGCTATAAGACGGATGAGATTCTGGGCAAGAATTTCGCCCTTTTCTATTCGGAGGATGATCGCATTGCTGGCCTTCCTTCCCGCGCCCTGCACAGCGCCGAGCGCGATGGCCGGTTCGAATCGGAAGGCTGGCGCATCCGCAAGGATGGCAGCCGCTTCTGGGCCAATGCCGTTATTGACGCCATACGCGATTCCGCAGGACAGCTGATCGGATTTGCCAAGGTCACGCGTGACCTGACCGAAAGGCGCGAATCCCAGCTGGCGCTGGAGGATGCCCGCGCAGCGATCATGCAGGCGCAGAAAATGGACGCAATCGGCAAATTAACGGGCGGCGTCGCGCATGACTTCAATAATCTGCTTGCCGTGATCGTCGGTAGTCTCGAGCTGGCCCGGATGCGCCTTGCCAAAGGCGGCGACATAGAACGTTTCCTGGACAATGCCATGGCTGCGGCAGACCGGGGCGCCACCTTGACGCAACGCATGCTCGCCTTTGCCAGACGGCAGGAATTGAAGCTGCAAAGCGTCGATTGCCTGGCGCTGGTCCACGGCATGACCGACATGCTGCAAAGCAGCGTCGGACCGGGCATCATCATCGACAGTCTGTTCCCGAAAAGCCTTGCGCCCGCTCATGCCGACACCGGCCAACTGGAAATGGCCTTACTGAACCTGGTGGTCAATGCGCGCGATGCGATGCCCGACGGCGGGCGGATCCTGATCAGCGCCAGTGAGATGCTGACGGCGCAGGGGACCGTTCCAGGCCTTGCGAGCGGCACCTACGTCAAGCTGTCGGTGATCGACGAAGGCCAGGGCATGGACAGCGCGACGCTGGAACAGGCTCGCGAGCCGTTCTTCACGACCAAGGGCGTCGGCAAGGGCACGGGCCTTGGCCTTTCTATGGTCCACGGCTTTGTCGAACAATGCGGTGGCGCGCTGACCATCGAAAGCACCGTCGGCGCAGGCACGACCGTCTCGCTATGGTTGCCCGTCTCGCAGGAGGAAGAGACATCGATCGTCGGGACCGACACCCCGGAAGGCCCACTGATGCAGACTCCGCTCGTGATCCTGGCGGTCGACGACGACGACCTGGTCCTGACAAACACGGCTGGCATGCTGGAGGATCTGGGACACACCGTGTTTCGGGCCGGAAGTGCGGCCGACGCGTTGCGCATGCTCGAACAATCCCGCATCGACATGGTGGTCACCGATCATGCCATGCCCGGCATGACGGGCGCGCAGTTGGCCGACGCCATCGAGGAGGCCCATCCTCACCTTCCCGTCATTATCATCACCGGCTTTGCCGAACTGCCAGCCCATTCCAGCAGCCGGCCAAGACTGGACAAACCCTTCCGCCAGGCGCAACTGGCTCGCCTGGTCAATCAGGTCGGCGCACTTTCCTCAGGGAAAGAGCGCATCTCGTTTGGCCCATCGACCGATCCACTTTAACGACAATCATTGTCCCTGATCTTGCCGCAAGACGGCAATTTCACCGCATAGCGCTCAGAAATCACGGAAAATACGCCTTATTGTTTATTCGCGCTTGCAAGATGCAGTGGGCGCGCCAATGGTCGTGCGGACATGCAAAACGCTACCGCAGGATCCTGGAACATGCCGGCTGTACCTACTCCGACATCGCATTTCTTCACCTCCCTGCGGTCGCGCCTCCATTATCTGGACTGGGGAAATCCTTCTGCCCCTTTGTTGATCCTGGTCCATGGCGGATTCGATCATGCGCATAGCTGGGACTGGACCGCGCGTGTCCTGGCGCAGGATTTTCACGTGGTCGCCCCCGATTTGCGGGGACATGGGGACAGCGCCTGGTCGCCCACCGGGGCATATCCGATCGCCCATTTCGTCTATGACCTTGCTCTGCTCGTCGATCTGCTCGACCGATCGCCAGTGACGATCATGGGGCATTCGCTGGGCGGATCGATCAGCCTGCGGTTCGCTGGCCTCTTTCCGGACAAGGTCGATAAGATCGTGGCGATCGAGGGATTGGGTCTGTCTCCCGACGCCGTCGCTCAACGACAGGAACAGGCAGCGCCTGACATTTGGGTCGACTGGATCGAAGGTCGCCGGGCCCGCGCGCATCGCACGCCCCGTTCCTACCCAACGCTGGAGGCCGCAGTGGGCCGGATGCGCGAACGTAACGAGAAACTGACGCTGGAGCAGGCGATGCATCTGACCCAGCATGGCATCAATCGCAACGAAGACGGCAGCTATAGCTGGAAATTCGATCCTTATATGAAAGGCATCGCGCCGGAGGCGGCATCGGACTCAGAACTGCCGGGTTTCTGGAGCCGGATCACCTGTCCGGTCCAGCTGTATCTGGGGCGCGACAGCTGGGCGTCCAACCCGGCCAAGGACGGACGCATGACGCATTTTCGCGATGCCAGCCTGACCGAGTTCGACAATGCCGGCCATTGGCTGCACCATGATCAGTTCGACCGCTTCATTGCGGAGACGCTTCGCTTCTTGCGGCCGGACATCCCGTCCGGCGCGGTCGCGCGCGTCAGGCCGTAAACCCCTCCACCGCCGCTCTATAGTCAGCCTTCAGCCCGGCAATGAAATCGGCGGCCGGCTGAACCTTCGCGATGGCGCCGATGCCCTGCCCCGCGCCCCAAACGTCGCGCCATGCCTTTTTTTCTCCGCCCGTCAGGCTGGCGAAATCCATATCCTTCGCCTTGGGCAGCGCGTTGGGATCAAGTCCCGCGGCAACGATGCTGGGCCGCAGATAATTGCCCAGTACACCGGTAAAGACATCGGAATAGACGATATCCTGCGCGCTGCCGTCCACGATCATTTGCTTGTAGGCCGCCTGCGCATTGGCTTCCTCGGTCGCGATGAAGGGGGTGCCCATATACCCAAGGTCCGCACCCATCATGCGCGCGGCCGCGATCGCCCGGCCCGTCGCGATCGATCCCGACAGGGCGAGCGGTCCATCGAACCACGCACGGATTTCCTGAATCAGGGCGAAGGGCGACAGCGTGCCCGCATGGCCCCCTGCCCCTGCCGCAACGGCGATCAGGCCGTCCGCGCCCTTTTCCACCGCCTTGCGGGCGAAGACATTGTTGATGACATCGTGCAGGACGATGCCACCATAGCTGTGAATGGCGTCATTGACGTCTTCCCGCGCGCCAAGTGACGTGATGACGATGGGCACGCGATAGCGCACGCACAGCGCCAGATCCTCTTCCAGCCGGCTATTGGTGCGGTGGACGATCAGGTTGACGGCAAAGGGCGCATCGCTTTCGCCCAACGTCTCCCCTAATTGCTGCAACCAGCTTTCGAACATGCCCACCGGTCGGGCATTGAGCGACGGGAAGGCGCCCACGATACCGCTGCGGCATTGCGCAATGACAAGATCGGGCTGCGAAATGATGAACATCGGCGAACCGATCAACGGCAGCGACAACCGGTCCCTAAGCAACGGCGGCAAGGTCATGAACAGCGTCCTCTCTTATCGATCGTTCCGCGCTAACATCGGGAAAGTCGCAGAAAAAGCATAAAACGACTGTATTGATTGAATAATACAGTGATGCTAATATCCCGGCATCGAACCCTTTCGGGAAGGATAAGCCATGTATAGCGACAGCGATTTGCAGGATGCCGTAACGGCCGGCATTCTGTCTCCCGAGGCCGCACAGGCGTTGCGCGATCATGTCGCGCGATCGCGGGCGACCGTTGCGGTGGATGAAGAACAATTCCGGCTACTGACTGGATTCAACGACATCTTCGTCGCTATCGCCAGCGTCATCCTGCTGGTCGCGCTCGGCTGGCTGGGCGACAGCCTGCGATTCGGAGCGCCCGACCATCATCCCACCTTCATGTCCGGCCTGCTGGTCGCGGCGGCGAGCTGGGGCCTTGCGGAATATTTCACCCGGCAGCGGCGTATGGCCCTGCCCTCCATTTTATTGCTGTGCGGCTTTGTTGGGGGGATTGCGTTCGCTGCGGGCGCGCTCGGCGCTCAAATCTGGCCCGGATCCGGCGATCGCGCCGAATCCCTGATCCTGTCGGCCGCAGCCGCCGTCGGCGTGGCTGGCGCGGCCCTGCACTGGCGGCGGTTCATGGTCCCGATCACCGTAGCCGCGGGGGCGGCGGCCGGCGCCGGCGTGGTGGCTGGCCTCGTCATGGCCGCGTTCCCGGATAACCGCACTCTGCCCTTCCTGATGCTGCTGGCATCGGGTCTAGTGATTTTCCTGCTGGCGATGCGCTGGGACATGACCGACCGGGCGCGCCTGACGCGTCGATCGGACGTTGCTTTCTGGTTGCATCTGGCCGCAGCCCCGATGATCGCCCATTCGCTTTTTCATCTGTTGGGCGTTTTGAATGGGGGCGAAATTGGTGCCGGCCGCGCCTTGCTTGTTGTCGCGCTCTACATCGCCTTTGGCCTTGTCGCGCTTGCGATCGACCGGCGCGCTTTGCTGGTCTCCAGCCTCGCCTATGTTCTCTTCGCCCTCTACGCCCTGTTCAAGCAGGCGGGCGCAGTGGAGCTTTCCTGGGCGCTCACCAGTCTTGTGATCGGATCGGCCCTGTTGCTGCTTTCCGCGCTTTGGCATCAGGCGCGCTCGATCATCGTCAACGGCCTTCCGTCGGTGCTGACCGACCGCTTGCCCTATCTCGATCGAGCGCCAGCCTAAGGTCCATAGCCATGGGAGCCGGCTCCTGATCGGCGCCGGCTTCTATTGCGCGAACCGCTTGAAGAAGCTGTCCGCATTCCACCTTGGGCGTTCCGGTGCATTGGCCACGCGCAGCGCCACCGCCGTGACATAGGCGTTCAGCTTCGCGGTTTCCGCCGGTAGCACCGGTTGGTTGAGATCATCAAAGGGCGAATGATAGAGATTGGCGCGCCATGCCTTTTCCACCACAGCCTCAGGCGTCCCGGCCTTAAACCCATATTTGAAGAATAAAGCGGGAATGCCTTGGCGGATGAAGGCATATTGGTCCGACCGGATGAAGACGTTCCGATCAGGGAACGGGTCGGGCGTAATAGGCAAGTTCATCGCCGCGCTGACGGCAGAGGCGTCTTCGCCCAACGAGCTTTGATCATAGCCGATCGGCGTGATGCTGGTCAGCGGAAAGATGGGCAGCGCCATGTCGAAATTGAGGTCAGCGACCATCGCATCGGCCGGCACTGTCGGCCGCCGGGCGAAATAACGAGACCCAAGCAAACCCTTCTCCTCGGCCGTGACGATAGCAAAAAGAATGGAGCGTTTGGGCTTTTGCTCCGCCTGCTGCAAGGCGCGGGCGATCTCCAGCAGGCTGGCGACACCCGACGCATTGTCGAACGCGCCATTATAGATGGCGTCGCCCTTGACCGGCGTGCCAATGCCATAGCCATCGAGATGCGCGGAGAGGACGACATACTCATCGCGCAGATTGGGGTCGCTGCCGGGCATGACCGCAATGAGATTGGGCGACGACAGGTTTCGCCGCGTCGCCGCGACCCGCGCACTCAAACGCTGGGCCAAAGGAAAGCCGGCGATGGGCGCGGAAGCATCAGCTGCGGCGGCGATCGCCGCAAAATCATGACCCGATCCTTCGAACACCGACTGCGACCGGGCTGGATCGATCTGCGCGTTCAGGAAGGGGCGGTCACTTTCGCGTAAAGCCGCATCCGCATAATAGAGAGCGGGCGCGCCGGCCAGATTGACGCGCCGCTTCCAGGGGATTTCGACCTGCCTCGGCGTCACAAGGCTGATCAGCCCGACCGCCCCCTTCGACGCCAGATATTGTGCGCGCTCGGACCGGGCATGAGATTTCAGCGCGCCGGAGATCGTTGCCGGCCCGCCTGAAACCACCACCACGACCTTACCCTGAAGGTCAAGGCCGGCAAAATCGTCATGCCCTTCTTCGGGCAGATGCAACCCATATCCGGCAAAGACCATCGACGCGTCGATCCGCTCGGGAACCGGACCGCCGCCGCCAGAAAAGATGAGGTCGCCAGGAACGGACAAAGGCGTTTCCCCGCCCGAACCGAGCAGGACAGCGCTGCTGCTGTCGGATCGAATGATCTGCTCGACAAAGGCAACCGGCTGCTTGTAGCCATCGGTCCCCATGGGCTTCAGACCGAGCGACTGGAATGCGCCGATGACATAGTCCGCAGCCCTGTCATAGCCGGGCGTGCCCGTGCCGCGCCCTTCCATATCGTCGCCGGCCAGCACCTGCACATGACCCCACCAGCGCGTGCCATCGTCCGGGGCGGCATCTTCGGCGCCGACTGCCGCCGGATTGAGCATGAGCGCCGCAAATGGCAGTGTCAGGGCTAGGCGCTTCATGGTCACACTCCGCTTTTCCAAAAGTCCATTGATCATCAAGAGCGCCGACGAACAAGAGGCTTGGAACCGCCATCATCTTGTGTATTATATAAGCAATACACATCAGGAGATTGCGATGTCCCGGTCCTTCCCCCTTCTGACATTTGCGCTATCGAGCTTGCTTCTCTCCACTAGCGCTTGCTCGCGAACCGATGAGTCGCCCACGGCGGAGAGTGGCGCGGCTAAAATGCAGGACTGGTCCTCCCTTCGCGATTTCACCGCCATCGACGCGACCGGCCCCGACAATGTCAAAGTTACGATCAGCCCCCAATTTTCCGTCCGGGCGCAGGGCGATGAACGGGCAATCGCCGACCTCGATATCCGGGTGAAGGGCGACACGCTGCTGATCGGTCGCAAGTCCAGCACCACATGGTCCGGTCCTAAAATCGCGAATCGCGCCACCATCCATGTGACGATGCCTGCCATCACCGGCGCGGACCTGACCGGTGCGGGCGACTTGGATCTCGACCGGGCGGAAGGCGACAGCCTGACCCTGTCGCTGACCGGCGCGGGCGATTTTCGCATCGCCAAGGTGAAGCTGAAATCCTTGACCACCGACATTACCGGTGCGGGCTCGATCAAGATCGCCGGCGCGACTGACCAGGCCAAACTGTCCATCACCGGCGCGGGCGACATTGATGGCGAAGCGTTGAAGATCGGGGACGCCGACGTGTCCGTTCTGGGTGCCGGCGACATCGACTTCGCGTCGGACGGCAAAGTCGCTATCAACATCATGGGTCCGGGCGACGTGACGGTGAAAGGCAAGGCGCAATGCACGATAAAAGGGCTTGGCCCCGGCGAGGCGCGCTGCGCGCCCTGATCCTGTTCGGGCTGGCGGCGGCATCGCCGGCGACGGCGGCAACGCGCGGCTATACCATCACCAGCTTTGACAGCATTCGCATAGACGCTCCGGTCAATGTCATCCTGGCCACCGGGCGAGGACCATCTGCTCGTGCCGAGGGCGATCAGGCTGTGCTTGATCGCTTGCACGTTGATGTGTCGGGGCGACAACTCACCATCGGGATGGACAGGCTGCGTCCGGGCGAGAAAAGCGGCGGCGCTGCGACCTTGCGCCTGTCGACCGGGATGATCGACCGCGTGATGCTGACCGGCGGCGGTTCCGTGCAGATCGACCACCTGAAAGGGCTGCGGGGCCAGATCGTGCTCGGCGGCAATGGCGACGTCACCGTTAGCGATGTGCAATTGGACCGGCTTGACCTGCTGCTGGCCGGTGGCGGGCGAGCGACGCTGGCGGGACGCGCCGGGGTCGCGAACATCCATGTGAACGGACCGGGCGAAGTCGCCGCGCAAGGCCTGCGCGCGAGACAGGCCGAGGTCGGGAATGACGGGCCGGGCAGCGTGGCGCTGACCGGGGACGTCGCCGTCAAGATCGTCGCCAGTGGATCAGGCGACGTTCAGATTGACGGCAAGGCCGCCTGCACCGTCGATCATCGGGGCACCGGCCGGGTGCTGTGCGGCGGGGAAAGCTACTGACCCCGGCCTGATTACCCATCAATACGACCCGGCCGGGCTAAGCCTGTTCAGGCCGGCACGCTGGCGAGCGCCGTCTTCACCGCGTCCAGCGCCGCCGCCGCCTTGTCGCCATCGGGGCCACCGCCCTGCGCCATGTCGGGACGGCCACCGCCACCCTTGCCGCCCAGCGCCTCAACACCGGCGCGGACGAGGTCGACGGCGCTGATCTGACCCTTGAGGTCATCGGTGACGCCGACTGCGATGCTGGCGCGGCCGTCGACCACCGCAAGCACGGCGGACACGCCGCTGCCCAGCGTCGCCTTGTTCTGATCGACGATGCCGCGCAATTCCTTGGGGTCGAGCCCTTCGATGACCTGGCCCAGAAAGTCGATGCTGCCGACCTTCTCCGGCCCCGCCGCCTGTGCCGCGCTACCGCCGCCTAGCGCCAGAGCCTTCTTCGCCTCGGCCAGTTCGCGCTCCAGCCTGCGGCTCTGCTCGACCAGCGCGGCGATACGCGCCGGCACGTCCTCCGGAGTGGTCTTGAGCGCGGCGGCCGTCTGCCGCAGCTTGTCGTCGCGTTCGACCAGCCACAGGCGCGCGGCCTCGCCGGTCAAGGCTTCGATCCGGCGCACGCCCGAGGAGACGGCGCTTTCCGACACGATCTTGAACAGAGCAATGTCGCCGGTCGCGCGGACATGGGTGCCGCCGCACAGTTCGACCGAATAATGCGCATCGTCCCCCCGGCCCATCGACAGGACGCGAACCTCGTCGCCATATTTTTCGCCAAACAGCGCCATGGCGCCCGCCGCGACCGCGTCGTCCGGGGTCATGAGGCGGGTCGTCACCTCCTCATTATGGCGCACCTGCGCGTTCACATCCGCCTCGATCGCGGCGATCTGCGCATGCGTCAGCGCTTCGGGATGCGAGAAGTCGAAGCGCAGGCGATCAGCCGCAACCAGGCTGCCCTTCTGCGTCACATGCGCGCCCAGTTCGTTGCGCAGCGCGGCGTGAAGCAAATGGGTGGCGCTGTGGTTGGCGCGAATGCGGTCCCGGCGGTCGACATCGACGCTCAGATGCACGGTGTCGCCCACCTTGATACTGCCCGCCTCGATCGTCGCGTGATGGGCATGGACGCGGCCCAGCGGCTTGGCCGTATCATCGACCACCGCGACAAAGCCGCCCTGTGTCGTGATCCGGCCCGCGTCGCCCATCTGGCCGCCGCTTTCGCCGTAGAAGGGCGTCTGATTGGTGACGATCGTGACGGTGTCGCCAGCCGCAGCACTGTCGAAGTTCACACCGTCCTTGACGATTGCCAGAACTTCGCCTTCACCCTGCGTGGTGGCGTAGCCGATAAATTCGGTGTTGCCTGCCCTTTCTGCGATGTCGAACCAGATTTCGTCGGACGCCTTTTCGCCCGATCCCTTCCACGCTGCGCGCGCGGCGGCCTTCTGTTCGGCCATGGCCGCGTCGAAGCCGGCGCGATCCACCGTCAGGCCGCGCGAGCGCAGCGCGTCTTCGGTCAGGTCATAGGGGAAGCCATAAGTGTCATAGAGCTTGAAGGCGGTTTCACCGGCAAGCGTGCCGCCCTCATCCAAACCGCCGGTCGCTTCGTCCAGCAACTTAAGCCCGTTCTCCAAAGTCTTGCGAAAGCGCGTTTCTTCGCGCAGCAGGGTTTCCTCGATCAGCGGCTGGGCGCGGACCAGTTCGGGATAGGCACCGCCCATTTCCGATACGAGGCTGGAGACGAGGCGATACATCAGCGGCTCCTTCGCGCCGATGATGTGCGCGTGGCGCATGGCGCGGCGCATGATCCGGCGCAGCACATAGCCGCGTCCTTCATTGGCCGGCAGCACGCCGTCAGCAATCAGGAACCCGGTCGAGCGCAAATGATCAGCGATGACCCGATGGCTGGCCCTATGCGCGCCGTCGGTCGCGGTACGACTGAGCGCCCCGCTTTCGGCAATCAGCGCCTTGAACGTGTCGGTATCATAATTGTCGGTGACGCCCTGCATCACGGCGGCAACGCGCTCCAGCCCCATGCCAGTGTCGATGCTGGGCCTGGGCAGTTCCGAAACGATCTCGTTCGCTTCCTGCTCATATTGCATGAAGACGAGGTTCCAGATTTCGACGAAGCGGTCGCCATCCTCCTCAGGCGATCCGGGCGGACCGCCCCAGATATGGTCGCCATGATCGTAGAAGATTTCCGAGCAGGGACCGCACGGGCCGCTGTCGCCCATTGCCCAGAAATTATCTTTGGTCGCGATGCGGATGATGCGCTCTTCGGGCAGGCCCGCAATCTTCTTCCACAGGTCGAACGCCTCGTCATCGGTATGATAGACGGTCGCGGTCAGCCTGTCGGCGGGCAGACCCCATTCCTTGGTCAGCAGCGTCCAGGCATGGGTGATCGCCTGTTCCTTGAAATAATCGCCAAAGCTGAAATTGCCGAGCATTTCGAAGAACGTATGGTGGCGCGCGGTATAGCCGACATTGTCGAGGTCATTATGCTTGCCGCCCGCCCGCACGCATTTCTGGCTCGATGTCGCGGTTTTGTAGGGGCGTGTTTCAAGCCCTGTGAACACATTCTTGAACGGCACCATGCCGGCGTTGACGAACATCAGCGTCGGATCATTATGCGGCACCAGCGGCGCCGAGGGAACGATGGTGTGGCCGTTGCCTCCGAAATAATCGAGGAAAGAGCGGCGAATGTCGTTGGTCGAGGTCATGGACGCGATTTAAGAGGAAGCGGCCCGCCGCACAAGCGGGGGATTTGATCGTGCGATCAGCCTACCGGCTCCTCAATCGACACCGGCGGTTTCGAGAACCAAGCGGGTCCTTGCTGCGTCATGTGGAAGCAGTCCTCCATGCGGATGCCCATGGTGCCGGGCAGATAGAGCCCCGGTTCGTTGGAAAAGCACATGCCGATGTCCAGCTTCGTCGTTTCGCCATGCACGAGGTTGACCGGCTCATGCCCTTCCATGCCGATGCCGTGGCCGGTGCGGTGGGAGAGGCCGGGGAGCGCGTAGCCGGGGCCGTAGCCGCTTTTTTCATACCAGCCGCGCACCGCGTCATCGACCGAACCGGCCGGCGCGCCGAGTTGCGCCGCGGCGAAGGCGATTTGCTGGCCGTGCGCCACGTCGTTCCAGACCTTGCGCTGCTGCGGCGTCGGGGTCGCGTCATGGACCCAGGTCCGGCTGATGTCGGACTGATAATCCTCCACCGTGCAACCACAGTCCATCAGCACCACATCGCCGGCGCGTACGGCCTGTGGCTTGCCGGAACCATGGGGATAGGCAGCGGCTTCGCCCAGCAGGACGAGGTTGAATTCGACCTTGCCGCCCAGCTGCCTCGTCGCGGCGCTCATCAAAGCGCCGATGTCGGCCGGGGTCATGCCGGCCGTCACCTGGGGGTAGGTCCAGCGATAGGCGGCCATGGTGACATCGGCCGCCTTTTGCATCAGGGCGATTTCGGCCGCGGTCTTGCGCATGCGCAGCGCACGGGTGACGGGGTCCTTCACCAAGGTGGCGGCGGGTATGGCAGCCTTCAAACCATCGACCGCGAAATAGCGCACCGTCTCCTCGATGCCGATGCTCCCCTTGGCCAATCCCTTCGCCGTCAGGAAATCGGCGATCGGCGTATAGGGGCTTTCATGTTCCTGCCAGACGCGGACCTCTGCGGGGATTGCGAGCGATTCGTCGATCGAGGGCTTTTCAAAAAAGGGACAGACGACGAGCGGCGCGCCGCTGGCCGGGATCACCAGCGCCGTAAGCCGTTCCGAGCGATGCCAGCGGATGCCGCTATAATAGATGAGGCTCGCCCCCGGTTCGACCAGCAAGGCGTCGATGCCCGCTTCCCGCATCACTGCCTGCGCGCGGGCCAGTCTGCCGGCGCGCTCGGACGTGCCGATGGGCGTAACCTCACCGGTCATCGAGGCCAGCATCTCGCCCGCTTTCTCCTGCGCGAACAGGCGCGGGCTGACGATGCCGACACCGATGCCGACAGTTGCAAGACGCAGGACAGCGCGGCGGTCAGGCATAGGCATAGGGACCTCCCGCCGCCAGCGCCGCCTGATAGGCGGGCCGGCCGTGCATCTCGTGCAACCAGCGGATGAGGTGCGGGCGGCTTTCGTCGAGGCCACCGCGCGCGCGGGAGGCTTCCAGCGGAAAGCTCATCATCATGTCGGCGGCGGTGAAATCATCCCCGGCGAAATAGGGTCGGGTCGCCAGTTCGGTTTCCAGCCAGTCCAGATGATCATCGAGCATTTTTTGCACCGTGGGCCTGGCCGGGCGACCGAGCAGGCCCAGCTTGCCGACCACGAGCAGCGCCAGCAGCGGCGGCATCATCGACCCTTCGGCATAATGCATAAACTGACGATAGCGGATCGCGTTTTCCGCGTCCGCCGGCGCGCCGAACCGGTTGCCGGCGCGCGCGACGAGATAGTCCATGATCGCCCCGGTTTCGATCAGCCGGTGGCCATCGACCTCCACGACCGGCGACCGGCCGAGCGGGTGGATGGCGCGGAGCGAGGCGGGCGCGCGCATGGTCTTTGCGTCGCGTTCGTAGCGGCGCACCTCATAGGGCTCGCCCATTTCCTCCAGCAGCCAGAGGATGCGTTGCGACCGGCTGTTATTGAGATGATGGACGATGATGGTCATGACGGCCCTTCCCGTGCTGCGGAGCGTGATGGCTAACGCAGCATGGGGCCGTTGCCAAGTTCAGGCCAGCGCCTTGTCCTTGACGATATGTTTTCAGGCGTCTTCCAGAACCTCCGCCTTCTTCTTTGCGCGAAAGGCGTGGAGCAGGGGCTCGGTATAGCCGTTGGGTTGTTCGACCCCCTCGAACACAAGCGCGCGGGCGGCCTGATAGGCGAGGCTCTGCCCTTCCCGGCCGCTCATCGGCTGATAGAGCGGATCGCTTTCATTCTGCGCATCGACCTTCGCCGCCATGCGGGTGAAAGCGGCGTCGATCTGGTCCGCCGTGCAAACGCCATGCAGCAGCCAGTTGGCCATATGCTGCGACGAGATGCGCAGCGTCGCGCGGTCCTCCATCAGGCCGATGTCGTGAATATCGGGCACCTTGGAACAGCCGATCCCCTGATCGACCCAGCGGACGACATAGCCAAGTATGCCCTGCGCATTATTATCCAGTTCCTGCGCAATTTCGTCTTCCGAGAAGTTGCGGCCGAGGGCGACGGGAATGGACAGCAGCATGTCCAGCGGCGCGACAGCTTCCGCCTTGCGCTCCGCCTGACGCGCGAAGACGTCGACGCGGTGATAATGGGTGGCGTGCAGCGTCGCGGCGGTGGGCGATGGCACCCAGGCGGTGTTGGCACCGCTCATCGGATGGCCGATCTTCTGCTCCAGCATGTCGGCCATGCGGTCGGGCGCGGCCCACATGCCCTTGCCGATCTGCGCCCGGCCACTGAGGCCGCAGGCAAGGCCGATCTGGACATTGCGATCCTCATAGGCGGTGATCCAGTCGCTCGACTTCATCTCGCCCTTGCGGATCATGGGACCAGCCTGCATCGACGTATGCATTTCGTCGCCCGTGCGATCGAGGAAGCCGGTATTTATAAAGACGATGCGGTCCTTCACCGCATGGATGCAGGCCGCCAGATTGGCAGATGTGCGGCGTTCCTCATCCATGACGCCGACCTTGATCGTGTGGCGGGCCATGCCGAGCATATCCTCGATCGCGTCGAACAGACTATTCGTGAAGGCCGCTTCGTCCGGACCGTGCATCTTGGGCTTGACGATATAGACGCTGCCGGTGCGGCTGTTGTCCCTACAACCCTTAAGATCGTGTAGCGCGATCAGGCTGGTGACGATGCCGTCGATAATGCCTTCGGGCGCGTCGTCGCCATTGGGCAGGCGGACGGCGGGCGTCGTCATCAGATGGCCGACATTGCGGACGAACAGCAGGCTGCGGCCCGGCAGCGTGAAGGTGCTGCCGTCCAGCGGGGTGTAGGCGCGATCAGGGTTGAGCGCACGCGTCATTTGCGTCCCGCCCTTCTCGAATGTTTCGGTCAGGTCGCCGCGCATCAGGCCCAGCCAGTTGGCATAGGCGGCGACCTTGTCCTGCGCGTCGACGGCGGCGACGGAGTCTTCCAGGTCGCAAATGGCGGTCAGCGCGGATTCGAGGATGACGTCCGCGATGCCGGCTGGGTCGGTCGCGCCGATCGGATGGTCGCGGTCGAAGACAACCTCGATATGCAGGCCGTTATGACGGAACAGCTTGCCCTTCTCGCTGGTGCCGATGAACTGGGCAGGATCGCGCAGGACGATGTCCGCGTTGGTCAGGTCGGCCCAGCGACCGCCGGCGAGCGGAATGGCATCGTCAAGGAACGCCTTGGCCCAGGCGATGACCTGCCCGCCGCGCGCAGCGTCATAGCCTTTTCCGGCCGGCGCGCCCGTGATGGCGTCAGTGCCATAGAGCGCGTCATAGAGGCTGCCCCAGCGCGCATTGGCGGCGTTGAGCAGGAAGCGGGCGTTGAGAATCGGGACGACCAGCTGCGGTCCGGCAAGGCGGGCGACTTCGTCATCGACATTCTGGCTGCCGATCGCGAATGGTTCAGGTTCGGGAACGAGATACCCAATGTCGTGCAGAAAGGCCTGATAGGCTTGCGCATCATGGGGCTGGCCCCGGCGCTGTTCGTGCCAGCTGTCGATCTGCGCTTGCAATGTATCGCGCTTGCGCAGCAGGGCGGCGTTTTCCGGCGCGAAGCGGGCCAGGATGTCCGCCGTTCCGGCCCAGAAGGCGTGCGGGTCGATCCCGGTGCCGGGTAAGCCACGCGTTTCGATGAAGTCGGCGAACGACGGCGCGACCATGAGGCCGGACTTGTCGATCATGCGGTCGGTCATGGCTCTTCTCCCAGCATCAATATGTCGCCCCACCCCCTACCCTATCGCTATTATGCCGTGTAGCCGCTATTATGCGAACATAGTCATTCCTGTGGTGAACGAATATGATGGACCCCGACCATGACCTGTTCGTGACCGTCGTCGATGAGGGCGGGCTGGCGGCGGCCGGGCGGCGGCTGCATATTTCCCCGGCGATGGTGTCAAAGCGCTTGGCGCGGCTGGAGGACCGGCTTGGCGCGAAACTGCTCCACCGCACGACGCGGCGCATGGCACTGACCCCGGCCGGCGAGCGGCTACATGCCGATCTGCGGGGCATATTGGCGGCGCTCGATGAAGCGGAGCGGCGGGTGTCGGGGCAGTCGGCGATGGTGAGCGGCCCACTGCGCGTGACCGCGCCAACCTCCTTCGGGCGCATGCATCTGGCGCCCTATCTTCAGGGCTTTCTCGACGCCTATCCGAAGGTCGCTCTAACCATCGACCTGTCGGACGCGTTCGCCGACCTGATCGAGGCGCGGGCGGACCTGGCGCTGCGCATCACTGCGGATCCCGGGCGCGGCCTATCTGCAACGCGGCTCGCCACCAATCGCCGCATCCTGTGCGCTGCGCCGGGCTATCTCGATCGTCATGGCGTGCCGGACACGATCGCGGCGCTCAAAGCCCACCGATTGCTCGCCGCGGACGGGCAGATGCCGTGGCGGCTGGTCGGCCCCAGGGGACCCGTCAGCATCGAAGGGCAGAGCCATGTGCGCACCAATAGCAGTGAACTGGTGCGCGAATTGACGCTGGCGGGCGGCGGCATCGCGCTGCGATCGCTCTGGGACGTTAGCGACGCCTTGGCATCGGGCGCGTTGCGCCAAGTCCTGCCGGCCTATGCCGGGTCGGCCGATGTTGCCCTGTTCGCGGTGCACCTTCCGCAAAGCCATCCGCCGCGCGCGATCAGCGCCTTTATCGCCTTTCTGGCCAGCCTTTACGGGCCGGTGCCGCCCTGGGAACGCTCCACCATTGCCCTAGCGGAAGCAAGCCTCTAAGGCCGCGTCCATGGACGACAATACCCGCCGCGCCGCGCTCGACTATCACCGCTATCCGCAACCCGGCAAGCTTCGGATCGAACCCACCAAGCGCATGGTCAACCAGCGCGACCTGGCGCTGGCCTATTCGCCCGGCGTCGCCGCGCCCTGCGTCGAAATCGCCGCCGATCCCCACAAGGCGCTGGACTATACCGCGCGTGGCAATCTGGTCGCGGTCATATCGAACGGCACAGCGGTGCTGGGGCTGGGTGCGATCGGCGCGCTGGCGTCCAAGCCGGTAATGGAGGGCAAGGCCGTCCTCTTCAAGAAATTCGCCGACATCGACGTGTTTGACATCGAAGTGGACACGACCGATCCCGACCAGTTTGTCGAAGCGGTCGCGCTGCTGGAGCCGACATTCGGCGGCATCAACCTCGAAGACATCAAGGCGCCCGAATGTTTCGAGATCGAGCGGCGCCTGAAAGAGCGGATGAACATTCCGGTCTTCCACGATGACCAGCATGGGACCGCGATCGTCGTTGCCGCCGCCGTGCGCAACGCGCTGGTGTTGCAGGGCAAGACGCTGGCCGATGCGAAGCTGGTGACGTCGGGCGCGGGCGCGGCGGCGCTGGCCTGCGTCGATCTGCTGGTGTCGATGGGCCTGCCGATCGAAAATGTCACGATGACCGACAAGGACGGCGTCATCCATGCGGGCCGCGAGGGCATGTTGCCCAATATGGCGCGCTATGCCCGCACTACCAATGCACGCACCTTGCCCGACGTGCTGCCGGGCGCGAACCTGTTCCTTGGCCTGTCGGCGCCGGGCGTTCTGAAGCCCGAATGGCTGCCGTTGATGGCGCCCAATCCGCTGATCTTCGCGCTCGCCAATCCAGAGCCGGAAATCCGCCCCGAAGCCGCGCGCGAGGTCCGCCCCGACGCGATCATCGCGACCGGCCGGTCGGACTATCCCAATCAGGTCAACAACGTCCTGTGCTTCCCCTATATCTTCCGCGGCGCGCTGGACGTGGGCGCGACGCAGATCAACGAGGCGATGAAGGTCGCCGCTGCCGATGCCATCGCCGCCCTCGCCCGCATGCCCGCGCATGACAGTGTCGCCCAGGCCTATGGCGGGCGCAGGCTGGTGTTCGGCGCGGATTACATAATCCCGACCCCCTTCGATCCGCGCCTGATCGGTGAGATTGCGGTCGCCGTCGCGAAGGCCGCGATGGACAGCGGCGTCGCGAAAAAGACGCTCAATCTGGACGATTACAAGCGCAACCTGAACCACCAGAATACCCGGTCGGGCCAGTTGATGCTGCCGGTGTTCGAAGCCGCGCGCGGCAGCGGCACCCGCATCGCCTATGGTGAGGGCGAGGATGACCGCGTGCTGCGCGCAATCCGCGATGCGCTGGACGAAGGGATTGTCCGCCCGACCATCGTCGGCCGCCGCCGCATCCTGGAACAGAAGCTGCCCGAACTGGGGCTGAGCTTTGACCTCGACCGCGATGTCGAGGTGATCGACCCGGAAACCGACCATCTGGTCATGGGCGAACTGGTCGAGGCCTATCGCGCCGTCGCCGCGCGCAAGGGCGTGCCAGCGGATGAAATCCTGCGCCATGTCTATCGCCGCCCGACCGTCACCGCCGCCATGCTGCTGCGCACCGGGCGGGTCGACGCCGCGCTGGTCGGCGGTCGGTCGGAATATTGGGGGCAGGTCGAGCATGTGCTGCGCATCATCGATCGGGTGCCGAGCCACAGCCGCGTCTACGCGCTGTCCGGGCTGATCCTGGACGCGGGCGCGCTGTTCATCACCGACACGCATATGGTGCCCGATCCGACCACCGAGCAGATTGCCGAGATGACGATCGCGGCCGCCGCGGAAGTCGCGCATTTCGGCCTCAAGCCGCGCGTCGCGCTGCTGTCCCACTCCAATTTCGGATCATCGCACACCGACAGCGCGCGCAAGATGCGCCGTGCCTACAAGAAGGTACGCGACATGGCCCCCGAATTGGCGGCCGATGGCGAAATGCATGCCGACGCGGCGCTCAGCCAGGCGCTGCGCGATCGGCTGATCCCCGACTCGCGCTTTGAAGGGTCGGCAAACCTGCTGGTCATGCCCAATCTGGACGCGGCCAACATCACGCTGACGGCGCTGTCGGCATCGTCCAGTTCGCCTACGGTCGGCCCCATGCTGATGGGCCTTTCCAAGCCGATCCATGTGCTGACGCCCGGCGTGACATCGCGCGGTATCCTCAACCTGACAGCCATTGCGGCGGCCGAGGTCGTGCGGGAAGGCGTCACTTAACCTTTGCCTGCTAGCCTGCGCGGCGAAAGGAGATTGCCAAATGGCATCATGGTTCAACGCGATGGCGAAAAGCATCGGTCCCAAGCTGGTGATCGTCCTTGGCCTGGGCGGTGCGGCGTGGGGGGCGATGCAGATGCTGGATCGGCCGACCGCGCCCGATGCCGAACCGATCGCGGCGCAGGCAGCCTCCCCCGCTGCCGAGGCCGCCGCGCCCCCCACAACGTCCGCCCAGCCGGTCGAACGACGCAGCGACCAGCCGATGGAGATCGACCCGCGCGCGCTGACCGTGAAGCGCGTGCTGGCTATCGACGGACCATTTCGTCATGGCGATTATGTCTGGGATGAAAAGGGCGCGCCCGCAACCGGGCCGGTCATCATCACCATCGACCTCAAGGCCGAGACGCTGTCCGTTTTCCGCGATGGCTATGAAATCGGCGCGGCGGTCATCCTCTATGGCGCGACGGACAAGCCCAGTCCGCTCGGCGCCTTTCCGATCACACAGAAGGATGCGGATCATGTGTCCAACCTGTATGATGCGCCCATGCCCTATGCGCAGCGGCTGACCAGCGACGGCGTCTTCATCCATGGCAGCGATGTCGAATATGGGCGCGGCACCCATGGCTGCATCGGCGTGCCGACAGAATTTGCCAAGAAGCTGTTCGGCGTGACGAAGATCGGCGACGTCGCGGTCATCACCAACGGCAAGATGCTGAATGTCGGCAAGGCGAAGGTCGGCGCCTAGAGCGGCGTCGTTTCGATCCGTGGCCTGGGCGCGGCGGTCAGCGCGCTGCCGGCCGAAGCGACCATGATGCTGAGCATCGCGATCCACTGGATCGACGTCAGCCGCTCGCCCAGCACGGCAAATCCCGCCAGCGCGCCGATCGCGGGCGCTGAACTGAGCAGCAGCCCGAAGGTCGGGGCGGACAGCCGCCGCATCGCCTCCATTTCCAGCGTGTAGGGAAAGGCGCTGGACAGAAAGGCGACGGCGAGCGCGACAAGCAGCAGGTGGGGCGAATGAACCGCCGTATCGATGGCGCTAACCGCCGCCGGGTTGATGATGATGGCGGCGACCAGCATCCCCCAGGCGACGGCATTGCCGCCGATCCCGGCCGACACGCGCTTGCCCGCAAGGATGTAGAGCGCCCAGCACAAGGCCGCGCCACAGGCAAAGGCGACGCCCACGGGATCAAGCCGCGCGTCGGCACGAATGGGGAGCAGGATCAGCAGGCCCGCCACTGCTGCGGCCAGCCAAACGAAATCGCGCGGACGGCGCGATCCGAACAGCACGATGGCGAGCGGCCCCGTCACCTCGATCGCGATGGCGGTGCCGAGCGGGATCCGAGCGAACGCCTGATAGAT
Organism: Sphingobium soli; assembly: GCF_020782245.1. Lineage (GTDB taxonomy): Bacteria > Pseudomonadota > Alphaproteobacteria > Sphingomonadales > Sphingomonadaceae > Sphingobium > Sphingobium soli. The sequence goes on from NZ_JAJGNP010000006.1 coordinate 143,851, forward strand.
GGACAGGTTCATAAGTGCGAGCGTCGCGCCATAGGCCAGCAGCGGCCAGCGCAGGCCAGGCGGCACCGCCTGCCGCCAGGGCCGACGGAAGGACAGGAGCAACAGTGCCGCCAGCACGATCCGCAAGCCCGCCACGCCCGGCGCTCCGACCAGCGGAAACAGCGTCTTGGCGAAGGCCGCGCCCAAATTCATCGACAAAAGCGACAGCATCACAGCTCCGGTGCCGATCAGCGCGTCATGCGCGCCCTGTTCTTCGCTGCTGGCCATCGCCGGGCGCTATAGCCTATCGCGCGGACGGCGCCATGATTCTGATCGTCGTACGATTGTGTGCATTGCGGAGGCAGGTGCAACAAAGTCATACGAATGCGGGATTGACCAACGCTGTCATCGCGCCCATCTGCATCGCTTCTGTATATTGCACTGCAACATGGAGCCGGCGATGAACGCCCACCCCCATCAGGCGCACCCAGCGCTTGTCCTGTTCGCGCTGTCGGTCGGCGCCTTTGCCATCGGCACGACCGAATTCGCGGCGATGAGCCTGCTGCCTTTCTTCGCGCGCGACCTGGGCATCGATGCGCCGACGGCGGGCCATGCGATCAGCGCCTATGCGTTGGGCGTGGTCGCCGGCGCGCCGGTGATCGCGGCCTTTGGCGCCCGGCTGCCGCGACGCACGCTGCTGATCGGCCTGATGGCGATGTTCGCGCTAGCCAACGGGTTGTCGGCGCTGTCGCCCAGCTATCACTGGATGCTGCTGTTCCGGTTCCTGTCGGGCGTTCCGCATGGGGCCTATTTCGGCGTCGCTGCGTTGGTTGCCGCCAGCCTGGTGCCGATCGAAAAGCGGGCGCAGGCGATTGCGCGCATGTTCGCGGGTCTGACGGTCGCGACGATCATCGGCGTGCCGGTGGCGAACTGGATGGGCCAGGCGCTCGGCTGGCGCTGGGGCTTTGGCGTCGTGGCGGTGCTGGCGATCGCCACCGTGGCCCTGGTTGCCATTTATGCGCCGCGCGACAGGGGCGACCCCAAGGCCAGCCCGATGCGCGAGTTGACGGCGTTGCAGCGCCCGCAGGTGTGGCTGACGCTGCTGACCGGGGCGATCGGCTTTGGCGGGCTGTTCGCGGTTTACACCTATGTCGCTTCAACCATGATCGAAGTGACGCATGTGTCGGAAGCCTATGTGCCGCTGGTGCTGGCCATTTTCGGCGTGGGCATGACATTGGGCAATCTGGCGTCGGCCTGGTTGGCGGACCGGGCGCTCAATCGGACCGTCATCGGCATCATGCTGTGGAGCGCGGCGTCGCTGGCGCTGTTCCCGCTGATGGCGGGCAATGTGTGGACGCTGGGGCTCGTCATCTTCATGATCGGACTGGGCGGCGGTCTTGGCACGCCGTTGCAGGCGCGCTTGATGGACGTGGCAGGCGACGCGCAGACGCTGGCCGCCGCGCTGCATCACAGCGCCTTCAATGTCGCCAATGCGCTTGGCCCATGGCTGGGTGGCCTGTCGATCGCCGCCGGCCATGGGCTGGTGTCGACCGGCTGGATCGGCAGCGGGCTGGCGCTGGGCGGCCTTGCAGTGTTCCTGGTCGCCATCATGCTGCAACGGCGCGCGGCCCCCATGATCGCTGCGCCGGCCGAATAAAGGCGCTTTCGCGGGCCGCCGACGCCGACTAGACAGGCGCGATGACAGATACGGGACGGGAACGGGCGCTGGCGGACGCAGCGATGGCGGCGCTGCGGCAGGGCGATGCGCAACGAGCACTCGCCACCTTGCGCGACATGCAGGAACCGCCGCCCATGCTGCTGGCGCAGGCCTGCAATCGCAGCGGCGACCTGGATGGCGAGGCGGCGGCGCTGCGACGCATCCTTGACCAGGACATTCGCAATCTGCCCGCGATGCTGGCCATGGGCCAGAATGCCGATCGGCGGGGCGACGCGCGCGGCGCGACCAGCTGGTATCGGTCCGCGCTGGCCCAAGCCGCGGCCACAGGCGCGCCGCCCCAGCTCCAGCCGTTGTTGCACAAGGCGCAGGACTATGTCGCACGGTCGAGCCGGACTTTCGAAGACCATCTGATGGATGCGATCAGCGGACTGCCGGCCCTGCCCCGCATCCAGCTGGCGACCGACCTGCTGCTGGGCAAGCAGAGCCTGTTCCTGCAACAGCCCAGCATGTTCTATTTCCCCGGACTGCCGCAGCGCGCCTTTTACGAGCGGTCGGAGTTTGACTGGGTCGCCCCGATGGAGGCGATGACTGGGGCCATCGTCGCGGAACTGGAACAGGTGCGTGCGCAGGAGGCCGCCGCCTTCGCCCCCTATGTCCAGACGTCCCCGCTGCGTCCCGCGCCCAATAACCCCTTGCGCGACGATGATCGCTGGGGAGCGCTGTATTTCTGGCAGAATGGCGAGCAGGTCGCGGCCAATGCGGACCGCTGCCCGGCGGTGATGGCGACCTTGGCTTTGGCGCCCATTCCCGTCATCGTCGGCCGGTCGCCCATGGCGCTCTGGTCGCTATTGAAGCCCGGCACGCATATCCAGCCGCATCACGGCCTGCTCAACACCCGCCTCATCTGTCACTTGCCGCTGCTGACGCCAGACGGATGCGCGCTGCGGGTCGGTGCGGAAACGCGGACATGGCGCAAGGGCGAGATGCTGCTGTTCGACGACACCATCGAGCATGAGGCGTGGAACCGCAGTTCGGACACGCGGGTCGTGCTGTTGTTCGAGATATGGCGGCCTGAAATCGAGGCGGAGGAACGCGACGCGCTGACGCAACTGTTCCAGGCGATCGACCGGTTCGGCCCGGCGCAGGTCGATACGGGCGGCTGAATGGAACGTTCGCGGCAGCGCCGACCGCGAGAGAGCAACCTGGGAATGCTCTAGCGCATCTTGGCGGTGACGACGTCAAAAGGCTGGGGCCGGCCCAGATGAAAACCCTGGCCGATGGGGCAGCCATGGGCGAGCAGTAATTGCGCCTGAAGTTCCGTCTCGACGCCCTCCGCCACGACTTCCATGCCGAAACTGTCACCCAGCTTGACGATCGCATCGACAATGGCCGCGTCGCCCGCGTCATTGTCCATGTTGCTGACGAAACTGCGGTCGATCTTGAGCACATCGACCGGATAATGTTTGAGGTGGCTGAGCGAGGCATAGCCGGTGCCGAAATCGTCCAGTGCGACTCGCACCCCTTCCTTGGCGAAACAGCGCAGCGCGGTGGCGACCTGATCCGCGCCCCGGCCCAGGAACACGGTTTCCGTCACCTCCAACTCAAGATGGCGCGTGGGAATATTGGCTAGACGCAGTCGCTCCAACACCGAATCGGCAAAGCCGGCATGAGTGAAATCGGCTGCCGACGCGTTGAACGCAACGCTGCCCGGATCAAGCCCCGCATCAAGCCATCGGATGATATCGTGCAGCAGCTTGTCCAGCATCGTCTGGGTCAGTCCGACCGCGATCTCCCCATGGTCGAAGGCGGCAGCGATGCTGCCGGGCAACTGCACGCCCAGGCGCGGATGACACCAGCGCAACAGCGCCTCATAGCCCGTGACCATACGGGTGCGCAGGTCGATCTTGGGCTGGTAATAGGGCATGATCAGGTCGTCGGCGATGATCTGGCGCGCCATTCGGATCATGGAGCTGCGCTGCTGCGCCTCGGCGCGCAGACTGGAATGGAACAGCGTCAGCCGCCCGCGCCCGGCCGCCTTCGACGCGTAAAGGGCCAGGTCGGCGGCCTTGAACAGCTCATCCCCTTCGCTGCCGGCGTCGCCGCCGAACAGCGCCGCGCCCATGCTGACGCCGCAATCGAGCGAGCGCCCTTCATGCATATGCGGTCGGCGCAGGGTTTCGATCAGCGCCTTGCCCCAGGCTTCGGCGCGGGTCGCATCACTCAACGTGCTGGACAAAAGGCCAAATTCATCGCCGCCCAGGCGACCGATGACCGCATCGGGCGGAGCCGCGGCCTGCAACCGCTCGGCAAAGGCGCACAACAGTGCGTCGCCGGCATCGTGGCCCAGCGAATCATTGGTCCGTTTAAGGTCGTCTATGTCCATCAAAAGAAGGGCGAAACTGTCCCCCGACCGGCGCGCCGCCTTGGCCATGTCGTCCAGCGTCTGTTGCCATGACGACCGGTTGGGCAGTCGCGTCATGGCGTCATGCGTGGCCGCCCAGCGAATACGCCGTTCGCTGTCCTGCTGTTCGGTCACGTCCAGGAACGTGATGATGATGCGAACCGACCCGTCGGTGTCGCACCGCGTCGTCCAGCCCGTGCTCTTGATCCAGCGAAGCGCGCCGTCGGTGGCGCGATATATCCGCAGCATGTCTTCAAAATGCGCTGGCAGGCCGCCGCCGGCGACCGCGGCCAATTTGTCCTGCAAGCGCGGGCGATCATCAGCGTGGACGAGCGACAGCGCCAGTTCGGTCGTTGGCGTGACATCTGGGGACACGCCCAGCATTGCGCGCAGTTCCGGCGACCAACTGCGCTGTCCCGTCCTGCTGTCGAAATCCCATATCCCAAGTCCGGCCGACTGGATCGCCAGCCGGAACCGCTCCTCGCTTTGGGCGAGATCATGCTCGGCCATATGCCGTTCATGCACGTCTTCCAGCGATCCATACCAGCGAATGATCCGGCCATCCGCGTCGCGTCGCGCCGCCGCGCAGGCTCGCATCCAGCGATAATGGCCAGAGCGCAACCGCACGCGATATTCGATATCGACCGGTTCCCCATTGGCGAGATGCCGATCCCATATCCCCAGCACGCGGGCCTCATCCTCTGGATGCAACACCGTGGCCCATCCCTGGCCAAGCGCTTCGTCTTTCGAAATGCCGGTTATTTCCGCAAAGCGAGGCCCCACTTCCTCGATCGCTCCGTCAGGCCCGGCAGTCCAGGGAACCTGCGGGCTGAGCGCGACCGACCAGCGATAATGATCGCGGCTTTCGGCGACAGCTGCGGACAGCAATTCATGATAGGGCTGAGCATCCGCCACGATGCCGTAATAGCGCCAGTCCCCGCCGGGCAGGGGATGACGCCGCATCTCGACGCGGCACCAGCGCGGGCGGCCCGGTTCGAGCGACAATGTCACCATGATGGGGGACGGCTGCCGTTCCTTGCTGGCGGCGATCAGGGCGCGGCGATCAGCCGCGTCCAGCAGCGCCCGCCAGCCACGGCCGACAGGATCGACCGCCGGTCGCAGCGACGGCCCCGATACCGACCACCATCCGATCAGCCGACCATGCCGGTCGGCCACCCATCGAATGATGCGCGGCGACATCTCGACGAAATCGGCAGAGGGCGCCATATCGACGCCAGCGAGCAACGGGTCGGCGCCGACATAGCCATGTCCGGCTATGTCCCAACCCTGCAAAAACCGGTGGTCAACGAACCGGTCCACCGCTCCTCTCCCTCCAGGCACATTCCTGCGTCATGGAGACCCGTTTAGAGGAAAAGGTTAAACAATTTGGATATTTTCCAGCCTGGCGGGCAATCCCGGCCGGACCAGCGGCCTATCTGCGCAGAATCGTCGCGAGATCGGCGGTTCGTGGCGCGCGCTCTGGTGCTGCACCGACGGCTCCCGGATCGCTTTCGATCGGATCGAAGCGTGTCCAGCCATCGCGGCCGAGCTTTTCGAGCGGCTGGTACCGCACCTTATACTGCATCCGCGCCGCCCCCTTCACCCAATAGCCCAGATAGACATAAGGCAGGTCCGCGGCGGCCGCGCGCAGGATATGGTCCATGATGATATAGTTGCCCAGCCCGGGGCGATCCGGGGACTGGGTGTCGAAGAAACTGTAGATCATCGACAGGCCGTCGCCTTGCCGGTCCGTGAGACAGGCGCCGACCAGTTTGCCCGGCCGGCCATTGCTGCCGGGCTCGCGATATTCGACGACATGGCTATCGACCGGGGTCTGTTCGACCATGTCGGCAAAGTCCATTTCGTCCATTTCGGTCATACCCCCGCCGGGGTGGCGTACGTTCAGATAACGCTGGAGCAGCGCGAACTGCTCCTGCGTCGACCAGGGCTTGCAGGCGCTGACCACCAGATCCTCGTTCCGGCGCAGCAATTTGCGCTGGGTCGCATTGGGCCGAAATTCGTGCGTGACGACGCGGACCGACACGCAGGCGGTGCAATCGATGCAGCTGGGCCGATAGGCGACATTCTGGCTGCGGCGAAAACCGATGCGGCCAAGCGCGTCGTTGAGTTCCGCCGCATTGTCGCCGGAGAGCTCGGTGAAAACCTTGCGCTCGCTCTTGCCCGGCAGATAGGGGCACGGGCTGGGATTGGTCACGAAGAAGCGCGGGAAGCGAAACGGCGCGGTCACGCGGCTCCCCCCGGTCCTGTGCTGTCAATCCCTTGCGTCATGCGCTCGTTATGCCGATCCCGCGCGCGCAAGAAAAGCGCATTTACTATCAAAAAATGGGGGTCAAGCGTCCCATTATGCAACCTCGATCGGCGCGACCTCATAGCCGGCGGCGCGCAGCGCGCCGAGCAGGTTCTGGAGATGATCGCGGTCGCGCGTTTCGCATTCGACGTCGAGGCTGAGGCCCTTGGCCGGCAGGTTGGTGAAGATGCGCTGATGCGACAGTTCCAGGATGTTGACCGCTTCCTGATCAAAGATGCGCGCGACGTTGAACAATGCGCCCGGCCGATCCTGCAAGATGATGCGCAGCCGTGCCAGCCGGCCCGAACGGGCTAGATCGCGCAGCAGCACATTGGCCAGCAGGCGCGTGTCGATATTGCCGCCGGTCAGCACCAGTCCGACCTTGCGCCCGGCAAATTGATCGCGATGCGTCAGCAAGGCGGCAAGACCCGCACCTCCAGCCCCTTCCACCACCGTCTTTTCGATCTGGAGCAGCAGGCTGAGCGATTCTTCCAGCCGCCGCTCATTCACCAGCACGATGTCGTCGGCCAGCCGCTCGACGAAGCGGCGCGTGACCGAACCGGGCTGCTTGACGGCAATGCCCTCGGCTAGCGTGTCACCGTCGCAGGCCAGGTCCGTGCTTTTCAGGAAGCCGTACATGGACGGATAAAGCTCCGCCTGCACACCGATCAGGCGAATATCCGGCTTCATGGCGCGCGCCGCCGTGCCCATGCCCGAAAACAGGCCGCCGCCGCCGATCGGGATTACCAAAGTGTCGATCTCCGGCGCATCTTCCAGCATTTCAAGCGCGACCGTGCCCTGCCCCGCGATGATGTCGGGTTCGTCGAAGGGATGGACGAAGGTCAGCCCCTGCGCCGCCTCCAGTTCGCGGGCATGGGCATAGGCGTCATCGAACTTTTCGCCAAATTGCACCACGGTCGCGCCGTGGCTGCGGGTCTGCGTCACCTTGATGATCGGCGTGGTCGTGGGCATCACGATGGTGACGGGCACGCCCAGCCGCTTGCCATGATAGGCGAGGCCCTGCGCGTGATTGCCCGCCGAAGCGGCAATGACGCCCTTCGCCTTGGACGCATCGTCCAGTTGCAGCAGACGGTTGAGCGCGCCGCGTTCCTTGTAGGCGGCGGTGAACTGGAGATTTTCGAACTTCAGATAGACCTTGCAGCCCAGCATGTCGGACAGCGTCTGGCTGATCAACGTCGGCGTCTTGACGATCGCTCCGGCAATGCGGGTGCGGGCGGCCAATATGTCATCGACGGTGACGGGCAGCGGCAGGGCGCTTTCGATCTTCGCGAGCGTATTCATGCCCGCCCCCTAGACCAAAAACAGCTGCGAAGAAACTGGAACTGTCCCGGCACTGGCCCTATGGCGGAGGTCCAAGCACGCAAATATATGAGGCGGGATGGCTAGGATCGCGTTTATCGGCCTGGGGACCATGGGGGCTCCGATGGCTGGACATCTGGCGAAGGCCGGGCATGAGCTGACGGTCTACAACCGATCCATCGGCAAGGCGAAAAGCTGGGCCGAAGCCTATGGCGGCGCGGTCGCGATCAGCCCGGCCAAGGCCGCAGAGGATGCGGACATCGTCATCAGTTGCGTGGGCACCGACGATGATCTGGCGCAGGTGGCGCTGGGGCGCGAAGGCGCGTTCCGATCCATGCAGCCGGGCGGCCTGTTCATCGACCACACCACCGTATCCGCGCGCATCGCCCGGCAATTGTTCGTGGAAGGCGAAAGCCGCGGCATCCACAGCGTCGACGCGCCTGTCACCGGCGGCCATTCGGGCGCGCAGGACGGCAAGCTCGCCATCATGTGCGGGGGCAGCGAACCGGCGGTCGCGGCGGCGAAGATCGTGATGCAGGCCTATGCCACGCGCATCGTCCATGTCGGCGGCGCGGGCGCGGGCCAGACCGCCAAGATGGCGAACCAGATCTGCATCGCCGGCATTATCCAGGGCCTGTCCGAAGCCTTGCGGTTCGCGCAGGCGGCGGAACTGGATCTGGACGCGGTGTTCGAGGCGATTTCGGGCGGCGCGGCGCAAAGCTGGCAGATGGACCGATATTGGGGAACGATGGCGCGCGACGAATTCGACTTCGGCTTCGCCGTCGACTGGATGCGCAAGGATCTGGGACTGGCGCTGGACGAAGCGCGCGCCAATGGCGCGACATTGCCGGTGACGGCGATGATCGATCAATTTTACGCCGATGTGCAGGCCATGGGCGGCCATCGGCAGGACACGAGCGCATTGGTGCGGAGACTGACCCGAGCATGAAGATTTTCGTTTCGAGCGCCGCGATCGCGCTCGCCCTGTGTCCGCTGCCGGTTCTGGCGGCGGGCGTCATCGACAATGTGAACGGCATCGCGCTGGACGCCAATGGCAAGATCGTGCGCTTCGGCGCGCTGATGATCGACGATGACGGCAAGGTCGAAAAGCTGATCGAGGGCCGCTACAAGGAACCGGAATATAAACGGCCCAAGAAGCGCAAGAAGGGCGAGCCCTGGCCCGAGCCGCCCAAGGGGCTGGCATTCAAGCTGGACGGCGGCGGCAAGACGCTGATCCCCGGCCTCATCGACGCGCATGGCCATGTGATGGGCTATGGCCTGTCGCTGATCACGCTCGACCTGTCGGACACGACATCGCTGGCGCAGGCGCAGGAGAAGATCCGCGCCTATGTCGCCGCCAATCCGGGCCGCAAATGGATCATCGGCACGGGCTGGAACCAGGAACAATGGGGTCTGGGCCGATTTCCCACCGCCGCTGACCTGGACGCGGCGGTCAGCGACATTCCGGTGTGGCTGGAACGGGTGGACGGCCATGCCGGCTGGGCCAACAGCGCCGCCATCCGCGCGGCCGGGATCACCGGCGCGACCAAGGCGCCGGCGGGCGGGCGGATCGAAATGACGGGCGGCAAGCCTGCGGGCGTGTTGGTCGACCGGGCGATGGACCTGATGCAGAAGGTCGTGCCGCCGCCCGCGCCCAAGGATCGCGACCTGGCCCTTGAAAAGGCGCAGCGCGCGCTACTGTCGATGGGCATCACCGGCATCGCCGACATGGGCACCAGCATCGAGGATTGGCAGGCGTTCCGCCGGTCGGCCGATCGCGGCGCGCTGCGCGTGCGGATCATGTCCTACGCCATGGGGCTGGACAATATGGTGCTGATCGCCGGGCCGGAACCGACGCCATGGCTGTATGACGACCATCTGCGCATGGGCGGGATCAAGCTGCTGCTGGACGGCGCGCTGGGATCGCGCGGGGCATGGCTGAAGGGCGACTATGCCGATGCGCCGGGCCAGCGCGGCCTTCGCTTGATCCCCGACACGCAATTGCGCAACATCATGAGCCGGGCGGCGATGGACAATTTCCAGGTCGCGATGCACGCGATTGGCGATGCCGCCAATGGCGAGGCGCTGGACGCGATTCAGGAACTGGCCGAAACCTACAAGGGCGACCGGCGCTGGCGCATCGAACATGCGCAAATCATCGATCCGGCCGACCTGCCGCGCTTCGGTCCGCTGGGCGTGGTTGCTTCGATGCAGCCGGTGCATGAAGCGTCGGACTGGCGCATGGCGACGGCGCGGCTGGGCGAAGCCCGACTGGCGGGCGCCTATGCGTGGAAGACGATGCTCGACAATCGCGTGCCGCTCGCCTTCGGCTCCGACGTGCCGGTGGAAAGCCCCAATCCCTTCCCCGGCATCGCGGTCGCCATGTCGCGGGAGGATGCAAAGGGTCAGCCGGTCGGCGGATGGATGCCGCAGCAACGCGTGAGCTTTCAAGCGGCGCTCGACGGCTTCACCCGGCAGGCGGCCTATGCTGGTTTTGCGGAAAAGAAGTTCGGCAGCCTGGTGCCGGGCCAACGCGCCGATTTCCTGCTGATCGACCGCGATATTTCGACCGCGCAGCCGGCCGATATTCGCACGACGCAGGTGCTGGAAACCTGGATCGGGGGCAAGCGCGTCTATGTGAAGGGGCAGTAACGCCCCTTCCCTGTCGCCTTACATCGCGTTGTCGGCGGCGTTGAACGCCTCTTCCATAGTCTCGGGCAGCGGCGGCTGGACCGGCTTGTCGCAGCCCGCTTCCTTCATATGCGCGCGCAGCATGTCCATGCGGTCGAGGTTCCAGCGCGCCAGCGGCACGCCCAGCGGCCGGAAGTCGGCGCGCTCGAACAGCTGCACCACATAATTGTGGCACAGTTCATCGACCTGCTCGATGGTCAGCATGCCAAGGTTCATGACCATCGGCCGCCCCGGCACGCCGTTGCGCCCCCGCACCAGGTCGGTGACATAGAGGCCGCCGCGCGGGTCGACCAACACGACGTCGGCTTCGCTCGAATCGATCAGCCGATGGCTGGCGGCGTAGGGCGCGACAAATTCATAGGTGCGCCAGACAAGGTAGCCGCTCGACAGGATGGTGACGAGCAGGCCGATCAGCACCGGCCGCATCGCGTCCTGCGGGCGGAAACGCGCCCAGCCCAGGCCGGCAAGCAGGCAGAAGGGGCCGATGAAGCCATGGGCGTAGCGAAAGCCCCAGCCATAGCCCTGCGCCAACGCCAGTCCGCACCCCGCCACACAGCCCAGCGCCAGCGGCAGTGCGATTTCCCGACCGGCCAGCAGCGCGCGCCAGCGCATCGCCGCGACGCCCAGCGCGGCGAGCGGCACCATCAATATGTTGTTCCAGGCGATATAGCGGGTGAGGTTGACCAGCGGCTGCCAGCGATCGCCCAGCCGTTCGAACAGGCTGCCAATCTTGTCCGCCACCCCGGCCGACGGGCGAACATCCGCCGGCGCGCCCAGCGCGTGCAACAGGAAACCCGGCCACAGCTTGGCCCACACGATCACGATCGCCACCAGCGTCAGCGCATGGAAGGCCGCCACCTGCCAGCGGCGCGCCAGCAGCATCCACAGGATGAAGGGCGCGATGAACAAGGGCGGGAAATGCCATTGGTGCAGCCCCGCCGCGATCAGCGCAACCAGCCCCGCCGCGCCATGGCCCAGCCATCCGCCGCGCAGCACCAGAGCAAGCCAGACGAGGTTGAGCGCGAAATGCCCCGTCATCGCATAGGGCGTCATGGCCGTGACCCACAGCTGGCAGGATGAAAAGGCGAGGATCAGCGTGACCCACACCGCATCGGGCCGGTCTGGCATCAGGCGCAGCGCCACGCGCCACAGGGCGATAAGGCCAGTCATCAGCAGCACCGGCCCGGCCAGATTGGGATCGCCCAATTGCCAGAACAAAGCCTGGATCGCGCTGTTCACCGGCAGATAGGCGGCAGTCCAGTAATCCGCCGCACCGAAGGGCGAGAAAAATTCGGGCATGATCGCCCGGCGATAGGGTTCCCATTCGATCGGGATGGGCCGGGCGAACAGCCCTTCGCGCATATAGGCGGCGGCGAAGCGGGCGACTTCCTCGTCCCGGCTGATCGCATAATCCTGAAACAGCGCATAATGGCCGGTCCAGGCGGCAAGGCCCAGCAGCACGACCAACGGTATCACGATGCGCGCGGTGGGCGGCGGCAGGCTGAAACCACGCCCTTCCGCCCAGGGCGCGGCGAGCGCCAGCAACGCCAGAGCGCCCAGCAGCGCGGGCAAATCCTGATCGAGCAGCAGGATGACGGCCAGGCTGATCCCCTGCCGATAGGTGACATGCCACAGGAAGGTGCCAAGCACCCAGAGCGTCAGGCACACGGCCCCCGCCAGGAACAGGCGTCGCGCGGACACGAACGATCCGGGCGCGCCCATGGTCAGTCGCGCACCAGCGTCCGGTTGACGAAAATGCCGTCCATTTCGACCAGCAGCGGGAAATGCCCCTTATTATTGGCGAAGAAGGCGGACGGCATGAAATCGCGCGCTTCCAGCCAGTCGATCATCGCGCGATAGCCGGTGCCGCCGTCATAGATGGGGCGCACGCCCAGTTCGGTCTGGACGCCCAACATCCGACCGATGGCATCCCCCGCCCCTTCGCACACCGACAGGTCGTGGCCCTGCGTATCCATCTTGAGGAACGGCCGGGCAAAGCCATGCTGCGCGAGCAATTCCGGCAACAGCGTATCGAGCCGGCGGCACTGCATCTCGACCGTCTTCGTCACCTTGTTGCGATCGGCGAAGATGGCGTCCTGCACACCCGATGGCTTTTTCAACGAACTGAACTGATCGGCCGCCATGATGTTGAAGCTGGCCGTCCCGTCGAAATCGGACAGCGCCATGTTGAACACATGCCAGCGCGGATCGGCGGCGGCGCGCTTTTCCAGCAGCGCGAAAATATCGGGATTGGGCTCGAAGGAGAGGATGAGGCCTCTGTAGCCGGCATCCCGGCGCGCCATCGTCGCATATTGGCCGCGATTGGCCCCGACATCGAACAGGCAATCGACGGCGAAGCTGATGAGGAACCGGCGCAGCGCCTGCACCTCCGGATATTGGTGGACGCGGCCCGCCGCCGCCAGCCGCAGCGCCAGCAGCCGATCGCCCAGTTCGCGGCGATAGCGGCTCATGCCCGCTGCTCCAGCACGCGCTGATAAATGTCGATCGTCGTTGCCGCCATTTCCCGCCAGGACCCCATAGTGTCTCCATAGGCGCGCGCACGGGCGCCCTGTTCCCGCCTGATGGCGGGGCTTTCGATCAGGGGCAAGAGCGCTTCGCCCAAGGCCGCTGCGTCCCCGGCCGGCGCGCGCGTCGCGACGCCATCGGGCAACTGGCCGAACATGCCCGCGTCCGACGTGACCATCGCCTTGCCATGATGGAGCGCGGAAAGAAACGCCCCGCTCGAATCGATATAGCGATAGGGAAAGGCGATCATGTCCGCGCGCGCCATATGCGCGTCGAGCCGGCCTTCGGTCAGGAAGCCCAGATCCGTCACCAGCCGGTCGGCAAAACCGGCGCGCGCGACGGCCTCGATCATCGGCGTCATGTCGATGAAGGGCTTGCCCGCGATCACCAGTTCAAAGCCATGACCCTGCCGCCAAAGGAAAATGCAGGCGTCGACCAGCACGTCCACGCCCTTATAGGGCCGGATGGTGCCGAAGAAGAGCAGGCGCGGCAGCATCGGTTGCGGCACGGCGTCAAGGTCCGCCTGCGTCGCGCGCGCCAGGCGCATGGGCGGGTGCGGCGTCACATGGATGCGGGCCGGGGCGATGCCCTGCCCGACCAACGCTGCGCGGGTCGTGTCCCCATGAACGATCAGCGCATCGAAGCCGTCAAGCAGCGCGCGATAGCCGCGCCCCTGAACCCCCGCATCGGCATGATAGGCGTCGGCATTGTGGACGGTGTGAACCAGCGCTACGCGGCCCGCCAGTCGCTTCAGCATCAGCCGGTCGGCGGGTCCGAGCGGCAGCCACTGGACGTGGACGACATCGGCTTGCGTCAGCAGGCGCAGATCGCCTAGCGCGCAGGCCAGCCCATATTCCGCTGCCTTGGCCAGGCGAAAGGCGCGCCCTTCGCCCAGCCGGTCGCGCAGCGCCTCGCTGCGGCGGAAGAAATGCGGGCGATAGTGATAGCCCTGGGGTTCGATCGCATCAGTGGCGCGCATCGGGCGACCGAGCAACGTTACCTGCGCACCCTGCGCGGCCAGCGCCGCGCACAGGCTGTCGTCATAGCGCCCGGTGAAGAGCGACGGATCGAGCATCGCGACCTTCATGCGCGCGCCAGTGTCCGCAGCGAGAGAAGATGCAGCCCCGCCACCGCGATCAGGGTCAGCGCATAGAGCGTCAGGAAACCGAGATCGAAGCGGCCGGGAAACAGCGAGAGGGCGAGCGGCGCGCTCGCCAGCGATCCGGCGAGAAAGGGCAGCGACCGGCCGAGCAGATGCGCGAAACGGCCCAGCGCCGCCTGTACATAGACCGACACGCTGACGACCGTGAGCGCGGCGAGCGCCAGCAGGATGAGGCCGATGTCCGCGCGGTCGATGCTCGCCTGGCCGTCGAACAGGATCGTGAACAGCCGATCGCCCGCCCCCCACAAGACCGCCGCCAGCGCCAGCGCGAACAGCATCGCGGCAGCGAGCGCGCGGCCCAGCAATTGCCGCAGCCGCGGCCGGTCGCCGGCATGATAGGCGCGGGTGATGCGGGGCAACACCGCCTCCACCAGGGCGCGGACCAGCATCGACAGGGCGCGCGCCATCTTGAAGAAGAAATCGAACACCAGCATCGGCCGCGCGTCCGACGTCACCACCGCAATGGTGAAATAGGGCGCGTTATAAGCGATGATGTCCGACACGGTGAATGCCGCCGACGCGCCGATGTCGCGCATATAGTGGCTGCGCACATGGCCCCCACCCACGCGCACGGCCAGCCAGTGACGCCGGCGCATCCCCAGCCGCCGGTGAACATGGCCGATGGCGACACCGATCATGATGACGCTGACGACCAGTTGCAGCGCGACCGACAGGCGCGGGTCGAGGCCCGCCAGGATGGCGAGCAGCAGTGCGATGGTGACGACGCGGCGCGCGCAATCGAGCGCCTCCCACAGGAAATTGCCATCGACCGCCGCCAGCGCGCGCTTTGCGAGCAAAGCCGGCAGGTTGAGGCAGGCGGACAGGAAGAACAGCAGGAACAGGAAAGGCATGGCCGTCGCCAGCCAGCCCATGACGAGCGCGATCACTAGGATCAGCGTTCCGCCCGCGACCAGCAGGCCCAGGAACAGGAACAGTACGCCCATTTCCTCCAGCCGGAAGCCGCCATCGTCCGTGCCCTCGCCGCGCCCCAGCCAGTGCCGCCGCAAGCGGGCGTAGATGATGCTGGTGAGGCCGAATTCCGCCGAAATGGTGAAATTGCCGAACGCGACCAGCAGCAGGAAGGCCTGAAATTCCGCGATCGGGAGCACGCGCACGAATACGAAGGTGACGGCAAAGCCCCAGATCAGCACCAACCCGACATTGGCGAGTTTCACCAGGGCCAGGATGCGGGCGCTGCCCTCCAACCGGGCGAGGCGGCTCATCGTGGCTTGCGCGCCCTGAACAGCCGGTCGTCGAGCGCGTAGAAATGACGCAGGTCGGGGTCGATCGACGCGGCGTCAATCTCCTCCAGATCGAAGCCCGCGGCGCGGATGCGGTCCGCGAAATCGGGGCCATATTGGCGGACATGGTCCCACTGGCCAAAGCGCCGTTCCCGCTCGCGCGGGGGCATGGCGAAACTGCCATCCTCGGTCGGCTTGTCCCATAACGGGACAATTAGCCAGGCCTCGCCGCCCGGCTTCAATGCGCGCAATATGTTGCGCAGCACCGCCCTATCGTCGGGCACATGCTCCATCACATGGCTGGCGTAGAACAGGTCGTAGCGATCGACGTCGGCCAGTTTCATCAGGTCGACGCGCTGCATTCCGGGAACGGTGTAGCGCGCGGGGTCGAGATCGGCGGGGACATAATCGGCCGCAGCGGAAAAGCGGCGGACCAGGCTGCCTTCATTGGGGGCCATGTGCAGCACCGCGCCATCGACCGGCACGGTCAGGCGGCCTTCCCCGATCAGCCAGTTCATCAGCCGCTCGCGCGGGGACGCGCCGCAGGCCGGGCAGCCCCATTCGGGGTTGTCGCCATAGCGGAAGAAACCGACCACCGTCCTGCCGCAGGCCGGGCAGCCGCGCGACGCGCGCGCGCCCAGCGCCTGGCGCAGTTTCAGCGCAGTCCGGGTCAGATGCTTGCCGGCGGCCTTGGCCACCCGCTGGACAGTAATCACGTCAGTCTCCGCATGGGGTCAGGCCAGCGCCTATACTATATCGTCGCGCAGAAGCGAGAGGGTCAGCGCGATTGCGCCGGGTTCCAGATGGTGACGGTGCGCCCGCGCATCGCCTTTGTCACGCCCTGCAAGGTGGCAGCATAGGCGATCAGCATGTCGACCAGCGCCGCTAGGGGGCCGCGGCGCGCGCGGGTGCCCGTCAGGACGGCGAAGGCGACGACAGCGACGCCGATGACCAAAAGCAGCGGAGAGAGACGCCAGGCGAGGATCGCGGCCGCCAGCGCGCCGGTCAGGATGAACGCCCCGCCGAACCAGCGGACAATCTTGCGCGACGCATATTTGAAGCGGTCGATCGCGGCCATGCGGCGCAATTGCGGGCGAAGGTAACGGTGCGTGTGCCAGGCGCGCGCGGCGATGCGGACCTTGCGCCGATATTCGTCACCGCGCGCCGTCACCAGCCGTTCGCGGGCGATGACATCCTTCGCCTTGATGAGCCGCCGGCCGGCGAACACGATCGCCATCGACACGGTGAGGTCGTCGAGCACGCTGTCGGGGAATTCGGGGTAGAGGCTGCGGCGGATCGAGAAGATGGAGCCATCCGCGCCCAACACATTGCCGGTCCGCGATTCCTCGTCCTTCAGCCGTTCCTCAAGCCGCCAGTACAGCGACCCGACCGATGCGGTGGCGCTTTCGTCCGCGCCGACATAGTGGAGCGATCCGAGCACGCCGCCGATCGCCGGATCGGCATAGCGGGCGAGCAGCCGGTCGATGGCGTCAGGGTCCAGCAGCACATTGGCGTCGGTGAAGATCAGCACGTCGCCGCGCGCGCGGGCGGCAAGCTGCTTCATGCCATGCGCCTTGCCGCTGCGTCCGGGACCGCGCAGCAGCGTGACATGCCCCGCGGCCGCGATCAGATCGCCAGTGCCGTCGCTCGACCCGTCGTCGAAGGCCAGGCATTCCAGATCGGGATGGCGCTGGCACAGCATGGCGATGTTGGCGAGCTTTTCCGGCATCGCGTCGGCTTCATTATAGGCGCAGAACAGCAGCGAGGCGCTGGGGAGCGGCGCTGCGACCGGCTGTTCGGCGCGCGTCGGCAGCGCGCGCAGGATCAGCGGATAGCAAAGAAACGGCCAGGCGACGGCGATCAGGCACAGCGCCAGAATGACAAGCAAAATCAGGTCGATCGCGGGCATGCTTAATAAGCCTTGTGATGCACGAGCACGCCCAGCGTCGCGACGATGATGCGCATGTCGCGCCAGATCGACCAGTCGCTGACATATTCGAGGTCCGACTGAAGCCGGTCGATCAGGTCCTGATGATGGTCGGTGGAGCCGCGATGGCCGCGCACCTGGGCAAGGCCGGTCATGCCCGGCTTGATGCAATGGCGCGCCCAGTAACGCGGGTCGACTTCCCAATAGAGGCTGTTGCCCGCCTTCGCGGCCGCGGCATGGGGACGTGGACCAACGATGCTCATGTCGCCTTTCAACACGTTGAAAAGCTGTGGCAATTCATCGATGCTGGTGCGCCGCAGGAATGCGCCGACGCGGGTCACGCGATCATCGTCGCGACGCGTGAGCGTCGCGGCCTGATGATCGCTGGCGTCCGTGCGCATCGATCGAAACTTGTAAATGGAAAAGGACCGCGCGTCCTTGCCGATGCGCGGCTGGCGAAACAGCGCCGGGCCGGGGCTGGTCAACCGCACCGCCAGCGCCGCGCCGAGCAGGATGGGCGACAGCAGGATCGTGGCGGTCCCCGCGACGATCAGGTCGAACAGGCGCTTGATCAGGCGATCGCGAAACTGGAGCGGGCCGCCCGCGACGATGATCGTGGGCTGGCCATCGAACTGATCGACTCGCGCGGGCGCAAAGCGCAGCAATTCGGGCACAACGATTTCGCCGCGCGCGGACAGCGACTTGAGCGCCGCCGACCAGTCGTCCATGCGCTCCATCGGGCAGGCGACGATCACCCGTTCCGCCATGCCCACGGCAGCGGCGAGCCGGGCGGCCATGTCAGCGTCATGCCGTTCGGGGCGCAGATTGGCGGCGTCGGCATCGACGATACTGGCATGGAAGCCCGTCGCGATCGTCACGCCATCCAGGATGACGGCGGTCAGATGCGGCACGCCGCCCAGCAGGCTGACCGCCAGCCGCGCCACCGCCACCCGCACCAGCGCCAGACAAAGCGCGCCCAGCCCCAGCCCCGTGACGAAGGTCAGGCGCGACAATTGCTCGGCGATCTTGCCCAGATAGACGATCAGCAGCATCAGCAGCGCCGCCTGCGCCAGCGCCCACAGCGCCCGCACGATCCCCCGCCGCAGATGGTCGATCGTGTTGATGCCATAGGCCCCGCCCTGCACCGCCAGCAGCGCGTAGAGCGGCGCGACCATGGCGAACATGACGATGCCGTGCGGCTTGCCCGGCTCGCCCCACAGCGCGCCCAGCACGAACCAGTTGGCGGCCAGGAAAGCGCAGAACAGCCCGGCCATGTCCCCCGCCAGGCACAGCGCATAAAGGCGCAACCGCACCATTTCCTTGGAAACTGTCATGCTGGCATTCTGCATCATCATCGGCTGCTGCGTTGGCATTGTGCGGGGCGGGTGGCAAGGGGAAGCGCCATAACCGATAAGTTGGCGCGCTGCGCTTCTCGATTTTGCGTTGAGCAGGCAGAGATAAACCCGTTGGTGCTGAGCAGCGGCTGAGCGAAGGCGAAGACCTGTATCGAAGCACAAATCCTTCGATACGCCATTTTGCCAGGCTCAATGGCTACTCAGGACGAACGGAAAGGTTTGCGCTCTTTGAACTACCCCCCAAACAATCGCCCCAGCGCCTTGTCCAGCATCAGCAATTGCCACAGCAGCCGGCCATGGTCGGCCACGCCAGCTTTGTGGTCGGCGGCGACCTTCGCCAGCATCCGGGCGTCGAACCAGTCGGTCTTCGCCAGCGCCGATCCGCCGGCGATGGCGCTCGCCTCGCCCGCCAGCGCGCCTCGGAACCAGGCGCTGATCGGCGTGACGAAGCCCATTTTCTGGCGGTAAAGTATGTCCTGCGGCAGGAAAGGCTCCATCGCCTTCTTCATCAGCGCCTTGCCGCTGTTACCGCGAATGCGTTGCGCCACCGGCAGGCGTGCGGCGAATTCGACGAGACGATAGTCGAGCAGAGGCTCGCGCGCCTCCAGGCTGACGGCCATGCTCATCCGGTCGGTCTTGGCCAAAATGTCGCCGGGCAGCCAGATGCGGATATCGGCATATTGCGCGCGGTCGAGCGGATCGCGCGCGGGCGCATTCGCCATCGCCTTGATGTAGCGATCCTCGGCGCGATAGGCGCCCAGCCGGCTTTTCATCTCCTGGCTGAAGAGGCGCCGGCGCAGGGCGTGGGGCGTGACGCCAACGGAGGCGGCATAGGCTTCGCCACCGTCCCCCGCCAGTTCCAGGAAGGTCGACTTGGCGCGCAGGACGCGCGGCGCCCAATCGGCCTTGGGATAATAGCGGCCAAGCGTTCCGAACAAGGGTTGGCGCACCGATGCGGGGATCAGGCCGCGCAGCCTTTCCCCCTGCATCTGGAAGCGGTGGCGGCGATAGCCCGCAAAGGCTTCGTCCGCGCCATCACCCGACAGCGCCACCGTCACCTGCTCGCGCGCCAGTTCGCACACCCGATAGGTGGGCAATGCGGAGGCGTCAGCGAAGGGTTCGTCGAAATGATGGGCCAGCGTGTCGATCAACCCATAATCATCGGGTGATACGATGCGCGCGCGGTGATCGGTGGCGAAGCGCCGGGCGACGCGGTCGGCATAGGCGGTTTCGTCCAGGCTCGCGACGTCGAAGCCGATGGTGCAGGTCTTGACCGCGCGCTGCGAGGCTTCGGCCATCAGCGCGACGACGCTGCTGCTGTCGACCCCGCCCGACAGGAACGCGCCCAGCGGCACGTCCGCCACCATGCGCGACCGCACCGCCTGGCGCATCAGCGCGACCAGTTCCTCCTCCAGCGCCTCTGGCTTCGCCTTGCTGCGGTCGGCGAAACTGACGTCCCAATAACGGTGCGGCTGCGGCAAGGAACGGCCCCGCACCAGCCGCAGCGTTTCGCCCGCGCCCAGCTTGCGCACGCCCGCGATCAGGCAGGCGTCGTCGGGAATATAGCCATAGGCCATATAGTCCTCGACCGCCGACAGGTCAGGCGCGCGGCGCAGCAGCGGATG
Source organism: Sphingobium soli (assembly GCF_020782245.1). Taxonomy (GTDB): domain Bacteria; phylum Pseudomonadota; class Alphaproteobacteria; order Sphingomonadales; family Sphingomonadaceae; genus Sphingobium; species Sphingobium soli. The sequence goes on from NZ_JAJGNP010000006.1 coordinate 164,064, forward strand.
GGCGAGCAGGCTTTTCAATTCCGACCCGAAGATCAGGCTGCCATCCGACAGCAGCGCATAATGGAGCGGCTTCACCCCCAGCCGGTCGCGCGCCAGCCAGAGCGACTGCGCGCGCGCATCGAACAGGGCGAAGGCGAACATGCCGTTGAAGCGATGCACGCAGTCCTCGCCCCATTGGCGGTAGCCGTGCAGGATGACTTCGGTGTCGCTGGAAGTGCGGAAAATATGCCCCTTGGCCTCCAGTTCGGCGCGGACTTCAGCGAAATTGTAGATTTCGCCGTTGAAGACGACGGCCAGGCTTTCATCCTCGGTCAACATCGGCTGCGCGCCGCCGGCCAGGTCGATGATCGACAGGCGCAGATGGCCAAGGCCGACGCCCGGCGCTGTCCACACGCCGCTGCCGTCCGGGCCGCGATGGGGCATCGCGTCCAGCATCGCGCGCACCCGCGCAGGATCGACGGGCTTTGCCGTTTCGAGGTGGAAGATGCCCGCTATGCCGCACATGGGATCAGGCTCTAGCGGATACCAATGGCGCGGTCAGCCAAAAGCCGCATGTCACCCATATTGTCGAGGAAGGCGGTGACAGCGGCGTCGGCATCCTGCGTCTCGGTCTGCTCGGCGGACACCAGGATGGCGACGGCGCGCTGGTCCCCGCCCAGCAGCCGGGCCTTGAGCGTGGCGAGCTTGACCGCGGGCTTGCTGCCGGTCGGCGCGCCTCCCCCCACGGCATAAGCGCTCACGACATGGCGCACGACCGGGCCGGGCGCGGTGATCTGTTCGCCCAGCGCGCCGGCGGGCGCGCGAGCGGGCGAGGACCAGACCCATTCGCTGTCGGGATCGGCCGCGCCCTGCGCGAAGCCCACCAGTTCGCGCCCCTCCGCCTGCCGCGCATAGGTGGCGATGGCGATGTCCACCACCTGCCCGCGCGCATTGCGATAGCGGGCGGTGACGAAATGATCCGCGCCGTCGAAACGCGGCCGCCAGGGATAGGCCTGGGGCGCGTCGGTGCGGGTCCAGCCGGATATGGTGGGCAGGGCAAGCGTCGGCGGCAGCGGCTCGGCGGTCGCTGCGGTCCCGGCAAGCCAGAGCGGCGCGGCCACGACCAGCGCCAGTGCGCCCCCCGCGACGAAGGACAGCGGCTGCCCGCGCACAGTCGCCGCTTGCAGCGCGCGCGGATCGAACCAGGGATCGCCGGGCTTGCGATCGAAAAAGGGCCAGGCGACGGCCATGACGATGATCATGATGATGGCGAAGAAGACCCAGCCATAGACGACATGGTCGAAACCCACCGCCGCATCGACGGTGGTCAGGTGCGCGACCAAAATGGTGGCATAGGCGCGCACGCCATTGGCTAGGATCGACAGGCCGAGCGCCCCGGTAAGGAACAGGATGCGCCGCCGCCAGCTTCGGAAGCAGACATTGCACACCAGCACCCCATAAGCCGCCATGGCGATCAGGAATTTCGCGCCCGAACAGGCCTCGGCCACCTCGAAATAGCCGGTCGGCGTGGTGATGAAGATGCCCTCCAGATGCGCGGGCACGCCGGTGAGGTCGAGCAGCAGCATCGATAGGCGCGCGGTCAGCAATTGCAGCGGCGGGACCAGTTCCTCGCCAAAGGGCACCATGAAGAAGGCGTAGAAAAGCGGGAAGAGCAGCGCGCGCGCCACCGTCGGTCCCAGCAGCGCGATCGTCGCGCCCTGGAGCATCACCACCAGCGCGCCATGACGAAACAGCGCAACGCCCGCCGCCGCGCCGAGCAGCCAGACAAAGGCCCCCGCCCCCAGCCAGAGCAGCCCTGGCGCCCAGGCGACGGGCTGCAATTGGCGCAGGCCGGGCAGCCGCTGCTGCACCAGCCAGCCGATCAGCAGCGGCACGAACAGGCAGTGGCCAAAGGTCGACGCATTCCACCAGATCGATACCATGCCGATGACGTCGCGGTGGAACAGCGCCAGGATCGCGGCAGCGATCAGGCCGAGCGCGGACAGATGCGCGCGCCAACCATCGATGGCGGATGCGGAGGCCGGCTCGCGGATCATCGCGGCGTTCGTCATGCGGGCTGCATGTCGCCGCAGAGCATGGCCGGCAAGTCGGCGAGCGTCGCGCTCCAGCGATAACGCTGCTCCATCCGGGCGCGCGCGGCGCGGCCCATCGCCTGCGCGCGGGCAGGATCGGCCAAGAGATCAAGAACCGCCTGCGCTTCGCCGGCCGGATCGGCAGCGACCAGCAGATGATCGCCATGGGTGGCGTCAATGCCCTCGGCCGCCTGTGGCGAGGCAACGACCGGGCGCGCCATCGCCATCGCTTCCAGCACCTTGTTCTGGATGCCGCGCGCGATCCGCAGCGGCGCGACCACGACATCGGCGGCGGCAAGCCAACCGCGCACGTCGGGCACGCCGCCCGTCACGATGACGCCGGGCAGGTGGGACAGCGCCTCCACCTGCGGCGACGGATTGCGGCCGACGATGGCGAAGCGTGTGGTCGGATGGACTGCCTGCACACGGGGCAGCACATCGCGGGCGAAACTCTCCACCGCCTCCACATTGGGGCGATAGTCCATCTGCCCGGTGAAGACGAGCAACGGTCCTTGCCCGCTATCGACCGGGTCTAGGGCCGCGGCGGGATCGAAATAGTCGAGCGCAACGCCATTTTCGATGGCGATGACGCGATCGGGGCCAAGTCCCGTGGCATCGCGGAACAGCGCGGCTTCCGCTTCGCTCACGAAACTGGACAGGTCCGCGCAGGCGGCGACGCGGCGTTCGAAATCGAACAGCAACCGGCCTTCGCGGCGATTGACCCAGGCCATGGGGCCGCTGCCCTGCCGGCCATAGGCGGCATATTTGGCCGAATCGAAATCGACGAAATCCATCATGAAGCGGACGCTTGGCGCCAGTGGCGGCACAAAATGCGCCATTTGCGCGGAATAGGCGAACACCGCGCGGATCGGGCGGTCGGCCAGAGTCTGCCGCACCCATTGGTGCAGATCGGGATGGTCGAACAACGACACCAGCATCGACTGACGCTTGGCAAGGCCGGTGAGGCCCGCGACCAGCTTCGACCGGTCGCGCCGCAACACGCATTGGCTGGCGGCGACCTGCGCCAGATCGGCGGCCAAGCCCATATCGCGATCATCGTCGGCAAAGCAGCCGACATGCACCGGCGCGACCTGCGCCAGGCGCTTCAACATATGGCAGGAGCGAATCTTGTCGCCGCGATCGGGCGGAAAGGGAACGCGATGGCACAGGAACAGAATGTCGCCGCTCATCCCAGGCCCCGCGCGATCAGCGGGCCGATCAGGTTGGCGACCGGCAGCGGCAATTTCTTCCACAGATCGATGCGCCGCTGATATTTGGCGCTGTTGGGGTCGATATCGCGCGCCGCGCCGTGCGGCGACCAGGCATGATAGGCGAGCGGTACGGGTTCGAAGCCAAAGCTCTTCTTCCAAGCCGCCTGCCCGCTTCCGACCTTCGACCGGCCGAAATCGAAAATCTCCATGCCGCGCGCGCGGGCATGGCCCATCAGGCGAAAATAGAGGAGTTCGTTGGACCGCAGCCGCCGCGCGTCGCCGATGCCGCCGCCCCAAAAGGGCATGGCCCGGCCCTTATGATAGAGGGTGAGCACCGCCGACACGGCGCGATCCCCTTCGCGCACGATCAATATGTCGGCATCCTCGCCAAACTGCTCCAGCACCGCGCGGAACAGGCGCGCCGGAAAGACCGGCGTGCCAAGGTTGCGCACGCTGGTGGCGTACACGCGATAATGGTCGCGCAGATGCTGCCGCTCGCGCCCGACCTCGAAGTGCAGCGCGGAATTGGCGAGCGCCTTGCGCAATTCGGCGCGGTGCTTGCGCGGGATGGCGAGGAGTTCGGCCTCCTCGTCGGAAGCCAGCGGACGGGAAAAGCCCAGATGCTGCCCCTCGCGCGTCTGCCATTCGCCGCCCGGCGCGGGGCCGCCGCGCAGTTCGATGGCTATGTCGCCGCGATCGTGCGACAGGTCGCGCGCCGCCTGCGCCAGCATGGCGACAGCGCGCGCGTCATCGGCCAATATCCCGCCATCGACGGCAAATCCGCTCGACACGAGAGCCTGCCCGAACAGCGCGCTTTTCATATGATGCAGCGGCAGCAATCCGACGATGCGGCCAGAAGGGGCCACTGCCACCAGCATCAGCGCGCGGTTCCCCGTCGCCTCCTCGATCGCGCGCAGCCAGGCCGGGCGGTGAAAGGGCGTCGATTCCGCGTGGCCCAGGACATAATCCTCCGCCGCTTGCGCCTGCGCGCCATCGCGCAGGTCGAGCGTCGTGACGCTTAGTCCGGCGGCTGAACCCTGGATCATGCTGCGCGCGCGGCCTCCGCATCGGCCAGCGCGTCGACCCGCGTCCAGGCAAAATCGCGCGTCAGGCGGCGCAGCTTATCGGCCATGACCGACAGGTTGCTATAATGGCGCAGGCGCGATCGCAGCGGCGCGCCAGCGACTCGCGGCTGGCCGGGGTCGATTTCCCACGGATGGAAATAGATGATCGCCGGCCGCTTGGCCTCTTCATTGACCTGCCGGATCGCCCAGCGCGAAAAACCATAAGGCAGCAGACGGAAAAAGCCCCCGCCCCCGGCCGCGAGCGTGCGCTTGCCCCATTTGGCGGTCGTCACCGGCAGTTCGACAAGCGGCGAATCCGCGACCGGCTTCCAGGCGAAACGCGGCGAATCGGGCCAGCCATAATGATCGTGACGGATCGGGGCGACGCTGGAGGAATAGCGATAGCCTTCTTCCGCCAGGATCGCGTGCGCCCAGGGCGTGCGCGGATCGATGGAGAAGCTGGGCGCACGATAGCCGGTCACGGCCTGCCCGCTCGCATCCTCCAGCAATCCGCGCGCCTTGCGCAGGTCGGCGCGGAACTGGTCTGGAGTGAAGGTGAAGACGCGCGCATGGTCATAGCCATGGCTGGCGACCTCATGCCCCGCATCGACGATCCGCCGCATCAGCGCGGGATAGCGTTCCGCCACCCAGCCCAGGGTGAAGAAGGTGGCGCTGACACCTGCTTGCGCAAACAAATCCAGCACCGCGTCGGTGTTGCGCTCGACACGGTGGGACAGGCTGTCCCAGTCGGCGCGGTCGATCGTGCGTTCGAACGCGCCGACCTGGAACCAGTCCTCGACATCGACCGAAAGGGCGTTCCGCATGACGTTCCTATCTTCGTGGCGCGGCGCGGATCAGGCGACGGCCGCGTCCCGCACGACCTCGTCCATCCGGTCTTCCCGCTCGACCCATTCGACCAGCATGGTCAGCACGCGGCGCAGCGCGACATCATGCTCCTCCGCCCGGAATTCGAGCGAAGCCAGACGTTCCTCGATCAGGGTGAAGCAATCCTTGAGCGCATCGGGATCGATCGTCTGGGGCGGCGTGAACGGCGCGTGCGACTGCACGGCGCGCAGCGACGCGATTTCCGCGCGCAGGGCGGCGATTTCGTCCTGCATGTCACGGCGCAGGTCACTCATGCCCTCTGCCGGATCGGGCGTTGCCGCAACCGGCGCGGTCGCGTCGCCTTCGTCCAGCACCTTCTCATCGAAATGATCGAGCGATGTCTGCATGTCGGCGATCTCCGCATTCATGTCCCATTTGCCGTCCGCGATTGGCGCGGCTTCCGGCGTGGACCAGGACTCCGAGTCCCAGTCGGCCACGTCGGCATCCTCTTCCTCGCGCAGAGCCACGTCCGACGGCGGAGCGAAGGGCGCCCGGTCGGCGGGTGGCGCGAAGGGCGCGGCTTCGTCGATCGGGGCGTTTACGGCCGCATCGACAGGATCGACGAAGGGCGCTGGCTCCGTATCCTGGCCGGCCGCATCCACCGGGTCGCTTTCCTCCAGCGCGGTGAAGGGCACCGGGGTCCAATCCTCCTGCGCCTGCTCCTCCGGCACCGGGGCGTATTCCTCCTGCGAGGCGGCAATGTCACGGTCCCACACGGGGTCGTCGACCAGGTCGGCGGTTTCATCCGCCTCGACCGCCTTGAACTCCTCAGCGACTTCTGCTTGCACGAACGGCTGTGCATCCTCGTCGGCTTCGACTGTCTCCGCGATCATGTCCTCCTGCACGTCGTCCAGCGCGGAGGCGGCGATCGGTTCCGGCATGATATCGACGTCCAGCCCCATATCGGCCACCACCGCCGCTACCGCGTCGGCGTCGATCTCATGAATTTGCTCGATCGCGCCCAGCAGCAGGACGCGGCTGATCAGCGCATTCAAACGGCGCGGCACGCCGCCGGTCGCGGCATAGAGCGCGGAGAAGGAGGCGGGCGTGAAGGCGGGATTGCCGGTCCAACCGGCGATCCCCAGCCGATGGATCACATAGGGTTCGATTTCGCTCGGCAGCATCGGTTCCAGATGATGGGTGGCGATGACGCGCTGGCGCAACTGCTCCAGATCGGGCGAGCGCAGCAGGTCGCGAAACTCCGGCTGCCCCAGCAGGAAGATTTGCAGCAGCGACTGGCCGCCCAGCTGAAAATTGGACAGCATCCGCAATTCCTCGATCGCCGAAACGCTGAGGTTCTGCGCCTCATCGACGATCAGCAGCGACCGCCGGCCGGCGCGCGCCTGGCCATGCAGATAACCTTCGATCTTTTGCAGCGTCGCCGCCTTGGTATAGCCTTCGGTTACAAGGCCAAAGCTCTGCGCGGCAAGGCGCAGCATGTCGTCGCCCTCCACCTGCGTCGATACGATCTTGACGGCGGTCAGCCGCGAAGGATCGATCGTCTGCATCAGATGGCCGACCAAAGTGGTCTTGCCTGCGCCGATGTCGCCGGTGATGACGATGAAGCCTTCGCCCTGCGCCAGGCCATAGCCCAGATAGGACAGCGCCTTGCGGTGCGTCGCGCTTTCGAAATAATAATGCGGGTCCGGCGTCAGCTGGAACGGGCGGCCCTGAAGTCCGTAATAGTGCTCGTACATTAGCTCGTCTCCATGCCCCCAGGCGCTAGAAGCTGTAGCGCAGGCCAACCTGCCCCAGCGCGCTGATCACCGTGTCGATATCGTCTGCCTGAACCCCGTCCAGACCCAGCGAGGCGGACGCCGACAGGCGCCGGCTCAGCCCCTTGAAATAGCTGGTGAACCCGCCATAGTTCAGCACGTCCGGGCGGCCGCCGCTGGCGTCGAAATAATTGATGTAAGCGACGGTTTCCAGGCTGTCGCGATCGTTGAACGCATAGGTCATCGACCCATTGCCGAACCAGTTTTCGTCCCGCGATCCGCGCACCAGCACCATTTCGCCCTGCGGCGTAATGAACTTGCGCTGCGAATAGCCGGCGCCCAGGCCCCAGCCCCATTGCCCGCGCCGCAGCGCATATTGCGCCGCCACGCCGCGATAGCGGAAATTCGCCGCCGTGATGCCCGACAAGGCATCGTTGAAACATTGTCCCCCGCCCGTGACGGAGAAGGCGCAGCCGGTGATGTCGCCCGTGAAGGGATTGCGCGCAACGTCGAAATTGCTTCCCGACAGCGCCCCCACATTGGAGGTGATGACCCGCCCGAAACTGTCGATGCCGTCGAACACGACCAGTGCGAAATGGCTGTCCTGGCCCTGCCACAGGAAGCTGCCCTGATAGGTCATGCCGCCATAGCGTTCGCCCACCCGCGCCTGAAGCGAGGTGCGGCGGCTGGGCCGCCAGAGCACGCCGGCGTCCCAGATGATGTCGCTGAAATCATAGATCAGCGCGCGCGGCGAGCTGTTGTCGGTGACATAGCGGCCATTGCGGATGACCGGCAGGCCGTCTTCGTCCAACAACGGCGACCGCTGGCTGATCTGTATGTCTTCATAGCCGACACCCCCCACCAGGGCGACAGTGGGGGAAATCGGCACGGTAGCGTCCACCCGGCCCCAGGCGTCCTCGAACCGCTGATCCAGCTGCCGCGCATCTTCGCGGTCATAGCCCGCGCTCGCGGTCAGGCCGACGCCCGGCAGCAGCGTGTCAGGTGAAAAGCCGACCGATCCCAGCAGGCTGTGCGTCCAGCTGTCGGCGAAGGAACCATTGGGCTGCGCACCCGCGAAATTCTGGTCGACGCTGTCATCCACCCGCGCATAGCCCAGGCGATAGGAGGCATTGACGTTGAGATCGCCCAGTTGCGTCGTATAGGACGGCCCGGCATAGGCGGCCCAGACCTGGCTGGTATAAGTATCGCGCTGCGGCAGCGCGCCCGACAGGCCATCGGTGCGCACGCGGCTGGCAAGGCCCCCGGTCTGGAAGGTCAGGCCGCGCGCCACGTTGAAATTGGCGCTGGCGATGCCGCTCAACACATCCTGATCGACCGCCTGGCTGCCCCAGCCGAAGCTATGATTATATTGGGCGTCGATCACCGCTTCGACGCGGCGATTCTGCACTTCGGCGGTGATGCCGGCGGTGACGTTGGTGTAGGTCAGCACGTCGCCACCGCCCTTCAACGGCGCGGTCACAACCTGGTCGATGCCCAGATACGGCACGACATCGACGCGGCGATCGGCGCGCGACTCCTGCGCGGCGGCCGGGCTTGCCGCCAGCGCGGCGATGGCCGCAGACGCAAGCCAGATGGTGCGATGGAGCGTCATCCGCGCCCCTCCCCCTTGTCATGATAATGGCCGAAATGCCGTCCCGTCGTGAAGCGCGCGGCATTGAGCAGCAGGCGCACCTGCACCCCGCCCTTGAGCAAGGCGGCAGCTTCGCGCACCGCGCTTTCACTGGTCCGGTCGGCCTGCACCACCAGCAACGCGATGGCGGCATGGCCGGCCAGCACCGCGGCCGGCGACGCGCCGAGCAAAGGCGGCGAATCGAAGATCAGCACGCGTTCGGGCCGGCCTTCGGTCAGGCGCGCCAGCAAATGCTGAGTGCGGCTCGAGGTCAGATATTCGGTGTCATTGTTGCTGCGCTGCCCGGCGGACAGGACCGAAAGCGAGGGCAGGTCGGTGCGAACGATGCAATCCTCGATCGCGATCATCGGGTCGGCCAGCGCATCCATCAGCCCCGGACCGGGGTTGAGGCCCAGGCTCTGCGGAATCGACGGGCTGCCGAAATCGGCATCGACCAGCAGGATTTCCAGGTCCTTCTCCGCCGCCAGGCTGAGCGCCAGGTTGATCGCGCAAAAGCTCTTGCCCTCGCCGCTGTTGGGGGAGCAGACGAGGATGCGGTTGCCGCGCGGATTGTCGCGCAGCTGCGCCAGCAGGTCGCGCTTAAGCAGCCGGAATTCCTCGCTCATCACGGTCACCGGGCCTTCGGGCAACAGGAAGCCGCCCTGCGCCAGCGCGTCGCGGTCGATCGGCTGCACCGGGCCCGTCCAGGCCGGCGCGCGCGTGACCGGCGCATCGGGCGCGCCCGGCGCAACCGGCACGTCGACGGGCGGCGGCAGCGGCGCATCGGCAGGCACATCGACCGCCGGGGCAGCGCGCCCCTTCAGGGCAGCGGAGAAGTCATAAATCTGGGTCGCGCGCTCTATCAGCGATCCGCGGCCCTTGATGGAGCTATGCTGGTTCATGGGATCGCGCTCCTTCACGCCATGCCGCGCTGGACAAATTCGACCGCGATCAGCAGCAGGCAGACGCCCGCCAGCCCTCCGCTCGCGGCGGCAAACCATTTCATGCGCTGTTTCTCAACCGCTTGCTGGGCAGCGCTGCGCACCTGGCTGATCGAGCCGGCGACCGGCAGGCCGATCGCCCGCTCCAGCCGCGCGGCGGTGGAAAAGCTGCCCTTGAGTTGGCCTAGGGCAAAGGCGACGCCAATGCCGGCGGCGATGGCGAGCACGAGCACGCCCAGCAGCAGCAGCGGACGGTTGGGTGCGGTCGGCGCGGTCGGCGTGCTGGGCGGCTGGATCACGCGGAACTGCACCGCGCCGGTTTCGGTCTTCACCTCGCCGCGCAGGCGGATTTCCTCGCGGTCGGCGAGCAGCTTGTCATATTGGGTCTTGAGAACCTCATAGTCGCGGTCGAGCTTTTCCTGCTCCGATGCGATACCCGGCTCATCGACCTGGCGTGACATCATCGCGTTGAGATCGGCCTGAAGCTGCGCCTTGCGCGCCTGGAGCGCCTGCACCGTGGCGGCGCGTTCGGCCTGCATCGACTTGATCGACAGATAGGCGGGATTGGGCGTGCCGCCGCCGCTCGCGCTACCGCCGCCGCCGTTCTTGCGCAGCGCCTCGACCTCGCGCTGGGCGGCGATGACGTCGGGGTGGTTGTTGGTCCAGCCGCGCGCCTTCATTGACGCGAGATTGGCCTGCGCCTGCGCCAATGCCGACGGTCCGCCCGAAGCGCCCACGCCCGGCAGCGTCTGCGGCGTCCCGGCCAATTGGCCGTTCATCGCCGACAGCGCGCTTTGCGCCTGCACCAGTTGCGAATCGATGGTGTTGATCTCCATCCGCGCCGCGTCCATGCGCTGGCTGATGGAGCCCGCGCCCGGCAGCAGCCCGGCATAACGCTGGGCAAATTCGATGCGACGCTGGTCGGCGGCCTCCAACTGCTTGGCGCGGCCAGCGATCTGCTGGTCAAGAAACGCCAGGCTCTGCTTGGTTTCGCGGCGGTCGCCCGACAGATTTTCCTCCTGGAAAATGTCGATCAGCTTTTGCACCACCTGCTGCGCGATGCGCGCATTGGCGCCGTCCGACAGACTCGAATCGGCCGAAATGGCGCTGATGTCGATCATGCTGGGATCGGCCTGCGCCATCACGCTGATGTTTTCGCGCAGCGTCGTGATCTTGGCGGCGATGTCGCGCGGGCCGGACACGGACTGCGACAGGTCAGTGCCGCGCACGACCTTTTCCAGATTTTCCGCGCTTGCCAGCGTGCTGCGCAGCCGGTCGAGATCCTGTTGCGACTGGACTTGGGTGATACCCATGCGGTCTTCCAGCAGCGACTGGGTGTTCACATAGACCCGCGCCTTGGACTGGTAGCTGTTGGGGATGAGCGCGACGCCCAGCCAGCCAAGCATGGCGACGCCCCAGGCGACCGCCAGCGCCACCCAGCGCCGGTTCCATATGCCGTGCAGCAGCACGAGCAGTTCATCGTAAAGGCCCGCCATGGTCAGAACATGCTTTCAGGGATGATGATGACGTCGCCGGGGGCCAGCATGACATTGGCCTTGGTGTCGCCACGCTTGAGCAGGTCGTTGAGGCGGACCTGATATTCCTTCTGCTTGCCGGTTTCCTTGTCGAAGCGGACCAGGCGCGCGCGGTTGCCCGCGGCAAATTCGCTGAGGCCACCGACCGCGATCATCGCATCGAGCAGCGTCATGTTGGCGCGATAGGGGATGGAGGCCGGCTTTTCCGTCGCCCCCACGATCCGCACCTGCTGGCTGAACGTGCCGCTGAAATTATTGACGATGACCGACACCAGCGGGTTTTCGATATATTGCGAAAGCGCCAGCTTGATGTCGTCGGCCAGCATCTTGGGCGTCTTGCCCACGGCCGGCATGTCGGTGATGAGCGGCGTGGTGATCCGCCCGTCGGGCCGGACCTGCACCTTTGCGCCCAATTCCGGGTTGCGCCAGACGAAGATGGTGAGGTCATCGAGCGGGCCGATGACATATTCCTCGCCCGGCCCCTCCTGCGTGGACACGAAGGATGCCGGCGGCAGTTGCGGCCCGGACGGCGCGGAGGCGCAGCCCGACAAGGCGACGGCGGGCAGCGACACCCCCATCAGGAACTTGGAAACCGACACGAAACGCATATTCTCACCCCTTGCCGTGCCCCGGTGCGCCCCGCCACCAAGGAGTGACAGCGGCAGGAACGCACGGGCTTTGGGCAATGTCATGCCGGTAAAGGGTAAAGATAGCGTTAGGAGTCAAGTCATTCGACTATCACCCAAGTAAAAGCTCCCGTGCGGGTGGATGTCCCAAAAAGGCCATCGGGCTCGCGGATGCTCCATAGGCACCGGCCAGAAATATCGCGATCAGGTCGCCTTCGCTGATTTGCGGCAGCGCAACCTTTTCGCCCAGCCGGTCGATGGGCGTGCACAGACAGCCCACAATCGTCACGGGATCAAGGGCCGGTGCGGCATCGAAACGACTCGCGAGCGCGATCGGATAGTTGCGGCGGATGACCGTGCCGAAATTGCCGCTGGCGGCGAGCTGATGATGCAATCCGCCATCGACGACGACGAAGCGCTCGCCCTGGCTGTCTTTCACATCGACCACGCGGGTGAGATAAACGCCCGCTTCCCCTACCAGCCAGCGCCCCAGTTCCAGCGCGAATCGGCTGCCGGCCAGGATAGGCGGCCGCGACTCCAGAGCCCGGCTGAGCGCTACGCCGACCGGGCGAATGTCGAGCGGGGTGTCGCCGGGGAAATAGGCAAGCCCAAAACCGCCGCCCAGATTGACGAGCGGCGGCGTCGCGCCGACCTCCTGCGACAATCGCGCCGCCAGGGCGATGGTCGCGGCCTGCGTGTCGATGATCGCCTGCGCGTCCAGATTCTGGCTGCCCGCGAAAATATGCCAGCCGCGCCAATCCGCACCCGCGTCAATGATCCAGCGCGCCAGCGCCGCCGCGCGGTCGGCGTCGACGCCGAAGGGCTTGGCCCCGCCGCCCATGCGCATGCCTGATCCTTTAAGGTCGAAATCGGGATTGACCCTTATGGCAAGACGGGGTTGCTTGCCGATCGCCTCCCCCGCCGCGATCGCGCGGCGCGCTTCGCCTTCGGACTCCAGATTGATAGTGACGCCGGCGAAAATGGCGGCGGTCAGTTCATCCGTGCGCTTGCCCGGCCCGGCGAAGCTGATGCGATCAGGCGCCATGCCCGCTTCCAGCGCCATGTCCAATTCGCCACCCGACGCGATGTCGAAGCCGTCCACCTGCACCGCCATGCGGCTCAACAGCGGGGCGAAGGGATTGGCCTTGATCGCATAATGGAGGTCGATCCCGGCCGGCATGGCGTCGCGAAAGCGCTGCACCTTCGCCTCCACCAGCGCCATGTCATAAACGAACAGCGGCGTGTCGCCCGCTTCATCGACCAGGCTTTCCGCACCACAGCCGCCAATCAGCAACATGCCGTCTTCGCATCCGAACCCGGACGGAATGGGTCCCATCGGCTTCATGCGCCCTGCTCCCGCGCCAGCGCCACCCGGTCGATCTTGCCATTGGGGTTGCGGGGAAACTGATCCAGCATGACGATGTCCCTGGGCTGCATGAAATTGGGAAGCTCGCGTTTGAGGTGCGCGGCGACGGCGCCGGGTACATCATCCCCCTGCCCCCGCAGCAGCAACCGCACCGCCTGCCCCAGCCGGTCGTCCGCTATGCCCAGCGCCACGGCTTCGGCGACGCCGGGCACCGCGACGGCGGCCTCCTCTATCTCGGTCGGGCTGATGCGGTTGCCGGCGGACTTGATCATCGCATCGTCGCGGCCGACGAAATAGAGCAGGCCTTGGCCGTCCCGCCGCACCGTATCGCCCGACCACACCGCCACGCCGCCATAGCGGGATGCGGACGGCGCGGGCCGGAATCGTTCAGCGGTGCGCGGGGCGTCTTGCCAATAGCCCTGCGCCACCAATGGCCCGCAATGGACCAGCTCACCCGGCTCCTCATCGTCGGTGATACTGCCATCGGCGCGCACGACCAGAATTTCGGCAAAGGGGATTGCGCGGCCCATCGAATCGGGATGGCTGTCGACCAGCGCGGGCGGCAGATAGGTGGAGCGGAATGCTTCGGTCAGGCCATACATGGGATAAAGGTCCGCCTGCGGAAACAGCGCCCGCAACCGCGCCACCAGCGGTCGCGTCAGCGCCCCGCCGCTGTTGGTCAGCCGCTGGAGCTTCCCCGCCACGTCCGCCGGCCAGTCCAGTTCCGTCAATTGCACCCAGAGTGGCGGCACGCCCGCCAGCGTCGTGATATCGCGGCGATCCACCAGCTTCACCACATCGCGCGGCGTCAGATAATCGAGCGGGTAGACGCATCCGCCCGCATACCAGGTCGAAAACAATTGATTCTGACCATAGTCGAAGCTGAAGGGCAGGACGCAGGCGGTGCGATCATCGGGCGAAAGGCGCAGATAGTCGGCGACCGCGACCGCCCCCAGCCACAGATTGGCGTGGGTCAGCATCACGCCCTTGGGGCGGCCGGTCGATCCGCTGGTGTAGAGGATGGCCGCCAGCGCGCCCGGATCGGCCTGCGACGGGCCGATGCCATCCCCGCCGCTCATAGCGCAGGCGGCATCATCCTCACGGTGGACCTGGCACCCGGCCGGCACGTCACCGGGTTGCAGGCTCTCGACCCGCGCGCCCGTGCCGATCAGCATGGCGGCGCCGCTGTCTGCCAGGATATGCGCGACCTGACCATGTTTGAGCAGCGGATTGACCGGCACATGGACCAGCCCCGCGCGCGGCGCGGCGAGCGGCATCAGCGCCGCCACCGGCCCCTTTGCCATCCAGCTTGCCACCCGCGCGCCCGGCTCCAGCCTGAAGCCCGCAAGCCATCCCGCCAGCCGCCCCAGCGTCTGTTCCAGTTCGGCATAGCTATAGCGGCCCGACCGGCCGTCGAGCGCCGGCGCGGCAGGATCGGCCCGCAACAGCAGATGGTCGATCGGCAGGACCGCCGCGCCATCGATCAGGGACATGCTTTCAGCCACGGATGCTTAACGCCATGTGCAGAATTTTCTCCTAAAGCTGTGCTGGTTGGGGCGGAGATAGTCGGTTGCAGTCGCCAAGGGAATATCACAGCTTCGCCGATGTGCGACGCGCGCTCGGGCACAGGCCTGGCGCGCTGGACGACGTGCGCCTGTTCGACCGGCTCGACTGGATGGAATCGCTTCATCGCCACTGTTTCGCCGATGTGCCGCTTCGCGTCGTTCATTCAACGCAGGGACAAAGCGACGCCTGGCTGTTCCTTCTGGCGCTGGCGCGCGGACGGCTTGAGGCATTGGCCAACTATTACAGCTTCGCCTTTGCCCCTGTTTTTACAGGTGCACCGGACCCGGCGGCGCGGCGCGCGATGCTGCAAGCCATGGGTCGACATCTGCGCTCCAGCAGCGCGCGGATGAGCTTCTACCCCCTGGAAGACTGCGCCGAATTGCGTTGGGCGCTAGGCCGGGCGGGATGGTGGACCGTGCGCCGGACCATGGGCGGGCGCCATCTTCTCTCGCTCGATGGGCAGGATTTCGCGACCTACTGGCGCGCGCGGCCGGGTCGGCTACGCAATCTGGTCCGGCGCAAGGGCCGGGGCGATCCCTTCACGCTCACGATCCATGACCGGATGACGCCGGATCTGTGGGACGATTATGTCGCGGTGCAGGCGCGCAGCTGGAAATCGGTCGAGCCCGAAGGCGGCCTCGATTTCCTGCGCGATCTGGCCGAGCGGGAAAGCGCGGCCGGCAGGCTGCGGCTGGGGTTCGCGCGACAAGGCGGCCAGGCGGTCGCCACGCAGCTCTGGACGATCGATCGCGGCGTCGCGCTCATCCACAAGCTGGCGCATGACAAGGCGTTCGATGCCCGGTCGCCCGGCACCCTGCTCAGCCATGCCATGTTCCGCCATGCGATCGACCAGGATCGCGTGACGATGATCGATTATGGGACGGGCGACAATGGCTACAAGACCGATTGGATGGAGCGGCGCATCCCGCTCACCCGCGTCGATGCCTTTAACCCGCGCGCCGTCAACCAGTGGCCGGCCGCGGTACGGGCAATGATTTCCGCGCTTGTCGGCTAGGACGCGAAACTATAGTTAGGCGCGCATTATGCACGCCGCCCATCCTCAGCCGTCCGACCAGTCGATCCCTGTCGAAACCCAGATGCGGGCGCTGCTGCGCGACGCGCTTGGCCTGTCGCAGGACCGGGTCGATGCGTTTCATGCCGACACGCCTCTGTTCGGCGCATTGCCCGAACTCGATTCCATGGCGGTCGCAGGCTTGCTGACAGAGATGGAGGATCGCTTCGCCATCCTCATCGAAGATGAGGATATCGACGGCGATACGTTCGAGACTTTCGGGTCGCTCGTCGCCTTTGCGCGGGCCAAGGTCGGCTGACCCTGGCCCCTGCGCGCCGGACTTACGCGTCCACCAGTTCCTCGAAATCCTGCTCCGCCAGGAATTTCTCGACATCCAGCGCTGCCATGCAACCCATGCCCGCCGCCGTCACCGCCTGGCGATAAATCTTGTCGGTCACGTCGCCGGCCGCGAAGACGCCAGGGATAGCGGTATGGGTCGTGCCCTTTTCCACCAGGATATAGCCCTCATCCAGCGGCAGGCTGTCGGCGAACAATTCAGTCGCCGGGTGATGGCCGATCGCGACGAAGCCGCCATCGGTCGCCTCATGGCTCTTCTCGCCCGTCACCGTGTCAATGAGGTCGACGCCGACCAGCCCTTCGGGCGTGCCGCCACCCACGAAGCGTTCCACCGCCTTGTTCCACAGGATCTTGATGTTCGGATGGGCCTTGAGCCGTTCCTGCAAGATTTTCTCCGCGCGCAGCGAATCGCGGCGGTGGATCAATGTGACGTCATGGCTGTGGTTAGTGAGATACAGCGCTTCCTCGACCGCGGTGTTTCCGCCGCCGATCACCACGACCTTCTTGCCGCGATAGAAGAAACCATCGCAGGTGGCGCAGGCCGACACGCCCTTGCCCTGAAGATGCTCCTCGCCCTCGACGCCCAGCCACTTGGCCTGCGCGCCGGTGCAGATGACCAGCGTATCGGCGACATAGAGCGTGCCGCTGTCGCCGCGCAGCCGAAACGGGCGCTCGGACAGGTCGACATCGACAATCTGGTCATACATCATCTGCGCGCCGACATGCTCGGCCTGCGCCTGCATCTGCTCCATCAGCCACGGCCCCTGGATGACGTCGCGGAAGCCGGGATAATTTTCGACATCGGTGGTGATGGTCAGCTGACCGCCCGGCTGCATCCCCTGCACGACGATCGGCGCGAGGCCCGCACGTGCGCCATAGATGGCGGCGGACAAGCCGGCGGGGCCGGACCCCAGGATCAACATGCGGGTGCTGTGCGTGGCGGACATAAAAAGCCTTCAATCTGCGATTCGGATCAGGGAGGAGAGATAGGCAGCCCGGCGGTCTGCGCCAAGCGAAGGATTTGCTTGGGGCCGATGAAGCTGGTCTGCGGATGGGTCGCCGCCGCCAACGGAAAAGGGCCGGCGCGATCCGCACCAGCCCCTTTTCTCCCGTCGGCAAGGCGCGTTCAGTTGATCGTGCCGAGCTTCCCGATCGCGCTGTCGACCAGCGCCTTGTCGGACTGGGCATCATGGCCCTGCGCGATCAAGGTGGCGGCGGCGCTGGTGGCCGCGTTCACCGCCTTGGCGCGGATCGCGGCGATCGCGGCGCGTTCTGCGGCGCCGATCTTGTCCTCGGCCATTTTCTGGCGGCGCACGACCAGTTCCTCGGCATGGATGCGGGCGTCGTCGACCAGCACTTCGGCCTCATGCTCGGCGGCCTTGCGCATGGCGTCGGCCTCCCCGGCGGCAGCGGCCAGCTTGGCTTCATATTCGCCCTTGAGCGCCTCGGCCTCGGCGCGCAGGCGCGATGCTTCGGCCAGTTGCTCCTTGATCTGCGCGATCCGGCCATCGAGCGCGCCGCCGATCAGGGCGGGCACCTTCTTGACCAGCAGGATGAGGATGAACACCGCCATGGCGAGGCTCACCCAGGCGGTTGCGTCCATGCCCACCGCCTTGGGGTCGGTATGCGGGGCAACGCCTTCATGCGCGACGGTACCGACCGGCTCCAGCCCTTCGGCGTGGATCGCCTCGCCCAGCGAAGGGGCGGTCGCTTCGTGATGCTGTGCTGCTGCCTCAGCCATGGGCCAGTGCCGCCTTTACTGCGTTGCGGGCCGCTTCGTCCGATGCGTTCACGCCGGAAATGCGGGCCACCATGTCGCGCGCCGCATCGGCGGCGACGGTTTCGATTTCTGCCATGGCCGCGTTGCTCGCGGCCTGGATGCGGGCTTCGGCCGCGGCGATCATCGCCGCGACATCCGCGTCCGCCACGGCGATGCGGGCTTCCGACGCCTTGGCGGCGTCCGACTTCGCCTTGGCCAGCAGCGCCTGAGCCGCGGTGCGGCTTTGCGCGTCGCGGACCTTGTAATCGGCCTCGGCCTCATCGGCACGGGCGAAGGCCGCCTTGGCCGCGTCCAAATCCCCGCTGATCTTCGCGTCGCGTGCGTCTGCCGTGCCCTGAACCTTTGGCACCATGCCAAGGCCAATGACGAAGAAGACGAAGCCGAACGTCAACAGCAGCCAGAATATCTGGCTGGAATAGGTTTCGGCGATTTGCGCGATTTGAGGCATATTACGGGTCCGTCCGGTCAGAGGGCGGTCAAAATCAGGGAAGCGGGCGAGCGCGACATGATGGCCGCCCCGCCCGCCTCAAATGCGTGTCAGGCCACGAACACCAGGATCATGGCGATAACGAACGCCAGCAGACCCAGAAGTTCCGCCGCGGCGAAACCGATGAACAGGCGGCCCTGCTGGCCGTCGGCGGCACCCGGATTGCGCAGCGCGCCTTCCAGGAAGCTGCTGAAGACATTGCCCACACCGAGGGCGGCAATGCCCGCGCCGATCGCGGCCAGGCCAGCACCGAGCAGCTTTGCGGCTTCTGCGTCCATGTCGTAAACTCCCTTGTTAAACAGTCAAAAACGTTAAAGAAATTGGCGAAATATCAGTGCAGGTTCTCGGCATCGTTAAGATAGACCGAGGTCAGCAGCGCGAACACATAGGCCTGGATCACCGCAACCAGCACTTCCAGCGCACTGATGCCGATCATCAGGATGAAGCTGGCCGAACCCACGGTGAAGCCAAGCAGCGGAGACGCATTTGCGCTGTTGATGACGAAGCCGGCAAGCACCTTGAGCAGCACGTGGCCCGCGGTCATCGCGACGAACAGTCGCAGGCCGAGGCTAAATGGGCGCACCATGAAAGACACGAGCTCGATGAAGAAGAGCGGCACCACCATCAGCGCGGGCGTGCCATGCGGCACGAACAGCGAGAAGAAATGCAGGCCATGCTTCGCGAAGCCCACGATCAGCACGATCGAGAAGCTCATGATCGCCAGCACGCCCGTGGCGGTGAAATGGCTGGTGAAGGTGAAGGGGTGCAGCCCGAACAGGCCAAGCGGCAACAGACCCAGCAGGTTCGCCAGCAGGATGAACATGAAAAGCGAAAAGACGTAGGGGATATATTTGCGGCCCTTGTCGCCGATATTGGCGATCAGCAGGTTCTTGATGAAGCCGGTCATATATTCGACCGCCATCTGCCAGCGGCCGGGCACCAATTCGCGCTTCATGCCGCCGATCACGAAGATCCACAGCACGAGCGCCGCGAGCACCATGTAGAGCGCGCTGTTGGTGAAGGCGATGTTGAAGCCGCCAAGAGACAGATGATCCGTACCGAACAAGGGTTCGATAGCAAATTGATGCATCGGATCGATTTTGCCGGATTCTGCCACGTTGACCCCTGTAACGTTCACGTCTTCGGACTAAGATAAAAGCGCCCCTATTGGTCGGGACGCTTTACCGTCGTCAATCTGATGATGTTCCTGAACGCCGCCACGATCCCGAGACCGAGGAATACGAGCAGGAGCCATGGGGATGTGTCAAACAGCCGGTCCAGAACCCAGCCGATCAACGCACCGCCGACAAGACCGCCGATCAGTTCAGCAAGAACCCGGTTGCCCAGGCGCGATCCATCGTCCGCCTGCTGCTCCTTGGCCCCCTGCCTGACCTTTTCGGCATGTTCGGCCCGGGCGATCCGCTCCTCCAGCGAAGCGATCCGCGCGTCCTCCCCTGCCGGGTCCTGTCCGGGTGTGTCCGCTGCCATGGCATCCTCCGCGATCCTGTATCGCGGCGGCATGGCGCTTGCGGCTGCACCCGTCAAGGCGCGGCCCGTTTAGAAAGGGGATTGCGGATAGTCAACCATGGTTGGCGCCAAGACTTTCCCTACCATACGAAGGGATAAGAAAAGTCCACCAGCCAGGATGTGTCAGCCGCCCGACGCGCAATAGGATGGCAGCGCGATCGCCCCCGAACCCTTGGTCTGCCACGCGCCACCGCCGATGCGATAGGCCTGGCCGCTCTTCAGGCGGGTCAGTGTCTGGCAAGCCGTCGCGGCGGCGGCATCCTGCACCGTCACGCCCCGCTTGCCGGCAAGGTCGGTATAAACCTGCCGCCGCTTGATGTTGATTGATTCGACTTCCTTGCGCACGGTCGGGCTGACCGATCCGGCTACACCCATATAGCCGTCGGCCTGTTCGCCCACCGCGCCCGACGACAGAGCCGCCGCCAGATCGGGCGATTGCGCCTGCGCGCCGCCGGCAAAGCCAAGTCCACCCGCCAGCGCCATCGCGGCGGCGGCCATCCATGCGGATTTCACCATCTTGCGTGTCATTGCGGGAACAACTCCGGATTATTCTGGATAAGGTCCTGCGCATCGCGTTGCAGCTTGACGACGACTTCCTGCTGCACCTTGACGTTCAGGTTGATTTCGATCGGCTTGTCCGGGGCCTTCACCTGAATGCACCCCCCCAGCGCCACACCGGCAAGGCCGGCCATCATGATGCTCTTTATCTTCATTACGGCTCCCCGTTTATCGTCTTGTCGCTGTCCAGAGGCTGAACCGCAAGGGGTTGCGCGCTCTCTTCCCGCATCTTTTCCTGCGCCTGCTTGGCGATTTCGCCCTGCACCAGGTCCGACGGATTGATGAAGGACTGCGCGGTGCCCAAAAGTCCCCGGAAGGGCGCGGCGATCTTCACGTTGAAGATGAAGGGCAAACCGATGAAATTGCGCGCCAGTCCGCCCGGCGCCGCGCCCAGCCGGTCGCGATTGACGCCGTTGAACACGACATTCGTCACCATCTCGCCGTCCAGCGCCCCGTCCATCAGGATGGTGAGGCATTTATATTGCAGATTCTTGAGGGCGTCGAAGGCGACCTTGCCCATGACGCCGATATCCTCGTTCGACACCGGCCCGACATAGGATAGCGTGCCCCCGATCTTCGTGGGATCGCACGGGATGGTCGGCAACACGCCTTCGGGCATCAGCAGCGGCTCCATGCCTGCCTGCCGTGCCACCAGCACGCCGCCCGCCACGCGCCCGCCCCTGGAATTGAAGATTAGCGGCATGATGCCGTCGAAGGTGCCGGTCGCCGACACATTGTCCAATTCCATCGCCTGGATGAAGGACCCTGCGTCCAGCCCGATCACCCGGAACGTCAAATAGCGATCGACGTCGGCGCTGAAATCCATCGTTGTCGGCAACAGCACCAGCTGCCCGCCGGAAAAGGGCCAGCCGCCCCCTTCGACCCGCACTTTCTGCCCCGCTTCCAGCCGGTAGCGCACGACGCCGTCGCGCACCTCGACACCCGGATTGACCGACTTGATCGTCACTTGCTGGCCCGGCGCCGTCACCAGGCCGATAAGGTCGGTGAAGCGAATTTCTCCGCTCAACCCTTCGACCGGGCCGAAGGCGGCGGCCAGACTGGCGTTGTCCGTGCGGAAGGTGCCGGTGCTCGTCACCTTGTCCCCGGTCCAGTCGATCCGCCCGTCACCCGTCACCCCGGCCCGCACATTGGCGACGACGCCCAGCGCCAGCGGCGTAAGCTCATCGGGTTGCAGCCCCGCATCGAACGTCAGGTCGGGCACCTTGAGGTCCGCATGGCCCGTGCCTCGGCCAAGGTCATGCGCAATGTCGACGGTGGCGACCCGCGCGCCCTTCCCCGGCGCGGTCAGCGTGCCGGTGGCGGCGATCCGCCCATCCTTGAGCGAAAGCGCGAAGTCGGGCACCGACAGCGGGTTGAACCGCGCCTGCGCCTGCGAATCGCGCACCGTCATCGCCGCGTTGAGGCTGAGCGTCCCGTCCGCAAAGCGCCACTCTCCCGCGCCCTGTTCGACAATCAGCGGCACGGCGCCGATCCGGCCACCGGCACCCTTGAGCGTGCCGGCAAAGCCACCCTTCGTCATCGCGCCATCCATCGCCGCGGCAGTCAGGCGCACGGGCGCGTCCCCCTGCCCGATGGTCAGCGCCGGGTTGTCCAGCGCGAAGCCTGGCTTGCCCAGCAGCATGCGCGCATGATTTGCGGTCAGCCGCATCGGACTGTCACCGCTGCGTCCGGCCAGGTCGACCTCTTTCAGATCGACGCCGCCCGATACGCCTGCGGGGCCCACGGCGAGCATCGCTCCACCGACTGGGCACAAAGTCTGGTGCGTCTGCCCCAACGCGAAATTGCCATAGTGCGCCTCGACCAGCGACAGCGGCACGCAATCGGGATTGACCGAAACCGCGCCATTGGCAGCAACCCGGCCAGTGACTGGCAGGCTAAGGCCGCGCAGCCGTCCGTCCGGCAACGGGCCGTCCAGCCGCATCGCGGTCCGGAACCGGGTCGCACCGTCGGACTCAGCAGAAAAGCGCACCCGATCAAGCGCCAGCCGCGCATCGCCGGCGCTGTAGGGATCGACAAATAATTCGCCGCCAAAGCCGCCGCCCGGCCGCCGCGCCAGACGCAGCGCGGCACGGGGAAGACCGCCCCCGTCCGCCGTGATCGCGCCATCAAGCGCCCAGTCGATGCCCGCCGCCTTGCCTGGCCAGGCTATCGTCATCTGCCCGCCTTGCGCAATGGCGATACGCGCGCCGCTGCGCGCATCAAGGGCGGCGTCGGTGATCGCCAGACTGCCCACGCCCGCTTTCTGCACCAGCGCCAAAGTGGTGCTGATCCGATTGCCCGCGCCCGCACGCTCCACCGCGTCCGCCAGCTTCGCCGCCAGCGGCGCGACCGGCGTGCCCGCAGCCCCGCTGCGCAACCCACCGAATGGATCACGCCCCGGCAGGCGCAGATTGTCGCCGTTCAGCTGTCCCTGGAATCGGGTTTCCGGACCGATCGCCCATTGCCCGGCCAGCGATGTGCGGCCCAGCAGCGCGCCGCGCCCACTCAATCCCGTCGCATCCAGCCGCATTTGTCCGGTCGTGCGCGCGACGCTGCCGTCAAAATCGACGCGTGCCCTGGGTGAGGCCAGCACCATGCCGCCCCCGCGCAACGCCTTGCCCGACAGGTCGGCGCGCCCGGTCCAGCGATCCAGCGCCTGCCCCAACGTCAGGTCGATGCGCCCGACCGGTTGCGCCAGCGCCGCGCCGGCATTCCGGCAGGCCAGCGCATCGGCGGTGACTGGCCCGGCCAGACGCGGCTTCCCGCCGTCCATCGCAATATCGAGCGACGCGCGCATCATGGTGAGCGCGCATCCCGCCATCGCCGCGCGGGGCATCGCAGCCGCCAACTGCCCCCGGAAGCCCGACTGGAGATTGCCCGAACCGTCCATTTCCATGCCGACCGGGCCGACATCGGTATCCAGCGTCATGCGCGCATCAGTCAGCGCCACCGTGATGTCCGGCAGGCTGAACGGCGCCGTCGAATTGGGATCGCGAAACTGGTCCAGATCGCCCAGTTCCAGCACGCCGTCATGCAACGATCCGCGCAGCCGCACGCCGCCTGCCCTGACGGCGGCCACCTTTGGCGTCAGGCCGGCAAAGGCGATGTCCACCTCCACCCAGCGCGCGGTCAGGTCGGGGCGGGCAGGATCGCCCAATATGATATTTTCAATCCGCTGCGTGCGCAGGCCGACATCGACCAGGTCATAGCGCGCCTGAACGCCCCGCCGGTTGAGTTCACGCGTAACGAAATTCTCGGCGATCGGCGCGCGCTGCGTCCACAGGCCGGCCAGCAGCAGCGCCAGCGACCCCGTACCCACGCCCAGCCAGCGCAGCCATGCCCGGCGAACCGCTTCTTCGCCGTCTTCTTCTTCCATGCCTATGGCCAACCCCGGCTTCGCTGCGACACTGATGATCCGTAACGGGATCATAACGTCCCGTCGCTCCTAAATATCCTTGCCCCGTGATTCCGCAACGCATAGCGTCGGGTCCACAGGTTCAGGGGACAGGAATTTGGCCGAACAGGATGCGAAAGCCGCGCATGACGGGGCCGGGCACCGCGCCCGCCTGCGGCAGAAACTGGCCGATGCTGGCGGCGAAGCGCTGCTGGATCATGAACTGATCGAATATCTGCTGGCGCTCGCCATCCCGCGCCGCGACACCAAGCCGTTGGCCAAGCTGCTGCTGCGGGAATTTGGCGGCATCGGCGGCCTGATGACCGCCGACTGGCAGGCGATCGCCCGCGTACCCGGCATGGGCGACACCAGTGTCGCCGCGATCAAGATCGTGCAGGCGACCGCGCTGCGGATGCTGCGCAACGAGGTGGCGGCGCGGCCCGTGCTCGCCAACTGGCAGGCCCTGCTCGACTATCTGCGCGCCGACATGGCCCATCTGGGCGTCGAGCGGGTGCGGGTGCTGCACCTCAACAGCCGCAACATGCTGATCCGCGACGATCATATGGGCGACGGGTCGATCGACCAGGCGGCGATCTACACCCGCGAAGTCATTCGCCGCGCCATCGACCTGGGGTCGGCGGCGCTGATCCTGGTGCACAATCATCCGTCCGGCGACCCATCGCCCAGCCGGCAGGATATCGACGTCACCCGGCAGATCATCGACGCGGGCAAGCGGCTTAACATCAGCGTCCACGACCATGTCATCATCGCGGGCCAGGGCCATGTCAGCCTGCGCGCCAAGGGCCTGCTCTAGCCCCCGCCGCGCGCGTCACATGGTCAGCATGATCTTCCCGAAATGGGCGCCCGAATCCATGCGCGCATGCGCCTTGGCCGCGTCCGCCATGTCGAACCGCTGGTCCATCGCCGGACGCAGCCGCCCTTCCGCGACGAAGGGCCAGACCGTGCGGACCAGTTCGTCGGCGACCAGGCTCTTGAACCCCACCGATCGCGCGCGCAGCGTCGATGCGGTCAGCGTCAGGCGGCGCTGCATGATCTGCGGAATGAAGATTTCCGCCTTCGCCCCGCCCAGCACCGCGATCGACACATGGCGGCCGTCTTCCGCCAGGCAATCGAGATTGCGCGCCACATAATCGCCGCCAACCATGTCGAGCACCGCCTGGCACCCCTTGCCATCGGTGATCCGCTTCACCTCGGCGACGAAATCCTGTGTCTTGTAGTTCACCGCATGGGCAGCGCCCCATTCCAGCGCCTGCGCGCATTTGTCGTCACTGCCGCAGGTGACGATGATGGTGACGTCGAACAGGCGGCACAGGCTGATCGCCATGGTGCCGATGCCGCTGGTGCCGCCATGCACCAGCACCGTGTCGCCTGGCGCTGCATAGGCGCGCTCGAACAAATTGGTCCACACCGTGAACAGGGTTTCGGGCAGCGCGGCGGCCTCCACCAGATCATAGCCCGGCGGAATCGGCAGGCATTGGCCCGCCGGCGCGACCGCATATTCGGCATAGCCCCCGCCCGCCAGCAACGCACAGACCTGCTGCCCGATCAACTGGTCCGCGCCGCCGCCCGCCGCGACGATGGTCCCGGAAACCTCCAGCCCCGGAATGTCCGAAGCGCCCGGCGGCGGCGGATATTTGCCCTGCCGTTGCAGCACGTCGGGCCGGTTGACCCCGGCGGCCGCGACCCGGATCAGCACTTCGCCCTCGCCCGGCGCCGGCACCGGGCGCCGCTGCGCCACCAACGCCTCTGGCCCGCCGGGCGCGGCGATGCCGATCGCCGTCATCTCCGCCGGAATGGAATAACCGTCCGCCATCTTGCTGTCCCCCGCCTGTGGCTTGTGCCAGGCGCCCGCCTCAAATCGGCAGGCCGTTGCGGCGCCCTTATTGACAGACTGGCCCCAAGGGTCAACATTGCCGACATGGACTTGGATGACGATCTGCCGCGCAAGGGCGATGATCCGCTGGCCCGCCTGATCAAACAGGATCTGGGGCCATTGTCCATGAGCGAACTGGAAAACCGCATCGCCGCCCTGGAGGCGGAGATTGAACGAACCAGACGCCACAAGGATAGCGCCGTTAACCATAAGGCAAGTGCCGAGGCGCTATTCAAGCGATGAACCGACGCCCCGCCCCCAGCGCCCTTCAGGGCTTCTTCGGGCTTGGGCAGTCTGGCAATTCCGCTGATCGGGGGTCGCGCCTTGATCCAGCGTCGAGCAATGCCGACATGGGGTTCGATGACGCTCCCGTGACAGGGAGCATGGAGTAGAACAGACATGCCTTCTTTCGCAGCCGCCCTCGAAACAACCCTGCACAACGCGCTGACGCACGCGTCGGAACGCCGGCACGAATATGCGACGCTCGAGCATCTTCTGCTCGCGCTGATCGACGATGACCATGCGTCGAAGGTGATGCAGGCGTGCGGCGTGGAACTGGGCGAGCTGGGCGACGCCGTCACCCATTATCTCGACACCGAACTGGACAGCCTCAAGGTGGAAGGGTCGTCCGACCCCTCGCCCACCAGCGGTTTCCAGCGCGTCGTGCAGCGCGCCATCCTGCATGTCCAATCCTCCGGCAAGGATGAAGTGACCGGCGCCAATGTGCTGGTTGCGCTGTTTTCCGAGCGCGAATCCTATGCTGTCTATTTCCTGCAACAGCAGGATATGAGCCGTCTCGATGCCGTCAGCTTCATCAGCCACGGCGTCGGCAAGGGCACGCCCACGCCCGAGCGTCAGGAGACCAAGGGCACCGCCGAGGAGGAAAAGAAGGTGCAGGACGGCAAGGGCAAGAAGGACAGCGCGCTCGACCAGTTCACTGTCAACCTTAATGAGAAGGCGGACCGGGGCAAGGTCGACCCGCTGATCGGCCGGTCGGCCGAAGTGGACCGCACCGTGCAGATCCTCTGCCGCCGATCAAAGAACAACCCGCTCTATGTCGGCGATCCGGGCGTGGGCAAAACCGCGATCGCGGAGGGTCTGGCGCGCAAGATCATCGAAGGCGACGTGCCCGACGTGCTCAAGGAAGCGGTCATCTATTCGCTCGACATGGGCGCGCTGCTGGCCGGCACCCGCTATCGCGGCGATTTCGAGGAGCGGCTGAAGGCGGTCGTCACCGAACTGGAAAAAATGCCGCATGCGGTGCTCTTCATTGACGAGATTCACACCGTCATCGGCGCGGGCGCGACCAGCGGCGGCGCGATGGATGCGTCGAACCTGCTCAAACCCGCTTTGTCGGGCGGCACGATCCGCTGCATCGGATCGACCACCTACAAGGAATTCCGCAATCATTTCGAAAAGGACCGCGCGCTGCTGCGCCGGTTCCAGAAGATCGACGTCAACGAACCCACGATCGACGACACCATCAAGATTCTGGCGGGCCTGCGCTCGGCGTTCGAGGAACATCACAGCGTCAAATATACGCCCGACGCGATCAAGGCGGCGGTCGAGCTTTCGGCGCGCTACATCAACGATCGAAAGCTGCCAGACAAGGCGATCGACGTGATCGACGAGGTCGGCGCGATGCAGATGCTGGTCGTGCCATCCAAGCGCAAGAAGACGATCACCCCCAAGGAAATCGAGCAGGTCATCGCTACGATGGCGCGCATCCCGCCCAAGACGGTGTCGTCCGATGACAAGAGCGTGCTCGAATCGCTCACCACGGACCTCAAGCGCGTGGTGTTCGGCCAGGACAAGGCGATCGAAGTCCTGTCCTCCGCGATCAAGCTGTCGCGCGCGGGCCTGCGCGATCCCGACAAGCCGATCGGCAACTATCTCTTCTCCGGCCCTACTGGCGTCGGCAAGACGGAGGTTGCGCGCCAGCTTGCGACGCTGCTCGGCATCCCGCTCCAGCGGTTCGACATGTCGGAATATATGGAACGCCATTCGGTCAGCCGGCTGATCGGCGCGCCTCCGGGCTATGTCGGCTATGATCAGGGCGGCCTGCTGACCGATGCGGTCGATCAGAATCCGCACAGCGTGCTGCTGCTCGACGAGATCGAGAAGGCGCATCCCGACCTGTTCAACATCCTGCTCCAGGTGATGGACAATGGCCGCCTGACCGATCATCACGGCAAGACCGTCGATTTCCGCAACACCATCCTCATCATGACCACCAATGCGGGTGCGTCGGACATGGCGAAGGAATCGATCGGCTTTGGCGAGCTCACCCGCGACGATGTGCAGGAAGATGCGGTCAAGAAGCTCTTCACGCCCGAATTCCGCAACCGCCTCGATGCGATCGTGCCCTTCGGCTACCTGCCGCCCGAAATCGTCGCTCGTGTGATCGACAAGTTCGTGCTGCAACTCGAACTGCAACTGGCCGACCGCGACGTCCACATCACGTTGGATGACGACGCCAAGGCGTGGCTCACGAAGAAGGGCTATGACAAGCTCTATGGCGCGCGTCCGATGGGCCGTTTGATGCAGGAGAAGATCAAGCAGCCGCTCGCCGAGGAATTGCTGTTCGGCAAGCTGGTCCACGGTGGCGAGGTCCATGTCCATATGAAGGACAGCGACGGCGTCGAAGCCCTCGCCTTCGAAATCACCCCCGCCGCCCCGAAAAAGGGGAAGAAAGGCGGCAAGGCGAAGGCGCCCGCGGGCACTAAATAATAAGCAGTGTTGCGAAACTGAATAAAAAGGCGGCTCGCAAGGGCCGCCTTTTTTTTCTCCCGCCTACCAAAATCGTTGCTCTACCCGGCACCTTTCAAACTATTGTCTCATTGGGTTTCTAAGTTCGTGCTCGGGTTGAATTGAGGGGGACAAAACAAAAATGAAGATAATTGTTTTTGGTTCTGGCAGCGCGGCCAAGGATTTTCTCAGCATGGTTCCCGCCAAGACTACCGTGCTCGGGCTTAGCGACAATGATTCGTCGAAACATGGCACTACCGTGGATGGCTTTGAAATTCTCGATCCGGCCAGCCTGACGGGGATGAATTTCGACTATGTCGTCATCACCGCGCGCGCCGTCGATCAAATCCGCGCCGGGTTAATCGAAATGGGCGTCGCCGCTGACAAGATCGTGACCTATTATGCCAGCTACAGCCGGCAACTGCACGAGCAGGCCAATCGCGACATACGGATTTTGAATGAGGCGATCGGCCTTGGTCTGCGGCCGGCCGGCCTTGCCACCATGTATCTCGATAAGGCTCAGCCTTTGGAACAAGCCGATGCGGGTCCCGGCGATTATGTCCGCAACGGCGCTTTCCATCTTGCCGCCCGTCAGATCCGCGATCGCGGCGTGCCGGGCGCGGTCGCTGAACTTGGTGTCTACAAGGGCGATCAGGCCTGTCTCATCAACCGGCTGTTTGCCGATCGGACTCTCTATCTATTTGATACATTTTCGGGCTTTTCCGACCGTGATCTCGACGCGGAAAGCGAAGGTAATTTCTCCTCCGCGATCGTCGGCGATTTCGTCGACACAAGCATCGAACTGGTCGAAAGCAAGCTGCCGCACCCTGATCGAGCGAAATTTTTCCCAGGCTTCTTTCCGGAAACCGCGGAGGGCCTTGAGGAGACATTCGCCTTCGTCAGCCTCGATGTCGACCTCTATGACCCGACCCGCGCAGGCCTCCACTGGTTCTACGACCGGCTGAGCCCGGGTGGCTATATTTTCGTCCATGATTATAATAACTGCCGATATATGGGCGTCAGCAAGGCGGTGGACGCATTCGTGGCCGCCACCGGAGCCTGCTTGGTGCCCCTCCCCGACTTCGCCGGATCGGTCGTCATCGCTAAATAGTCTGCACGGGACATGGCAGGGTGCAAGCGCCGTATGACGGTTCAAAGGTCTGCGGCTCGCGTCCCGACTTCTGGATCGGGGACTATAGCAGGCCCGCTATTGGCGCATTTCTTCCAGGACGGTTATGACCAATCACCGCGCAGCCGTGGCACAGCCCATGCCTCGCTCGCCTGCCTCCCTCGAACCACGCTCGCAATTCGCGCTGCCCCAATATGCATGAACACACGCCCGGTCTCGCTGTCCGTTCAAGTTCGTTACCGGTTTTTTCCCCGTTCAAGACAAATGGACTGGCCTGCTCATCCCACCAAACCTTTTGCCCTTTTTCATAGTTCGGCAAAGGATCAGCAACAGGGCTTTCCTACATCTGCGGTGACGACCGCGCGCAAAAGCGCGGCGTTCAATGCAGGAGACCAACATGAGCATCCTTCTCGCCCTGGCGGCTGCGGCCGCGACCCACAGCGTCACGGTGCAGCATCATGGCCAGCCGATCGCCGCCACCTATACCGCCCGCATCGACGTGCGCAGCAAGACTGTCGGCGCGAAGACCCCCAATCGCATGGATATGCAACGATGCCGCTGGAGCGCGACTATCATGGTCGATCGCAAGCTCGACCACGGCCCGGCGCTCGCCCGCACCATCGCCACCGACCAGACATTCTCTGGCAGCGAAGCGGGCGCGTGCACGCCCGGTCGCAATCCCGCCGAACAAGCCCTTGCCAATCATCGCGAAAAGATAGAGGCGCATCTTGTCGCGGCGGCGAAGGCCGACCACGGCGTTCTGCTCGCTGAACTGGACTCGGTACGCAATCTTGCCTCGAATTGACTTTCTCACTCGTACGACATGGCTGGGGGCCTTGCTGCTTGCCGGCCATGTCGCTCCGGCCGCCGCGCAATATGCCGCCGGCCCCACCATCACGCTGGAGGCCGCGAGCGACGAACGCCGCCGGGGCCTCAGCTGGAGCGACGGCGATCCTGTGGTGCGCGGCAGCGTGTCGGTGCCGGTCGCGCCGGGCCTCAGCCTTGACGGCGCGGCAACGACGCTCTGGGGCAGCGACCGCCATGGCGGCGCGGATGCCGTTCTTGACTTGGGCGGCACCTATGCCCGGCAATTGGGCGGCCTTCGCCTGACCGCCGAGGGCCGCTATCATATCTTCCCCGGCGCGGCCGATAGCGGCGAAGGCTGGGGCTATGGAGAAGTGGGCGCGATCGCCGGCTTTTCGCTCGGCCCGGCCAGCCTGGACCTTGGCGCGCGCTACGCCCCGCGCCAGTCCGGCATCGGGGGCGACAATCTCTATTTGTCCTCCAGCGCGGCGGTCGGCATCCCCGGAACCCCGCTGACTTTGTCGGGCCATGTCGGCCGATCGTCGGGCGACACGCGCAATCCCATACGCGCCGCGCGCCTGCGTCCCGCCGGCAATTATTGGGATCATGGCGTCGCGCTCGACTGGTATCGCGGCCGCTGGTCCGCGGGCCTGCGCTATGCCGATAGCGACATTGACGCGCCCGACACCGCCCATGCCGGCGCGACCCTGATCGCAAGGGTCGGCCTCACCCTTTAAGGCAGCCATAGCAACGCTATCCGGCCGCCAGCGCCTCTGCTAAAAGGGGCTGGAAAGGGAGCAAGCCGTCATGCCCGTCGAAATCACGATCCTCGCCTGGGGCATGATCCTGCTCCTCGTCCATATCTTCGCCGCCGGCCATGCCAAGACGAAGCAATATGGCCCGAAATGGAATATGGGCGCGCGCGACGAAAGCCTGCCGCCGCTCAATCCCGTCGCCGGCCGCCTTTGCCGAGCGGAGGCCAATTATCGCGAAACGCTCCCCCTTGCCATCGTCGCCCTGCTGGGCGTGGTGCTGGCCGGGCGCACCAGCGAATGGACGGCGCTGGGGGGATGGATCTGGCTTGGCGCGCGGGTCTTCTATTTGCCGCTCTATGCCTTTGGCGTGCCCGTGGTCCGCTCGATCATCTTTCTCGCCAGCCTTGTCGGCCTGCTCATCGCGCTCTGGCCGCTGCTCGGCTTCTAGCGCGTCGTCCTGCTTGCCTGCGCCCGCTCCCGTCGCTAAGCGCGCGCCCCATGACAGCGCATAAATCCGGCGACCCGACCACCCTCAACCGCCTCTATGGCCGCCAGTCCGGGCCAAGGCTGCGCAAGGGCCAGCAGGAGCTGGTCGACACGTTGCTGCCCGCCATCTCGGTGCCTGCGCAGGGGCCGGTGACGGCGGCCGACCTGTTCGGCTATGATCGCCCGCTCCATTTCGAAATCGGCTTTGGCGGCGGCGAACATATGGCCTGGCGCGCCGACCTGCTGCCCGATCATGGCTTCATCGGCTGCGAACCCTTCCTGAACGGCGTCGTGCAGGCGCTCGGCCATGTCCGCGACAAGGCGCTGGGCAATGTCCGGCTACATATGGGCGACGCGCTCGACGTGCTCTCGCGCATTCCCGACGGCGCGCTCAGCTTCGTCTATCTGCTTCACCCTGACCCCTGGCCCAAGGCGCGCCACGCCAAGCGCCGCATGATGAACCCCGGCCCGGTCGCGATGATCGCGAAAAAGCTCAAGCCCGGCGGCGAATTCCGCTTCGGCACCGATCATCCCGTCTATCTGCGCTGGGCGCTGATGGTGATGAACGGCCATCCCGATTTCGACTGGCTGGCGCACGAGCCTAAAGATTTCCAGAACCGCCCCGGCGGCTGGCCCGAAACCCGTTACGAGGCCAAGGCGCGGCGGCTGGGCCATGAGGTCTGGTACTTTCGTTACCGCCGCCGCGCCGAAGGCTGAAGCGGAAACGCGCATCTTCGTCCAAGGCGCTGGAACAAAAGCGTGGACGTCACCGCCCTTCCGATGGTAGCGCTATCTTGATAAATGCAATCGGGAGAGGATGCATGATGCGCAAATCCATTTTGACCTTTGGGGCCGTGGCCGCCGCCGCGCTGACGGCGGGTTGCCAGCAACCGGCCGACACCAGCGCCAACGCTACAAACGCCCAGCAGGCGGCGGGCAAGCGCCCGGCTTCCGACTATCTGTCGCAGCCGCTGGTAAAGGATATTTTCACCGCCGACCCGTCCGCCCATGTCTGGAACGGAAAGATTTACGTCTATCCCAGCCATGATATCGACGGCCCGACGCCAGAGGATGATCTGGGCAGTCATTTTGAAATGCGCGACTATCGCGTGTTGCGCATGGACCGCATCGGCGGCCCGGTGACGCTTGGCCCGGTCGCGCTCGACGTCGATGACGTGCCTTGGGCGGAAAAGCAGATGTGGGCGCCCGACGCCGCGAAGAAGGGCGACACCTATTATCTCTACTTCCCCGCCAAGGACAAGGAGGGCGCCTTCCGCATCGGCGTCGCCACATCGAAGGACCCTATGGGTCCGTTCAAGGCACAGCCCCAGCCGATCAAGGGCAGCTATTCGATCGATCCAGCCGTCTTCACCGACGATGACGGGCAAAGCTATATGTATTTCGGCGGCATCTGGGGCGGCCAGCTGCAACGCAATGTCAACGGGGCCTATGATCCCAACGGATCCAAGACCGACCTTGGCCAGGATGACAAGCCCGCGCTTGCCCCGCGCGTCGCGAAAATGACCGGCGACATGCTGGAATTTGCCGAAACGCCCCGCGTCGTCCAGATCGTCGATGACCAGGGCAAGCCGCTGCTGGGGGGCGACCATGACCGCCGTTTCTTCGAAGCATCCTGGATGCACAAATATAAGGGCAAATATTATTTCAGCTATTCGACCGGCGATACCCATTATCTGGCCTATGGCACAGGCGACAGCCCCTATGGCCCCTTCACCTACAAGGGGCGGATCATGGAGCCGGTGGAAGGCTGGACCACCCATCATTCCATTGTCGAATGGAATGGCAAATGGTGGCTCTTCTACGCAGACACCCAATTGTCGGGGCAAACCCGCCTGCGCAACGTCAAGGTGACGGAGCTACATTATAATCCGGACGGCACGATCCAGACGATCAACCCGTTCGTTACCGAGGCAACACAGGGCACGGCCAAGCCCTGATGCGGCTTTTCCCGGTCGCCGGTCTTGCCTCTGCGGGCTGGCGACCATAGAGGGAAGGCGCAAGGCCGATCGTTGGCCTTTTCAGCCGAACCGCGGAGCAGCCTGTGGCCCAGCCCACCCCCCTCGTCGCCCTTTCCACTCCGTCAGGCGGGAAGTCCGTCCGGGCATGAGCATCACGGGCCGCCGATGGACCATGCGGCGCGTGCGCGCGCTGATCCGCCACACCGGCCCGACGTCGCTCATCTTCCGCCGCCGTCTCGCGCTGATGGGCGGCGCTATTCTCGTCGGCCTCGCCGCGCTGCTCTTCGCGCGGGCGGCCGACGCCAGCAGCGAAGCCTTCGATCACCTCGCGGGGCAATGGCCCTGGCTGCCGCTGCTCCTGACCCCGCTCGGTTTTGCCGGCATCGCCTGGATCACCCGCCGCTACGCCCCCTTCGCCGGCGGATCGGGCATTCCGCAGGTCATCGCCGCCACCCGCCTGCCCGAACAGATTGGCGGGCGGCTGGTCGACCTGCGCACCGCGCTGCTCAAGGTCGCACTGACGCTGGCGGGCCTGCTGGTCGGTGCATCGGTCGGGCGCGAAGGCCCAACGGTCCAGATTTCCGCCGCCATCCTCGCCCGCGTCCATTCGGTGCTTCAGGTGCCTCTGCGCGCATCGGTCATGGTCGCGGGCGGCGCGGCCGGTGTCGCCGCTGCCTTCAACACGCCGCTCGCCGGGATCAGCTTCGCGATCGAGGAACTGGCGTCGGCCTATGAACAGCGCATGACGCTGCTGGTCATCACCGCCGTCATCATCTCGGGCATGGTCAGTCTGGGGCTGGCGGGCGACTATGTCTATTTCGGCGTCGTGGCCGCGCATCTGCCGCTCGGCTCCGCGATGGTCGTCGCGCTGTTCGCCGGCGTGCTGGGCGGCCTGTCGGGTGGCCTGTTCGCCCGTTTGGCGCTGGCGGCGGCGACCAGCCGCAACCGCCTCACTGATTTCAGCCGCGCTCATCCGATCCGCTTTGCCGCCTGCTGCGGCGCGGTCGTCGCGCTGATCGGCGTGCTGACCGGCCTTACCTGGGGCACCAGCTACGCGCCCGCCCGCCACCTCATCACCGGGGGGCAGGAACCGCTCTGGTTCGCCCCGGCCAAATTCATCAGCACGCTGGCGACCAGCATCTCCGGCATTCCCGGTGGCATTTTCGCACCTTCGCTGGCGACCGGCGCTGGGTTCGGCAACCTGCTGCGCTGGATGTTCCCGGAGCAACAGGGCAGCGCCGTCGTGCTGCTGGGCATGGTCGCCTATTTCACCGGCGTGGTTCGTGCACCCCTGACCGCCGTCATCATCATTTCCGAAACCACCGGCAGCCGCGGCTTCATGCTCCCCTTGCTGGGCGCGGCGCTGGTCGCGGATGGCGCGGCGCAGCGCGTGTGCAAGGAACGCCTCTATCACGGCCTGTCGCGCAATTTCCTCGACCGCGCGAAGGCGGCCCCGCCCGGCTGAACAAAAGCGGCGCGACATGGGTTGGCCCTTTTTGCGAAGGAGAGCCCCATGTCCGACAGCTATGAAGAAATGATCCGGGAAGACGGCCTGCCCGGCCATGAATCCAGGGTCGATCCCAAACCCGAATGGGAACCGCGCTATCCCGGCTCGGGTCGCCTCGCAGGCAAGGTGGCGCTCGTCACCGGCGCGGACAGCGGCATCGGCCGCGCCGTCGCCGCGCTTTACGCCCGCGAAGGCGCCAACGTAGCCATCCTGTATCTGTGCGAACATGATGATGCGCGCAAGACGGCAGACATCGTCGAAGCCGAGGGACGCGAGGCCCTGACCATCGCGGGCGATGTGGGCGACAAGGCCTTTTGCGACAGCGCCGTCGCTCAGGTGATCGACCGCTTCGGCAAGCTCGACATTCTGGTCAACAATGCCGGCGAACAACATCCCGATCAGGACATCACCGACATTACCGAGGATCAGTTGCGCCGCACGTTCCAGACCAACATCTTCGGCATGTTCTTTCTGACGCAGGCGGCGCGTCCGCACCTCAAGGACGGCGCGGCGATCGTCAACTGCACGTCCGTCACCATGTATCAGGGCGCGTCCGAACTGCTCGATTACAGCAGCACCAAGGGGGCGATCACCGCCTTCACCCGCAGCCTGTCGGAAAATCTGATCGGGCACGGCATCCGCGTCAACGCCGTCGCGCCCGGGCCGATCTGGACCCCGCTCAACCCCTGCGGCGGCGCGAGCGAGGAGAAGCTGGAGCATTTCGGCGAATCCACGCCAATGGGCCGGCCCGGCCAACCCAATGAGGTCGCGCCTGCCTTCCTCTTCCTCGCCTGTCAGGATGCCAGCTATATGAGCGGCCAGGTGCTTCACCCCAATGGCGGCATGATCGTCAACGGCTGATGCTGCCCTGATCATGACAAAGGCCCGGAGCGCATCCGGGCCTTTGTTGTTCGTCAGTTGGCGCAAGCACCGTCAATTCCCGACGATCGCGCGCGTCTCCTTGACCTTCTCACTGCCGGCATCGGCATAGCGCTCACCGGTTTCGGCGCGGGCGATGGCCGCGGCCATGGGCGCTTCGACATGGGCGATCGCCTTGGACTTGCACGACAGCGCGGTCATGCGGTCGCTCGACGAACAGACGCGAGCGGCGGCGCGGGCGATGCGGCTGCGCAGCGTCTTCTGCTGGTCGGCATCGGCCAGGTTCAGGTCGCCATGATAGACTTGCGCGGTCCGACCATTGGACATGAAATCCTCGGCCTGGGCGGCGCCTGCGGTCAGGGCGAATGCGGCGGCCACAGGTGCGGCGAGCGTAAACATACGGAACATGGGCAAATCTCCTCTTGTCGCTGTCATGACCCGCGCCGCCTGTTCAGGGGGCGTCGCGGCGCTGGGTGCGAACAGGCGGCGCTTCTTTGAGGTCTGGATGGGGTTTGAAGCGCCCTCTCCCGTTCGCCTGATCCTTTTATGCCCAGTGCCCGCCTGTCGCTCGCCCGCTTCGACCGGGTGCACGCCGCGTCGGCGAACGGCGCGACCATCGACAAAGGGGGGACAGGCAGGGGACGAACGGCGCGACGAACGACATGGCCAGCGCCGCGAACGACAGCGCACCGTAAGGGAATATGCGAATCGTAACGAAATCGCCGCATAAAGAAAACGCCCCCGGCGCAAGGGATTGCCGGGGGCGTATCCAGGCGCTGTCGGGCACTCCGGATCGGGGTAAACTGTCAAAAGGCAGACGACGCTATTAGCGGTGAACCGTGCCTTAACATGATCGATCATAGCGGACGGGCCGTGCATCGCCGCCGTCCTTCGACGATCCGCCGCCGCGTCCCGCCCGGCGGCGTCTCCTGTCGACAAGGCGCGGGCCAGCGCCGACCAACGACATGGGGGCGGACGGCCCGCACCCGCGACTGCTTAAAGCGGCGGCAACCCCGCCTCGCGCAGCGCTCGGGCGACATAATCGGCAAAGGCCGCATCCCGCGCCGGCGCGCGCTGGCGCATCCAGGCCAGCGCCACCAGCGCCCGCCACGCGATCAGTGCTTCCTTGTCCAGCCCCGTACGTGCACGATAGCGCCGCAGATACCATCCGGCCGCCGCGTCCCGCATGACCGCCTCCGCCCGCGCGACGTCGCCGCCTCCGCGCGCCGGGCCAAAGCGCATCACCATCTCGGTCCGCACCAGATCGGTGGCGATCGTCCCGCAGGCCGCGCGCGACCAGTCGATCACGCCAACGCCCGCGTCTGTCACGATCAGATTGCCGGGATGCAGGTCGCCATGGCTCAGATGGTCCCCTTCATTGAGCAGGTCCAGCCGCGCAATCGCTGCTTCGCGCAGTGGCTCGGATATGTCGGCGGCGGCGATATCCTCGGCCAGCACCGCCTTGCGGCTGCGCAGCGCCGGTGCATGGCAGCGCTGGATGCGCTCCTGAAGCTGCGCCATCTGCTCCAGCGCCCAGGCCGCGCGATGCGGATGCCGGGCCATATAGGTCAGCAGATTGGGGCCGCGCATCTCGGCATAGATGATCCCCTGCCGGCCTTCGACCCGCGTCTCGCCGAACACCGCCGGCACCGGCAGGCCGCTCGTCTGCACCACCCGCGCGATCGCATATTCCCGCGCGACGATCGACGGATCGATGCCGGCATGGAACAGCTTGAGCACCCGCCCGCCCTCAAGCCGATACACCTGCGCGCTCGCGCCCGCGGCGATGAAGGTTGCAGGATCAGGCGCATGCATCGCCCGCCCCTCTGCCCGCTCGACGGCCGCTTGGCCAGCCCGTTTGTCGACGGACCGGCGCTATGGCGTGCAAGGATCAGTCTCGCTCACCCCGCGGCCGCCCCGGCTTGCCGCCGCCCTGAGCCACCCGTATCGATGCGTCGGGCCGGCGCTGCTGCGCTTGCTGCCGCTGCTGCTGGCGCGCTTGGCGTTGTTGCGCCTGTCGCCTCTGCTGCTGACGCGCCTCTCGCTGCTGTGCCTGTTGCCTCTGCTGCTGGCGCGCTTGGCGTTGTTGCGCCTGTCGCCTCTGCTGCTGACGCGCCTCTCGCTGCTGTGCCTGTTGCCTCTGCTGCTGGCGCGCCTCTCGCTGCTGCGCCTGTTGCTGCCGCTGGGCGTTCTGCCGAGCCCGCGCCTCCTGACGGTCGGCCCGCACCGTGGCCTGCTCGCGTTTTGCCCGCGCCTGTTGCGCCTGCTCGCGCGCGGTGCGGGCGGCAGCCTGTTGCTGCGCCGAACGCCGAGCTTGTGCGCGCTGCTGACGTTGGACCCGCCTGGCTTCTGCCTCGCGCTGGCGCGTTGCCCGCTGCCGCGCCGCTGCCTGACGGACCGCGCGCTGCTGCCGTTGTTCCACCGCCTGCCGCTGTTGCACTTTGCGCTGTTGCACTTGGCGCTGCTGCGCCGTCCTTCGCCCCTGCTGGGTCGCGCGACCTTCGCGCTGCCCTGCCAATTGGCGCGCGCGCTGCCTGTCCTGTTGCTGGCGATCGGCCCGCTGGGCCTGCGCTTGCCGCTGCTCGGCTCGCCGACGGCTGGCTTCCGCGCGCTGTTCAGCCTGCGCCCGACGTTGCTGCATTTGCTGGCGATCACGCATCCGGTCATGACGCGCCCGTTCGACCCGCCGTTCCGCCTGGGCACGTTGCTGCCGCTGACGCTGCGCCTGGGCACGCCTCGCGACCATTTGCCGCTCCCGCCGCTGTTCGGCATAGAAGCGCGGCGCATCCCCCCGAAAATTCTCGCGTTGCCAGTTGGCGAAACGCACCGCTGCTCGCTCGCGCACCTGTCGCTCGGCTGCCCAGTGCCGGCGCGCCCGCGTTTCGGCTCGGTTGTCGCGATAGCGCGCCCAGGCCGTTTGCGTCTGTCGCGCCTCGCGCCAGCGTTCTCGGTCGCGCCGGATCGCAGCGCGCTGCGCTGCCCATTGCCGCGCCTCAATCCGCTGACGTTCGCGCGCGCGTGCCACACGCCGCATGTCGCGCGCGCGCGCATGATAGCGCGCGGCATAGGCGTCGCGTGCTCGCGCCTCGCGCCACGGCAATGCCCGACCGCCGCGATCATAGACCGCGACCAACCGATCGTCCCGATAGCCATAGCTGTACCATGGATCGCTCACCAACCAGGGGCTCGCCGCGCCCGGTTCATAATAATAATAACGATAGCCGCCGTCGATCGGCTCGGCATAGCGCACATAGTCGTCGCTGCTTTGCCATGCCCAGGGCGTAACGCCATTGTCATAGGCAAAGCCATAATCGGGCGGCGCATCGCCCAGCGTTTGGGCAAACATGTCCGCCCGGTCGATCCAGGCATAGTCACTGGCGCCCTGCGGTTGCGCATAGGCAATCGGTTCGGTTGCCGGCAGTTGCTCGACCAGGGGCGCGCGGTAAGGCGCCTGCGGCGCGGATTGATCCGCTACCATCATCGGCTCGGCGTCGGGCAGGGGCGGCAATCCCGCACTGCCGTTGCCCAAGGCCGCCATCCAGCCATTATCGGCCAGACTGAAATCCGTATCGTCGGCCCGTTGATCGCCGCAGGCGGACAGAGCCAGGACCATGGTTCCGATCCCGGCCCAGCGCAGGCGGGGAAAAGTCAAAGGCGGCATCGCGCATCTCCTTTTACATCCCCCCGGATGATGAAGTGCGCTGACAATGCACAAGCCGTCCTGAACGATCCGTGGCGGCCTTGTTCATGAATGATCCAGTCTCACGCTCGCGTCGCGCGATTTTGACCGCATCAGAACGCAGCCGACCAAGGGCGTCCTTCTGTCGAACCTGGCCTCATCAGGATCGGTGAAGGGCGACCGGTCTGGATAGGCCGGTCGTCCTCCCTCCGCATCACACCACGACGAAATCTGCCCCCGTCAGCGGCGGATGGCCCGTGACAATGCCGAACAAAACCGCCGCGCCGCCCAGCGACCCGTCCGCATCGTAGAACAACTGCCCGCTGTCAGTGTCGTAGATGACGCGCTGGTCTGCCGATGTCGCTACCCCTGTGGCATTGGCGACAAACGCGCTCGCGTCCAGCTTGCCAAGGTCCAGCCCGGCAAACACGGAATCGTCCAGTTCGATCCTGTCGATGCCTTTCTGGAAGTCCAGGATCGTGTCCACATTGGTCGCGGCATCCAGCCGATCGCCAAAGTGGAAGCGGTCCCGGCCCCCTCCGCCCCTCAGCATGTCCGAACCCGCGCCGCCATCGAGCAGGTCGCCATAGCGCGACCCCGTCAGCCGGTCATCGCCCCCCTCGCCATACAGGCGGATCATCGTGCCGGCGGCCGGCTCGACATCGACCCAGATCGCGCTCAACCAGTTATTGCCGTTATTGCCATGCGCCGTGACCGCCCCCGTGGTTCCGATGAAGCGCAGCGATTCCACATTTGCCGACAAATTATAGCTCACGCTGGCATCGACGGTGTCGAAGCCCTGCCCGGCTTTCTCGATCACCACATCGCGCGCGTCATTAACCACATAGCTGTCATTGCCATCGCCGCCCGTCATTTGATCGGCCCCCGCCCCGCCATCCAGCAGGTCGCCATAGCGCGAGCCGATCAGCGTATCGTCGCCGCCTTCGCCATAGAGACGGATCATCGTCCCTGCCGCTGGCTCGACATCGACCCAAAGCGCGTTCAGCCAGTTTTTCGCGCCATTACCATGCGCGTCGACCGCACCAGTCACGTCGATCAGCCGCAGGGATTCGACGTTGGCGCCCAACGTGTAGCTGATGCTGCTATTGACCGTATCGAATCCCTGCCCGGCCTTTTCGACCACTATGTCACTGGCATTATCGACAACGTAGGTGTCATTACCATTGCCACCTGTCATCTTGTCCGCGCCAGTCCCGCCATCCAGCAGGTCGCCGTAGCGCGAACCGATCAGATTATCATTGCCGCCCTCGCCATAGAGCCGGATCATCGTGCCGGCCGCCGGCTCGGCATCGACCCAGAGCGCGTTCAGCCAATTATTGCCGTTATTGCCATGCGCGTCGACAGCGCCAGTGACATCGATCAGTCGCAGCGATTCCACGTTCGCCGCCAGAGTGTAGCTGATGCTGCTATTGACCGTGTCAAAACCCGCCCCGGCCTTTTCGACCACCATGTCCCCGACATTGTCGACGACATAGGTGTCATTGCCAGCGCCCCCGGTCATCTTGTCTGCACCCGTGCCGCCATCCAGCAGGTCGCCATAACGCGAACCGAGCAGATTATCGTCGCCACCCTCGCCATAGAGCCGGATTTGCGTGCCCGCGGCCGGCGCGACATCGACCCACACGGCGTTCAGCCAGTTGTTCGCGCCATTGCCATGCGCATCGATCGCGCCCTTTGCGCCAATGATCCGCAACGATTCAACATTGGCCGCCAATGCATAACTGATGCTCGTATTGACGGTGTCGAAGCCTTCGCCGGCGAGCTCAAAAACCTTGTCGCCTGTCTGGTCGACCACGAAAATGTCATTCCCCAGGCCGCCCAACATCGTGTCCGAGCCTTGCCCGCCATCCAGAAGGTCATCCCCGGCATCGCCCACCAACCGATCAGCGCCGGCGGCGCCGAACAACTGATCGTCGCCCGAAAGACCAACAAAGTGATTATTCCCGGCGTCCCCCTCCATGATGTCGTCAGCGTTGGTGCCATACCGATCATTATCCTTGATCGTGACCTTTATGATGTCGTTATCCGATCCGGAATCGAAAATCCGGCCACTGGCGGACACCCTGAACGCCAGCACCTCGTCGCCCTCAATCGCAAGATCATCGACGATGCTGATTGTTGGCAATTCAATGACATAATCGCCTGCTGGCGACTGAGCGATGCTATAGCTACCGCTGAATGACGGCACATCCGCGTCTTTGAGCGAAATGGTAGAATTATCCGCATCGAAGGTCACCGACACCTGCCCGATATAGTTGCCCACGGCGTGAAGGGTGAGGCTGGGAGTGAAGGAACTGCTCACACCTTCCGCAACGGCTGCTGGACTATTCACGGTCGCCGTCACGGCAGCATGAGTGTCGATGATTTCGAAGCTCGTCGCGATCCCCATCGCATCGAGGTCGCCGACATCGTAAGCGGAATAATTGCCTGCCTTGTCATATACATATACCCGATCAATAGTATATGTGCCGGCTCCCGAAGTGGCGTCGATGAAAAAGCTTTTTGAGGACATGCCGTCTGAAAAGCTGTCATTCGAGTCATATGTATAAAAATACGACGAGTTGCTGTAACCGTCTTGCCAACTTTTTGTGAAGCTGATTGAAACTTGACTAACCCCGATCCCGACGTCGGTTGCTCCGGCGGTGAAGGTCACATATTTCCCACCATTCGTCACGTCCACAGTCTGAGGAAAGCTCAGCGACGTCAGTACCGGCTTCGTCGTGTCGGCGGCGTTGATGCTTTCGATCTCGAAGCTGGTCGCGATCCCCATCGTATCGAGGTCACCAACATCGTAAGTGGAATAATTGCCTGCCTTGTCATATACATATACCCGATCAATAGTATATGTGCCGGCTCCCGAAGTGGCGTCGATGAAAAAGCTTTTTGAGGACATGCCGTCTGAAAAGCTGTCATTCGAGTCATATGTATAAAAATACGACGAGTTGCTGTAACCGTCTTGCCAACTTTTTGTGAAGCTGATTGAAACTTGACTAACCCCGATCCCGACGTCGGTTGCTCCGGCGGTGAAGGTCACATATTTCCCACCATTCGTCACGTCCACAATCTGAGGAAAACTCAGCGACGTCAGTACCGGCTTCGTCGTGTCGGCGGCGTTGATGCTTTCGATCTCGAAGCTGGTCGCGATCCCCATCGCATCGAGGTCGCCAACATCGTAAGTGGAATAATTGCCTGCCTTGTCATATACATATACCCGATCAATAGTATATGTGCCGGCTCCCGAAGTGGCGTCGATGAAAAAGCTTTTTGAGGACATGCCGTCTGAAAAGCTGTCATTCGAGTCATATGTATAAAAATACGACGAGTTGCTGTAACCGTCTTGCCAACTTTTTGTGAAGCTGATTGAAACTTGACTAACCCCGATCCCGACGTCGGTTGCTCCGGCGGTGAAGGTCACATATTTCCCACCATTCGTCACGTCCACAGTCTGAGGAAAACTCAGCGACGTCAGTACCGGCTTCGTCGTGTCGGCAATGGCCATGAAACACCCCTGTCATTTGACCACGATGCTGTTCGTGGCACCCCACGCGCAAAGAGCAGATTAAAACTCGGTTCGACAAGCATTTTTCTCTGCACTGGCGGCGAACAGCCATGACAATTACGGTCATCTGCCTGGGCAGAGCATAGGCGCTTCGCCAAGGTTAAGCCTTGCCGACCGCACCTCGGATCGCCATCTCCCAAGTATCTTGCCCGATCAGAACAAATCTGGAACAATCCCGCCCCATGAGCCTTACTCACATTTCCGTCCGCGGTGCGCGCGAGCATAATCTCAAGGGCGTGGACGTCGATCTGCCCCGCGACTCCCTCATCGTCATCACCGGCCTGTCGGGCTCGGGCAAATCCTCGCTCGCCTTCGACACCATCTATGCCGAAGGACAGCGCCGCTATGTGGAATCGCTCTCCGCTTATGCGCGCCAGTTCCTGGAGATGATGCAGAAGCCCGATGTCGAGCATATCGAGGGCCTTTCGCCCGCCATCTCCATCGAGCAGAAGACGACCAGCCGCAATCCGCGCTCGACCGTCGCGACCGTCACCGAAATCTACGACTATATGCGCCTGCTCTGGGCGCGGGTCGGCATCCCCTATTCGCCCGTCACCGGCGAACCCATCAGCGCGCAGACGGTCAGCCAGATGGTCGACCGCGTGATGCTGCTGCCCGAAGGGACACGCTTCTACCTGCTCGCCCCCGTCGTGCGCGGGCGCAAGGGCGAATATCGCAAGGAATTGGCGGAGTGGCAGAAGGCGGGCTACACCCGCGTCCGCATCGACGGCGAGATGTATCTGATCGAAGACGCCCCCGCGCTCGACAAGAAATATAAGCATGACATCGAAGTCGTAGTCGACCGCCTCGCCGTCGACCCGGACATGGGCACGCGTCTTGCCGACAGTTTCGAGCAGGCGTTGAAGCTGGCGGACGGTCTCGCCTATGTCGATCTGGCCGATGGCGTCGTTCCCGGCCGCGAAGACGAAGCCGCCTCCCCCGACAAGAAGATGAAGGGCGCGGGCGTCCCCGCCAACCGCATCGTCTTTTCCGAAAAATTCGCCTGCCCGGTCAGCGGCTTCACGATTCCCGAGATCGAGCCGCGCCTCTTCTCCTTCAACGCCCCCATGGGCGCCTGCCCGGCCTGCGACGGGCTTGGCGAGCGGCAGGAGTTCGACCCCGAACTGGTCGTCCCCAACGAAGCCCTCAGCCTCAAGAAAGGCGCGGTCGTCCCCTGGGCGAAATCCAACCCGCCCTCGCCTTATTATATGCAGGTGCTCGGCTCCCTCGCC
Organism: Sphingobium soli; assembly: GCF_020782245.1. Lineage (GTDB taxonomy): Bacteria > Pseudomonadota > Alphaproteobacteria > Sphingomonadales > Sphingomonadaceae > Sphingobium > Sphingobium soli. The sequence goes on from NZ_JAJGNP010000006.1 coordinate 208,462, forward strand.
AGGGAATTCGGCTTCTCCCTCGACACGCCCTGGACCGACCTGCCCGACGAGGCGAAGCGCATCATCCTATACGGCACCGGCGGCAAGTCGGTCACGCTGCGTTTCCAGGACGGCCGCAAAAGCTATGAGGTGAAAAAGGCGTTTGAAGGCGTCATCGGCAATTTGAACCGCCGCCTGCTCCAGACCGACAGCGCCTGGATGCGCGAGGAACTCTCCAAATATCAGCGCGCCCAGCCCTGCGAAACCTGCCACGGCGCCCGCTTGAAGCCTGAGGCGCTGGCCGTGAAGATCGCGGGCGAGGACATTTCCATCTCCACACGCCGCTCGGTAGTGGACGCGCTGGGCTTCTTCTCCACCCTCCCCGCCCAATTGAACGAGCAACAGAACCAGATCGCCAGGGCCATCCTCAAGGAAATCGTCGAGCGCCTCGGCTTCCTCAACAATGTCGGCCTCGACTATCTCAACCTCGACCGCACGTCCGGCACCCTGTCGGGCGGCGAGAGCCAGCGCATCCGCCTCGCCTCCCAGATCGGCAGCGGCCTCTCGGGCGTCCTCTACGTCCTCGACGAACCCTCGATCGGCCTGCACCAGCGCGACAATGATCGCCTGCTCGTCACCTTGAAGCGCTTGCGTGACCTCGGCAACAGCGTCATCGTCGTGGAGCATGACGAGGATGCGATCCGCGCCGCCGACTATATCGTCGACATGGGGCCGGGCGCGGGCGTCCATGGCGGCACCATCGTCGCGGAAGGCACGCTCAAGCAACTGCTCAAGAACAAGAAAAGCCTCACCGCCGATTATCTGAACGGCACCCGCCGCATCGACGTGCCGGCCAAGCGCCGCAAAGGCACGGGCAAGAAGCTCACCGTCCACAACGCCCGCGCCAACAACCTCACCGGCGTCACCGCGTCCATCCCGCTGGGCACCTTCACCTGCATCACCGGCGTCAGTGGATCGGGCAAGTCCAGCTTCACCATCGACACGCTCTACGCCGCGTCGGCCCGTGCGCTCAATGGCGCGCGCATCATCGCCGGCCCGCATGACAAGGTGACAGGCCTCGAACATTGCGACAAGGTGATCGACATCGACCAGTCGCCGATCGGTCGCACCCCGCGCTCCAACCCGGCGACCTATACCGGCGCCTTCACCAACATCCGCGACTGGTTCGCCGGCCTCCCCGAAGCGCAGGCGCGCGGCTACAAGCCCGGTCGCTTCAGCTTCAACGTCAAGGGCGGCCGCTGCGAAGCGTGCCAGGGCGACGGCGTGCTCAAGATCGAGATGCACTTCCTCCCCGACGTCTATGTCACCTGCGACGTGTGCCACGGCGCGCGCTACAATCGCGAGACGCTGGAGGTGAAGTTCAAGGGCAAGTCGATCGCCGACGTGCTCGACATGACGGTCGAGGATGCGGTGGAATTCTTCAAGGCCGTCCCCCCCATCCGCGACAAGATGGCGATGCTCGCCGAAGTCGGCCTCGGCTATATCAAGGTTGGCCAGCAGGCGACGACCCTCTCGGGCGGCGAGGCCCAGCGCGTCAAGCTCGCCAAGGAACTCTCGCGCCGCGCCACCGGCAACACCCTCTACATATTGGACGAGCCCACCACCGGCCTCCATTTCGAGGACGTCCGCAAACTCCTCGAAGTCCTCCACGCGCTGGTCGATCAGGGCAACAGCGTGGTCGTGATCGAGCATAATCTCGACGTCATCAAGACCGCGGATTACATCATCGACATGGGGCCGGAAGGCGGCGTCAAGGGCGGCGAAGTCGTCGCGGAAGGCACCCCGGAGAAGGTGGTGAAGGAGAAGCGCAGCTTTACCGGCCACTACCTTGCCCCCCTTTTGGCCCAGCCGAAGATCGAGGCCGCAGAATGACGGGTTCCTCAACATTTGATAGCGCCGAGACCGTCCGAGGGATGGTCGAACGCGATCAATCGAAAGGCGTCAAGGACGGTGAGATGGTCGCGGAGGGCACGCCGGAGAAGGTGGTGGAGGCGCCGGAGAGCTTTACCGGGCGTTATCTCGCACCCCTGCTTGGGCTAGAGGTTGTGGCGGCGGCGTAATCCGCCGCCTTAGTTATTATGCAACACAGTCATCAACCGATCCTGCCAGCCTTTGGTGTGCAATACTCGAGCGTCATGCACATTCGCATCAATAATTTGCCTCTTGGTTAACCGAGAAAATGATTCCCATTTTCCTTTAAAGACATAGATCGCATTATCACGCCTAAGACTCTCTAACACAACTCGACCAAATTGCGGGAAAACATACGCGAGATAATCGCCAAATCCACCTAATCCTTGAGCAACCTCCTGCGGCTCTAACCCAGTCAGAAAATCCTGCCTGTCTTTCAATATAATCTTATCTCCATCACTCAATCTCGATAAATTAGAACTGATGGATCTGCTTATATCTCCAACTTTATATGGACCCTGAGGTAGAAACACCCACCTTCTGTGAGTCGTAGCAAGGGATGCAGAGGTACCGTCTGCTCGTACACTTCACATGACCCAAATAACTCCAACATCAAATTTACTTGGTGCAAAAGCCTATCCGCCTCAGCAGGCATCGCTACAGCCTCAGTTGCTGCGTTCGTGACTGCATCTACAGGAAATCCGAAGACTTCCTCAGCCGGTGGCTCTATCAAATTCCTTGGGTAACAAAGCCTGTATATATCGCGCGAATCTTCCATATCTTCCGTTTGGTCGCGACCAACCCATTGCTTCCACTTCCAATGGATCGTTCGGATGTATCGACGCTCTTTTGGCTGGTCGCGCAAAGGAACCCATTTCCCTTCAGCATTGAACCTTGAAAACCGACCAACTGCTGGTGGTAAATAAGATTCGCCATCAGCAAGCGCAGAATCCAAACCAATCCGGCTCAAAGCTTTCTCGCCAAGTCCTTCAAATGACGATACAACTCGGACGAATTGGCTCTGCAAATCGGGGTGAACATACAGATTTAAGTTTCTGATTCTCGAGCGCGTTATCTTCATCAGAACCTCCTGAGCAGCAGTTCATAACACGAAGACGAAAACAGATGAAGACCAAGAAAAGAATACAACGAGAACATCTGCTAGCCCTGCCAAAGTGCGTAGTCGCCATAAAGATTGATCCCTTCGGAACCCAAAATCTGCCACCACACAGAGGTGGCCTGGCAAAACTAAACATTGAGATAAGTGGATTTTCTGCCTGACGGTGGCCAGTATGGCTGCGAGACAG
>NZ_JAJGNP010000007.1 GCF_020782245.1 Sphingobium soli
AGGGACGAGTTCAACATGGGTCAATTCTCAGTGGAAATTTACGCCCTACCCGGGTCACTTCTCAGTGGAAATCAACACCCTGCTTCAACGCCGAGGCGGCACGCTGGATCTTTCTCGACGCGCTCAAGATGAGCGGCAGTTACTGGAAGGCGATGGGCATTTATCATAGCCCGAACGGCGCCCGCCAACGCCGCTATGCTGCTCTGGTCGCGATCCATCTGCAAAAGCGGTTCGGGTCCGATGTCTTCGGATCGCGTAGGGACGTTCAGGCGAGGTCGGTTCCCTGACCTTCATACATATTAGCGCGGGCTCGATCGCTAGACGGCGGTGGAGATAGCGGATCATTATTCGTCTAACAATCGTGAGCACGATCAGCTAGTTTTCGAGAAGATATTTGGTGACCGTATTCTAGAGCATTTTCAGCATGAGCGTTGATATCCTGCGGCGAGGAAGAAGTTGGCGCATTCGTCTGGCAGGAAGCGATCGAGCAGCGTGCCGATACGTTCGACGAGCGCGTCGGCGGTGCGCGCCGGTTCCTGCCTTAGGAGCGCCTTGAGTTTGGCGAACGCCATCTCGATCGGGTTCATGTCGGGGCTGTAAGGCGGCAGGTAGAATATCTGAGCCCGACGTTCGGCGATCGCTTCGCGGATGCCGGTGACCTTGTGCGCGGGCAGGTTGTCGAGAACCACTACATCGCCGCGTTTGAGGGTCGGCGCGAGGACGTGCTGGACGTAGATGCGGAAAGCATCGCCATCCATCGCGCGATCGAGCACCCAAGTCGCGGTCATGCCGGTGAGGCGCAACCCGGCGACGAAGGTCATTGTTTTCCAATGTCCAAACGGCACCTTGTCGCGGCAGCGCTCGCCAACGGGCGACCAGCCATAGAGCCGCGCCATCTTGGTGTTCACCCCGGTTTCGTCGAGGAAGACCAGGCTTTCAGGATCAAGGAACGGTTGCGTCGCTCTCCACAGCTTGCGCCGTGCGGCCACGTCGGGCCGGTCCTGCTCGGCCGCGCGCAGGTCTTTTTTAAACGACAGCCCAAGGCGCCTGGCGGCATTCCAGATCGCTCCAGGGGACTGTCAGGAATTTCGTGTGCGGCGAGGCGGTTGACCATCAGGCCGTCATGGCCCTGATGAAACGTTCGCCGAAGAGCACGGCAAATTGCGCTGTTGCCATGTTCCACTCACGCGGCGGCATTTTCCACTCTTTCTCCGATCGGTTCAAGATCAGATAGAGGAGCTTGGTGGCGGCCTCATCATTGGGGAAATGGCCCCGGGCACGAACAGCGCGGCGGAGCTTGGAATTGAGGGCCTCTATTGAATTTGTCGTATAGACGATCCGCCTGACCTCGTCGGGAAAGGCGAAAAACGGGATAACCTCGGGCCATGCCCGGCGCCAGCTCTGGCCGATGGCGGGATAACGCTGCCCCCAGAAGCTGGCTTCGAACGCTGTCAGGGCTTCTTCGGCGGCTGCAGCATCAACGGCCCGATAGATGGTCTTCAAGGCCGTTCCGAGCGCCTTGCGATCTTTCCACGCCACGAAATCCATCGAGTTGCGCAGCAGATGGACAATACAGGTTTGGACCATCGCTTCGGGAAAGACGGCGGTGATGGCGTCGGGGAAGCCCTTGAGGCCGTCGACGACGGCCAGCATGATATCCTCAACGCCGCGGTTGCGCAGTTCGTTCATGACGCGCAACCAGAATTTGGCGCCTTCATTCTGCTCCAGCCACAACCCCAGGACCACCTTGGTGCCGTCGGCCATGACGCCCAGGGCAATATGAATCGCCTTGTTGCGCACCATCCCCTCGTCGCGGATCTTGACCCGGATCGCATCGAAGAAAACCAGCGGATAGGCTGGGTCCAGCGGCCGTTGCTGCCAGGCTGCGACTTCCTCCAGCACCGCGTCGGTGATCGTGCTGATCAGATCGGGCGAGGCGTCGATCCCATACAGGTCGCGCAGATGACCGGTGATCTCCCGCGTACTCATACCCCGAGCATACATTGAGATGATCTTGTCATCAAAGCCGGGGAAACGGCGCTGATATTTGGCGATCAGCTGCGGATCAAAACTGCCCGCTCGATCGCGCGGCACCTCGATCTCGATCCGTCCCCCGTCGGTCGTCACCGTCTTGCGGCCATAGCCGTTCCGGCTGTTGTTCCCTTGCTCCTCCTGGCCAAGATGGTGATCCATCTCAGCGTTGAGTGCCCGTTCGGCGAATGCCTTCTTCAGGGTATCGAGCAGGCCGCCCTGGCCGAGCGCCGCCGCCGCGTCAGTGCCGGCCAGCAACTGGTCGAGAATGTCGTTCGGTATCGAGGGTTCTTTCCGTCGTGACATATTGGGTCTCCTTGTTGCCCTTTATGCCTCGCCGCACACGAAATTCCTGACAGTCCCTGGCGAGATCTTCTACAGCCTCGCGGAGGCCAAGGTGCTGATCGAAACCTGGCGGCGGCATTACAACACCGTGCGCCCGCACAGCAGCTTGGGTTACCGACCGCCGGCGCCAGAAACGGCGACACCGCCATATCCGGCCTCCGGTTCCGCTTCGCTCCACCTCCATCCGGATATGGCGGCGGCGCGAATAATCCACTAACAAAGAAACCGGTCCACTCGGTGGGGGCAGATCAGGAGCAACAGCTGATATGCTTACAAGACCTTATGATTCTGACCGTCATCCTGAGGGTACAAGCCTGGACTTCATATTCCCGCAGGAATTCGAAACGTCTCTCGAAGCGGCGAGGGCTACAGTTGGTGCGCGCTTTGAAGTCCGGCGGTTTTTCTGGCGAGAACGAAACGAGATCGTCTTCACGCCGCCCTGCAGCTATTTCGAATTGACCCGCTTCCCGTCTATGGGCAGATATCTCGCATCTGCTCGCGACTTTTGCGAGCAGGGCGAGGTACGCTTTTATCCGGCCGCGTGTCCGTTCCAAATGCATTGGCAGGAACGCGAGCAAAGATCGCTATTTTGCAGAATAGATATTCCCGCGATCACTGGATTGCCCATGGAACTTTCCAATCAACAATTGCGCGACACCATAGACATGCGCAATCCCCATGTCAGAGCACTGCTTCTAAGGGCCCAGCAGGAACTGGTGGCGCCGGGGCTGTGTTCGCAACTCATTCTGGATTCGATCAGCGTCGGCCTCGCAGCCGAAATGGTGCAGCAATTCGGTCCAGAAAGCCAACCAGAGTTCACCAGTCGCCGGACGTTCGACCAGCGCTATCTGGCTGGCCTTGTTGCACATATCCGGGAGCAGCCCGGCAGGGTCGAGATCGGGCAGTTGGCGGCGGAACGCGGCATCAGCGTCCGTCATTATGAACGCCTGTTCCGCACCGCGACGGGCGAAAGTCCCGCAGCCTTTTGTCGTCGTCATATGCTCGCTCTGGCGAAGGACCTACTGATGGACCGATCGCTTCTGGTCAAGGAGATCGCCTATCGCTGTGGTTTCGCCAATACGGCAAGCTTCAGTGTGGCGTTCCGCCAGATAGAAGGGTGTTCGCCGCGGCAATTCCGTGACCGGCTTTTGATCCACTGAGCGCCCACTGATGTAGCCGCAATTTTCGACATCTGTTTCCGATAGGCGACATCGATGGCACCTGGGCTTTTCATCGGTGTCCGGACCAGTCATCCTGCCCAAAATGGTCGTCAGACCAGTTTGAGAGAGGATGGCAATGACATTTGAATTTCCGGACGCGGACGCGCTGTTGGCGCAGTATCCGCTGCCCGATTATTTACGCGACAATGTGCGGCCGGGGCTGGAGCAACTGCTTGCCTCAATGGCGGAAGACCGGGCACTTAACGCCAATGGCCATGTGCGTGCACTGCATATCATTGCCGATGACTTGTCCCGGCTGAAGGCGATCGCCGACGACCGAGCGCGCTATCCTGACATTGCCGATGTCGAAATCAGGCAGCCGCTTTTCATCCTCGGCCTCCCCCGGTGCGGCACCAGTTTCCTGCACGCCCTGATGGAAGGCGACCCGCAGATCCGCACGCCGCTGATGTGGGAAGTGGCCGAACCATCGCCTCCTCCCGAAGCGGCAACCGCCGACACGGACCCGCGCATCTCCCGGTTCGACGAACATTTGCGCGCGCAATTGGGCGGTGATGCCGACGAATTGCTCAAAGCCCATCCGCTGGGCGCCAAAATCCCGCAGGAATGCGGATCGTTCATGACGACCTCCTTTCAGAGCAGCAATCCGTGCATGTTCCAGCATCTCCCGCGCTTCTACGACTGGTTCAAGGGCATCGACGCGACCTTTCGCTACGAGGTCCACAAGATGTGGCTTCAGCATCTGGGTTGGCGGCATCCCGGCAGGCATTGGGTGCTCAAGATTCAGGAGCATATGTATAAGCTCCCCGCGCTGCGTAGCGTCTATCCCGATGCGATCTTCATTCAGCCCCATCGCGACCCGACCACCGTCATCGCCTCGATCTCCCAACTGATCAGCGTCATTCGTGGACCGTCCTACGACCAACTCGATCTGCATGCGCTGGGCGCCGAGTTCCTGCAACTCTGGTGGGATGGGGTGAAGTTCTGCATGGATTATCGCAGGGCGCATCCGGACCTGCCGATTTACGACATGCGATACAAGGACATCGTCGCCGACCCGGTCTCGACCATCCGGGCCGCCTATGACCATTTCGGCTGGGATTTCACGCCGGAGTCGGAAAAGGGCATGCTGGGCTGGCTGCGGGAGAATCCGGCGGGCAAGCATGGGCCGCGCAGCTATAGTCTGGCCGATTACGGTCTGACCGCCGAACAGGTGAGCGACAGGTTCGCCGAATATATCGAGACCTACCATGCCTATCTCTGAAACGTCCCAGTGGCGCGCCTGGCTGGAGCGGATGGTGGGGGCGGAAGGCATGCTGGACAGGCTGGCCGATCCCGATGATCCACAGGCCCGGGCCGAGGCGCACCGCCTGTTGTTCGCTATCCTCGCCACCGGCTATCAGACGGCCTTCGCCGATCCCGATCATCCCGATTTCGTACCCTCGGTCAGCAGCATCCTCAACACGGTCGGGGTCAATCCCGATTTCATCTATGGCGCGGCGCGGATCGACGGCAGCGGCGTCTACAGGCTGTCGGGCACGCGGGGGGACGGGGTTTTCGTGTTCCTTGATCTGGTCGCGGGCGGTCTGGGACCGATGGAAGATCTCGGGCCTTCGGTGGGCATGATCGATCTGGATGCCTGCACATTGGGACCGGACGGGGCGTTCGACATCGTGTTGGGCGGGGAGCGGCCGGATCATGCGGGCGACTGGTTTCCGCTAGACCCGCGCGCGGTCACGATCGGCTTGCGCCATGCCTATTATGACTGGGGCGTGGGGCGCGATCTACGCATCGCGATCGAACGGGTCGACCGGCGCGTGGGCGGCGGTCCGGTGCCCGCAGCCGAGATCGTCCATCGGCTCGATCGCCTGTCAGCGTTCGTCGAACGCTATGCCGCATTCGCCCTGGGTTATGGCCAGCGGCAGCGGGCGCAGGGCTTCGTCAACAGGCTGGAATATGATGACTGGGCCGGTCGCGGCGGCGTGGCCGGGCAGCATTATTATCAGGGCATCTTCCGGTTGGAGCCGGGGGAGGCGATGATCATCGACACGGCGGTGCCCGATCAGGTGCGTTACTGGAACGTCCAGCTCAACGATCCGCTGTGGAACACGATCGACTGGATGAACCATCAGAGCAGCCTCAACGCGGCGCAGGCGCGTCTGGACGGCGACGGCCGCTTCCGGGCCGTCATCGCACTGGACGATCCGGGCGTGCCCAACTGGCTTGATCCGGCCGGACGCAATGAAGGATCGCTGATGCTGCGCTGGACCGGCGCGAGTTCCGGGCCGGAGCCGACGCTCAGGATCGTGCCGGCTGCGGAACTCCGTTCGCATCTTCCTGCCGACACGCCGCTTGTCACGCCGGAGCAGCGGGATGAGATGATCCGTAACCGTCGGCGCGGCGCGCAATGGCGACGGCGCTGGTGAGGGGATCAACCCCATCCGGGGAAAGGTTGGCCACGCCGTAATCACCCTTATGGCAGACATCAGCGTGGCATTCTAACCCCGCCGACGGCCCGTTTTGGAAGAGGATATGCGGATGGACTTTGCAGGCAAGGTCGTACTGGTCACCGGCGCCGGGTCGGGCCTGGGCTGCGCGGCGAGCCTCGCCTTCGCGCGGGAAGGCGCGGCACTGTGCCTTGTCGGGCGCAGCCGAGCCAAGCTGGAAGAGACCGGGCGGTTGATCCGCGACGCGGGTGGCCGGTGTGTCGAGCTGGCTTGCGATCTTGGCGAGCCGCATGGCTGTAGGGAGGCTATCGAAGGGGCGATGACGGCATTCGGCCGGCTGGATGTGCTGTGCAATATCGCCGCCGATGTCATGTTTCACCGATTGGCGGACATCAAGGAGGAGGAATGGAACCGGACCATTGCCTCCAACCTGTCCGGCCCCTTCTTTCTCATGCAGGCGGCCATGCCGCACCTGATCGAGAGCGGCGGGAATATCATCTGCGTGGCCTCCACCGCCGGTTTCATGGGGCAGGCCTATCTGGCGCCGTATACCGCCTCCAAATTCGGACTGGTCGGTTTGACGTTGTCGCTCGCGATGGAGATGATGGACAGTCCCGTGCGGATCAACATCCTCTCGCCTGGCCCGATGCGGACGGAAATGACACAGGGCATGTCCTTCCCCGATTTCGCCGATCCCCGGCTCCTCGCGCGCTACACCGGCATGCGGCCGCCCTGTCCGCCCGAGGATGTGGCCGAGCCGCTTCTGTTCCTGGCTTCCGATCGGGCGCGTCATGTGCATGGCGCCTGCTGGGCGGTCGACGGCGGCATTACCGCAGGTTAGGCAGCGGCTCTATCCGCCGATAGGATAGAAGACCGACTTTTGATTTTGATATTCGTGCAGCCAGTCGGGACCATATTCCCGGCCCACGCCCGAGCGTTTGTAGCCGCCGATGGGCGCATAGGTCATACGCCCAGTGCCACCATTGAGCATGACGCTGCCCGCACGGATATGCATCGCCATCTCATAGCCTTTGGCAGCGTCTGCGGTTTCGATGCCACCATTCAGGCCATAACGGCTGTCGTTGGCGATGCGGATCGCCTCTTCGTCGGTATCGAAGCCGATGACGCAGCCGACCGGACCGAACACCTCTTCCTGGGCGATCGTCATCTTGTTGTCGACATCGTCGAAGATCGTGATGTCGGTGAAGAAGCCCTTGTCGAGACCGGCCGGACGCCCGCCGCCATGCACGATCCGCGCGCCCTCGTCGCGGCCGATAGTGATCAGTCTTTCGACCTTTTCCCGCTGGGATTCGCGGATCAGCGGCCCCATCGCCACGGTGGGATCGGCAGGATCGCCGATTTTGAACTGGCTGGCGATGGCACAGGCGGTTTCGACGAACGCTTTCCTGATGCTGTTATGGACGACGAGGCGCGTGAGCAGGGCGCAGCCCTGGCCCGCATTGACCGAGAGCACTGCAACCGCCATGCCCGCGGCGCGGGCGATGTCGGCATCCTGGCGGACGATCAGTGCGGACTTTCCACCGAGTTCCAGATGCACGCGCTTCAATGTGGGGGCGGCTTGCGCCATGATAGCGGCGCCTACGCCTTCGGATCCGGTGAAGGTGACGAGATCGACGCGCGGATCGCAGGTCAGGGTCGTGCCAACCTCCGGTCCGCCGGTAACGATGTTCAGCACGCCTTTGGGCAGGCCGATCTCTTCGGCGATCTCCCCGAACAGCAGCGCGGAAAAGGGTGTGAAGGGCGACGGCTTCAGCACCATCGTATTGCCGGCCAGCAGCGCGGGAACGATCTTCGCCAGATTTATGAGAAAGGGGAAATTATAACCGGTGATGGCCGCGACCACGCCCACCGGTTCGCGCACCACGGTCGTCCCGCCTATTTTCTTCGGCCCGTCGGGATTGAAGGGATCGGGGGTGATGTCGATGGGCAGGCGAACGCTGTCGTCGCGCGTCGAATGTTCGACCGCGGCCAGCAGATGGTCGAGCGGATTAGCGACCTGCATGCCTTGGGTGATGCCCTGTGAACAGCCGACTTCCGCGATGATCAGCGCCGCGATCTGCTGCCTGCGCGCATCCAGTGCGGCATGCATCCGGCGCAGACTGGTCGCGCGTTCGGACATGGCCATGCGTGGCCAGATGCCCGTGTCGAACGCATCGCGCGCGGCTGCGATCGCAGCGTCCACGGCGGCGGCGTTACCCACCGGCGCGTGGCCGATCACCGCTTCGGTGGCGGGATTGATGATGGCGTCGCGTTCGCTCCCGCCATCGACCCAGGCGCCATCGATATAAAGCTTGTCGAACGTCGTGAACGGCACGGTCATGGCATGGTTTCCTGTCTGGGCCGCAGGATCATGTCCGCGGCGTTGAGCGCGATGGCCATGGCCGGCGCATTGGTGTTGCCCGATACGATCGTCGGCATGATGGAGGTATCGACGACGCGCAGGCCGGTGACGCCGCGCACGCGAAGCTGGGGGTCGACGACGGAGGTTTCATCCGCGCCCATGCGGCATGTCCCGCAAATGTGAAAGGATGTGCCGCCAAGGGCCATCGCGTTGGCAAGAATGTCCTCGTCCGCCTCTATGTCGACGGTCTTGCCTGTTTCCTCGACGATCCAGTCCTTGAGCGCGGGCTGTTGCGCCAGGCGACGGAGCCAGCGAAACAGGGCAACGAAATGGCTCCTGTCGGCATCGGTCGCCAGATGATTGGCGTCGATGACCGGCGGGACGTCCGGATCGGCCGAACTTATCCTGACATGGCCCTGGCTGTCGGGCCGCATATAATAAGCAATGATGGTCATGCCGGGATAGGGGTCGAGCGCCACCGCGCCCCTGTCGTCCGTGTGGAAGGAGTAGAGGCCCATGCCGACCTGCGCGTCGGGCCGGTCGAGCGTGGCATCGGTCTTGACGAAGCCGCCCACTTCATGCGCTGCATGGGTCAGCGGCCCAGTAGACCCGAAGGCATAGCGCAAAGCTGACAGGATAAGGCCGACACCGGACAGTTTCTGGTTCAGGCTGTTCCCCCGGACCCTGTAGTTGAAACCCAAATAGCGATGTTCGCGAAGGTTGGCGCCGACACCCGGCGCATCAACGACGATCGGGATGCCAAGCGATTCGAGCAAGGCGCGGGGACCGATGCCCGACAATTGCAGCAGCTTGGGGCTCTGCACCGCGCCTGCGGAAAGAATGATCTCCCGCCGGGCGGCGACCTCCTGCACGCCATCCTTGTTGCGCAGCAGGATACCGCCCGCTCGCTGTCCGTCGAACAGGATACGCAGGGCGTCAGTCTGCGGCAAAACATCCAGATTCGGGCGGCCGCGCACGGGCTTCAGAAAGGCGCGGGAGGCGGAGAAGCGCTTGCCGCGATAGGTGGATGTCGGCTGATAGCCCATGCCGCCCTGGGTCACGGCCGGCATGTCGTTCATGTCGTCCACCCGTTGCGTGCCGGCCTGCTCGGCGGCTGTCAGGAAGGCTTCGCACAGCGGGTCGCCGGAAGGGTGGACGCTGACCTTGAGGGGGCCGCCGGCACCGCGCCACGCCTTGGCGCCCAGCGCATGGTCCTCCAGAGAGACGAAATATCGGCCTATATTCTGCCAGCCCCAGCCTGTGCAGCCTGCCGCTTCCCAGCCATCATAATCGGCCGGAGCGCCCCGCACATAGACCATGCCGTTGACCGAACTGGACCCGCCAACCGCGCGGCCCTTCAGCCATATTTCCTGGGGTGCGTTGCCGCCGGGCGATACGGCGTAATCCCACACATGGGGATTGCCCGGCGCCAGCAGTTTGCCGATACCGCGCGGCATGGCGATCAACGGACTGCTGTCGTCCAGTCCCGCCTCCACCAGCAGTACCTTGACGGTCGGGTCTGCCGACAGTCGATTGGCCAGCACGCAGCCGGAAGACCCCGCCCCGACGATGATATAGTCATAACAATCAGCTGACATGGTCGCTCTTTTCCGGGGCATGGCGCGAGAGAACAACAATGGCTGCCTTGCTTGACCTGTCGGCGGGCAGGAGGCGCTATTTAAGAGGAAGGTCAGCCGAATGCGAGAGGCAGGCCGGGGGCGTCCCAGTCGATACATATGACCTTGCCGGAACTGCCCAGCGTGACGAAGGCCACCCGCCCGTCCTTGCCGCCAAAGCAGATATTGGTCGTGAGGAAATCGCCCGTTTCGATTTGCTGAGGCGTTCCGCCCTCGGGAGGAAAGATCAATATGGCGCCTTGGCCGGGCGAGGCGCAGCAGATGTGTCCGGCGCTGTCGACGGCCAAGCTGTCGAGAAATTGACCAGGTCCGGCCCGACCGACGATGCTGTGCCCGTCCGGGGTCGGCGACGCCGTCGTGTCGATTATACCAGGCGCTGACAATCGATAGCGCAGCAGATGCGCTTCATAGGTGAGGGCGACGTAGAGGGTGCGTCCATCTGGCGATAGGCCGACGCCATTCGCCCCATCCAATGGTCCGGCGACCAGTCGGATGTCCGACCCGTCGGCCTTGGCATAATAAAGGCCACCCCGCATTCGCGCCGCGCCGCGATCCCTGCCGAAATCGGTGAACCAAAATCCGCCCGTTTCGTCAAAGACGAGGTCGTTCGGTCCCCAGAAGGGAGTAGCTTCGGTGGATGCGTATAAGGTTTCGAAAGCGCCGCTGGCGGGATCGACGACCTGGATCGCGCCGGGGGGCGTGTCGAGAGGGGCCTCGATCGGCATAAGGCTGCCGTCGGGCAGGATCAGCTTGTCGAAACCGCCATTGTTGCAGACATAGATTCGCCCGTCAGGCCCGATCGCCGCTCCGTTCGGGCCGCCGCCCAGATCGGCTATGGTGGAGCGCACGCCGTCCGGTCCCAAGCGCGACAGTCGTCCGCCCAGTACCTCGACCAATATCAGGCCTCCATCGGGCTGCGCGATCGGCCCTTCGGGCATCAACAGTCCGCTTGCAAAAACGGTCATCTCTTCCTCTCCTATGGGCCGTCAGCCTTTCCCGACCGTACGTCATCCGGTGGATATCGGCATGAACCGCCATCGGACCCTCCTTTCGACAGGTAATTGAAGGCGCGGATTGGCGTCTTATCCGCTGCACACCCGATCCATCGGGGGAATGCGGAGGGGATGGCGACATAGTGCGCAGGCAGACCGGCATATTCAGGCGCCGCGAAAACGCGATCGACGGAAATTGGCATGCGGCGCGGGGCGACGGCCATCCATCCTCGATCCTATGAACAGGAAAGGCCGGCAGCAGACCGGCTCTCAAAGGCAAAGGTCATATCTGGCCATCAGGGAGAAGAAGAATGAAGATATCCGGTTTCATCCTGCCCTTGGGGCTGTTGCTGACGACGTCCCAGGTGGCTTTGGCGCAATCATCCTCCGCCGCGCCGCAAGAGGTGGACAGCAGCGACATCGTGGTGACGGCGCGCCGGACTGCCGAGAATATTCAGGAGACGCCGGTTTCTGTCGTGGCGTTCGGCGCGGATTCGCTGCGGCAGGCCAATATCCGCGATACGCAGGATCTGCTGATCAAGACGCCGGGCGTATTCCTGGCGGGTTCGGGCGGGCGCGAGAACAGCAATTTCTCCATTCGTGGCCAGTCCAAGGCGCTGGCCGGCAACAGCGCCCCGGGCGTCATCAGCTATTTCGCCGAAGTGCCGTCTCCTACGGTCGGGTCCAGCATTCCGACCTATGATCTCTCGTCCGTTCAGGTGCTCAAGGGGCCGCAGGGGACGCTGTTCGGCCGTAACACCACTGGCGGCGCGATCCTCTATTATCCGACGGCGCCGGACTATAAGCTGGGGGGATATGCCAAGGCGTCCTACGGCAATTACGACGCCCGGCTGCTGGAAGCCGCCGTCAATATACCGCTGACGTCCGACACGCTGGCCATCCGCATCGCCGGCCAGATCCAGAAGCGCGATGGCTGGACCAAGAATATCGGCATCGGCGGCGACCCCGACGACCTCAATTCGCAAGCGATCCGCGGGTCTATCCTGTTCGAGCCGAGCGCCGCGTTCCGCAACACGCTCATCGTCGATTATTACCATAATGATGCGGTCGGCGGCGCGTCGGTGTTGACGAATGTGCTGCCCGGTCCCAACGGGCTGACGGCGACGGGCACGGCGGCGGCGGCTCTGGCGCAACTGGCCTTGCAGCGCGCGCGCGGGCCGCGCGTAATCAATTCGGACGTCGACGCGTTCGAAAAGGTCGAGCGTTTCGGTATCACCAACCGGACCGAGTTCGATCTGTCGGACGACTTCACCTTCGTCAATATCTTCGGCTATCGGCGCACCAAGGTCGACTATTATTCCAGCGTGGATGGGCTGCCTACCTTGATCGCCGATGGCAGCGGCGCGATTCCTGCCGGGCTTCCGGTGACAATCGTGGGCGGGCGCCAGACATCCGACGTCCGGCAGATCAGCGACGAAGTGCAGTTGAAGGGGTCGGCGCTCGGCAATCGCCTAGACTGGCTGGTCGGCGCCTTCTATCTGGACAGCAAGCCGCTCGAGCCGTCTGGCACCTACATACCGGTCTTCATCCTGCCCGGCATCACGGATGCACGGTTCAACTACAGCTTCTACAGCGAAAAGAGCCGGGCGCTGTTCGGCAATGTCAATTATGAGATTGCGGACGGGCTGCACGTCAATCTGGGCGTGCGCCATACCTGGGACAAGATCGAGGCCTGTGTCGGCGGCGGCCTGAACAACCAGCCCGTCGTTTCGCCGGAAGAATGCGCGGACGGCGCGGCAACCATCCGCAATTCGAGCGTCAACAAGACCTCGTCCAAGGCGCTGACCTGGCAGGCAGGCATCGACTGGAAGGCGTCGGATGCGATCTTCCTCTATGCGGTGACGCGCCGGGGCTATCGTGCGGGCGGGATTAACAGCCCGACGCTGGCTGGGCGGCTCACGCCCTTCCAGTCATTCGCGCCGGAAAAGGTGACGGATGTGGAGGTCGGTATCCGCTCCGACTTCACCATGGGCGACGTCAAATTGCAGCTCAATGCGTCGCCCTTTGTCGGCTGGTACAATAATGTGCAGGTGCCCATTTCGGGCCTCAATACGCAGGCGAGTTGCAGCACAATCGCACCGGGCGGAACCAATCCGCCGAAATCTCCGGACGGCGATTGCGACGCCAGCAATGATCCGAGCGGCGGGACGCTGCTGGTCAATGCGGGCAAGACCCGGGTCGCGGGTATCGACCTTTCGACCCGCATCCAGCCGACGTCGACATTGTCCTTCGACGCCGGTGCGACCTTCCTCGACCTCAAGTCGCGCTCGCTGACGGTGCCTGCCGATCTCCAATCCTATCTTGCAGCGCTCAAAGTGCCGTTCAATCTGGTCGCGAAGACGACGGTCACGGCCGGCGCGCGCTGGATGCTTCCGGTACCGCCCTCGCTGGCGGAAACCGTGTTTAGCCTGGACTATTATCATTCCAGCAAGGTGCGCTCTTCCGACCAGGTGCTGCCCGCCTATGACCTGGTCAATGGACGGCTGGACCTGAACGGCGTCGGCGGCAGCAAGGCGGATGTCAGCTTCTTCGTACGTAATCTGTTCGACAAGAAATATCTGGCGTCGAGCAATGTCGGATCGGCCGCGCTCGGGATATTCAGTGGATTCTATGGCGCGCCGAGGACCTATGGCGTGGAGGTTCGCTATCGGTTTGGCGATTGAGGGCAGGCACTAAAAAACGGTGCGTCAGCCCGATCTTTCCGCAACGGCCGCCCGGCCCATAAAAGGCGGATGACGCACCGGCCATAATGGACAGAAAAAGACTATGGAGAGGACCGTCGATGGCGCAGACCGAAGCCGATCAGGATCAGGCCGAAAGCCGCGAACAGCTCAGCCGATGGCTCGAGGATGTCCTGGGTTGTTCTGAAGTCGTGCTCGAAAAGCAGCGGCGCTGGCGCCCGGTCTGGCGCGCTAGCGCGCAGCAAAATGGTGTGAAGCGCGACTTTCTGCTCAAGGGCGACCGCACCTGGCCGACCCATCCCTATCCGCTTGCGTATGAAATGCGCATGCAGCGCGCACTGCATGAAAATGGCATTCCCATTCCAGCCATATTGGGCATGTGCGACCAACCCAACACCATCGTGATGGAATGGATAGAAGGCGGCCGGGATCCCGGCCTGGTCCAGGAGGCGATCGAAAGCGCGTCGGTGATGACCGAGGATCGGTGGGCCGCATCGCTACGCTATATGGAGGTATTGGCTGACATCCACAGCCTGCCAAGTCAGGCTTTCATCGAAGGCGGAGCCCATTTGCCGCAGGGTGCGCGCGAGATCGCCCTGCATAATTTCGAACGCTTTCATGCCATGACGGTCGAGCAGGGCATCACAGATCCGCTGCTGGAATTTTGCGCGCGATGGCTGCATCGAAACTATCCCCGACATCGGGAATCCATCTCCTTCGTCACGGGCGATTGCGGCCAGTTCCTTTCGGACGGTACTCAGGTTACCGGCATATTGGATGTGGAAATCGGTCATCTAGGCGATCCCATGCGCGATCTCGCGTGCTTCCGGGGGCGCCACCCGATCGAGAATATGGGCGACGTCGCCGCTCTATTCCGTCACTATGAAACGGCGATCGGCGTACCGCTCGATTTTGACGCGATCGCCTATCACACCGTGTCCTTCCTCGCCGAAGCCATTTACGGTCCCCTGTTCGGGATGCACGAAAAGGGGCGCGGCGGCGATTGGGTCGAGGCAGCGGTACAGGTGTCGATGATCGGACGGCGATGTATGGAGGCGTTGGCCGAGATATTGGGCGTGGCGCTCGACGACATTGCGCTTCCGCCGCCCGCCGCCGTCGACCAGAATGATCTGGCACTTCATAAATTGCAGGCGGAGATCGAACGTCTGCCGGAAAGCGGATCGCTACAGGGCTGGCAACGTAATATCCTTGCCTCGATCCCTCACTATCTGCGGAACCAGCTGCGCTATCGCGATTGGCTGCGGGAAGAGGATGGCAAGGACGTCGAGGCGCTGCTGGGTACGGCCTATGCCGATGCCGCCGCGGGTGAGGCCGCATTGATGCGCTTCATCGAAAAGAGCACGCCTGCCGACCATGCCGCCCTGACGCGCTTCTTTCACCGGCGGATGCTGCGACAATGCCTGGTGATCGCAGGTCCCGATGCGCCTGCCGATCATCTTGTTCTGGTGCCCATGGAGCCCTTGCTACGGGGGTAAGTGCGTGGGCCTCTGGGTCAGGATACCTATCCGACGGTATGTGTCTTCTGCGTATGAAACGATAAAATTCGGAGGGTGGAATAACCGGCGACGGCGAAACAGTAAAGTACTTGATATACTGCCCAATATCGCACTGATCTAGTTTTCAAGATCATATTCGCGGCCTTAGATCGGTGATATAATATAAGTATATAATATTTCTTCTCTTAGTGCCATTAATATAAATGCATAAAAATAAAAATAAATATGGTAATTAAATTCCGTTATTGAATAATATTAATAGTGGAGGGGATGAAATGGTTAAAATATTCCGCGCAATCCTGATGGCCGGCACGGTATTGGGTGTCGGTGGTGCAGGCGTAAGCCACGCGGCAGAAGCGGTCGAGCAAAGTGCGAGCGGTGATGACAATAGCGGCGTGCGCGACATCATCGTGACGGCTCGCCGCACGTCGGAAAATCTTCAGACGGTTCCCGTTGCCGTCACGGCGCTCGATCCGACTGCGCTGCTTGAACGGCAGATTGTCGAAGTGGCGGATGTGGGCCGGGCGGCGCCGGGTTTGTCGGTGCAATCCGGTGGCACCGGCAACGCATCGCTCATATATCTCGCCATCCGTGGCAATGCGCAGAACAGCCCTAACTCATTTTCCGATCCTGCGGTCGGCATCTATGTCGATGGCGTCTATTATGGGCGACCTATCGCCGGGAATCTCGGACTTCTCGATCTGGCTTCGGTCGAGGTCTTGCGCGGAACCCAAGGAACCTTGTTCGGACGCAACACGACGGGTGGCGCCCTCAACATGACAACTGTGCAGCCGGACGGAAATTTCGGCGGCTATGTAACCGGACGTATCGGTAACTATGAAAGCTGGTCCATCGAATCCGCGCTGACCTTGCCGATTTCGGGCGATGAATTGTCCTTGCGCCTGGCTGGCCGCTATGGCGAGAGGGGCAAGGGTTTTGGCGACAATCCGATAAGAGGGGTCGATGCGGCCCGTATCGATCACGATATCGCGGGCCGTGCCACGCTGAACTGGGAGCCGTCCGCGATCCCGATGACTGTGTCCCTGTCGGCCGACTATGCCAATATCAAGGATACATACAATAACGTCGCTCTGCGCGGTATCAACCCGACCGGACCGGCGCTCGCACTATATTCCGGTCAATTCGACATCGCCAGCTTCCTTCAGAGCAAGAGCCGCTTTTACAGAACATATAATGATCCCGACACGGGCAACGCCAACATCGATACGCCATATAATTATAACAAGACGTGGGGTGTCCGTGCGACCATCGAATATGATCTGGGCGACGTTAAGATCAAATCGATAACGGCCTATCGCGAGGCGGATACCGGGGATGGTACCGATCTTGACGGCACGCCCGCCAAGATCGCATCTTATGCGAGCGACTATTCGCAAAAGCAGCGTAGCGAGGAACTGCAATTCTCCGGTAACCTGGGGAAGCTGGAGTTCATTTTCGGCGGTTTCTATTTCAAGGAAACGGGCGATGAGCAGTCCCAGTCGCTCGTCTTCCAGGATACCGACTTCGGTTTCAACCTGGCCCCGGCCAATACCAACCTGGCCACATACAAGTCGGAATCGAAAGCCTTGTTCGCCCAAGTCAACTACAGCCTGACCGAACGGCTGCGCGTGACCGGCGGATTCCGCTATACCTGGGACAAGCGTTCGATCAACCGCATGGGCTATATCGGAGGAATTCCGGGCTTTTCCGGTTCGTTCCTCTCCAACGGCCGACTGATCACGTTGCCCGCTACGGGGCTATGCGCCGTGGGTGCTAATGCAAATCTGGTCGCCCCCGGTTCGGATTGCACGGATCCTGTGACGGCCAAATTTGATTATCCCGCCTGGCTTGCCAGCATCGACTACGAACTGGGAGACGGCAAGCTCATCTATGCAAAGACGGGTGGCGCCGCACTGGCCGGCGGTCTCAATTCGCGTCCGACCCCGCCCGATGCGAGTTCCTTTGCGCCGGAAAAGGTGAAGGATGCCGAGATCGGCTTCAAGGGCGACTTTTTCGATCGGCATCTGCGAACTAATTTTGCTGGATTCTACATTTGGCGCAACGGCGCCCAGAATGTCGTCAATGCCCTGGTTGGCGCTAATCTGACCCAGTTCGTTCAGAATGCAGGCGATGTGAAGGCCTATGGCCTTGAATTTGAAGGTACGCTCATTCCGTGGCAGGGCTTGGAATTGAGCGGCGCCTTGTCCTGGCTTAAGGCGAAATATGCTGCGGGATCATTCACTGCGGCGGGCCTGGGCGGTACGGTAGATCGTAGCGGTGAGGTCGTTCCGCGCGCGCCGCGCTGGACCTGGAACATCGGCGCGACGCAGCGTTTCCCGGTCAAAGGCGGCGAAATTGCGCTGCATGCCGACTATGCCTACACTTCTGCCGTTTACCAGGACTATGCCACTGCGGATTTGACGACACCGGCGCTCAACGATGGTGTGAACGATGCGGCGGAGCGTGCGGCGGCTATCAGCTTCATCGATACGCAGAACAGCTTCAGTCGGCTCAAGGCCTATGGCGTGCTGAACGGAAGCCTGAATTTCAAGCTCGACGGCGGAATGGAGTTCACCCTTTGGGGGCGCAACCTGACGCAGGCAAAATATTATAACGCCATATTCAACGGTTATGGCACCTTCGGCACCGCGATCGGCTTTACCGCAGCGCCGCGCACATGGGGCGCAACGGTTTCCTATCGCTTCTGACATAGGGGCATGGGTGATGTGGCTTCGTCCACTTCACTCATGGATCCGATCCGGCCTGTGTGAACGATCCTATCTTTCGTCAGGAGTTCCATCGCTGATCTGCTGCATAACTGCCCGGTCAAGAAACGAGCAGTTATGCCGTATTTCAAGGTCCAGGGTCGAAAAATGGATATCAGTCAATCGGTGGACAGTGGCGACAAGGCTTTGATCATATTGCAAAGCCTGGTCTGCTATTTGCGTGAAAAGAACATTCTTTCACGATGCGATATCGAAGAATTGTGCGAGCGCGTCGAGGCGCGTGAAAAGGAATTTCCCTGCGAGCAACACCAGGCTGCGGCAGCGGCGAAGGATATGCGCGATCTGGGCGAATATTGCGGGAAGCGATATGGCGGGAAACGGCGTCGCTGCCTGTAAGATGCCGATCGACTGGATCATGATGCGGTCCTGCGTGGCGCGACTTTGCCAAGCGGCGGCCCGCAGATCGACATGGCGGGCGCGCGGACTGCGATCATCGTAAATCCCCCCCTTTGCCTGTGTTTGTTGCGCAATATCCGGGGAATCGACGGGGAGCCATATAGGAAGGAATATGTCTCCGGCGCGACATCTGTCGTCCCGGCGATAGTCGTGGCGGAGGCATAGGGTGCGGTGTTGGCATAACCTTCATTACAGTCGATAAAGATGAAATAGGATGAGTGATGCGCAATCCGTCAATAGTGGATGCAGGTCCGCAACCGATAGCGGAAAACGCATCGCTTTCCGCCGGCAGGCGATCACTGTTATCGTGGACAATTGTGGCGCTGTTTCTACTCAATTGCCTCAATTATATTGATCGACTGCTCTTCTCGGTCGCCCAGGAAATGATCAAGGTCGATCTCCATCTCAGCGATTTTCAGCTTGGCCTGATTGGCGGACCCGCCTTCGCCATACTCTACACGGTCTTCAGTTTCCCGATCGCGCGCGCGGCTGACCGCGGCCGCCGTGTCGGGATCATCGCCATTTCGCTGACATTGTGGAGTGCAATGACGGCCTTTTGCGGAATTGCGGCCAATTTCGTCCAGATGCTCGTCGGGCGCGCCGCCGTCAGCATTGGCGAAGCGGGATGCACGCCGGCCTCGCATTCTTTGATCTCCGATGCATTCCCCGCGCAACGTCGAACGACCGCCATCGCCATCTTCGCGGTCGCTGGTCCCTTCGGCGCCATCGTCGCAGCGGTGGGCGGGGGCGCTCTGATCGCCGCTTATGAGTGGCGCACGGCTTTCCTCATCTGCGGGATGGCAGGCATCGTCATGGCTCTACTGTTCCGCGCCACCGTACCGGAACCGCTGCGGAGCGAGCCCCGACCGCACCATACTGCGTCTTTCATCGACACCGGCCGCCAGCTGCTGGCCCGGCGCAGCTTCGCCCTGGTGGCCGTCGCGGGGGGCGTCGCCGGGATCGGCAGCTATGCCAATCAACAATATATGGTATCCTTCCTCATGCGCGGACATGGTCTGTCCCTGGCCAATGCTTCGGCACTGATGGGGTTGGTGATCGGTGGCGTCGGCATCGTCTTCACGCTGCTGGGCGGCCCGATGATGGATCTGGGCGCGCGTCGCTACCCGCGAATCAAGGCCTGGTTGCCTTCCTTCGGATTGCTCTGGTGTGGGGCGCTATATGCCTTCGCGTTTCAGATTCCGACGGTTGGCCTTGCGGTGGCGTTGATGGTGCTCGGATCCATGGGGCAGCATTTCTATATGCCTGCCATGTATGCGCACGGACAGGACGTGGCGCCCCCGCATATGCGCGCCATGGCCTCCGCCGTGATTATCGCCACAAGTTCCATATTAGGCTATGGATTGGGTCCGCCGCTGATCGGTCTTGCCAGCGACATATTGGGGGAAAGCGCGCGGGTGTCGGCAGGCATCAGCCTTGCCGAGTGTGCCAAGCGGGCAGTCGCGGCCTGTGAGGCGGCAAGCGCGCAGGGGCTGCGCCTGTCGCTCAGCCTGGGATCCTGCTTCTTCATACTGGCCGCCGGTCTGTTTGCATTGGCGAGCCGATGGGTAGTCTCGGACGTGCACGATCATGATCGGCACTGACTTGCCATTCGCGATCTACAGGGAAATAATGATCCTGCGCTTTAGGATCGAGCCAATATTTGATCGATGGCGAGGAGGTTGAGGATGCGACATGAAGCCGATCTTGGTCTGCCGCTTTGTGCCCCGCACACTGCGTCGCATTTCCATGTGGAACGGCGGTTCCACACGAATGGCATTTTCGCCGATATCCGTCACTTCGGATGGACCCAGAGCAGCCGATCGGTTTTTCAACCTGATTCCTACTATCTGGATTTTTCCATCGGCCCGCGCTGCCCCACTGCTCGTTTCTTCAACAGCGAACGCGAACTGGCAGACCCGCCAGGCGATGTCGTCTTTCTGCCCAAGGGTGGCGCATTTGCGACCCTGAGTGAACCGGGCGAGCACAGCCTGCTGTGCCTGACATTTGAAAACGACCGGGCGATGCAATTATTCGAGGATGACAGCGTCGCCGATCTGGCGGCATGTCAGGATGTTCAGATCGGTCGGGTGCGTCAGGGCCTTGCCCGGCTGGTGGAGGAATTGCGCAATCCGGGCTTTGGACAGGATATATTGCTCGAAAGCATGGCGTTGATGCTCGTCGTCGAACTGTGCCGGCATTTTCGCCAAGCCCAATATGATGACCGCAGCGCACATGGGCAGATGCCCGGCTGGCGCTTGCGTCGCATCAAGGATAAAATAGAGGCCGATCTGGCCGAAATGCTTTCGGTGGCCGATCTGGCCGCCGAAATCCGCACCAGCCCGCGTCACTTGATCCGGACTTTCCGGGCCACCACTGGCATCACTTTGACCGACTATATCGCCAGCCGCCGGATCGCGCGTGCGCAAGACCTGCTTGTCCGCGACGAGGCGATGATCAAGGTAATCGCCGGCAAATGCGGCTTCCAGAGCGCTGCCGCTTTCTCGGCGGCGTTCCGGAAGGCGACCGGCATGACCCCCCGCGAATTTCGCGAAGAGCGTGGCGCATTGCGCTGAACCAGTTCTGCGTTGGATCGCCGATCCGATATGATGTGAAGCATCGCGCTTCATGTCCGCCTGACGATGTTTGGGCGTTCCGGCTGTAGGCATCGGCATTGCGGGGAACGCCTCGCCCCCGCCACAATCCGTCCCATCAAGAAGGACGGATTTTCTTATGAGCAGCTATCTCGATCGACTGATCGCCGATCCCACCAGTTTCCACGATGCGCCCTATGCGCAAGCCTTCACGCTCAGTTGCGAGGAGATCGACCGGCTGCATCTGGACGGCGCTCGCAAGCGCTTTGCCGAATTGCGGCCCGGCCTGTCCGTGCTGGACAAGCTGGCGCGCGAGCAGGGCATCGACGCGATCGAAACGATCGACGATTTGGCGCCGCTTCTGTTTCCGCACACCGTCTACAAATCCTATCCGATCAGCTATCTGGAACGGAGCCGTTTCGACAAGCTGACCAAATGGCTCGCGGGCCTGACGACCAGCGACATTTCCCACGTCGATGCCAGCGGTATCGAGACGATCGACGACTGGATCGACCTGCTCGACGCGGAAACCGACCTGACCGTCCAGCATACGTCCGGCACCACCGGCAAGCTGAGCTTCGTCCCTCGCACCAAGAAACAGTGGCGTGAAACCATCGTCCATTCGGGGGTCATCATCCGCGACTGGTGGCCGGACCGGGGTCCGGACATCGTGAAGGACGGGATGCCGATCATCATTCCGGGCTATCGCTACGGCGCTGCCGCGATGCAGCGCGGCAACGGCATCCAGGTCGATCTCTATGCCAAGGGTGAGGAAAATACCCTGTTCCTCTATCCCGACGCCCGGTTCAGTGCAGACATCGCCTCGCTGGGCGGCCGCCTGCGCGCGGCGGAGGCGCGGGGCGAGGCCGGCATGATCGACATTCCGCCGGTCCTGCTGGAACGGCGGGAGGCGCTGCTGGAACTGGAGCGCCGCCGGCCCGACGACCTCAAGCATTTCTTCAGCGAGGCGCAGCGGCGCTTCGGTGGACGCGACGTCTATGTGACGGCGATGTGGGCCATCCTCTACGACTGGGCGGAGGAGGGGCTGAAACGCGGTCTCAAGAACGTCTTCGGCAAGGGCAGCGTGTTGCTGACCGGCGGCGGCAAGAAGGGCAAGGAACTGCCCGACGACTGGCGCGAGCGCGTGATCGAATTTCTGGGTTTCGACACCATCTATGAAATGTACGCCACATCAGAGCAGATGGGTCTGTCGATGATGTGCGAGCATGGCCATTATCACGTCCCACCCATCCAGATCCCGTTCCTGCTCGATCCGGCGACCGGAAAGCCCCTGCCGCGCAAGGATGGCCTGACCGGCCGCTATGCCTCGTTCGACCTGATGCCCAACACCTATTGGGCTGGGCTGGTGACGGGGGACGAGATCACGCTGGCCGGCTGGGAAAAGCCCTGCGCCTGCGGCCGCGCCGGGCCGTACGTCATTCCGCCGGTGCGCCGCTACAGCGAGCAGGAAGGCGGCGACGACCGCATCGTGTGCGCCGGTGCCCCCGAAGCGCATGACCGCGCCCTCGAATTTCTTGCCGAACTGTCGATGTGAGTAGAGCCATGACCGATCCATTCCGCGTGCCCCTGATCATCCGGGGCCAGATTATCGATGATGCCGAGGTCGACTATGGCGGCCGCCGAGGCGGCGTTAGTTTCTCGGCGCCTGACATTGCCAAACATGTGGCGCGCCTGCCGCTGCGCACCCCTTCGGCCATGGCCGACCTCTATGCGCTGAGCTTTGACGAGATACTCGATTTCCTCGTCGCCCTGGGGCAGCGGCTCGATTTCGGCCAGAACCGGCATTTGCAGGAGGCATTTCGCCTGTCCTGTCAGACCTCCGGCCTGTCCGAGAGTATATTGCGCGTCCATTTCCAGTATATCGGCGCGGCCTTCGATCGCACCGAAATGCGGCGGATGATGGAACGCTCCTGCGGCATCGACTATCTGGAAGGCTGGGTGGATCAGGGGGCTGGCAGATTTCCGGGTCTCACCGCCCGCACGCGCGCCTTCGGTGCGCGGACCGTGCACGTCATTGCCGGCAATGCGCCGATCGTGTCGATCCTGACTGTGATCCGCAATGCGCTGACCCGGTCCGACGCGATCATCAAGCTGCCGTCCAACGATCCGCTGACGGCCGCCGCGTTGGTGCGAACCATGCTCGAGATGGACCCCGACCATCCGCTGTCGAAACATGTCTCCGTCGCCTATTGGAAGGGCGGCGACGATCAGGTGGAATCGGCGATCTACGATCCGCGCGGGGTCGAAAAGATCGTCGCTTGGGGCGGGTTCGATTCGGTCAAGCATATCACCCGCTATCTGCAACCAGGGATCGACCTTATTACTCAGGATCCCAAGCTGTCGGGAACGATCATCGGTCGCGAGGCCTTCGCCGATGACGCGACGCTGGGGCAGGTGGCGCGCCGTCTGGCGCTCGACATCGGCGCGCAGAATCAGGAAGGCTGCGTGTCCGCGCGCGTCATCTATGTCGAATGCGGCACGGACGACGTCGGGCTGGAGCGGGCCAACCGATTGGGGCAGATGACCTTCGACGCGCTCCAGCGCCTGCCCGATCATCTGAGCACGCCGCACAAGGCTTTCGACGGCGCGCTCAAGGCCGAGATCGACGGCATCCGCCTCAATGACGAGGACTATCGCATCTTCGGCGGCCGCACCAACGAAGGCGCGGTCATCGTCAGCCAGGAAGAATATCCGGTCGATTTCTCCCGCACGCTCGCCTGCCGGGTGGGCAATATCGTGCCGATCGACAGCCGGGAAACGGCCGTCAGCGCGGTCAACGCCTATACCCAGACGATTGGCATCTTTCCCGAAAGCCTCAAGGACGAGCTGCGCGACCGCCTCGCCTTCCAAGGCGCGCAGCGGATCGTGTCGCTGGGCGGTGCGGCGACGATGCAGCATAATATGGAACGGCAGGACGCGATCGAGCCGGTGCGCCGCATGCTGAAATGGGTGACCGAAGAACAGGCATCGGGCGAGATGCTGGCCGCGCTCGCAGGCTGAAGGGGAGCCAAGGACATGGTGGAAGCTGATCTGGTGATCCGGGGCGGAACGATCGTCGACGGATGCGGCGGCGATCCGTTCGAGGCGGATATCGCCATCGTGGATGGCCGGATCGCGGCGATCGGTGCCGATGTCGTACGGGGTCGCGAGGAGATCGACGCCCGCGACCTGCTCGTCACGCCCGGCTTCGTCGATGTCCATACCCATTATGACGGGCAGGTCACCTGGTCTGACAGTCTGGTGCCGTCCGCCGACCATGGCGTCACCACTGTCGTCATCGGCAATTGCGGGGTCGGCTTCGCCCCGTGTCGGCCGGAGGACCGCGAGGCGCTGGTCAATGTCATGGAAGGGGTGGAGGACATTCCTGAAGCGGTGATGGCCAAGGGGCTGCCCTGGAACTGGGAAAGCTTCCCGGACTATCTGAAATCCTTGGAAGCGCGCGCTTGGGACGCCGATGTCGGCGCCTATATTCCCCATTCGCCTCTGCGCGTCTATGCAATGGGCCAGCGCGGGCTGGACCGCGAGCCGGCGACCGCGGCAGATGTCGCGCGGATGGCGGATCTAGTGGCGGAAGGGATGGCGGCCGGCGCGCTCGGCTTCGCCACATCACGATCGCTGGTGCATCGGCGCGGCGACGGCGCCTTCATCCCCTCCTTCCAGGCGGACAGCGACGAACTGGTGGCGATCGCCCGATCGGTCGGGGATGCCGGGCGCGGCGTGCTGCAGATGATCCCCAATCTCGATACCGCCGACTGGGCCAGCGATCTTGACCTGATGAAGCGCATGACCAGCGCCTCGGGGCGTCCGCTGACCTATTCGCTGGCCCAATGGTCGACCGATCCGCAGGGCTGGCGGCGGACCATGGATGCGCTGGCCGAACATAATCGCAGCGGTGCGGCGGCGGTGCTGGCGCAGGTTTTCCCCCGGCCTATGGGCGCGATGTGCGGCCTGTCGACATCGGCCAACGCGTTCAGCCATTGTGCGAGCTATCGCGCGATCGCCGACAGGCAGTTGGCGGGAAAGGTCGCCATCATGCGCGATCCCGCTTTCCGCGCGCGACTGATCGCGGAGGAGCCGGACGAGACGCCGACGCCGCTGCACCGCTTGCTGCGCACATGGGACAATATCTATCCTCTCGGTGCCGAGCCGGACTATGAGCCGTCGCCCGAGCAGAGCATCGCCGCGCTGGCCACACAGCGCGGTGTCAGTCCGGTCGAGCTGGTCTATGACCTGATGCTGGAGCAGGACGGGCATGCGCTGATCCTGATGCCCTTTTCCAACTATGCGGAAAAGTCGCTCGATCCCGCCCTTGCCATGATGCGCGATCCCTACAGCATCGTGGGACTGGGTGACGGGGGCGCGCATTATGGCATCATTTGCGATGCAAGCTATCCGACGACGATGCTGGCCTACTGGACCCGCGATCGCGCCGGCGAGCAGCTGACGATCCCGGCCGCGGTGAAGGCGCTGAGCGCCGACAATGCCGACTTCCTGGGACTGCGCGATCGGGGGCGGCTGAAACCGGGGCTGAAGGCCGACATCAACCTGATCGATCATGGTGCGCTGCGCCTGCATGCCCCCCATATCGTGCATGACCTGCCCGGCGGCGGGCGTCGCCTGGCGCAGCCCGCCACCGGCTATCGCGCCACGATGGTCAGCGGGGTCATCACCCGGCGGGACGGCGCCGACACCGGCGCGCGTCCCGGAAGGCTGATCCGCGCCGCCTGATCAGGCGCGCAGCCGGATACTCGTTCCGCCCGTCAGTCCATGGCGGATGAAGGGTGAGGCAAGGAAATCATGCGGAAAGCCGAGCGGCGTGCGGCTCACCGCATCCAGCCGTTCCAGTTGCGCGGGCTCCAGCGTGACGCCAAGCGCCGCGACATTGTCCGTATATTGCCGCATCGTCCGCGCGCCTACCAGCGGCGATATGACCGCTGGATTGGCCAGGGTCCAGGCGATCGCCACTTGCGCCGAGGTGACGCCCATCTCGTCGGCGACGGCCTTAACCGCGTCCGCGATGGTCACAACGCGCGCATCGACGCGGCCCCCCGCTTCGAGCAGGAAGCCGCGACCGCCCGTTTCGCCCACATGCGCGCTGCCGCCCGTCGCATATTTGCCCGACAACATGCCGCTCGCCAGCGGCGACCAGGGCATGACGCCGATACCCAGCGCCTTGGCGGCGGGGATAAGGTCACGCTCGGCCGTGCGCTCCACCAGATTATATTCGGATTGCAAAGCCACCAACTGGCTCCAGCCCCGCAATTCCGCCATGGTCTGCAACCGGGCCATCTGCCAGGCGGGAGTGTCCGACAGGCCAAGATAGAGGATTTTGCCCTGCCTCACCAAGTCGTCGAACGCGCGCAAAATCTCGTCCGCAGGCGTCATATCGTCCCAGACATGCAGGAAGAACAGGTCGATCCGATCCGTCTTCAGCCGCTTGAGGCTCGTTTCCACCGTCTGCACCATGTTTCGGCGGCTGTTACCAGCGGCATTGGGATCGCCGACTGAGCGGGTCAGCGAATATTTGGTGGAAAGAACCAGCCGTTCGCGCTTCGCCTCCGCGAACTTGCCCGTCAATATCTCCGACGCGCCGTCGGCATAATAGCCAGCCGTGTCGATGAAGTTGCCGCCCTGGTCGACATAGCTGTCGAAGATACGGCGGGATTCCTGCTCGTCAGCGCCCCATTCCTCGCCAAAGGTCATGGTTCCGAGCGCCAGCGGAGAAACGCGCAGGCCCGAGCGGCCGAGCAGGCGATAGCTGTCGAGCGACAGCGCCTGAATAGTCGTCTGTGTCATGATCTGGTTCAATCTTTCGCTGCTTCCGTGACGACCCAGTGCATCATCTTGTGCACGGGCCATCCCCCATCGTGCGGCAGGCCGCCGAATTTTCCGGTGTTGATGTTGCCGAGGCCGACGATGCGCTGGGCGCCCGCCGAGGCAAGCCCGTCGCGCACCTCGGCAATGCGGGAGGGGGGATAGACGCCGACCGACTGGGTCGCGACGGTGACATGCTGGATCGCGTCCGCAAGCCGATCGACGGTGACGACATTGACGAGCTTGCCGCCCGGATTGAACGACACCGGTTCGCTGGAGCGGATGACCATGCCCCGGCCGTCGGGCCGCCCGAACAGGCGATAGATGGGCTCCAGATTGCCCAGCATGTTCAGTTCCTTGATCAGCATGGCGGGCGGCAGCGGGCCGTCGGACCCCGCGCCATAGCGGATGTCCTGGCCCATCGCCTCCACCAGCGCTTCGCAATAGCGGTCGACCTGATCGTCCGATCCCTCGATGAACTGGAAGCGGGCGCAACTGCACGCATCCTGGTTGAAGGCGATGATGTCGGCCGCGCTTCTTTCGGCGACGGTCGCGAGGGGGACGCCGTCAAAGGCTTCGCGACCGATCAGCGAGATGGACACCTTCGGATCGAAGGACATGATCTCGAAGCCCGGCGCGGCATATTGCATGGCATGGCGCACCGCCGCCTCGCCGCCCCAGACGGCGAGCTTGTCGAAATATTGCGAGCGCAGGATGTGATTTTCGATGCTGGCATCGCCGCCGCGCCAGTAAGCGGCGGAAAAGGACCGCGTCACCGGATGGTTGGGGCCGACATCCGCCATCGTCCGCAGCAGGGCGGTCGCCGTGAACATGTCGTTGGACGGCATTTTCAGCAGGTGGACGCCCTTGCTGATTGCCCCTCGGACGATCGTGACCGGCGGCACGATCGGGGCGTTGCCGGCCAGAATATGCACCATACGCGGCGGGAAGGCGCGGATGTCGAAGGCCGTGCCCTGAATGTCGCGTCGCGCCCATCCATCCAGCAGGTCAAGCGATCCCAGCGACTGTTCGGCCTCCGCCTCGACCGCGTCGCGGGTGAAGAACCAGGCGATGTCGCGGTAGCAATTCTCGAGAATGCGCGCGCCCAGGCTGTTACAGCGCAGATTATAGGCCGCGGCCTCCTGAAGATGGATATTCCGGTCGAAATCGAGCGCCTTGCCGACCTCGACGAGGAAATCCACGATCTCCGCAAGCTGCGTGTCGAAGGCG
Organism: Sphingobium soli; assembly: GCF_020782245.1. Taxonomy (GTDB): domain Bacteria; phylum Pseudomonadota; class Alphaproteobacteria; order Sphingomonadales; family Sphingomonadaceae; genus Sphingobium; species Sphingobium soli. The sequence continues at coordinate 28,050 of NZ_JAJGNP010000007.1, forward strand.
GGACCGGGCTGGCTGCGTTGCCAGATCAGCGAGTCCAGATCGATCGACGGGGTCATGACCGTCGAGCCGCTGGCCCGCGAACGATGCTCCACGGCGGCGTCGAGTTGAACCACACCCTTTATCACATGGGGAACGAGCAGCCGATCATTATCAGCGATGATTTCATGCAGCATGTCTGCCTCCTGTCGTTCAGGCCGCGACCGGCTGGGGCGCGGTGATCGATCCGCGCACGTAGGAATCGATCGATCCGGCGCAACTAAGCTTGTCCTCGCCCGCCTCCAGATCGGCGTAGCGGGCGATGGCATGGACAACCGGCGTCTTCACGCCTTCCAGGCCGGAGCCGAATTCCACCTGCACCTTGTCGCCGGAAATGATGCCGCCCCACCGGCCGTCCGCCAATATGTCGAAGAACGCCATGCGGCCTTCCACCCGGCCCGTATCCTTGGTCGTGCCCAGCAGCGTTTCGCCAGGCTTGTCGAGGATGAGGGGGATGATCCATGGCGGCACTGCATAGGATTCGGTCGGCTGGATCTTGGCGCAGAAGCCGCTCATTTCGACCATGGCATAGGAACTGGTGATGCGGTCCGGCGTGACGCCGAAAAAGCCCATAATCTGTTCCTTATAGTCGGCTGGGACCGCTGCCCCCTTGGTGCCTCCGCCAAAGCTCATCAGCGTGTCGGGATGGAAATCGCCATCCTCGATCCCGCGTGCGCGCAGAGCCTGCACGATCTGCCAGGCGACGCCATACATGACGCCGATATAGAGCGGGCGATCCCGGCGGCTGACAAGCAGGTCCATCCAGGCGTCGAACTCGCCGGCGCGCGCCTGCTGACGGGCCTCGATCTCCGCCTCGTAGGCGGCGATCTCACCGGGACCGACCTTGCCGGCCGCCAGCAGGCGGCGCAGCTGCGCGGGGCGCATGGCGTCGAAGGCGCGCATCGGACAGTCGCTCAGGCGATGAAATTCGCCGGGCGCGGCCCAGCGCGGGAAATGGACGTTGCAGAATTCGATCATCTTATGGGTGCCGCGCGGCGGCATCATGGTGAAGACCGAGCGGCCATGATCGGGGGCATAGGCCGGTGTCGACAGGTCGGCCGCGGCCAGACAGGCGGCGAGCGACAGGTCGCGGTCCTGCGTCGACTGATTTAGGAAAGAGGATTTGCCCGACGTCCCGCTCGACGCGAAGACATGGTGGCCCGCCGCCCTGGCGCGATCCAGCCATTCGTCGATGTCGCGCACGTCCGCAACGTCGATATTGTCGGTGGCATGGCTGCTCAGCGTACCGAGCCACATGTTCATATGCTTCCACTGGCCATTGTCGACGAACGCTTCGGGATAGCTCTTATAATTGGTGTGGGCGAACAGGAGCGGGACGAGATCGGCCAGGCTGTCGATCCTGCCGATGCCAGCTTCCTTCGCCCGCTTGTCGAGCACCCTGATCTGCTGGCGGCGCTCAGCGAAGCGCTCGCGCGCCGCTTCCAGTTGCAGGTCGGCCAGATTGTCCGGGGCGTTACGGAACGGATCGGGCGACCGGGCAAGGGCGATCAATTCGTCAACGGCGCTCATCAGTGAAAACTCCTCTCAGCTTTGCCGGGAAGTATAGGCGACGTCCGATATTTGGCCGCTCGATTCACTGTTATGGGGAGGACATACTATTCTCAGCATGACCTTTCCGCCCGATGGCGTGCCGAAGCCTCCATCAAAATCCAATGGCTATCTTTCGGCAGGGCAGAAGGGGGCCGCCTCGCGCCATGATGCCCGCGCAACACAGGAGCAGGGGGTAACATGCCCGGTCCACTGGACGAAGCATTGGCGTTTTTTCGGGAAAGCAGCGGCTCGCGCGACGACATGCTGTCCGCCATGGAGCGCCGGTTTACGGCGGATACGCGTTGGGAAAATGTCGGCGTGGCGACGACTGTCGGGATCGATCAGGCGAGGCAGTTCGTCGCGGGCTTTTTGGGCCGGATTCCTTTCGAACGCTGCGAGGTCGTGGTCCATCATGCGGCGGCCGCTGGCAACGTGGTCCTGACCGAGCGCAGCGATATTTTCTACGGACCGGATGGGCAGGAAATGCTCTCGCTGCGGCTGATGGGTGCGCTGGAAATGGATGGGTCCCATATCGTCGCCTGGCGTGACTATTTCGACACAAGCGGCTTTTAAAGGGGGATGGGGATGACCGATCGCAAGGCTGTCTGGGCGCAGATCGTCCCGATGCCGGGCGCCGATCTGTCGGCGCTGGCACAGAGCTACGAAGCGGCGGGCGTGGAAGGCGTGTGGGCGCCCCAGATGTTCGGCGCGCCCTTTACGACGCTGGCTACCGTCGCCCCGGCTACGCAGCGCATCAAGCTGGGGACCGGCATCGCGCTGGCGTTCGTGCGCAGTCCGCTGGAAACCGCCTGCAGCGCCATCGACCTGGACCTCATCAGCAACGGCCGGGTGGTGCTGGGACTGGGATCCAGCGCGCAGAGCCAGATCGAGGGATCGTTCGGCAGCGCCTATGGCAAGCCGCTCGCCCATATGCGTGAGATCGTGGGCATGATCCGCGCCATCGTCGCACGCGGGCATACGGGCGAACTCACCGAACTGGCGGGCGACTATCATCGTCTCGACCTTTCGCACTTCCGCCTGCTGCACAAGCCGGTGCGCGGCGACATTCCCATCGTTCTGCCGGCGGTGTTTCAGAAGGCCTGCGCACAGGCGGCGGAAATCGCCGACGGGCTGCTCGGGCACCCACTGTGGAACGATGCCTGGATCGAGCGGGAAGTGGCCGCTCAAATCAAGGCCGGGCTGGATCGGGCCAGGCGGGCGCGCAAGGACTTCTCGCTCAACATCTCGATATTCACGGCGATTTCGGATGACAGGCGCGAAGCGATCGAAGATTGTCGGGGGACCGTGGCCTATTACAGCCAGTCACCCCAATATCTGCGCTATTTCGAGGAAATCGGTTTCGGCCGCGAGGCATCGGCGATCCAGGCCGCCTTCGCGCAGGGCGACATGGCGGGTATGGCGGCGGCCTGCTCCGACGAAATGGTGGAGAGCATCGCCGTGGTTGGAACGGTTGATGAGGTGCGCAGCCGGGTTGCCCGGCGCGCCGCCCTGGCCGACGCGATTACGCCGGTGATCCCTCATTATGGCCTGTCGCCCGAAAAAAGCGCGATCTACACGCAGCGCATCGCGGAGACATTTTATGGCTGATCCCGCCGCTGTCGCGGCCATGGCGGGGGACGGGCTCTACAACCGCCATTCGGGTCTGCAACAGGCCAATCTGCAATCCGCGCTTCCCCTGCTGGAGGCAGCGGCGCGGGCCATTGGGGACGGTTCTGTCGGTCCCGTCACCATTGTCGATTATGGCGCGTCGCAAGGACGCAATTCGATGGCGCCGATGGCGACAGCTATCGATCTGGTTCGCGCGCACGACGCGCAGCGGCCGGTGCAGGTCGTGCATACGGATCTGCCCTCGAACGATTTCACCTCGCTGTTCGGCCTGCTGGACCGGGATCCGGCCAGCTATCTGAATGGCCGACAGGGCGTCTTTCCATCCGTGATCGGCCGATCCTATTTCGATGCGATATTGCCGCCCGGCAGCGTCGACCTGGGCTGGTCCTCCAACGCGCTGCACTGGATGAGCCGCAATCCGGTCGATGTCGCGGATCATGGCTGGGCGATCTTCAGTCGGTCCGCGCAGGCGCGTGCCGCCGTCGAGGCCGTGCTGGCGGAGGATTGGCTGGCCTTCCTGAAGGCGCGCGCTGTCGAATTGCGGCCGGGAGGACGCCTGATCTGTCAGTTCATGGGCAGGGGACCCGACAGCCACGGCTTCGAATGGATGGCCGGAAATTTCTGGCAGTCGATCGTCGACATGGAAGGCGAAGGCCTGCTCAACGCCGAGGAGACGCTAAGGATGACGGCGCCCTCCGCGGGGCGTTCGCCCGATCAGATACAAGCGCCTTTCGATGCCGGCCTGGTGCCCGAACTGGAACTGGAGCATCTCGCCGCGATCCCGTCCCCTGATCCCTATTGGGATGCTTATCAGCTATCCGGCGATGCGGCCGAACTGGGGCGGCTGTGGGCAGCCATGATGGGTGCGGCCAACGGCCCCAACTTCCTGACGCGGGTCGATGCGTCCCGCGACCGGGACGCGTTGTTGGCCAGTCTGGTGCAGCGGGTCGCGACCCGTGTCGAGGCCGATCCTCAGCGCAGCCGTGCCTTTATCCTGATCCTGTCGATCCGGAAGACGGTTTGAAGCGCGAAGGGCGCTTATCGAAGCGGCGGGATCGCCAAAGAGCCAATGAATCATAAGGGAGAGGACGCCACATGACCCGCCTTGCCGACAAAATCTGCATCATCACCGGCAGCGGGAGCGGCATCGGACGCGCCAGCGCGCTGATGTTCGCGCGGGAAGGCGCGACGGTGATCGTCGCGGACATTCGCGCCGAAGCCGCCGAGATGACCGCGCAGGCCGTTGTCGACGCCGGCGGATCGGCGCGTGCGATGACCGTCGATGTCGGCGAACAGGCCGATCTGGAGAAGATGGTCAGCCAGACGATCGCCGACTTCGGCCGCATCGACGTGCTGTTCAACAATGCGCTATACGTCAATCAGGACCACGCCATGCGCGACATGGATTTCCTGGCCTTCGATCCCGACATCTTCCTCGCCAATCTGAGAGTGAATGTATTGGGCGCCGTTCTGGCGAGCAAGCTCGCCATTCCGCACATGCTGGAGCGCGGCGCAGGGTCGATCATCTCCACCTCATCGGGCAGTTCCATGGGCGGGGATATCACAGCCTATAGCTATGGATCGTCCAAAGCTGCGCTCAACTGGTTCGTGCAGGCGATCGCCGCCACCTATGGCAAGCGGAGCATCCGCAGCAATGCGATCTTACCCGGTCCAACGCAGACGCCGGCAAAGATGCAATGGTCCACGCCCGAGATGGATCGGCTGTTTCTGGAGGTGCTCAACACGCCATTTATTGGCGAGCCGGAAGACATTGCCGCCATGGCGCTGTTCCTCGCGTCCGACGAATCCCGCTACGTCAACGGCATGTTGTATCCGGTGGATGGCGGTCAGAGCTGCACCGTGCCGTTCATCAGCGTCACGCGGGCCTTGTCCCCCGGATGAACGGCAAAATAAGGCAGGATGAAATCAGAAAAAGGAGAGGATGATGAGCGTGGAACTGGAACGGAAGGTCGGGGAATTTTGCGATGCCTGGGGCGACGGCAGCGATGCCAGCAGGCCCGATGTCGAGAAGATCCTGTCGATGATGGCGGAGGACGCCGAATGGCAGCTCTGGGTTCCCGGCGGTCCCGTGGTGAAGGGCAAGACGGCATTGCGCGCTGAGATCGAGCGGCAAATGGCCTTCGCCACGAACAACAAGTGCAATGAGGTGAACATCCTCTCCAACGACCGGATGGTGATGCAGGAGCGGTCGGATACCGCCATCATCATGGGACGGCCCTGTCCGCACCAGATGGTCGCCATCTATGAGTTTGACGACGCCGGGCTGATTTCGCGTTGGCGCGAATATCTCGATATGGCTGACCTCACGCGCAAGATGGGCATTGACGAAGCCGCGGCAGGCGGGACGGAAGTGCCGGTCTGATCGCGTCAGGTGCGGAACAGGGCGATCAGGACCAGGCAGGTCAGGATCGCCCAGCTCTGGAATCCCCAGAGCAGCCAGCGCGGCGCGTGCCGCAACTCCATGAACTCGCGGCCGACGAGCAGAACTTTCGTGAAGGCGATGACGAGGATCACGGAGCGAAGCAGAAAGGCATTGCCCAACGCCATCGTTTCGAATGACAGAAAGGTTGCGGCGATCAGCATCGCCCAGACCCATGTGATGCGGCTACGCCAGATCATGGCCATGAAACAGCTTTCCTAGAGCAGGTAGAGGAGCGCGAAGAGGATGATCCAGAGCAGGTCCACCAGATGCCAGAAGGCGCCGCTTCCCTCGATCAGGGCGACGCCCCCCTGCCTCCGGCCGGCCCGGTCGAAGCGCGACAAGGTGAAGCACAGCACGCCTAGCCCGATCAGCACATGCACCAGATGGATGCCGGTAAACATATAATAATAAATCGAAAAACTGTTGCTGTTGAGCGTGAAGCCTTGCGCGATCTTGGCCGAATATTCGAACGCCTTGACGATGACGAAGCCGCTGCCGAGCAGGATCGCGCCTAGCAGCAACCGGCGCGCCCTGTCGTCGCCCCGGCGGACCGCCGCGACGGCCTGCGCGACGAACAGGCTGCTGGTCAGCAGCAGCAGCGTGTTGAGCAGGCCAAGGCGCCGGTCGAGCAGCGCCTGCGCACTTTCGAATAGCGCCAGTTCCTGCTGCCGGGCGAGCGCATAGGTGACGAAGAAGACGGCAAAGACGATGAGGTCGCCGCCGATGAACACCCATACGCCTTCCTCGCCCGGCACATGGCCGCGCGGAGACGAGGCAACCGCTTGCGACGCCGCCATTATTCGCCACCCAGCGCGTCGCGCTTGATCGCGCCGAGCATGGCGACAATCATAAGGTTGAACCAGATGCCGAACACGACCGCAGGCAGCCAGAAGGCCAGGGCGCCATTCCACGCGAAGGGACCGGTCTTGAACAGGCCGATCGCAAGTCCGGGCAGCAGCAGCACGCCGGTCCACAGGTTCATATAGCCCAGCCAGCGCGGCAGGATGGGTTGCGCGCGGCGATCGCCCAGAATGACGAAGCCGGTCAGCAGATTCTGTACGAAGGCAGGTACGGCCGGCATGACGAACAGCAGAAAGGCGATATCGCTCAGCGTGCTGACGACGGCGTCCGGCCGGTCGAGCCGATAGGCGGCCGCCGTGAAGATCAACCCGGCGAAGAATAGGGTGACAAAGCCGAAGGCCACGACCATCACGAAGGCCCAGGTCAAGGGCGCAATCGGCCCTTCGATCTTCTTCATGAAGGTGGCGATCGCGGCGAGGAAGGGGAAAAACAGCACGGAAGAAGAGGCGATCAGGATGGCGCCCGCCAATATGCCGATCTGGTGGCTGCGATAATAGGCTGCGACCTCTGCTGCGGGCATGTACGGGTCGAGCGGCGGGAACATGTGCGCGACCGGCCATATGCCAACGAACATCATCGTCCCGGCTATTGCGCCCATATAGGTACATAGCTTCATCGTCATGCTCTTGGTCGTCATGCGCTCTCCCCCTCCACTTTCTTGTACGAGCGAGATTGTGGAGCGATCGCGCCAGGGCCACCCGCCCATGGATAGGGTTCCTGACGGCGGTTGCGCCTGCACAAGGGCAATAGTCCGCCACGACCGTCGGCGAATTCGGCATAGAAGCATCGGAGAGAGTGATGAGCGATATCGAGGCGAACAAGGCAGTGGCCCACCGCTATATGCGGGCCGTGGAAGAGGGCGATGTCGAGACGATCGAAGCGCTTCAGCATCCCGATTGCCAGTGGTGGATATTGGGTCACGGCGACATGAGCCGGGCCGACTTCATCGCCAGCGTGAAGGGCGGACTGCTGAGCGCGCAGAAGCGCACGGCCGAGGTGATCGCGATCACCGCTGAAGGGGATCGGGTGGCTGTGGAAGTCCGGGGCGAGATGGTCTTTCCGGACCGGGTCTATCGCAACGACTATCATAATCTGCTGATCATCCGGGACGGGCAGATCGTATCCGGCAAGGAATATATGGACACCCGCGCCGTGGCCGAGGCCTTTTCCGCCGGGGAGAGCGGGCAGTGACGACTGCCGCGCCGCTCAACAATTATGACGATGCCGGGGTCGGCCGAATCACCGCCTTTGTCGAGCAACTGACCGGCGGCAAGGTCGTCGGGCTTGAACGCCTCGTCCGCTGGCGCCCGTCCTGGTTCATCGACGTCGAAAGGGAAGGGACGGTCCGCCGCCTGCACCTGCGCGGCGACCGGGGCGGCGACGTATCGATCTTCCCCGACCTCAAGCGCGAGGCGGATGTTATCGCCGTGCTGCACGGCCAGGGGCTTCCGGTGCCGGAGATTTACGGCTATCTCGCCGATCCGCCCTGCATCGTGATGGAGGCGATCGAAGGGACGCGCGATTTCTCGGCGCTCGATGCCGCGACGAAAAGCGCTATCGGCCGCGTTTATATGCAGGCCGTCGCCGCGATGCACCGGTTGCCGGTCGAACCCTTTATGGCCGCTGGCGTGCATCGGCCCGAGGGCGCAGAGGCGATCGCGCTGGTCGGTCTGGATGCCTATATGCCGCATTATCGGCGGACGAAGAGTCGACCCGAGCCGTTGCTGGAATTCGTCATGGGCTGGCTGCGCCGCAATGTACCGCGGCACCGCGATCGCGCCAGCTTCATCCAGTTCGATTCGGGCCAATATCTGGTCGATCAGGGGGCGATGACCAAGCTCTACGATTTCGAATTTTCGATGATCGGCGATCCGCTGGTCGACATCGCCACCATGGGGATGCGCAACAGCTATGAGCCGCTGGGTGCGCCGCTGCCGGAACTGGTCCGCTATTATGAGGAAGCGACGGGCGAGCCGGTCGATCATGACGCGGTGGTTTTCCATGTGCTGCAATTCTCACTGCTCGGCACGATGCAGTTCACAGGGACGGTCGGCAAGCCATCCCCCGGCGATCCGCATTCGGTCTATCTGATGTTCGATCTTGCGCTGCGCCGTTCCATCTTGCTGGCGCTCTCGCACCTGACCGGCGATGCGTTGCCCGAACTGCCGCCGCTGGAACAGCGCACGGGCGACAATGCGCCGCTTCTGGCCAAACTGGTCGATACGCTCGGCGCGTTGCCGGTGACGGGGGAGGCGGCGGAGACGCACAAGGCGCAGGTCGCCGAACTGATCGAATGGGTACAGCGCGCCGACGATCATGGGGCGGACATGGTCGCGCGCAACATCGCCGATGTGTCCGCGCTTCTTGGCCGCCGCTTCGACCGCTGGGCTGACGCCGCCGAGGCGCTGGAAGCGTATATCCTCGAAGCGGGACCGGAGGAGGACGCCGCGCTCATCGCGCTGCTCGCGACCATCGAGGGGCGGCGGCTGCAACTGTTCGGACCCACCGCGCTGGGCGAGGCGGCGCGCCATGTCGTCCTGCCGGCGACGCGCTCCGACTGAAGGGCGGTCGCGCCTCTGCCATTGGACAGGTCAGGCCCCGTCCCTCGTGGCCACATCAATATTGAGGAAAGGAGCAGGATATGAGCGAAAAGATAGTGCTGGTGACAGGCGCGACGCGCGGGCTGGGGCGCGGCATGGCGCGGGGTCTGGCTTCGCGCGGTCATGTGGTGGCGATCACCGGACGCGACCAGGCGCAGCTTGACGCGGTGGTGGAAGAAATCGAACGGTCGGGCGGCAAGGGCATCCCGCTGTTGTGCGATCACCGGGATGATGATGCGGTCGAAAGAGCGTTCGCGCAACTCGCCGAGCGGACGGATGGCAGGCTGGACCTGCTCGTCAACAATGCCGCCGCCGTTTACGGCCTCGACCTGGTCGCGCCGGGCGGCTTCTGGGAAAAGCCGCTCAGGTTGGCGGACATGATCACCATCGGCCTGCGCTCCAGCTATGTCGCGGCCTATCATGCGGCGCCGTTGATGGTGGCGGCGGGCAGGGGGCTGATCGCCAGCATTTCCTTCTATGGCGCGGTATCCTATTTCCACGGGCCGGCTTATGGCGCGGCCAAGGCGGGAACGGACAAGATGACCGCCGACATGGCGGTCGATCTTGCGCCGCACGGCGTATCCGTCGTGTCTTTCTGGCCGGGCTTCATCCTGACCGACGCGGTGAAGGCCATGCCGCCCGACATGATCCCCGAAGACCTGCGCGCCGCCATGCCCCATTGGGAAACGCCGGAATTTTCGGGCCTGGTCCTCGATCGCCTGGCGCAGGATCCGGACCTTGCCGCCCTGTCGGGCCAGGCGCTGATCGGCGCGGAACTGGGGGAGCGGTACGGCATCAGGGATACGGACGGGAAGCAGCCCCTGTCCTATCGGGCGACGATGGGGGCGCCGACGCCTTTCGCGCCGCCCGTCCGGCAGGGCTGAGAGAACGGAAATCAGGAGAGGAAAGGCAAAAGCGATGATCGATGCCGTGCTGGTCGTGCTGACCAAAGCCGTTCCGGGCCGGGAGGCCGATATGGAGGATTGGTACAGCAACATCCATATTCGCGATGCGCTGCGTTTCCGGGGATCGGTCACGGCACAGCGTTTCCGGCTTGCCGGGGAGCAACCCTGTCCGCCCGAAGGCTTCGACTGGCAATATCTCGCCCTCTACGACGTATTCGATCCGGTGCGCTTCAGTCGCGAACATCTGGACAATGCGCTGACGTCGCGGATGCAGGTATCGGACGCCATTGATGACAGCCTGCTCTATGACTTTCATTATTATCCGCTGCTCTTTCAGGACAATGATCCGGACGTCGGGCATTCCGGCGGCGTCATCCTGGAGGAACTGAACCCGCCTGCGGACAGCGACGACCATTTCAGACGATTTTATGCGGAAAACTATTTTCGTGAAGCGGCCGTTCGACCCGGCGTCAAATCGGCTGCTTTCCTGACCTTTCGCACCTTTGGCCAGATGATCCCGATGACGCCCGACCATCGCTATGTCGCGATCTACAGGATCAACGATCCGGCGGCGGCCCTGGAAGCGTGGCGAGGCGCCGACACCCTGCTGGCGACCAACGGCCTGCTCCAGCCTGATGGGATACGCATCACTCAATGGGATCCTGCGACACCCCGCCTTACCAAGGACGATGTCCAGCATCCGACCGCCGTTGGCCTGGCGGAGGAGGAGCGTGCCCGTGCGCATATGGGAGATCGGGTACGCACGGGCGGCGCGGAAAAGCTGGCGATGCGCTGATCCGTCAGGTGATCGGGGGATGGTCGACAATGGCGCGCATCCGGCAATAGGCCGGACGCGCCGTCATCCGCCCGACATAGGCCGCGATGTTCTTATGCCCTTCCACGTCGACGGACATGAACAATCGCGTGGTGGTGAATGGAAAGGTCATCATGATGTCGGCCGCCGTGAACCGGTCGCCCGCCATATAGGGGGCATGCGTCAGCCGGTCGTCGACAAGTTTCAGCAGGCGCGCCGAATGAGCCCGACCTGCGACGCGGGAGGGATGATCCTGCGCGATGCCTGCCCGTTCTGCCATGATCTCCGTCACCAGCGCGGGCATCAGGGAGGATTCGGCGAAATGGAACCAGAAAAGATAGTCAGCATAGTCGGAGTCGCCGGGATTGGCGCGGAGCGCACCGTTCCCCTGCGTCGTGGCGAGATAGTCCATGACCGCCCCGCTTTCGGCGATGCGTTGTCCGTCGGCCTCGATCACTGGCGAAGAACCCAGCGGATGCAAAGCCTTGTAGGCCGGCTCCGCCGCGAGCATTTCCAGCCGCGCAAAGAAGCGAATGTCATAGGGGCACTCCACTTCCTCCATCAACCAGACCGCACGTTCAGAGCGGGACCGGTCGAGTTGAAAGATGGTGACGCTCATAAAGGGCTCTCCGCTTGAGGAGCGCCATAGATGCGCGGCTTATCAATTCCGCCAAACCTATCTTTGTCTAGGTATCGCCGGGCACCTGCCGTGGCAGCGTCCCGCTGCGGCGGAAGCCCGATGGTGCCGCGCCCATGACAGACAGGAGAGAAGATGCCCATGACGGATTTATCGGGACGGGTCGCTATCGTCACCGGATCGGGGGCCAATATCGGGGAGGCCTGCGCACGGGCCCTGGCAAGGGCCGGCGCGACGGTGATCCTGGCGGATATTGCGGCTGAACGGGCGCAAGCCGTCGCCCAGTCTATTCGGGCCTCGGGCGGGCAGGCACATGGGATGGCCCTCGATCTCGCACAGGAGGACAGCATCACGGCGCTGGTCGTAGATGTGATGCGGCAGCATCAGCGCATCGACATCCTCCACAACAATGCCGCCGACACGCGGCTGGAGCAGATGGCGGTCGATGGCTCGCTTCTCGATCTCGACGCCGCGACCTGGGATCGCGCCTTTCATGTCAATGCGCGGGGCACGATGCTGATGATCAAGGCGGTCGCGCCGCACATGATTGCGGGCGGCGGCGGCTCCATCATCAACACCTCGACCGGGGTGGCGCTGACCGGCGACATCAACAATCCGTCCTATTCCGCGTCCAAGGCAGCCGTGAACGCGCTGACCCGCAATGCGGCGGTGCAGTTCGGCCGGTTTAACATCCGGGTCAACGCGGTCGCGCCGGGCCTCGTGCTCTCCCCGCTGGCCCGGGAGATGATGACCCCTGAGCAGATCGCCATGATCCAGCGGCATGTCCTGCTCCCGCGCGAGAGCGTGCCGGAAGATATTGCCGGTGCGGTGCTGTTCCTGGCGTCGGATGGCGCGGCCTTCATCACCGGGCAGGTGATCGGCGTGGATGGCGGGATCGTTCATCATACGCCCTATGTCGCCGATATGCTGGAAGGCATGAGCCGGGCGCACTGAGCAGATAGAGGGCGGGATGGGCATCTTCACGCATATCTGCCTTGGCAGCAACGACTTGGAAAGGTCCGCCCGTTTCTTCGATGCGGTGCTTGCGCCGCTGGGGATCGTCAATCTCGGTCCGTTTCTGGATCAGGGCGTCGGCTATGGGCGACGGGTGCCCGAATTGCTGATCCTGCGCCCGCTTCAGGGCCCGGCGACATGCGGCAATGGTGCGACTTTGGGATTGAAGGCGCCGGATCGCCGCGCGGTCGATGATTTTCATCGCGCTGGTCTGGCTGCGGGCGGCGAGGATGCCGGGCCGCCGGGGCCCCGCGGCGCCGTGCCCCACGCCTATGGCGCCTATCTGCTGGACCCCGACGGCAACAAGATCTGCGCCTATTGTTTCGATCCGCCCTAGGCGGTTAGGTATCGCTGGTTGGCGCTCAGCGTTTGTCACGTGGATAGAAGGAAGCGAAATGGTGGGATCCTTGGTTGGTCGCGTAGCGATCGTGACGGGCGCGGCGCAGGGCATCGGCCTGGAGGTGGCGACCGTGCTGGCCGAGAGGGGGGCGACCGTGATCCTTTCCGACATATTGGCGGATCGGGTGGAGGCGGCGGCGGATTCGTTGCGCGCCAAGAATCTCCGTGCCGAAGCGGAGACGTTCGACCTGACCGACGAGGACAGCGTTTCCGCTGCGGTTGCGCGGATCGCGGGCCGGCACGGGCGGATCGACATACTCCAGAATAATGCCGCCTATCAGACGACCGAGCAGCGCCGGCTCGATCGCGATGTCGTCCATCTCGACACCGGCGCCTGGGACAAGGCCTTTGCCGTCAATGCCCGGGGACCGATGCTGCTGTGCAAACATGCGCTGCCGGTTATGATCGCGGGGGGCGGCGGGTCGCTCATCCATTCCGCGTCCGGTTTCGGCCTGCTGGGGGAAATGACGCTCACGGCCTACGGCGCGTCCAAGGCGGCGCTCATCAACCTCAGCCGCTTCCTTGCGACCCAATATGGCAAGCAGGGCATCCGCTCCAATGTCATCGCCATCGGCTTCGTCCTCAGCGAGACGGCCGTCGAAACGACGCCGCAAGCGGTCAAGGATGTATTGCTCGACCATCATCTCAACCCGGAGCTGGGCAGCCCGCGCGACATCGCCCATGTCGTCGCCTTCCTGGCGTCGGACGAGTCCCGCTTCATCAACGGCGCAATGATCCCGGTGGACGGCGGTTTTACCGCGCATCAGCCCACGATGGTCGATTTTCAGCGACTGTTTACCGCATCGGGGAGCAATCAGTTATAGTCGGTCAGCGCCGTTAAAACAGCGCGTCGACAAGCTTTGCGGTTTCGAGATCCTCATAGGCGGTGGTCAGCCGCAGATGGTTCATGACGTTGATCTCCCAGCCATAATTGACGACGGGGGTCGTCAGCCAGCCGATATAGACGCCCCATATCAGGGTTCGCCGATATTCAGCCCAGGCATCGTCGAAGGCAGGAGGGCGTGCGACGCCTTCCCGCCCCAGGCGATCCAGATAATAGCCCAGAAGATCGCGCTCATGCGCCCGCCGGTCCGCAATGGAAAGGCCGGTGGTCACGATATAGTTGACGTCGTGCATCGCGTAGCCGCGCACCATGAGCTGCCAGTCGAGCAGGCCCGCCGTTCCGTCGGGCAGGCGGTAGCTGTTGCCGAGATGGGTGTCGCCATGCAGCAGCGTCTGAGGCAGGGTCGATTGATGTCGTTGCACCCCCTGCACCCCTGCAAGCAGCCTGTCGGGCGTGGTGCGGAGCCGCTGCACCATTTCCCGTTTGAAATTTTCCGTCTCGACCTCATGCGCGATATAGGCGGGCGCGAGTTCATTCATCATCGTTGCGACCGCGCCTTCGACATGGGTTTCGACCCAGGCCAGATCCGCGCCGAAGCGGGGTGATTCCCAGAAGCGCGCGTGCAGCCGGGCCAGCTGATCCAGCAAGGCCCGCACATCGTCCGGCCCGGTCCGCATGGTGGTATTGGGGAAGGTCGCGCCCCGCACGCCCAGATCTTCGAGCAACAGCCCGAAATGCGTGGTGGAGGCATTGAAGTCGCCACCGAAACAGCGCGGCGCCTCGATCGCGAGTTCCGGCCGAATGCCCCGGTAGAAGGCCACTTCATTGGCGTAGAAGGGGGCCATGATCTCATCGACCGCCCGGGTCAGCTTGAGCACCAGGCGGTTGGGCAGGTCAGGGGCCGTGTCATCGCTATAATCGACCTCGATTGCCACGCGCCCCGCCGTCGACACCATCTGCTCGCCATAGGTTTTGGCGTCGATGATGCGCATGTCGGTGACGGTTGCGCCCGTGCCCGCCGTGGCCAGTAGCTGATTGATATAATCGACGGTGATTCCGTCCGTGGATGTAGGATGTTTCAAGGCCATAAGCATACTCATCGGAGCAGAGGGCTATCAGCTTGCCGGGACTATGACAGTGATGACCCTATCCAATTGCAGGTTCCTTGAACCGTGATGTGGCCAGTCTGATTGAAACGGAGCCTGCGGGCTTTTACAGGAGAGAGCTATGCGTGAAGCTGCGTTGGAATTGCTCAACCGGACGATGGAGGAGCAGTTGAAGCGATCCGAGCATCCCAGCGATTTTCCGGCCCTTCCTCCGATTCCAGCCGGCCGCTACACCGACCCGCGTTTCGAAGCGCTGGAAAAAGAAAGGCTTTGGAATCGCACCTGGCTGCTGGCCGGCATTGCATCCGACCTGCCGGCACCCGGTTCCTACCGCCTGTTCCAGCATCTGGACCGCTCGGTCATTCTCTCCCACGGCAAGGACGGTCGAATCCGGGCCTTTCACAATGCCTGCCGGCACCGCGGTTCCCCGCTTCTGCTTGAGCCACAGGGGCGCGCCATGCGCTTCATCTGCCCCTATCACGCCTGGGGCTACGACCTTGAAGGCACCCTCAAATCGGTTCCCAGCCAGCATGATTTCGCTTGTCTCGACAAGGCGGAAAACGGTCTGATCGAAGTGAAGTGCGATACCTATCGCGGCTTCATCTTCATCAATTTCGATGATGACGCTGAGCCGTTGCAGAATTTCCTGGGAGAATTCGTGGCGCTGACGGAAGGATATCCGCTGGAATGCATGGTGGTGAAGGATCATTTCTTCGTCGAAATGGCGTGCAACTGGAAGATTGCCTATCATAATTTCCTTGAGATCTATCATGTCAACACCGTCCATCCCACGACATTAGCGCCGCATCTGGATTCGCGCAGTTTCGTGATCGCGCTTTATGAAGGCGGTCATATGCGGTTCGGAACGCGGAAGAAGGGCGGGGAGTCGCTGTTCAAGACCCCGCCGGTCAAACCGGACGACATCGCGCCGGTTTTCCTCGAAAATACGGTTGCGCTGCCGACCTTTCCCAACACATTTTTCTCGCTCGATCCGGTGGGATTCAACCTGCAATGCTTCTGGCCGATGGGGTCCGACCGGTCTGTCATGGAAGTGCGCCAGATGGGATGGGCGACCGACAGCGAAGAGGACAAGCTCTACTGGCAGGGGATGCGCGCGGCGACCGAACATATTCTGTCCGAGGATCTGTGCCTGTTCGAAAATATCCAGCAATCGCTGCGCAACGGGACGATCCCTTCGATCTGGGCCGGCTATCAGGAGCGCGCGCTTTACTGGTTCGAGGAAGAAATCGATCGGCGCATCGGGCCGGACCATGTACCGACGGACTTGCGCGTTCAGCCGCGCATCGCGTCCTTCATGGCGCCGCGCAGCGGCTGACCGCGCGCCGAAACGCCGCCATTAAATCGATGCCCCTGCCGCGGTTCGAGCGCGGCAGGGGCATGATCGTCATTCGCCCAGCAATTTCCAGCTGTCCAGGTCCTCGCCCGCAGCGAAGAACCGCTCGTTCATCGGCAGGCCGTTCTGGCCCCAATAGTCCATGTTCGCCACCCAGGCCTGGATGCCGTACATCACCCAGCGCGGCACCTGTTCCGTCCAGATGGTGTCGAGATCGATGACATTGGTCGCGCCTTCCCGGATCAGGCAGTCGCGGTAATGGGCGATCAGGTCGCGATGATTTTGGCGACGCTCCTCGATCGTCAGCGATCCGACGGTGAAATAGGTGAGGTCGCGCCATGGGCGCCCGCGCCGGCCCAGTTGCCAGTCGACCCACATGCGCTCGCCATTGGGCAGGATATAGGTGTTGCCCTGGTGGCAGTCGCCCAGGATGATGCAATAGGGCGCGTCGAAGGCGCGCTCGAAGGCGACCAGCCGGTCATAGGCGCGCTCGACCCTGCGCGCGTCGTCCAGATAATGTCTGGGCGCGATGGCGCGGAAATTGGGGTCTTTCAGATTCTCTTCGATCCAGTGCCACATGATGCGGACCTGGTCATAATCGACCGGCACCGCCATGGATGTCGGCAGCCAGGGCGCCGCTTCGGGCGTGATCAACGGGCTTTCCCACAGGCCCGCATGCAGCTTTGCCAGGTCCGCCAGCGCGGTCGCGACCCTGTCGACGCCGGCATGCTGGGTCGAGTGGCCGAACGTGCCGCCTCGATCGATGAGGTCTTCCAGCACGATGACGCCCCGCGCCGAGCCGTCATCGTCCCAGTCGGCATAATAGCATGTGGCTGTATTGGCTGTGAGTTTGTCCGTCAGGAAATGATAGAAGCGCGCTTCAAGCGCATGGATGTCGACATTGTCGAACATGCCCGACCAGTTCGATTTGATGCACAGATTGCGCGGCAAGCCGCCGGCCCGCCCGGCATCATTCCAGTCCACCGCGACGCGCAACTTGGTGGTGTGGCTGTCGAACAACTGCACGACCTCCATCGATTGCGCGACGACGCCCGGATATTTGTTGGCCAACAATGATCCCAGCCATGCGGCGTCCGGCGTGAAGCGGCCGTGGGGCAGGGACGCGGTGCGGGCGGGATAGGGACGGGGGACAAGATGCCGATCGATGACGGCAGGGGGGGCGATGGCAGGCTCGCTCATGCATTATCCTCTCTCTCTTTTAAGCCGCGCCGCCGCTCTGCGTCTGTGCAGTCATCCGGCACGATCCCGATGCGGAGGCAATTTTGATCGACGGAAGACGAGTCGAGCCTGCCGGGTGGTAGGAGATTGCGGCAGGCGCTATCTTCGCATCGCGCCAAAACAGGCCCGCAATTCCGCGACAAACAGCGCCGGCTGCTCGAAGGCGGCGAAATGGCCGCCGACATCCAGCTCATTCCAGTGAATGAGACGCAGGTAGCTGCGTTCGGCCCAGCGCCGTGATGGACGGAAAATCTCCTGCGCGAAGATGCTGACGCCGACCGGCAGGTCCAATTGACGCGCCTGAAACGCATTGGCGCTTTCCCAATAGAGCCGCGCGGACGACGCGCCGCTGTTGGTGAGCCAGTAGATGCTGATCACGTCCAGCATTTCGTCCCGTGTCAGCGCATTCTCCGGCACGCCCTGATTGTCGGTCCACGCCTGGAACTTCTCGTAGATCCAGGCGGCTTGCGCCACGGGCGAGTCCGCCAGCCCATAGCCGATCGTCTGCGGTCGGGTGCCCTGCAGCTTGGCGTAGCCGGAATCATGCTCCTGATAATATTGCATCCGTTCGACCGTTCTGGCCTCGGCCGGTGTCAGGTCGGCAAAGTCGTTTTCCTCCGGGAATACCAGCGGCATGTTGAGATGGACGCCGATACATTCGGGCGGCGCGGCCATGGCGATGGCGGTTGTGATCGCCGCGCCCCAGTCGCCGCCCTGCGCGGCGAAGCGGTCATAACCGAGGCGGCGCATGAGCTGGATCCAGCTTTGCGCGATCCTCTCGACGCCCCAGCCTGCGGCCGTCGGCTTGTCCGAAAAGCCGTAGCCTGGCAGCGAGGGGATGACGACATGGAAGGCTGGCGCGTCCGGCGCGCCATGGGCGGCGGGATCGGTTAGCGGTCCGAGCACCTTCAGAAACTCCAGCACCGATCCCGGCCAGCCATGGGTCAGGATCAGCGGCAGCGCGTCCGGCCGGGGGCTGCGTACATGGATGAAGTGAATGGAAAGGTCATCGATCGAGGTCGTGAACTGTGGCAGGGCGTTGAGCGTACTTTCACACCGCCGCCAGTCATAGCCGTCTGCCCAATAGGCGCACAGATCACGCAGCGCCGCCAGCGGCACGCCCTGACTCCAGTCGCTGACCGTCTCCGCCTCGGGCCAGCGCGTACGGCGCAACCTGAGGCGCAGATCGTCCAGTGCCGCCTCGGGAACATGGGCGCGGAAGGCCGTGACGGCGTCGGTCATCCGATCATCCTTACGTCAAAATTGCACGCCGAGCGCGGCGACCGTGCCCAAATCCTCGCCCGCCACGAAGATGCGCTCGACGATGTGCATGCCCTTCTGGCCCCATTCGTCCATGTTCGCGATCCACGCCTGCATCGCATAGGGCGGCCAGCGGCGATAATATTCCCATAGCGTGTCGTCGTCCGGGACGCCGAGTGCCCCCGTTTCGATCAGGCAGTTCCGATAGTGGCGCAGCAATTCCCGGTCATGCGCGCGCCGCTCCTCGATCGTGAGCGCCCCCAGCACGAAATAGGTGAAGTCGCGGATCGGCCGACCCTTGCGGACCAGTTGCCAGTCGAGCCACACCCGCTCGCCATCGGGGCGGACATAGCTGTTGCCCTGGTGGCTGTCGCCATGGACTAGGCACCACGGCCCCTGTTCCTTGGTCTGCGCGAAATCGATCAGCGCGTTGTAGACGCCATGCAGGCGCGAGAGATCGCCCTTGATCCAGCCCGGCAGGAAGGCCTGATAGTCCGGCTTGGAATGGTTCTGCTCGGCAAAGCCGTACATCATGGTCAGTTGCTGCGTGTCCACCGGCGTCGCCATGGAGACGGGAAGCCAGTCGGCCGCGTGTAGGACCGGGCTGTCCCAGAAGGCGCCATGGATGCGGGCAACGCTGGCGACCGCGCGGGCCGCTTCCTCCACGCCCATATGGTCGGTGCTGATGCCGAAATGGCCGCCCTCGACGGTGAGATCCTCCATCACGACCAGGCCCTGACCGCTGTCGGGACGTGGATCCCATGCCTCGAAATAGGAGCGCGGGGCAGGAAATGCGACGTGGCGGCGGAAATCCTCGTAGAAGCGCGCTTCGAGGCGGCAAATGCCCTGGCTGTCGAACTGCGCCCAATTGGCCTTAAGGCAGACATTGTCGGGGATGCCCGCCGCCTTGCCGACATCGTTGAGGGTCAGCTTCACCTGATATTTGGTGGTGTGGCTGTTGCGGAGGAAAACCTGCTCCATCCCCTCGACCACGATGCCGGGATAGCGCGGTTGCATGATCTGCGTCAGCCACTGCGCCGTCACATGGTCCAAATGCGCGGGGATGCCGACCGGATTGGGTATGTTCGACATCGCTTATCTGATCTTCTTGAGTTCGCGCAGCGCCCGGTTGGCGGCGATCCGTCCGGCAATGCCGGACACGCCCCCGCCCGGGTGCGCGCCCGCGCCGCCGATCAGGAAGCCGGGGAAGGGCGGCTTGGGACCACCGAAACCGGTGGCCGGCCGATGGACGCCCGAACGCAGCGCGCCGAAATCGATATGGGTCACGCAGCCATTGGTCACGTTGAGCCGCGTCTCGCGTTCCCGCGCGGTTTCGACGAAGCGGCCGACCTCCGTGCCCAAACCTTCATAAAATTCACCCAAATGACTGATGACAGATGTCATGGTCCGGTCCTTGAGTGCGGGCGACCAGCCCTCCCGCGCGTCCACGGCCACCCCCGGCAGATAGACATAGGCGAGCGAGCCGCCCGGAGGCGCCTGCGTCGGATCGGAATTGGACAAGGGGCTGAGCGACATGGCGTGCCGGTCGGGAATATCGCCGCGCCGCGCCATGGCGAAGGACTCGCGCACTTCCTCCGGCGTGCCGATCAGGCCCACCGCCTTGTTGAGATCGGCGTCGTCATGCCGCAGATCCTGATGCTTCTTCAGGCTGAGCGGCCCCGACATGGCGATATTGGCAAGGAAGGGCGCCGCGTTCGAGCGGTTCGCCGGGGCATGTTCGATCCGCTGGGTCAGCGCTCGCGGCACGCCACCGGGCGTCGTGAGGCGCATGGCCGTACGGGGATCGCAGGTTGCGATGACCATCTTCGCGCGGATGACCCGGCCGTCCTCCAGCCGCACCCCTTTTGCCGCGCCGTCATCGACGATGATCTCCGCCACCGGCGCATTGAGTTCGATCCTCGCGCCCGACGCCTCGATGCTGCGCGCGAGCGCGTCGGCGAAGGATTGCAGGCTGCCGATCGGCTTGCCGGTGCCATATTTGTGGGTGACGGCGAAGATCATGTAGGCGGCGGCATTGCCGTCGTCATCGACCGGGCCGGCCCCCGCCGCGATGCCCAGCAGCAGGGCGATCGTCGCCGGATGCTCGAACCGTTCGCAGGCGATCTGGTCCGCCGTCGCCTTCGACATGGCGATCAGCTCGTCCTTCAACCGGACATTGCGGACGGCGCTGCCGATCATCTTCGACAGGTTCTTGACGTCCGGCCGCCCCGGCTCCGCCATCATCAGCGGAAAGCCGATGTCCATCATGACGTTCAGTGTCTTCATGAACTCCAGATAGGCCTTGCCGTCATTGCGGTTGATGCGGGCAATATCCTCCGCCGTGCGGTGATAGTCGTAGAAGAGCGCGATCGAGCTGCCGTCGGGATGGAGATAGGCGTAGGTCGGATCGGGATCGACCGTGCGCAGGCCATATTTGGGCAGGTCGAAATCCTCGATAATGCCGGATTTACGGGCGAACAGCAGTTCGACGGCGCAGGGCGTCACCAGATGGTCGGGGGCTTCGGGGATCATATAGCCCGAACTGGTCATGCCGCCGACTTTGGCCAGACGCTCCACCACGACGACCTTCTTGCCGGCCTTTGCCAGATATCCGGCGGCGGCCATGCCGTTATGTCCTGCGCCGATGACGACGACGTCGACCTGATCCATCATTACCTCTTCCCTTTTTTGCCCGGTCAGCCGTTCGCCGCGGCGGTATAGGCCTTGCCCCATTCGGCCAGCGCGACGAGGCGGGTCTTGCGGTCGGCCTGGATCTGCGGGATTTTCTCCTCGTCCGGACCATCGGGAACGATCACCAACGGTTCCTTGCCCAGGCTGGCAAGGGCGAGCGCGCAGACATCGGCCGGATCATAGGCCATGGAATAATCCATTCCCAGCCCCTCGGTCGCGCGGCGCAGGGTCGGGGTATCCATGATGGGGGCCGCGATACCGACGATATCGACATTCTGTCCTTCCAGCTCGGCCCAGAGCGATTCGACGAAGTTGAGCTCGAACGCCTTGGTCGCGGAATACATGACCAGCCAGGGCTGCCCGCCAAGGCCCGCGCCGGACGACATAATAACGACGCCACCCTTGCCGCGCTTCAGGAAGCGATTGCCAAAGCCATGCACCGCTTCCAGCACATTGGCGGCATTCATGGTCAGCAGCCGCAGCGAGCGATCGACGGGTTCGCCGAAGAAACTGTTGCCTGCGCCGTCCGCACCAGCATTGGATATGTAGAGGCCGATGTCCAGATCGGCGGTCGCCTCTAGCAGTCGGCTTCCGGCGCCCTGTTCGGTGAGGTCGGCGGTGATGGCACGATATTCGATGCCATGCTCGGTTGCCAGCCGCTGACCCAGCGCATCGAGCGCTTCCTGCCGACGCGAGACCAGCACCAGATGGATGCCCATGGCGGCCAGCTGTTCCGCATAGCAGGCGCCGGTCCCTTCGGACGCGCCAGCGATGATGGCCCAAGGCCCATATTTCTCGGCGAAAGCCGCGCGGTCGAAGGGCGGAAGGTCGATTTTACGCATCGGTGCAAGTCCTCTCTTGGAGCCGGCCTTATCGGCGCTGTCGCGATTGCGCGGACCCTAGAAGAGGAGCGTCGGCTTACAGCCTATCGGGAGGCAGGTCGCGTCGAAACGAAAATGCAACGGTCCGCAAGACGGTGGGACGGGTAGGACCGCCCGCACGTGCTTGCCATATAATGACAATAACGTCATTATATCTGGAAACGGCGAGGAGCGATGATTCGGATGCGATCTGAAACGGTAGAAGAACCTCCGGCGCACAAGCGGCCCGTGGCCTTCGTGGCCGACCCCGTAGGCATCGCCGCGTCGCTGCGGCCCTTGCTGGAGAACCATGCCGCCGCGTGCGAACGCGAGCGGCGGATCGTTCCGGCGGTGATGGAGGCGTTGCGCGCATCCGGCCTGTTCCAAATCACGGCGCCCGAACGCGCCGGTGGGCCAGGCCACAGGCTATCCACCCATATCGAGACAGTTGCCGAACTGGCCAAGGGCTGCGTCGGCACTGCTTGGGCCTATGGTCTGCTGTCAGGAATTACCGGAACGGCGTTCGCGCTGCCGCCGGCCATGACGGAGCGGCTGTTCCAGACCGGCGAGGAACTGTTTTGCAGTGCCTCCGCGCCTTCGGGCAAAGCGGTTGCGGTGTCGGGCGGCTATCGCGTGTCGGGGCGCTGGGGTTATGGATCGGGGTGCCTGCACGCCGATTGGGCGCTGAACGGCGTCATGATCGAAACGGATGGGGGTGTTGAACCGGCTCTGGTATTTCTGGATCTGCGCGACCCTGCTTGTTCGATCGAGGACAATTGGCATGTCGCTGGCATGGCCGGTTCCGGCAGCAACATGATCGTCGCGCGGGATCTGCTCGTGCCGGAGGAACTGATCCTCTGGTCATCGCGTACGCCACCGGCCGAGGCGATCCTGGCGATGGAGGGGTTGGAACCGCGCGACCGATGGCCGATGGAGCCGCTATTCCCGCTGGGCGTGCTCGCGCCGATGCTGGGCGCGGCGACGGCATTGCTCGAAGGCGTGGTTCAGGCGATGCCCAGGCGACAGATAGTGGGCTGGACCTATGCCGGGCAGAGCGGTTCAGAGGCTCTGGTCGGCATGACCGGCCGCGCGGCGATGGAGATCGATTCGGCTTGGTTGCATGTGCGCCGTGCCGCCGGGATGTTGGACGAAACCGCGCAGCACCGCGTACTCACCGGCTTCGACAAGGCGCGGATCCAGGCCGATTGCGGCTATGCGATGGAATTGTTGCGCGCGGCGGGCAACCGGTTGATGGATATCGCCGGGCCGGGCGCCTTCGCCCTTTCCAGCCCCTTGCAGCGGATCTGGCGCGACCTGAGCGTCGGCACCCGTCACAATGCGTTGAACGGACAGCTTTCCATCGAGCTATATGGCCGGGCAATTACCGGCCTGCGATCCAATATCGCCCTGCTGCCCGACATCACGCCGGCCCCGATCTGGGCGGAACCGAAATGACAGGAGAAGGACATATCATGACACAACCGACCGCACAGGAAATCGCGACATTCCTGAAGACCCAGGCCGAGATGTTCAGCGAGGGCCGGATCGACGATTTCATGGCGGCCTTCCGCGCAATCGCGCCGGGCGGATTCAAGGTGCAGGACCCGGCCACCGGTCCGGTGCAGGAAGGATGGGACAAGCTGGAGGCCCTGTGCGCGCAATATGTCGGATGGAAACTGTTCGTCGAGGATGTGAAGGTGAGCGGCAACGAAGCCGTCATCTATGTCCGCAACGAAGGTGAATATGACGGGCATCCTGTCTGCGTGCACAGCATCGAACATTATATATTCGGCGAGGATGGCAGCCTGCTTGCGCGCTATTTCCACCCGATGCAATAGGGAAGCGATGTCCGACGCCGCGCCTGCTCCCGCTGATGTCGATCCGCGCACGGCGGCGGCTGCGATCAGGCGCGCCCGGATGCGCGAGCGGCTGCTCGACGCCGTGCTCGACCTGTATCAGCCGGGGCAGGGCAGCGGTAGTCTGGTGATCGAAGACGTGATCCGCGTAGCGGACGTATCGCGCGGCAGCTTCTACAAATATTTCGAGTCCCTCGACGCTGCGGTGAATGAACTGGGCGAGCGGATGACCGCGGACCTGATTGCCGATTTCCGCAGGCTGTTCGACGATGTGACGGACCCGCTGGTCCGGGCGGTCGGCGGCGCGGTGATGGCGATGGCGCGGGCTTGGCATGATCCGCGCTGGGGCGGCTTTACCTGCCGCGTCGACTATGTCGATTATTTCGCGCGGGCGAGCATGTTCGACCTGCTGGTGCGCGATGCGCTGAAGGCCGCGCGGGATGGCGGGCAGATGCAGTTCCGGTCGATCGACGTGGCAGTGGATCTGATCGTCGGCATGACGATCGAGGCGCGGCGGCGCCTGATGCTCCGGTCGGTCGAGCCACGCGCCTATATCGACGAGATGATCGAACGCACCTTCGCCGGTCTGGGAGCGGAACCAGCCGCCATCGCAGCGGCGAGCGTGCTGGCATGGGATATGATGATGCGGGCCGCGCCCGGCCTTGGCTGGTGGCGGAGCGGGGAGGGGCTTGGCTGACCGGCCGACCCGGACTGCAATCGGAGAGCGTCAACTCAGAAAAAGCCGAGGCGCTAGAGCTGGGTCCAGCAGGGCGTCCCGGCCTTGTTCAGCGGACCACAGCTCGCGATGCGGGTCGCGCCGTTGGACGCGATCAGAACCAGCCAGTCGCCGCTATCCTCGCAGCGTAGCGCCCAGGCCGCGTTAGTGCCGATATCTCCCCTGAACAGGGATTTGGACGTGCGCGAGCATGTCTGCCCTGCATCATGCATGAGCTTGGCAAAGGCAGCGCTGCGGCCGCTCGCATTCTGGGTTTCGATGGCGTTACTGTAGCTGTTACGGCTGCTGCCCTGCCGCGTGACTTCGGCATAGCCGATTCGGGCGAGCAACAGGGCCGCGATGATCGATGTGGGTATCAACGTCCACAGCATAGCCCGGCGAACATTGCCGCCAGCATGGCCGCAAGCGCGGCACCACCCGCCATAACCGTTCTGCGGCGTTTTGCATTTCGGGCATTTCATGCAGCGACCCTATAGCGGTTCGCTGTCCGGACACCCTATCCTTGGAGAGGAACGGACCGTTTCACCGTGCTGCATTCTATAGAATATGGAATCGCAGGATACATCCATGGTCTATTGGACATCCGCTCTTGAACGGCTTGACTCGCCCGAGATTTTGCAATCCCCGGCGACGCGGCGCCAGGCCGTGGCGGCGGTGTTGCGATCGAGGATCGTGGCGGGTGTCATTCCGCCCGGCGCGCTGCTGCGGGAAACGGCGCTGGCGCAGGACCTGAATGTCAGCGCGACGCCGGTCAGGGAAGCGCTGGGCACACTGGCGTCCGAAGGGCTGGTCGAAGTCGAAACCCACCGGTTGAAGCGGGCAACGCCGATCGACCCTGACGTGACCCGTGACCTGATCCGCGTGCAGGCCGAACTGTGGCGGCTGGGTTATGCCTGGGGCATGCCCCGCATCGGCGCTGCGGAGATCCGGACGCTGAAACGAGCGATCGCGCGCTATAGCGCGGCATTGGCGAGCGGCGAATATATGGCCGCGATCATGGCCGGGCTCGATTTCCACACGATCTTCATCAAGGCCTCGGAGAGCCGTGAATTGTTGCGGTCGACGCTGGACCGGCGCGGGCTGATCGCCCGCTTCATTTTTCTGCATGGCATCACGACCCTCCGCGAAAGCGGCCTCCGCGAGCATGAGGCGATACTGCAGGCCTTTCTGGCGGGCGATCAGGATGGCGTGCTGGCCTGCCTCGACCGGATGGCGGCGCGCCTGATCGCCCTGTGCGATGCCGAGGCCATGGCGGGCGGCGATCTGGACCAACTCCAAAAGGATTGACAATGGATTTCGAACTGCCCGAAGAATATCGCTCTTTCCGCGACATGGTGCGCCGCTGGGTGAACAGCGAAGTGCCCAAGGACTGGGCGCGCGCGCTGGAAAAGGACGAGCATCATTATCCCTTTGCGCTGTGGGACAAGTTCACCGAAGCGGGTTTCCACGGCGTCGGCATAGCGGAGGATTATGACGGGCAGGGCGGCGACGTCGTCATGCAGATGCTGCTGGCGCGGGAACTGGCCCGGTCGCTGGGCGGACTGGCATGGATATGGGGCATCACCAGCTTTGCAGGGTCCAAATCCATCGGGCTTTACGGGTCGGCCGAACAAAAAGCGAAATATCTCCCGCTGATCGCGACGGGCCAGCTGAAGGCTGCGATCGCCTTCACCGAGCCGGGCGGCGGCACGGACCTCCTCGGCGCGATGGCCACCACGGCTGACCGGGTCGATGGCGGGTGGAGGCTCAATGGCGAGAAGATCTGGTCCTCCTCTGCCCATGTCGCCGATTATCTGCTGGTGATCGCGCGAAGCGACAGGGGCGTCGAGAAGAAGCATCAGGGCCTGACCCTCTTCTGGGTGCCGACGAAGACGCCGGGCGTGACGATCACGCCACTGGCCAAGCTGGGTATGCGGTCGATGGGCAGCTGCTCCGTTCATTTCGAGAATGCGCTCGTCGCGGACGAGCATGTTCTGGGTGAACCCGACAAGGCCTGGTACATGCTGCTGCCCACGCTCAACAACGAGCGCATCATGGTAGGCGCCTTCTGCCTGGGCGTCATCGATGGCGTGCTGGAAGACGCGCTCGACTATATGAAACAGCGCAAGGCCTTTGGCGGGATCATCGGCCGCTTCCAGAGCCTGCAACATTATGTCGCCGACATCGCGACCATGCAGAAGACGACCGAACTGATGCTGCATTATTGCGCGCACAAGCAGAGCCGGGGCGAGAATGTCGGCGTCGAGGCCAATATGCTCAAGCTCATGGCTTCCGAAAACGCCAATGCCGCGGCGGACATGGGCATCCAGATATTGGGTGGCATGGGCTATTCGGCGGAAACCGACATGCAGCGTTACTGGCGCGACAGCCGCCTGTGGCGCATCGGTCCCATCACCAACGAAATGGTGCGCAATGGCATCGCGGAAAGCCTGGGGCTGCCGCGATCCTTCTGAAGGACAGGTGTCTGGCGCGTGGGCGGTGGCTCAATGTCCGCCCGAAATTTCCGGCAAAGACGACAAGGAGAGCAAGTGCGATGATGTTTCCCGAGCAACCGATCCCCGATCATGTGCCGCTCGAACTGGTGAGCCAGGATTTCCCCTTCATCTTCGGCATGACGACGACAGAGGATCCGTTCGACGATCTGGCGATGCAGGTGCATGAGGGGCCTGACATCATCTACGCCACCCACGCCTATCCGGGGGGCACGCCCGCCTGGGTGCCGCGCCGCATGGCGCATCTGCGCGAGATATATCTCGACACCGATCATTTCTCCTCGACCGACTTTTCGCCTTTCTCCAAGCTGGTGGGGGGGAACTGGATCAACTCGCCAGCGGAACTCGACCCGCCTGCCCACGGGCCTTTTCGCCAGATGGTCAACCCGGCCTTCACACCCAAGGCGATGGCGGCGCTGGAAGACAAGATCCGGCTCTATGCGGTGGAATATATCGATGCCTTCGCCCCGCGCGGCCAGTGCGAATTCATGGGCGATTTTGCCTTTGAATTCCCCATCAAGGTGTTCATGGAACTGATGGGCCTGCCGCACGATCGGATGAGCGAGTTCATGGAATGGGAAATGAACCTGCTCCACAATCATGACCTGTCCAAGATCGCGGAGGCGACGCGTAGCGTGCTTGCCTATCTGGGCGGAGAGATCGAGGACAGGCGGGCCAATCCACGCGAAGACCTCATCAGTTTCGGCGTAAAGGGACAGATCAATGGCCGGGCGCTGACCGACGACGAACTGCTGGGCTTCATGTTCAATCTGTTCATTGGCGGTCTGGACACGGTTTCGACCAATATGGGCCTGCATTTCCGGCATCTGGGCAGCCATCCGCAGGATCAGACCTTTCTGCGCGCCAATCCGTCGGAAATCCCGCACGCCATAGATGAGCTGATGCGGGCTTATGGCGCGGTGACCACCTTCAGAACCTGCAAGAAGGAAACCGAAGTGGCCGGCATCCGCTTCATGCCCGGCGACAAGGTGGCGATGTCGACCACGCTCGCCGGCCGTGATCCGGCCGAGTTCGACGCGCCTGCCGAGGTTCGGCTCGACCGGCGGCCACGGCATGTCGGTTTCGGCTTCGGCATCCATACCTGCGTCGGCATGCATCTGGCGCGGCGCGAGCTGCGGATCGCAATGGAGGAGTTTCTCGCCCGCATTCCCGACTTCCGCATCGCGCCCGGCCATCAGGTGGAATGCCATCTCGGGATGATCCAGCCGGTCGCGCTGCCGCTGGTGTGGACGCCCGCAAGCTGAATGGCGGGAGGCGTTCGCCTTGTGGCGGACGCCTCGCCCGACATCAGAGGTCGAGACAGGCCTCTTCGAAATCGAGCCGGGGGTTGCGGGGAAAGAGCCCGGTCGGGTCGCCATAGCCGATATTGCACAGGAAATTGCTCTTCCACCGGCCGTCCGGGAAAAATTCCGCATCGGTGCCAGCCTGATCGAAGCCGGACATCGGGCCGCAATCCAGGCCTAGCGCCCGCGCCGCCATGATGAGATAGGCGCCTTGCAGTGTCGAAGAACGCGCCACTGTGTCCGCGATCAGCGCGTCCTTGCCCTCGAACGTGCTGCGCATGTCGTGGGAGGGGAAAAGTTTGTCGTAAAATTCGTAGAACCGGGTATCGCCTGCAATGATCACGGTGCAGGGCGCCTGCATCACCTTGTCCACATTGCCCGCGCTCAGATGGGGTTTGAGGCGCGCCTTCGCGGCCTCCGAGCGGACGAAGACGAAGCGGCCCGGATTGCTGTTTGCCGTCGTAGGCCCCCATTTGGCGAGATCGTACAGGCGTCGGACGGTCTCGTCCGAAAGCGGCCGGGCGCTCCATTGATTATGGGTGCGAGCGTCGCGGAACAGCAGGTCCAGCATGGCGTCTCTGGCAATATCGGGCGTGTCCGGCATGATCGCTCTCTTATCCTGTGGTGGCTTCGCCGATGCCCCGGTCATCCCAGCCTGCAGCTTCGCGTGCAAGAATAGCATCGGCTTCGTCACCCAGCTTCGCCATGTCGGCATGCTCCCAGATGCGATGCGCCCCTGTGGCATAAGCGCGCCCATTGTCCCGATAGAGCAACGCATCGACGATGTTCGCGCGCAGCTTGTCGATGCGGCGGACAACACGGCCGGGCGTGCCCATGACAAGCGAATGGGGTGGAATCACGCTGTCTGGCGGCAGGAAACTGTGTCCGGCGACGATCGAGCCGCGCCCTATGACGCAGCGTTCCATGATGGTCGCGCCGATGCCGATCAGGCAGGCAGGTTCGATGATGCAGCCATGGACCACCGCGCGATGGCCGATGGTGCAATAGTCGCCGATGATCGTGGGATCATCCCAGCCGATATGGACCATCGCATGGTCCTGCACGCTGGCGCAGCGCCCGATCGAAACATAGACCCGTTCGGAACGGACGACGGCATAGGGCCAGAGGCTGCAATCGTCGCCCAGCCGCACATCGCCGAACAGGCGGGCGGTGGGATCGATATAGGCGGGAGTCCTCATGGGATCAGCGGGTGATGACGATCTTGCCATGGGGACTGCCGGCCTGCGCCGCCCAGGCGTCGGCGGCATCGGCAAAGGCATAGCGGCGCGTGTCGACGGTCAGGCCCTGTGTCATCGCCATGGCGATCAGCCGGTCATAGGCGGCGCGGCGCTCGCTGGCCGGCCGTTGTCCGGTGCCGACGCCGATATGGCTGCGGAAGACGAGATCGCGCAGGGACAGCGTGACCGTTGGTCCGGCCTGCACACCGATGCTCGTCATGCGCGCGCCGGGCCGCGTGGCGCGCATTGCCGCTTGCGCGGGTGGACCATAGATGATGTCGAGCACGACGTCATAGCCGCCTTCCGAGACCGCTTTCAGCGCCGCCTCGTCATCGCCCTCGCCCAACAGGGCGATCGCATCGGCATGACCGGCGGCCTGCATGGCCTCCAGCCGTTCGCGGCCGCGCGCCGCCGCCACGACGCGGCCCGCGCCCAGCAGCCGGGCGACCTGCGCGCCGATCTGCCCGACAGGGCCGGTCGCGCCGAGAATGAGGACGGACTCGCCCTTCGCGATCCGCGCCTCTTCCAGAGGGATCAGCGCGCCGGTGCCGGAGATGGCGAGGGCGATCAGCTGGTCGTCGGAAAGGCCGTCGGGAGCAGGCCAGATTTCCTCCTCGGCCACAAGCGTGCGTTCCGCGATCGCGCCGAAGGGCGGCCTGCTATGGCCGAAGTAGACGCGGCTTCCATCATCCAGATGCCCGACACCCTCGCCGCCGGGCACATAGGGCGCATCGACGGGACCGAAAAAGCCCTTCGCGCGCATGAGGTCCGTGGGTCCGATTCCGGCGGCCGCGACGTCGATGACGCGATGGCCGGGCTGCGCGGTCGGTTCGGGATGATCGGCCAGCGCGAAGCCGCCATCGCTGTCGATCAGGGCGGCCCGCATGGCATTCCCCTATGGTAGTGATGGATGCGGCCTAGCCGCGGAAAAGAGAGGGTCGCCCACTGGGAAAGGGGCGACCCTTTTTTCGACCTCAATAGGCGCCCGGCGGAGAGATCGGATCGGCGCCGGTCAGGTTCCGGCCATAGATTTCATAGCCGATGGTCGGGATATTCTGGATGTGCCGCAGCGCCATCGAAATGTCCCGCCAGTAGCGGTTGATCGGCTTGTCCAGTGCGAAGCCCGAAGAACCGGCCTGGAACATCAGCGACTCGCTGGCGCCATGAACCAGTTCGATCATCTGCGCGCCGCCTGCGCGCTGCTTCGCCTTTTCCGCCAGGGTGAATTCTTCGCCCAGACCGACGCGATCCAGCTTGGCAGTCAGGTCGAACAGGATCAGCTTTGCGGTGTCGATCATCGCCGCCGCCTCGCCCAGATCGCGCATATAGGCGCCTGACTTGGTGCGCGGGCCGATAATCGTCGTCAGCACCGGCTTTTTGGGAGCCTCGGCGGTGACGATCTCCAACATGGCCTCGACCGCGCCGATCAACTGAGCAATGCCCGTGGTGCGGACGACCGGGACGGCGGGCAGCAGATCGGAGGGCGCGCCGAAATGGCGCTTGGTCCGGTCGATCTGGCCGGCGCGTTCATCCATCAGCACCATCTGGGCTTCGGGAATGAATACATCCTTGGCGACCGCCGTGTCGGAGCCGGTGCCCTGCATGCCGGAAACGAACCATGTGTCCTGGATGGTCATGCTGTCCATCGGCAGATAGCACATGCTGATGCCCGGAACGACCGGGCCGTCATACCCCTCCAGCACGACGCCCTGTTGCGCCCAGTTCGACTGCCGCGACCCGGACATATAAGGCCATGAGCCGTTGATGATCCAGCCGCCGTCAACCTTGCGGGCCTTGCCGGGCGGGTTGTAGGCGCCACAGACCGGCTGGGGACCGTCGCCGAACACAGCGTCCTGCACGCCGTCGGGCGCAAGGCTGGTGATCCAGCTTGTGCCGTTGATGATCTGGATCACCCAGCTGATCGCCGGATCGCCCTTGGCGATTTCCATCTGCACCCGGCAGAAATCTGTCGGGGAAAGGCCCATGCCGCCCAGCCGTTGCGGCAGCAGCATGCGCAGGAAGCCTTCTTCCTTCAGCATTTTGTCGACAGTGGGCGTGGGGCTGCGCCGCTTTTCGCCCTCGGGCGCTTCGCCCTGCAGGAAAGCGCGCAAGCTGCGCGCCTTTTCCACCATCGCGTCAGCGACAGCCTTTTCGGCAAAACCGCACTGGATCTCATTATCCACCTTGGGGGCAGTAGCCATCAGTTCATCCTTTCTCATGTTCGCTATGGTGTCCGGCGATCTGCAATGCCCAGTCGCACAATCGATCGGGGGCGCTGTTCCAGATGGCCAGCCAATCCGGGGTGGCGGGAATGATGAGCGTGCTCAGTTGCAGGCGGACCATGGTGTCGCAGAAGGCGTCCCGGTTGATCCGCTGGCCGATCAGGCTGTCGAAATGGTCGAAGACGGGCGCTAGCGCACGCTGGACGGCGGCCTTGTGGCGGCCGAAATGACTGCGCAGGAAATTGAGATGGAAGGCAGGTTCGACCTCGAAAATGCCTTCGGGCGAACGCTCGATCGTAAAGCGGCCGTAAAAGCGCATCACCGCGCGAAAGCGCTCGATCGGTTCGGCGATGCCTTCGCCCGATTCCACAATGCCTTTTTCAAAGCTGCTGCAAACATATTCGCTAAAGGCCGCCAGCACTTCTTCCTTGGACGCGAAATAACGGTAGAGCGTGCCGCGCGAAACGCCGCTGCTTTCGCTGATGTCGCTCATCGACAGGCGCCGCGCGCCGATGGAGTTGATCGCGCGCAACGTGCCGTCCATGATCTTCTGGACGCTGCCGGACTGATCCGTCGCGACGATTTCACTCCAGTCGGTGTGCGGCATCAATTTCATGTCTGGGCTTCCATCTCGGCGAGGTTGTGCGGAACGCTGACATAGCCCGGTAGATGCTGACCGCCATCCACATTGATCAGCTCGCCATTGACGAAGCGCGACATCTCGGACGCCAGGAACAGGACGACCGGGCCGATGTCCTTTTCGGGATCGCCCGCGCGTTTGAGCGGGTTGCTGGCTGTCGCCATCTCAAGAAAGCCGGGGACGTTTTCCGCGAGGTCTGCAAACACCTGCCCCATGCCGGTCGGCGCGATGGCGTTGGTGCGGATGTTGAAGCGTCCCCATTCGACCGCGGCGGTCCGGGTAAGCCCCAGGATCGCACCCTTGTTCATATTATAGTCGGCGTGGAGCCAGGCGCCGGTCTGAGCGTCGATCGAATAGAAGTTGATGATTGAACCGCCGCCGCGCGCTTTCATATGCGGGAAGGCGGCGCGCATGGCCCACCAGCTGCCCCAGGTACCGATCTCCAGCGTCCGCTGGAGCATCTCGTCCGTCTTCTGTTCGAGGAGGACGTTGGGCGAAAGCTGCGACGCGTTGTTGACCAATATGTCCAGCCCGCCAAATTCGCTGACGGCGCGCTCGATCATCGCCTCTACTTCGGTCTTGACGCCCATGTCGGCGGACATGCCGACGGAGCGGACGCCGAAGCTTTGCGTGATGTCCGCGGCGACCGTTTCAGCGGCGGCGCCATCCCGGCCGGTGATCAGGAGATGCGCGCCCGCCTGTGCAAGGCAGCGGGAAATCCCGTAACCCAGCCCCTTCGCGCCGCCCGTGACGATTGCGACCTTGTCCTTCACCAATCCCGTCACGCTGCCACTCCTGTCATCTGCTCGCTCAGGGCACGGTCCATGTCCATGCGGTCCTGGCAATAGTCTTTCGTGAAAACATAGCCGCGGATCGTTCCGTCCGCGTCTTTATAATGATATTTCAGCCCGCGTTCGTCATTGGCGACTTCCTGCCATTGCCCGTCCACGCCGACAGGAGCGGGCAGCAGGACGACAGGATAGGCGGTGGTCTTGACCTGGACCGACAGCGGCGGGAAGCGGATGTCCGTCGGCGTGCCCAACGCACTGGGCGCGATGGCGCGGGCCGCCGCCATGATCGGGGTGACATAGGCCGCCAGTCCCTGCGGATATTCGGCGCAATCGCCGATGGCATAGATGGCGGGATCGCTGGTGCGGCCGGTCTGATCGACCTTGATGCCGCGCGCGACCTCCAGCCCGGCCTCCTGCGCAAGCGCGATATGCGGGCGCAACCCGACGGCGGACAGAACAGCCGCAGCCTCAATCACCAGGCCGTCGTCCAGTTCGGCTCTGATCCCCTTTCCGCCCTTGTGGATGGCCAGAACCTTGCGGCCCAGATGCCATTCAACGCCCTTTTCGGACAGGGCGTCGCGGATCATCTGGCCCACCCCCGGCGGCACGAGTTGGGCGAGAGGATGGCCGAGCATGTCGACGACCACCGGCTGATAGCCGCTCGCGGAAAGGTCGTTGGCAAATTCGATGCCGACGAGGCCACCGCCCATCACCAGCACGCGCGCGCCGTCCGGCAATCTTTCGCGAAATTCGCGATAATTGTCGAGATTGTTGACCGCAAGCGCGCGGTGCGCGGCGTCCCCGTCGATCGGCGGGCGAACCGGATCGGCGCCCAGCGCCAGCACCAGCCGATCGTAGAAGATCGGCCCGCCGGTCGTCAGGACGGCCTTGTCCTGCCGGTCGATCGCTTCAACGATACGGCCGGCCCGAAGGTCGAGCTTCAACTGCGCGACCATCTTTTCCGCCGGCGTGGTGATCAGCGTATCGGCGACCTTGCCCTTGGCGAATGCGGTCGACAAAGCGGGCTTGGAGTAGAAATGCCCGTCATCCTGCGTGACCAGCGTCAGCCGGGCGTCCGGCGCGAGCTTACGAAGCTCACGCAGAACGCCATAACCGGCAAGGCCGCTGCCGACGACCACGATATGCGGGGTTCCCGTCACCTAAGCCGCTCCGGTCAAAGGAAGATGGCGAAGTTGGACATGCCCAGCGTCGACTGGTCGACGATGATTTCACGGCTGGCCAGCTTGTAAGCACCGTCGACCAGCCGCCAGATGTCGCGGCGTTCGGCGCTGATCGTCTCGTTATCCGGATTGTCCAGGCGGCTGCGCTCGACATAGAGGTAGCTCACCACCTCGTACTCGCCAGCCGTTTCGCTCTCGGCGACGCGGACATTGGTGACGAAGCGGCGCGTGCGCGATGGTGGATCTTCGGCCCAGGCGCTCTTCGCCAGGCGACCGGTCCGCATCAGGATGGAGCCGTAATTCTCGTCGAAATGCTTCATCGTGCGCACCACGTCGCGGTCCTTGTTCGGGCCGTTGCGGGTGAGGCGAAGGGGCGCGGTATAGCTCAGATCCTGCTCGAGATACGCCACCCAGTCGTCGAACCGGCGTTCGTCGAGCGCGGCGGCTTCGTCATAGAGGGTTTCGAGCAGGCGGTTATAGACTTCCGACCCGAGCGGCACCCGCTTGGTGGAGACAAGACCGCGCAGCACGCTGGTCTTGTCGATGGCGGCGGTCGCGTAGTTCACCATGATATCTGTCCTCTCTCGTCGCGACGGCTCACGCTTCGGCCATCAGATTATAATAGGCCATCCACCAGGCCCACTGCGTGTCGTCCTTGGTGAAGCCGGGATAGAGATCGCCGCCGCCGACCCAGCCTTCGGGACGCTCATGGCCGTGCAACGCCTGATATTTGAGCGTGACGGTCTTGCTCATATGACCACGCGAGTTGCGCATGATCTGCGGCCAGGTGTCGGCATCGTCCTGCTCGATCGTGCCCGATGTGCCGGTCGACCAGATGGCGTTCTGGAGCATGTCGCGCTTCACGTCTTCCGGTGCGTCCTTTTCCGCGAAGATGAAATTCACGAACTCCACCTTGTCCGGCCCCTTGGGCACATAGGTGTGCAGCGACAGGGCGCCCGACGCGCCGCCATCCGTGCGGGGGGCGAAGATGAAGGCGATCAGAATGTTCGGGAACATGCCGCCCACCTGGGGTGGGATGTTGGCCAACTGCTTGACCTGATCCTCCGACAGATTCTTGAACAGCTGCGGGATCAATTCCTTGGTGATGCCCGGCGGCGGCAGCAGGTGGAGCCGCTCCTCGGTCGACTTGCCTTCGAAGCTGACGTCGGCGAACATCTTGAAGGTCTGGGCCGCCTCCAGGCAACGCAGCGTATGGCCCTGCGGCACCGAAAGGTCGACGCCATACATGCCCGGCGCGGTGTCATAGATCGACTCGGCCGTGCCGCCCATGATGCCGCCTTCCATCAGCGAACGATGCAGGGTCAGGGTATGGAAGCCGTCCGATCCGGACTGTTCGCCGGGAATCTTCCAGTTGCACGGCAGCACGAAACGCTGCGGCGGGCCAAGCATCTCAAGGCCGTTGTCCGTACGGCAGAAAAGCTGATCAAGGTAGAATTTGGCGTCGCCCAGATAATCCTCGAACGACAGATCCTTGTTCCAGGTGGCGAAGATCAGGCCGCCATAGAGATGGACGCGGGCCTTCTTCAGTCCCAGTTCGTCCTTGGACCGCTTGTTGCCGTGCATCTGCTCCTTTTCGATCGGCGCGCCGATGAAGCTGCCGTCCGCGCGGAAGGCCCAGCCATGGTAAATGCAGCGATGGGCGTGGGCATTGCCCGCTTCGGCCGTGCAGACCTTCATGCCGCGATGGGGGCAGACGTTCAGCATGACGTGGATTTCGCCACTGCGGTCGCGCGAGACGATCACATTGTCTTCGGCCATGTCGCGCATGACATAGTCGCCGGCCTTGGGAATTTCCGACTCATGGCCAAGGAGCAGCCAGGTGCGGGCGAAAACCCGCTCCATCTCCAGCTCGTACAGCTCCTTGTCATTCATCACCCTTAGCGACACCTCGTTCATGTCGCGGTTGATGAGATCGTCAAGCGTTGTTCCGTCGCTCAGCGTCAGCCCGGCATTGTGCAGCATGTTGCTCTCCTGGAGGATTTCCTTGATTGAGTCGTGTTATACATATTGAACTAAATCTGTTCAAGGTGTAATGTTAGGCCAAGAAGGAGAGGCAGGATGAGCCAGAAACTGAAAGTGGTAATCGATAAGGCGGCATGCTGCGGTTATGGCGTTTGCGCCGAAATTTGCCCCCAAGTGTACAAGCTTGACGCCAATGGCATCGTGTATGTCGACGACGAAATCGTTCCTGAAGGACTAGAGGAGCAGGCCCGGGAAGGCGCGCAGGCCTGTCCGCAGTCCGCCCTTGCCGTCAAAGCCGCCTGAGTCGACCCGAGCATGCTCGGGTATTGGGCGCGGATGTCCTGTCAGAGGATAGGTTTTCGGGGCCCATCCGCGGATGCACGGTCTTTTGACAGGCAGAGGAGAGGATCGCTTTGATGGGGCAGGCCGAGATTTTATACACACCGTTCACGATGGGCTCGCTGCACCTGCGCAACCGGTTCGTGATGGCGCCGATGACGCGCAATTTCTCGCCGGGCGGCATCCCCTCGGACGGCGTGGCGGGCTATTATCGACGACGGGCCGAAGCCGATGTAGGCCTGATCATTACCGAAGGGGTGGGCGTGGATCATCCCGCCGCCGTGGGACGTGAAACCATGGGGGGTGGCGCTTCGCCCGTCCTGCATGGCGACGAAGCGCTCGCGCGCTGGCGCACCATCGTGGACGGCGTGCATGCGGCGGGCGGCCTCATCATCCCTCAGTTGTGGCATCAGGGCGTCATACGCGTGCCGGGCACAGGCTATCATCCCGACGCGCCCTCGGCGCGCCCCTCGGGTATTTGGGGGCCGACCGACAAGGCGATGGTCTCTCCCGACTATCTGGAACAGGTGCGCGTGCCCACCGCCCCGCTGACCGACAGCGAGATCGGCGACCTGATCGCCGCCTTCGCCCGCAGTGCGGCCAACGCGAAGGCGGTGGGTTTCGACGGCGTGGCCCTGCATGGCGCGCATGGCTATCTGATCGACAGTTTCCTGTGGCGCCATACCAATGTGCGGGAAGACCGCTGGGGCGGCGGGATCGCTGAGCGCGCGCGCTTTGCGGTCGAACTGGTGCGGGCGATCCGGGCCGTGACCGCCCCGGACTTTCCGGTCATCTTCCGCTTTTCCCAGTGGAAGCTCCAGGATTATGACGCCCGAAATGCTGAGACGCCTGCGGAACTGGAAGCGATGCTCGCCCCGCTCGTCGAGGCGGGGGTGGATATATTCGACGCCAGCACCCGCATTTTCACGGCGCCGGCCTTCGAGGGTTCCGACATGGGGCTGGCGGGTTGGATCAGGAAGCTGACTGGCAAGCCGACCATCGCGGTCGGCGGCGTGGGCCTCAGCAAGGATCTGCAATCCTCCTTCGCGCAGCCGACCGTCATGACCGACAATCTGGCGCTGGTGGCCGACAGGATGGCGCGCGGCGAATTCGACCTGATTGCGGTCGGCCGCGCCCTCCTGATGGACGCGCAATGGGTGGCGAAAATGCGCGATGGCGGCGCGGTCAATCCGTTCCGGCTGGACGCCTACGCCACGCTTGACTGATGGCAGGACGCTCCGGCACGGGCCGGGGCGTCAATGGCTGTCCGCTGCGGCATAGACCTGAATGCGCGCGATGTTGGTGCGTTCGGACTGTTGCGCAATGACGGCGACGGCTTCGGCAATGTCGCGGGGTTGCATCGGCGGGATGAAGCTGTCCCAGGACGGCTGCCCCCTGGCCTTCATATCCTCGAAAATCTCGGTGCTGGTCGTGCCCGGCGCGACGATCCCTACCTTGACGCCCGATCCGGCAAGCTCGACCCGAAGACAGTCGGTAAAGGCCTCCAGCGCGCGCTTGAGGCCGCCATAGACGCCCACGCCGGGTGCGGTGATGTTCGCCCCGATGCTGGATATGTTGATGATCTGGCCTTTGCCGGCCGCCTTCATTGTCCGCGCGAAAAGGGTGCTGGCGCGCACCACTGCCTCATAGTTGATCGCGATCATGGGGCGGAGCTGGTCGAGGTCGAATGCGTCGATCGGCGCGGCATGCAGCATACCGGCATTGTTGACCAATATGTCGGCCCGGCTGAATCGACCCAAGACGAAATCGTGCAGCCTTTGCGGCGCGTCCGGATCCGCCATATCGGCTGCGTACGCCGTGCTGCCACGGCCCAGTTCATCGGCCAGTGCGGTGAGGCGATCGGCGCGGCGTGCGACCAGCACCAGGGTTGCGCCCGCTTCAGCAAGCGCACGGGCGCTGGCCGCGCCGATGCCCGACGATGCGCCGGTGACGATGGCGATTTGCCCTTCCAGATTCTCCATGACGTGGTGTCCTTTTCCCAGATCAGACGAGACGGACGAGCCGCTTGCCGTCGTTTTCGCCGCGATAAAGACCGGCCAGCGCGGCCGGGCAGGCCTCGATCCCCTCCAATATGTCCTCGCGCCATGTGAGGCGGCCCTGCGAGATCCATGTCCGCAATTGGGCCGTCGCTTCGGCATAACGATCGAGATGGTCGAAGATGACGAAGCCCTCCATGCGGGCGCGCTTGACCAGCAGATGCCGTTCGACGCGCGGCCCCATCGGCCATGGATCCCAGCGGTCGATCGATGCCGTTCCGCACACTATGACGCGCGCGCGTTGGGCCAGATGCGGCAGAACCGAATCGCTGATCGCCCCTGCGACATTGTCGAAATAGATGTCGATGCCCTCCGGCGCGTGCTCGGCGATCGCTGCCTCCACATTCCCGGCATGATAATCGACGGCGTGGTCATAGCCATATTCCTCCACGCAGCGCCGCACCTTGGTCGGCCCGCCCGCGATTCCGATCGTGCGGCAACCCAGGATGCGGGCGATCTGGCCGACGGCCGAACCGACGGCGCCGGCCGCCGTCGATACCGCGATGGTCTCGCCCGCGCGGGGCTGGCCGACGAGTGTGAGCGCGAGATAGGCCGTCATGCCGTTGATGCCCAGAATGCCGAGCGATGCCCGCATCTCGGCCGCGGTGGTGCGCTGCACGACCTGATCGGCTGCGACGCAGGCATAGTCCTGCCAGCCGAACCAGCCGGATACATGCTCACCGACAGTATAGTCGGGATGTGCGGAGGCCACGACCTCGCCCGAGGCGAGGCTGCGCATGACCGACCCGATGGCGACGGGCGCGGCGTAATTGCCTGCATCGGCGATCCAGCCGCGCATGGCGGGTTCGATCGAGAGATAATGATTGCGCACCAGGATCTGGCCCGGCGCGGGCGGTTGGATCGGCGCATGCCCGATCGCGAAATTTTCGGCCTGCGCGATTCCCGCCGGACGCGACGTCAGCAGAACCTGACGGTTGAGTTCAGTCATCCAGCCCTGCCTTGACCATGGTGAATTTCCGACGGGAAATCTTCCAGCCGTCCGATGTGCGGACCAGGCAATCGTCATAATAGCCGGCCGCGCGATGGGTGACGCCGCCTTGGGCCGCCTCCGGCAGGATTGCGTCGACATAGCTGCGCGCGTGCACCTGGTCGTCGCGCTTCTCTATCACGATATTGGTGATGCGGTGCAGCGTCGGCCCCATGTGGCGGTGCGCTTCGGCCATATATTCGGCGATTTCGCGCGGCCCGCGCCAATGTCCGAAGCTGCCGTAATCGGTCTCGCAATCCTGGGCGAAGCAGGTCCGGAAAAGCGGCCAGTCCCGCGTGTCGATGCCGGTGGCGTAACGCAGCAGCACATGTTTGATCGCGCGTTCATCGTCGGCGCCGACAGGCAAGCGTCTCACCAGACTGCCATGTGCAGACATGTTTTTCTCCCCTTGGTTCTCGAAGAAACATAAAGCCCCCTTGGCCAATCTTGCCCGCCAAAGGATAGGATTGGGCGGCATCTACCCGCGACTCGTCGCGTTTGCTTAGCTGGTGCCGGGGCGCCCGTTTCTCGCTCCCCGCTATGGCTTAGGCAGGGCATAGGCGATCAACGCGTCGCTCGCACCTGACAGCATGGCGCCGTGTCCGCCCGCTGCGATGACCACGAACTGTCGCCCGCTGGCATTTGACCAGTAGGTGGTGGGGGAGGCGTTGCCACCCGCCGGCAAGCGCGCCTTCCACAGCAGCCGCCCGGTGGTGGTTTCATAGGCGCGGAACATATGCTCCTGGGTCGCGCCGATGAAGGTGAGGCCGCTCGCGGTCGCGACCGATCCGCCGATATTGGGCACGCCCATGGGGATGGGCACGAAGGTCGGCAGGGCCAGCGGGCCACTGTCGCGGGAGGTGCCGAACAGTCGGCTCCACACCAGCTTCCCTGTTTTCAGGTCGACCGCGTTGATGCGGCCATAGGGGGGCTGCTGGCACGGAATGGCGAGCGGCGAGAGGAACGGCGCGATATGGGCGGCATAGGCGACGCCCATCTGGGCGACGGGGCCGCCGACATCGCTCATATGGGCGGCGGTCATCGGCCTGATGCCCTGCCGGTCCGCAACGGCGCGAGGGATCAGGCGGTTATAATTGCCGACCTGATTGTTGTTGACGATCATCAGGCCGCGCCCGGGATCGACCGATACGCCTCCCCAGTCGATGCCGCCCAGATAGCCGGGCCAGGTGAGGGTTGGATGTTCGGTCGACAGCGGGGTCATGTCCCCGTCGAAACGGGCCTGGCGGAAGCGGATGCGGCACATCGCCTGGTCGATCGGCGTCAGGCCCCACATTCCCTTTTCCGTAGGGCGCGGACCGCCGAAACTGGGCATGCCAACCGAATAGGGCTGGGTTTTGGAAAGGCGTTCGCCCGGAACGGCGCCCTGCGGGACGGGGCGTTCCTCCACCGGCAGAATGGGCTTGCCAGTCGCCCGGTCGAGGAAGAAAATTTCTCCACGCTTGGTCGGCTGGAGCAGGCCGCGCACGCCGCCGGGCAGGTCGACCAGCGTGGGCTGGGCGGGCACGTCATAGTCCCACAGGTCATGATGGGTCGTCTGGAAGGACCAGCGCACCGACCCGTTCTCCGCATCGAGCGCCAGCACGGCGCTGGAATAGCGATCGTCGTTCGCGGTCCGATGTCCGCCGAAATAATCCGGCGTAGCGTTTCCTGTCGGCACATAGACGAGGCCCAGCCTGTCGTCCGAACTCATCGGCGCCCAGCTATTGGGGGTGCCCGGCGTAAAGACGCCGCCGGGCGGCGGCAGGCCGTGATCGTCGGGCCGACCGATGTCGAAGGCCCAGGAAAATTTACCCGTGACGGCATCGAACGCCCGGATCACGCCGGAAGGCTCCCTGATTTTCTGACCGTCCATCACCCAGCCGCCCAGAACCAGGCGGCCGCGAACGAGGGTGGGGGGCGAGGTCACGAAATAATAGCCCTTGTCGACCGTGCCCAGTCCCGCTTTCAGATCGACCTGGCCGCTCTTACCGAAGCTGGGGCATAGCCCGCCGGAGGCGGCGTCGAGCGCGATCAGCCGCGCGTCGAGCGTCGCGGTGTAGATGCGTTCAGCGCAATAGCCATGGGCTTGCGGGACGCGGTAATAGGTGACGCCGCGGCAGACGAGACCATAGACGCCGGCGAGATCGGTCTTGGGTTGGTGCCGCCATAATTGCCGGCCCGTTTCGGGATCGAGCGCGATCACATCATTATTGCCCGCGCACAGGAAAAGGCGGTTGCCCACCTTCAGGGGGTTGACCTGAAAGGCAGTGCCCTGCTTGCCGTCTGTCAGCTTGCCGGTGTGGTAGGTCCATGCCCTTTCGAGATTGCCGACATTCGCGGGCGTGATCTGGGCCAATGGCGAGTAGCGCGACCCGCCCCGGTCGTTGCCATAGGCGACCCAGTCGCCGTCGGCCGGGCTTGCCGGTCCCGCTCCCCAGCGCGCGCTGGCAGCTGGGGACGAACGATCCGCCCAGAAAGCGCTGCCGATCCCACCCATGAAGAGCAGGAGAAGAGCCGGCCACAGGACGCGGCCGCCGGGCAGGGGGCGGCCAAGACCGACATGCTGCCGATAAAAGGGCGTGAGCATGTACAGGCCCATGGCGACGGGCATGGCCAAGCGAGGCGCCAGCGCCCAGCCGTCCAGTCCGACTTCCCAGAGCGACCAACCCAGATTGGCGACGAGAAAGGCCCAATAGAGGGTGATCGAGAGCGGCGAACGGCGCCAGCCGAGAAACGCGGTGACCGTCATGACGAGGCCGGACACGCAATACCAGATCGACCCGCCGAGCAGCGCGAGCTGGCCGCCCAGCCAGAGCAGCGACAGACCTGCGAGTAGCAGAAGCAGAACGAACAGCATGTTCAGAAAGCGGCGCATCGAGCTCCCCCTCGAAATCCGGAAAGGCGTGGCAGGAATTCAGGCGGGCAATTGGGCCGCCAGCCAGTCCGGCACATTCATCCGATAGCATTTCTGTTCGTAGAGGCGGCTGATCTTCCAGCCCTGCGCGGTGCGGACGAAGTCGTGATGATACCAAAGGCCGAAGACCAAAGTATCGGTCGTTTCGCCATTGCTGACCGTCATCGGATTGTAGCAGGCGGTTTTGGTCTGCGCCCGGTCGCCCGCGATTTGATATTGGGTGGTGGACACAGCATGTTGAAAGGCGAGAATTGGCGTCAGACTTGCCGAGAGAAATGCCTTGATGTCCGCAAGGCTTCCGACGACGCCCACCATTTCGGAATAGTCGATCACCGCGTCATCGGTAAAATAGCGGTCCAGCGTGTCCCAGTCGCGCGTATCCACCGCATAGCAATAGCCTACGATCAGGTCCTGAATTTCGAACCGGTCCGACATCTCCTGCAGGGTCAGTGTCATGGCCTCTCCTCCGTCTCACGTCATTCTATAGAATCGCTGCTTGCACAGGGGAGGAGGTTCGCCGCCTTCC
This sequence comes from Sphingobium soli, assembly GCF_020782245.1. Taxonomy (GTDB): domain Bacteria; phylum Pseudomonadota; class Alphaproteobacteria; order Sphingomonadales; family Sphingomonadaceae; genus Sphingobium; species Sphingobium soli. The sequence goes on from NZ_JAJGNP010000007.1 coordinate 71,560, forward strand.
ATTAGGTAGGTGCCGAGTGCGGTGGCTAAGGGGAAGAAACCACAGCCCTCGGGATCGATCCCGCGGACCGTTTTTTGATCAAGGAGACTATTATGGGCCTCGCCCCCTTCACGGAAGCCGATTTCGTCCTGTCCAAGGAGAAGCGGGCAGACATCACAGCCGGGCTGACCGAGCGGCAGGCGTTCATGGTCAATCACTGGATGGACCTGCATGAGGTCATCAATCGCGGCGATTGGGATGGAATGGACGCATTTTTCAATACCGACACGATGACCTACGACAACCCGAACCGACCCGACCTTGGCACCTATCATGTGTGGAAGACCTCGCCGCAGGGTCTCTACAAGACCTTCCCGCCCAGCATCTATCGCACGCTGAAGGCGTGGGGACGCGGCGAGGACGAGATCTGCGTGCTGTGCCATCATCATGGCAAGCATACCGGCGGCCCCTATATGGGCGTCCAGCCCACCGGGAACGACCTCAACGTCCTGTGGTTCTCGTGGCTGCGTTTCCGGGGCGACAAGATCGATCACATCTATTCGATCTCCGACGTGCTGACGATGCTGAAGGATCTGGAAGTCATCGACGTTCCCCAGCCCGTCGACCCCTATAAGTGATCGACAGGCCGAACCGGCGCGGCGAGGGCGCGCCGGTTCGGCAAAGGAGGACGTCGGTGTTTGGCATGCAAGGATGCGCAAGGGCATGAAGCGCTCGGTCGAACTGAAGATCGATGTCAGCGAGGCGGCAGCCCTGGGCATGAACGCCCATGTGGCGATCACGGTTCATCTTCCGGATATGACGGCACTGGCCAATCCCACGACCGTCTGCTTCGCTTTCCCCGGCGGTGGCTATTGCCGGCGCTATTACAGCTTCGACATGCCGGATGGATCGGGCGGCGGGGAGGCGGGTTTCCATTGCGATCGCGGGTGGATTTTCATCGCCTGCGATCATCTGGGATTTGGCGAGTCCACTATCCCGGAAGGCAATGCCCTCAATCTCGATAATGTGGCGGCGGCCAATGACGCGATGGTGCGCCAGGTCATGGCCCGGCTGGAAGCGGGCACGCTCGTCGATGGACTGGACCCGATCGTCGACGCCACATGCCTTGGCATCGGCCAGTCGATGGGCGGATGCTTCACGGTTGTCGCGCAGGGCAATCACCAGACATTCCACGGCATCGGCGTGCTGGGCTATAGCGGCGTCCATACTGTCGTGCCGACCCGGCCGGGACAGCCGCCCGCCGCGTGGCCCTGGATTTCGCGCCGTTCGTCGCTCGATGCGCCGCATGTGCTGAATGCGGCGGCGCTGGCGCAGGCGCCGGGCGTGACGCTGGGCGACGCCGAAGCGCTCCAGGCGGCGGCAAGGGCAGGCGAGCATCCTTTCCAATGGTCCTTCCATCATGATGACGAGCCTGCGGACATCGTCACGCTCGACATGATGGCGTCGGCAGGGCTGGTCGATCCGCTGCCCGAATGGCGTTCGGCGACCACGCCGCCCTGCGGCGTATATATGGTCGCGCCGGGCGCGGTGGCGCTCGAAGCAGCGGTCGTACGCGTCCCCGTGCTGATCGCGATGGGCGAGCGCGACGTTGTCCCCGATCCCTTGGGCGAACCCCGGGCCTATAAGAGCGCGGAAGACATCCAGCTCTTCATATGCCCCCGCATGGCGCACATGCATAATTTCGCGCCGACCCGCGTCCGCTTCTGGGAGCGCATTCACAATTGGGGTGATGGCGTCGCGGCGCAGCGGCGGCAGGGTTGAGCGCAGCCGCCGATTTCAGAGGCTGAAGCCGCCATCGACGATCAGGGTCTGGCCGGTCATATATTGCGCCTTGGCCGAAGCCAGGAAGGCCACGGCCTCGGCAATATCCTCCCCGCTGCCGAAGCGTTGCAGGGCAATGCGTTTGCGCTGCGTTTCCCAGATTTCCGGCGAATAAAGCGACGTGAGGAACTCGGCGCCAAGCCCGGCGTCGATGATTCCCGGAGCGACCATGTTCGCCCTGATGCCATAACGGCCTTCCTCCTTGGCGATGGCGCGGCCCAACGCCTCCATTCCGGCCTTGGGCACGGAGGACAGGGCGTCGCCGGGGGGGAAGCAGTAATTCGCGACCGAAACGACGGTGACGAAATTGCCGAAGCCCTGGGCGCGGAAATATGGCAGGGTGGCGGACACGATACGGGTGAAGCCGACCAGTTCGATCTCGATGACTTCACGCCATTGCTCCTCGCAGATCTGGCTGACGAAGGGCTGGGCTATATCGACCCCGCTGGCGAAGATCATCGTGCCGATGGCGCCGAATTGCTCGACCGTATCGCGGATGCCGGTCTCTATCGAAGCGCGATCGGAAAGGTCGCAGGGGACGGACAGCGTCTCGCAAGAACCGTTTGGCAGGGACGCTGCGACCGCCGACGCCTTTTCACGGCTGGACCGATAGCCGATGGCGAGTTGATCCCATTCGGTCGACAGGCGTCTGCAGATCGCGCTGCCAAGGCCGCCGGTTCCGCCGACGACGAAGGCCGCGCCTTTCGTCATAGCGGCAGATGAAGTGCGAGGTGGTGGAGCAGGCGATCGGCAAAGGCGTCGTTGCGGTCGCCGGTGAACATATGGCCGACGCCGTGGGCGATCTCGACCTCCAGTTGCGGGGTGAGCGAACGAAATTGCCGGACGCTTTCGTCCGAGACAATCTCGCTCAGTTCAGCTTTCACGAGGACGAGGGGCGATTGCGCGCGGCGCGCTGCGATGATGAGCGCTTCCCCTTCCGAAGGGGGATGCAGAAATTCCGGCGCCGTCGTGCGGGGATCCCAGTGCCAGAACAGGCGTCCATCCGCTTCGCGCATCGATTTGGCGAGACCTGACACGTCAGGCAGGCGGGGCTGGCCAAGATGGGTGTGGAGGACGTCGGCCGCTTCCTCCAGCGATGCAAAACCGGAGTCGCTGGCGCGAAAGAAGCCACGAATGTCATCCACGCCGTCGTCGACCATATAGGGCGCGACGTCGGCGAGCATGATAAGGCGCACCAGATCGGCACGGCGCGACCCACCGACCAGCGCGGATTGGCCACCGCGCGAGGCCCCCACCAGCGCGATCGGCCTGTCGAAGGCCTGGATGATGGACTCGACATCGCGACCATAGGCTTCCAGCAGATAGTCGCCGTCGGCGGCCCATCCGCTGTCGCCGTGGCCGCGCAGATCGAAGGTCAGCCCGTAATAGCCCGCCTGCGCCACCCGCCTGGCAGACCCGGCCCAGGATCGGCGGCTCTGGCCGCCGCCATGGAAGAAGCAGACGGGCGGCGCGGCAGGGTCGCCATAGGCGTCCGCAACCATCTCCAGCCCGTCACCCGGCACGCTTATCCGCGTGGGAACAGTCATGCCGGGCGCCTGCATTACTCAGCGGCGACCGGCGGAACGATTTCCGCGAATGACGGATGCTCGCCGGGACCCTTATAGGCGAATTTGCCGGGTGCATGGTGCCACTTGCCGTCGTTACGGCTCTCATAGGGCGAAGCGACCTCGATCAGCGCGCCGTGCGTGCTCTTGTGGCCGACCCAGCTCCATTTCTGCCAGGTCATGTCCGGATCGTTGAAGGTCTGGCCGCCGCCGGGCAGGTGCAGCCCTTCCGCCTTCAGCTTTTCCATCGCGCCCGGCACGTCGTCGGTCGCGTAGCAGAGGTGATGGACATGCTCGCCCACTTTCTCGAGGCGATCGCCCATGGGGGTGCCAGGGGCCGGTTGAATGAACTGGATTTCCGTGCCGCCATTGTTGACGAAGGTCGCCCACTTCATACCGGCGTCGTCGCCGCTGGAAAATTCATCATATTTGACGAGGCGCTCTTCCAGCGACGCAGGATCGAGCACGCGCAGGATCTTGGTCCAATCCTCGATAGCCTTGTCCAGATCGCGCACGACCATGCACACATGGGCAAAAGGTCCGCTAGGCATTGATATTCTCCTCTGATCTTTTAAATTTCCACCGTCGCCGTGCCCGAATTGACCGTGCCGCGGCCATCGACATCCAGCGAGAATTCGCAGGTCACCGTATCGCCTTCGATCGCCGCGATCCTGCCCGTCACCACCGCTCGGTCGCCGCCATAGACATTGTCCAGAAAGCGCGAATCCATCGATTTGATCCGCCCGCCCGGGAAGGCGCGCATCAGCATGTTCATCATATAGGCGACGTTGATCGGACCCTGGTTGATGACCCGGTCACCCAGACCCTTGGCCTTCACCACCTCGACATCGAGATGGATGGGATTGGGATCGGCGAGGAACCCCGCCCACTGCTTCATGGCTTGCGGGCTAACGCTCTCGATCGTGAAGGGCGGCAGCGTGTCTCCGACGGCATGGCTCATGCGGCGAACTCCTTGCGGGGCAATACCCACACATTATCGGTTTCCAGCACCTGCGTTCCATCAAGCAGGTGCAGGCGGAGGCGATAGGTCAGCACGTCCATGACGCCCAGCTTGCGGCTGCGTTTGCGGACCAAGCTGAGTATCTCCCCTGTTACCTTGTAGCTTTCGCCCACCTTCAGCGGCGCATCGAACCGTACGCCGCTGCTGCCCATCATCGGGCCATCCTCGACATCGAATTCACACGCTTCGCAGACGCCTGCCACCGTCTTGCCCATGGCGACCTGGGTGGCGATATAATAGTAGATGGGATGAGCGCTACCGTCGGTGGCTGGTTCGACGCCGGTCGACCGGCACAGGGCGGCATTCTCTTCCGCCGTGATGGTGAAGACCTTGTCGCCATCGAGCGATGTGCCGGCGGCGTCGGGAGCAGGGGGGAGATCGTCAAGATCGCTCATGGTCTGTCCTTAGAAAGAACGCGGCAGGCCGAGGCTCTCGGCAATTGTGTTGCGCACCATTTCGTTGCTGATCGGCGTCATCCGCAGGATGCGATGGTCGCGCCAGTAACGCTGCATGTCGGTTTCCGCCGAATAGCCCATGCCGCCCAATATCTGGATGCCAAGGTCCGCGGCCTTCACGGCATTCTCCGTGGCGACCATCTTGAGCATATTGGCCTCGGTTCCGCACGGCATGCCGTTGCTCTGCATCCAGGCGACGTTGTAAAGCAACAGCTCGGTCAGCTTCTGCCATGTCGCGATATCTGCGACATAATGCTGCAAAATCTGGAAGCGGCCGATAATGCCGCCGAACGCCTTGCGTTGCAGCATATATTCCAGCGCGTCTTCCAGCACCCCGTCGATCGCGCCCAGACATTGCGCGCCCACCATGATCCGCTCATTATTGAGTGTGGGCAACATCGCATACCAAGCCTGTCCAGGCTCACCCAGTACGTCCTCGTCGGGAACGAAGACATCCTCATAATGAACCTCGCACGATCCCATGGCGCGCATGCCCAGCTTGGGCAGGAGCGAGGCGGTGATGCCGGGCGATTTGGCGTCGACGAAGAACATGGTGAGGCCATGATGCTTCTTCTCGGCATTTTTATCGGTGCGGGCGAGGACGAGCAGCCTGTCGGCCGCCTTTGCCCCCGTGGTCCACATCTTGGCGCCGTTCAGCGTCCAGCCGCCGTCGACCTTTTCGGCATGGGTCTTCATCGCGCCCAGAACGTCGGTGCCGCCGTCGGGTTCGGTCATCGACAGCGAGACGCGCAGCTTGCCCTGCGCCATGGGGCGCAGCCAGCGATTCTTCTGCTCCTCCGTGCCGACCGCGCCGATCGTCTTCGCCCCACCGAAGGAGGTGAGGCCCCAAACCCACAGCAGGCCGCCGGCCGTCCGTGCGAATTCGCGAGCGAAGATCATCTGCATCATGACGTCGCCGCCCAGGCCGTCATATTCCTCTGGAATGCCGATCCCGAAAAATCCCTGCTCGGCGATCTTGTCCCAAAGCGCGTAGGGATAATTTTCTTCGTCGGCTTCCAGCGCGCGCATCCAGTCCTTGGGGGCTTCGGCATCGACCCAGCGGCGGACAATGTCCCTGAACGCCTGCTGTTCCTCGGTGAGTGAAAAATCCATCGTCATTCCCGTTAGTGGCACTGCGACTAAGCGCCCTGCGGATGCATTGCGAACCTATCCAACTATAGGGCAGGCCGTCGGCAGAAACTGAACAACTGGTCCACCATCATAGCCAACTGGCCGGGAATAGGTGCGTTTTCGATTGGATCGCCTTCGCCGCCGATGGTGTTGATGGCGATGCCCAGCGGTGTCGGCCAGCCCCGCAGCGCGTGGGTAATGACCCGCAGTTGCTGGAGCGTGGCGACCGCGGCCTGCCAGCCGGCCGCTGTTGCCACGCAGCCCACGGGAAGACCATCGAAATAGCAACGCTCGTCCCGGCTCATATCCTCGACATAATCGAGCGCATTTTTCACAAAGCCGGAGATCGCTCCGTGGTAACCCGGTGAGCCGATGATGACGGCATCCGCCGACCGCAGGATGTCGACATAGCGTTTTGCCGCATCTGGACGATCCGGATTTTCGGACGCGTAAGACGGGAAGTCGATGTCCGCGCCGGCAAGCAGCGTCGTGCGTGCGCCGCGTTCCTCTGCGATGGCAAGCGCCTTGCGAAGCGCTCGCTCGGTGGAGGAATAGGCGCGCATTGTGCCGCCAATGGCGACGAAATGAAGTTGGGTCATATCAGATCGACAATCCTCCCTCGACAGGGATCACCGATCCGGTGACATAGGCGCCCGCCCGCGAGGCGAGATAGATGGCTGCGCCCGCCAGATCTTCCGGCGTACCGACGCGGCCGCGGGGCACCATCGATTCCACCATCGTGCGCATCTCGCTGGAGGTGATGACGGTCATCTCGGATTCGAAGAATCCGGGTGCGATGACGTTGACGGTGATGTTGTCGCGGCCCAGCCGCTTGGCGAGGCCTTTCGCCATCCAGTGGATGGCGCTCTTCGACGCCTGATAGGCATAATTTTCCTTGGGGCCGACCTTGAGCGCGCCGACAGACCCGATGTTGATGATCGATGCGGGACGCTCCGCCGTGCCGCCCGCGCGGAGCAGGGGCAGAAATTTCCGAAGCGTGAAGAAAGGGGCCTTCAGGTTCAGGTCGATGACCGGATCCCATTCGTCCTCGCCATAATCGTCGATGGGCGCGTCGGCCATGGTCCCGGCGTTGTTCACCAGGACATGCACGGCCTGTTCTTGGGTGGACACCGCCGCGACCAGAGCCTCGATCCCAGCAAGTGTCGAAAGATCTGCGACCAGGCCGGTACAGCGGCCGCCAGTGGTAGCGGAAATCTCCGCCGCGGCCGCGGTCACCTTGGCCTGCGTGCGGGCACAGATATAGACTGTGGCGTCCGCCGCAGCCAGGCCGGTCGCGATATGACGGCCGATGCCGGTCGACCCGCCGGTAACAACGGCGACGCGGTCCTGTAGCGAGAACAGCTCGGCGGCATTCATGCCGGAGCTCCCGCGCCGGAAATCTTCAGAATGAGGTCGGTCGTTCCCTCTGGATCGCCCACCAGCAGGGCGTGATCGCCCGGATGGTCATGGATGGTCCAGCCCAGCTCGCGCGCCCGGTCGTGCATCGCCGTCATCACCGTGACGGCCGCCGCGATATAGTCGACGGGCCGGTCGATAGCCTCGGCACCTACGGGGATGACGCAGGCGGTCGCCTTCATCGGCTGGTCCGACAAATTGTCTAGCAGCCATTTCTCCCGCGCCGGGTCCATGAGATGGGGATGCTCCTTGGCCGCCGCCCGCTGCATTTCATGCACGCCCGACCCTACCGGGCCTTCGCCTGCTTCGAGCATCGCATCCAGCGCGGCGAGCTGGTCTTCCGGGACATAGCCCATGAGGGATCCGATCCGTTCCCCCGACCGGGGCACGATGGCGTCGAGATAGATGATGGATGCGATGCGGTCGCCCACCTCCGCGATCACGCCGGGCGCGACCGTGCCCGCATAGCTGTGCGCGACCAGCACGACGTCGCGCAGATCCTCATATTTGAAGACATTGACGATGTCGCGCACATGAGTCGCATTGCCCACATCGCGGCCGATCAGATGCTCGCGCTCGCCAAAGCCGGTGAAGGTCGGCGTGTAGACCTTGTGGCCCCCGGCCTCCAGAATTTCGCGGACATATTTCCATGTCCAGCCGCCCATGCCGCCGCCGTGAAGAAGTAGGAATGTGGACATGACGATCAGGCCTCCGCCGGTTCAGTGTTCTGGATGAATTCGGGGAATGGATCGGGTCCCCACAGGAACATGCTGTCCTCTGGCGCATGGTTGGCGGCCGGCCAGTCGACATCATGCGGAATGAAGTCGATATCGGCTGAATATTCGCTGAAACTGCCCCAGGGATCACGCACATAATAGAAATAATTGGCGCCCAGCACATGCTGGCCCACGCCCCAGTTGGGGCCATAGCCCGCCCGGGCCATGGTCGCGCCGCCCAGGCCCACTTCCATCACCGACCCGACGTCCCAGCTATTGTGATGCATGCCTCGCCGATCGGACAGGACGAGGGCCAGCAGGTGATGATCGCTGCCATGGGGGCCGTGCAGGAAGGCGACGGCCGGCTCGCTCTTGTCGGACAGTCGCAGGCCGAGCGTCTTCTCATAGAAGTCGATCGCGGCATTCACGTCGGTCGCGAAGATCGCGAAATGCGAAAGGCGGCGCGGATGAACCTTGGGCGCTTTGCTGTTAGGGATCGCGCCGGATTGGCCCGGCGCCGCGCTGACGAAGGTGAAATGGCTCTTTTCCGATGGCGTTGCCTTGTCTGCGACACGAACGTTGATCGGCAGGCCATCGAAGCCTGCGAACCAGATGCCGTCGGCTTCCGCGCCTTCGGGCGCCTTGATCCGGGTGACGCCGCAGCCGTCGAGATGGGCGGCAAAGGCATCCGCTTCGTCCGGATAGATGCCGAAGCTCAGATAGCGCAGCCGCTTGGCGTCGCCGCCCTGGCTCAGCACGGCCCAGCGATGCGGATTGCCGACCGCATATAATTCCAGCGTGTCATCCCGCTCGCGGACGTCGAGCCCGAAGAGCGTGTAGAATTTCCGCGCGGCTTCCAGATCGGGCACTTCGACCGCGAAATGATCGATGGAATGGACGCCCAAACTATTGGCGCGGCGTCCCGACGGGCTGTTTTGGTTCATCCTTCCCTCCTTGGCTGGCCAGGCACCGACAGAACGGCGCCCGGCCTTTCGATCATGCTGCCTTGATGGGGTTCACCAACAGGCCGATCTTCTCGATTTCCACTTCGCACACATCGCCATCCTTCATGAACAGCGGAGGCTTGCGGGCCAGGCCGATGCCCGACGGGGTTCCCATGACCAGGACGTCGCCCGCTTCCAGCGTGAAGCAGGTGGAGAGGAGGGCGACCGTGTCGACGACATCGAACACCATGTCGGAGGTGTTCGCGCTCTGCACCACCTGGCCGTTGAGGCGGGTTTCGATCTTGAGGCCGGCACCGCCCGCAGGCAGTTCGTCGGCCGTTACCAGCCAGGGACCGAAGGCGCCGGTATCGTCGAAATTCTTGCCGACCGTCCACTGCGGCGTCTTGAGCTGATAGTCGCGGATCGAACCGTCGTTGAACACCGAATAGGCGACGATATGCGAGAGCGCGTCGTCCTTGCTGATATCCTTGCCGCCCTTGCCGACGACCGCGACCATTTCCGCCTCATAATCGAGTTGATCGGAACAGGGCGGTTTGATGATCGGTGCGCCATGGCCGATGAGGCTCGAATTGAAACGGCCGAATATCGTCGGGAATTCGGGCACGGTGAATCCGCCTTCAGCCGCGTGATCCTTGTAGTTGAGACCTAGGCAGAGGATCTTGGGCGCCTTGACGAGGGGCGGCAGGAAAGTGAGGTCTTCAACCTGCACTTCCTCGCCCTCTGCGCTGACTTTCGCGCCGGCATCCGTCAGGGCGCTGCCGCCGCTGGCGATCAACACATCCAGATCATAGAGGGCAGCGTCGCCGAACAGCGCCTTGACGCCCGCGCCCGTGTCCACTGCCAGACCGACCGCGCCGTTCTTCGTTACCTTGGCCAACCGCATATGCAAACCTCCTGAGAATCTGTCCCACCCACTGAACCGAAGGCATGGGATTGAATGAAATATATTTCAAGCCATAAAATACATCTTGTCGAATTGCCATGGGTGGCGAAGCTGATATAGTTGTTGCGATGACCAAAAAGCTGAGCCTGACCGAACGCGCCTACCGGCAATTGCGCGACGATCTCCTGACCTGTCGGCTGGTGCCGGGCGCGAAAATCAACATCAAGGATATTACGGAAACGCAGGGCTTCAGTCTCGGGGCGGTGCGCGAAGCCCTGTCGCGGCTTACGTCCGAGGGCTTCGTGACGCAGGACGATGCGCGGGGATTTCGGGTGACGCCGATATCGATCGGCGATTTGACCGATCTGGTCAGGGTCCGCAGCGATATTGAGGGGCAATGCCTCCGCCGCGCGATCGAGAAGGGAGGCCTGGACTGGGAAGCCTCTATCGTCAGCGCGGCCCATAAGTTGGGCAAGACCCCGACCCGCGACCCGCGAGAGGCGGCCCGTCTGAACGAGGATTATGCCGACGCCCATGCGGCCTTCCATCACGCCCTGGTCGCCGCGTGCGACAGTCCATGGTTGCTCAAGATGCGCGACTGGCTCTATGCCCAGTCGGAACGCTATCGCTATCTCACCGTGCCTTTGGCCCATGGCGACCGGGATCTGGTTCATGAACATGCGCAGATCGTCGACGCGGCGCTCGCGCGGGACGCCGACCGCGCCGAGGCGCTGCTGACGGACCATTTGATGGCGACGGCGCGGCTGCTGATCGACCCGCAGAATGCGCGGGGCGGGACCGATATCGAATGGGCGGCTGGCGCGGATCGGGCCCTCTGATCCCATATCAGCTCTGCCGGTTCTGACCGGTGCCACCGCCGCTGGCGGGCATCAGCATGTTGCTCATACCGCCATCGACCAGCAGGTCGACACCGCTGATGTGGCTTGCATGAGGGCCGATCAGAAACAGGATCGCCTGCGCGACATCCTCGGCCACGCCAAGTTTGCGCAGGGGAATATTGGCTTCCCGCTGGTCGCGCCGCGACGGATCTTCATATCCCGCAGCGGTCATCGGCGTGTAGGTGGGGCCGGGCGACACCGTATTGCATCGGATACCGTCCGGCCCCCATTCGATGCTGAGCTGGCGTATCATCATCAACAAGGCGGCCTTGCTGGAGGAATAAAAGCCAAGCGCGGGCGTAGGCTGGGTGGCCGACATGGACGCGGTCGCGACGAAGGCGCCCTTGCTCTCCTTCAGGTGCGGATGGGCGGCCTTGCCGAGCAGCCAGGACGAGCGGGTGTTGATGGCGAAGATGCGATCGAAATCGCCGATCGGCAGTTCGGCCAATGCACCGCCCATGATGATGCCGGCATTGCTGATGACGGCGTCGATCCCATCCATATGCGCGAGCGCCGCCGCGACAATCCGGTCGCCGCAATCCGGTTCGGCCAGATCGACCACGCAGGTCGCGGCGGCGGGGCCGACCGCATCGGCCACCACCTGCAGATTGGCGGCATCCCGATCCGCGAGCAGCATCCGGTGTTCACCCGGAATCATCGACCCGGCCGCCAGCAGTTCGGCGCAGGCTCTGCCGATGCCGCTTGCAGCACCCGTGATGATCACCCGCATGTCACTCTCCCTACACTTTCATGGCGTCGATGCGCCGTGTTTCAGTCCTTCAGGCCCAGTTCGTCCATCAACGCGCCGCGCAGCTTGAACTTCTGGATTTTCGATGCCGACATCGGCCATTCGTCGATGAAACGGATATGCCGCGGAACCTTGAAGGAAGCGAGGCGCTGCCGGGTATAGGCGATGAGTTCCTCCGCCTCGACCTCCACATCGCCTTCGCGTTCGATGTAGGCGGCGGGGATTTCCGCCAGCCGCTCGTCCGGCAGCCCGACGACCTGCGCGAGACGAACCGCCGGATGGGTGGCCAGCACCGCCTCGACCTCGGCCGCGGCGACATTTTCCCCACCCACTTTCAGCATATCCTTGAACCGGCCGTGGAACATGACGTGGCCATGTTCGTCGATCGAGCCGATATCGGCGCTATGATACCAGCCATCGGCATCGAGCACCTCTGCGGTCTTCTGCGGGTCCTTGTAATAGCCGTCGAACAGATTGTAGCCGCGAATGAGGATTTCGCCGCGTTCGTCCACGCCCTTTTCCGCGCCGGTTTCGGGATCGACGATCTTCATCTCTATGCCCGCAAGGGGGAAACCAAGTTTCTTGAAGCCCATTTCCGGTTCCATCGCATAGCCGCCGGTGGTGACGATGCCGGTCGCCTCGGTCATGCCCATGGTGCCCACTTGGAGCATGTTTGGGGCTTTCTCCCGATAGGCCTGGCCTACGCGATCAGGCATGAAGGCGAAGCAGCTATTTTGCAGGCGCACCGACGACATGTCGGTCTTGGCCCAGTCGGGATGGGTGATCATGGCCTGATGGAAAGTGACGAAGGGCAGGAACATCATCGTCACCCGTTCATCCTCGATCTGCCGCAGACTCTCCCCGGCATCGAAATGCGGCTGGCCGATGAAGGTGCCGCCCACGTCGATCGCGCCCAGCATGCAGAGCATCGCAGCGATATGGAATAAAGGCAGCGGCGACCAGGCGCGCTCGTCGGGCTGGAAGGACCAGCGATAGCGAGCGAGATTCGATGCCTCCCGAGTGACGGCCTCATGGCTGAGCAGGCACCCTTTGGGGTTGGCCGATGTCCCTGACGTATACAGGATCATCGCGGTGTCGCGGACCCTGACGGTCAGACGGGATGCATGTACCTCTACTTCCTCCACTTCCTGCACCGCCGCATCGAAGGTTGCCTGATCTACGAAACCGGGGACCGAACGGCCACCCAGCATCACGATCCGCTTGAGCAGAGGCGCGCCCGCAAGCGTGAGTGAGGAGGAGTCCGCGGCATCGGGCAGGTCGGGGAAAGCCTCAACCAGCCGTTGACCGAAATCGATATGCTCACTGATCATATCATTGGTGATGATCGCCGCCAGATCGGCATTTTGCGCGACATAGGCCATTTCAGGCGCCTTGTACCGTGCGTTCATCAGCACGGAGACAGCGCCGCACATCGCATTGGCGAACAGGGTCTCGACAAATTCGATGCTGGACGGCAACAGGATGCCGACATTGTCGCCGCGCGCGATGCCCAGCGCCTTCAGGCCGCGCGCGCGCTTCAGGACGCTCTGTACGACATCGTCATATGTCTTGCGTTCTCCCGGGAATACCAATGCTTCCTTGTCGGATGCCTTGTCCCACCCTTTGAGAAGCAGATCGCCCAGAGTGGTTGCAGAAATACGGAATGGGGCGCAATCTTCGCCTTGTGTGACCACGGATGTCCGCTCCTAAAATGCCGGTCAGCTATCGATGATGATCAGATTGCAGCCATCGCGTCTGCCTGCGCCTTTCGTTGGATAGGTGCAGCTTTGCCTTCCTGGTCCAAGAGCAAGGGCAGAGATTTTGTATCACTGTGCGGGAATTCACGATGGAAGCCTATGTCTACGATCATGTCCGGACGCCGCGCGGGAAGGGCCGCCCCGATGGCGCGCTGCACGAGATCACCTCTGTCGAAATGGCGACGCAGCTTTTGAAGGCGCTCCAGAGCCGCAATGATCTCGACACTGGACTGCTCGACGATGTGATCATCGGCATGGCCCAGCCCGTCGGTGAACAGGGCGGCGTGCTGGCGCGCGCGGCGGTGTTGCAGGCCGGCTATGCCCAGACGGTCGCGGGCCAGCAGATCCATCGCTTCTGCGCCACCGGGCTGGACGCTGTCAGCCTGATCGCGGCGCAGGTCCATTCGGGCATGATCCAGGCCGGCATCGGCGGTGGCGTCGAGTCGATGAGCCGCACGGTAATGGGTTATGACTCGGGCGCCTGGACGTCCGATCCGTCGGTCGCCTTCAGCAATTATTACGCCCCGCAGGGCATCGGCGCCGACCTGATCGCTACCCTGGACGGCTACACGCGCGAGGATGTCGACAATTTCGCCGTCGAGAGCCAGCGCAAGGCCGCCCATGCCTGGGAAAACGGCTATTTCAAAAAGGCGATCGTGCCGATCAAGGATGTGCTGGGCGACGTGGTGCTAGATCATGATGAGCATATGCGACCCGGCACCACGCTGGAAAGCCTCGCCAAGCTCAAGCCCGCCTTCGAAGGGTTCGGCAAGGCCGGGTTCGAAGCGGTCGCGAAGGCCAAATATCCAGAAATCGAAGAGCTGAACTATGTCCATCATGGCGGCAATAGCTCCGGTATCGTCGATGGCGCCGGCCTGGTTCTTGTCGGGTCGAAGGAATTTGGGGAAAAGGCCGGCCTCAAGCCGCGCGGTCGCATCCGGTCCTATGCCAATATCGGGTCTGAGCCGACGATCATGCTGACGGCGCCGGCGGCGGTGTCGCGCAAGGCGCTCAAGGCGGCCGGCATGACCGAGAAGGACATTGATCTCTGGGAACTGAACGAAGCCTTCGCCAGCGTGGTGATGCGCTTCCAGCGGGAGCTGAACGTTCCCGACGACAAGATCAACGTCAATGGCGGGGCGATCGCGATGGGTCATCCGCTTGGCGCGACCGGCGCGATGATCCTGGGCACCGTGCTGGACGAACTGGAGCGGCGCAACGCGGAAACCGGCCTCATCACCTTGTGCGCGGCCAACGGCCTGGGCACGGCTGCCATCATCGAGCGCGTTTGAACGCGCCTACCGAACTATAGAGCGGGACATCCCATGAAGACTATGCGACTGGAAAAAGCCGAGGACGGCTTCGCGATCCTGACCCTCGATGCCGAAGGCTCGATGAACGTCGTCAACGATGCTTTCATCGCCGACATGGAAGCGGCGACGAAGCAGATTGTCGCGGACGAAAGCATCAAGGGCGTCATCCTGACGTCGGCCAAGAAGACGTTCATGGCCGGTGCGGACCTCAAGCAGTTGGTGAATGGGTTCGGCACGCTGACGCCGCAGGAAGCCTATGCTTTTTCGAAGCGCGCCACCGACATGCACCGCGCCATCGAACAATCCGGCAAGCCCTGGGTGGCGGCGATTAACGGCCTGGCGCTGGGCGGCGGTTTCGAGTTGGCGCTGGCTTGCCACCGGCGCATCCTGGTGGATGATGCCAAGGCGCAGGTCGGTTTGCCCGAAGTCAATGTCGGTCTGCTGCCCGGATCGGGCGGCACGGTGCGGTTGGGCATCATCGCGGGAATGAAGATCGCGCTAGACCTGCTGCTGTCGGGCCGCTCGGTGGGGCCGCAGGAAGCGCTCAAGCTCAAGATCGTGGACGAGGTCGTCCCGGCGGACAAGCTGATCGACGCGGCCAAGGCGTGGCTTGCGACCGTGCCTGACCCGGTCAAGCCCTGGGACGTCAAGGGTTGGACGCCGCCGCAGAAGAAGGGCCTAACCGTTCCTGAGGATTCGGCCGCCTACATGATGTATACGGGCGGTCTCGCCAAGGTGGGTTATAATCAACCCGCGCCGGCCGCGATTCTAAACTCGGTGTTCCACGGCTTGCAGTTGCCCTTTGACAAGGCGCTGGCGGTGGAGGGGAAATATTTCGCCAAGCTGCTGACCGATCCGGTCGCGCGCAACATCATCCGCACCACCTTCATTTCGAAGCAGGCGGCCGAAAAGGGCGCGCGTCGTCCCGAAGGCTTCCCGAAGTTTGAAGCGAAGAAAGTGGGTGTGCTGGGCGCGGGCATGATGGGCGCGGGCATTGCGTTCGTGTCCGCCAATGCGGGTATCGACGTCGTTCTCATCGACCGCGACACCGCGACCGCGCAGAAGGGCAAGGACTATTCGGCCAAGGTGCTGGGCAAGCTGGTCGAAAAGGGCAAGCTGACGCAGGACAAGGCGGACGCCGTGCTCGCCCGCATCACCCCGACCGACGACTTCGCGCTGCTCGATGGCTGCGACATGGTGGTCGAAGCGGTGTTCGAGGATACGGCGATCAAGGCCGAAACCACGAAGAAGGCCGAAGCGGTGCTGCCGGCACAGGCCATTTTCGCGTCCAACACCTCGACCCTGCCGATCTCGCAGCTCGCCCAGGCGTCGCGGAGCCCGGATCAGTTCATCGGCCTGCACTTCTTCTCGCCGGTCGACCGCATGGGGCTGGTCGAGGTCATCATGGGCAAGCAGACCAGCAAGGAGACGCTGGCCAAGGGCCTCGACTTCATCGCGCAGTTGCGCAAGACGCCGATCGTCGTCAACGACAGCCGTGGCTTCTACACCAGCCGCGTGTTCCAGATGCTGATCCACGAAGGCGCGGCGATGCTGGCGGAGGGCGTTCCCCCCGCGGTGATCGAAAACGCGGCCAAGGCCGTCGGCATGCCGGTCGGGCCGCTGGCGCTGCTGGACGAACTGACGCTCGACCTGCCGCTCAAGATTGTCGACCAGGCGATCGCCGAGGAAGGCGATAAATATACGCCACCCGCAGGCACTGCCGTCATGCGGCGGATGAAGGACGAGATCGGCCGGTCCGGCCGGAAGACCGGCGGGGCGTTCTATGATTATCCCGAAGGCGGCAAGAAGCATCTGTGGAAGGGCCTGGCCGATCATTTCCCGGTCAAGCAGGACTGGGATGTCGAGGAACTGAAGAAGCGCTATCTCTATGCGCAGGCGATGGAAACCGCCCGCTGCCTGGAGGAAAATGTGCTGGAAACTCCGCAGGACGCCGATCTGGGTGCGATCTACGGCTGGGGTTTCCCGGCCTGGACCGGCGGGACGATCAGCTACATTGACACGATCGGCATTAAGAAGTTCGTTGAGGAATCCGATAGGCTCGCCCAGCTTTATGGCCCGCGCTTCCTGCCGTCCGCATGGCTGCGCGACAAGGCGGCAAAGGGTGAGGATTTCTACACGCCCGCGAGCGAAACCAGGGTCAAGGAGCCAATGCCGGCATGAAGCGCCTGATTTTCGAGCAGGAGCATGAGCAGTTCCGCGACTCCGTCGTCAAGTTCATGACGACGGAGGTGGGCGCTCACGCCCAACGTTTTCGCGAGCAGGGCATGGTCGACCGTGAGCTGTTCCTGAAGGCGGGCGAGCAGGGCTTGCTGTGCACCTGGGCGGACGAGAAATATGGCGGGGCGGGGATCGACGATTTCCGCTTCGAGCAGATCATCATCGAGGAGAATATGCGCCACGGCGACATAGGCTTCTACATCAACCTGCATAATGATCTGGTCGCGCCCTATATCGCCAAGCTCGGCACCGACGAACAGAAGGACCGCTGGATGCCAGGCATCGTCAGCGGCGAGAAGATTCTGGCCGTCGCGATGACGGAACCGTCCACCGGCAGCGACCTGGCGGGTATGCGCACCAGCGCGGTGGACAAGGGCGACCATTGGCTGTTGAACGGCGCCAAGACCTATATTTCCAATGGCATTTTGGCCGATCTGGTCGTCGTGGCCGCGCGGACCGACCCCAATAGCCGCCACGGTCTGGGCCTTATGGTCGTCGAACGCGGCATGGAAGGGTTTGAACGCGGGCGCAAGCTGGCGAAGATGGGGCTCAAGGCGCAGGACACGGCCGAGCTCTTCTTCAACGATGTCAGGGTGCCCAAGGGGAATGTGCTGGGCGATCCGGCCCAAGGCTTCAAATATCTCGCCCGCTTCCTGGCGCAGGAGCGGCTGGTCGCGGCCATCGGCTTCATGGCGACGGCGCAGACCGCATTCGACATCACGCTCGACTATGTGAAGGAACGCCGGGCCTTCGGAAAGCCGATTGGCGCGTTCCAGAATACGCGGTTCAAGATGGCTTCGATGCGGGCCGAACTGGACGCGCTTCAGACCTATGTCGACCAGTGCGTGATGCTGCTCAACGCGGGCGAGTTGACCGCAGAAGACGCGTCGGCGGCCAAACTGCTGACCAGCGAACTGGAAGGCCGGGTGATGGACGAATGCGTCCAGCTTCATGGCGGGGCGGGCTATATGGAAGAATATCGCATCAGCCGCATGTATACTGACGCCCGCATCAGCCGCATCTTCGCCGGAACCTCGGAAATCATGCGCGAAATCATCGGTCGCGGACTGGGCCTGGACGAGCGTAAGCTGTCCTGACCGCAAAACCGGGGGTGGGTCGAATGCTTGATGTCGAACGATTGCGCGGCTTCCGGGTGCCGGAAGCACAGGATGTTTGCGATCCGCGATCCGCTATTCTCTACGCGCTGGGTGTCGGCGCCGGGCTGGGCGCGATCGATGAACGGCATCTGGTCTTCGAACGCGATCAGGCCGTTTTGCCGACCATGGCGCTGGTTCTGGGAACACCCGGCTTCTGGCCGATGGCGCCGGAACTGGGCTGGGATTGGCCGCGCATCCTGCATGGCGAGCAGACGCTGAAACTGGTTCGGCCGCTCGAACTGGGCCAGTTGGTCAACGGCCGGATCGAAATTATCGGTCTCGCGGACAAGGGTTTAGGCAAGTCCGCTCTCGTGCGGGCAAAACGTGTCATAACCACGCCGACGGACCGGCCGATCGCCGAAATGGAGGAAGTGTGGGTCTTGCGAGGCGCGGGCGGTTTTGGCGGGCCGTCGAATCTTGATGGGCCTGCGCCGATTGTCATGCCGGATGCGCCCGCAGGCGCCTGTCTCGACCTGCCGACGGCCGCCAATCAGTCGATGCTCTATCGCCTGACCGGCGACCGTAACCCCCTGCATATCGACCGGGGCACGGCGCAGGCGGCGGGTTTCGATCGGCCGATACTGCATGGCCTTGCCACCATGGGTCTGGTTGGGCGCGCGTTGATCCATCTGTGCTGCGGCGGCGATCCGGGTTTGTTGACCGACATGCGGGTGCGTTTCACCGCGCCGGTCTGGCCGGGTGAAACGGTTCGGACGGAAATCTGGCGCCGGGGCGACGCCGTATCGTTTCGGGCTAGCGTGCCTGACAGGAATAGCATCGTCATCGATGGCGGCGAGGCCCGCATCGGTGGTTTCAAGGAAGAACGGGACGTATTGAAGTGAATATATTGGATGGCAAGGTCGCACTGGTGTCCGGTTCCGGACGGGGCATTGGGAAGGCTATCGCGCTGAAACTGGCAAGCGCCGGCGCCCATGTCGTGGTGAACGACCTGGACGAGGATGTGGCAAAGGCGACGGCGAGTGAAATCGAAAGCCTTGGCGTCCGCGCCGTGGTGTGCGTGGGCGACGTGACGGATGCCGATTTCGGCGACAAATTTGTGGGAGCGGCGGTCGCGCATTTCGGCACGATCGACATCATCGTGAACAATGCGGGCTATGCTTGGGATTCGGTTCTTCAAAAGACGAGCGACGAGCAGTGGATGGCCATGCTCGATGTTCATCTCAATGCCCCTTTCCGTATATTGCGCGCCGCGCAACCGGTGATCGCCGCCGCGGCGAAGAAGGAGACCGCCGAACATGGTCGGGCCACACGCCGGACGGTCATCAATATATCGTCCGTGGCAGGTCTTGGCGGCAATGCCGGTCAGTCGGGCTATGCGGCGGGCAAGGCGGGGATCGTCGGTCTCACCAAGACGGTGATGAAGGAATGGGGGCGACATAATGTCACCGTCAACGCGGTGGCTTTCGGCGCCATCATGACGCGCATGACCGCGGGCGAGGCGGGCAGCACGACCATCAGCGTCAAGGGTCGGGACATCAAGGCCGGCGTCAGCGACGAAATATTGGAAGCCATGGAAAAGGGCATTCCACTGGGCCGCGCCGGCACGCCGGAAGAAGCCGCCGGCGCCGTCTACCTGCTATGCCTGCCCGAAGCCGATTATATCACCGGCGAGGTGATCGTCGCGGGCGGGGGCTGGAAACTCTGACGATATAATGGGCGGGCCTTGGCGCCCGCCCTCGGTCAGGCGGGCCAGCCAGGCGTGCGACCCTGCATGGCCAGAAAGATGGAACGCATGGGATCGGGTACGGATCCGGCGCCGATGCCAGTGCCGAAATTGATCCCCCGCCGCTCATATATCCGCCATCCCTCGGCCGTGCGCCGCAGCCTGTCCTCATAGCCGCCCACGGCGAGAAGGTCGGTGGGGCGCAGCGGATCGGCATCGGGGATATCGAACCACTGCCATGCCATGACGCGGCTGGCTGCGCGCGCTTCGTCGCCGTTCACCTCAATCACCACATTGGTGATGTTATGCGAACAGCCCATTAGAGCGCCCTGATAACCCATGCACTGGGCATGGATGGCCTCCCGCCCCACGGAACGCGCGCTGCCAAAGTCGATCGATCCATCCTCCGTGAACACTTCCTCCGCAATGCGGTGAAACTGCATCGAATCTACCAGATGGGCGTAACGATAGAGGCATTCCTCGATCGCGAGGCGGTCCGCCAGCATGGCGAGGTCGATCATCATGGCGGATATCTTTCTTTACCGGCCGCGAGGGTGGGGGGCTTATTTCAGCCGCAGCCAACGACCCCGCCGTCAACCGGAATCTGTGCGCCGGTGACATAAGCGCCCGCGCGCGAACACAGGAAAATGACGATGCCTGCAATATCGTCCGGCGAACCTAGACGTTGGAGCGGAATATGCGCCAGCAGGGCAGGATCGACCTGATCCTCATCCCGCATATGCGCCGTCATTTTGGTTGGGAAGAAGCCGGGAATGACCGCATTGACGGTGATGTTACGCGCCGCCAAATCGCCGGCCAGATCGCGCGTCATCATATGGACTGCAGCCTTGCTCGCGGCATAGCTGTACGCGCTGAGCCGCTCTGTCTTCATCCCCGCGACCGAACCGATGTTGATCACCCGCGCCGGATCGCCAGCCTTTCCGGACGCGCTGAGTTCGGGGAGGAGTTCCCGGACCATGGTGAACGGCGTCTGGACGTTCACGGCCATCACGCCCGGCCAAGCCTTGTCAGGGAAGCTGTCGATCGGCCCGCCCCAGGTCTTACCCGCGTTGTTGACCAATATATGGCATTCTCCGACCGCTTCGCGATAACGGGCGACGAGGTCGACCGCCGCCTCGGGCGTCGACAGGTCAGCGGGGAGGGGGATGCACGATCCCAGCGTGGCCATCTCCCGGGCGGCATCTTCGCAGATGTCGGCCTTGCGGGATGTGATCGCGACTGTCGCGCCAGCCCGCAGCAGACCTTCGGCGATCATGCGGCCCAGACCTTGCGCGCCGCCGGTGACCAGCGCCTTCTTGCCGGTCAGGCTGAACAGATCGCTCACATCGTCACCACGACTTTGCCGAACTTGTGCTGGTCGCGCAGATGCAGAAGCGCCTCTTTGGCCTGGGCAAGCGGATAGGTCGCC
The DNA here is from genome assembly GCF_020782245.1 of Sphingobium soli. Lineage (GTDB taxonomy): Bacteria > Pseudomonadota > Alphaproteobacteria > Sphingomonadales > Sphingomonadaceae > Sphingobium > Sphingobium soli. Next base: position 92,758 of record NZ_JAJGNP010000007.1, read on the forward strand.
TCGATCACCGGCTTGATTGCATGTTGCTCGGCAAAAGCGAGCATTTCCTTGAAGTCCTGCGGATCGCCGACCTGGCTGCCGACGATGCTGGCGCTCTTGAGGAAGATGTCGGTGGCGTTGAACTTGATCTCGTTGCCGGCGGTAGACCCGTAGATGACGATCCGCGCGCCCGGATTGATGGCGCGGACATAATTGGCGAAGCTGGGCGATGGCGCGCCGTCCAGCACCACGTCGATGCCGCCGGTAAGTTTGCCGACCTGCTTGCGCCAGTCGGGATCGGTGTACAGCAGACCGCCCTTGGCCCCCATTGCCACGGCACGATCGATCACGTCCTGGTTTTCACCGGTGACATAGACATTGGCGCCCTTGGCCACGGCAAAGGCCAGGCCGAACGTGGCCACGCCGCCGCCTACGCCGCTGATGAGCAGCGTCTCTCCCGCTTCCAGCCGTCCCTTGAACATAAGCGCGCGCCACGAGGTCAGCGCCGTCAGCGGCATGGCCCCGGCTTCCTCGAAACTCATGAAGGCCGGCTTGGGCGCCAGATTGTCGACCGGCACGCAGATATATTCGGCGATCGTGCCGGCGAAGGGCATACCGAGCAGGCCGAAATCGGCGGCTGGCGCGTGGCGGTTCGACCCCCAGTTGCGTGCAGGATAGAGCACAACCTCATCGCCCTCGCGGACGCCGGTGACGCCCTCGCCGATCATGTCGACGACGCCCGCACCATCACAGCCCAGCGTGATCGGCACCGTCATGCCGGGATATTGCCCGTGGGTGATGAACAGTTCACGATGGTTTATGGATGCGGCCCGCAGCGCAACACGCACCTCTCCCGGACCGGGCACTGGCGTGTCGACTTCCGCCACCACGACGGATTCAGGGCCGTCGATCCGTTCGAGATAAAGGGCCTTCATGGTCAACCTTTCCTAATATCCTGCTCGCGCCGCGGTCTGTATGGCAACGCTGGCTGCATAACGACCTCGGCTTCCTAGGTGGAAAGCTGGACATTTTTCCATCTCATTGGGAACCTATCTGCCGATAGGAAAAAGGGATTGCGTTATAGATTCATCGCGCAGAATATATTTCGCATAACAGCAGAATATATTTCGCATAACAAACGAATCGCGCCAACCGCGCTAGGAGAGAAGAGCATGACCGTTGTGCCCACAGCTATCTTGCCGCCGCGTTCGACTCATATGCCGATCCGGCGTGCTGCATTGGTGGCGCTGACGGAAAGAGTGGCGCAGTCGCGCATGACCGTGGTGTCTGCGCCGGCTGGGAGCGGAAAAACCACCGCAATGCTGTTCTGGGCGGATGAACTCAGGGCGCAGGGGCGCCCCGTTTTGTGGCTCGCGGCAAGGGCAGGCATAGAAAGTAAGCGGTCCTTTCTCCAAGCGCTCAAGGCCGCAGGTATTGCCGCGGGTATGCCGTGGGATGCACTGGACAGTGACGCTGCCGACGAAAGCTGGCTATCCGCCCTCGCGACGATGGGCAGCGTAAAGCCGGTTATCATTGTGGATGACGCGCAGTTTCTGGCAAAGCCGATTCTGGAGTTTCTGGCGCAACTATCGTCGAGCGCGCGCGACGCATTGACCATCATCATCGCCGCACGCGGTGCGGTCGGCCTGTCGCTGGCGCGTATGCGTGCGCTCGGATTTCTGGTCGAAGTGGGCGTCGCCGATCTGTCCTTCACCTTGGCGGAAGCGACGGAACTGGTCACGCGGTCTATCGGGACGCCGGTGGATTCGCGCGAACTTCAGGACATTGTGGGCGATACCCAAGGCTGGGTTTCCGGTATCGTTATTGCCTGCGATCTCTATCGCCGCACCAGCGACAGCGCGGCCAAGCTCCGGCTGACTGGCCTGCGCCCAGAATTTGCCGAGTATTTCCATGATGAAGTGTTAAGTTTGCAGCCGGACGACGTCCGCCGCTTCCTCGTCGACACCTCGATCCTCGATGAATTGACGCCCTCCGCTTGCGCTGCGGTAACCGGCGACGAAAATGCGCGCGCGATGCTGGACCATGTCTTTCGTGAAGGCCTGTTTCTGAACGCGATTGATCAGGAACATAGCCGCTATGCCTATCACCGGTTGTTCCGCGAAATGGTGTTGGGCCGGCTGATCGATCGGGCACCGGACCGCGCTGCTGTCATGCATCGACGGGCGAGCGAATATTTTGCCGAAGCCGGCCAGCTTGCCCTGGCGATCGAACATGCGCGGCTGAGCGGGGACAAGGCTTTTCTCGCCGACCAGTTGGATCGCTTGGCGGAGGGACTGACCTATTCGGGCTATCTCTACCGCATCGACGAACTCGGCGCGGAACTGCCCTGGCCGATCCTGGCCGAACGGCCTAATCTGCTCCTGGCGCTGGCCTGGAGACGCATCCGCCAACTGGCCTTTTCCTCGGCTGACAGGCTGATTTCCGCCGCGCGGCAGGCCTGTGAAGCGAAGCGCGAGGCCCAGTCCCTGCCCGCGCACGAAATCGAGCAACTCGACCTGCTGATCCGCCATCGCTTCGTCATGCTTGCGGCGGCGCGAGACGACATGGTCAGGGTCGAGGCCGATTCGGAGCCGCTGCTCGCCGAACTGGCCGACAGCCATGCCTATCTCAGCTGCACCTTGCTGGCGCAGCTCATGTCGGCGCGGCGCGAACTTTATCATTTTCAGGACATGCTCAAGCTGGAGGCGGAAACCAGCCGCGCGCTGTCGCGTCCCGGCTCGGCCTTCGCATCCATCGCCCTGAAGGCCTCGGTCGCGCCGACCATGATGGCGCAGGGCAAGATTCCCTTGGCGCGACGTTTTCTGGAAGAGGCCTTCGCGTTAGCTGTTGAAATCCATGGCGCAGGTTCCGGTCTGGCCGCGCTGCCCGCGTTGCCGTTGGCCGAACTGCTCTATGATGCAGGCGACCTTGAACAGGCGGCGGAACTGGCGGACCAGTATCTGCCAGTCGTGCGGCAATGGGGATTTTCCGATCAGATGGCGTCGGGCTATCTGGTCAGCGCGCGCCTGCGGGCGGCAAGGGGCGATCTGCCCAGCGCGCTGTCGACGCTTAACGATGCCCATCTCGTGGCGATCGAATGTGGGCTTGATCGTCTGCGCTCCTTCATCGTGGCTGAAGAGGTGCGGCTTTTGATCAAGGCGGGGCAGATCGACGAGGCGGAGCAGCATTTCCTGGCGGGCGATCCGCAACTGGACGGCGAACCCATTCCCACCCTGCACCCGACGCGGCGCAATGAGAATATCGCGATTGCCTGGCTCAGGATCGAGATGCAGCGCCATCGGCTGGGCCGAGCGCGCAAGGTCGCCTATCGGTGGCTGGAATTCGTCAAACGCGCGGGAGCGGTCCGGTCCGCCGTGATCTTCGAATTGCTGCTGGCGGAAATCGCGGTGCTTCAGGGCAACCGGTCCGAGGCGCGCAGGGCCGTTCGCGCTGCCGTAGAGATGGCCGAACCGGCCGCCTGGGTGCGGGTCTTCGTCGATGAGGGAGAAGTCATCGCGTCTCTCATCATCGAAGCCTATTCGCAGGGGCCGGAACTGGAAACGCCCGCTGATCGCTTCGCCGTCCGCCTTGTGTCGATGTTGAGGCGGGGACCACAGATCGAAGCGGACGAAGAAGAGGAGGATGATTTCGGCCTGACCGGGCGCCTCGCCAACCGGGAAGTCGACATTTTAACGATGGTGAGCGGAGGCCTGCGCAACCGGGAAATCGGCGACCGTCTCGGCCTGACCGAAGGCACCGTCAAATGGTATATGCAGCAAATCTACGACAAGCTGGGCGTGCGCCGTCGGCCGCAGGCGGTTCTGCGGGCGCGGCAGCTCGGCATCCTGCCCTGAAGCGCACGCCATATCCTATCGAAGGATAGATTGCACCGTTCGCGCAACCTGCGACCGGCGCAATGTGCGCGAAAGGAAATATCATGGCAAAACGCAAGGTCATCATCAGCTGCGCGATTACAGGCGCAATCCACACGCCCTCCATGTCGCCCTATCTGCCCGTGACGGCGGAGGAGATCGCGGCATCGGCGGTCGGCGCGGCGGAGGCGGGCGCCGCCATCATCCATCTCCATGCGCGCAATCCCGTCGATGGGCGGCCGGACCAGAATCCCGACCTGTTCGAACCCTTCCTTAAAGTCATTAAGCAGCGTACCGACGCCGTATTGAACCTGACAACGGGCGGGCACCCCTCCATGACGGTGCAGGAACGGATCCGTCCCGCCCAAACTTTCGCCCCGGAAGTGGCCAGCCTCAATATGGGGACTATGGGCTTTGGTCTGTTCCCGATGCTGGATCGCTACAAGTCGTTCCAGCATGACTGGGAACCCGCCGCGCTCGAAGCATCGCGCGACCTGGTGTTCAAGAACACCTATGCCGACATCGAACATCTACTGACCACATTGTCGCCGCTGGGCACGCGCTTCGAATTCGAATGCTATGACACCAGCCATCTCTATAACCTGAAATATTTTCTCGATCGCGGCCTCGTCAAGGCGCCGCTGTTCATCCAGACCTGCTTCGGCATATTGGGCGGCATCGGCAGCCACCCCGACGATATCATGCATATGAAGCGAACGGCCGACCGGCTGTTCGGCGACCAATATGAATGGTCCGTGCTGGGGGCCGGTGCGCGTCAGATGAGCATTGTCGCCATGGCGGCGTCCATGGGTGGCAATGTCCGTATCGGTCTGGAGGATTCGCTGTGGGGCGGCCCGGGCCGGCTCGCCGAGACCAATGCGGAGCAGGTGAAGACTGCGCGGCAGATCGTCGAAGGCATGGGTCTTGAAATCGCCACGCCCGATGAGGCGCGTGCCATGCTGGACCTCAAGGGCGCGGACCGGACGAATATCTGATGACGAAAAAAAACGGGCCCCTGGCCGGTATTCGCCTGCTGGAGATCGACGCGATCGGCCCCGTACCGCTCGCTGCGATGCTGTTGGCCGATATGGGCGCCGAGATCGTCCGCATCGCCCGGCCGCCATCGGTCGCGGCGGGGGACTGGGATGATGTCGGTGGGGACATCCTGCACCGCAGCCGGGTTGTGACCTATCTCGATCTCAAGCAGGACGCGGATCGGGAACGGTTGCTCGCATTGATCGAGCGGGCGGACGGGCTGATCGAGGGATACAGGCCCGGCGTCATGGAACGCCTCGGCGTTGGCCCCGATGTCTGCCTGGCGCGCAATCCGCGGTTCGTGTTCGGGCGGATGACGGGCTGGGGCCAGTCCGGGCCGCTTGCGCTGCGGGCCGGCCATGACATCAATTATCTGTCGATCACCGGCGCGCTCCACGCGATGGGAGAGCGACAGGGTACGCCGCCAGTACCGCTCAATCTGGTAGGCGATTATGGCGGCGGCGCCATGTTCCTGATCTTCGGACTGTTGAGCGCACTGCTGGCGGCGCAACGGACGGGCCGGGGGCAGGTCGTCGACGCCTGTATCACGGATGGCGTCGCGTCGTTGATGAGCTTATTTTACGCATGGCAGCCCAAGGGTTTGTGGGAAGATGCGCCCGGCTCCAATTTGCTGGATGGTGCGGCGCCCTTCTACCGCTGTTACGAATGCGCCGACGGACGGCACGTCGCGGTAGGATGTCTGGAGCCGAAATTCTTTGCCCAGATGGTGGACGGATTGGGTCTCTCCGACAGATGTTATGACCAGAACGACCGCGAAGGCTGGCCCGCGATGCAGGTTGAATTTGCCGCGGCATTTCTGGCCAAGAGCCGGGATGAGTGGGCCGCTCTATTTGCTGCGAGCGACGCTTGCGTGACGCCGGTTCTGTCAATGGAGGAAGCGCCCCGGCACGCGCATAATGAAGCGCGGGCGACTTTCGTACAGCGTCATGGAGTGGTCCAGCCATCGCCGGCGCCCCGCTTGTCTGTCGACGCGGGTGCCATTGGCGAGCCGTCCGTCGCGTCGGCGGCGGACCTGATCGCGGCTTGGTCTTAAGGCGCGGATCGCGCCAGGACAGCGGCATTCGCCTCCGTAGAAAACGTGCTCGGATCAGGGCGGGGCGTTCGCCGGGTCGCTGGCTATGTCGAACGGCAAGACCGGTGCGCGGCGGCTTGTCGCGCCACTGCGGTGCAAATACCACATCCAGATCAATTACATCCGATCCATAGAAATCCTGTCCAGCGATAGGTGGTAAATCGCGACTAATGTCGATTTTGCCACAGGCGACCAGACCTGCGCCGCACGCAGGTCGCACGGGAAAACTAATTGATTGGGAGGATTTTTATGCGATTGGCCGCACTGAAATTGGCATTGGTTGCGAGTGCCGCAGCGGTGGCATTTCCCTCATGGGCGCAGTCCGTCGCTTCGCCCGCGCCGCAGGCGGATAGTGCGAATGCCGGTGACATAGTTGTCACGGCTCGCCGCCGGGAAGAACGACTGCAGGACGTTTCGGTTTCCATTTCCGCTTTTTCATCAGAGGCGCTGGAGCGCAGCACCGTCCAGACGGTAAGCGACGTTAAAACGATCGCCCCCGGCTTCACCTTCTCCTCCGAAGGGGGCAAGGACAATGTCGCGCTGACCCTGCGCGGCATTGGCCAGTTGCCCCTGGGCGAGGTGACTCCCGGTGTTGTCATCTATCTCAACGACACCCCTTTGCCTTCGGTCGGCTCGAACGTCCCGACCTATGACATTGGCAGCATTCAGGTGCTCAAGGGGCCTCAGGGGACGCTGTTCGGCCGCAACACTTTGGGCGGCGCGGTCGTGATCGGCAGCCAGAAGCCGAGCTACGCCTTCGAAGGCTATGTCGAGGGCACCTATGGACGGTTCGATTATCGCGAACTCGAAGGCGCGGTGAATATCCCGATTATCGAGGATAAGGTCGCTTTCCGCGCTGCAGGCCAGATCCGTCGTCAAGACCCCCGGACGATCGCCTTCGACGGCGGCCCGGGATTCGACAATATCCATCAGGACGCCTACCGGTTCTCGCTGCTGGTCGAGCCGTTCGAGGGCCTCAAGAGCACCACCATCTATGAATATTTCAAAGGCGACGAACTCGCCGGCGGTCTCTATCTGCTGCGCGAGAATTTCCCCTTTGCCGCGCTGGGCCTGGGGGTTGTCGAGCCACAGGTGCAGGCAGCTTTGCAGGCACAGAAAGCCAATCGTCGCGGGTCGTTCGACGGCGGCATCAACGGCGGCGCGGCCTATCGCAAGACCAGGGCGATCACCAATGACACGTCCTTCAGCTTCGGCGATCTGACGCTACGCAACATTTTCGGTTATCGAAAGAACTACAGCTATCAGCTGATCAACACCGGCGGGCTGCCGCAACTGCAAATCCCCACGGGTCTGCCGTCTCCCGCGCCCTCGGCCGTGCCGTTTACCCTTTTCACGGCGTCTTCCGTGCTGGATCGGCAATATCTAACAAATGAAACCCAGTTGCTAGGCGATTTTGGCTCGTTCAACTTCATCGTCGGCGCCTTCTATAATAATGATAAGCCCGATGGTCCCAGTGGATCGCAGTTCACGGCATTTTCGGTGGGCGGCGTCCCGGCGCCTGCGGTGACGGCCCACGTCCGCAACAAGAACTGGGCGGTCTATGGCCAGATCGGGTATGAATTCACCGACAAGCTGAAGCTCAATCTCGGCGCTCGCTACAGCTGGGACAAGGTGTCGGCCTGCGGCGGCACCATCGGCACGACCTATGTCGACGAATCCACCTGCCTCAGCACGGCGGCCCTCAATCTGGCCGACGGCGTCGGCACCGTATCCAACAAGGGCGAGGAGCCGAGCTGGACCATCGGCCTCGACTATAAAGCGACCCCGGACTGGCTGCTCTATATCGTGTCGCGACGGGGCTATCGGGGCGTCAATGTGAACACGCCGCTGTTCGAAACACCCTTTACCACGGGCGGCACGGATCCGGCCTGCGTGGCGACCGGAGGCGTCTGCGCAGACCTTCGTCCCTTCCAGAAGACGGGTGAGGAAACAATCACCGACGTCGAGATCGGCTCCAAATATGACTATCAAGTCGGGTCCGCGCGTGGGCGCCTGAATCTGGCCGCCTATTACAGCAAATATAAGAATGCACTTCAGTTCCTGAACACGCAGACGACCGTTCCGAACGGCACGCCGGATTCGCCGACCAACGGCTCCCTGGCCGCGAATGTCGCCGATCTGCGGATCTGGGGTGTCGAACTGGAGGCGTCCATCAGCCCCGTGCGCAGCCTCACCGTCGGTTTTAATGCCGCCTATACCAATGTGAAGGTGGAAAGCCTGACCGTTCCTGCCGGACTGCCTTCGACCATCGCGCTGGGCGAGGGCCAGATCAACAAATATTCGCCCAGTTTCTCCGGCACGGCCAGCGTGAGTTGGACACTGCCGATCCGCCCGGCAGACGGCGATGTGGTGGTCAACGCCGACCTGTTCATGACCGACGATTTTGGCGGTCAGAATGGCGAAAAGCTGCCGGGTTACCAACTTGCCAACGCGCGTTTGGATTGGCGCGGGATAGGCGGTACGGGCCTTGATCTGGGCATTTATGTGAAGAACCTCTTCAACGAGAAATATGTCTCGGCTTCCAGCGTTCTTCTGCCGTCCTTCCCAACCAGTTCGGTCTATGCCGGCGATCCGCGGACGTGGGGCGTCACGGCTAAATACACGTTCTGACGCGCCCGTGAGAGGGGAGGGGTGAGCGACCTGCCCGCCTTTCCCCCTCTACAAGGACAGGTTTGCAGCGAGACGACAGGTCGTAGGGAGTTCTCGAGAGGATGACCATGAAGCTCGGCATATGCAGCATGTGGGGGGATCTGCTGGACGGATTTCGCGAAGAGGTCCGTCTTGCCTCCGATCTTGGTTTTGAGCTTATCAGCGTGGGCGATTCGCCGGCGGGTTGGCATGAACTCTACGTGTCGCTGACCCTCGCCGCGCTTGACGCGCCGAAAGCGACTTTGGCGCCACTGGTCACCTCGCCTTTCATGCGACATCCGCTGGTGACGGCCTCCGCCCTCAGCACCATCGACGATCTCTCCGGCGGGCGCGTGGCGCTGGGCCTGGCGACGGGCGGTAGCACGGTCATGGCGATCGGCCGCCCGCCCGCCACGCAGCGGGAAATCCGAACGGAACTGGCGGCGCTGCGGGATCTGTTCGCCGGACGGCCAACGCAGATGAACGGCATGCAGATCACACCGCTCCGTTTCGCTCGCCCGATTCCGATCTATTATTCCGCTTTCGGTCCCAAGGCGCTGGCGCTGGCGGGTGAGCAGGCCGACGGCGTCATATTGTTCGCGGGCGAACGCCATCTCGACGCGCTGAAGGACCGGATCGATACCGTCCGGGATGCCGCGCAGGCGGCGGGCCGCGATCCCCTGTCGATCGATATCTGGGTCGTATCCTTCGCCTCGATCCGCCCCACACGGGCCGAGGCCATAGACGATCTCAAGGCGTTCATCGTCGTCAACGGCATGGCCTTCCGAACGCCCGAAACCCTGGCGCGTGTCCCGACGCAGTTTCGCGGCAAGATCGACGCCTTGCACGCGCGTTATGATCCGACCGAGCATGTGGTCGTGGGCGGCAGGAATGTGGCCCTGATGGAGGAATTGGGTTTGACCGAGTTTCTGGCCGACTTCGATACGCTGGCGGGACCAATCGATGCGGCGGTGGACATGCTGCGGCGCATGGAGGCGATGGGTGTCTCGACCTTCATCGCGGCCTTGCCCGGGCACGCCGCGCCGCTAGAAACCATTCGCGGGCTTGCCCGAGCGCGGAGTATGATGTGACACTGGATCTACTGTATCTGAGCGAAGACGAAGCAGTGGGCATCGCGACGGTGCTGCGATCCCGGTCGCTCGGCGACATGATGGAGGCGGCGGAGGCGATGACGGTGGCGGCGCATGGCCGTCGCGTGACCTATTCCCGCAAGGTTTTCATTCCCCTCACCAAATTGTGCCGCGACGTGTGCCACTATTGCACCTTCGCCACCACGCCGGCCCGCGCGGGTGATGCCTATCTTGGCAGAGACGAGGTTCTGGCCATCGCCCGCGCTGGCGCGGCGGCCGGTTGCCGGGAAGCCCTCTTCACGCTCGGCGATCGGCCCGAGGCCCGCTATGCCGCCGCGCGAGAGGCTCTCAGCGGGCTCGGGCATGACTCGACCCTGTCCTATCTGGCCGAAATGGCGGAACTGGTGTTCCGCGAGACGGGCTTGCTGCCGCATCTCAATCCCGGCCTGATGATCGGCGAGGATTATGCGCAGTTGCGGCCTCATGCCGCCTCCATGGGTATCATGCTGGAGAGCAGCTCCGATCGCCTGTGCGCGCGCGGCGGCCCGCATTTCGGATCGCCCGACAAGACGCCTGCCCTGCGCTTGGCCGCCATCGAGCAAGCCGGGCGGGCGCGCGTGCCGTTCACGACCGGCCTGCTGATCGGTATCGGCGAAACGCGCGACGAACAGGTGGAGGCGCTCGTCGCCATTCGCGATCTGAATCGCCGCTACGGGCATATTCAGGAAGTCATCATCCAGAATTTCCGGGCAAAGCCGGGGACGCGCATGGCGGATCATGCCGAACCGTCGCTCGACGATCATCTCTGGTCCATCGCCGCCGCCCGGATCATCTTGGGGCCGCAGATGACGATCCAGGCGCCGCCCAATCTCCATGATCGCGTCGATCTGGCGCCGCTCATCCGGGCCGGCGTCAATGACTGGGGCGGGGTGTCGCCGGTCACTCCTGACCATGTGAACCCGGAGGCGCCCTGGCCGCATCTGGAGATATTGGAGGACGCCACAAAGGCCGCAGGCCGCATATTGATGCAGCGGCTCGCCATCGGCCCGCGTTATGCGCTTGCTGCGCGGGATTGGGCTGCGCCAGCCATTGCCACCCAGATCCTGCGCGCCATCGACGGGCGGGGCTTGCCCAAGGTGGACGAATGGTCCGCGGGGCATGGCGATCCCGCGCCCGACACCATGGTGATGGAGCCGGTTCTCGCTTCCCGATCGATCCTGTCCATCCTTGACGCTGCGGAGGAGGGTGAACGGCTGAGCGAAGCGGACATCGTGACCCTGTTCGATGCCGAGCAGGATGATTTTGCCGCCATCGTCGAGCGGGCCGACCGATTGCGGCGGCAGGCCGTGGGTGACATGCTGACCTATGCGGTCAACCGCAACATCAACTATACCAATATCTGCCTCTATAAATGCGGCTTCTGCGCTTTTTCCAAGGGCAGCACCAAGGCCATGCGCGGTCCGGCCTACAGGCTCGACATGGAAGAGGTCGGACGCCGCGCGGCCGAAGCCTGGGATCGCGGCGCGACCGAAGTCTGCCTGCAGGGCGGGATCCATCCCGATTATGACGGGCATACCTATCTCAATGTCCTTAAGACGGTGCGCGAGGCCGCGCCGGACATCCATATCCATGCCTTTTCGCCGCTCGAAGTGACGCATGGCGCCCGCACGCTTGCCCTGCCGCTGGAGGATTATCTGGCGCGGTTGAAGGAAGCGGGGCTGTCCACGCTGCCCGGTACGGCGGCGGAGATACTGGACCCCGAAGTTCGCGCCATCATCTGCTCGGACAAGGTGACAGCGGACGAATGGATCGAGGTGATGCGCGTGGCCCATGGGGTGGGCCTGCGCAGCACGGCCACGATCATGTTCGGCCATGTCGAGGAATATAAGCATTGGGCGCGCCATCTGCTGCGCATTCGCGGATTGCAGGAGGAGACGGGCGGCTTCACCGAATTCGTTCCGCTGCCCTTCGTCCATATGGAATCGCCGATATGGCGCAAAGGGCTGGCGCGATCGGGGCCCAGCTATCGCGAAGCGGTGTTGATGCACGCCGTGGCACGCATCGCGCTGCATCCGGTGATCCCCAATATCCAGGTGTCCTGGGTGAAGATGGGGCCGGAGGGCGCCGCTGCGATTCTGAAGGCGGGCGCCAATGACATGGGAGGCACGCTGATGGACGAATCGATCACCCGGGCCGCCGGTGGCGTCAATGGGCAGGAATTCGGTCCCAGGGAAATGCAGGCTCTGGCGGCATCCGTCGGGCGCCCGGTGCGCCAGCGCACAACGCTTTATGAGCCGGTGCTGCCGCGTCGCGCCGTATTGGCTGAACCATCGTGACCGACCTGCAACGTCGCTCGCCAGTTTCATTGAAGGAAAATATATGACTCTTCCCGCCATCGCCGTCGTGGGCGGCACCGGTAATCTGGGCGCTGCAATCGCCTGGCGGCTGGCGCGTGCCGGCTATCCTGTTACGATCGGATCGCGCAACGCCGAAAGTGCGGAAAAGGCCGCTGCGGAATTGGGGCATGGCCTGCGGGGCGGCGCCAATGTGGATGTCGTCGCGAATGCGGACATCATCATCGTGACGGTGCCCTTCGCCGCGCAGGAGGCGACACTTCGCGACATCGCACCGCATGTTGTTGGCAAGTTGGTCGTGGATACGACCGTTCCCCTCGTCCCGCCCAAGGTGATGCGGGTCCAGTTGCCCGACGAAGGCTCCGCCGCCCAAAAGGCGCAGGCGGTTTTGGGAGAGGGCGTGACGCTCGTGTCTGCGTTTCACAATGTCGCCGCGCACAAGCTGTCCAAGGACATCGATGTCGGTTGCGACGTGCTGGTCTTTGGCGACGACAAGAATGCCCGAGGTCGCGTCGTTGCCTTGGCAGACGCCATGGGATTGAGAGGGCTTCACGGCGGCGCGCTGGTAAACTCCGCCGCCGCCGAGGCGCTGACGTCGATCCTCATTTTCATGAACAAGACCTATAAGGTTGACGGCGCGGGCATTCGTATCACAGGAGATTTGATCCCGCCCGAAGCTTGAGGTTTAGTCGATGATCGAAATCGTACCTTTGACCGGGATTGGAGAGGTCAGACCGGGCGATGATCTGGCTGACATCCTTCATATGGCTTTGGGCCAGTGCGGTGTCGAACCTCGCGCGGGCGACATCTTGGTCGTGACGCAAAAAATCGTGTCGAAAGCAGAGGGGCGGTTTATATCCCTGGCTGACGTAAAGCCCGGTGAAGAGGCGCAGCGCCTCGCCGATATTACGCGCAAGGATGCTCGGCTCGTGCAACTGGTTCTGGATGAATCCAGCGCCGTCCTGCGCGCCGTACCTCATGTCCTGATTGCGCGCCACCGGCTGGGTCATGTCATGGCCAATGCTGGAATCGATCGTTCCAATATCGGGGCGGGGGAGGGAGATCGCGCCCTGCTCCTTCCAGTCGATCCCGATGGAACGGCTTCGCAATTGCACGCGCGCTTGGGCCTGCCCGTGGTCATCTCTGACAGTTTCGGTCGGCCTTGGCGGATGGGCGTGGTGGCGGTGGCCATCGGCGCCGCCGGATTGCCGGCGTTGCAGGATCGCAGGGGTGAACTGGATCGCGATGGCCGGACGCTGGAAGTTACCCAGGTTGCCTTGGCCGATATTGTCGCGACGGCCGCTTGCCTCGCTACCGGAGAAGGCGCGGAGGGCATACCGGCAGCTCTGGTGCGAGGTTACCCGCTGACCGGCACGGCTCGCCCTGCCGCCGATCTTGTGCGCCCCGTTCATGAAGACCTGTTTGCATGAAGCGCGTCGTTGTTTTGACCGGCGGCGTCGGCGGCGCAAAGCTGGTTCTGGGTCTGTCGCGCATCACGGCCAGTGATGCGTTGACGGCGATTGTAAATACTGGGGATGATTTCCAGCATCTGGGACTGCATATATCGCCCGATATCGACACCTTGCTCTATACCTTGTCAGGCAAGGCAAACAGTGCGCAGGGTTGGGGCAGAGAAGGCGAAAGCTGGAGTTTCATGGCGGCCCTTCGCGAATTGGGGGGAGAGGATTGGTTTCAACTGGGTGATGGCGACCTGGCCCTGCATGTGGCGCGGACCCATGCCCTGACGCAAGGGCAGAGCCTGTCGCAGATCACGGCGCGATTTGCCGCCCAGTGGGGCATCGCCACCCGGATACTGCCCATGAGCGACCAGGCGCTCGCGACGATATTGGTTACGGACCAGGGACGGCTTGAGTTTCAACGCTATTTCGTCGAACAGCGTTGCGCGCCGGCCGTGCGACACATCATGTTCGAGGGCGCCACGCACGCCGTTCCAGCCCCGGGCGTCATCGAGGCGATCCAGTCGGCCGACGCTGTATTGCTGGCCCCATCAAACCCATTTCTGAGTATCGATCCGTTACTGGCGGTGCCCGGCATAGGCTCCGCGATCAAACAGACCAAGGCGCCCGTCATCGCCGTGTCTCCACTTGTCGGCGGCACGGCGGTCAAGGGCCCGACCGCCAAGCTGATGCAGGAATTGAGCATGGCGGTCGATAATGACAGCATCGCCCGGCATTATGCCGGGCTGATCGACGCCATCTTGATCGATAACGGAGACCGTTGCGAGGCGCCGGACATTGTCGTTGGGCGTTGTGCGACCCTGATGACGACTCCGGATGACAAGATTCGCGTGGCGCAGGCGGCGCTCGATCTCGCGATCAGCTTTCGTTCGTGACGGACTGGGCTGCCCTCGTCCCCTTGAAACAGGGTGTGGAAAGTAAGTCGCGACTTCGGGAAGCGCTGGAACCGGCCGAACGCATGGCGCTGGCGTCGGCGATGGCCGCGCGGGTCATGACCTGTCTGTCCAATGTGAATGCGATCAATTCCCTATACCTTCTTGCGCCGACGGAAGTATCCGAATGGCCGTCGCATTGGTTGCCCGACAGCGGCAGAGGCCTCAATCCAGAGTTGGAGAGCGCGCGGGCGCAATTGGGCAATCGCCCCTTGCTCGTGATCCATGCCGATTTGCCGCATCTGACGGTGCAAGACGTCCAGGCCTTGCTGACTGCCGCTGACGATCGCGGCTGTGCCTTCGCGCCGGATCGGCACGGCCGCGGCACAAATGCGGTGGCACTCCGGGACGCCAACCCCTTCCGCTTCGCCTTCGGACGGGACAGCCTTACGCCCCACAGGCAGCAGCGTCCGGGGGCCGCGATCGTGGAACGGGCCGCTCTTGGCTTCGATATCGACACGCCCGCCGATTTGGCTGAACTGCATGATATGTGCGCGGCAAGACTGAAATCTTGACCGGCGCTATCCTTCCCAAGGGAAGGTGTGGTCGAACCGATCCCGGCCATTCTACCTGCCGATCTGGAAATCAGGGAGGATCGGTCGATGAAACTGAACGTGGGCGTGCCCAACAGCATGCATGTCGCGGCAATGACGCAAGCTTGGGAATACAGCCTGACCGGGGACGACATCGGACAGGCGATGGCGACGGCCGATCGACTGGGCTTCAACAAGTGCATGTTGGGCGAACATTTCATCATTCCGCAAGATCATATTGGCCTGTCAGGCGACCATTATGTCCATGGCACGGTTGCCCTCTCCTTCCTGGCCGGCCGCACCAAGACGATGAAATTAAGCTCCTCGGTGTCAATCCTGCCGCTGCAGAGTCCGATCGTTCAGGCCAAGGCCTGGTCGACCCTCGACTGGCTGAGCGGCGGGCGGGCCACGGCCCTGTTCGGCGTCGGCTGGCTGAAGGAAGAGTTCGACATGCTGAATGTCGATTTCCACCAGCGCGGACGCATGGCCGACGAGTATATCGCCGCGATCATCGAATTGTGGACGTCGGAAAAGCCCGAATTTGAAGGCGAATTCGTTCGGTTCAGGAATGTCGGTTTCGCGCCCAAGCCGGTGCAGCAGCCGCGCTTGCCGATCTGGCTCGGGGGCGACGCCGAACCGGTGCTCAGGCGGGTGGCGAAATTCGGCGATGGCTGGTCGCCCTTCCGTACGCCACCGGAAAAATTCCCCGAATGCCTCGATTTCATCCGTTCGCAGCCGGAATATGACGGGCGGCCGATCGATCTGTTCTTTGCACTGGAAATGCTCAACGTCGGCGCCCATCACGAGATCATGGATGACCCGCGCGCGCCCGGAACGCGGGATGCGCAGAAGGTCATCGATCAGGTGGGCTGGTTGAAGGGATTGGGGGTCAATGAAACCATCGTTCCTCTGCCGCCGGGGATATCCGGGCTGACCGAATATCTCGATCGGCTCCAATGGGTGGCCGAGGAAATCATGCCCAAAATCTGAAAACCTGCCGGGGGAAAGGCGCGGAAGGCTGCGCTTTTCCCTCTTGGTTCTCGAAAGAAGGATCGGGAGGACTTGATGGCCGAATATGATGTTGTGGTGGTGGGATCGGGCGCGGCCGGCATGACGGCAGCGATCAGGGCCGCGTCTGCCGGGCTGTCGGTTCTGGTGTTGGAAAAGGCCGCACATTTCGGTGGCACGACTGCGGTTTCGGGCGGCGGCATCTGGATCCCCGACAGTCCGCAGGCCAGGGCGGCCGGTGTCGAGGACAGCCGCGCCGTGGCGCGCCAATATGTGCTGGACGTCATCGGACCGACGGCCGATCCCGCGCTGATCGACGCCTATCTCGATGCCGGTCCGGAAATGGTGGAATGGCTGGACCAGAACAGCCAGGTGCATTTCCTGCTCTCGCCGCCCAGTAGTGACTGGTATCCGGAAGTCCCCGGTGCGGCCGATCATGGCCGCCTGCTGTCGCCGCAGGAATATGACGGTAAGAAACTGGGCGATCATTTCGCCGATCTTCGTCCCGCGCGCGAGGAGTTCAATGCGCCGGGCGGCTTCATGATCGATCTGTTCGATCTACCCTATCTGGCGGGAATGCCCTCGCCCAAGTCGCTGTTCCATTTCGGCAAGCTGGCCGCGAAGTTCGGCCTGGATAAGGTTCGTCGCTATCCGCGCGGTACGCGGCTGACCATGGGCAACGCGCTGGCGGCGCGGCTGATCCGATCGGCGATCGATACCGGCGTCACGCTCCGCAAGGACGCCGCCGTCGATCGGTTGCTGGTGAAGGCCGGCCGCGTGACCGGTGTGCGCGTTAATGGCGAGGATATCGCGGCGCGGGTCGGCGTGCTTCTGGCGTCGGGCGGCTTTTCCGCCAGCGAGCAGTTGCGCAAGGCTTACATCCCTTATGCCGAGGAGCATGTCTCGATCCTCCCCTATGAAAATACCGGCGACGGGATGAATATGGGGCTGGATGCCGGCGCTTCGCTGGACGGCGACAATCTTGTCAATGCGGTTTGGGCCGTGGTGTCGAAGATGACGCGGCCGGACGGCTATGTCGCGCGCTATGCCCATCTGATCGACATGTCGAAGCCCGGCTGCATCGCGGTCGATGCCAAGGGCGAGCGGTTCGGGAACGAGGCTTCGGTCCATTTCGTGGAGGCCATGCACAAGAGCGGCACCGTGCCCGCCCACATCATCGGCGACGCCGCCTTCATCAAGAAATATGGCATGGGCATGGTCTATCCCGGCGGTGGCGGCCTGAAAAAGTTGATCGCGGCGGGCTATGTCACGGAAGCGCCCAGCCTGCGCGAACTGGCCGGCAAGATCGGGGTGGACGTCGATGGCCTGATGGCGACGGTCGCGAAGATGAACCGCTATGCCGAGACCGGCAAGGATCCGGATTTCGGCAAGGGCGACACGCAGATCGACATCGAGATCGGCGATCCCAAGCATAAGCCCAACCCGTGCCTGGGCCGGGTGGAAACCGCGCCCTTCTATGCCATCAAAATCCATCCGGGCGACGGGTCGACGACCGTGGGCCTCAAGATCGACGCGCAGTGCCGCGTGATCGGCACCGATGGCGCGCCGGTGGAGGGATTGTTCGCCGCAGGACTCGACGCCAATTCCATTTGGCGCGGCAAGTCGCCGGCCCATGGCTGCAATGTCGGCCCGGCCATGGTGACCGGCTTCATCGCGGGCAAAGCCATGGCCGAGACACTGGTGCTGGCATGATCCTTTTCGGGCGGGTTAACGGCAAAAGCCGGGATAAGGAATATCCCGATCCCGGCTTCTGCCGTTTCAACTTCTGAGAGGGCCGCAGGCTGCTACGCCGGTTCGGCAACCATGCCCGCGCGCGCTCGGGCGGTCGCCACCAGCTTGAACAGGCCCGCATTATAGTCGGTCAACTGCTCCATGGTCAGGTCCCGATAGGGCGTCATCGGGCAAAGCGAATCCACAACATCCCAGAACGGCTCGATCTTTTCGAGCACTTCGTCCACCGGCCCGCAGGTCACGAAGGCTTCGACCATATCGTCGGAAACATTGCCGATGACCTTGCCGATATCGCCATGCTCGCCCAGGCTGAGCTGGCAGGCGCGGGCCTGATCGCCGAAGCCGATCGCCTCGAAGAAGGGCTCATATTCCTTGTAGCCCGAATAGGCCGCAACGGTGGCGCGGCTGTCGTCGATCGCCCTCTGCTTGTCGTCATTGACCGCAATCCACGGCCAGGCGTTGATTTCGATATCCCCGCGCTTGCGGCCATATTGGGCCAGCGTGTCGGTGATGAAAGGCAGGCGGCTCTTGGTATAGGCTGCCGACCAGAGGGCATGGACCATCAGGCCGTCGCCGACCTCCAGCGCCAGCGCGGTCATCTTGTCCTGCAGTGCTGCGATCCAGATCGGGATTTCCTCCCGCACCGGCGGGGCGGTCAGCATCATTTCCTCGAAATCGGCGGAGAAATATTCCCCTGCGACCGGATCGAGCCCCTTATGCGCGTTGGCGATGACGTAGCGGATGACCTTGACGCTTTCGCGCAGGTGCGACAGCAGCTTGCGTTCCGGCTCCCCATACATGCCCGTGACGCAGCTCTTGATGCTGGAGCCCAGCCCCAGCACGAAACGGCCATTGGAAATGCGATCGACGTCCATCGCCGCATAAGCGGTCTCCACCGGACTGCGCGTTCCCGCGATGGCGACGCCCGTGCCGACCTTCAGGCTGTCGGTCAGCGCGGCGGTAGCGGCCATCGGCACGAAGGGCGGCCCGTAAATCTGCAGCGAAAAGCAGCCTTCGAAACCCGCCTGTTCCATTTGCTGGCCGATGCCCGCCATGGCGGGGGCGGGCAGGGTAGGCATGACGGCCCACCAGCGGCGTTGACCGCCGACGGCATTGACGAGCGTGGACATGGCGTCTCCGAAAAGAAAAAAGAGCGGACGCTGCCGTCCGCCCATGGGGAGAGATCAGATCAGAACTGGAACAGTTCCTTGCGCAGGCCAATGATGTCGCTGCAATCGGCGCTGACATTGTCACGATAGGCGAAATCGCCATTCGCCTGCCGGTCCGCAAGCTCCATCATCGCCATGCGATAGCGCTGCCCGGCCTGGTCGAACTTGCTGTGCAGGTCCTTGCGGTCGGTATGGCGCATGTAGCGCGGGCTTTGCGGGGACGTCATATAGCTGTCCTGCCGCGACACCTTGTAGCCTGCCTTGGGCATGACATGACGGAACATCAGTCCCGCGTTGGACGTGTTCATGACCATTTCCATCCGCGTGCGGTCCCGTGTTTCGGGCGTGCAAGGGTGGAACAGAGGCACATCGTCGCCGGGGCTAAAGCGGCCATAGGCAATCGCGCAGTGAGAGCGCAGATAGATGCGGATCACCTGCCGCACATTCTGGGTCGGCTGCTTGATGCCGCTGAAGAACTTCATCACCGGCGCGACCGACTTGTTGACGCAGGTGCGGACCATCGTGACGGTCTCGCTGTCGTAGAAGGTTTCCACTGTCTCGCTGTCCGACCGTTCGTCGCCGACGACATCGGCGTGCAGGAAGTCGGCATGGGTGAGGTCGATCAGGTTTTCCAGGCTGATCGGCGCTGAGCTTTCGAAACGGACGGTCGCGGTCATGTGGCGCGGCAGGCCCCCCTTGGGCGGGAGGAAGGGCAGGCTGGGCAAATGGCGGGGATCGGCGGCCAGCGGATTGCCGAACCATACCCAGACGACGCCATAATGCTCCATTACCGGATAGCGGCCCTGGGCGTTGGTGAACTCGCTCTTGTCGCGGGCGATCCGCTCATTGGGATGGAACTCGCTCGCCACGGCGACGCCATTGTCGCGCCACAGGAAGATGGGGTGTGAATAGACGGCGCGACGGACGGGCTTGCCGGTCACGGAATAATCATGCGCTACCGGAAACCAGCTGTCGCGCATCACCAGATTATGCGGCACCCAGCGGTTGATGGCATTCAGCGCGATCGGGCTGCCACCCGATGGCGCGGCGGAATTGTCGTCGTGCGAGACGGGACGATCGGCGGTTTCGAGCATCTTCAAATCCTCCTTCAGGCCGCTACGGTCTGATCATGGGTCGCTGGCGTGGTTTCCAGCATCACCTTGCGCAAATCCTCGCCATGCAGCGAGACGGTGGGCTTGGTGGCGCGCAATTTCGATCCGTCAACCGACGCGAGAACCGACAACGGATTGATCCCGCGCAGCACGGCGCCCCGCACACCTGGATGGCGCACGCCCAGTTCGGCGCGCCAGCGTACCGCCGTCACGCCCCGCGCCGAAGGCACGGGCGAGAGGACGGCATGGAGCAGATCGTTAAACTGGTCGTCACGCAGCGTCAGTTGCGTTTCGCCGGTCAGCGGATGGGTGCGCGTCAGCAGGGTGAGCGGAAATTCGGCCACGAAGTGCGACGGCCAATGCAGCGGATGCCACTGGCAGTTGCGCTCCATCACCAGCAGGCCGTTTTCCTCGTGCAGTTCCGACATCAGATAGGGGCTGAAGCGGACACCACGGATCGACAGGATCAGGCTGGGGTCATCATAGAGAGCGTTGAGATATTCCTGATGGCTGCAACTGACGTTGACGGTGCCGACATAGGTATATTTCGGGTCGGCGCTGAGCGGCGCCTGCGCCTTGGGGTTGAGGCAGACCCGCACGAAGCCGGCCTGTTCGGTCACCGCAAAGGCATTGGCCTTGTAGATCGGCGGGAATTTCTGCTGATCCTTCATGTTCGGGATTTCTTTGAGCCGCCCCGTCTCGCCGTCATAGCTCCAGCCATGATAGCCGCACTGGATCTGGCCATTGTCCCGGATGCAGCCGAGCGACAGAGGCGCGCGACGATGCGGGCAGCGATCCTCCAGCGCGCGGGCGATACCCTGATTGTCGCGCCACAACACGACCGGCTGATCGCCGATGTCGACGGACAGGGGCTTTTGAGAGGTCACTTCCTCGGACCGTGCGACAGCCCACCAAAGATCAGAATCGAGACTCATAGCGCTATCCACTCTCCTTTCGATTAAATTGACGGATGACAATTTATATGTCAACGTCTTTTCGCTATGGATTTGCTGATGCTCGATCGCCCCCAGCGCACACGCGGTCGCCCCGCGCTCAATGCCGCCCAGGCCGTGGACGAGGACAAGCTACTGGGTCTGGCCTTCGCGACCTTCGCGGAACGCGGCTATGAGGGCACGACGCTGCGTGATCTGTCGAAGCGGCTTGGGGTCAGTCACAATCTCCTGAATGTCCGATTTGGCCGGAAGGAAGATTTGTGGGTACGCGCGGTCGACTGGCGGATGGCGCAGGCCTCGCCCTTCGTCGAAGCCGCCTTTGATGAACCGGCCGATCCGGAGGTTCGGCTGCGCCATCTGATCCAGCGCTTCTGCCTTTGGGCGACGAACAATGGCGACATCGTTTCGCTGACCAATGTGGAAGGTTGCCGTTCGACTTGGCGGCTGGATCATATCGTCGAACATTTCGTGCTGCCGTTCCAGCGGCGGCTCGACGGCCTGCTTGACGCGGTACGGCTCCAGCGGCCGGTGCACGGTCTGTCGACTGCGGCGCTTATGGCGCTGCTGGTCCAGGGGGTCGGCTATTATTTCTGCGCCGTGCCGATGCAGCAGCGGCTGGGGGCGGGGCAGGAGGTCGATGACGTCCACGCGGTCGAACATGCCGACAGGCTGGCCACGTTCCTGCTCGCTGCCCTGCTGCCGCCGGTCGCCTAACCGAAGCGGAAGAAGGGCAGCGGCGCAGTCGCTTACTTGTAGGGATCGACCGGCTGGGGCACTTCCACCACGCCAATGTCCTTCAACATGGTCAACACGTCGGAAATGCTGAAGATGCTGACGATCTTGTCGTCCTTGAACTTGACGATGGAGAACCAGTTGACCTGAAACTCGTTGCCGGTCGGCTGTACGCCCATATAGGGTCCGCCGACATGCTTGCAGTAGTGGGTCGCGTAGATCCAGATTTCGTCGTCACCCTTACCGACCGCGTCGATGGTCTTGTAGGCGGCAGGGAAAAAGGTCTTATAGAGTGCGACCGGCGAGGTCTTCCACTGTTCATAGGTGCCCAGGTCGGGGCGGTTGGGGTTGCCATAGCGGAAATCGGGATGGAAAAACCGGTCCATGGCGTCAAAATCGCCGGCGTTCAGGGTTTCCTGAAGATCGGTCCAATGCTTGACCATCTTCTTCTGCTTGTCGGTCAGTACGGTCGAACCCGACACGTCCAGCTGTTCACGAATTTCTTCTTTCCAGGCCACGATAATCCTCTCTCATTGATTCAGGATTGGGGTTATGCTCAGTCTTCAGGTGCGATGGTGACCGTAAGTCCCGACAGGGCTTCCGTCATCATGACCTGACAGGACAGGCGCGAATAGTCGTTGCGGTGGGGCGATCCGTCCAACAGATCGCTTTCGTCTTCCGATACCGGGGGTAGGGCCTGCGCGAAGGCCGGATCGACATAGACATGACATGTCGCGCAGGAGCAGCATCCGCCACAAAGCGCCAGCAGCTCATCAAAGCCCGCGTCGCGGATGGCTTCCATCACCGAGCTGTCGGCGGATGCGTCGATCGTCTGCTGTGCGCCGTCACGGGTGATGACATTCAATTCCGGCATGGCATTCCTTTGGTGCAATCGAAGGCGATGCCCCGTCCTAGTGAGCGCGCGCAGCTTTCCGTCCTGTCGAAAGACAGGTATTGAGACAGGCTATTTCACTTCGACCTCTACTGGGAACCTATCAAAATAGAATGCAAAGGGGCGGCGCAATTCCTCCCCGGTGACATGGAAATCACGCTCCAGATCGTAGACGATCTTGCCCTTGGCCTGCTCGCCATGCTCGGCCAGATAGGCGTGCAGATCGGCCAGCGCCTCGTCGGTCAGTGGGATATCGGCAATGCGATAGATTTCCTTCAGGATCGGATCGGGATTTTTGATCCAGTCGTGAAAATAGACGTCGATTGTCTGTTTGGGGGGCAGGATGTCGCGATCGCGCACGCAGGCGCGAAGCAGCTTTTCATAGCGGTCGGGCCAGTAGCCCAGAGGCTCCTGAATATCGACCGATTTGCGCAACATGCGCGCCGCATAGCTGTACATGGTGAGCTGCGACCGGATCGACCCGACCGGATCGCGATGGGTCAGGACGAAAGTGGCATCGGGAAAAGTCTTATAGAGAGCAGGCAACTGCTCCATATGTTGCGGGCATTTGATGACCCATCGGTTCGGTCCTTTCAGGAAGGTCAGGATCTGGAGCCCTTTTTTCAGATAGGCATAGGTGCCAGACTGGTCGTGGTTCAGATAATAATCGCGCCAGCGCGGCACATGCGCCAGCCACTCGATCAGATAGGAGGAGAAATCGACCGCCTGCAATTCGATATCCTCGCTGATATGATCGGGCGAAAATTCGTGCATGATCGCCATATAGGGCAGGATCGATTCCATCGTTCGCCAGCCCTGTTCCGCCTTGGTCCAGCGCGGATTGCTGTCCTCTTCCGTCGGGGTTTCGTCGGGCGCGGGGACAGGCGCGATGGCTTCCCACCATGGCAGCGACCGGAAACGGCGGTCAGCCGACAGCAGGCCCAGCAGATGCGTGGTGCCCGATCGCGGCAGGCCCGCGACGATGATCGGCCGGTCAATCTGGATGTCCAAGATCTCCGGGTGGCGTCTGACCAAGTCTTCTATCCGCAGCCGAGTCGCGGCAAGGCGGATCATCATCTGGAACAGGTTGGCCCGCGTGACCGCCGAAGCGTTCGCATCTTCGTCCACTGCCTGGCACCAGACGGCCAGACGTTCGCGAAAATCGTCCGCGCCGAAATCCGACAGCCCTGTCTGCGCCTGCGCCGCAGCCAATATGACCTCGGGCTTCAGGATGATCTGATCTGCCGCAGCCTCTGCCCCCGCCAATACCTGCTTCTGGACATCGGTCAGCGCAGGGTGGTGCAGGTCGGTGATGTCGATGATGTTACGGCGCGTGGCCTCTTCCTGCACGGCACTGCCCATCTTTCTCTCCTTTTTTCGATGCGACATCTAAATGCGCCCGCCCTCTCTTTCGCAAGGTGCCCAGCCATCGCCGTCGCGCCAAATATCCGGCAAAAGCGCCATGCTGCGCGGCGAATATGTCGCAGAGCGCGAAACTGTCCGGAGGGGTTGGATGAACGCTGTTTCCCAGGTCTACGACGTGCCCGTAACGCCGACGATGGACTGCACGGTCCGGGGTCGGATCGCGCTGCCCGGCGTGGTGATGGAATTGCATCATTACCGATTTCGCGGCCAGCAGGGCGGGGTCTTTTCATCGCCGCGCAGTTTTCTCGATCTGGCGCTGTCCCCCCGGCCCGGTCGCCCCTGGGGCGGTTATGGCGGTATCCAGCAGGGCGGGGCCTGCGCCTTGGGCGACATATTGTTCGTCCCGGCGCGAAACGAATTGCATACCGAATGGGGAGAGGGCGAACAGACGTCGATATGCTGCGGCTTCGACGGCATGGGGTTCGACCATGACGGGCCGGACCTGTCGAGCGACGCGTTGCAGGCTTCGCTCGACGTGCGCAGTCCGACTGTGCGCGAGGCGCTGCGGCGTATCGCCGGCGAGATTGCGCAACCCGGCTTTTGCAGCGAGATGCTAACGCAGGCGATATGGCTTCAGGCTGCGATCGAATTGCAGCGCTATCTGCGTGGTTCGGCGCGCGATGGCGGAACGGGAGGAGGCGGCATGTCCCGAACCCAGCTTCAACGCATCGAGGATCGCGTCGAACAGCCGGGGAAACCCCCGTCCGTCGCCGAACTGGCGGCCGAATGCGGCCTTTCCACCCGCCATTTCTTCCGCCAGTTCAAGATCGCCACTGGGCAGACGCTCACGCGCTACGTCGCCGACCGCAAGATCGACCGGGCGAAGCAGTTGCTGCGTCGGGCCGGTCCGGCGATCAAGGTCATCGCCTGGGATTGCGGCTTCGACAGCGCGGCCGCCTTTTCGGCGGCCTTCCGCAAGGCGACCGGACTGACGCCGCGGCAATTCCGAGAGGGCGTGATGCATTGAAGCCAGGGCCGTTTCGCGATGGCATTGGCACGATCGCGAAACTGGGGCCGCTTGTTCATCGGCCCGGTCGCCAGCAATGTTGCGCCAAAGCGCCGCCGCCGTTCGAGCGGCCATCGGGAGAATGGACGTGCCGGAAAATCTGTTCGATCTGAGCGGCAAGGTGGCGCTGGTCACGGGCGCCAATTCGGGGCTGGGTTTCGGCTTTGCCCGCGGTCTTGCCCGTGCCGGCAGCGACGTCGTCCTCTGGGGGCGGCGCGCCGACAGGAATGAAGAGGCGGCGGCCGCATTGCGCGCGCATGGGGTGCGGGTCTTCGCCGATGTCGTCGATGTGTCCAGCGAGCCCGCGATCGTCGCCGGCTTCGCCCGCGCGCTCGATGCAATGGGCCGGGTCGACACGGTGGTCGCCAATGCCGGCGTCGCCAGCCGGGTGCCGTTCACCGACATGGACGTCGCCACCTATCGCAAGCTGATCGACGTCAATCTCGATGGCGCCGTCTTCACCCTGCGGGAGGGTGCGCGGCACATGAAGGCGCGCGCGGAAGCCGGCGACCCGGGCGGTTCGTTGATCATCTGCGGCAGCGGCTCGATCTTCCAGGGTGTGCCGACCATGGCCCATTACGGCATTGCCAAGGGCGCGCTCAACGCCCTTGGCAAGGCGCTGGCGGCCGAACTCGGTCCGATCGGCGTGCGCTGCAACGTCATCGCGCCGGGTTTCATCGAAACCGAAATGACATTTGCCGATCCGGAGGTCGGCAGGATGATCGCAGACGTGGTCGCAGCGAAGGCCCCGCTCGGGCGGGCGGGCAAGCCGTCCGATCTGGAAGGCGCGGTCGTCTATCTCGCGAGCGATATGGCGGCCTACCACACCGGCGACACGCTGGTCGTGGACGGCGGCAAGATGTCCGCCAACTGACCGAGCGGCAGGTGCCGCGCCGGGCTTTTACGGCCTGATTGTCGATATTAGCAGGAGATATCCATGTTCGCCCGGCCCAACAGCCAGCATTGCCAGGTCGCCTATGTCACCAACGATCTCGACGCGGCGATGGCCGCGCTCAAGGACGCTTATGGCACGCCTGGCTTCTTCGAATTATCGAACATCCAGCCCGGCGAAGATCCGACCGGCAAGCCGGTGCTCAAGATCGCGCTAGCAGTGGTCGGCGGCGTCGAGGTCGAACTGATCGAGCCGGTGGGTGACACGGCCCCCTTGTTCAGCGATTTTCTGCCCGAGGGCGATGATCTGGCCATTCGCTTTCATCATGTCGCGACCCGGATTGACGGACCGCTTGCCCATTGGGACGCCCATGTCGCTTCGCTCGACCTCACGCGGCACCCGGTCGTGTTCGAAGGCGCGCTGGGCGACTCGCTGCGCTATATCTACACCGACGAGCGCGCGACGCTGGGCCATTATGTTGAGCATGTCTGGATGGCGCCCGACCTTCTGGCGCAGATGCGTGCCGTCGTCCCTACCTATCCGCCTGTGAAGGACTGACTGCATGACCATCGCCCTGTCCCGCCTCAATTTCCGCGACATAGGCGGTCTGCCGACTGCGGGTGGAGGGCAGGTCCGGTCCGGCATCCTGTTCCGCTCCGAAGGGCCGGCGAGTTTCTTCGAGGATCATCATGCGGAGCTATCGGACCTGGGCTTCCGCTCGGTGGCGGACCTCCGATCGACGATCGAAAGGGACGCGGCGCCGCATGGCTGGTGCGGCCCGGATTGCCGGATTCTCGACCTCGACATGAACACCGACCTGCGCGCGCAGGGGGAGGACATGTGGCTGTCGCTCGGTCGCGAGCCGACCGCCGCGCACGCCGTCGAGGTGATGTCGCATAATTACGGCCTCATGCCGCAGGCCTTTCTGCCGCACCTGTCGCGGATGGTCGATGCGCTGCTGGCGCAGGACACGCCGATGCTGGTCCATTGCACCGCCGGCAAGGATCGAACCGGCGTCGTCGTCGCCCTGTTCCTGGAGCTGCTCACAGTGCCGCGTCCCGTGATCATGGAGGATTATCGCAAATCCGATATATTCGGCCAGAATCTGCGCGTGTCGGGTCATCTCAAGGGCGATCTGCAAAAAACCTTCGGCTTTGTGCCGCCCGACGACATGGTGGCCATCCTGATCGGCGTACAGGATGATTTCCTCCTGAGCGCGCTCGACATGGTCGCGACGCGATGGGGCGGGATTGAAGGGTATTTCGAGGCGGCAGGCGTCGACGCGGAGCGGCGTACTGCGCTGAGGCAATTGCTTGCCACAGACTAGGCGGGAAATCTGCGCGGGCGTGCCAGCCGTCCTCGCCGGGCTTCTGCTGCCGGGCGGGATCGCCCGGGCGTCGGCCGTCAACCGGAAGAATATGGTGGAGAATGAGATGAGCGACAACGGCATTTTCGAATGGGAAGATCTGCTCGACCAGCTTCGTCCGCTGGGCCAGTTGATGCGCGATCGTATCCCGGAAAGGCTGCGCAGCGATCCCCGCGTCATGCAGGAATCGGTGCGGCTGTTGCTGTCGGGCGTGCTGCGCACGACCAATGACGCGATCATGCATGATCGCAGTCACCCGATCTTCGTGCCCGAACTTAACATCTGTCAGAATATCTTTCAGCCCAATGCGGACACTATCTACAAGGCGGCGCTGATCGAAAGGGGCGGGACCTATCGCATCCGGGGGGATCGCGGCACTACGCGGATGATGATCCTGGCACAGCTCGGCCCGGACACGCTGCGCACCGGGCAGCATCATCCCGCGCAGGACGCAAATGATTTCGACGACCTGCACATCGGTGCTGACGGAACCTTCGATGCCATCCTCTCGCCGACCCGGCCTACCGGCTATGAAGGCGACTGGTGGGAACTGAAACCCGCGACCGAGAAGCTGATGGTGCGGATCGTCGCCTGCGACTGGGGCGTCGAGCGCGAGCCACGCTTCGGCATCGTACGTTTGGACACAGATCACGCCGCTAAGGGGCGCCCCACGCTGGCGCAACTGGCGCACCGTTTCGCCGAGATTCCGGCCACCGCGACCGTCTGCGCGCTGGCGTTCCCCGACAAGGTGCAGAAGCTGCGCGACGAAGGGCTGATCAATACGCTGAAAGTCGTCGACTTCTCGCAGATGACCGGTCTTGCCCGGCAGTCCTATTATGAGGGCGCCTACGAGCTGGCTGATGACGAGGCGTTGATTACCGAGGTGCAGATCCCGAAGGAAGTCGACTACTGGTCACTGATCCTGACCAACGAACTTTATGAGACGACCGACTGGTATCATAACCAGTCCAGTCTCAACGCGGCGCAGGCCGTGCTCGACGGCGACGGCTATTTCCGCGCCGTCATTTCCGCGCGCGACCCGGGCGTCCACAACTGGCTCGACACGTCGGGCTATGCCAGCGGCGCGGTGCAGGGGCGCTGGTTCAACACCGACGAGCGGCCCACGCCGACGACGAAGAAGGTCAAGCTGGCCGACGTGCGCAGCCATCTACCCGCTGACACCGTGCTGGTGACACCGGATGCGCGCGCGCAAGCGATCCGCGAACGTACGCTCCGCGCGCACACGCGTATCATCTGGTGATGGAGGATTAAATGAGCGACGATCTGGCCAGGCTGCTCGACTATGAGGCGATCCGCAACGTGAAGGCGCGCTATTGCCGCTTTCTCGACACGAAGGACTGGGACGGCTTTCTCTCCCTGTTCACGCCCGATGCGGTGCTGGATGTCGAGGAGGATACCGGCAACCCGCCGATGAGCGGACATGCCGCCATATTGGAGCAGGTGCGCTCTGCGGTCATCGATGCGCGGTCGGCGCATCAGATCCACTCGTCGGAGATCGACCTGCGCGGCGATGAGGCGGACATGATCACGGCGATGCAGGACCGGGTGGTCTGGGCGCCGGGCAAATGCCCTATCCCCGGCGGCCAGTCGATCACCGGTTTCGGCCATTATACCGAACGCTATGTGCGTCGGGACGGACAGTGGAAAATCGCGGCGCTCAAGCTCGCCCGCCTCTATGTCGAGGTGCATCCCGGACCTGCCGTTTGACAGGTTGCCAATGCTCCTCCCAACGGCAATGCAGTGGCATATATTTGAGAGGACAAGGGAATGACGGAAGCGGTGGAACCGGGCGCACGGGCACTTTTCGATAAGTTCGGCACCTATATCCTGCCCGGCCGCGTGAACGATCCGCGTCGCGGCATCGACGAAGCGAAGGAAGCGGAGCGCATCGGCCTTGGTTGCGTGTGGATTTCCGAACGCTATGCGCTCAAGGAGCCGGCGGTGCTGGCGGGCGCGGTGGCCGAGGCCACGTCGAAGATTCGCATCACCGGCACCATGTATGCGACGATGCGCCATCCGCTCGTCACCGCCAGCGTTGCCGACATGATGCAGGCGATGAGCGGGGATCGGTTCCGCCTGATGTTCGCGCGGGCCGTGCCGGCCTATATGAAAATGCTCGGTTCGCCGCCGATCACCATGGAACGGCTGGCCGATCTGATCTCGATCTGTCGGCGTCTCTGGGCGGGCGAGAAGATCAATTATGAGGGCGTGCTGGGCAAATTCCCCGCCATCAGCCTCACCGATCGTCATGGCGGCACGCCGCCGCCGATCATCTTTACCGCGATCGGTCCCAAGAGCCTGGAATTTGCCGGCGAACATTGCGACGGCGTGCTGCTGCATCCCTTCGTGTCGGCGCAGGGGGTGAAGAACAGCGCGAAGATTGTCCGCGACGCGGCCGAAAAGGCCGGCCGTGATCCCATGTCCGTGCGCATCTATCACAATATCATCGTCGCCCCGGACCTGCCCAAGGAGGAGGAGGAGGCCGTCGTCGGCGGCCGCGCCATCACTTATTTCGAACTGCCCGGCTTTGGCGACCTGATCGTCGACATCAATGGATGGGACACGAAGGTGCTGGAGGATATCCGCGCCCATCCCAAAATCGCCGGCCTCAACGGCAAGCCGGCGGATCAGGCCTATACACGGCAGGAACTGGTCGATGTCAGTCGTCTCATTCCGCAGCAATGGCTGGATGAAGGCGCTGCCGTGGGGACCGCAGCCCAGTGCGCCGACCAGCTAATGGCCTTTCTGGACGCGGGCGCCGATGAAATCCTGCTGCACGGCTCGTCGCCCAAGGATATGGGGCCGCTCACCACAGAACTGAAGCGCGCGCTGGCGGGGAAGGGGCTGTAATCATGGAATTGCTGACCCCCGATCGTCTCACCGTCCAGTTACAAGACTGGCTGGCGGGCGAAAAGCCCGAATGGCACGACATTCGCGTTCGCCCGCTCGATGTGACGCTGGGCGCAGGCTTTTCGGCGGACATCTTTTTCGTCGACGTCGACTATGTCGATCCGGCCGGTCCCCAGAGCCAGACGCTCGTGGTTCGCCGTCAACCGATGGACCTGGAAGTGGTGTTCGGCAGCAGCCTGGCGCTACAGGGCAAGATGATGGCGGCGCTCGATGCGCGGGGCGACCTGCCCGTCCCGCCCTGGATCGGCATGCATCTCGACCCCGATATTCTCGGCCTGCCTTTCCTCGTTATGGGCAAGGTGGAAGGGGAATGCGCCAAGCAGAAGCCCAACTATAATTTGGAGGGCTGGCTGGTCGAGATGAGCCCGGCGCAGCGACGGCAAAGCTTCACGAACGCCATCAACGCCTTTGCCAGCCTGGCGAAGATCGACTGGCGCGATGGCTTTGAATTTCTCGCCCAGCCTGAAAATGGGCAGCCAGGGCTTGATCAATATGTCGGCGCGCTCGAAGCGTGGCACAAGGCGGCCGGCCGAGGCCGCGCCATGCCCATCGTGGATGCAGCCATGGCCTATGTGCGCGCCAACATGCCGGCCGTTGCGGGGGTGAATGTGCTGTGGGGCGATCCCACGCCATCGAACGTGATGTTTTCCGCCGATGGTCAGGTCAACGCGCTGATCGACTGGGAACTCGCGGCGCTGGGACCGGCCGAGCTTGACCTCGCCTGGTGGCTCTATTTCGACGATCTGTTCGGCCGTCGCTTCGGCATCACTCGGCTGGAAGGCCTGCCGACCAGGGACGAGACGATCGCCATCTGGGAAGCGGCAAGCGGCCAGAAGGCCGGGCATCTCGATTACTATGACATCGTTGCGGCGCTCCGTATGGCGCTGGTCGCCGTGGGCGCCTTCGACCGGCAGGTCGGCATCGGCAATATCCCCGCGACCAACAAATCGCTTAACGACAATTTCATGACCCTGTATCTGGCTGAAAAGCTGGGGCTGCCTATCCCCGAACTCGGACCGGATTTCGTAGCCTTCATGAAGAATCTAACGCCGGTGGAAGACAAGGCGGCCTGAAAACGGGCCGCTGCGTGTAAAAGCGAATTGCCCGCTTGACCGATGCCCCAATCAATAAATATACAGTGTGGAATAATAAAATGGAGAGGTGAGTCATGCGGCAGCGGCCGGTCGAAGGGCATTCATGAAAAGCGCTGTCGCAGAGCGCGCGCCGCTTTCCGCCGATGCACTGATCGCGGAAGCGCGCGCCGTGACCGGACTGTCGGACTTTGGATCGGACCTGTCCTTCATGACCGGCTTTCGTCGGCTGGTCGATGCAGTCGAGGCGATGGACCCGTCCGCCCAGTTACGCGACACCGCGCATCACAAAATCGTCGGCCTGCTCGCGACCCGACTGCGCTTCGCCGAAGACGAACGGCTGCATCCTGACATCGTGGCGCAGGATGTGGGCGACCCGCTGATCGTCTGCGGCCTGCCGCGCACCGGGACGACGATCACATACGACCTGCTTTGCCTCGATCCGGCGGCCCGGGCGCCGCGCGAATGGGAATGGTATATCCCCTGGCCGGCGCCGGAAATATCCAGTTTCGACAGCGATCCGCGCATAGCGCAGGTGCAGGCCATCTATGAAAACTGGCTGAAGCACGCGCCGCAACTGGCCGACATCCAGCGGATGGATTGCACCCAGCCGGGCGAGTGCAACCATGGCATGATGCTGCATTTCGCCAGCACCAATTTCCCGGCCGAACTGGGCGTGCCCGCCTTTGCCCGATGGCTGCAGGACGTCGTGCCAGAAGGGCAATATCGCACCCACAAGCGGATTCTCCAGCACTTCCAGTGGAAAGGGCCAAGGGGCCGTTGGACGCTGAAATCGCCGCAGCATCTCATGGACCTGCCGGGCCTGGTGGAAACCTATCCGGGCGCGATGCTGGTGTGGACGCATCGCGATCCGGTGCTGACCCTTTCTTCGCTGTCGAGCATGATCGCCGGCTTCTTGGCCGCGGTCGGCGGCGCCAATGATCTTCAGGCGATCGGCCGCTCGGTCGTCGATACCTGGTGCGCGGGGTTGGCGCGAGCGACGCAGGCCCGTGCCAACGATGCAGCGATCGAGGGCCGCATCCTGGACCTCGCCCACCGCGATATCGTCGCTGACCCGATGGCGACCATTGAGCGCATCTACGACCGGTTCGGCCTGCCATTCACCGACCCCCATCGTGACCGCATCGTGGAGTTCCTGACGAACAATCCTGCCGCCAGCCGCCTCGGTAAGCACAGACACAGCCCCGACCAGTTCGGCATCGATCCGGGCGAGGTGCATGGACGGCTCGCCGACTATTATGCGCGCTACGGCCATCTGTTCGACCGCGCCTGACCCCCTATCTTCTGGAGTATCCAGCATGAGTGTTCTCGACCGTTTCCGCCTCGACGGGCGCACGGCCATCCTGACCGGGGTCGGGCCGGGCGTCGGCGAACATGTCGCCAAGGCCTATGCCGAATTGGGCGCCAACGTGGTTCTCTCGGCCCGCTCGCAGGACCGGCTCGACCGGATTGCGGCAGAGATCAACGCTCGCGACGGCGGCCGGGCGATCGCCATCGCCGCCGACGCGGGCGAGAAGGGCGATCTTGAACGGCTGGTGGCGGGCGCGCGCGCCGCCTTCGGTCCCATCCATATCGTGTTCAACAATGCGGCGGCGGGCGTCGTCTATGCCGCAGATGGCGGGCTCTGGGCGAACACGGATGAAGTCTGGAAGACAGCGATGGACGTCAACGTCATGGCGACCTGGCGTCTGACCGAACTGACGGAGGCCGATATGAAGGCGCATGGCAAGGGCAGCATCATTTCGGTCCAGAGCTGCGGCGGCTTCACGCCGATCCCGCCCGCCGTCGCCTATGGCGTGTCGAAGGCGGCGCTGCTTTTCCTGGTGCGCGAGTTGGCTAAGACGCAGGCGCCGCACACCAGGATCAATTGCCTGTGCGTCGGATCGATGAGCCCGGACGGGCAAGAGGCCGCGATCCACAAAGGGCTGGGCCTTGCCGAGCGCAACGCGATCAAGCGTTTCGGCGCGGCGGACGAGGCGGTCGGCGCAGCGATCTTGCTGGCGGGGGATGGTTCCAGCTACACGACCGGCAGCACCATCTTCACCGAAGGCGGCCGGGTGGGGACCATTTCATGACCGCGAACCCTCTCTGGACCGACGATCAGGCAGCGGCGGAAAAGCTGGCGCTGCGCCTCATCGAACGGCCTGACATCCGTGCCGCGCGCGAAGAAGCGCGCCTCATGCTGCTCGCGGACCCGCTCGCAGGCGCGCTCGACGGACGGTTGGGGCTGGATCGGGCGCTTGATCAGTGGGTGCTGGGACTGGCCATGCGCGAAGCCAATGGCGATCCCGCCGATCCCAGGGTCGTGTGGAATATCAGCAATGCCCCGCGGCGCTGGTTCGGCCATATCTATCCGGGCGCGGCGGTGGCGATCGACAATCCCGACAATTTCAACCGCGAGATTCCAATCGACGGCGACGGGCGCTATGC
This sequence comes from Sphingobium soli, assembly GCF_020782245.1. Lineage (GTDB taxonomy): Bacteria > Pseudomonadota > Alphaproteobacteria > Sphingomonadales > Sphingomonadaceae > Sphingobium > Sphingobium soli. Next base: position 126,554 of record NZ_JAJGNP010000007.1, read on the forward strand.
CGTCGACATCCGCTTTTCCGCCGATCCACCGCAGTTCAGCATCGTGGCCGAGGTCGAACCGGCGCATCATGCGGGACTGGGACGCAATCTGGGCGCGCTGACGCTCCAGCAACTCAAGCCCTTCTGCGATGCCGACGGGCAGGTGACTGTGACGGTCGGCCCGCAGGAGGGCGGCGCGACTCATTTACGGACCGAGCCGGGCGCACGAATCCAGGTCTATACTCGCGACAGTCAGCGCGACTGGCGGCAGGTGCCGGCGCAGGTCAGCGTCCGTCGCCTCGATCCGCCAGCCGACATGCGTCCGCGCGACGAGGAGGAGATCGCCCGGACCGTCGTCGCCGACCTGCCAGCCTGGGTCGCCTTCTGGTCGGGGTTCAAGAATGATTTTCTCGGTCATCCCGAACCCAACCGGCTGATCGGACCCAATGGCCGCGACGGGGGCTGGGGCTATCTGGCTGGCGGGCGTTTCGCCCTTGGGGAAGGGCAGGGGTTGCTGGTGACGATCGATCCGGCGGGCAGCTATTATACCGGCATCCAGATTGCCGATCCGTGGACCATCTCCCCCGATCCGATGCTGCGCCTGGTCAGCCTCAACAGCGCTCAGGTCACGCCAGCGACCGATGGCATGATCAGCTATGTGGTGGCGGGCGTCGATCCAGGCATCGCCAACTGGATCGATACGGCAGGCCTTGAAGAAGGTTGGGTGCTTCTGCGCTGGCAGGGCGTACCCGACGGCGCCGATCCCGCCCGCTTCATCCGCGACGTGCGCGTCATCGATCTTGTGGCCATTGATCGCGACTTGGACGCAAGGGTGCCCCGGGTCGACATCGCCGCGCGGGGACAGCAGTTGCGGGACCGCGCGCGCCAGCATGGCCTGCGAACCCATGGCGCGAGCTGGGGAGATGCATGATGCAGCCCAAGGGCTCTATACTGGAATTGTGCCAGGTGGTGCGCGACATGGAGCTTGCCTTGGATCACTGGACGCGGGTCATGGGCGCGGGGCCGTTTTTCGTGTTCGACGTGCCCGTGCTGCCGGGCCAGATCTATCGCGGCGCGCCAACGCAGGTGGCGATGAAGGTCGCGTTCGGCTTTTCCGGCGGATTGCTGATCGAACTGCTCCAGCAGACCAATGACGGACCTTCGGTCTTCACCGAAATGCTCGACCGTTATGGTGAGGGCTATCATCATGTCATGCTGCGCATTCCCTATGACGACGGCGTGGCGCGGCTGTCCGGCGAGGGCTATGCCATGGCCTTCAGCGGCCGGATGCCGTCGGGCGAGCGTTTCGCGTTGTTCGATACCCGCGAAGGCAATGGCGGCTATGTCGAACTGATGGAGATTTCTACCGCAATGGAGGCATCGCTCGACCGGATGCACGCCGCTCATTGCGCGTGGGACGGGATCGATCGCCCCGTCCGGTCCATCGCCGACCTCGGCTGAATCTGGGGCTGAATCTGGGGCTGGAGCTCAGGCTGCTCCCGCGACGGTACGGATCGCGGTGAGCAGCATGTCGGTCGCGCGGGTGAGGGCGGCTTCCACGACATTGCGCTGCATCGCCAGCCGGTCGTCATTGTCATCCAGGCTTTCCGACACGACGACGTTCCCCAGCACGATGACGGAGAAGATCACCAGCATCTCGTCGCTTTGCTGTTGCGTCAGCCCGGCCTCGGCCAGCGCCTCGAATATGGCGCGGCGGATCGTCAGCGCATTGGGCTGCTCCAGCCGGTTCGCGCTGCGTGACAGGATGAAGGCGGCGGAGCCCGGAAAATCCCGATAGGCCATGTGCACCGCACGGGCGATGCTGCGCAGGCGGCTTTCCCAGTCGGGCGCCGACAGGTCAGGCATCCGGCCGCGCAATATCTCGTCTGTCAGCAGGGCGAGCATCGCCTCCTTGTCGCGGACATGATGGTAGAGCAGGCGCGGGGACACACCCAGCCGCTGCGCGACAGGTCGGATGTTGAGCGCCTCGATCCCGTCGGACCGCGCCATATCCAGCAGCGTTGCGATCAGCCGCGCGCGGTCAAGCGCGGGGCCTTCGGATCGTGGTGGCCGACCCCGCCGTGAAGTCCGTGCAGGCTGTTGCTGGTTTGCGCTCATGCCTCCGCTTTAAGCGGAGGCGCGTCTTGGGTCCATGCCCCGCGGCCCGTCAAGACCGCAGGGAAAGGAGTCACAGCTTCTTCAGCTCGGCATTCGACAGGCTGGTCGTCACGCCCTTCTCGCCTGCGGTCAATGTGGTGGCGGGGATCGAGATGAACTTGCCACGATAGATGACGCGAACGGCGGATACGGCGCCGTCGGCAGCCGTCAGCACGCGATCCACCTTGCCGATTTTGGTGCCGTCGGCGGAGTAGATCGCTTCGTTGCGATTCACCGCAGGCGCTTGGGCAAATGCAGGGGCGGTCAGGCCCAGGCCGGCCAGCGCAATGATGATCGTCTTCATATGCTGAAACTCCCTTATCGAAGATGGCGATCTGTTGGCGCAGTACCACTATGGTTTCAAGAGAAAACCGATACATATCGAAAAGAATCTGTTCTATCTGTCCCACATATGGAATGAAAGCCGCCAGATGCGAGGGAGAGAGAATGAAGGACGCAGGCGGGTTTCGGCCGCACGACAGATGGTTCCTGCTGCTGCTGGGCGCGATCTACATGTTCAATTTCATCGATCGCACGATCATCGCCGTGGTCGGCGAATCGATTCGCCACGACCTGCGCCTGAGCGATCTTCAGCTTGGCATGCTGGGTGGGCTGGCCTTCTCCATCTTCTATGCCGTGCTCGGCATCCCGCTGGCGCGGCTGGCCGAACGCTACAGCCGGGTTCGGATCATTGCCGTGGTGACCATGCTCTGGTCGCTGATGACCGCGTTGTCCGGCGCGGCGGGGAGCTATGTCCAGCTGCTGCTCTGCCGCATGGGCGTCGGCATAGGCGAAGCGGGCTTCACGCCAGCGCTCGTTTCCATGATTTCCGACCGGTTCGATGCCGGGCGCCGCGCGGTCGTCTTTTCGCTGATCGCGATAGGCGTACCACTGGGCGGCGCCGTCGCCGCGATCGCGGGCGGCGCAGTGGCGCAGGCGTTCGGCTGGCGTCTTGCGCTCGTGGCGGTTGGTGCGCCCGGCCTGCTGCTGGCGCTGCTACTGGTTGCGACCATTCCCGAACCTGAACGGAAGGATGCCGGGCAGAGTGCGGATACGCCCCCCTTCGCCATGGTGCTTCGGCGGCTCGCCCGTTCGCCTGCCTTCCTGCACCTGACCTTTGGCAGCGGCTTCGTCGGGCTGGTGGGGTTCGGCACCAATCTGTTCCTAATCCCCTTGCTGGTTCGCCGGTTCGATCTCCCGCTGGCGCATGCGGGCCTCGTGTTCGCGCTGTCGTTCAGTTTGGCGACGATGGTCGGACAGGTCAGTGGCGGCTATCTGATCGGACGGCTTATCCAGCGGGACATACGCTGGGGCGGGTGGGCGCCTGCCATCGCGGTGGGGCTGGCCCTGCCCTTCTATCTGCTGGCGATCCATCAATCGGACTGGCGGTTGCTGGTCGCCTTTCTCTTTGTCGCCACCACCCTGCTTTACGCCTTCACGCCTGCGATCATGACCATCACCCAATCGCTGGTCGAACCGCGCATGCGGGCGTCGGCTGCGGCGCTTCATGCCTTCGGCCAGACCGTCGCCGGGCTGGGGTTGGGATCGGTGGTGTTGGGCTATCTCAGCGATCGCCTCGCTGTCTTTCTCTATAAGGGCAATTATGCCGCCGACTGCCTCGTTTCGGGCAAGGCATCGCTGCCACCCGCCTGTCTCTCGGCATCGGCAAGCGGCCTGCAACTGAGTATGCAATTGTCGGCATCCGTGCTCCTGATCGCGGTTCTCCATTATTGCCTGGCCGCAAAAAATCTGCCGCTGGAAACAAATGCGTCGTGAAAGACGGTGAATCTGTCGAGGTTCGGCCACGCAGCAGTTGACGGGATGACGGCGCATCCCCGGCTATGCCACCCTTGCGGTCTGGATATGACAGGACCGCGAACCAAGCGGCGGAAAGGATCGTGAGGATGGAAGAAAGAGCAGGCGTTATCGGCTTGGGGCAGATCGGCGCGGGCGTCGCCATATGCCTTGCGCGGACGCAGCAGTTGGCTGCGGTTTACGACATTCGCGCGGACGCTGCCGACATGCTGGAAGGCGTGCCGTCCGTCGTCGCCAGTCCAGCGGAACTGGCCGCGCAGTCCGATGTCGTAATCATCGCCGTCGTCAACGCAAAGCAGACGATTGATGTGCTGTCAGGCCCCGACGGCGTGCTGTCGCGCGCGCGACCGGGCATGATCGTGGTGCTGGTCGCGACCGTCTCGATCGAGGATCTGGACGCCATTCGCGCCCTGACCGACGCGGCAGGCGTGGAACTGGTCGATTGCGGCGTGACGGGCGGCCCTAAATCCCGCGAGCATGGCCTCGTTTGCCTCGTCGGCGGTACGGATGAAACAATCGCAAAGGTGCGTCCGGTGCTGGACGGCTTTGCCAAGCTGGTGGCGCATATGGGTGGCCCCGGCGCGGGCATGGCCGCGAAGATCGCCCGCAACGTCATCGTCTTCGGCTGCCTTCGCGCCGGTTATGAAGCGTCCGTCCTGTGTCGCAATGCCGGTGTGGATATCCGCCAGCTCGCGGAAGTGATCGACGCCAGTTCGGACAGCGTCGGCGGACCGTTGATGTTGGCGGTGCGCGACGATCCGTCGTCCAGCGAGCAGGAAGCGGCAGTGCGCGAATATACCCGCAGCCTGATGGTCAAGGATCTGGATGCCGCCATCGATCTGGCGCGCAGCTACGGCATCGCGCTGCCCTTGGTCGAATTGACGCGCCGAACCGATCAGACGGTCGTGGGCTTGGAAAATGTAATGGGAGAAAAGGCATGAGCATCGACGAAGCGCAGTGGCAGAAGGGGCTGGAAGTCTTCGACAAGGTCTACGGACCGGGATCGTCGGAAATGACGCTCCCGTATCGGGAATCGTCCTTCAACCAGGAAATCGTCGGTAATCAGTTCGCCAATCTGTGGGCGAGCGACATTTTCTCGATGCGAGAGAAGCGCTTGCTGGTGCTGGGCGCCACGGCCATGCTGGGCCGCGCCGATCTGGTCGAGATCCAGATGAACGGCGCCCTCATCAACGAAGAATTCACCGATGAGGAGCTGGATTTCCTGCCGCTCTTCGTGCTCTTCTATGCCGGGGCGGGCAATACGACCACCGTATTCCGGGGGATCGAAGCCGCCAAGGCACGGCGCAAGGAACGCAACGCCGCGAAGTGATGGGACGTGCAGGATGAAGGGCGGCCTGGTTGAAAGATCAGGCCGCCCTTTTCTTATGCGTCGCCGCTAGCCTTGGCGCGGCGGATCGCGCGCGACGCCAGCAGCAGCATTATGCCCCCGGCGAATGTGAACAGCATGGCGGTGCCGATTCCCCAGGCGACACCGGCCGTTCCCCCGACAAAGTCGCTGACCGCGCCGATCAGATAGGTGCCCGCGCCCACGCCGATCAGGTTCGCGCCCAACTGCACCAGCGATACCGCAAGGCCCCGCAGGCGCGGTCCGGCGATTGTCACGATGACGGCGTAGATCGGACCATTATAGGACGCGCTGAGGAAGCCGCAGGCCATCAGCAGCGCCAGCATTAGATCGACGTCGTGGAACAGGACCGTACCGACCCCGGTCACGGCCGTCAGCAAGGGTATCACCGCGCCGAACAGGGATGTCCTTGCCGGATCGAAGCCACCCCGCCGCCGATTGACGCGGTCGATCACCCAGCCCGCGAGGAATCCGCCCAGCGAACCGAGACCGCCATAGGCAATGGCGATGAGGATGCCCGCCTTCGCAATGGGCATGCCATGGACCCGGATCAGGAAAGTGGTGAGCCATGTGCTCATGCCGTAGATGCCGGCCGCGATCAGGACGATGGCAAAGATGCAGTACAGCAGTCCCGGCCGCGCCGCGAGCAAGCGGATGCGTTGCACCAGCCTCAGCGTTTCCTCCTGCTGCGGGGCCGGCCCGTCATGTGCCCCGCGCACGGGTTCCCTGACCGTGAGCAGCAGCAGCGGCGCCAGCACCAGTCCCGGCACGCCGGCGGCCACAAACGCCCAGCGCCATCCGGCGCTCTGCACGATTGCGCCGCCCACGATGAAGGCGATGGCGAGCCCGATTCCCGAACTCAGATACCAGATGCCGATGGCGGTTGCGCGCCGGTCTTCGCCGAAATAATCGCTCAGCAGCGACATGCCGGTCGGCGATCCCCCCGCTTCGGCGGTCCCTACCGCGGCCCGGCCGATGAGCAACGTCCAGAATCCTGTCGCGAGGCTGCACAAGGCGGTCGCGCCGCTCCACAATGTCAGCGCCGCGGTCATCAGGTTGCGCCGGTTCCAGCTATCCACGGCCACGCCGAAGGGCAGGGCGGCGAGCGCGAAGAATATGCCATAGGCGAAACCCGCCAATATCCCCAACTGTCCGTCGGAGAGCGCAAATTCATGTCCGACCGGCGCCAACACCAGCCCGATGATGGCGCGGTCTATGCCATGGCAGGTCTGTGCCAGCGTCAATATGCCCAGTACATACCAGGGATAATGGCTGGCGGCGGCAGGTTTGTCCGATGGCGCTCTCATGGCGTCCGCTGCTGCAAGAGCGGTGCGATGGACATTGAGCGCCTCCTGTTTGAACATAGAAACGGGGGCACGACAAGTATATCGCCCATGCTCCCATGCCGCGCCTCGATCGGGCACGCGCCATGGATGTGCCTGTAGGCGGGGTCTTGACCACCTATCCGAAGATAGAGGTAAAAAGCGGGTGGCGCGCCTATCTGGCTCGCAGACAAATATAAAATGGCAGAGGTAGAGATGTTTCGTCCGGAGAGCGATTGGACCGGCCAAGGAAGGCTTGGCGTCCAGAATTTCTACATCGAAGCGGCGGCCACCGTTCGCGACGCACATGTGGACGTGCGGCATTTCGACTGGGTCCAGCCCAGCAGCGGCGTTTTCAGTCCCGAGAAACACTATCTCGACTATTCGCTCGATGGTCAGCCGCGGCGCAGCATGGTCAGCATGGTCAGCATGGGCCGCCCGGACCGGCGCGCCGCGTCGGGGGACATCCTCTACATGCCGCCGCATCGCCAATATTTCGGCGAGCCTGCGCTCCAGGAGCGCCATCTCGTCTGCGTGGCGCTCGGAGACGAATTTTTGGAGGAGTTGTTCGACGGAGAGCAGCCGCTGAACAAGGTGGAGCCTTGCGCCGACGTCCAGAATATTTCCATGCGCCGGCTCTTTGCGGGACTGGCTGCGGAACTGCGGACGCCCGGATTTGCCAGCCAGACGCTCGTCGAATCGATGCTGATGGGTCTTGCGGTCGAACTCACCCGGCACATGGGCCCTTGCGAACGGCGCGGCCTGCACTCGCGCAGCACGCGACAGGTCCAGAACATCATTGATTATGTGATGGAGAATCTCTCCGCGCCGCTCGGCGTCGCCGATATCGCACGCGACTGCAACATGAGCGTGCGGCATGTCGCACGCGTCTTCAAGGAGGGAACGGGCTGCAGCCTGGGTGAATTCGTCGCGCGCAGCCGGATCGCCCTGGCAAAGGAATTGCTACGCAGCGACAACTCCCGCATAAAGGAAATCAGCTGGCGATGTGGCTTCAACAGCACGTCCGCCTTCTCCGCCGCCTTCCGATCAGCGACCGGCCAGACGCCGAAGGATTTCCGTTGCCATCCGACGCAGGTCCACTGACCGCGGCAGCAGGAAACTGTCGGTGAGCGGCCAAATTCTATCGCCGCGCAGTCAATCCGGGCTCGGCCACTATGGCGCAAATCGGCTCCAAGCTAAACATATTCCATACGTCAAATCGACATATGATTAAATCTAGGGGAGGAAGACATGGATAAGGCCGTCACCATGGGCGCGATCGGCATGGGCGCGCTCGTCGTCGCTCTGGCGCAGCCCGCTTTTGCGCAGCAGGCGCAATCGGGTGCAAGCGAAGGCATTCAGGATATTGTCGTCACTGCGCGCCGCACTGAAGAAAGTCTTCAGACGACCCCGATCGCTGTCACGGCGCTCACGCCCGAAGCATTGGCGACGGCCAAGGTGGAAAATGTCGTCGATCTTCAGCGCACCGCGCCGGGCCTGGTCATCGGCCGCGGTTCGGCGGGGGGCGACGGCATCGTCTTCGTGGCCATTCGTGGCCAGGGCAATCTCCAGCCGATCCTTGCCAACGATCCGGCCGTGGCCACCTATATTGACGGGATATATATCCCTCGTCCCTCAACGGGCATGACCGATATTCAGGACGTTCAGCGGCTGGAGGTTCTGCGCGGGCCGCAGGGTACGCTCTTTGGTCGCAACACGACCGGTGGCGCGATCAACATCGTCACCAACGATCCGAACGACGAGCTCAGCGGCACCTTCAAGGCGGAGTTTGGCAATTACAGCACGTTGGGTGCGCAGGCCAATATCAATGTACCGCTCGCAGAGGGGCTCGCGATCCGCCTGAGCGGCGCGATCAACGAGCGGGACGGCTATGGCGACAATCTCGCCACCAATCGCGACTTTTCCGATAACAACAGCAAATTCTTACGCGGCAAGCTCAAATATGAAGGCAATGGCTGGGACCTGACGCTTTCGGCCGACTGGAACCGCCAGTCCAACCATGGTCAGCAGATCGCGCTCTGGGCCTTCAATCCGGCGATCGTCCCCGCCGCCTTCCAGCCGGGCCTCACGGCCGGTCTGCTGACCAAGGATCATTGGTGGGGCAACACCGCGACCGGGACATCGACCCCGGCCACGATCGGTGCGCTGACCCCGGAAGCGCAGGCTCTCTACGGTGTGAAGCCATTCAATACGCTCGAAGTATATGGGTTTTCCGGTACGCTCAACGTCGAACTGGGTGGCCTGAACTTCAAGTCGATCACGGGCTATCGCCATTCGATGAACTATGGCCAGAATGATACGGACGGTACGGCCGTCCCGTTGCTGGCGACTTTTGCAGGGTCTGGATCCTATTATATTTCTCAGGAATTCCAGCTTTCCGGCAATATTACCGACAGCCTCAGCTTCATCACGGGCGCTTATGCCGGCAAGGAAAGCGGCTATGAATTCAGCCGCTCGCAGATTTTTGGCGGACTCATCCGCGATTCCAACGCCGACGTCACCAACAAGACCTTCGGTTTGTTCGCGCAGGCCTATTATGAACTGACCCCGAAGCTGCGTGCGGTCGGCGGCTTCCGTTATACATGGGACACCCGCGACAGCGTGCTGCATAATGCGCAGGTATATGGTTTGCCCTATAACGTCGCCGTGGCGGGTACGCCGACTGGCATCAACTGCACCGTGACGCCAACCAGCCCCGTGACGGCGACCACCTGCAATCAGGAGCAGAATGCCAAATTCAATTATCCGGCCTGGAACCTGGGCATCGACTGGCAGGCTAGCGACAATATCTTCCTCTATGCTGCGACCCGCGGCGCGGCGAAGGCCGGCGGCTGGAACCTGCGTGCAGGCGGCCTGCCTGCCTTCTCTCCTGAAAAGGTGAAGGATGTGGAGGCCGGTCTGAAGGTCGATCTCTTCGACCGACGCCTGCGCTTCAACTCGGCGGTCTTCCATACCTGGAAGGATGACAATCAGGCGATCGTCAACAGCTTCGTGACCGGTATCGGTGTTACCCAATATATCCAGAACAACGGCAAGGTCCGCATCTGGGGCATAGAAAATGAAATCACCGCCGTGCCCTGGGAAGGCATGACGCTCAGCGTCAACGGCTCGCTGCAGGATGGCAAATATGCGAAGGGCAGCTTCAGCGAAATCCAGGTGGTGGCCGGCAGCGGCTGCACCAACAGCGCCGGGGTCGCCAACGGCTGCGTCGTCGATCTGAGCGGCTTGCCGCTGCTGCAATTGCCCAAGAAGCAGCTTAACGTCAGCGCCACGCAGAAGATTCCTGTCGGCGGCGGCACGCTCGCCGTCACTGGCGCCTATTCCTATGTCGGGGGTCAGCATTTCGATGCGGTCCGGGCGGCGGATCAGGCGTCGGCGGCGACAAAGGCGGCCTACGAGACGGAAAACCGCCTCGGCTTCGTACCTGGCTATGGCATTTTCAACGGGCGTATCGCGTTCCAGCTTGAAAATCCCAATGTCGAAGTGGCGGTCTATGGCCGCAACATCACGAACAAGAAATATCTGCTGCGCCGCTTCCCCGATCTCTATCGGACATTGGGAATTGCAGCCGCCTATGTTGGCCAGCCGGCTACCTATGGCGTTGAAACAACGTTTAAATTCTGATCGGATAAGTGGCTGGCGGGACAATCTGCAATCGATGCAGCTTTCTCTCGCCAGCCATCACCGGGGACGGGCGCATGATGACGAGGTTGGTAGACAGGGTAGGGATCGTCACGGGCGGCGGCGGCGGTATCGGTACCGCGGTCGCCCGACGTCTGGTCGCGGAGGGCGCGCGCGTCGTGATCGCCGACCTGTTCGAGGCTGCCGCCGTTTGCGCGGCGGAACCGCTGGGCGACAACGCACTGCCGGTACAGTTCGATGCTGCCGATCCGCAATCGGTAAAGGCGATGGTCGATCGCACCGTAGACCATTTCGGCAGGCTGGACATATTGCACAACAACGCGGCAATGACCGATCCGGACAAAAGCCCGCAGGATACCACAGCCGTCGATATCCCGATCGGCATCTGGCGCGAAATTCTCGACGTCAATCTCACCGGCTATCTGCTCGGATGCAAATATGCCATCCCGCATATGGTCGCGGGCGGCGGCGGTTCGATCATCAACACCGCATCCAATTCGGGCAGTGCAGGGGATCTGGCGCGCATCGCCTATGGTTCGTCCAAGGCGGCGATCATCGGGCTCACCAAATATGTGGCGACCCAGCATGGGCGGGAGAATATCCGCTGCAATAGTATCGCGCCGGGTGTCGTGCTGACCGAAGCCCTTGAAAAGACCGTGCCGGGGCTGAAGGAAATCATCCATCGGCACATATTGACGCCGGAATTCGGAACGCCGGATGATATCGCGGCGCTGGTCGCGTTCCTGGCTTCGGACGAAGCGCGCTACATCACGGGCGAGAATATCTCGATTTCGGGCGGCGGCCTCGTCCACCAACCCCATTATGCCGACCTGCTGGCCTTCATGCAGGCGAAGGACTGAGCCGTGTCCAGCGCCTGCACGTCGGAACATGCAAGGTTAATGACCGGTTCGATGAAAATAGCGGATCGTCAGCCGGCCATCGGCGACCTTGTAGGTTTCGAGGCTGGGCAGAGTGACAATGCCATCTTTGGTTTGCAGGCGGTTGGCAACATAAGCGGCGCCCTCGGCGCCGTTGACGATCACTTCGAGCGGTTCCGTCGTGCATTTTCCGCCATATTCCGCCCACATGTCGGCCATCGCGGCGTCGCCGTCCACGGCGGGCGATCCGACATATTCGATCGTAAACCCCTCTGGCCCCAACGCCCGGAAAAGGCGATCGAGTTCGTCGCGCTTCCCTTCGTTCCACAGCCGGTAATTGTCCCGGATCGCCTGTTCCAGATCCAGCACGTCTGCCTCACTCATGTGCATCGCCTCCTGTCATTGCGGATCGTCCGCATGCTCACCAGTCACAGACGGACGCCCACGATCGCACCTGTCTTTGGCAGGGGTGGAATTTATCTCTTTTTGCTTCGGAGACTATGATGACCCAAGTCGCACAACAGCCCCTGCCGGATCACGTGCCGCCCGAACTGGCGATGGCGCTGCCGCTCTTTTCGCGGACGGTGATCTATGACAACCCACAGGAAGTGCTGATCCCCGCGATGCATGCGGAGCTGCCGCCGATCACCTATGTCACCAACATCTTCCCGGGCGATCAACCTGGCTGGCTGCTCAAAAATGCCGAGGATGTACAGGCGATGCTGCGCGATGCCGACAATTTCACCAAGAATGGCATGGGCAAATGGGCGCAGAATATCGGCGAGAACTGGCTGGTCATTCCAACCGAGGCCGACCCGCCAATCCACACCGGCTATCGCAAGGCGCTGAACAGTCATTTCGCACCCCAGAAGATGTTCGCGATGAAGGAACAGGTGCGCGAGCGAGCGCAGGCCTTGATCGATGCCTTCAAGGATCGCGGACAATGCGATTTCATCGATGAGTTTTCGGAAAAATTCCCGATCTTCATCGTCCTCGATCTGCTGGGCCTTCCGCAGGAAAGAATGACGCAATTCCTTAAATGGGAAAAGGAAATGCTCCATTCCAACGACTGGCAAGTGCGCGGTAACGCCGTACGCTGCGTGAAGGATTATCTGCTGGAAGAGATTGAGGCACGTCGCCAGCAGCCGCGCGACGACTATATCAGCAAGGTGCTGACCTTCGAGGTCGATGGCCGTTTGTGGAATGATGACGAGGTGTTCGGCCATTGCTTCAATCTGTACATTGGTGGCCTCGACACGGTTACGTCCCTGCTCGGCAACATCTTCAACTATCTGGCGTCGCATCCGGACAAACAGAACGAGCTGCGCGCTGATCCATCGCTGATCGTCCTGGCAGTCGAAGAATTCCTGCGCGCCTTCGCGCCGGTTACGGCCTTCCGTATCGCAACCAAGGTCATCGAGATTCATGGGCAGAAAATAATGCCCGGCGATTATGTGGCGTTTAGTTCCCCCGTGGTGGGACGCGACCCGGCTTTCTATGAAGATCCCCAAGCGATCCGCTTCGATCGCAAGGCGCCGCACATGTCGCTGGGCAGTGGCATCCACAAATGCCTGGGGATGCACCTGGCACGGCTGGAACTGCAGATCGCGGTCGAGGAATTCGTCAAGGCCATACCGGAATTCCGGATCAAAGACGGTTTCCGGGTGCCATATTATGTGGGCAATATCCTGCATGTGCCGGACCTCCACCTGCAATGGGGCTGAATATTCCCAAGGCTCTCACGCCCACCGATATGGGGAGTGAGCGCCTGAAACGGCAATCTGGAGCGGGGTCGATGGCGTCGGCCCCTGCTCTGGTGCGGTCTAGCTGTATAGTATATCCTTCCGGAATGCCCCTGGGCTGAGGCCTGTCGCCTTCCGGAAGGCGGCACTGAAGGCTGCAGCGCTTTGGAAGCCGCAATTGCCCGCGATGACCTTGATGAGAGCGCCATCCTGCATCAATTCCCGTTTGGCCCGCGCAATCCGCGCATCGGCAATGTAGCTGCCGAGCGTCTTTCCGACCGTGTTCTTGAAGATCCGCGCCAGATGCCGTGAGCTGACACCGCATTCTATCGCAAGGTCGACGACCGACAATGGTCCCGCCAGTTCCGCCTCGATCCGTTCCTGAAGACGGCGCAGGCGCCAGTCCGCCATGCGTTGATCGGTTTCAACATCGGATTTGTGTGGAATTTGAAGGTGTCGACAGAGGTCGATGACCAGTGACAACGCAATGGTCTCGACCATGATGGCGGGAGCGAAGCCGGGATGGCGCACCTCGTGTGCAAGCCGGGACATACCGTTCAGTATCCACGGTGCCTTCACATCGAAACAGGGGGGCAATGAGGAAGGTAGCGTGTCATTCTCGAAGAGTTGATCTGCTGCGTGGCTTTCAAACGTCAAACAGAAAATGCGATATTCGCTGGGTTCGCAGCGCGCCGCAAATTGGCTCCCCTTGGGCAGATAGGACACCTCGCCAAAGGGCGGCGCATGACGACGGCCGTCGGGGAACAGGCGTGAGCCGCGCGCGCGTGGGCCAAGCGAATAGTCGAGATAGTGACTGTTCGGCTCGAATATGGCGTCACAACTGCGATCCCAGGCAAAATGTCGGATGTCGGCCCGAATGCCGTTGGCAATGATGCTGTCCTCGACGTGGAAATAGGCGGTTGTGAGCGGTTGGCATGGGAGAATGGTGCCAGTCGGCTGAATTTTGGATCGTTCGCTCGCCATCGCCATTGGGTCCGCTCCCCCTTTTCAAAGCCTACTGTCGACCCTTTTTATAAGCGATGTTATGGGGCCTCATCCAAAACAGGTCGATGCTCAATCATATTGCGCAAACCGGACATCCCATCGCGAAACCGTCATCATGTTCATGGCCCGACGGTCGAAAAATTCCAAAGCATCGCGAAGCGGACATTGGTTTGATCGCAGACAGGACATGGCGCGGAAGCCGGTTTTCCGGGCTCCTTGCCAATGCTAGCCGTCGATGGGGATGGGTAGAGATAGAAAAACGTCCTGCCCGTATGCAATGGCTCTGGGAGGGGATAATATGGCTTCAGAGAAATGGTTTCGGACAAGCGCCTTGGCGAGCTTGTCGGTTTTTGTCACGGCCGCTGCGCCGGCGGTGGCGGCGGATCAGATCGGTTCTGTGGGAATAGAGGACATCGTGGTCACCGCCCGGCGGACCGAGGAAAATATCCAGACGACGCCGGTCGCCGTCACCGCTCTTTCGACTGAAATGATCAAACAGGCGCAGGTCGGCGATGTGGCTGGTCTGCAGCGCACCGCGCCCAGCCTGTCGATCGCGACCGGCGCCCCGGGCGGTTCGGGTTTCGTCTATATCTCCATTCGCGGCATGCCGGCATTGAACCCGGGCGTCGCCAACGACCCTTCGGTCGCGACCTATGTTGACGGGGTTTATATTCCGCGTCCTTCGCAGGGTTCGGCCGATCTCATCGACCTCCAGCGGGTCGAGGTCCTGCGCGGCCCCCAGGGCACGTTGTTCGGTCGCAACACCACCGGCGGCGCGCTCAACATCGTCACGGTCAATCCTACGGGCGATTTCGAAGGACAGTTCCGCATTCAAGGCGGCAACTATGATTATCGCAATATCGACGCGGTGCTCAACGTACCATTGGTGGGCGATGAATTGGCGGCGCGCTTCGTCTATGATTTCGTGGATCACGACGGCTACGCCCGCAATGTGACCTCGAACAGCGAATTGAAGGACCGTAACAGCCATTATGCCCGTGCTAAATTGCGTTGGGCGCCCGCCGGCAGCAACTGGTCCGCGACGCTCAGCGGCGACTACAATATCATCAAGGATCATGGTCAGTTCGTCGGCCTCGCAGCGGTCAATCCGGGCGCCAGCGCGGCAATCGGCGCGATCAACGCCGCAACCCCTCTTGCGGCATATCTGCACAACAAAGCCTATTGGTATAATGCCTATGGCATTCCATTCAGCACCAATCCGCCGGTCGGGTCCAATTATGGGTTTCTGACCGCGGGCAGCCGGAGTGCCTATAACAGGCTGGAAGCTTATGGCGGCAATCTCACGATAGATGGCGAAATCGGTTCTGTTACGGTGAAATCCATCTCTGCCTATCGCTACAGCAACGCAATAGGTCTGAACGAACTCGATGGTACGCCTGCTCAGATTCTGGCGGCCGAAAGTGCCTACAAGTCCGATCAATACTCCCAGGAACTTCAGTTGTCCGGAGAGCTTGGCGATCGGTTCAGTTATATTCTCGGCAGCTATTATTCGACAGAAAGCGGCCGTGAATCGTCGGTGGCGCAGACGTTCGGCTCCTTTACCCCCGCAGCCCCGGCACCCAATTTCGGTTTCAGCCTGAATTACGGCAAAGTGAAGAATATCTCGGTCGGCCTGTTCGGCCAGGGCTATTACCGTCTGACCGATACGATCCGTCTTACAGGAGGCGTCCGTTGGACATGGGATAAGCGAGAGGTTGTTCTGCTGAACAGAACGAATCTGGCCGCTAATAGCTGCGCGCCTGAACTGCTCTCAAATCCGGATTTCATTGCGCCTTGCAGCCTACCGCGTTCGGTCAAATATGATTATCCCGCCTGGACGGCAGGCATCGATGTGGAGATCACCGACGGCCTGTTTGCTTATGTGAAAACGAGCGCCGCATCGAAGGCCGGCGGCTTCAACATGCGTAATGGTTCGGCCGCGACGCCGCCGTTCAAGCCGGAGAAGGTCAGGGACGTTGAACTCGGCGTCAAGTTCAGTACATCGGATAACCGTTTGCGTATCAATGCCGCGGCTTTCCATTCCTGGCAGTCTGAGGTGCAGCGCAATGCTTCCGATTGCATCACTCCACCGGGCGCGCTCGCTTGTACAACCACGCAATTCCTCCGCAACTCGGGTAACGCGCGTGTCTATGGCGGCGAACTCGAAATAAGCGCTGTTCCTTGGGGAGGAATGCTGGTCTCCGGCAATCTTGCCTTGCTCGACGGCAAATATGTCGCCGGTACCTTCGTTGAGCAGCAGCAGTTCGTCCCCGTCGCCGGCGCCAATGTGTCCGATTGCGTCGCTGGCACCGCTGCGGGTTCAGTCCGCTGTTCGGTCGTCCGCAGCGGCGAGGCTCTGCCGCAGATGCCCAAAAAGCAGTTCGGCATCTCGGTGACCCAGAAACTCGCCACTTCGGTCGGGGAACTCTCGATCCACGTGAACTACGCCTATATCGGTCGACAGAATTTCGGTCTGTTCACCGCCGATCCGCGTCGTCCGCAGGCTTATCGTGATGCGGTCGCCATCGCCAACCGGATCAACACCATTTCGGGATACGGGCTCTTTAATGGGCGTATCGCGCTGCAGATCGAAGATCCCAATCTTGAGTTGTCGGTATTCGGCCGCAACATCGGCGGCAAGAAATATGTGACCCGCGCATTCGCCGATCAGTTGCCGACACTGGGCACGGCGATCGACTATATCGGCGATCCCTTCACATGGGGCATCGGCGCCACCTTTCGTTTCGGGCCGAAAAGCTAGGCGTGACCTGTCGGCCTTGGCGCTCCCGCAATGGTTTGGCGGTCAGGCGGACCCCGTCGGGGATTTACGAAAGACGTTCGGAGTGATTAGCTCATTCGCGAACTTGGACGAAGCCTGAGGGATATTTCATGACAGATAGTATCAGGAAAATTGGGTTCATCGGCCTCGGCAGCATGGGCGGCGATCAGGCGCGGGAGTTGGCCAAATTGCCGCTCGACCTGACTGTTTACGATGTATTTCCCGATGCGCTGGCGAAATTCGAGGGCCGCGCGAAGCTCGCCGCCTCCATAGCGGAGGTAGGCAAGGACGCCGACGCCGTCGGCATTTGTGTCCGGGACGACACGCAGGTGCTGGAATGTGTTGATGCGCTGCTGCCTGTAATGAAGCGGGGGGCGAGCCTGCTCATCCACAGCACGATCAAGCCCAAAACTGCACAGCAGATAGCCGAACGATCTGCCACCGTGGGTGTCGATGTCATCGATGCGCCAGTTACGCGCACTGAAATGACCAAGAACGGCCCGTTCGTCTTTTGCATGACGGGTGGCGATGAATCCGTCGCCGCGCGCGTCCAGATTGTACTGGACGCCTTTTCGACGAACACGATGCATATCGGCCCGCTCGGATCGGCGATGGCCCTCAAGATCTGCAACAATCTCGTATCTTGGTGTGGTATCATGCTAGGTGTCGAAGTCGCCAATGTGGCGGAGGCGTCCGGCGTGCCGATGGACAAGCTGCTGACCGTGATGAAGCGCAACGGCAATCTCACCCCGCCCATGGCGGGTTTCATCGATTTTCGCAATAATCCGGGAGACGCCGCCCGTCGCGCCTTTTTCGCCAGCCAGGCCGGCATCGGCGAAAAGGACCTTGCGCTGGCCGAAGAGCTGGCGGCTGTTGCCGATGCCCCGTCGCCAATCACCAGCCATACCAAGACGCTGATCAAGAAAACGCTGCTCGCAATCTGTGAGAGCTAGATTGTCAAAAATTCGCAGAAAATAAGGTTTCGAGGACAAAGCTTTACGAGCGCGATTTTGTATTGATTATCCTACTACCCGCGACCTATCCTTTCTGATCCCAGGGCGAACTTGTAGTTGTGGTTATGCCGTCCAAGATTAAGGGAGTGCCTTCTCGAAGGGAAGAGCGTCAGTCCGATCGACGGCAGTTCATCATTGCCGTGGCTCGCCGATCCTTTCTGCAGGATGGCTATGCCCAGACTACCATGTCAGGAATAGCTGCAACGCTCGGTGGCTCAAAGAGCACCTTGTGGCGTTATTTTCCTTCGAAAGAAGAGCTGTTTACCGCCGTCCTTGACCAAGCAACCTCCGAGTATCACAAACGGCTTTGCTTGATACTTGATCCCTCTGAGGATGTCGCCACGGCGGTCGAACGCTTTTGCTTTAATTTCCTGAAAACGGTAACGTCGGCAGATGCCTTATCCTTATACCGATTGGTCGTAGGCGAGGGAGCCCGATTTCCGGAGATTGGTCAAATTTATCATGCCCGAGTACAGTCAGTTACCAACAAGATACTCGCCAATTATTTCGCCAAAGCCATGAGCTGTGGTTCATTACGCGAAGGCAACCCGCTAAGATTAGCCCAGGCATTGAGAGGTCTTTGCATATCAAAAGTCGAGGATTTCTTGCTGTCTGGGTCAACCGAAATCTATCGCGATGAAGTTATTGATTCTGATGTGAATGAGGTACGGGATATTTTCCTCCGTGCCTTTGCTCGTAACTAATCGGCCTTCATCACCCTCATGCTCAATTGCTTCACCCTGTATAACGTCCATTTGTTGGCCATGCTGTACTTACTGAATGGAGAAGAGTGAAGCATAATGAAAAAAAGCATTAAAGCCAGTCACGTGGTGATAGGGGTATCCATTGGGGTACCGTCGGCAAGGGGATGAATAATATGTAATATTTTTAAATGGTTATTTGTTATTTTAAGGAGATGCCGGGCCCACCACAATCCTCCCCAGGCACAATTCCATCGGATCAATGATGGCGGGCACTGGATCGGAGTGGCTTGCCCTGATCCGTCAAAACACAGCTTGGCTGTCGCGTCGGGCTGCCCGCTGGCCGGTTGCGCATCGCATCGACGGTGTGAACTTCGCCGCTGTGTTTTCGTTGTGCCCCTGCACGGACATTGCTGTGCCCCTTTCGAATCACCCTATCCGGAGCCAAGCATGAAGAGCATCAACCCCGCCACCGGAGAAGAGATCGCCACGCATGAGGAGATGACGCAGGCACAAATCGACGCCGCGCTCGACCGGGCAGAGGCGACCTTCGCGATCTGGCGCGATACGCCGATCGAGGATCGGACCGCCTTGCTCACCGCGCTGGCCGACGCCTATCACGACAATCGGGACAGGCTGGCCCGCATGGCGACACTGGAAATGGGCAAGACGCTGAAATCCGCGCTGGCGGAGGTCGACAAATGCGTCGCGGCCTTCCGTCATTATGCGAAGGAAGGCCCCGCAATGCTGGAGGGCGGCAGCATTACGCTATCGTCGGGCGGCAAGGCCGATCTGGTCTGGCTGCCGATTGGCGCGGTGCTGGCGGTCATGCCGTGGAATTTTCCCTATTGGCAGGTGGTCCGTTTTCTCGCGCCCTGCATATTGGCGGGCAATGTCGGGCTTCTCAAACATGCGAGCAATGTGCAGGGCGTCGCCGCGCTGATGCAGGAGATGATGGGCGCTGCGGGCGCACCTGACGGACTATTCCAGAACTTGCCTATTCGTTCGGACGCCGTGGCTGCCATCATCGCCGATGACCGGGTCGCCGCTGTCACCCTGACCGGCAGCGAGGGCGCAGGCCGCGCGGTGGCCGAGCAGGCGGGCCGGGCGTTGAAAAAAGTGGTGCTGGAGCTGGGCGGCTCCGACCCGTTCATCGTCATGCCCTCGGCCGATCTGGACGCGGCGGTCGAGCAGGCCGTGACCGCCCGCATCCAGAATACGGGCCAGTCCTGCATCTGCGGCAAGCGGATGATCGTCCATGCCGACATATACGAGGCCTTTCTGGAGCGCTATTCCGCCGCGATGGCGGCGGTGAAGGCGGGCGATCCCTTCGCAGAGGACAGCGACATGGGGCCGCTGTCCAGCGCGGAGCAGCGGCAGAGCGTGCTGGACCAGATCGAAACGATGAAGGCGGCCGGCGCGACTTTGATCGGCGGTGAAGCCGCAACCGGGCCGGGCGCCTATATGCAGGCGGGCATTCTGACCGACGTGCCGGTTGATCCGACTTTGATGGGCGAGGAGATTTTCGGGCCGATTGCCATGCTGTTCAAGGCGTCGGACATCGACAACGCGCTCGCCATCGCTAACGCCATCCCCTTCGGCCTGGGATCATCGGTCTGGACCAGTGATCCGGCCGAGGAGGCACGGTTCGTTCGCGACGTGCAGGCCGGTATGACGGCGGTGAACCAGATGCTGGCCTCCGCGCCTGAAGCGCCCTTCGGCGGCGTCAAGCGCTCGGGCCATGGCCGCGAGCTTGGGCCGTTCGGGCTGCACGAGTTCATGAATCTTAAGAGCGTCTATCGTAAATAGGGTTAGTTCCCCGTTGTTGAGGGGCGTGGCATCGCGGGGTAGAGACGGATACCATGCCCCACCTCTCCACCTTTGCCCTCGTTTGCGCCGTGCGCGCCCATGGCGAACATGGAGCGATCGCGCGGCTGCTGACCCCCGGTCATGGGCTGACGGCGGGTTATGTTCGGGGCGGGCGGTCGCGCGCGATGCGGCCGGTACTGCTGCCGGGAAATGTGGTGAAGGCGGACTTTCGCGCGCGGACGGAGGATCAACTCGCCGGGCTGGCGGTCGAGCTGGCACATAGCCGGGCGCCGCTGCTGGCTGAGCCGCTGCCAGCGGCCGCGATCGATTGGAGCTGCGCACTGACGGCCGCGGCCTTGCCTGAAGCCACGCCCTATCCGGCGCTATATCAGGCGCTCGCTGGCCTGCTCGACGCAGTGGAGGCGGCTCCCGCAGCCCGCGGCTGGGCGGTGGCGCTAGTGCGCTATGAACTGCTGATGCTGGCGGAACTGGGCTTCGGGCTAGACCTCAGCCGCTGCGCAGCCCTTGGCGACGTCAATGACCTTGCCTTTGTCAGCCCGCGCAGCGCAGCGGCAGTCAGCCGGGCCGGGGCGCTGGGATATGAGCAACGCCTGCTGCCGCTTCCGCCCTTTCTGGTCGGCGGCGGCGCGGGAGATTGGGCTGACATCATGGACGGGCTGCGCCTCACCGGTTTCTTTCTGGAGCGGTCCGTCATGACCGAACGCCGCACAGATGTGCTGGCGGCGCGGGAAAGACTGGTCGAGCGCCTCAAAAGGGCGGTTGCGTGAAACCTCCTGTCTCCATAAGGCGCTGCCACGCAAGATAAGGAGTGTAGGACATGTTGATCGCCCTGTTCCCCGGAGACGGCATCGGACCCGAGATCGTCGCAGAGGCAAAGCGCGTACTCGACGCGCTCGCGATCGACGGACTGACCTATGCGGATGGGCTGGTGGGCGGCGCGGCCTACAAGGCGATGGGCCATCCGCTGCCGCGCGAAACGCTGGACATCGCGCGAAGCGCCGATGCGATCCTGTTCGGCGCGGTCGGCGATCCGGACTGTGATGCGCTGGAACGCCACCTGCGCCCCGAACAGGCGATCCTTGGCCTGCGCAAGGAACTGGGTCTTTTTTCCAATTTGCGCCCGGCCAAGGTCTTTCCCGAACTGGCGCATGAAAGCGCGCTGAAGCCTGAAGTGGCGGGATCGATCGACCTGCTGATCGTGCGGGAAACCAATGGCGACGTTTATTTCGGGGAAAAGGGTTTCCGCACGACGGCGGAGGGTCATCGCGAAGGCTATGACATCATGTCCTACAATGAGGCCGAGGTGCGACGCATCGCCCATGCCGGTTTCCAGGCGGCGCGTGCCCGTCGCGGCAAGCTGTGTTCGGTGGACAAGGCCAATGTGCTGGAAACCAGCCAGTTGTGGCGCGATGTGGTGATCGAGGTCGCGAGCGACTATCCCGACGTGGCGCTCAGCCACATGTATGTCGACAATGCCGCCATGCAATTGGTCCGCAACCCCGGTCAGTTCGACGTGATCGTCACCGGCAACCTGTTCGGTGACATATTATCGGATCAGGCGAGCATGTGCGTTGGATCGATCGGGATGCTGGCGTCGGCGACGCTGAACGGCAGCGGACAGGGGCTGTATGAACCGATCCACGGCTCCGCTCCCGACATCGCTGGTAGCGGCAAGGCTAACCCACTGGCGACGATCCTGTCCGCCGCAATGATGCTGCGTTATTCGCTCGGTCTGTCCGAGCAGGCGGACCGTGTTGAGGCTGCGGTCGCGCAGGCGCTGCGCAATGGGGCAAGGTCGGCGGATCTGGGCGGCGCAATGACCACCGTGGAGATGGGTGACGCGGTGCTGGCCGCACTGTGATAGCTCGGCTCACCGCAAATATGGGGTGTTCGCTTAACTTCGTCGCTGCCAGGCCGATTTAAGGAGAAAATGGGGTCGCAGATAATGATGATGGATTTGCGGCGCGACCATGACGGTCTGCGCCGGATAATGCACGATTTCGCGCTGATGATGCATAGCGGGCAGCTGAAAGATATGCCCGACGTCGCACGACGGCGCATCGCCTTTTCCCAAGGCTTTCGCGAACATATGGCGCGGGAAGACGCAATGGTGCAGACATTGCGCAAACGCCCCCTTCTGCCTGAGGCTAGTCAGGCGTTGCGCGAACACGGCCGCGCTATCGTCGCCCTGTTTCTACGCTACAGCGATCATATCAAGATATGGACGCCCGCTCAGATCGAAGCGGACTGGGCAGGCTATCGGGCAGCGGTGCTGGAACTGCAAGAAGGCCTGCGCGACCAGATGGCATGGGAAGAACGGCACCTCCACCCGCTCCTGATGCCGAAAGATCGAATCGCTGCCTGACGGGGCCAATCAGGGCATACCGGTCCTGTCCTTCGGGACGGCGACTGCATAGAGAGATAGAATGACTGATCTCTCGCTCCCATCGCTTCGCGCCGCCGCCGACATGGTTCATGCACAGGTGCCGCCAACACCGCAATATGCCTGGCCATTGCTGGCGGCGCGGACGGGGTGCGACGTGTGGATCAAGCATGAGAATCACACGCCAACGGGCGCGTTCAAGGTTCGCGGCGCCATTCCCTATATCCACTGGCTGCGGCGCACGCATCCCGATGTCACTGGCGTCATCACCGCAACGCGGGGCAATCATGGACAGGCGCAGGTTCGCGCGGCGCGTGCGGCGGGGCTGTCCATCACGATTGTCGTGCCCCACGGTAATGCCCTCGAAAAAAATGCGGCCATGCGCGGACTGGGCGCAACGCTGATCGAGCATGGCCATGACTTCGACAGCGCCAAGGCGGAGGCGCTGCGGCTGTCGGAGGAACAGGGGCTTTACATGGTGCCGGCCTATCATGGCGAACTGGTGCGCGGGGTTGCGAGTTACGGGCTGGAGCTGTTCGACGCGGTGCCCGACATCGACACCGTTTATGTGCCCGTGGGCTGCGGATCGGGCTTATGCGGCACGATCGCGGCGCGGGACGCGCTGGGGCTGAAAACGAAAGTGGTCGGCGTCGTGTCGGCCCATGTCGACGCCGCTAAGCGATCGTTCGAGGCCGGGAAGCTGTTGGCCAGTCCCACCGCCCACACCTTCGCCGATGGCGTTGCCGTCTGCACGCCGGTACAGGAAGCGCTTGATTATTTTGGACCGCGCGCCGACCGGTTCGTCGCCGTCAGCGACGACGAGGTCGCCGATGCGATCCGCATTTACTGGGAAGATACGCATAATCTGGCCGAAGGGGCTGGCGCGGTGGCGCTCGCAGCGCTGATCCAGGAAAAGGACCGAATGCGCGGCAAGACGGTTGCGGTAATCCTGTCGGGCGGTAATGGCGACCGGAGCCAGATGGCCGAGATATTGGGCGGCGCGACGCCGTGCGTTCAGCAGGATATGCGAAGGGCAATATGAAGCGGAAGAGCGGACAGAATCCGGAAATTACCAAGAACTGGAAGCCGGCGACGCTGGCGGTTCGAGGTGGGACCGCGCGCAGCGAATATGGCGAAACGTCCGAAGCGCTCTTCCTGACGAGCGGCTATTGCTATGACCGGGCAGAGGACGCTGCCGCGCGCTTCGCCGGTGAGCAGGTTGGGATGACCTACAGCCGGCTCCAGAACCCGACGGTGGAGATGCTGGAACAGCGCATCGCCCTGCTGGAAGGGGCAGAGGCCTGTCGCGCCACCGCCACGGGCATGGCCGCGATGACGGCCGCGCTGCTGTGCCAGCTGTCGGCGGGCGATCATGTCGTGGCGGCCAAGGCGGCGTTCGGCTCCTGCCGCTGGCTGGTCGACACGCTGCTGCCTAAATTCGGCATTGCGACAACGACCATCGACGGGCGCGATACCGCCGCGTGGGAGGCTGCGGCGAAGCCCAACACCAAGGTCTTCTTTTTCGAGACACCCGCCAATCCGACCATGGACGTGGTGGACATCGCGGCTGTGTGCGCCATCGCGAAGGCGCGGGGGATTACGACCGTCGTCGACAATGCCTTTGCATCGCCCGCGTTGCAGCGACCGATGGAATTTGGTGCCGATGTGGTCGCCTATAGCGCGACCAAGATGATGGACGGGCAGGGTCGCGTGCTGGCTGGCGCAATCTGCGGCACGCGCGACTGGATCGATTCCGTTCTGCTGCCCTTCCACCGCAATACCGGGCCGACGCTGAGCGCGTTCAACGCCTGGGTGGTGCTCAAGGGACTGGAAACGCTGGATCTACGGATTCGGCGGCAAAGCGATAATGCACTCAAGGTCGCCCGCTTCCTGGAGGGCCGGTTGCCGAAGGTCAATTATCCGGGGCTGGAAAGCCATCCCCAGCATGTCCTGGCGATGCAGCAGATGGACGCGGCAGGCCCGATCTTCTCGCTCTATGTCGGGGGTGGCCGGGCCGAGGCCCATGGATTGCTGAACGCGCTGGAATTGGTCGATATAAGCAACAATATCGGCGATTCCCGGTCGTTGATGACGCATCCGGCGTCGACCACTCATTATGGCATGGCCGAGGAGGCACGGCTGGAAGTCGGCATTACCGAAGATATGCTGCGCCTGAATGTCGGCCTGGAAGACGCCGATGATGTCATCGCCGACTTCGATCAGGCGCTGCGAGCGATAGGTCGTTGACCTTCTGGGGGGCAGGGCGCATCTGTCGGCCATGACGACCAGCTTTGCGCTCTTCCCCTTCCACGCGACGACGCGCGATATCGGCGTGCACGTGGCCGTCACCTATCTGCCCGAACAGTCGGAACCGGACAGGGGGCGCTGGTTCTGGACCTATCATATCCGGATCGAGAATAGGGGCGATCAGCCGGCGCAGTTGCTGACCCGCCATTGGATCATCACCGACGGACGCGGCAATCAGCAGCGCGTCGACGGCGATGGCGTGGTCGGGGAACAGCCGGTGGTGCAGCCAGGAAAAAGCTATGATTATGTTTCGGGCTGCCCACTCGCGACGCCGACCGGGTCGATGAAGGGCAGCTATCGGATGATCGGGCTGGACGGCGAGATATTCGAGGTGAAGATTCCGCATTTCGCGCTGATCGCGCCGGCGATTGCCGAATGAAGCGGACGCATCTGCCGCTGAATGGCCTACGCGTTCTGGACGCTGCCGCACGTCATCTGTCCTTCACCCGCGCCGCCGACGAGCTGGCGGTGACGCCGGCAGCGGTCGGGCAGCAGATTCGCGCGCTGGAGGATATGCTGGGCGTCGTGTTGTTCCGGCGCACGCCAAAGGGGCTGGAACTGACGCCGGAAACCGAAGGCGGACTGGATGCTTTGCGGGCCGGCTTCCTGCAATTTGAAGAAGCTGTGCGGGCGATGCAGGCTGGGCAATCCAGCAGCGCGCTCACCATTGCAGCGCCGCGCGACATCACCGCCAAATGGCTGCAACCGCGCCTTGCCGCCTATGCCGCGAGCCAGCCCGACCTGACATTTCAACTCATCGCTGCGGACGATGCGCTAGATTTCACTGAGGCAAATCTGGATCTTGCGCTGCGGCTGGCGGATGGTCCCGCCGAGCATGAGGGAGTGAAGATCGGTGATCCCGCTTATGTGACAGTGGAGGCGGCGACCGGTGGTCCCGATCTGCGGATCGACTGGCCGGGCTGTCCAACGGACGATCGGCCGGCGATCATTCGCGTTGCCGATGGCGGTTTGGCGATCGAAGCGGCTGCAAACGGGTTCGGACGCGCACGGGTGCCGCAGCTGCTGGCGCAGGCGGACCTCGATGCCGGGCGGGTGCGTCAGGTGGGCGATCCATCGCCCACCCTGCTCGCCTATTGGTTGATCGCGCCGCTGCCGCAATGGCGGCAGAAAAAGGTCAAGGCGCTGGTCGAGGCGCTGACCGCCTGACCGGATCCATCAGTGTCGGAAGAACAGGGTCACGGACGCGACGTGATTGACGCGCGTGTCGCCACCGCTCTGGTTGATGACCTGGTTGAGATAGCCCACTTCCAGCGTGGAAGCACCGGGCAGGCCAACCTCTGCCCCAATGAAGCTGCGCAATTGGTCAAAACCTCCGCGCACGCCCCAGTCGGTATCGTTCAGCGCGATGAAGCCCTCCGCATAGACCAGCGCGTTGAGCGCATCGCTGCCCGGCTTGAGCGGCTTTTCATAGCGGAGCATTTCCCGCAGTCGCCAGCCCATGTCATCGCCATCGGAGCGCCATCGCTGCTCGAGGCGTGTGCGGGAGGACAATTCGCCTGCCCACGGCTTGCCGAGCGTCCAGTTGATCTGTTGAAAGCTGCGCTCTTCATTCACGTCCTTGCCGCCTTCGACCGGCACCACAATATGGGCAAAGCCCTGATAGAGCGTTACGGAAGGTGAGAATTTCCAGCCAATCGCGCCGCGGAACAGCGCCTGATCGATCCGCGATATGCCATCGCCGACGCGCGGCTGTATTTCGGCGAAATAGACGAGGTCGTCCTTGATCGAGCCCATGCTGGTGAGGTTCAGCCAGAATTGTTCATCCTGACTGGTTTCGGCGTGAGCAGGCGCGCCTAGACAGGAGGCGAGCGCGGACAGGGAGAGGATCAAACGGCGCATGATGGTCCGGGATCTGGGCGGTAACAAGGTAGCAGCCTTTAGCCCCCCGATGTTTCCCGGCCATGTCTGCGCCGTGACTTACTGTCCCCAAGCGATCAGGTGATGACGCTGGGACTGTCCATGCCGGTAAAGCCGCTGATGTCGGCGACCTCCTGTGCCGCAGCGATCAGAGGCGCGAGCGCAACAGCCGTTTCCATGCTTAAATCACCATCCGCGGCAACATAGCGTTCGATATAGACGCGCAACGTGGCGCCCTCCGTGCCGGTGCCCGACAGGCGGAAGACAATGCGCGAGCCATCCTCAAACAGGATGCGGATGCCTTGATTTTGGCTGATCGATCTGTCGGTCGGATCGGTATAGGCAAAATCGTCAGCGCTGCTGATCGTGCCGCCACTGTTGCTGGTGCCCGGAAGGGTGGTCAGCTTGTCGCGCAGCGCCGCCATCAAGGCGTCGGCCCTGTCCTTGGCGATCGCTTCATAATCGTGCCGGGCATAATAGTTGCGGCCATAGGTCGCCCAATGATCCGCCATGATGGCAGCGACGCTCTGTTTGCGCGCGGCGAGGATGTTGAGCCACAGCAGGACCGCCCAGATGCCGTCCTTTTCCCGGACATGATCGGATCCGGTGCCCGCACTTTCCTCGCCGCAGATCGTCGCCATCCCGGCATCGAGCAGATTGCCGAAGAATTTCCAGCCTGTGGGCGTTTCGTAGAGCGCGATGCCGAGCTTTTCCGCCACGCGATCCGCCGCGCCGCTGGTGGGCATGGATCGGGCGATGCCCTTCAGCCCGTTCGCATAGCCGGGCGCAAAATGGGCATTGGCGGCGAGGACGGCGAGGGAGTCGGAGGGCGTGACATAGCAATGGCGGCCGATGATGAGGTTGCGGTCGCCATCTCCGTCCGAGGCCGCGCCAAAGTCGGGCGCGTCCGCCGCCATAAGCCTGTCATAGAGCCCTTTGGCATGCACCAGGTTGGGATCGGGATGGTGATGACCAAAGTCGGGCAACGGGGTGCCGTTCATCACGGTGCCGGCCGGCGCACCGAGGCGACGCTCGAAAATCTCGGTCGCATAGGGTCCGGTCACCGCGCTCATGGAGTCGAACGCCATGGAGAAGCCTCCGGCGATCAGCGCCTGGATAGCCCCGAAGTCGAACAGGCTTTCCATGAGATCGGCATAGGCGGCGACGGGATCGACGACCTCGACCACCATTTCGCCGAGTTGCCGGACACCGAGCTTGTCGATGTCGACGTCGGCTCCATCAATGATTTTATATCGGTCGATGACTAGCGATCGCGCGGCGATGGCGTCTGTCACCTTTTCAGGCGCGGGGCCGCCATTGCCGATATTATATTTGATGCCGAAATCCTCGTCCGGACCGCCAGGATTGTGGCTGGCCGACAGGATGAGGCCACCAAAGGCGCCCGCCGACCGGATCAGGTGCGAGGCGGCAGGCGTGGAAAGGATACCCTCCCGGCCGACGAGCACGCGGCCAAAGCCGTTGGCTGCCGCCATCTTGAGCACGGTCTGGATGACTTCGCGGTTGAGATAGCGTCCATCCCCCCCCAAAACCAGCGTCTTGCTCTCGAAACCGTCCAGGCTGTCAAACACCGACTGCACGAAATTTTCCGCATAATGGGGCTGCGCAAAGACACGCACTTTCTTGCGCAGGCCCGAAGTGCCCGGCTTCTGGTCGGTGAAGGGGGTTGTGGTAACGGTCTGGATCACGCCGGCATCCCTTGCATCATTGAATATGTCCTTTTCGCGCGACCAACTGCGTCCTGCAATGGCGCATGTTCAGCCTTTTTGTGCAAACCAGATGACGTGGCGCGGTCCCTTGCCATTATCCCGGGCGCGGACAACCACTTCCTCGACGTGGAAGCCAGCGGTGCGCAGGCGTCGCGTGAACGCGTCGTCAGACCCGGCCGACCAGATGGCGAGGATGCCGCCGGGCCGAAGCGCCGCGCGGGACGCCTGTAACCCCTTGCCATCATAGAGCCGGTCATTGGCGGCGGCGGTGAGGCCGTCGGGACCATTATCGACGTCGAGCAGGATCGCGTCATAGCTGCCCTGCGCATCCGCGATCACGTTCACGACATCGTCGATCATGAGATGTACGCGCGGATCGTCCAGGCATCCTGCCGCAAGGTCTGCCATCGGGCCCCGCGCCCATTCGATGATTTCGGGAACCAGTTCGGCCACGGTGATGCGTGCGTCGGCCGACAAAGCGCCCAGCGCGGCGCGCAGGGTGAATCCCATGCCATAGCCGCCGATCAGGAGATGCGGGGCTTTCCGATCGCGCATTCGTTCGATCGTCATCAATGCCAGCTGCTTTTCCGAACCGCTCATGCGGCTGCTCATCAACTCGTTTCGATCGAGTACGATCATATGATCGCCACCGCGCCGATAGAGTTTGAGCTCCTGCCCCCCAGGAACTGTGGCAGAGCCCAGATATTCACGCGGCTTCATTACGATGTCCTAGCATTCCAAGATCAAGACGTGCGCATGGCAGCTTGGCTTCCGTCGCGCAAATGCTACAGGCGATCGCGTGCACTGGCCGGTGGTTGGCCGACCAGCGCCGGCGATGCTATCCGCCGTCTCCTCTCGTTTCCGACTCTCCACAGGCAGCCTTTTTCTTCATGCGTTATTTTCTCGACACCGAATTCAATGGCTTTGGCGGCACGCTGATCAGCGTGGCCCTGGTGCCGGAACATGGCGATCAGGAATGTTATGTATCTCTGCCGTTGCCAGAGGTGATCGAGCCATGGGTCGCGGGGCACGTCATTCCCTATTTGCGCCACGTGCCACCGGGCATCGACCATGAACTGGATCGGGTCGAGGCGGCCGACCTTGTCGCCACTTACCTGGCCGGCGATTCCGATCCGGTGATTATCGCGGACTGGCCGGAGGATCTGGCGCATTTCTGCGCGTTGTTGGTGACGGGGCCGGGGCGGATGGCCGGGGTCGATTTCGGCCTGAAGCTGGAATTGATCAACGCCGCGGGCTTCAGCGCAGCGGCGAACAGCCGCGTCCCGCACAATGCGCTGCATGATGCGCGGGCGCTGCGTGACTTTTACATGCTTGACCGGGCCGGCTGAGGCCGCCCGACCCGGCTGCGTTCCAGCCACCAGAGCAGCGCGCTGACCAACAACCAGGCGATGCCAAAGGGCCACGCCGTGCCGGGGGCATTGCGGGTCGCTTCGCTGGCGATTGCCGGGGCATTCGGGAGCAGCAGGGTTGCGTCTCTGTCGCGCGCGCTGCGCATGGCCGGCAGCGCGTCGGCGGGTTGAACGTAAAAGGGTGCGTTTCCATCCTTGGTGATGAGCCGATGCCACCCCGCTTTGACCGGCCAGAAAGCGGCGCACGCCCCGACAGGTTGCAGGGCAACAGCGGAACCGTCAGGCTGCTGCACCGATGCGCGAGGCCCTGTCCCGCAGAGCGACAGGCGTTCGCCCGCCCAACTGATCGCAGGGGGCGAGGCGGGGCTTGGCGCCGGTCGTATGACAGCGCGGGCCAGCGCTCTCCACCAATCGTCATACAGCGTCGCCCGCCCGGTCAGGACCAGCGCATAGCTGTCGAGCCCGGTGAAAAGCGCCACTCGTCCCAGGCCCTGCGCTCGCCATGCGGCAATGGGCGCGTCGCCCCCATCTTGCAGAAGGGCCGCTGATGTCATGCCCAGGGGGGAAAGCGCGAGCCGGCTGACGTCTGGAATGAAATCGGCCGGCAGACTCATATCTTCCGGCGCCGTTTCGGTCGCGATGCCAAGGCGTGTACGGGCGATCGAAGCGGGAGCGGGTTTGGGCAAAACAAGGGGCGAAATACTGTTGGTGCCGGTCAGAGCGAAGCCCAGGTTTCGCCACTGCGATCGGGTTGTGGCATCCAGCGGGCCGGTCGGACGCAGGATCATGCCCAGGCCGTTGCGCACCGCCGTCATGAGCGCGGCGCGCCGTCCGCCCAGGGCGATCCAGCTGCGATCGTCGATCACCACGAGGTCGAACCGCGCGAGCGTGGCAGGATTGAGCGAGATCGGGGCGTCGCCTAACGAAATGCCTCCGCCTGCATTGATCTGACTTGTAACTTCGAACCCGGCGTCAGTCGCCCAGCGGCGCAGATATTTGATTTCGGGTCCCGGAGCGGCGGCGAGGAGCAGGAGTCGCAAGGGTTTTGGATCGCGCACGGTCAGGGGAACCAAGGCCTGCGCGAGAGTGCGGCCATTGGTTCGGACCCGCAAGGTGAAGAGGCTGTTTCCGGCCGCCCTGGCCGTGCCCGTCAGGCGGACATGCCCCTGCCGGTCGGGGGAGGTGACATCCGTCACGCGCCCGGCCGGATCGAGCAACTCGACGACCATGTTACTCGATGGCGTGACCATGCCGCCTACCCCGAAGCTTTCCCCCGGCGCAGCGACGGGTGGGGGTGTCACAGACACTATCCCGGCGGGCGGGGGTCGCGGATTGAAATCGACGTCGAGCCCGGACGCAGCGTCCATATCGCGCGGGGTGAACCCCGACCCCAGCACCGTGATGCGCCGGACCTGCGGATGCCGGCGCAAGGCGGTGGCCAGATCGGGAACATGCTC
The DNA here is from genome assembly GCF_020782245.1 of Sphingobium soli. Lineage (GTDB taxonomy): Bacteria > Pseudomonadota > Alphaproteobacteria > Sphingomonadales > Sphingomonadaceae > Sphingobium > Sphingobium soli. The sequence goes on from NZ_JAJGNP010000007.1 coordinate 157,926, forward strand.
GGCGCCCTGCATGTCGCCGGCTTCGGGGAGCGCCAGGGTGGGCGCACCGGCGGGTTCGGCGAGTTGCGGCGCACCGGCCGTCGCGACGCGGATTGCGTCGCCGCCAACGGGAACGGGCGGAGGATACAGGGTGAGGAAGAGCAACGCTGCGCAAACGGGTTGCAGGACAAGCAGCGCGATCAGGCGGGGCCGATGCGGCTGCGGCGACGCGCGATGCCACAGGATCAGGCGGACGGCCGCAAGCAAAACGGCCAGGACTAAGATTGCCGCACTAATATGTTCAATCGTCATGATCCGCCGCCCTGAAGAGCGTGCAAATAGCGTGCGCCCATGGCGTCGGGCCGCTGTCTCGGCATGGGCTGGCCTGTCGGCCGTTCCATGGCGGTCCAGAGGAGGCCTTGCAGGCGAGCGCGGCAGGCTGCGCAACGTGGTTGCTGCCGGACGGCGTCGATCGCGGCGGTCAGCGCGAGCGGATCGGGGAGCCGCCCCGCGTTGGCGCGGACCCAGTTGCCGAGCGCCGTCGGGTCGGGAACCGCGTCGCTTTCCAGCGCGCGCCATGCTGCCGCGGCCGGTCCATCGCTGCGTTTGATTCCCGCGAGCTGAAGCGTACGGTTGCCAATGCCTTCCCGGTCGCCAGTCATCCGCCGCGTCGGATCGATAGGCGGGAGTTCCGGCCCGACGCGCGACAGGAAGATGCGGGTCGCTTGCTGCACTTCCTTAATGAAGCGCAGAGCGCGATTTGCATAGGGCAGCGCGAGGTCTGGCCGACCCTGTTTGAGTTCCCGCTCCGATCCCCACATTTCGTCGACTGCTTTTTTCAGGATCGCCCGCGTTTCCGGGTCGAGGCTGGAGGCAGGTGATTCATCATGGGCATGGCCAAATTCCGCCAGCACATCTTCAGGCGCTCCGAAACCTGGGCTGTGCCTGACAGGCGGCCCGTGATCGTGGCCATCGCCGTCGAAATGATGTTCGGCGTCGGCAGTGGGCAGCTCTGGCTCGCCTTCTTCCTCTCCGCCGAGGAACTGGCTGTAGCGGCCCCTTAGTATCTGTTGGTCGTTGCCGATCGTGCCGGATTTGGCGAGATAACGGTCGGACGACAGGGCGCGCTTTTGTTTGAGCAGGGCTTCGGCGTCGATGATGATCTGACGCTGGCTGCGGAAATAGGCCGGGAGAGTGGTGTTGACCATGCCTTCCAGGCCACCGCTTTCGGGCACGCGCGCCGAAGGCCAGCGCAAGATGAGGCTAGGGCCGCGCACTTCTTGCGGTGAAGGGGTGCGATTGTCGTGGACGATCAGTTGGACCACCATGTCCCCACCTGCGGAAAAGCCGAAAGAAGAAAAATTCAAAACAGGGGCGAACCGCCGGTCCTGTGCCGCGCCGGTACCGCTGACAGGAATTTCACGTTCGGAAAAGGTCACATTCTCGCCTTCGCCGATCGCGAGCGTGATCCGCAAGCGTGCGGACGACGCGACGCCATAATCATCGGTTGCAGCAAAGGCGGGGGTCCAACTATGCTGGCCAGCCTTTACCACAGTCAGCGCAGGGGTGAGCGCCTTCACCTGCGGCGGGTTGTCGGGCTGCGCATCGATGCGGTGGAGCGGCGGGGTGGGTCCCCGATCAGCTGCGGGATCAACCCGGTAAAGAAATGAGCGGTCAAGCGTCAGGCCCGCGACCCAGTTGTCGCCATCGCGGCGAAGCGGCAGAGGCTTGCCATCTACCAACAACAGGCGCGGGCCTTGCGCTTCCGGATCGAACCGCAACGTCCATTCAAGGCGCGAGCCAAGCGGCGCCTGCACGTCGAGTTTGGCGGAATCGCGCTTGGGCAGCCCCGTATAGGCTGGGGGCAATATGCGCAGGTTCTGTGCGACGAGACGCGGGAGACCGGGCGCGGTAGCGATGCCTTCCTGGCTGGGGGCGAGACGTGGTGGGCCTTCACCTGGCCTCGGCCAAAGCAGCGCGCCAGCGACGATGACGGCTGCGACGCAGAAAAGACCGAGCAGCCATTGCTTCGACCAGCGGGGGACAAGGTCGTGCGGTGAGGCCTGATCGAGCCGGTCGGCTATACGCGTGCGTTGTAGCGCCTGAAGCGGTGTGATCGTTGCTGGTGGGGAGAAAAGCAGGGCGCTGCTATCCTCCAGTTCCGGGCGACTCGCGTCCAGGCGGTGAATGAGCCATGCGCGGTCCTGGCGCGTGGCGCGCCTGCGGGCGAGGACCAGCGCGAGCACGCCACCAGCCAGAAACAAGGCGGCTGCGGCAGCGAGACCTGAGATGCGCCAGGCGATAGCCGTCAGCGCGGCCAGGACGGGGAGGGCGAGGCCAAGCGTGTCGAGGAAGGATCGACGCCGCGCCGGGGCGACCCAGTGGGAAAAAAACCTTTCGGCGCTCATGGCGCTATGCTCCGACTGCGTCGGGACGCAAGCCAGCGTTCGACGCCAAACAGCAGCGCAATAATCAAGGCGAGCCATGGCGCGAGCGGTTGTGGCGGCAAGTCATAGGCACGCGCCCCCGTCATTGGAGCATAATCGCGAGCAGCAACACGATCGGGTGGGGGGGATGCAGGGTAGAGTGCTGCACGGAGGTGTAGGGGGAAATCCGCGTCGAGCAACAGCGGCATGGCATCGGGGCGGAGCGGGCGGGTCAGGCGAAGCACGTACCCTTGGTCAAGGCGTGCCGCTTCGCCCAGCGGCAAGCCGTCCTCGTCGCGCCAGACCGTAACGAAGCAAGTGCTTTCGGACAATTGGGCGTCGGATGGCAGCAGCAAAGTGCCGCCTTGAGATACCCAGTCTCGCACAGCCTGCGATACGCTGCCGGCTGCCAGCCAAGCTAGGCTCTGCCGGTGATCGGGCAGCGGGTCGGTCAGGTCGGCGCTGGGGGGAGCATCCTTTTGCTTCTCAAGCTGCCATGCGTCGGCGACCGCGCGTAGATAGCGCGCGCCGTCCTTATGCGCTTCGTCATGACGGACGGAGAGTGATCGCCCAGGCGGTTTGGAGGATGAGCGCTGTGGCATGGCGCCTGGCTGGATTTCCCACTTCACCGAACGCGACAGCCGGATGCGGTCGGCGTCGGCACCCGTGATGATCCGTGGCGTCACGATCGTCAGGGCCGCGCTCTGTGGCAGATCGGCGTCCAACTGTCTGATCAGACTGGCGACGGGAATGCGACCGTGCGGTTCGGGAGCGTCGATGTTCGGAAAACCGGGAGCTAGCCAGTGAAGCCGGGCGGCGGGATAGGCCGCTGGGTCGAATTGCGCGCCGGGAAGAACCGCAACATAAGGTCGGTCATCGGCAGCGCCCCAAAGCACCGGCCGGGCCAGAAGAAGTGCAAGCAACGCGAGGAGCAGCAAGCGCACCAGCAAAAGGGGCCATTCGTCGAATCGCAAGCGGGAGCGCGGCCGTGGCTTCTGGCGCAGCCAGCGTAGGGCAGCGAAATCCGTGGGCAGTTGCTCGCTGCGGCGGGCGATATGAATGACCAGCGGGACGATCAGCGCGGCCAGCGCCGCCAGAGCGGCGGGAAACAGAAGCCCAAAACCCATCGCGCTCAATCCGCCGTGCCAGGCGCCGCAAACAGGCGACGCAGGGACAGATCGACAGGCTCATCCAGCACATGCGCCACGTGGCGTATACCGGTGGCGTCCAGACTGGCGTGCAGCGCTTCCCGCGCAGCGCCAAAGCGGGCAAGGAACTCTGTGCGCAGCGCGGCACCGTCTGCGAGCAGTTCCTCGCCGGTCTCCGGGTCGCGGAATCGAAAGCCCCCCGTGAAGGGAAAGTCCCTTTCGGCGACCGTCAGCATCTCGATCACCAGCGTTTCGCGCCCTGCCGATGCCAGCTTCTCCACCAAGGCCACGGCTCCGTTGTCGAAACAGTCGCTAAGCATAATCACGAGATCATGCGTGCCGATCCTTTCCCACAGGGGGCCTAATTGATCGTTGGAAGCGAAGGTCCGGGCTGCGGCTATGTCCAGCAACTCCAGCATCATTCGGTCGCGCTGGCGTAATCCCGTCGCGGGAGGGACCAAGCGCAGTCCTGAATCACCCAGCGCGATGAGGCCGAACCGATCGCCCTGCTGCATCGCGAGTTCGCCGATGGCCGCAGCGATCGCCTTGGAGGCATCCAGGCGGCTGTAATCGGGTCGCGCGGCATCGCTCTGACCCATCGATGCGCTGGCGTCGATCAGGATCCAGATCGCGACCGGACTTTCGCGTTCCGCTTCGCGCACGAAGAATTTGTCGGAGCGAGCGTAGAGCTTCCAGTCGATCTGCCGCAATTCGTCTCCGGGTTCATAAGCGCGATATTGCGCGAATTCGAGGCCCGCGCCCCGGCTATGGCTTTGATGCAGGCCGATGCCGTGCGACCCCACGGCCCGACGCGTGACGAGGCGCAGGCCGCGAAGGCGGCTGCGCACGTCTGGGGGGAGGAAGTCGGCCATGGCTGCGCGGATCAGGCCAGAGGCACCGCACGAACGAGCGCGGCAACCACGTCGTCAGCGCTGCGTCCCTCTGCTTCCGCCGCGAAGGAGAGCAGAAGCCGATGCCGCATGACCGGCGCGGCGAGCGCGGCGATATCCTCGCGCGTAGCGGCGAGCCGCCCTTGCAGCAAAGCCCGCGCCTTGGCGCAGAGGATCAATGCCTGTCCGGCGCGCGGGCCCGCGCCCCATTTCACATATCTGCGAACCTCTTCCGGCGCGGTATCGGCGGGACGGCTGGCGCGAACGAGGCGGGTGACCCAAGCCAAAAGATCGTCGCTCAAATGGACATCGCGGACCAGCTTCTGAAGGGCGAGTACTTCCTCGCCCTGCATGACCGTCGGCACCATGCCGCCGCCTGCGCCGGTAGTCTGGGCAAGAATGGCGCGTTCTTCCTCCTCAGTCGGATAATTCACGCGGACATGGAGAAGAAAGCGGTCAAGCTGCGCTTCGGGGAGGGGGTAGGTGCCGGCTTGCTCAAGCGGATTCTGGGTCGCAAGCACAAAGAAAGGGCGGGGAAGCTGATGCGTGACGGCGGCATAGCTAACGGTCTTTTCCTGCATCGCCTCCAGCAACGCCGCCTGGGTTTTGGGCGGCGTGCGGTTGAGTTCGTCGGCGAGCAGCAAATTGGTGAAGATCGGCCCCTGCTGAAAACGAAAGCTGCGATGGCCGGTGCCATGATCCTCTTCCAGCAATTCGGTGCCAAGGATATCGCTTGGCATCAGGTCGGGCGTGAATTGAACCCGGCGGAAATCGAGTTTGAGCGCTTCGCCCAAGGATCGGACGAGAAGCGTCTTGCCCAGACCCGGCACGCCTTCGAGCAGGCAATGTCCGCCAGCCAGAAGACCGATCAGTAGTTGCTCTACGACATCGGCCTGTCCGACGATGGCCTGGCCAATGGCGGCGCGCAAGTCGGCCAGGCGCCCGAGGCGAGCCTGGATATCGGCTTCGGTAAGGTCGGTCATGATAGTGATGGCCCTTGTTTGACAGTGTCATCCCCGCGAAAGCAGGATTCCATCTCCGAAAGGTGCGGAAATGGAGAGCGCAGAAGGTAAGTACCCGCTTCCGCGGGAATGACGTGCGATTGGAAAGTCACACCGACAGCGCGTACATCACGATGTTGACGGCGAATTTCGTATTGTCCTCGGCCAGGAAGCGTTTGTTGCGCCAGTCATAGTCCCATTCGCAGCCATAATCCTTGTTGCTGTAAAGAACGCCCAAGCGGCCATTCACCTCTATGCCCTTGAGATACTCATGGACGAGGTCGTCGCCCCAGCCATTGAGTTCGAGCGCGGTATTGGGCGGGCCGTCGAATTTGAAGAAGCTGCGATAGATGCCGTGGCTGTCCGGCAGTTCGACAAGGGCCCTGGGGCCGAAAATCTTGGCCATCTGGGCTTCGAACGAGCGGGCGAACAGCCCGTCAATGTCGTGATTGCAATCGTCGACCATGACAAAGCCGCCGCTGCGCACATAGCGTTCGAAATTCCGTCGCTCTGCCGGCGAAAATTCCACCAGCTTGTGACCGGCCATGTAACAGAAGGGCGCGGTCAGCATCCTGGGATCAGACAGCGCGATCACATGCTCCTTGGGATCGACGCGCAGGGTGGTGTAGTCGATGAGCGAGGTGATGATGTTGGACGGCGCGCGCTGATCAACATCCCAGTCGCCCGAATCATAGCGGAGGCGGGTGAACCAGAAATCATAGCCACCCGTTGCCGCGGCCAGCGGCCTGGCCAGCATAGCGCTGGACAGGCCGCCCGCCATCAACCGGAGAAAGTCGGCGCGCGTCATCCTCCGGCCGACCCCCTTACACCGCGTCCGAAAGCGAGGTGAAGGTGAAGTCGCGTAGTTTCATCGGCGGAATAACCATGGTGGTATCCGATTCGTCGCTCTTCACCCTGACCGGTTTGCCGAATTCCTCGACATTGTTGAGCATGATCACCGGGCTTTCATTGAAGCGGAAATTTTTCACCGGATATTTGATCTGCCCATTTTCAATATAGAATGTGCCATCGCGGGTCAGGCCGGTGAGCAGAACGGTCTGCGGATCGACCATGCGGATATACCAGGTGCGCGATACCAGGATGCCGCGTTCGGTCGTGCGAATGAGGTCGGCGGTCGACTTTGTGCCGCCTTCCATGATGATGTTGCCGAACCCGGCCTGTTCGGGCCTACCCTGCTTTTGCGCCCAATAGCGGCTATAGTTCATGTTCATGAGCTTGCCGTTCTGGATGATGGGCATTTTTTTGCGCGGCAGGCCTTCGTCATCCCAGGGGTAGACTGCTGCGCCCGGATAGGCCGGATCGGTGAACATCGTCACCTGCGGGCCGTAGACCTGCTCGCCCAGTTTGTTGCCGCCGCCCTTTTTCGACAGGAAGCTGCGCCCTTCGTCCGCCGACCGCGCGTCGAAGAAATACATCATGAAGGCGACGAGGCCAGCCGCAGCCGCAGGCTCCAGGATGACGGTATATTTGCCCGGTTCCAGCGCCTGCGCACCGGCAGAGGCGCTGGCCTTGCGCATGGCGACGCGGATGTCCTCGCCCGCGTTGAACTGCGCGATGTCCTGGACATTATGGCCGACCCAGCCAGATCCGCGACCATCCGGCGTGCGCACCGTGCAAGTATAGTCGCTGCTGGTCGACGTCTGATAGCCGTAATTGCCCTTGCTGTTCATGAAGGCGACGAAGCCGGCCTGATCTTCCAGATAGCCCGCAGCCACCAGATTTTCCGCGCGGCACGGCCCGATCGAATCGCTGGCGACCTTTGCGCGATACGCCGGGTCGATGGCGGCGGTCGGCGCGCTGAAGGTGTTGGTCTTGAGATATGTCTGCTGCGGCACCGCGGGCATGAATTCAGGGTTTTCCGGCGCCAGTCGCGCCAGTTCCTCGGCACGGCGCACCACCCGCTGGAGCGAGGCGTCGTCAAACTGGTTGATCGTGGCGGTACCCACGCGCTTGCCGAACGCGACCTGCACCGCCAACTGGATATCATCGGTCACACCGGCGGTCGATACGTCGTTGCGGGCGAAGCGGACATTGCCGCGCGTCGCGCCATTTAATTGCGCGGTGCATTCGTCGGCCTGCGAAAAGCCGACAACCTTGGTCAGGATCGCCTTAGCCTGCGCTTCGGGAAAGATGCTCATCTGTTTATCTCCTAAAGCGTATCAGCCGAGCGAACGCGCGGTGTTGATGACGTTGATGCCATTGAAGCGCGCGGTCGAAGAGCCGTGCGATACGGCGGACACCTGCGCGGGCTGGCCCTTGCCATCGAAGAAGGAGCCGCCGAGGCGATAATCGCTGGCGTCACAGACGCCCGCGCAGGCGTTCCAGAATTCGGGCGTGCGAATCTGATAGGCGACATCCTCGATCTGCTGGCCGATCTTGCCATTCTTGATCTCGTAGAAGAGTTGGCCGCCGAACTGCGCATTATAACGCTGCTGGTCGATCGAGAAGCTGCCGTCGCCGATGATATAGACGCCGTCTTCGACGTCGGCGATCATGTCGGTAACGCTCATCTTCTGCTTGCCGGGTTCCAGGCTGACATTGGCCATGCGCTGGAACTGCACATTGGACCAGCTGTCGGCATAGCAACAGCCGTCCGATTCCGTCTTGCCTTCGATATGCGCCTGATCGCGGATCGCCTGATAGCCGACCAGCTTGCCGTCGCGGATCAGGTCCCACTTCTTGGTCTTCACGCCTTCATCATCATATGCGACGGCGCCAAGGCTGCCAGGCTGGGTCTTGTCGGCGACGATGTTCACCTTGTCGCTGCCATATTGGAAATGGCTTTGCATCTTGTCCATCGTGGCAAAGCTGGTGCCGGCATAATTGGCTTCATATCCCAGCACGCGATCGAGTTCGAGCGGATGGCCGACCGATTCATGGATGGTGAGCCAGGTGTGCGACGGGTCAAGCACCAGGTCATATTTGCCCGGCTTGACCGAAGGTGCGGCAATCTTCGCCTTGGCCTGCTTGGCCGCGGCGATCGCGTCTTCCTTCATGTCATAGGACTGGCCGTAGACGGTTACGCCGTTGGGCAGCACGGTCTTGCCCGATGCCGCGCCGTCCAGATATTCAAAGCCCAGGCCCATGGGGGCGGACAGGCCTTCACGTGTGCGGAATTTGCCGCTTGCCTGATCGACGGCGGTGACTTCCATCGGCGCCCAGATGCGGTGCACGTCCTGGTCGATATAGCTGCCATCGGTGCTGGCGAAATATTTCTGTTCGTTGACGAGGAACAGCGTGGAGCGAATGAAGCTGGCGCCTGCGTCGAGCGCGGCTGCATTGACGCCCATCAACAAATTGACCTTGTCCTTGATCGGCACGGTCATGCTGTTCTTGACGATCGGTGTGCGCCAGCTGACTTCGCCCACGCCTTTGACCGGCGCGAGTTGAACCGGCGCGCTTTGACCCGGCGCATTGGCCTTGGCGATGGCGACGGCTTCGCGCGCAGCCTTGGCGACGGCGTCAGCGGTCATGTCGTTGGTGGCGGCAAAGCCCCACGCGCCGTCAGCGATGACGCGGACGCCAACGCCGGTCGATTCGGTGTTGACGATGTTTTCGACATTGCGTTCGCGCGTGATGACGAATTGGCGGAGATAGCGGCCGATCCGCACGTCGGTATAAGTGGCGCCGGCGCTCTTGGCCGCATTCATCGCGGCGTCCGCCAATTGCTTCTTCACCGCAACGTCGATGGCGCTATCCAGCGCTTCTGCGGCGATCACTCGCCCGAAAGCAGCCGGCAGCATGAGGCCGCCCACGCCCATGGCCCCGAAGGCCAGAAAATCGCGTCTATGCAAGATGTGTCTCCCACCTGCCCATGCCCGCATGATGCGGGTCGGATTATGCCGAATATCTGGCCACTGGCCGTATTGGCTTGATAAGACGGCATCATTGCCGCCGGGACAGGCGGGGTCAAACATCTTTTACGATCGGACAACTTTGGTTCCGCCGCTTTCGACACATGTCATCTGTCGAAAACAGTTATACCGGATGAAGGCGCGCCCAACAGCGAATAGCGGGCACGGCAAGAAGCCGGTCCGCCGTGATTTCCGCGTCATTTGCCGAAAAGAAATGTGGTCGGGGAAAGAGGATTCGAACCTCCGGCCCCTGCCTCCCGAAGACAGTGCTCTACCAGGCTGAGCTATTCCCCGACCGATGCCGAAGCCGCTTTCGAAAGCGGCCCCGTAAGGCAGGAGTGCGCCTATAGAGACGGCTTTGCGGGCTGGCAAGCGGGCAGGCGCGCTTTTTTTATGCGTTTTAGAGGAGACCGGCGGCGCGAAAGCTGAACCACTGATCCCCGGCGGCGATAAGGTGATCCGCCACCCGCAGGTCAAGTGGTCCGACGCTGCGGATAATCGCGCGGGTCAGGGTGATGTCGTCAGGTCCTGGCGACGCGGCCTGATGCGGCGGGCGGCGCTGTATGAGGGCAATCCAGTGGTGGCCGTCGACTACCAGGTCGGGCAGGACCGCCGTCCAGTGATGGCGGACGGGCAGAATGCGCCGGGGGCGCCACCCATTATCCAGGATCGTCACGGCAAAAGCGCTGGGGCCAGACATGCCGCGACTGTGGGGTCGGCGGGAGGCGCATGGCCAGACCCAAGCCGATCCACTTCGGGAGTAACGCGCCCCAATAATATCCGTTTCGGACCCGGCATTGGCGGAGCGTCCCCGCTGATATAGAGCGAGCCCAACGAGACTCAATTTCACAGGATGTCGTTTTGACCGAGGCACATGGTGCGCCAGCGCCCCATTATGAGCAGCAATATCTCGACCTGATGCGGCATATCTGGTTGCATGGTAATGAGCGGATCGATCGGACTGGCGTTGGCACGCGATCGATATTGGGGGCGACGCTGCGCTTTTCGCTGGCAGGGGATGCAGTGCCGCTGCTGACTACCAAGCGGGTCTACTGGAAGGTGGCTGCGCGCGAGATGCTCTGGTTTCTGACCGGCGACACTAATATTCGCGAACTGGTGCGCCAAGGCGTGCATATCTGGACCGACTGGCCGCTCGACGCCTATCGCCGGGCGACTGGTGAGGCGATCGACCGCGACTCGTTCGAGGCGCGCATCATCGAGGATGCCGATTTTGCCCGGAGATGGGGCGATCTGGGGCCGGTTTATGGTGCGCAATGGGTGAATTGGCCGATCTATGAACCGGCAGGCGACGGGCTGTATCGCAAAGCCGAGATGGGACGAAACCAGATAGCGGAACTGGTCAATGCAATCCGCTCCACCCCCGGATCGCGCCGATTGCTGTTTACCGGCTGGAATGTCGCGGAGGTGCCGCAGATGGCGCTTCCCCCCTGTCATATGACCTATCAGTTCCAGGTCGCGGACGGAAAGCTCAATGGCCTGCTTTTTCAGCGTAGCTGCGACCTGGGACTTGGATTCGCCTTCAACATTTTCGGGCTGACGATGATCACTCGGATGCTGGCGCAGCAGTGCGATCTGGAGCCGGGTGAAGTCATTTGGCAGGGCGGGGACGTGCATCTCTATCTCAACCACGCACCGCTGGTGGAGGAGCAGTTATCGCGTATTCCGCAAGGCGCGCCGACATTACGGATCAATCGGCAGCCTTCATCCATTTTCGATTACAGGATCGAAGATTTCGAGGTGCTGGATTACAGCCCGCAAGCCCATATCGCTGCGCCGGTCGCCGTGTGAAAACCGACATCGACAGCGACAGGTAAAGAGTAATTTGGGTCAGCAAGGCTTGCCTTCCGGTGCATTGAAATATAATATCCGCCTAAAGCAATATTATTGCAATGCACGATAGGAGCCAGGATGAGCGATCCCATTGGATCAGTGGAAGGACAGGCCGGGCGCAACCTGCCTCCATTAAAGTTGCACGTTCCCGAGCCGCCGGCGCGGCCAGGTGAGGCGGCGGACTTCACCCATTTCGACATCCCTGCCGCTGGCGCGCAGCCGCGACCCGATGAGGCGGCTCAGCCGGCAGACATGCGCGATATGGCCTATGGGCTGGTTCGTGTGCTGGATGACGATGGACAGGCCGTCGGCCCCTGGGACCCGCGCCTGCCCGCCGAAACATTGCTCAAGATGCTGCGCTATATGGCGTTGACCCGCGCATTTGACGCCCGGATGTTTCGCGCCCAGCGGCAAGGCAAGACCAGTTTTTACATGAAGTCGACGGGCGAGGAAGCGGTGTCGATCGGCGCAGCGATGGCATTGTCGCGCGACGACATGTGCTTCCCCAGCTATCGTCAGCAAGGTATCCTGATTGCACGCGACTGGTCCCTCGTCGACATGATGAACCAGATTTATTCCAATAAGGGCGACCGGATGAAGGGCCGCCAGTTGCCCATCATGTATTCCGCGCGCGAGGCGGGATTCTTCTCGATCTCCGGCAATTTGACGACTCAATATCCCCAGGCCGTCGGCTGGGCGATGGCGAGCGCTGCGAAGGGGGATACGCGGATCGCGGCGACCTGGTGCGGCGAGGGATCGACGGCCGAGGGCGATTTCCATTCGGCCTGCACCTTCGCCAGCGTCTATCGCGCGCCCGTCATCATGAATGTTGTGAATAATCAGTGGGCTATCAGCAGCTTTTCAGGATTTGCCGGAGCGGAGGCGACGACCTTCGCCGCGCGCGCCGTGGGCTATGGCATTGCGGGGCTTCGCGTCGACGGCAATGACGTACTGGCCGTCTATGCCGCAACGCGCTGGGCGGCCGATCGCGCGCGCGCCAATGCCGGCCCGACCCTGATCGAACATTTTACCTATCGCGTCGAGGGCCACAGCACGTCGGATGACCCCAGTGCCTACCGCTCGGCCGAGGAAAGCAGCCAATGGCCGCTTGGCGATCCGGTTGCGCGGCTGAAGCAGCACTGCATTGCGCTCGGTATCTGGGACGAAGACCGCCATGCCGCGATGGACAAAGAACTGGCCGAACATGTCCGCGACGCTGCGCGCGAGGCGGAGAAGAACGGCATATTGGGCCATGGCTTGCACCATCCTATGGAGAGCATGTTCGAGGATGTGTTCGAAAAGATGCCCTGGCATCTGGAGGAACAGAAGCAGCAGATGCTCGACGAATGGAAGGCGGCCGGCCTGTGAGCAAAGCGAACGAAACTGACGCTGTGAGCAAAGCGAACGAAACTGACGCTGTGAGCAAAGCGAACGAAGCCGGTGTTGTGAGTGAGGTCATGGCACAGGGCGAGGCGCGGTCTGACGCGCAGCAGATGAACATGATCCAGGCGATCAACAGCGCGCTGGACGTGATGATGGACCGGGACCCGGACGTCGTCGTCATGGGTGAGGATGTCGGCTATTTCGGTGGCGTGTTCCGCGCCACGGCGGGGCTTCAGCAAAAATATGGCAAGAACCGGGTGTTCGACACACCTATCACTGAATGCGGGATTATCGGCGTTGCGGTGGGGATGGGGGCCTATGGATTGCGCCCGGTGCCGGAAATCCAGTTCGCCGACTATATCTATCCCGCGCTCGACCAGCTGGTGAGCGAGGCAGCGAGGCTGCGCTACCGTTCGGCAGGCGAATTCATATCGCCCATGACGGTGCGATCGCCCTTTGGCGGCGGCATCTTTGGTGGCCAGACGCACAGCCAGTCGCCCGAGGGTATCTTCACGCATGTATCGGGCGTCAAGACGGTGATCCCGTCCACGCCCTATGACGCCAAGGGACTTCTGATCGCGGCGATCGAGGATAATGATCCAACGATCTTCTTCGAGCCCAAGCGCATCTATAATGGCCCGTTCGATGGCCATTATGACACGCCGGCGAAAAGCTGGGCCGGGCACGCCGAGGCGCAAGTGCCACAGGGCTATTATCGCATCCCGCTGGGCAAGGCGCGCACAGCGCGGGCGGGCGAGGCGCTGACGATCCTATGCTATGGCACGATGGTTCATGTGGTCGAAAACACCGTGGCGGCGATGGGCATCGACGCTGAGATTATCGACCTGCGCACGCTCGTCCCGCTCGACATCGAAGCGATCGAGGCATCGGTGCGCAAGACGGGCCGTTGCCTGATCGTCCATGAAGCGACGCGCACCAGCGGGTTCGGGGCGGAACTGCTCGCCCAGGTGCAGGAACGCTGCTTTTACCATCTCGAAGCGCCGATCGAGCGCGTTACCGGTTTTGACACGCCCTATCCGCACAGTCTGGAATGGGCCTATTTCCCCGGACCCGTGCGCATTCGCGAGGCCATCACCAAGATCATGAAGGATTGAGCGCATGGCTCTCTTTACATTCAAGCTGCCGGATATCGGCGAAGGCATTTCCGAGGCCGAGATCGTCGGCTGGCACGTCAAGGTGGGCGATCGGGTCGAGGAGGATCAGCCGATCGCCGACATGATGACCGACAAGGCGACGGTCGAAATGGAAAGCCCGGTTGCGGGCACAGTCGTGCGACTGGCCGGCGAGCCGGGCGATCAGGTGCCGATCGGGTCGATGCTTGTCGAAATCGAGGTAGAGGGCGAAGTCGCTGCTGCGCCGCCGCCGAGCGAAGAGACGATCGAAGCGGAAACGCCGGGCGAAGCCATGGTGGAGGAGGCCGCTGCGCCATCAGCGCCGCCCACGCCGACCCCTGAATCCGACGCTGCGCCGACGTCTGCGCCCGCGCAACAGCCAGTCGCGGCCGCTGTAAAGGACCAGCCGATTCTCGCTTCGCCCGCGGTCCGAGCCAGGGCGAAGGAGTTGGGTATCGACTTGGGCCAAGTGAAGCCCAGCGGTGATCATATCCGCCATGCCGACCTGGACGCCTATTTGCTCTATGGGGCGGGGCAGGGTTACGCGCCCGCCGGACGGTCGGCACGGCGTGCGGACGAAGAGGTCAAGGTGATCGGCATGCGCCGCCGGATCGCGGAGAATATGGCCGCGTCAAAGCGTCACATTCCGCATTTCACCTATGTCGAGGAAATCGACGTGACTGCATTGGAGGAGTTGCGCGAACAGCTTAACGCTGGTCGCGGCGAACGGCCGAAATTGACGATGCTGCCGTTGCTGATCGTTGCGATCTGCAAGGCGATCCCGGATTTCCCGATGCTCAATGCCCGCTATGACGATGAGGCAGGCGTGGTGACGCGCCATGGGTCGGTGCATCTGGGCATGGCGACGCAAACCGATGCCGGACTGATGGTGCCGGTGATCCGCGACGCGCAGGATCGCAACGTCTGGCAACTGGCGTCCGAAATCCGCCGGCTGGCAGAGGCGGCGCGCAGCGGCAAGGCCAAGTCTGAAGAACTGAGTGGATCGACGCTGACGCTGACGTCGCTCGGGCCGCTCGGCGGCGTGGCGACTACGCCGGTCATCAACCGGCCCGAAGTCGCGATCATCGGGCCCAATCGCATAGTTGAACGCCCGGTGTTCCGGGGCAAGGAGGTCGTCGCGGCAAAGCTGATGAATCTGTCAATCAGCTGCGACCATCGCGTGGTCGATGGCTGGGACGCGGCGAGCTTCGTGCAGGCGGTGCGCAAATTGCTTGAAGCGCCGGCGTTCCTGTTCGTCGATTGATCAACGGGAGGGCGTTTATTTGGTCATCACGACGACCGCGCCCTCTCGCACGTCCGGTTTGAAGATCATGCGGGCGGCACGGGCGAGCATCTTCCAGCGGCGCTTGCTGAACCATCGGCCCGAATAGTCGCGCGGCTGGTAGAAGGTGCTGTAGAGGAGGGACGGCATCGGCAGGACGCGAAAGCCTGTGAAGCCTGCATCCCGGCCACGCGCCATGATGAGATGGGGTGGCATGTCGCGTTCGTTGACGCCGAACCGCGCCATCGCCGCAATCGATTCCGCCGACTGGCTGTGGCCTTCGCCGGGTTCGTGGGTGATGAGAATGCCGCCCGGCTTCAGCGCGCGCCAGGCCGCATGGATGGCGAGCGCCTCATCCTCCGCATGATGCAGCGAGTCGAAAAAAATCGCCGCGTCATATTGCGCGCCCAACTCCATGTGCTCGAAATCCCCACACAGGAAGTCCGTGCGCGATCCGACATCGTTGATCCGCGCATTGTCTCGCGCCACGGCGATCATGTCGGGAGCGATGTCCTGCCCTGTCACTTGATAGCCCAAGCGCGCGTAGAAGATGCTGGTCCAGCCGCCCCCGCAGCCCAGATCCAGGATACGGGCGGGAGGCGGTGGCAAAAGGCGCATGATGAAGCCGATGGCGGCCAGATGAATGCCGCACTCCGGATCGGAAAAAGGCTTGTTGAGCGAATGGTTGACGCCCTGGGCGCCTAGATTGGCGAGGTAGGCGCGCTCGGCGTCTTTGGGCATCATGGGGTCTCCGGTCGGCGCATCGCCCTAGGATAGCTGGCGATCGGCCTCAAGCCCCGGCGTGTTATCGCAGGGTGAGCCGATAACTGAGCCGGCCGGTTTGGCCGGGTGCCGCCTGCGCCAGTGGCCAGCGTATATGCGTGACATCGGCCGGGACGGCGCGGCGCACGCCGCCCAGAGGGGTTGGCAACCACAAGTCTTCAAGCCGTCCCCAATGCGCACCGCCATCGACCGAAATCTGCATCACCGGATCATCGAGGTCGGGTTCCGATCCATTCGGGACGGGGCGCGTGATGGCAACGTTGCGCAGCGGCGCTGGTCCGTCATTGCGCCAGTCGAGAATGACGATCAACTGGTCTCCGCGCATCGGCCTGTCGGCAGTGGCGATTATGCGGCGTGGGTGGCCATTGATGTCCGTGGCAACCCGCTCGACGAAGGTTTGGCTTGTCAGCCGCAGGGGCGGTTGCGCCGAAGCGGGAATCGCGAAGCCGGCCACGCCGGGGATCACCATGGGGATGATAAGCCGCAACGATATGATGTTCATGCCCCGCCCCCCATTGCCGGCACCATCCAAGATAGCGTGCAGATGCAAAAAATTGGTTAAGTGACTGTTTTCCTTTCGCGCGCTCTTGGCTTTGCAAATTGACGCGGGGGAGCGGGCAGCGCACATCCATTGTGTGGACGGCATGAAAGAATCGAGCGTGACGGCGGCGGAACAACAGGAAATCAACCGGCGGCGCGATCGATTGCTGGCTTCGATCGCGCTGTCGACAGGGCTGGGCTTGATTCTGGCGCTGCCTTTCGCGTTACGCGCGGGGGCGGAATTTTTCCTGCCGCTGACGGCCGCCCTGGTCATAGCCATCGCCTTGGTGCCATTGCTGGAATGGATGGAGCGGCGCGGCCTGCCATCGGGCGTAGCGGCATTGCTGTCGGTGATCGGCTTTCTGCTGGTGGCCAATACCGCGCTGGTTCTGATCGTCGTGCCCGCCACGGATTGGTTCAGCGCGCTGCCGCAGCGCCTGCCGCAGATCCAGGCGAATTTGGCGCCGGTGATCGACCTTTATTCCAATCTCCAGCGCTTCGTCGATGAAACCCTCCAGATGCTGGCGACAGGCCCGGTCGCAGCGGCGCAGACGGCGGTTGTGGACGCGCCGCGATCACTGTTGCAATTTGCCGCGACGTCAGCGCCAGCGGCGATCATTCAGATGGTCTTCGCCTTGCTGATCATCTATTTTTTCCTGGCTGGGTGGACCCGGCTGCGGCGGCGGACGATCAACAGCCGGGGCAGCTTCGACGGGGCAATGGCGGTGGCCCGCGTGATCCAGAACGTGGTCGATGCGACATCGGCCTATGTCATCACGATCGCCACCATCAATCTGTGCCTGGGCCTGGCGGTCGCGGTGGCGCTGTGGCTCATCGGCATGCCTTCGCCGCTGATGTGGGGTGGGATCATCGCCCTGTTGAACTTCGTACCCTATTTCGGGCCGATGCTCGCGGCCGCGCTGCTGGCGCTGGGCGGATTGATGGTGTTCGACGATGTGTGGTTCGCGCTGCTTCCGGCAGCGCTGCAGATCGCGTTTCACCTGGTCGAGGCCAATGTCGTCACGCCGATGCTGCTCGGGCGGCGATTGACCATGAACCCCTTGCTGATCCTGGTGTCGCTTACTTTTTGGGGATGGGTATGGGGAACGCCCGGCGCGTTGCTGGGGGTGCCATTGCTGATTATCTTGCAAACCGTCGTGGCGGCCGCCGGAACGCCCGATATCGCCGGTTTCCTGTTCGAGCAGGGGACGCTGACGGTGCCGCGCATGAAAGAAAATGCGGATAAAGAGGAAACAGATGTTACGGACGGTTGACAGTATCTTCTGTCCCGCATAGACGGCCGCCCACACCGAACGCGGGTGTAGCTCAGTTGGTTAGAGCGCCGGCCTGTCACGCCGGAGGTCGCGGGTTCGAGCCCCGTCACTCGCGCC
>NZ_JAJGNP010000008.1 GCF_020782245.1 Sphingobium soli
ACACATCAATCTAACCGGGGAATATCGCTGGCCCAAATCCTTAGCGTAGGATTCCGCCCCCTCCCGCAAACGCCCCCAACATCAGCATATGGGCGACCCCCCGCTGAAATCCTGGCGTATTCGCGCCAAGGAGGATGATCGGCCGTTGCGCGCCAATGCCGAAAATCCGCACGCCGGGATACAGAAATAATGTCCGGCTGATGCGATAGGTGCCGGCGGGCAGGAAAACGATACCGCCCCCGGCAGTCGCGGCTTGGTCGATCGCTTGCTGGATTGCGGCGCTGTCGTCGGCACGACCGTCGCCTACGCCCTTCACTGTGACGGCGCGGGGTTCATCCGGGGCCGTCATGTAAACGGATGGCGACGCCAGCGCCGGCTGCGCGCCCGCCAGGCACAACAGCATGGATGCGCAAGCTCCACTCAATCCGTATTTCATGCAACGCTCTCCACTGGGAAAAATATGTCCCGGCCGTGCAGGGCCGGGACAGGTGGGTGGGGACTGGGAATATCAGATCAGAAGTTGAAGCGCACACCCGCACGATAGATGCGGCCCAATGTGTCATAGAGCGCCGGGTTGATGTCCAGACCGGTGTTGGTCTGCGGCGATGCGACGGGATCTTTATCGAACAGATTGTCGACCTTGCCGTAGATCGATACCTGATCGGTGATCTTGTAGGTCGCGCCCACGTCCATGTAGAAGGCGCCCTTCATCTTGTTATAGTTGATCGTCGGGTGGTTGCCGGTCGACACGGGGCAACTGGACTTACAGACGACATATTGGTTGCCAAAAGTGCCGTCGCTGAACCAGCGTTCCTGCACCGTCAGCGTCAGCTTGCCGGTGTCGTAGGTCTGGACGGCCAGCCATTTCCAATCCGGGGTGGCGCCATTATTGGCCCCGGCCTGATCGACTGGATCGACCCCGGCGATGCCCGCATCGACGATGAACTTGCGGATGTGAGTGCCCAGCGCGCGAACGGTGAAAGTGCCGGGCAGGCCGAGCGGCTGTTGCCACTGGTAGCTTGCCTCTATGTCAAAGCCACTGGTCTTCCAGGAAGCCAGGTTGAACGGCTGGACGTTAACGAAATTCTGCTGCTGGTTCGCATTGTCGAGACTGAATCCCCCGCAGAAGGCTTGATTGCCTTCAAAGCAGAATTGCACGATCTGCTGCGCGGAAAGGCTGGACACGACGCCGTTCAGCTTGATGTTGTAATAGTCGAAGGACAGGCTCAGGCCAGGCGCCCAGGACGGCCGGGCAAGGACGATGCCGACTTCGGTGTTGCGCGCAATCTCCGGCTTCAGGTTCGGATTGCCGATCGTGTTCTGGAAGGTCGATACGGCGACGTTGCGGAACGGGTCGTTGAAGTTGGGCAGCGTCGTCACGGTCGGCGCGGCAAACAGTTCCGACAGGTTCGGCGCCCGCACGTCGCGCGATGTGACGGCGCGCAGGCGAATGCCGTCCAGCGGCGTGTCCCATGTGCCGCCGACCTTCCACGCCCAGACCGTGCCGGACGTGCTGTAGTGGGTGCCGCGGCCCGCCGCATTCAGGTTCGCGCGGCCCGCCCCCTGACTGTCGAAAAGCGGGAGATTGATTTCCAGGAAGCCTTCATAAACTTCATATTTGCCGCGGCCATTCTTGTAATTGCCCGCCGCCCAGTTGCTGCCGAGTTCCGAATTGAGCAGCGGATCGGCCGGATAATTTTCATCATTAGGGCTGAGCGGCGACACGCCCGCCCCATAGGGATCGGCGTTGACGCGATAGAATTCGCGCCGATATTCAGCACCGAACGCGACTGCGAGCGGGCCTGCCCATAGCTCGACCGGTTCGCCCGAAAAGTTGGCGCTGACCACGTCCTGCGTCAATTTGGTGTGTTGGAACGGGCCATTTTCATGCGGCGCGACATAAGCCAGCGCTGACGCGGAAGGTGTGAAGTTGCCGAAGATGTTCATCGGCACACAGCCATTGGCCCGCGCGACCGGATCACGGCACACGACTGCGCCGTTCAGGTTAATGGCATCGGCCGTTGCGACATAGCGATTTTGCAGGACGATATCGCGGACGCGAATGTCGGAAATGGTGATACCATGTTCATAATAGGCGTCGTAATTCCAGTCAGTCCCGCCCAAACCGAACTGTCCCTTGAGGCCGCCAACGAAGCGATATTGTTTGCGGTCAGTATAGACCTGCGGATCGGGCAGTTGCGCGTTGGAGGAGCCGAAGGCGAAGCTAGTGACACCCGCCGCTGCACATTGGTCGCGGATCGTCTGCGGCAGGAAGGCATTGTCGCACTGGACGGTCAGGTTGGCGCGGCCATAGCCGGGGCTTGGCTGGTTGTTGGTCTTCACCTGCGCGATATTGACCGTCAGATAAGCTTCATTGTTGTCGGCAAAGTCGTAGCCCAGGCGCGTATAGCCATTGATCCGCTCCAGCGATGATTTGAGCGATGCGCCAGAACCTGGCGCGCCCGACAGGTCGCCGCCCTGGCAGAAGCTGTTCCCCTGAAAACAATTGCTAACCCGACCATTGCCGAGTGGCTGGCCATTCGATCCATATTGGAAATTATAGGGCGTGCCGTTGGCATCGAAGGCAATGCCCTGGAGCGGGCCATTGTTGATCAGGCCATAGCGAGCATATTGGTATGGCTGCGCATAGTCGCCATAGACATATTGTGGCAGGCCATTGTTGGTCTGCCCCGTATTGAACAGCGTCGTGGCGCGATACCAGTCGCGGCTGCCGGCAAGGTCGGTGCCGAAATCTCCTGCGTCCACGCCGCCTTCATGGTCATATTCGCCACTGACGACGAAATGCAGCCGTCCATCCATCGCCGATGTACCATAGGCCGCCTGGACCAGCGCGGTTTCATCGTCGCCATATTTGGTGATGCTGCCCAGGATGTTGCCCTTGAACCCTTCAAATCGGGTGTCAGTGATGAAGTTGACAACGCCGCCAACCGCGTCCGATCCATAGGAGGCCGATGCGCCGCCCGTCACCACGTCAACGCGCTTGACAAGCAATTGCGGGAACATCGAAATGTCGGGAACGCCGGTCACGTTCGCGCCGACGACACGCTGCCCATCCAGCAGGGTGAGGGTGCGGATGGTCCCCAGTCCGCGAAGGGAGAAGGAGCTGAGGCCTTGCTGGCCGCTCGACGTGCTGAACGTACCGGTGGCGGCGCCCGTCGATCCCTGAAGCGACGGCAACTGTGCGATCGTGTTGAACACATTGGGCTGCGCGTTATTGGCGATCTGCTCCTCGCCGATCACCGTTGTGGGCGTGGGCGCGGTGAAGCCGCTCGTCGTGATACGCGATCCGGTGACTACGATATCCGCCGCTCTCTGCTCGGACGTGGTTTCAGCTTCGTCCTGGGGAGCGACGTCGGCGACGGCCTGTGCGTGCGCCAGGCTCGACAAAGCCATGAACGTTACCGCTACCAGACTTGCGCCCATGCGATGGCGACTGATGGACTTCCTCACCTTCCTTGATCCTTCCCTCTGTCAGCCGCCCTCCCAGGGTCGGCCTCGCCTTGTGCGGCGATTATCGGTGTTCCTATCGCAGCTGCGGTTCCAGGGCACTTACGACATAGGTCGTAGACGCCCCGAAAGCGCCTGATTTCATGGCTTTGCCGCGTACAGCGCGTGATGCGTCAGGATGAAAAGCGTTCGCTTGTCCGGGCCGCCGAACAGGATCTGAAGTGGTCGATCGGGCACATCGATCCGACCCATCTGCGCGCCGTCGGAACCGTAGACAAAAATCTGTCCATTGGCGACAAAGACGCGCCCCTGTCCGTCCACCGCAACGCTTTCCCCGCCGCGATTGGCGAAGGGCTTGAGGTCCACAAGCGCGCCACCCTTTCCGATCGCCCCGCTATAGGTGACATTTTCGGATGCGTTCGTCACGAATATCCGCTCACCCATTTTCCCACTGACAAAGCCGTTCGCATTGAGCCCGTCGGACCAGCGCCAACCGGTGTGATCGATCGGCCCTTGCTGCCACACGCGAAAAGCCGGCAGCGCCAGGCTGCCGTCGGGGGAAACATATTCCTGTGCCTTGGGCGTGCCGACGTCGCGCGCGAACATTTCGGCCAAAGTCGTGAACTCGTAGCTTTTGTGATCGAGCTGATCGCGAAATTCGCCATTATTCCACCAGTTGACTGGCAGCAGCGTGCGCTTCCGGGCGGTAGCCCGAACCGGGGTCGGCTGGATGAGCGTCAGCTGGTCGAGCGGCCCTTCGGGATCTATCGAATAGACTCCGGCCTTAGGACCGAGCGAAGAGAGCACGAGCAGGTGGTCCGATGCGTCCACCGCCAGATTGACCGGATCGAGCGCCTGGTCACGGACGATCTCCAGTCCCTTCGCCTCGCTCCAGCGGTGGATGCGCTGGAACCGCCGGTCGATGAAATAGAGCGCGCCCTTCGTGTCCACCGAGGCCCCGGAAATGGACCAGAAGCCATCTTCCAGCTTCTCGACCGGCGCCATGCTCGCAGTAGGTGTCGGAATCGTCCGGCCGGCCGCGCCGATGTCGAGCTTGGCGAACTCCCGCTCCCGCACGAACAATTTACGGGACACATCCTCGATCGCGTTGTCGAACGGATATTTGCTCGCACGCAGGAACGTTCCGCACCCTTCATCGTCGCAGGTCGCATAGCCGCTTTCGGCATTCACATGGACATTGCGGAAACGAATGTCGCTGGAGTTATACAGCTTCACCGCGCTCTTTTCAGGCGCATAGGTGCGGGTGACGCGATAGCCGTGATAATTGGCGAACAGCAGATTTTTCGAATTGCGGATGTCGAGCGAAACGGCATCCGGCCCATCGCCCACTTCCTGCTCGGTCTGGGGCGCCAGAAATTCCCAGTTCTGCACATTGTCGAGCACGAACTCATTGCGGGCATGATGTTCGACCGACATTTCATAGACATGACCGGGCGTGCTGGTATCGCTGATGTAGAAGCCGGCCTGGGCAAAGCTGTTGGGGCTCCAGACGTCTGCAAATGTTCCCCCGCCCCCATCCGTTACCCAGATGCTGGGATATTGCGCATCCAGCCGATGGTCGGTGACGGGGTCGCCGGTATGCACCGTCAATGATCCCAGCATCTTGCCATCAGCGGTGGGCGTGCCGCCCCCGCCCATGATCTTGACGTCCTCTACCAGGCTTTTTTCGCCCGACCGCCACAAAAGGGCCGACGCACGCGGATTGACGCGGCCCGTGAACAACCCCAGTCCCGACAGGATATTGTCCCCGTCCTTGCGGCTCTCCAGAATCGGCAGCACCGATCCCAGCCCGGCATGACGCGGATTTTCGTCGGGAATATAGAGTTGCGTGATGGCAGGGTGCAGGCCAATCAAAATACTGTCCGGCCGCAGCGTCAGCCTGTCCGTGACCTTGTAGAAGCCGGTCGGAAAATAAAGGATCGGATGGGCATTGATCGCCTTTTGTATAGCGGCGGTATCGTCCGCCTTGCCGTCGCCTACGATCCCCAACGTGCGGACATTGACCCAGTCCTGCATCGGCGGCAGGTCGCGAATGGCAGGCGCGCGCCGCGCCGGCAGGGCGGGCAACGCCTCGATCTCGGCATCGGTGCGATATTCGCCGACATGACCCAGATCCGGCACCATCAAGCCATAGGAAAAGGATGCGACCTTATAGGCATCGCCCTTGCCATCGACCGTGCGCCCGCTCTGGCGGAAGCGCGCGAAGACCGGGCTGTTCTTGGCCAGCGCATTTTCAAAACCGATCTGGGTGAAAACGTTGTTTTCATTTGAGATGACCACGCCTGCTTGGCTGACATTTTCGAACCGGACATCCTTGCCCCACAGGCTATCACCATAGCCCCGGTCGACCTCGATCCCCACCGGCGTGTTGCGGATGGCGACATTGACCATGGTGAGATCAACTTCATGCTCGCGGATCGCAGCGTCGCGCTGGCCATCGAAGGTTGAATCGATCAACGTGAATTGCCAGGCGGGAGAGGTCTTTTCCGTGACGATGCCATAGCGGCCGCCCTGGAAATGGACATTCTCTATGATGTTGCCGGCCTGATAGACGCCGGCAAATCCATCGCCCAGGCGAAATTCCATATGGCTGAGGAAGGCGTGCTGCGCCATGTGGAAGCGCACCCCGGCAGCCGCAGGATTACCCGCGCCAATCTCTATATCGACATTGCTCATCGCCGAATAGAAAGTGCCGGAATTGGCATCGCGCACGACCTTGTCGCGCGGAACGATGGTGGGCACCGGCACGGGCACGTCGCCGACGCGATATTGATCGCCGCCGCCAAACACCATCATCGTCGACACACCCTGTTGGAAACCGGGAGTCCTGGCCCCCAGCAGGATGACGGGCCGCGTCGGCCCCACGCCATAGATGCGCACGCCTGGCGGCACGATGAGCGTGCGGGTGATCCGATAGGTGCCCGAAGGCAGGAAGACCATGCCGTGGCCGGTCTTGTCACGCGCGCTGTCGAGCGCTTGCTGGATCGCGTCGCTGTCATCCGCCCGACCGTCGCCCTTGCCCGCGACGGTGACGGCGGTTGGCTCCTGGGGCGCGGTGGGAAAAACCGAAGGTTCGGCGGCATGTGTCGCGTTCACGCCTGCCATCGCGGTTGCGGTCAGCAGCGCCGCCATGATGTTGCGTCGGATCATCATCGCCTCTCCCAAATATCATTGCATCCAAGGATAAGGGCTAAAGGAGCATGGCGGCTGGGGCACTTGCGACAAAGGTCGTAGTTTTCAGGGGTTGGCCCCAGATCCTATAGCATGGTCGACCATGGCGATGCCTGTGCAGGGGTTGTCGCGCCGATTGCGAGGACCTGCTTTGCCGCCCCTATCCGCCTCTGACACCACCCCGCATTTTGCCGTCATCGTCATGGGGGTCAGCGGTTGTGGTAAATCCACGCTCGGATCGCTGCTGGGAACGGCTCTCGACGCCCCCTTTCTGGAAGGGGATGATTTTCACGCGCCCGAAGCGGTAGCCAAGATGCGGGCGGGCCAGGCGCTGACCGACGATGATCGCTGGCCCTGGCTGGATCGCATTGGTGTGGCCGCCAATGCCGCTATTACCGATCGGGGCCGAACGGTAATAGCCTGTTCCGCGTTGCGCGCGGCTTACAGGGCTCGGCTGCGCGCCGCCATGGCAGCGCCCGTGCGGTTCATCCTGCTAGAAAATAGCCGCGAACGCCTGCTTGCGCGACTGGCGGCCAGGGCGGACCATTATATGCCGACTAGCCTGCTCGACAGCCAGCTGGCTACGCTGGAGCGCCCCGACGAGGACGAGGGCGCCATGATCCTGACGACGGATGCCGACCCTTGCGCCCTGCGCGATGCTGCGCTGCGCTGGCTGCGCTGAGTCGTCGCGGCGTCAGGGCATCAGCCTCCGGCGCCCCTCCCATAAATGCCAGCGCATCGCCAGCGCCGCACCCTCGGGGTCTTGCGCCCGGATGGCGGCGACGATCACCTCATGTTCGCGCAGCATTGTTTCGACGACTTCCGGGGGGCGAGACCGCGAAATGTCGACGCCCGCGCGCATGATCTTTTCCACATCGGGCCACAGCGCGTCGAACGCCTGAATGAAGGCGAGATTACCGGTCGCCGCCGCGATCCGCCGGTGCAGGTCCATGTCTTCGGCATGAGCCGGCTCACTGGACAGCAAAGCCTCGCGCAGCAACGCCATGCCTTCCTCCACATGCGCCATTTCCTGCGCGGTTCGGCGTGTTGCCGCCAGCCGGGCGGCCTCCGCCTCCAGCACAAAACGCACTTCATAACTGCCCAGCGTCGTGGACAATTCACTCATCGGCATGAAGGCCGCCAGCCGCTCGGAAGGCCGGCTCTTGACGAAGGACCCGGCGCCTCGCCGCGCCTCCGTGATGCCGTCTGACGCCAGCCGCACCAGCGCTTCGCGCACGATCGCGCGCGACACCCCAAAGGTTTCCGCGAGCTTCGCCTCCGATGGCAGCCGCGCGCCAACCTCCAGATTTTCCGACTTGATGATCTCGACGATGCCGGCATAGGCCTGATCGGATAACCGGATCTGGCTCATGACGTCGCTCGTCTCGCTGCGATGGCCATGGCGGCTTCGCTCCCTAAAATATGCTGCTCGCCAGCATTACCAGCAGCAGGCCGACCACCGCCACCACCGTTTCCATGATGGACCAGGTCTTGAACGTCCCTGCCATGTCGGTGCCGAGATAGCTTTTCACCAGCCAGAATCCGGGATCGTTGACATGGCTGAAGAACAGCGATCCTGCGCCAATCGCCAGCACCATCCATTCGGGCTCCACGCCCGACGCGGCGACCAGCCCCTGCATCACGCCCGCCGTGGTGATCGTCGCCACCGTCGCCGATCCGGTCGCAAGGCGGATGCAGACCGATACGCCCCAGGCCAGCACCAGCGGCGAAATCGCGCCGCCGTCGGCCAATCTCACGAGAAGGTCGGACAGGCCGGCGGTAACCAGCACCTGCTTGAGCGCGCCGCCCGCACCGATCGCCAGGATGATGCCGCCGGCCGGCGTCATGGCCTCGGTCCAGATCGCGCCCTGGATACGGCTTTCGGTGATGCGCCGGCCAAACAGCAAGGGCAAAGCGACGAGCGTGGCCACCAGCAACGCGACAACCGGGTCGCTGACCCAGGCAAGCCAGGCGAAATGAACCGCAACGGACGCTGGCATAAGCGCGACCGCCTGGCCCGCGGCGATCAGGACCACGGGCAGCAGCACGGCCGTCAGCGCCCGTCCCACCGATGGCGTGGGTACATCGGCGCGGACCGGGTCTAGCAGCGGGGGGCTAAGTTTCACCCCCGGCGCGGTGAAGCGCGCCAATAATGGTCCCGCGATGATCGCGGTCGGAATGCCAACCATTAGGCCGTACAGAAGCGTCAGGCCCAGATTGGCGCCCAGGGCATTGACCGCCAGCAATGGCCCCGGATGCGGAGGCACCAGTGCGTGGACAACGGACAGGCCCGACAGGGCGGGGAGCATCAGGCGCAGCTTTGCCGTATCGCCATTCTGTCCCGCTGGCAGTGCCGCCGCAGCCGACGCGACGATCGGCAGCAACAACACCAGGCCCGTCTCGAAAAACAGCGGCAGGCCGATGACGATGGCCGTGAGAAGGCTCGCCCAGGGTGCCCCGCGCGCGCCCGACAGCCGTAACGCCGCACGGGCAAGGCCGCCCGCCCCGTCGGACAATTGCAACATTGCTCCCAGCCCCAGGCCAAGCGCGACCACCAGTCCGGTGCCGCCAAGGATGGCGCCCGCGCCCTTTTCGACCGCCTTGGCCGTTTCCTCCATCGGAAGTCCTGCCAGAAGGCCCACGGTAAATGCGCCGCAGAGCAACCCCACGAAGGGATGCAACCGCCCGCGTATGATCAGGATGATGGACAGCGCAATGCCGACGATGGCGGCAGCGATCAGGCGATAATCGGCGGGGGTCATGGGCGGCACTCCCTCAGGTCGTGAAAGCCGCGATCAAACCGACGCAACGCTATCGTCATCCTCTCCCCCCATGTTGTCGCTATCCTGAGACTCGCTGCAAATCTGGAACTTGCCTCTGAATCTGTTAGACAGATTTAGTCCATTTCAGGCCGATATCCAGACAAAATATGGTAATATGCAATATTTATGCTTGAACCTGTATGACTAGTCCTCATAAGATACCGCTAACGAGTCCTATTCAGAAGCTCATTGAAAATTTCCGGATCGGAACAGGGAGAGGGAAGATGCACGTCGCCTCGAATCCGCACGGCTATCGCGTTCAGGACAAGGGCCCGCCTGCGCCCGCGGCTCTGGCTCCGCCACGGCTCACCCCAACCCAGATGAAGGTCATGCGCTGCGTCTATTCCGGCCTGCTCAACAAGCAGATCGCCTATGAATTGGGCATGGCCGAAGCGACGGTAAAGGTGCATATGACCGCTCTCATGCGCAAGCTCAACGTGCGTAACCGCACCCAGGTAGCGATTGTCGCCAGTTCGCTCGCTTGGCTGCCGGACGCATCAGAACGGCCCGCTGACCACGTCTCGGACTGAACGCGAAGGCCACTATTCGCTGCTCGAAAGGGGCACGCGCGACGCCAGGGGAGGATGGGTTATGGACGGATCGCGACGGTCGATACTGAAAACTGTCGGCGCAGGGCTCGCGCTCTCTGGCCTTGGCGCCACGCGCGTCCGCGCAGCGCAGCGACCGATCGGCTATGCCATTGTCGGGCTTGGTTCTTATGCGACACGGCAGATCATGCCCAATTTTGCCGGCTGCGACCATGCCCGACTTGTGGCGCTG
Source organism: Sphingobium soli (assembly GCF_020782245.1). Lineage (GTDB taxonomy): Bacteria > Pseudomonadota > Alphaproteobacteria > Sphingomonadales > Sphingomonadaceae > Sphingobium > Sphingobium soli. Next base: position 10,263 of record NZ_JAJGNP010000008.1, read on the forward strand.
GTCAGCGGCACGCCCGAAAAATTGCAACGCTATGGCGAGCAATATAATATCCCTGCGACGCACCATTACAGCTACGCCGATTATGATCGCATCCGGAACAATCCAGACATCGACGTGGTCTATGTCGTGCTGCCCAACAGTATGCACGCCGAATATAGCATTCGCGCGGCGCAAGCCGGAAAGCATGTCATGTGCGAAAAGCCCATGGCCATATCGGTCGCCGAATGTCAGGCGATGATCGGCGCCAGCCGCAAGGCGGGCAAGCTGTTGATGATCGGATATCGGTCGCGGTTCGAGCCCTATAACCGTTTGGCTATTGATCTGGCGCGGCGCGGTCATGTGGGGCCGACGCGCATCATCACGTCCGAACATGGGTTTCCGATAAAGCCTAATCAGTGGCGGCTCGATCGGCCCTTGTCGGGTGGCGGATCACTCATGGACATCGGCATATATAGTCTCAACGCGACGCGATATCTGAGCGGCGAAGAGCCGGTTTCGGTCAGCGCGATCGAGGCGACTGATCGATCCGATCGGCGTTTTCGCACCGTGGAAGACAGGATCAGTTTTCTGCTGCGCTTCCCTTCGGGGATCGAGGCGACCTGCGTGTCCAGCTACAGTTCGGCGCATAATGCCTATCGCGTTGTTGGCACCCAGGGCTGGATCGATATGGAACCCGCGACCCCTTATGAAGGCCATGCCATGCGTATCAGGAAGGACGGCGTGGTCAGCCCGCGCGTGCTACCAGCACCGTCTAAAAATCAGTTTGCTGGCCAGCTTGATCATCTTGCGGAATGCATCATGAACGGAACGACCCCGATCGTGCCGGGTGAGGAAGGCCTAGCCGACCTGCGCGTCATCGAAGCCATCTATCGCTCGGCCGCAGAGGGGCGCACCATCGCCATGACTGCATGATAGGCCGTCGGACATTCGTCACGGCTCTGGCCATGCTGCCACTGGCGCAAACGCTGGCACGCGCGGCGGACGATGCCACAACGCCCGGAATCGACCGGTTGGATCCCGCACTGGATCGCATCCTCGCGCCGGACGCGCGGGTCGACATCATTGCACGGGGCTATCGCTGGGCTGAAGGCCCGGCCTGGGTCTCTCAGGGCAACTATCTGCTGTTCAACGATCCCCCCTCCAACATACTATATCGTTGGACCAGGGCGCAGGGCGTGACGCCCTTTCTATCCCCGTCAGGTTTGCAGACATCCGTACCGGAAGGAATAAGAGAACCGGGTCTCAACGGCATTGCGATCACGGCTAGCGGCATGCTGGTGGGCGCGGACAGCGGTACGCGCGCGATCGTTCAGATCGACCTGCGCACCCGGCAGCGCAGGATTTTGGCGGATCGTTATGAGGGGAAGCGGTTCAACAGCCCCAACGACCTGTGCGTCGCGCCGTCCGGGGCGATCTATTTCACGGATCCGCCCTATGGATTGGCGCAGGCGGATGATTCGCCGTTGCGCGAACTGGATTTCTGCGGGCTTTACCGACTTGATCCGGACGGCAGTGTCACTTTGCTCGATCGCAGCCATCGGCGTCCCAATGGCGTCGGCCTTTCGCCTGACGGAACCACCCTTTATCTCGCATTGTCCGATGAAAAGCGCCCTGTGCTGCTGGCCTATCCGCTCGACGCAAAAGGACAGACAGGCACGCCTCGCCTGTTCCTGGATATGCATGCCGAGCTTGCCACCGGCGATCCGGGACTGCCCGACGGCATGGACGTTGGGCCCCACGGCCATGTCTTTGCCACCGGCCCGGACGGCGTGCATGTTTGCGCGCCTGATGGCCAGCGGCTTGGCATCATCCGCACTGGCAAGGCAATCGCCAATTGCTGCATCGGGGAAATGGGCCGGACGCTATTCCTGACCTCCTCCGACATGCTGGCGATGGTGCCTTTGCGCACAAGCTGAACGGGTTCGACTGCATTTACGTCCAAGGCTCGACAGCTGGAACTGATAGCGCTATCAGTTTTGTAATTCGACGGCTTTCCATACGGGGGCACGGCAAGCAGGGGAGAGAATGTCAATGCGCCATCGCAGGAAAGCCATGTTCGGAGCGCTGCTGCTGGGGGTTTCGAGCGCACTCAATGCCGCCCCTGCCCGGTTCGATATGTTTCACTACAATGGTCAGGCGGATGAAGGCGTTGCACCGCAGGCCGGGGAATTTCGCAACCCCATCCTGGCCGGCTATTATCCCGATCCCTCGGTAACCCGCGTTGGCGATGATTATTATCTCGTCAACAGTTCGTTCGCGCATTTCCCCGGCCTTCCGATTTTTAGGTCGAAAGACCTTGTGCACTGGACCCAGATCGCCAACGCGATCGACCGCCCCGGTCAGCTCGATTTTACCGGCCGGCGCATTTCGCAGGCCGTCTTCGCGCCTGACATCAGCTGGCATGACGGCCGTTTCTACATCGTCAACACCTGCGTTGAATGCGGCGGCAACTTCGTCATCACCGCTGACGATCCTGCCGGGCCATGGTCAGATCCTGTCTGGCTCCCCTTCGAAGGCATCGACCCATCCATTTATTGGGAGGGGGATAAGGCCTATATCGTCAATAATCGCGCGCCCGACGAACCACCTCGCTATGACGGGCATCGCGCAATCTGGATTCAGGAATATGACTGGCGCGCGGGCAAAATGGTGGGCGAGAGCACCCAGTTGATCAACGGTGGTGTCAATATCAGCAAGAAGCCGGTTTGGATCGAAGGCCCGCATATTTTCCGCAAGGATGGCTATTATTATCTGACCGCAGCGGAAGGCGGCACCAGCGTCAATCATTCGCAGGTCGTCTTGCGCGCCAAGTCGCTGTGTGGGCCTTATGTGCCATATGAGGGCAACCCCATCCTGACGCAACGCGATCTGGATCCCGCGCGGCCCGACCCCATCGGGTCGGCCGGGCATGCCACATTGGTGCAAACGCAAAAGGGCGACTGGTGGGCCACCTTCCTGGCGGTCCGGCCCTATGCGGATGATTTTTACAATATCGGGCGGGAAACATTCCTATTGCCGGTGACGTGGAAGGACGGTTGGCCGGTCATTCTCCCAAAGGGGCAGGCCATTCCACGGACGCTCAGAGCCCCTAACCTTGCCCGGCAACCCGCGCCGGCGCTGCCGACCAGCGGCGATATCAGCTATACCGAAACATTCGGCGGCCCCGCGCTGCCGATGCAGTGGATCGGCATTCGCACGCCCAAACAGCCTTTTTATCGCCTGACCAATGGCATGCTGGAACTTGATAGCGGCGCGCCGCTCGGAAATCTTGATGGCGTGCCGGCGTTCATCGGGCGACGGCAACAACATGCAAATGCCACCTTCTCCACAACGCTGCGCTATGTTCCGGAAAAGGATGGCGACCGCGCCGGCCTGGCGGCGGTGCAAAGCGACCGCAGCCACGTCTTTTTCGGGCTTACCCAGATTGCAGGGCGTCCGGTGGTGGCGCTTTATACGCGCGATGCGGCGGACGCCGATATGTTGGTAAAGTCCGCCCCTGTCGCCACCAAGGGTCCGATCACCCTCACCATCCGCATGACCGGCGGAACGATGGGATTCGACTATAGCGTCGGTGGCCATGTCCAGACGCTGGCCGACAATATCGACGCGACGCTGCTCAGCACCCAAAAGGCCGGCGGCTTTGTCGGCACGGTGGTCGGGCCTTATCACTATACGCCCGCGTCATGAGCAGCCGAACATGGTTTCGCCTCGGCGCGCTGCTGCTTTCGGCCGGATTCGCTGTCCCGCTGGCTGCGCAGGTCTGGCGATCGGACCAGGGCGACGGCACCTATCGCAATCCGGTACTCTACGCTGACTATCCCGATCCCGACATCATCCGCGTTGGCGAGGATTTCTATTTCGTATCCACCACCTTCGCCAATGCACCCGGCGTGACCATTCTTCATTCGAAGGATTTGGTGAATTGGCGGATCGCAGGTCATGTCGTCGATCGGCTTGATGGCGACCCGCGCTATGATCTGACCCAGGGCGATGCGTACCGCCGTGGCTTTTATGCCGCCAGCTTGCGATACCATGACGGCCTCTTTTACGTCGCCGTGACGCCCGTCGGTCACAAGACGCGCATCTATCGCGCAAGGACGATCGCAGGTCCCTGGACTTACAGTGAACTGGATCGCGAGGCTTTCGATCCTGCCTTGTTCATCGACGATGACGGCACCGCCTATCTCGGCACCTCAATCGGCAGCGACGGCACCGTCACGCTCCTGACATTGAACAAGGATCTGACCGCCGTCACCGCCGCACGGAAAGCCTATTACAACAAGGGCGCGGAAGGATCGAAGATCATCCGTCGCGATGGCTATTATTATCTGTTCAACGCCATCCCGGGCAAGCTGGCGATGACCGTGTCGCGCGCGCGCAGCCTATGGGGTCCATGGGAGACGAAGCCGTCCATCGACGATAAGAGCGGCGGCCATCAAGGCGCTATCGTCGATATGCCGGACGGCAGCTGGTATGGTTTCGTCATGGTCGATGCTGGCGCGATCGGCCGGATGACCAATATCAGCCCGATTTTCTGGAAGGATGGCTGGCCCTGGTGGGGGGCGCCCGACCGACCCGATTTCGTTCCCGAACGATCGCCCAAGCCGATCAGGGGGCACGGTTTTGCCGAACCGCCCTCGTCCGACGATTTTTCGAACCCGGTATTGGGATCGCAATGGCAATGGAATCATAATCCAGATGACAGCAAATGGTCGTTGACGCAGCGGCCCGGCTTTCTGCGGCTTCACGCCACGCGGGCCGACGGCATCTGGACAGCGCGCAATACGCTGACGCAAAAGGCGCAGGGACCGCGCATGCGTGCGATTGCAAAGGTTGATGTGCAAGGCCTCCAGCCGGGCGATCTGTGCGGTTTTGGCAGTTTCGGCAAATATAGCGCGCAACTGTCGGTGGCGGCAGCCGCCGTCGGGCATCGCAGCGTGCGGATGCAGGTCACGGACAGCACGCAGGACGGGCCGCAGACCGAGATGCGCGTGCCCTCGCTCGCGATCGATGCGCCCACCATGTGGCTGCGCGTCGACCTCGATTTCGAGACGGATCTGGGCCGCTTCGCCTACAGCATCGATAACCGGCAATGGCGTGATGTGGGCACCCCCTTCCCGCTCGCCTTCGATTGGCGCACGGGCACATTTCAGGGCCAGCAGATCGCTTTGTCCTGCTATAATTCCGGCCCGGATGGGGGCTATATGGACATCGACAGCGTCACCGTCTCGCCCCTTGCCGGAACTGTCCAGCCATGACTTCTCGCCCCGGCCCATACCAAGGACCCTGCATGACGCTGCTTCGCTCTGTCTTACCGGTCGCATTGCTGGCAGCAGGCACCGCGCTGTCCGCGCAAAGCCCCGCCCCCCTTGCGCCAACCGCGCGATGGACCGCCTATCAAGGGGGCCGCGCGCAATTGCCGCCGATGGGGTGGAACAGCTGGAATGCCTTTTTCACCGAAATCGATGAGGAAAAGCTCATGGGATCGGCCCAGCGCATCGTCGATACGGGCTTGGCGAAGAAAGGCTATCGCTACATCAATATCGATGACGGCTGGTGGCTGAAGCGCCGCGCAAGCGACGGGCGACTCATCATCCGCGCCGACAAATTCCCGTCTGCCCGCGTCGGTAATGGCGATCCGACCTTTCGACCCCTGACAGATCGGCTGCATGGCATGGGTTTCAAGGCCGGCATATATTCCGACCTTGGCCGCAACAGCTGCTCGCAGGCCTATTCGGAAGGCCCCGCGCAATTGCCCGAAGGCAACATGGCCGAACGGGAGGTCGGGCTGTATGGCCATAGCGATCAGGATCTTCGCCTGTTCTTTGCGGAATGGGGTTTCGACGCGATCAAGGTCGATGGGTGCGGTATTCGCGCCTTCGCCGCCGACGCGCCGCGCGTGCGCAATGGTCAATATCGGGCCCTGCCGCCGCTCATTGACCAGCATAGCGTCACGCGATCGGATATCCCGGCGGTCAAGGCGCTATTCGCAGACATCAACCGGTCGCTCGCACGCTACAATCCCGATGGCGACTATATGCTCTCGCTCTGCATCTGGGGCAGCGCCAATGTGCGCGCCTGGGGCAAGGATGTCGGCAATATTTCCCGAACCAGCGACGATATTTCGCCGGACTGGAGCCGGATGCTGACCAATTATGACAGCGCCGTGCGCCGGGCCTTCTATGCGCATCCGGGTAGCTGGAATGATCCCGACATGCTGTTCATTGGCAAGGGCGATTTCGATGCCGCGCACCTTACCGAGGCGCGATCGCATTTTGCGCTATGGGCGATGATGAATGCCCCGCTCCTGATCGGCGCCGACCTGCGCACCGTGCCGCAATCGTTGCTCGACATTTTTGGCAATGGCGACCTTATCGCCATCAACCAGGATGCAGCCGGCAATCAGGCCACAATCGCCTTCGATAGCGATGATGTGCAAATTTTGGTGAAGGCTCTGGCCAATGGCGACAAGGCCGTCGCGCTGTTCAACCGCACCGCCACGGCGGCACAGGCCGTGCTGACGGCCGATCATTTGAAATTCGGTGCGGACAAGACGATCGCGCTCAAGGATATGTGGACCGGCGCCGTCAGCCGGTTCACAGGCGAGCAGGCGTTCAATCTTGCGCCGCGCCAGACGCTGGTGTTCAGGGCCACCGGCCAGAGACAACTTGCGGACGGCCTTTATTTGTCGGAACAACCTGGCCGTGTGAACCCGGCGGTCGACGGTGTCAGCCATCCCGAACCGGATCCGACCATTCATCGATCAATCCCCGGCTGGCGCGGCACGCGCGGCATGGGCGAACGCCCCCTTTATGCCGGCTGGGGCGGTGCCATGCCGGACGCCACACCCTATAACCAACCCCTGGCGATCGCAGGGCAGAATTTCGGATCGGGCGTCGGCGTCCTCGCAAATTCGCGCCTGGAGGTCCGCAATCAGGGCTTTAGCCGCTTCACGGCGAAAGTCGGCGTTGACGACAGCGCCCGCGATGCCACCCATCCCGTTCGGTTCGCCGTCTATGGCGACGGTCGCCTGCTGGCGAGCGAAACCGCCCGTCGGGGCGAGGCTGCCAAGCCGATCGACGTGGACGTGCGCGGCGTTGCGATTGTCGAACTGATCGCGCTGGCGCCGAACGCGCCCGGTGAAATGCTGCCAATCAGCTGGGGGGACGCGGCGCTGCGGCGCTGAGCGGCGGGCGAACCGGCGGATCACTCGGCTCCTCCAGAGCGGTCAGCCTGCGCAATCCGCGCCGCGCCATCGGCGTGGTCAGCATGGTGCTCGCCAGCGCCATCAGCAACAGCGCGGTGAAGCTGCCGCTGCTGACAACCTGCCGGTCAAGCAGGATGTTGACGAAGATGATCATGATCAGCGCCTTGGTCTGCAACAGCCAGCCGATGACGCTGGCCTCCCCCCGCCGCCATCGAAGCAGATGTCCGGCGATGCGTAGACCGATCAGCTTGCCGCCAACCGAAGCAGCAAGCAGAAGGGCGGCCACGGCGATGAGGTCCACGCTACCTATCGACCAGCTTGTGCGCAGACCGGTGCTAAGGAAGAATATGGGCATTACGGTCAACAGCAGCATATCGCGCAGCCGATCCAGCGCCGCTCCATCGAACCAGGACTGGTCGAGGATCACCCCCGCCAAAAATGCACCCACCATGAAATGCAGACCAGCCCAGTCCGCTGCCAGCCCCGCCGCCGCCAGCCAGACCATCGATGCGCGCAGCCGTTCCGGCTGCGCCAGCCGGCGCATAGCCATGCGCACGGCCCACGCCACGACGGGAAAGACGCAGATGAAGCCAAGCTGCCGCTCCATCCGCGACCAGTCCAGCAGGATGATCGCCAGCACTGCCCAAATGGCGATATCGTCCAAACTGGCATAACGCAGCACCCGCTGCCCCAGCGGCGTGCGCAAAATCGCGAGCCGGTCCATCAGCAGCATCAATATCGGAAGGGCCGTCACCGCGCAGGCCATGCCGATCCCGAGGATCGCCTGCCACGGCTCACCCTTCGGCCCGATCCAGCCCGGATTGATCAGAATCAACCAACCTGCGGCGCTGCCGAGAGCCAGCGGGGTCAGCAGCGCCAGCCCGGAGGCCGTCCAGCTGTCCCGCCGCGCCGCCCAGGCCGCGCCCAGATCAAGTTCGATCCCGGCCAGCCATACGAACAGCATCACGGCCCATAACGCGATGCCGTTCAGCATGGTGATCGCGACCGGCGGGAATATCTGGGCATGGAGCGCGGGAGCGGCTGCCCCCAGCACGCCCGGCCCCAGCAGCACACCGACGACAATCTGCACGACCACCAAGGGCGCGTGATCGGCATCGCCCAGCAGCCGCCATATAAGCCAGGGCAGACCCATGACGAGCATGAGGATCAGCAGAAATAGCTCATTGTCCGTCATGCCCGTCTTGGTCCGCTATTCCCACGGCCTCAACGCGCGATCGGCACCTCAGATGGTCCGATCGGCAGAGGCGTTCCATCGTAAAGGTTCATGACAGGATAATCGGCCCAGGCATAGCGGACGCGCTCCGCCGGCTTGCCATCGCCGGTCAGGATGACATGATCCCCTTGCACCTGCGCCTGAACGTAACGGCAAGTGTCGTCGCCTGAACCGCACATTTCAAACCCCAGCGCTTGCACACCGCTCCTAAGGTGCAGCCCACCCTCGACGCCGGTGAAGCGTACGATGACGGCGCCATCGCCGCTTTTGACCGCGCCGGCGGCTTGTGGCCCTGATTTCGCGATGGGCGCACCATAGGCAAGCGCCCGCATCACCCGGGCCAGCCGACGGCCCAGCTCCTGCTTTTCGCCCGGATGGATATCGAAGGGATCGCCCAGATCAACGGCGGTCGCGAGCCCCGCATGGGCGTCGGCCGTCACGGCTGTTCGCTGCGCGTCCCGCAACTGGGCCCAACCGCTCTCGCCCGGCCGGGTCGCCGGCTTGCCATAGCCGGCCAACTGGACGATCGCAAAGCCAAGGTCGGGCTGCCCGAACTGCTGTCGCCAATCCGCTATCATCGCTGCCAGTCGGCCGGCATAGCCGGGAATGTCGGTGTCGGATTCGCCCTGATACCAGGCGACCCCCTTCAGCTTGATGCCGCCAAGCGGCGCGATCATCCCGTTGTAGAGCGTGCTGGTGCCCGTGACGTCGCTCCACGGCACGCGCGGCGCGCCCGGCGGGGAGGTGCGCGCGACCGCATAGCGCCAGCCATCGCCCAGCGGCACGGCATCGCCTTGCGACGGCCGCAGCGCCATATCGTCGGCCGGCCCCAAAAGACCGCCCTTGTCATAATTGTCGACGACATTGACGATCAGCATGTTGCGCCCGGCCTTGAGGATGCCTGGAGGCACACTCAGCGTCGTGGGCTGCCAGGCGCGCGCACCCATCCCGACCGGCTGACCGTTTATCCAGGCGCGGCCCACATCGTCCAGTGTCCCCAGCGACAGCGCCGCTTCGCCCTTGGCCTGTGCCGCGCTCAGGGTGAAGTCGCGGCGAAACCAGACCATGCCATTATAGCTCGCCAATGGGGGGATGCCCCAATCTTCCCACGCGCTCATCGCCGGCGCATCGGCCCAATCCATCTTCGCGCCGGGCTGCCACGGCTCTGCGCCGGCGCGGTCGCCGGTTGCCTTGCGCCACCAACTTTCCCATTGCGCACTTGCCGCCCGCTCGCCTTCTGTCGCGTTGCGAGCGTGGAGCGCCAGCAAGTCAGATTGCGCGCTGTTGCCGACCGCCGCTTGCGCGCGTTCGCCCATCCATGGACTGATCTGCGATCCGCCCCAGCTGCTCGCAATCGCGCCGATTGGCACGCCTGCGCTCTTGCGCAACTCCCGAGCCATATAATAGCAGGCTGCTGAAAAGTCGGGGACGCTGTCTGGCCCGGCGGTCTTCCAAATCGGCGCTTGCGCGAACGCCTGTCGGGGCTGGTCTGCAACCGCGCGAGGGATCGTCATCAACCGGAGCGCCGGATCGGCCGAGTTCCGAATTTGCCCCATCGCATCCTGCGCATGCCGCACTTCCAGCTCCATGTTGGATTGGCCGGAACAGAGATACACGTCGCCCGCGAGCACATCATGCGACACGACGCGACCGGATGGGCTGCGCGCCTCGATATCAAACGGCTGACCTGCGGTGACGGGAGGGAAAGTCGCTGCAAAGCGGCCATCCTTCCCCGCTTTCGCCGAACGCTCCACGCCGCCCATAGATACCGTTACCAGATTCCCGGCTGACGCGGAACCGGTGATGGTGATGGGCTCGTCCCGCTGAATCACTGCATTGCTCCCAAACATCGGGTCAATGCTGAGCAATATGCCCCCATGCGCCAAGGCGACCGATGGTATCGCCGCAGCCAAGAGAAATGATATCGTCAGCGCCTTGCGCATCGCCTTCTCCCTATTTCCAAGTTCGTAAATATGGTATCGCTACCACATGCCCGTTATCCGCCCCGTAGCATCCGCATGACAAGCGCGCGGATACGCCGATAATTGCCCTCTTTCAGCGGCCCCAATATGCCGTGCCGTTCGGCGGGCAGGTGCGCCAGCGGATGGCCGTCCGGCCTGAACACATAATGATCGAAAAAGGCGCGCCACGCGGCCCGTTCCGGCTCCGGCCGCTCGGCAATGGCTATCATCGCCAGCAACATGGCAGCATAGGGCGAATCAGGCCCTGCTGCGGACGCATCCCACCAATAATTGGTCAGGATATTGATGCCATCGCGCGCCTTCACGCCGTGCCACCATAATTTGGGCAGGTACAATGCATCGCCCGGGTTTAGATCAACATGAAGCCTGCGCTGCGCTGCCGCCTCGAAACGCGGAAAGCGGTCTTGCCCGCCGGGGTCTATGGCTGCGAGCGATACCGGCTGGCCCGCCATGGTATGGTCGATCGGTCCCACATACAGGTCGCCAATCGCATCGGGCGGATACAGCGTGAAATGCCGTCGCCCCGCAACCGCGATCGCCAGATTATCAAAGCTGTCATAATGGCAGGCAATGTCGGACGCATTGCCGATCCAGAGGCGGGGCCGGACGGTAGGCGGCAGCAGCGCGCAGCCATGATCCTCGGCGAAACCGGGGAAATAGGTATCGACGGGCAAAGAGCCAATATAGCATGTCTGCGCGCCATCATCCGCGTTCGCCGCAATGCGATCAAGCGCTGCGCCCATCTCGCTGCGCTGACGTGCGAAGTTAAACCCGTCCGGCCCCTCGCCATAGGCGTAACGCCCGCCCAGCTTCGCATCGGCAACGAAATAATCGACACTGCCACCCCTGTGATAGCGCCGCAGATGATCGAGCGCCGCGCCATTTCCGCTGCCTTGCGCCAGACTCACGATCGGCCAGTCCCTGCAGATGCCGCGAATCACGATCGGCCGGCATTGCTCAATTAGAGGCCGCAAATGCTCAGATTGCCGGATCTGCGCGCCCTCTATCTCCTCGATCTGCATCGCGCGCTCCAGCCCCGTCAGCCGATTTGCGTCAGTCGGGCATTGCGCCGACGGGCCATCAAGGCGACATGATGCAGCGACCCAGCCAGGGCGAACGCCGGTTGCAAGTGACCGGCGCGAAACAAACCCATCACCGCCGCGTCCGGCAATTCGCTCAGCGCATCCAGGCTTACAGTATAAAGGCCATCCAGACGCAGTGTCTCGCCATCGTCGAACGACAGGCTGATGTCGACGGGTTCGATCAGGCGATGGGCCAGCATGGCCGCGATGAAAGCGTCCGTCGCGGCCGCCCCGGCCATCAGCCCGCCAATCGCTTTCTGAACGGCGCGCAGCGCTGCAGTGGGCGTCTGATCGGGATGGAAGAGCGCTTCGCTGCCGCCGACAGCAAAGCGCGGGTGATCCGGGTCGAGCGCGATGCTGTCTCCAGACGCGAAGAAGCCTAGCCGGTCGATTTCGAACGGCCGGAATGCCCAGCGGCCATCGGGCGAATCGATCATTGGTTCGCCCCGTCGGAAACCGGTCAGCGCACCGACGTAGAAAGCGCCGCTTTCGGCATGTTTGGAAAAAAACAAAGGGCATGCCGCCGCCGCGGCCGCAATTTCACTGGTCACAATGCGCACCAGCGGGTCGGCCATTGCTTCACCCAAGTGCATGCGCACTGTTGCATGCGTGTCACTATTAAGCAGTTCCAAGCTCATCCTCCCACATGCTTCCTGCTGCACCGATCCGCATATTCTCGCGATTTTCGGCCAGTCCAACCGGCATGATCATGGCCTATATAATTTCGCTTGAACAGCCATTTCGATAGCGCTACCATTTGCAACCATAAAGAGAAGTATCGGGTGAGGGTGACAGTCGCCGAATCGGCGGAATAAAATCACCCCAGATAAAGAATACATGATCGCCGCGACGCTGTTGTCGCGGCGTTCGGGCGAGATATTGTCTGGACTAGGGGAGGATCATGACGTCAATTCAACTTGGTGCTGCACATATGCGCACCCGTATCGGTTTGGCTATGACGGCCAGCTGCTTGGCGCTGGCGATGGCAATGCCCGCCTCCGCCCAACAGGCGGGCCAGAATGACATCGCAGATGATGTCACGACAGCCGACATCGTCGTCACCGGCATTCGCGGATCGCTGCAACGCAATCTCGACATCAAACGGGAATCCTCCGGCGTCGTTGACGTCATTTCAGCGGAAGATATCGGCAAATTCCCGGATTCGAACGTCGCTGCGTCGCTTCAGCGACTGCCCGGCGTGTCGATCCAGCGGTCGGGGTCACGCGGCGAACCGCAAGGCATTTCGGTGCGCGGCTTTGGCGGCGACTTCAACGAAACACTGATCGACGGGCGGCGCCTGTCGACCGCGTCGGGCGGTCGTTCGGTCGATTTCACCACCGTGGGCGCGGACTTTGTCGGACAGTTGGCTGTCTACAAGACGCCCGAAGTGTCGCTGTCCAGCAGTTCGATCGGCGCGACGCTCAATATCTCCTACCCCAAGCCCTTCGACAAGCCGGGCACGCGCATGGCCTTCACGGCGGCCGGATCGGTGCAGGATGAAGCGGGCAAGGTCGTGCCGACCATCGGCGGCCTGTTCAGCACCACCTTCGCCGACGACACGATGGGGATCCTGGTCGACGCGGTCTATACCCGCCGCGACACGCAGGCCAACCGTGTGTATGTTTCGGGCTGGCAGGGCGGGCTTTTTGCGCCATGCCAACTGGCCGGAAGCGCGGCAGCGAGTTGCGCCCCTACGGATGACGCTTTGGCACCGGCCTCGGACCGCAAGAGCGTTGTCGGCTGGTATCAGCAGCAATATGGCGCCGACCAGCGCTATACCAAGGATGAGCGCATCGACGGCCGCATCGCCTTCCAGTGGCAGCCGTCCGACGATGTGGTGCTCACGATTGACGACAATTATTCGCGGCAGAAGGTCGTCACGGATATTGCCGGCTTCGGTATCTGGTTCAACCAGGGCGACCTGCGCAATGTGGAGCAGGACAGCAATGGCACCACCATCAATTTCCTGCAGGCCGGATCGCCGACCGACTTCACCGCAGGTACGGAAACCTCCGTTCTGGAAACCAACCAGGTCGGCCTGAACGTCAAATGGGACGCGACGGAAAATCTCCAGATCGACGCCGACGCCAGCTATTCCAAAAGCCGGCTCAATCCCGATGGCCAGATCAGCAACGAAAATGGCGACATTGGCTATGGCGGCCTGATCGGCACGACCCTGGGCGTTCGGGTCAATGGCAACAGCAGCAGTAGCTTTCCTGAGCTCACCACCTATGGCCCTGCCGGCAATGAAGCGGCCTGGACCGATCAGGCGATCATCGGATCGCACGTCACTGTCCGCCAGCAGCAGCTCAACAGTGACGAGATCAAGCAGTTCCGCCTCGGCGCGACCTGGAAGCAGGATGATCTGACGATCAAGCTGGGCGGCCGCTATATGGAGGATGAATTCGCCCTCGAAAACCGCAACACCTTCGCCAATAATTTCTGGCAGGCCTATGCGGGCTATGGCGCACCGTCGGGCCGCGACACCGGCGTGCCCATCCCGGCCAGCCTGATCGACGGCACGATCAGCACCAAGAACTGGTTGCCCGGCTTCTCCGGTAATCTCCCGCCGGTGCTGCTCAAATATGACGCGCGCGCCTATCAGCGTTATCTAGAAGGACTCTGGCAGGGGCCCGACACGCCGGGCTATAATGCGGGCTGCTGCACGGGCTTCAATGGCACATTCGACCTCGCGCTTGACCCCGGCACTGTCCAGCGGATCACCGAAAAGAACTGGTCGGCCTATGTCAGCGTTAATTTCAAGGCTGACGTTGCCGGCATGCCCTTCCACTTCAATGCCGGCGCGCGCGAGGAAATCGTCAAGGTGATTTCGCGCGGGATCGGCCGCGTTCCACTTTCGATCACGCCCAGCACCGCTGACCCCACGCTCCTGACGGTCAATTTCTCGGACTCGCAGGCCGTGACCGAAAGCAGCAGCTATTCCTACTTCCTGCCCGCGCTGGACATGAAGCTGGAACTGACCGACAGTCTGCATTTGCGGTTCGACGCGTCGCGCACCATGACCCGCCCGCGCCTCGACTATCTGGGGCCGGTGTTGAATGTCGGCGCAGGGCAGCGTGTCGGCGCGCTGACGGCGACAGGTAACAACCCGTTCCTCAAACCCTATCTGGCGGACAATTTCGACCTGGGCCTGGAATGGTATTATCAGCCCAACTCCTATGCTGCGGTGAACCTCTTCCTCAAGGACGTGTCCAACTTCATCGTTGCGGGCACGGATCGGCAGACGATCAACGGCGTCATCGACCCGTCGACCGGGCAGGAAGCCGTCTTCACCGTATCGCGGCGCATCAACGGGCCGGAAGCAACCGTCAAGGGGATCGAGCTCGCATGGCAGCATGTGTTTGGAGACAGCGGCTTTGGCTTCAACGCCAACGCCACCTTCGTCGAAACCAACAAGCCCTATGACGAAAGCGACCTGTCGCAGAGCGGCTTTGCGGTAACGGGCCTCGCCAATTCGGCCAACCTCGTCGCCTTCTACGACAAGGACGGCATCGAATTCCGCACCGCAGTCAACTGGCGCGACAAATATCTGCTCCAATTCGGCCAAGCCCAGAATAATTCGGCCTTCGGCGCGGAGCCGACCTTCGTCAACTCCGCCTTGCAGATCGACCTCAGCGGCAGCCTGCGCCTCACCGAACAGTTCAGTCTCTTTGGCGAAGCGCTCAATATCACGAACGAAACCTACAGCACCCACGGCCGCTTCTCGAACCAGCTGCTGGATGTCTATGGCTATGGCCGGCGCTTCACCGCCGGCGTGCGCTACCGCTTCTGACGGTTCTCGCCCTGGAAGGGATGTCGGTTGACATCCCTTCCCTTTTAATGGTCCCACACACATATGGTCAGACCGGTTCGGAACATCGTGATCGTCGGCGGTGGCACCGCCGGATGGCTTACCGCCGGCGTCATCGCAGCGCGCCATCGCACCCGCATCGGTCAGGATTTGAGCGTCACGCTGGTCGAATCGCCCAATACGCCGATCATCGGCGTGGGCGAAGGGACCTGGCCCACCCTGCGCACCACCCTGTCGCGCATGGGCATTTCGGAAACCGACCTGTTCCGGCAATGTGACGCCGCCTTCAAACAGGGCGCTTGGTTCGCGCGCTGGACGGACGGCACAGCCTCCGACGGCTATTATCACCCGCTCATGCTTCCGCAGAATTTTGGTCAGGTGAACCTCGTCCCGCACTGGCTGGCGCGGGATGGAGACGAGAGTTTTTGCGACGCCGTCTGCGCGCAGGGGCGCATCTGCGACGATGGCCTCGCGCCTAAGACGATGGCGACGGCGGAATATGACGCGCTCGCCAACTATGCCTATCATCTCGACGCGGGCAAGTTCGCGCCCTTTCTCCAGCGCCATTGCTGCGAAAAACTAGGCGTTCGCCATGTTCTGGCCGATGTCGAGCAGGTGGTCCTGCACGATGATGGCGACATTGCCGCCGTCCGCACGACGCAGGCCGGGCTGGTGGAGGGCGACCTGTTCGTCGACTGCACCGGCTTCAAGGCATTGCTGATCGAGGGCGCGATGGGCGTGCCCTTCCGCGATTGCAACGACGTGCTCTTCTGCGACACGGCGCTTGCAATGCAGGTGCCCTATGCCGCGCCCGACAGCCCGATCGCATCGCACACCATTTCCACTGCGCAGAGCGCCGGCTGGATCTGGGACATCGGCATCCAGACGCGGCGTGGCGTTGGCCATGTCTTTTCCAGCAGCCATATTTCAGACGAGCAGGCCGAACGCGAGCTGCGCGCCTATGTCGGCCCGGCCAGCGACGGGCTAAACGTTCGCAAGATCAAAATCCGCTCAGGCCACCGCGAAACCTTCTGGAAGGGCAATTGCATTGCGGTCGGCCTCGCCGCCGGCTTCCTGGAACCGCTCGAAGCATCTGCGATCGTCCTTATCGAATTGTCTGCGAAGATCATCGCCGAACAAATGCCCGCTTGTCGCGAGGTGATGGACATCATCGCGTCGCGCTTCAACGCGACTACCCACTATCGCTGGGGCCGGATCATCGATTTTCTCAAGCTCCATTATGTGCTGACGCAGCGCACCGACAGCGACTTCTGGCGCGACAATGTGCGTGCCGAAACCATGCCCGACCGCTTGCGCGAACTTCTGCATCTGTGGCGTTATCAGTCGCCTTGGTTTCACGATGAATTCGACCGCGCGGAGGAGGTATTTCCTGCCGCCAGCTATCAATATGTCCTCTATGGCATGGGCTTCCGCACGCAGGTCCCGACGGCCGCACTGGCGCGCGACGCCCATCTCGCCGGCCGGGCGATGCGGGAAAATGCCGCCGCAACCGCGCGGTTGCGCGCTGGCCTCCCCCGCCATCGCGACCTTATCGACCGGATTGTGGCGCAGGGCCTGCAACCGGTCTGACCGGCCGCAGGTGCCCCTTCACTCCGCTTGCCGGCTGGCGCTGCTCGCAGCGTTGGCCAGTTCGATCCAGGCCGCCCCTTCGGGGATCACATATTCATTTTCACCCCAGAAAAAGGGCCAATCCTCGTGATTCTCCGGGAAATCGGGTTTGACGATCAGCACGCCGGGCACCACGCCGCCCGCGATGAAGGAAAAGTCCGCGCGGTTATTGCCATAGGCGACCTCCTTTGACCGCGCGCCCACGCCCGACACGAAACTGATGTCGGAACCGGGATGATGCCCGGTCAAAAACGCAATCCCGCGAAACATGGCGTCGCGGTCGACAATCTCCGGAAAGGCGCGGTGCAGGGCATCGGCTGTCAACGCATGGCCCAGCACCGTGCCAGACCCCGCCCAGCCCCCGGTGGTGATGGGCACGCCGAAGGGATTGGCTTTCGCCACTGCCTCACTCTGCGCCTGCCATTGGCGCACGGCCGGGACCATCGCCGCGCGATAGGCGGCCGGCATAAGGGGGATCGCCGCTACCGCCGTCTGCGCACTGGCGGCAAAATGCGGTTCGATCCTGGGCCACAATGTCATAACCGCGCGCGCATAGATCGGCTTTTTCGTGGTCCTCAGCAATTCGACCGCCGCGGCGAACATTTCGGCGTCGAGCGGCCCGCCGGTGGTATTGCCGTGGCTGAACAGATCGGGCGCATGGCCCTGTTCCTGCGTCCAGACCCGCTCGGCCATGGCGAGCGCGCGCTGCGCCAGCGCATCGTCCTGCCTTGCAAGCACGCGGGCCGCCGCCGCCAACCCGGCGACCGATCCATAGTTCAGCGCTGATGACTTGCTGGTAAAGGCCCAGCGATCGTCGGGCGTGCCGCTCCTGCCACCACGGACCTGCCCCGCCTCCAGCGTGGGATCGTAAGGTAGGCCATCGGTTTTCGTCACCGCGTCGCCCAGATGCGTATATTGCGCCACATCCGGTTCGACGATGCCATGGATCGCATGACCTACCGCATCGAACTGCGCCAGCAACTGCAAGGCCCCATGGCCGACCTGCTGGACAATGTCGGGCTTGCCGTCGGGCACATGCATTTCCACATGCCGCCGCGCCTGATCGACGCTCACCGTATCGCGCGTCAGGCCATAGCGTTCGGCCGCATCGGCCAGCGACCGGATGACCTGATATTGGGACTGGGTGCGAATGTCGAAATCGCCGGCATCATACCATCCCCCGACATTGAGGCCCGGAATATGCTCGCCCGGCGCAAAGCGCGTGTCTGTGGTCGGCCCCTGCCGATAAAGGTCGATGTGCTCATGATCGACCGGCGCCTGCCGCGCATCATCGCGATGGGAATCCCCATGCCATGTGCGATAGGCTTCGTTGACCGACATATGATCCATCGCGACAGGGAAATAGACGTCGTTGGTCGGGTGCCAGGCATCGTCATAGACGGCCGCGTCGATCCGGAAGGGCGCGGTGCGCACATTGCCATATTCCAACATATAAAGGCCCGGTTCACGCACCGCGCTGAAATCCAGTTGCAGATAATGGTACCGCAGATAATCGCCCCATTCCCGCGCGCTTTTAGTCAACACAGCTTGCGTCGCCCCATCGGCGCCAATGCGCAGCAGCTTGATCGGCGGCCGGCGCTTGTCCTTCCGGTCCAGTTCGACCGTTGCGATCTTTGGGGCGTCGGGCGCATAGCCCAGTTGCGAATGCGCAATCACTGGCTCGCGCAGCCAGCCGGAGTCAGCCTGCGGCGTGATCGTCCATTGCAGCACCGTCCCGGTCCGTCCTTCGGGCAGCAGCGATCGCAGGACGAACCACCCATTTTGCGCCTGATTGCGCCCATCGAACAAGGCGATCGGCTGATCGCTCTGAACTGTGATCCGTTTCGCCGCATCTTCAGGCGAGAGGACGAACTGTCGGCCGCGCGCGATCGGCAGCGGCTCCGCCCCCGGCCCGTCGCTGCGCCCGCTCGCCGCATTGCGCTCGGTGGTGCGCGTCATGTCGCTGGCGGGATAGAGCGGAAACAGCCCGCTCTGACCATCGGCCATATAGGCGTGATGGAAATAGGCCGACGGCAGGAACTCCAGATTGAAACCGGCCTTCCCCACCAGCGATCGGGGCAGCGGCTTGTCCAGGATCACCTGCACCTGCATGGCATGGCCTTGCCGCTCGGCGCGCACCTTATAGGTGAAATCCTGCGCCGCGTAGCGCAAGCGCGTTTCGATGACTCCCGACTTGGCGTCGATTTTGCGCTCGACCAGCGCGGCCGCCGGATCCCATTGTCCGGGTGTGGCGGATAGCCTGACGTCGCCATTGGTCGCGCTGCGAACACCCCGCTGGATAATCTCCACCCCACCAATCTTGGCATCGGCGAACAGGCCGTCATACCAGTTGGAAAAGGCCAGGATGTTGACCGCCGGCGCTTCGAAATAACCCTTGTCATTGATTTCAAAACCGTCCGGCGCACCCGCCTGCGCGGCTGCCGATCCGCTCATCATGACCGCAACGAAAGCAGCCAGCGAACCCATGGTCTGTCTCATGCCATCCCCCCTGATTGCGCTATCACTATGTTGCAGCGCACTTTCTGACGACATTCTGTCACTTGGATTATCGCTTAGCAATGGCGAATGCAGTCTTGCCGGGTCATATTGTTAGCGCTATCCCTTTTCAGGAAAACAGAACTACTCTTCGGCGCGCACCAGTCGCGCATGGGGCAGAAATTTCGGGTGCGCACAGGCGCTTCGGAACGATTGGGGAGGACGGATGAAGCGCAGGCTTGCCATCACGATCGCCATTGCGGCTGCGCCATGCTCCGGCGCATGGGGTGCCCCAGAACCGGATGCGTGGGCGCAAGCCGACGACAAGGCGCGCGTTATCGTCCGCCAATTGACTCTTCAGGAAAAAACCGAGCAGCTGCTCAACACCGCGCCCGCCATTCCGCGTCTTGGCATACCAGCCTATAATTGGTGGACGGAATCGCTCCATGGCGCGATCGGCCCGGTGCCAACCACCAACTTCCCCGAACCGATCGGGCTGGCCGCCACCTTCGACGCGCCATTGATCCACACGGTTGCGTCCGTCATCAGCACCGAAGTCCAAGCGCTTCATACGCTGGGCCGCCAGACCGGCCATCTGGGCCGCATCGGCACCGGGCTCGACACTTGGTCACCCAATATCAACATTTTTCGCGATCCGCGCTGGGGCCGGGGCCAGGAAACATATGGCGAAGACCCCTATCTGACCGCGCGCATGGGTGTCGCCTTCATCCAAGGGATGCAGGGCGACAATCCCGATCTTCCCGATGTCGTAGCGACGCCCAAGCATTTTGCGGTCCATTCAGGGCCAGAGCCCAGCCGCCACACCGATAATATCTTCGCGACCAAGCGCGATCTGGAGGACACCTATCTTCCTGCCTTCCGCGCCGCCATTGTCGAAGGCAAAGCCGGTTCCATCATGTGCGCCTATAACCGCGTCGATGGCGAACCGGCCTGCGGCAGTGCGATGCTCCTCACTGACTATCTGCGTAATGCCTGGGGTTTCAGAGGCTATGTCGTGTCAGACTGCGACGCCGTCGTGGACATCTACGCCCATCATAAATATGCGCCCAGCCCCGCAACCGGCGTGTCCGTCGCCCTGCGGCGCGGTGTCGACAGCGAATGCAACAACGCCACCCTTTCGGGTCAGGCGGGCCTTGGCGATCGCTACAAGGATGCGCTGGCGGCCAACCATATCAGCATCGGGGACATAGACAGCGCGTTGGTTCGCCTGTTTTCCGCGCGACTGCGCAATGGCGACCTGCCGGGTCTTTCCGCCCGCAAACCCAACAGCACGCCCGTCTCGGCGATCGGGACGCCGGCCCACGGGGCGCTAGCGCTCGATGCCGCCGTCAAAAGCCTCGTGCTGCTCAAAAATGAGGGCGCGCTGCCGCTCAAACCCGGCGTTCGGATCGCGCTTGCCGGCCCTCTGGCTGATGCGACACGCGTGTTGCGCGGCAACTACAGCTCGACGCGAAGCGCGCCACCCATCTCGGTGGCCGATGGGTTGCGACAGGCGATGCCGGATGCCACCGTCACGCTCCTCCCCTTTTCACCCTCCATCACGGATGGCGATCCCGTTCCCGGCTCGGCGCTTCGCACACCCGATGGCCGACCGGGCATCCGCGCGGAATATTATAATCGCGCTACCGACGACCAATATGGGACCAAGCCTGTACTGGTGCGCACCGAAGACAGCATCGTCTCGCGCGCATCGGAATATCGGCAGGTCGCCGATGACCATAAAATCGTCTGGACCGGCTATCTCGTCGCGCCGGAAACCGGCCTTTATCGCCTGGCGCTGACGGGCGTGAAAGGTCAGATTTCCCGCAATGGGCAGCCGATCGTGTCCGCCACCGACTTTTCGCGCTGGGCGGAACCGCTTAAACTGGTCGACGTGCGTCTCACCAAGGGCGAACGCTACCCCATCCGTCTGGAGGGGCAAAGCGGCGTAGCGGCCGCGCCCGCCATCTTCTGGAAGCGTGTCACCGATGATCTAGACCGTGATCTTGCCGCCGGCGTGCGGGACGCCGATGTCATCGTTGCGGTCATGGGCCTCACCTCCGACCTGGAAGGGGAGGAAATGCCGGTCAAGGTCGAGGGGTTTGAGGGCGGCGACCGCACGACGCTGGCCCTTCCCGCGGATCAGATCGCTTTCCTTGAAAAGGCGAAGGCGACCGGCAAACCGCTGATCCTTGTGATGATGAATGGCAGCGCCATTGACCTTGGCTGGGCAAAGGACAATGCAGCCGCCATATTGGAGGCCTGGTATCCCGGCCAGTCGGGCGGCCTTGCCATCGCCAATGTCCTGTCGGGAAAGGCCGATCCGGGCGGCCGACTGCCGCTGACCTTCTATCACAGCGTCGATGATCTGCCGCCTTTCACCGACTATAGCATGGAAGGGCGAACCTATCGCTATTTCAGGGGCGCGCCGGTCTATCCGTTCGGCCATGGCCTCAGCTACACGCGCTTTCGCTATGCGCCGCTCGTGGTCGAACCCATCGATGGCGCGGTGGAAAAAGGGCTGCGCGTGACGACCTGGATCACCAATGTTGGGCAACGGCCGGGCGACGAAGTCGCGCAGCTCTACATAACCCCGCCTGCCTTTGAAGGCGCACCGCGAATCGCCTTGCGCGGTTTTCAGCGCCTGTCGCTGAAAGCTGGCGAAAGCCGCGCCATATCCTTCACCCTGTCGCCCCGCGATCTGAGCTTCGTCACCATGGCAGGCGATCGCATGCTGATCCCGGGCAACTATGATCTCAGTGTCGGTGGCGGCCAGCCGGGCACGCAGGCGCCTGTGGAACGCGCGCGCTACACGATCGGCAAGGCCATGCCATTGCCGAAATAGCCATTGACATAATCGGCCGCCAATTGGCCGGATTGAGTGGGAGAGTGACTTATGCCGTCCATGTCTTGGGTTCCCAGCCTGTCCCTGCATTCGCTTCGGCGCGCTGCCTTGCCGGCCATCGCGCTGGGGATCGTGGCGCTTCAACCCGTCATCGCCGTTCCGCTCGCTCGCGCGCAGGACGACAAGATGACGCCGATCGCGATTCCCGCTCAGCCCGATGCCATTCCCCTCAAGACTGGCCCATTGCCCGGCGCCAAGAACGAGGAAAGCTGGCACAGCCAATATGGCAGCGTGTTTGCCCGCAATGTGACCGAAGCAACCCTCACGCCCTTCCTGCCGGATCCCGCCAAGGCCAATGGCACGGCGGTCGTGGTGACGCCAGGCGGCGGATTCCGCACGCTGTCGATGGAAAATGAGGGCTGGGACGTCGCGCGCGCGCTGGCGGCCAAGGGGGTTGCGGCCTTCGTCCTCAAATATCGTCTGAACCAGACGCCCGCCGACATGCCCGCCTTCGAACGCTCGATGGCGGAGATGTTCTCGGGCGTCGCGCGCCGCCCCCGGATGGACCCGGAACGCGCGATGGAGGATATCGCGCCGCAAATTGCTGACGCCCGCGCCGCCTTCGCCCTCATCCGCAGCCGCGCGGCGGAGTGGCATATCGACCCGCAACGCATCGGCATGGTCGGCTTCTCGGCCGGCGCCATGCTGACCCTGGCGACCGCGCTCAAGGGGCAAGACGCCAAGCCCGCCTTCATCGGCGACATTTACGGTCCGCTTTCTCCCGTCACCGTGCCCACCGACGCCCCGCCAATGTTCGTCGCGTTGGCCGCCGATGATCCCTTCTTCGCCAATGGCGGCTTTGGCCTCATCGACAGCTGGAAAAAAGCGGGAAAGCCCGTCGAATTCCATCTCTATGAACAGGGTGGCCACGGTTTTGGCATGTATCAGAAGAGCACGACCAGTACCGGCTGGTTCGACGCCTTCACCCGCTGGATGGACATGCATGGCTGGCTCAAGCCACGCGGCTGACATCCTGTCGGGTTGAATTGCGCCTCTGGCGCTGCGACAAAGGCGAGTGGCCGACATTTGCCGGCCACCCCGCCAGATATGAGACCCGGCCATGATCCGCAGCGCGCATGAGTGACATTCTTCTCCACGGCTATTATCGATCGACCGCGAGCTATCGCGTGCGGATCGCCCTCAATCTGAAGGCGCTTCCCTATCGCCAGCAATCGCATCATCTGCGCAAGGGCGAGCAGAAGGATCCCGCCTATCGCGCGCTGAACCCGCAGGGAATGGTCCCGGCGCTGGAAATCGACGGCGCGGTGCTGACGCAGAGCCTCGCTATCTGCGACTATCTGGACGAGCGCCAGCCCGACCCTCCGCTTCTGCCGTCCGGGCCGATCCTGCGCGCCAGGGTCCGCGCCTTTGCCCAGATCATCGCGTGCGACATTCATCCCATCCAGAATCTTCGGATCCTCGACCGGCTGCGCGACGCTGGCCTGGATCAGGCCGCCGTCACGCGATGGGCGGCCACCGTGATCGAGGACGGACTCGACGCCTGCGCTGCCATGATCGCGGACCAACCCGGTCCCTATTGCTTCGGGGCACAGGTCACGCTGGCCGACCTGTTCCTCGTGCCGCAACTGGTCAATGCCCGCCACTTTGGCGCACAGTTGCGCTGGCCCCGGCTGCTGGAGATCGAACGCGCCTGCCTTGCCCTGCCGGCCTTCGCCGATGCCGCACCGGAACGACAGCCGGACGCGGAATAGCGCGCGAAAGCGTCAGCCTTTGTTGGCCTGATACCCTGCCAGGAACAGCGCGCCGTCCAGCGCATCACCCGCTGCTGGACTGAGGCTGGCGACCGTTCGCGCCCGCAACCATGGCTGCATGCGCGGCGCCAGCCCGCCCAACAAAGCGCACCGCTCCGCGCCGCGTTCAAAGATCGTCTCGATGAACTGCTCGATATGCTGGACAGCATCCTCGACGATGGATCGGGCGATGGCGTCGTCGGCTTCGGCATGGTCCATGACCAGCGGCGCGAAACTGCCATAGTCCTTCGGGCTGGCCTGATCCATCCATGCAATGGCGCGCGCGGTGTCGTGGTCGAACCGCTGCGTCACCGCGCGGCTGAGCGGCGTCGCCTGCGTTCGCCCGTCGAGCGCGCGCAGCGCATGGCGCATCGCGCTCAATCCCAAGGCCGCGCCGCTGCCCTCATCCGAAATCGGAAAACCATATCCCCCGATGGTGAAATCCCGACCCTTTGCGCGCACCTGCGCGATGCTGCCGGTCCCCAGGATCAATATCGCCCCATCGCGACCGCCATGCGCACCCAGATTGGCGATGAACGCATCGGTTTCATAGGCCACCGACGCAAAGGGAAAGGCAAAGCCGTCCAGCGCATCGCGCACGCCGGGCCGCGATATGCCCGCAATCCCCATGCCCGCACGGATCGTCGCAATCTCATCGGCGCCAAGCCCGCCTTGCGTGACCGCCTGCTCGCACACGGCGCGCAGCGTATCGTACAGCGCGTCAAGGCCGATCCGCGCATTGGCGGTCCCGCCCTGCCCGGTGCCGATGACCGCGCCATCGCTCCGCACCAGGCGCGCGCGGCAATGGCTACCGCCAGCGTCGATCCCCAGATAATAGGTCATGGACGCGCCGCCTCCTTCTGCTGCCCGCCCCAGTAGCGCTGTCGCGTGGTCTGGCCAAGGCCCGGATTGCACTGATTGCGCGGATCGAGACTGCGGTAGAAGCGCTCCAGCGCCGGCTTTGCGCGATACAGATGCCCGACATTATGTTCGGCCGGATATTCCGCGCCTCGTTCATCCAGCAACGCCCAGATACGATGCTCGAACGCCAGTGGATCGACGCCGCGCCGCACGATATAGTCCTGGTGAAAGACATGGCAGAAAAAGTGGCCATAATAGAGGCTGTGGATGGATTGCGCGGCCAGGTCCGCGGGCAATATTTCCTGCCACGCGGTCGCGTTGCGCGGCAACGCAATGTCCAGCGCCACGATATCCGCCACCGCCTGTCGATGCACCGCGCGATAACGAACGGCCGCCCCCGCCGCTACGAAGCGGTGTAGAAAGGCCTTGGCCCCCAGCGCGGGCGTACATTCGAAATGATCGGCCTCACCTCCGTCGAAATCGGCCGCCAGCAGCTCGCGCGCCTCGGCCGCGGCGCGCGCGGGCATTTTCAGCAGCAGATGGTGGGCGAACCGATCGCGAAAGCGCCGCATCTCCGGCGGCAAATGGTCAGGGAGCAAGCGGCCGAACCGCTGCATCATCCGATCGCTCCAGCCCGGCCTGATGCAAGGCAAATTGTCGACCCACGATTTGGCAGCAAATAATCTGGGCAGGCGGGCCGTGCCCATGCGTTCGATCGCGACGAACATATCCTTGCCATAGCGGTCGGCAATGTCGAACGCATCGCGATGCATATATTCGCCAGCGATGGGCAGGGCGGAAAAATCGCGCAATATCGTGCGGCGCAGCCGCGTCAGGCGGGCCGGATCATTGGTGCCGACATAGAAAGTGACCGCGCCTTCCTCCTTGGGAAAGCTGTCGACCCGCACGGCGAAGACGATCGCCTTGCCTGCACTGCCCGACGCCTCGAACAGCCGTCGCGAATCGGCGTTGAAACGGGCAGGCTCCGCACTGTCGATATCGCGCACATGGGCGGCATAGGCATGATCATGCGCCCAGCGATCCTTAGCATCCTCGATATCGGAGGCGTCGAAGTCACCCGCATCCAGACGCCGCAGCACCGTTTCGGGGTCATCGCCCAGCGCCACGCCCAGATGATTGACCAGATCGAGCGCGCCATCGGGCCGTACGATCGCATGGAGGCTGAGCTGCGTGAAGGCGGGGCCACGCTGCACCAGCGAACCGCCGCTGTTATTGCAGATACCGCCGACCACCGACGCACCGAAACAGGATGAACCGATCACCGAATGCGGCTCGCGGCCCAGGGGTGCCAGCGCCTGTTCCAGCGCATGCAGCGTGGTGCCGGGCAGGCAGATGGCCTGCCGGCCGCCGTCGATCAGGTGCAGCGTCGAAATCCGCGTCGTGCTGATGATGACGCAGCCGCCCGGATAATCGTCTCCATCCGGGGTCGATCCGCCGGTGAGCCCGGTATTGGCCGCTTGCATGACGATCGATATGTCCGCCGCGACGCAGGCCTGTACGACGCGCCATTGTTCCAACAGATTGCCCGGTCGCACCACCGCCAGCGCCGCGCCCGATCCGGTTCGGTATCCCGCCCGATAGCGCGCCGTCTTGCGCGCGCCGGTCAACACATGCCAATACCCGACGATGGCGCGCAACCGGGACAGCAGGTCGCTCACTCGCCTTGCTCGCTGATATCGCCGGCAATCCAGCTTCGTCGCACCTGACGCTGCACGTCCAGATGGACCAGATCAGCGCGCAAGCCGGGCAGGATCGCGCCGGTTTCCTGCTCCAGCCGCAGGAATTTTGCGGGGTTGCCGCTTGCCATGCGTGACGCGTCCATCATGGAGCAGCCGAGCATGTCCATCGCATTGCGAAAGGCCTGCGCCATGTTGAGCGCAGACCCGGCCAGCGTGTCATCCGGGCCGCGGCATGTGCCGTCGACCACGTGAATATCCTGGCCCATCAGGGAAAAGCGCGCATTGCTGCCACCAACGGGCGGCATCGCGTCGGTGACCAGCATCGCGCCGTCGATCCCCCGCGCCGCCAGCGCCACGCGCATCGCGGCCGGATGCACATGCAGACCATCGACGATCAGCCCGAAATGACTGGCCCGATCCAGCAAAGCGGCGGCAACCATACCCGGCTTCCGGCTGCCCATCTGCGTCATTGCGTTGAACAAATGGGTGAAGCCCGCCAGCCCCTCGGTCAAAGCCATAACCGTCTGGTCATAATCGGCTAGACTGTGGCCGGCAGCCACGATCACATCCGCCTGCGCGAGCGCCCGGATCGCGCCGGGCGGCGCCAGTTCGGGCGCCAGCGTCACAATGCGCCGTCCGCGCGTCGGTTGTGTCAGTCGCGCCAGCACGGCGGAATCAATCGGCGCGAACTTGGCCGCGTCATGAATGCCCTTCTTGCCGGGGTTCAAATGCGGCCCTTCGACATGCACGCCCAAAATGCCCGGCACCGACTGCGCCATCGCCGCCTCGCCAGCCGCGATTGCTGCGTCGACCTTATCCGCCACATCACTGATCAGCGTCGGCGTCATCCCGGTGGTGCCGAAGCGGCGATGCGCCTGCGCGATCGCGCGCATGCCCTCGACATCGGGACGATCGTTGAGCAGCACGTCGCCACCGCCATTGACCTGCGTGTCAATAAAACCGGGCAGCAACCAGCCGCCTTCCAGCATGATGTGCGCGCAACCGGACGGCAGCCTATTCTTGGGCACCACATCGACAATATGCGCGCCCTCCATCAGCAAGGCATGATCCTGCGCGATGCCATGCGGCTGCACGATCGCCGCGCCGACCAGGGCCGTCAGGCTCATAGCGTCCGCGTGACCTTGGCCAGATGCGGTGGCTGGTCGGGATCGAGCCCCCGCGCCAGCGCCAGCGCATTGGCGAGACCATAGAAGCTTTGCACCTGCGCGATGGCCGCGAGCACGGGATCAACCGCCGCCACGCCGGGCAGCGCCAGCGTTGCATCGACAATATCCTCATCCAGCCCCGCCGCGATGACATGCGCCCCGCGCGCGCGGAAATCCGCCAGCCGCTCGCGCATTCCTTCGCGCGCCACATCCATCGGTCCGAACGCCAGCACCGGGTCGCCCTCGCCAATCAAGGTCATCGGGCCATGCGCCACTTCCGCGATGCTGAAGGCTTCGGCATGCACGCGCGACGTTTCCTTGAGTTTCAGCGCCGCTTCCCCCGCGATCGGCAAAGTCAGCCCGCGCCCCAGCACCAGCATGGCGCGCGCATCCTTCAGTAACGGCACAGCACCCCTCCAGTCCGCCGCCAGGGCGCCCTGCAAGGTCGGGCCGATGGCTGGCAGCGCATCGCACAACCCATTGTCTCCGCTCCATTCCGCCACCAGATGCGTGAGCGCCACCAGCGTCGCGATGAAGCTTTTGGTCGCAGCCACGCTGGTTTCCGGCCCGGCATGGATCGGAATGCAGATATCGGCCAAGTGGGCGAGCGGTGCTTCAGCGTCATTGACGATCGCGATCAGCAACGCGCCCTGGCGTTTGGCATCCTGCGCGGCCGCGATCAGGTCCGGGCTGCGGCCCGACTGCGAAATCGCGATCAGCGGTACGTTCCGGAAATGCGCGGACGTCAAGCCATAGAGCGACCCGATCGACGGTGCATGGCTGAGCGTCGGCACGCCCGCGCGCGTTTCCAGCAGCACCTTGGCGAAGGCGGCGGCATGGTCCGAGCTGCCGCGTGCCAGCGTTGCGGCAAAGGGCGGGGCCAGCGCGCGCAATCTTGCGCCCGCCTCCCGCATCAGGTCGGCATTGCGCGCCAGTTGCTGCGTGCAGCGTTCGGGCGCCTGGGCCGTCTCGCGCGCCATGATCGTTGCGAATAAGTCCGAAGGATCAGTCATGGGGCAACCATACCAAATCACCGCCCAAGGGCAATTGGATTTAATTTGGTTGCATCATCCTGCCCAAATGATGATACCAATGAACCAACGGACACAAGGCGGTGATGCCGCCGGTCCGCATCGATGCCCTTTTTCAGGAGCATGTATGAGTACCGAAGCCATCGATCCCCGCTATGTCGACATCGACCAATGGCCGACCGCGCTCGCTGTAGAGGCAATGCTGGAAGGGCAGATGGCCGCCATTGCCGCCATAGGGTCGCAGACCATGGCCATCGCGCAGGCGGCCGAAGCAGCCGCTGCACGCCTGGGCAGCCAGGGGCGGCTGGTTTATGTCGGCGCGGGCACGTCCGGCCGCGTCGCGGTGCAGGATGGCGTGGAGCTCTACCCCACCTATAACTGGCCGGAAGATCGCCTGCTCTTCCTCATGGCGGGCGGGCTCGACGCGCTGACGCAAGCGGCTGAAGGCGCGGAGGATGACGCCGGTGCCGCCCGCGCCGCCGTCGCAGCCTCGCATATCGGACCGCATGATGTCGTGATCGGCGTCGCCGCCAGCGGCCGAACGCCCTTCACCTGCGCCGCCATCGCAGCCGCGCACGAAGCCGGCGCGCTCACCGTCGGCGTCGCCAACAATGGCGCCACCCTGCTTCTGGAGGCCGCCGACCATGGCATCCTCGCCGAAACCGGGACCGAAATCATCGCCGGATCGACCCGCATGAAAGCGGGCACGGCGCAAAAGGCGGTGCTCAACATCCTATCGACTGCCATCATGTTGCGCATGGGCCTCGTATATCGGGGCCGCATGGTCAATATGCGCATATCCAACGCGAAGCTGCGCAAGCGTGGCGAAGCGATGATATGCGACATTGCGCAGGTCGACCAGGCCACCGCCGCGCAGGCGCTCGACATGGCCGGACAGGACATCAAGCTGGCGGTGCTGATTGCCAGGGGGCTAGACCGCCAGGCCGCCGAAAGCCAGCTGGCGGCGCATGGCGACAATCTGGCCGACGCGATCGGAGCGGCGCAAGGGGGGGCATAAGCGATGCGAGACAAGTTGGTGGCGCGCAGCGACGATGGAACGCCCCTCTACCTGCAACTGGCGCGCAACCTGCGCGACCATATCGACAGCGGCGGCATCAGCCCGGGCAATGCCCTGCCCTCCGAACGCGACCTCAGCGAAATGGCGGGCATCTCGCGGGTCACCGTGCGCAAGGCGATCGAGCAGCTGATCGAGGAAGGCGTGCTGTTCCGCAAACAGGGTTCGGGCACCTTCGTCGCCCGCCGGATCGAGGCGCCCGCCTCCGTCTTGTCCAGCTTCACCCATGACGCCCGGTCGCGCGGCGAGGATCCCGGCGTCATCTGGATGATGAAAAATTACGCCCAGCCGACCGAGGAGGAAGCCGCCGCGCTCGCCCTTTCCCTGTCGGCCCGCGTCGCCCGCCTAGGCCGCGTGCGCCTGTCTGGTGGCGAACCGCTCGCAATCGAACATGCCGTCGTGCCCGCCGATTGCCTGCCCGACCTGTCGACCATCGGCGATTCTCTCTACGAAGCCATGGGCCGCAGCGGCTTTCGCCCGACATCGGGCACGCAGCGGGTGCGCGCCTCGCTCGCCACCCCGACCGAAGCGGGCTTGCTCAGCGTCCGCCAGAATAGCGAAGTGCTCCGGATCGAGCGGCTGACCCGCATTCCCGGCGGCCGCGTGGTGGAATTCACCCGCTCCGTCTATCGCGGCGACCGCTATGACTTCGTGACTGAACTCAAGGAGATCGACGGATGAGCGCGCCCGCCACGGCCCAGTCCGCACCCGCGCCAGCATCATCGCACGATGGCCCACGGCCCCCGATGCGCACGCTCGGCCTGTATCTGCTGCTCGGCTTTTCCGCGGGCCTCCCCTTCTATATGTTCAACGCGGTGCTGACGCTGCGGCTTGCCCGCCATGGCATCGACATCGTCATCATCGGCTTCTTCGCGTGGATCGCGCTGCTGCCGACCTTCAAATTCGTCTGGGCGCCGCTGCTTGATCGCTACAGCGTCCCAGGCTTCTCCCGCTTCTGGGGCCGGCGGCGCGGCTGGATCATGCTGTCGCAGCTCGGCATTTTTCTTTCGATGGTCGCCATGGCCTTCACCTCCAGCGACCAGAGCCTGCCACTCACCGCCCTCTTCGCCATCCTGCTCGCTTTCTGGACCACCACGCTGGAGGTCGCCGCCGATGGCTGGCGCATCGAGCTTGCGCCGACGCAGGCGCAGCAGGGACCGATCGTCGCGGCGAACCTGTGGGGCTATCGCAGCGCCATGGTCGCGGCGGGCAGCGGTGCGGTGCTGGTCGCCGCCTGGGCGGACTGGACCTGGGCCTATCTCGTCATCGCTGCGGCCGCCTTTCTTCCCTTCCCCATTCTCGCGGCGATGCGCCCGGAAGAGGATGGCGCGCGCGGCCGCGCCGGCGCGCTCATCGGCGGTACGCTGTTCGCGCTCCTGATCCTCACCGGCACCGGCATCGCCACGGCGGTCATAGGATGGGGCGTGCTGTCTGCGGTCCAGGGCGCGGGCTTTTCGGCAGAAACCAATGTCACGCCCATCGTTCTGGCGGTGGCGCTGCTTCCCTTTGTCGCGCTCGCCATCGCTCTGCCGCGCATCCGCCGCCTGCCCGCCGACGCGCCGGCGAAAATGCCTGGCTTCATTGCGCCTTATGTCGAAATTTTCTGGCGTTATGGCTATGCGGTGCTGCCGGTTCTCGCCTTCGTTTCCTTCTATCGCATGGGCGACGTGCTGACCCTCACCCTGTCGCACCCGCTCTGGAATGCTGCGGGCTACAGTCTGGAACAGATCAGCATGGCCGATGGGCTCGTCGCGCTGACCTGTTCGATGGCGGGCGTGGCGGTGGGCGGCTTGTGCGCCGCGCGCCTGCCGATGACCGTCGCGCTCATCATCGGGGCCTGTGCATCGGCGATTGGTAACTGGGTGTTCGTCTGGCTCTGGTATGCGGAACCCTCGGCCTTCGTCCTCTATGTCGCGGCTGGCGTCGATCAGTTCGGCCATGGCCTGGAGGGGGCGGTGTTCGTCGTCTATCTGTCCATGCTGGTCAGCCCGCGCTATCCGGGCACGCAATATGCCTTCCTGTCAGGCTTCGCCTTCCTGCTGCCCCGCCTCATTGGCGGCGCGGCGGGCGCGATCCAGAAACAGATCGGCTATGACGGCTTCTTCATCCTGTCGGGTGCGCTCAGCTTTGCTGCCATCTTCTTCCTGCCCTTCGTAATGCGGGCGCGCGCGCGCACTGCCTGAGGCCCATGACAATGATCGAACAATATTGTGACGCCGCCTTCGCGCCCGCCGCTCAGGCCGTGGCGGACGGCCGCATCCCCGGCGCGGCGCTTGGCCTCGTCACCGCCGACGGGCGCAGCGCCGTGCGGATCACCGGATCGGCCGCGATCGTGCCGGATCGCGAAGCCCTGACCCGCGACCATTGGTTCGACCTCGCATCGGTGTCGAAGGTGATCGCGACCACGACGATGATCCTCACATTGGCGGAGCAGGGCCGGCTTGATCTGGACCGCCCCCTCACCGACGCCATTCCCGACCTGCGCCAATATGATGTCGCCAATGCGGCGGAGCGCCGCCTAACCTTTCGCGACTGCCTCGCCCATCGCACTTTCCTGCCGGCTGTCGAGCCGATCTATACTTATGGCGACGATCCCGCCCGCCTGCGCGCTTTCGTGCTCCAACGCGAATGGCGCCATGGACCGGCCGTGTACTCCGACATCAACTTCATCCTGCTCGGCATCGCGATCGAACGCATCACCGGCGCGCCGCTGTCGGACTGGCCGCTGGGCGAAGGCCTCTCCTTCGGCCCGCCGCCCGGCCCCGCCGTTGCCACCGAAGCGTGCAGCTGGCGCGGCCGGGTGCTGAAGGGCGAAGTCCATGACGAAAACGCTTACGCGCTGGGCGGGGAGCCCGGTCATGCCGGGCTGTTCGGCACGGTCGATGGCGTGCTGCGCTTTGCGCGGGCGATGCTTGATGGGTCGCTCCTCTCGTCTGCCATGATGGCGCAAGTCCGCATTGCGCAGGAAGGCCACCGCACCTGCGGCTGGGAACGCGCTTTTCCCGGCTGGTCGGGCGGCGACGCCTGCTCTGCGGAGACGATCGGCCATACCGGCTTCACGGGCACCGGCTTGTGGATCGACTTCGATCGCGGCCTCGCCTGGACCCTCCTGACCAACCGCGTCCACCCCTCTCGCCACGCCGATAGCGGTATCTTCACCCTGCGCCCCGCCGTGGGAGATGCGCTGATCAGGGCGTGGGATCAGGAATGATGGCGCAGGCCTGCCTGACTGACCGCTCTTACCGGCTAGGACGTCTGGCCGTAACCGGCTTTCTTCTGATGGCGAACAGCCAATATCGCGACCGTCTCCCCATCAACGCGATATAGGGCGACATAACTGCTATTGCCGAAATCGATCAGCCGTGGCACGCTGGCGGCCCGACATCCTTGCCGGCTTCCAGCTTCGCCAACCAAGCATCGGCTTCCTCATGAGACAGATGCAGGCCGGTCCGACGATACTCTTCCCAGGCGCGGATGGCATCCTGTCACAAGGCCTCCCGCTTCTCCTCGCGCTCGACATATTGCGCGATGGCTTCCCGCATGATCCAGTGCGAACTGCGTCGACGGACTTCCGCCAACTGCCGGGCACGCCCTTTCAGGGCATCATCGAGTTGATGGATGTCACCGCTGCCATGGCCTTGCTTTCTGCGAAGGCAATACCTTACGCTAAATTATCCTACCTGCACGATCCTGTCCCTCCTGCAGAAAATTCCAGTGTCGGCTGCTCACGCAGTGCCGATCCGCCTATTCCTCTGTCAAAGTAGGATTTTGTCTGATTTACCCTGTGAAATGGACCCCACTGCCGCTCTCTTCGCACCCATAAGCTCTTCCCACGGTCTCCCCTGCCCCGTGTCGCTTCGTGGTCGCTTCGCGGTCGCGTTCCTGTCGCCAAATGGTCGTTTCGTACCGGAAAAGGCCGGCGACACTGTGAACTTCGGTGCCGGAAGAGGCGACTCACTCGGGGAATGGATTTCTGGTGCCAAGGGCATTGCCGAAGGTTATGGATTGGACCGCGCCTGCGTCTGTTCAACCGGTCTGGTTGCGGTCTAGGATCGGGTTCATGCGCATCCTTCTTCCCCTCGTCGCCCTCGTCCTGCCACTTGCCGGCGCCGCCGCGCAGAACGCGCCACCACCCCTGCTGGCCGGGATCGAACAGCAGCTGGAGCAGGGACCCGAGGGAACGCGATACGGCCTGCTGGTCGCAACCCTCGATGGCGCGCCCGTGCTCGCCATTGCGCCTGATGAACGCTTCATTCCCGCCTCCAACACCAAAATCTTCACCACCGCCACCGCTTATGCCGACCTGCCGGCACTCGACCGGGCGGCGCAGGGCACGGGCGTGCGGATCGATCAGGGGGACGTCATATTGGAAGGACGCGGCGACGCGCGCCTTTCCAGCGCACCCGATTGCACGGTCGATTGCCTTGCAACGCTGGCCGACGCCATTGCCGCCCGCACCCGGCGCGTGCGCGATGTGGTCGGTGATGACAGCTGGTATCCGGATGAACGGTGGGGGCCGGGCATGAGCTGGAACAATATCCAGTCCCGCTACGGCACCGGCATTTCCGCGCTGACGCTGGACGATAATCACCTGACGGCAACGATCGCCCCCGGCACGATCGGCGCGCCGCCGACGGTGCAGGCGCCGGGCTATTACACCATCGACAACCGCATCGTCACGGTGCCGGGTAAGGGCGAGGCGATCGTCGCGGACCGCGCGCCCAATGGCCGGCTGGTCCGGCTGACGGGCACCATCGGCGTCGATGCCTCACCCGAAACGCTGCATTTCAGCGTCGATGACCCCGCGCATTATGCGGCATGGCGGCTGCGCGACTTGCTGGTCGCGCGGGGCGTAACCGTCACCGGCGACATACGCACCCGCCATCGGCCGCTCAGCCCCGCCGACGATCCCGCAATCCGGGGCGGCGCGCCTGCCGCCCGCCCGCCCGCAGCATCGTTGCTCGCGCAATTGCCAGCACTCCCGCTGGCCGATGACATGCGCATCATCAACAAACAGAGCCAGAATCTCCATGCCGACCTGATGCTGCGCCGCGTCGCGCGGACGCAGGGCAGCGGCTCCATCGCCGATGGGCAGGCGGCGCTCGACCAGCTTATGGACCAGGCGGGCGTGAACAAGGCCAGCTACAGCTTCGCTGATGGATCGGGCATGTCTTCCTATAATCGCGTCAGCCCGCGGGCGGCCGTCACCCTGCTGGCCTGGATCGCGCGACAACCCTGGGGCGCCGCATGGCGGGACACGCTACCAATTGCAGGGCAGGACGGCACTTTGCGGAACCGTTTCAAGGGCACCGTGCTCGAGGGCAAGCTTTTCGCCAAGACCGGCTCGCTCAACGCATCGCGCGCCCTGTCGGGCTATCTCATCACCAGGAGCGGCCGTACCCTGGTCTTCTCCGCCCTCGCCAACGACATGCCCGACGGCACCGATGCGCAGGCGAGCGCCGCGGTGGACCGGGCGCTCGTCGCTCTTGCCGACGCGATGTAACGATCAGCCGGGCGTCACCAGCGTGCGCGCCACAGCATGGCGCTCCACCGCTTCCCGGCTGAACCAGAGCGGCTGCATCTGTCCCGCCAGCCAGCGCGGATAGAAATCGCGATAGCGCGGCGAGCGGGGATCGGCAGACTGACCGGGGAGCAGGAGGAAGCGGCTATTGTCCCAAGCTCCTACGTCCGCGACCAGCAGGTAGCTGGCGCCGTGCGACACCTGATAACCCCGTTTGGCATTGAATCCGCGCGCCATGGGCGTGTAGCTGTCGCCGCCCGAACGGCCACCCTCGATCGGTGGAAATGCCGCCGCGATCGCCGGCAGCGACGACGCCAGCGGATGCGTGATCTTGACCCGGTGCAAGTCGCCCCAGCGCCACGCCGCAGGGTCGCCGCCCGCCTGCGCCTGGGCCTTCCTCCACCCGGCCGCCAACGCCCCGTCGATCAGGGCATCGCGCGCCGCAGCGGGGTCGGTGCCCAGCCGTTTGTCCGGCTTGGCCAACAGGGTCAGCATTTCGAACAGGTTGACCGAGGGAATGAAGGCTTTGGCGGCCGCTGGCACCACCGCGTCACGGAAATCGCTCAACAATTGCGGCATCACCATTTCATACAGCAGCGCCGCCGCGCTATCCGCCTCGATCCCGCAATCCCACCGGCGCAACAGCCCGGCGGCCTTTGCGGCATCGGGGGACAGCTTGGTCGGGATCAGCGCGATCAGCGACCGGGCCGGCAGCGACTGAACATCATGTTGCAGCGCGACGCTGTCGGCGACGCTGTGCCGCGGCTGCGCGTTCAGCACTTCGGAAATGCGGTTATACCGAAACGGATCGCTCCAGTTGAAGCTGATGATCTTCTTGTCATAGGGATAATCGGTCGGGATGTTCATCTGGTTGGCCGAAGCGAACCATCCTTCCTTCGGATTGTGAACATGGGGCATCTCCTCCACCGGCAGGATGCCTGTCCAGTCATAATCGCCGTCGCCGGGCGCGGGGAACAGGCCGTCATGCTTGGGCCGGATCGGCGTATAGCCGATGGTCTGCCACCCGGTATTCCCATCAATATCGGCATAATGGAAATTGGTGGGCGAGGTATGGATGCGAAACGCCCGGCGCAGGCTGGTCCAGTCCTTTGCCAGATTGATGGCGATGATGGCAAAGCGCATATTGCCGCCGGGCAGCATCGACACGGTCGCAAAGGCACTGGCGCGCTGGCGTTCGGGATCCTGCGCGACAATCGGCCGGCCCTGGGCATAACGCTGCGTGACCCGCTGCGGCGGAGCATCCTTGACGCTGATCTCGTCCTCAAAGGTCTCGAACCGCTTCCATTCGCCCTTGTGCCAATAGAGATTGGGGTCTTCCTTGGCGGTGCGCAGGATGAACAGGTCGGTTTGGTCGATATGGAAATTGGTGCGGCCGAAGGCGAAACGGTCCGTATGCCCCTGCATGATGCCGGGTAGGCCAGGCGCGCCGCCGCCGATAACGTCAAGGCCCGGCGCGGTCAGATGCACCATATGCCGCGGGCTGAACCCGCCAATGCCCAGATGCGGGTCATTGGCCAGGATCGGCCTGCCGGTGGCGCTGCGCGACGGCGCGATGGTCCAGGCATTGCTGCCCTGCGCGAAGCGATCGGCCCGGCGTTCGGCCGGATCGAGAGCGGCTTCCTGAATGGCGTCGAACGGCACCGGCCGCGCCGACGGCAGCAATATGCCTAGGTCCGCTTCGCTCACCGCCGCGCAGTCGAGCCCCTCGGGCACCGTATAGGACCAGGCGGGCCGCAGCGGCGCCATCAACTGATCCGCGTCCAGCACGCCCTGCGCCTGCATCTGGGCGCGGCGCACCTCATCATCGGCATCGCCCATGCCGATGCCCCGGGCGCGGACAAGATCGCGCACATCCCACCGCATCGGGCTAATGCCCAATATGCCATATTCCAACGGCATCTGCGCCGGGTCGGCCTCCAGTTCCGCGATGCGCGCGTTGACGCCGGCGACATAGCCTTCAGCGCATTCCAGCACGCCCGGCGGCAAATCGGCGAGTTCGGCGTCGATGTCACCGCGATAGTGAAACAGGCGCGCCGCCTTGTCCGCAGCGACGAAGGCATCGCCAAAGGCTTCGGCCATGCGTCCCATGTCACGCCGATGATCGATATCGATCTGGAACAGCCGATCGCGCGCGACGAGATAACCCTGACCGAAATAAGCATCGTGCAGCGAGCCGGCGCGTACATGGGGAACGCCCAGTTCATCCTCGACAATGTCGATGGGCGCGCGCGCTCCGGTCAATCGCACACGGGTAGACCGGCCCTTTACCAGCGGTTCTCCCCAAGCAGAAACAACAGGCACAGTGAGCGCGGCTGCGGTGGCCAACAAAAATGCACGACGCTGAATCAATACAGCCTCCCTTTCCCTTATTCGTCTGAAATACCGAGCGCGAAGCTCATGAAACCTATCGCAGGAATGCCGCCCCGGGCTATAGCAACGCACCTGCTACCCATAACTTGGGGCTATCCAGCTTCACGCTTCAGTCGCTCGGCAACCCGCCATTCCGCCTGGCTATACCTTTATGCGATCAAAGTAATACCAAAACTATTGACCAGCCGCGACCGGCCTGTAACCTTCATGTCATGGAACCGGTCATGGCCGCCAGTCGGCGGCGGGGCGCGGCGCCTCGGCGGCGGCAAGCGGACAGCGCCTTGCTGCGCCGTCGTCATCGTAAGAATGGGTCGGGCAAGACGGCGCTCTGACGCTGCGCACGCCGCAACCGCGTGCAGCCCCTCCCTGATAGAGGGGGTTTATATGGGTGATTTCGGAACAGTTCGCCGGCCGATCGGCCACCGGCACGGTCTGGGGCTGGCGATGACCGCCATCGCCCTAGTCCATGCGGCTCCGTCGCTCGCTCAGGATGCGGGTGCGCCGCAGGAAAGCGCGGCGGCCGGAACGGCGGATCAAATCATTGTGACAGGGACGCGCATCGCACGCGACGGTTTCCAGTCGCCGACACCGCTGACGGTCGTCACGCAGCAGGAAATACTCAACCAGTCGCCAACCAACAACCTCGCCGACTTCATCAACCAGATTCCCGCGCTTGCCGGCAGCACCCGCCCCGCCAACTCGCGCCTTGCGATCAGCTCGGGCCTGGCGGGCATCAACACGATGAACCTGCGCAACCTGGGTGAAGTCCGCACGCTGGTGCTGCTCGATGGTCGCCGTTCGGTCGGCTCCACGATCACTGGCCTGGTCGACATCAACACTTTCCCGCAGGCGTTGGTGAAGAATGTCGAGATCGTGACCGGCGGCGCATCGGCCGCTTATGGGTCGGACGCTGTTGCCGGCGTGGTCAACTATGTGCTCGACAAGAAATATACCGGGTTCAAGGTCAATGCCGATGTCGGCATTACCGACCGGGGCGACGGGTTCAACTACAGCTTCTCCGGCGCGGGGGGCATGGATTTCGCCGATGGTCGCGGACATATCCTGGTCGCGGGCGAATATGCGCACAAGGACGGCATTTTCGAGGTTGATCGCGGGTGGAACCAGATTGGCTACCGGACCTTGTCCAACCCCGATTATACAGCCGACAACGGGCAGCCCGCGAATATAGTCGTGCGCGGCGCGGGCACCTGGAACTCAACCCCCGGCAGCATCATCCGGTCGCAGGTCGGCGGGACCACCGCCCTGCGCGGCACCTATTTCGCGCAAGGCGGCGTAGCCCAGCAATATCAGTTCGGCAGCATCACCGACAGCAGCCAGACGGTGGGCGGCGACTGGCAGATCAACGACACGTCGCGCCGCATCGGGCTCGACGCGACCGACGATCGTCGCGGCGTCTATGGTCGGCTGAGCTACGAGCTGGCCGACTGGATCGAAGTGTTTGCCGAAGCGTCCTACAACTGGAACAAGACGCTGTTCAATGCGGGGCCGCAGGCCGCGACCTTCACCTTGCAGTCGGACAACGCCTATCTGATCCAGGCGCTTGGGCCAGCAGCCCTGGCCGGCGTGACGTCGGTTTCGCTGGGCACGTCGGCGGCCGACCTGCCCTATCGCAAGAATAACAGCACCCGCGAAGTGCAGCGTTATGCGCTGGGCGCGGGCGGTGAGTTTGCGGCATTTGGCAACAAGGCCGTGTGGGATGTCTATGCCCAATATGGGCAGACCGACACGCATGAGCAGCTGCGCGACATCATGAATACGGCGCGGCTGGGCCTGGCCACCGACGCGGTGTTCGCGCCCGACGGGTCGATCGTCTGCCGCTCGACGCTCACGGATCCGGGCAATGGCTGCATTCCGCTCAATCGCCTGGGCATCGGTGTCGCCAATCCGGCGGCGGTCGACTGGATCATGGGCGATCCCTATCGCAACCAGCGGTTCAAGCAGACGGTCGCGGGCGCCAACCTGTCGGTCACGCCGTTCGCCACCTGGGCCGGCGATGTCAGCGTCGCGATAGGCGGCGAATATCGCAAGGAAGAAGTGTCAGGATTCGTCCCGCCCGAGTTCAGCTCCGGCTGGTCGGTTGGCAATTTCCGTCCGACCTTCGGCAGCTACAATGTCAAGGAAGCCTATCTGGAAACGCTGATCCCGCTTGGCCTGGGCGCGGAATTTAATGGCGCGGTGCGCGCGACCGACTATTCGACGTCGGGTTATGTGACCACGTGGAAGGCGGGCCTGACCTGGCAGCCGATCGAGGATATCCGCCTGCGCGGCACAAGGTCGCGCGACATTCGCGCACCCAACCTCAACGAACTGTTCCAGTCGGGCACGTCGCGCACCAACACCTTCGCCACCAATACGGCGGTGGGACAATATGCCGGCGCGACATTCCGCGAACTGACCACGGGCAATCTGAACCTCGACCCGGAAAAGGCCGACACGCTGACGTTGGGCGCGGTGCTCCAGCCGCGATTCCTGCCCGGCTTCTCCTTCTCGGTCGACTGGTTCCGCACCAAGGTGTCGGATGCGATCAGCCAGTTCTACGCCGACGACATCGCCCAGCGCTGCACCGAAGGCTTCCAGAGCTTCTGCGCGGCGATCGTGCCCGACCCCGAAGGGGTACGCGACTATTTCGTGTCGGCAAGCCCCTTCAACTTCGCCCGGGTGAAGGTGCGCGGGATCGACTATGAAGCGAGCTATCGCGTGCCGCTCGACAAGATCTTCAACGGCAGTTCGAGCAACCTGACGCTGCGCGGGACAGCAACCAACTATCTGGAAAATACCGTCGACAACGGCATTTCCGTGCCGGTCGACACCGTTGGCCAGAATAGCGGGCAGTCGAGCACCCCGGACTGGATCTTCCGCATGTCGGCGACATTCGACACGCCAACCTATTCGGTCACGGCGGTCGGGCGCGGGGTGAGTTCGGGCACCTACAACAACACCTATATCGTGTGCACCACCAACTGTCCGACCAGCACGGCGACCAACCCGACGATCAACAGCAATCATATCGACGGGACATTCTATACCGACCTCAACTTCACGGCGAAGATCAATGTCGGCGGCGCGGACGGGCAGTTCTTCCTGAACGTCACCAACCTGTTTGATACCAACCCGATCCTGCTGCCAGAAACGGGGCTGTCGGCCAATTCGACCTATAGCGACCTGCTGGGCCGGGCCTTCCGCATCGGGGTGCGGTTCAAGACCAATTAAGAGCATCAGAGTTCAAAGAGAAAGGGCGGGGAACCACCGGTTCCTCGCCCTTTCTCTTTGCCCGGCATCGGTGAACGCGACAGTGATAGCGACAACTGCGCGCTATGCCCAAATGGTTAGTTAGCTACCTAATTATAGGATAGCCTCACGCCGGCGGACAGTGGGCCGGCGTGGGGCGGAGCAGCGCGCGGCCGGGTGTGGCGCCGGTCGTCTGGCTGTCACTCACGGCGAGCGTGCCGTTAACGAACAATTTGGCGACGCCGACGCTGAGTTCGCGCGGGTGCATATAGTCGGCGCGGGGCGCATAGCGCGCAGGATCGATCACCACGACATCGGCATAATAGCCAGGCCGCAGGTAACCGCGATGGTCGATGTTATAAATGTCGGCCGTGCGCCCGGTCGATTGCCGTACGAAGGTGCCTAGGTCGATCACCTTGCGCTCCCGCACATAGCGAACATATTTTTCCGGGAAGGTTGCGAACATGCGGGGATGGCCGTTCGAACCGTCGGACGATGTCACTATCCAGGGCTGGCGCATCAACAGATCGACATCGGCCTGCGCCATGTTGAATGACGCAACCGCAGTGCCCCGACCCTTATCCTTTTCTATACTCTGGCGGATGATGCGGAGCGCGGCGTCCCTGGGATCAAGCTGCCATTGCGTCGCGACCTCCTCCAGCGTCTTGCCGGTCCAGGGAAAGCCCTGCGCGATCAGCAGCAGGGATTTGGCACCCCCGCGCCGGCGCATATTTTCGGACATTTCCTGCCGGATGCGGACCAGCGTCGTCGGATCGTCCAGCCGCTTCAACAGCGCGTCCCCGCCGCCATCGACCGCCCAGCGCGGCAGGAGCGACGCATCAAGGCTGGAGCCGGAGGCGAGCCAGGGATATTGATCTGCGGTCACGTTCTGCCCCGCTTTGCGGGCAGCGTCGATTTCGGCGATCACGGCAGGGGCCTCCCCCTGCACGTCCACGCCCAGCGCCTTTAAATGCGCGAAGTGCACTGGCATGCCCGCTTGCTTGCCAATCTCGATCGCTTCGCGGACCGAACCGAGCAGCCCGATGGAATAGCTGGATTCATCGCGCTGATGCGTGTCGTAGAGGCCGCCGCGGATCGCAGCTTCGCGCGCGACGGCGATCACCTCGTCGGTCTTGGCGAAACTTTGCGGCGCGTAGAAGAGGCCGGCGGAAAAACCGGTCGCGCCTTCGCACATGCCCTTGGCCACCAGACTCTTCATGGCGCCCAGTTCCTGTGCATTGGGTGCGCGGGCGTCCTGACCCAGAACGCGCTGCCGCACCGCGCCGAAGCCGACGAAGGGGATGAAGTTGGTACCGACACCCGACGCCTGGATCTTGGCCGCGTCGTCGCCGACGTCCGGCGTGCCATAGCCATCGACGCCGATCACCACCGTGCTGACCCCCTGGTCGAGCCAGGCGGGATTGACCCGCTCCGCCGCATCGGATGACCGCAAAAAGCCGTCGGCATGGGTGTGGGCGTCGATGAAGCCGGGCGCGACGATCATCCCCTTGGCGTCGATCCGCTGCGCCGCCTTCATCGGGGCAGAGCGGCCGACATAGACGATCCGGTCGCCTTTCAGCGCGATGTCACCGACATAGGGCTTGCCCGTCCCGCCATCATAGATTGTGCCACCGGTGATGAGAACATCAGCGTTGTCCGCGCCAGATGCGCTGGCGGGTTTGTCGGCGGTGGCTGCAGGAAGAAGCAGGATGCTGCCGGACAGCAGCAGGGCGCGGGCCGCCTGGCGGACGCGGCGGCGAGCGGGAAGAAGCGGCATGGGCAAGGGTCCTCGACTGAACGACGCAAATCCGCACCATGGGCCGTCTGTATCCCACCCGTCCAGAGCGGGTCTGTTGCACACGCCATAACCAAATGGCATAGCGGGGCGGTGCACCCGGATCGTCGCGCCGGACGGACAGGCGGCAGCCGAAGAAAGTGAAGCCATGAACCTGCGCCAGATCGAGATTTTCCACGCCGTCTATCTGCACGGCACGGTCAGTGCGGCGGCGCGCGCGCTTAACGTGTCGCAACCCGCCGTGACCAAGGTGCTGCGCCATGCCGAACGCTCCATCGGCCTGCCCCTGTTCGAGCGGGCCAAGGGGCGGCTGATCCCCACGCAGGACGCGCGGACCTTGTTCGACGAAGTGGCCGACATACAGGAGCGCGTGCGATCGCTGCGGCAGGCGACGCAGAATATGCGGCATGGCCGCGGCGGGCTGCTGCGGATATCGGCCCTGCCCTCCCTTGGCCTGGGCGCCATTCCCGATGCGGTCGCGCGGTTCCTGCGCGGGCATGAAGACATCATGTTCGACCTGCAGACGTTGCATCATGATGAAATGGTACGCAAATTATACGAGCGCGAAACCGATATCGCGATCAGTTTCGAAGTCCCGCTGTCGGCCCCGGTTGCGCATCAGGTCGTGGGTGAAGGCGAATTGGTCGTGCTCTATCGTGAGGAGGATATGCCCGACGCGCCCAGCCGGCTGCATCTGGAGGAATTGCGCGAGCATAAATTCATCAGTCCGGTGCAAAGCGGGCCAATCGGCCGAGTCCTATCGAGCGAACTGAAGCGGCAGGATGTCGAGTTGAACGAGGTCGTGTCGGCGCGGACCTATTATATCGCCGCCGCGCTGGTGCGGGCGGGCGTGGGCATGGCCATCGTGGACAATTTCACCGCCCATGCCAGCGTATCACCGGGCCTGTCCAACCGGCCGCTGCAACCGGCGATCACCTTCGACATCAATGCGGTCTATTTGCAGAACCGGCCACCATCCAGGACGGCGTCGGAATTCCTGACGCTATTGTCGGAGGTTATCGAGAGCCTATAGCAAAAGGCTATAGGCTATGCGGCCATGGATATTGGGGAACGGCACGGACGGGCGATAAGGTCGCGATCCCATATTCAAGCAGGTTCCTCCATCCATGATTGCGACGCCCTATCTCCTCTACCTCGGCCACAGCAATGACGAGATCGGCATCAAGACATCGCGGGGTCTGGCGGTGTTCCGGCCCGACATCTGCGTTGGCGAATATCGCCATGACGATTGTGGACTGACGCTGAATCTGCCGCGCATGGATTTTGCGCAGGCCCATACGACGGGCGCGCGGACGCTGGTGCTGGGC
Organism: Sphingobium soli; assembly: GCF_020782245.1. GTDB lineage: Bacteria > Pseudomonadota > Alphaproteobacteria > Sphingomonadales > Sphingomonadaceae > Sphingobium > Sphingobium soli. The sequence continues at coordinate 54,477 of NZ_JAJGNP010000008.1, forward strand.
ATTGCCAATGCGGGCGGGCGGCTGGGCAGCGATCTGGTCGATGACGCGCTCGCGGCCATGGAGGCCGGGCTGGATATCGCGTCAGGCCTGCACCAGCGGTTGAAGGACGAGCCGCGACTGGTCGAAGCGGCGGCGCGGCTGGGCCGGACGCTGCACGATGTGCGCGATCCCCGGCCCGATATTCCGGTGGGCACCGGCAAGCGGCGTGCGGGCAAGCGGCTGCTGACCGTCGGCACCGATTGTTCGGTCGGCAAAATGTATACGACCTTGTGCCTGACCCGGGCTTTGCAAGCGCGCGGGGTCAAGGCCGATTTCCGTGCGACGGGCCAGACCGGCATACTGATCGCGGGCGACGGCGTGCCGCTTGACGCGGTGGTGGCCGATTTCATTTCCGGCGCGGTCGAGCAGATTTCGCCCGATCGCCATGATGGCGGCTGGGACCTGATCGAAGGGCAAGGATCGCTGTTCCACCCGTCTTTCGCGGGCGTGTCGACCGGCCTGATCCACGGCGCGCAGCCCGACGCACTGGTGCTGTGCCATGATCCGATGCGCCGCACGATGCGCGGATTGCCCCATTATCAGCCGCCATCGCTGGACGACTGTCTGGAAGCGAACCTGCGCGCGGCGCGGTTGACCAACCCGGATGTGCGCGCGGTGGGCATCGCGCTCAACACGTCGGCGATGGACGAACACGCGGCGGCGGAACTGTGCGCCCGCACCGCCGACAATATGGGCCTGCCCTGCTGCGACCCCTATCGCATGGGTGTCGACGCGATGGTCGATTTGCTGTTAGCCATGGATGCGCCCGCCGCCGCCACGGAGACGATCTGATCCCCATGCCCCGTTCATTGACCGTCACGGGCGAGACATTCCCGCTCGCCACCCCCTTTCGCATATCGCGCGGCGTCAAGACGGCGGCCGATGTCGTCACCGTGACGATCGCGCAAGGGGAGATTGAGGGGCGCGGTGAAAGCGTCCCCTACCCGCGCTATGGCGAAAGCGTCGCGGACAGCATCGCCGAAATCGAAGCCGTGCGCACCGCGATCGAGGGGGGCGTGAACCGGCGCGGGCTGCTGGAAATCCTCCCGGCGGGTGCGGCGCGCAATGCGGTGGATTGCGCGCTGTGGGACCTGGAATTGCGGCTTGAAGGGCGGGATTTCGCGGCGGCAGCCGGGATCGCGACGCCGTTGCAGCCGATCGCCACGGCGATGACGGTCGGGCTCGACACGCCGGACAAGATGGGGCTGGCGGCGGCGGCGCTTGCTGACGTGCCGCTTATCAAGGTCAAGGTGGACGCCAGCGACCCGGTCGCGCAATTGCGGGCGGTGCGGGCCGCCGCGCCTGATCCGCGCCTGATCGTCGATCCCAATGAGAGCTGGAGCATCGCGCATGTCGAGGCCATGCAGGCGCTGGCGCGGGAATTGCGCATCGACCTGCTGGAACAGCCATTGCCGGCGGGCGAGGATGATACGCTGCGCGGCTATGCGTCCGTCATCCCCATCGCGGCGGACGAGTCCGTGCATGTCGCAGCCGATCTCGACAGCTTGCCCGATGGCTATGGCGTGGTGAACATCAAGCTGGACAAGGCCGGCGGGCTGACCGCCGCCCTGGCGCTGGCGGAAGCGGCGCGGGCGCGCGGACTGGGCGTGATGACCGGTTGCATGATCTGTTCATCGCTGTCGATCGCCCCGGCCTGGGCGATCGCGGCGCAGAGCGACTTCGTCGATCTGGACGGACCATTATGGCTGGCGACCGATCGGGCGGGCGGCTTCGCGGGCGACAAGGGCTATCTGTTACCGGCCCAGCCGGGCTTCTGGGGCGGCCTTTGACCATGGGGCCAGCGCGCCGCTGGTTTGCCATTCCGCTGTGGCAGCGAGTGGTCGGCGGGCTGGTCCTGGGCGTTGCGATCGGGCTGTTCTGGCCAATGGCCGCGCCATGGATCGCTTTCATCGGCGAATTGTTCGTGCGGCTGATCCGGATGCTGGTCGTGCCGATCGTGTTCGTGTCCATCGCATCGGGCGTGACCGCTTTGGGCGATCCCCGGCGGCTGGGCGCTGTGGGCGGCCGCACGGTGCTGCTGTTCGCGGCGACCACGGCTTGCGCAGTGTCGATCGGCATGGCGCTGGGCCTCATCATCGACCCGGGCGGCGGCGCGGCGCTGGGTGGGGCAGCGCCCCATGCGCTGGGCGAGGCTAAGTCGGTGCATGATCAGCTGATCGGCATCGTACCGGTCAATATCGTTGCAGCGCTGGTCGAAGGCGACATGCTGGCGATCATCTTCTTTGCGATGCTGTTCGGGTTCGGCGTCATCCTGGCGGGCGAGGACGGACGGCCGATGGCGGGCGTACTGGATTCAGCGAGCCGCGTGCTGTTTCACCTGGTGCGGATCGTGATGGAGGTGACGCCCTTTGGCGTGCTGGCGCTGATCGCGCAGGCGGTGGCGGACAATGGCATTGCGGTGTTCACCAATATCGGCTGGCTGGCGCTGTGCGTCGTGCTGGGGGTGGCGGCGCAGATCCTGATGGTGCATTTGCCGCTGATCCGGCTGGCCGCACGATTGTCGATCCGGCGCTTTTTCCGCGCGGCGGTGGACCCGTTGCTGGTCGCCTTTTCCACCGCATCCTCGGCGGCCACCCTGCCCGTCGCCCTGCGCGTCGCGCAGGAGGATCTGGCGATCGAGCCGGCCGTCGCCTCCACCGTGCTGCCGATCGGCGCAAGCATCGGCAAGGACGGAACGGCCATGTATGTCGGGCTGCTCAGCGTCTTCAGCCTGCAGGCGCTGGGAGTGCGGGCGGACGGGACGATGCTGGCGATCATGCTGCTCACCGGGTCGCTCGCCGCCTTCGGCACCGCACCCATTCCGTCCGCTTCGCTGTTCATGCTGGCGGCGGTGCTGTCGGCAGTGGGGGTGGCGCCTGAACAGACGGCGCTGGTGGTGGGCTTTGTCCTGCCGTTCGACCGGCTGCTGGACATGACGCGCACGGTCGCCAGCGCCAGCGCCAACCTGACCGTCACCGCCGTCGTCGCGCGGCAGGAGCGCAAGGCGCTGGCCGGATCGAGTCCCCCCGCCCCGGCCAGCGACGCGCCGATCAATCCAGCGACTTGACGATTTCCTCCACCATTTTCTTGGCGTCGGCCAGCAGCATCATGGTGTTGTCCATGTAGAAGACTTCATTGTCGACGCCGGCATAGCCTGCGCCGCCCATGGAGCGCTTCACGAACAGCACTGATTTGGCATTGGCGACGTCTAGGATCGGCATGCCGTAGATGGGCGATGTCTTGTCGGTCTTGGCCGCTGGGTTGGTGACGTCGTTCGCGCCGATGACGAAGGCGACGTCGGCCTGACCGAATTCGCTGTTGATATCCTCCAGTTCGAACACTTCGTCATAGGGGACATTGGCTTCGGCCAGCAGCACGTTCATGTGGCCGGGCATGCGTCCCGCAACGGGGTGGATCGCATATTTGACGCTGACGCCTGCCTTCTTGAGCATGTCGCCCATTTCGCGCAGCGCATGCTGCGCCTGGCTGACGGCCATGCCATAGCCCGGCACGATGATGACGCTGTCCGCCTGGCTCATCAGGAAGGCGGCATCCTCCGCGCTGCCGCGCTTGTAGGGGCGGTCCACCGCTGCCGCGCCGCCCGACGCGCCGCCGCTTTCCGCGCCGAAGCCGCCCGCAATGACGCTGAGGAAGCTGCGGTTCATCGCCTTGCACATGATGTAGCTCAGGATCGCGCCCGACGATCCCACGAGCGCGCCGGTGATGATCATCGCGCTGTTGCCCAGCGTGAAGCCCATGGCGGCGGCGGCCCAGCCCGAATAGCTGTTGAGCATCGACACGACGACGGGCATGTCCGCGCCGCCGATGGGAATGATAAGCAGGAAGCCGATGACGAAGCTGAGCGCCGTCACGGTCCAGAAGACCCATGGGCTCTGGTCGGTCACGAAATAGGCGACAAGGCCCAGGATCGCCGCCAGCGTGCCAAGGTTGATGAGGTGGCGCGCAGGCAGCATGATCGGCTTGCCCGACATATTGCCATTGAGTTTCAGGAAGGCGATGATCGACCCGGAAAAGGTGATCGCGCCGATCGCGACGCCCAGGCCCATTTCCACCCGGCTGGCCTGATGGATCTGGCCGGTCAGCGTGTCGAGGATGCCAAAAGCCCCCGGATTGAGATAGGCGGCCGCGCCCACCAGCACCGCGGCGAGCCCGACGAGGCTATGGAAGGCCGCGACCAGCTGCGGCATCGCGGTCATGGCGATACGGCGAGCGATGACGAAGCCGATGCCGCCGCCAATCAGGATAGCGCCGATGATTTCCGGCAGGCTGGCAATGTCATGGGTGTAGAGCGTCGTCACGACCGCGATGGCCATGCCGATCATGCCCATGCGGTTGCCGCGCCGGCTGGTCGCCGGGCTGGACAGGCCGCGCAGCGCCAAGATGAAGAGGACGCCCGCAATCAGATAGGCGAGGGCGACGAAGGGCGAGACGGGAGCAAGCTCGTGCATCACTTGCGCTCCTTCTTCTTGTACATGGCGAGCATGCGTTCGGTAACGGCAAAGCCGCCGAAGATGTTGACCGAGGCAAAGACGACCGCGAGCAGGCCCAGATATTTGGCCGCCGCGCTGCCCGCTTCGGCCGACGCGACCAGCGCGCCGACGATGATGACGGAAGAAATGGCGTTGGTAACCGCCATCAGCGGCGTGTGCAGCGCCGGCGTCACCGACCAGACCACATAATAGCCGACGAAACATGCCAGCACGAAAATCGACAGGATGGAGATGAAGTCCATCGTTCCTACTCCCCGTTCACCCTGTCCGAGGCAGGGCGGTATCACGCGGTCCGGACCTGATGGCCGGCCGCGCCCAAATGAGCGTCAGCCCAGCAAACGTTCGTTGACGACCTTGCCACCCTGCGTCAGGCGGATGGCATTGCCGATTTCCTCGTCCAGCACCGGCGCGTTCCTTTCCTTGTCCCAGAAGGCGGACAGGAAATTATAGAGGTTGCGCGCAAACAGGGCGGAGGTGTCGGCGGCAAGGCGCGAGGGGACGTTGCGGTGGCCGACGATCTTGACGCCGTGACGTTCGGCCACTTCGCCAGCAACCGCGCCTTCGACATTGCCGCCCTGTTCGACCGCCAGGTCGACAATGACGCTGCCCGGTTTCATCGTCGCGATCTGGGCGTCGGAGATGAGGCGCGGCGCGGGACGGCCCGGGATCAGCGCGGTGGTGATGACGATGTCCTGCTTGGCGATATGGCCGGACACGAGTTCGGCCTGCGCGGCCTTATAGTCCTCCGACATTTCGGTGGCGTAGCCGCCGCTGCCTTCGCCCTCTATCCCCGCGACCTTTTCGACGAAAATCGCCTTGGCTCCCAGGGATTCGATCTGCTCCCTGGTTGCGGCGCGCACGTCGGTGGCGCTGACCTGCGCGCCCAGTCGTTTGGCGGTGGCGATGGCCTGAAGCCCCGCAACGCCCACGCCCATGACGAAGACCTTGGCGGCGGACACGGTGCCGGCCGCCGTCATCATCATCGGAAAGGCGCGGCCATATTCGGCCGCCGCGTCGAGCACAGCCTTGTACCCCGACAGGTTCGATTGCGAGGAGAGAATATCCATCGACTGCGCGCGGGTGATGCGGGGCATGAATTCCATCGCCAGCGCTTCATAGCCCGCCGCGGCATAGGCATCGACGCGCGCGCGATCCCCAAAGGGGTTGAGGCCGGCGACGATCCACGCGCCCGGCTTGGCACCTATCAGGCTGTCGGGCGATGGCCCCTGCACGCCCAACAGAATGTCGGCCCCCCCGACCGTGGCGGCGCGATCAGCAACAGTCGCGCCAGCGGCAGCATAATCAGCGTCGGCGATCGAGGCGGTAAGCCCCGCGCCAGCTTCGATGGCGACGTCCGCGCCCAGCGCCTTGAATTTTTTCACCGTCTCCGGCGTGGCGGCGACCCGGCGTTCGCCCTCCGCCTGCTCCCGCACGATCGCGATTTTCACTATCCCCTCTCCCTTCTCCTGCACCGGGACGCCGAACGCGCCGGTAATGCGCGGGGGCCAGCAGGACGCGCCTATGCATCGATGCGCCCGATGCCCCCGATCTTTCCTTGCCCGCCTCTATTTCTGTCTTCTGGCGACGGCAACACGCATCATGCGTATCGTTTCTATCAGCTTCCAAGCAATATCTTTATGCGCCTGTTCGTCAGGAGCTTGGCGGACTGGGGTAGACGATCAGCGCGGCGGCATCCGGATCGCGCCGTCGAGGCGTATGACTTCGCCGTTCAGCATCGGATTGCGGATGATGGATTCGACCAGTTGCGCATATTCGTCGGGGGCGCCCAGGCGGCTGGGGTGCGGCACCTGCGCGCCCAATGCATCCTGCACATGCTGCGGGAAGCCTTCCACCATCGGCGTGCGAAAAATGCCGGGGGCAATGGTCATGACGCGGATATGGTGCTGCGCAAGATCGCGCGCGACCGGCAATGTCATGCCGACCACGCCCCCCTTGGACGCGGCATAGGCGGCCTGGCCGATCTGACCGTCATAGGCCGCGACCGACGCTGTGTTGACGATGACGGCACGTTCACCCGCCACATCGTCAACAGCGGCGGCGCGCGCAGCGAATTTCGACATGAGGTTGAAGCTGCCGATCAGATTGACCTCGATGGTGCGGCGAAAGAGGTCGAGCGAATGAGGCGCGTTTTCCTTGCCCACCGTCTTGCTGGCAGGCGCGATGCCCGCACAGTTGACGAGAATGCGCGCGACGCCATGCGCCTTTTCGGCCTCATCAAGCGCGGCGGCGACGGCGGCGTCTTCCGCGACATTGAGCGCGAAGGCGATGGCGCCCATCTCTTGCGCGGCGGCGTTCGCCGCCTCCTCGTTCAGATCAAGAATGGCAACCTTCGCGCCATTGGCGGCCAGCATCGCGGCTGTCGCCTTGCCGAGACCTGATGCGCCGCCGGTGACGATGGCGGCCATATTTCTGATGTCCATGGATTTCGCCCCCCGTTCAGACCAGCTCGACAGCCATGGCGGTGGCTTCGCCGCCGCCGATGCACAGGCTTGCGACGCCGCGCTTCAGCCCACGATTTTGCAGCGCCGCAATCAACGTCGTCAGGATGCGCGCGCCCGATGCGCCGATGGGATGGCCGAGCGCGGTCGCACCGCCGTTGACGTTCAGTTTTTCGGCCGGGATCGACAGTTCGCGCGCCGCGATCATGGCCACGACGGCGAAAGCTTCATTGACTTCGAACAGGTCGACATCCTCAATCGACCACCCCGCCTTGTCGAGCAGCTTGCGCATCGCAGGGACGGGCGCGGTCGTGAATTTGGAAGGTTCCTGCGCATGGGCGGCGGTCGCGACGACCTGCGCCACGATCGGCAGACCAAGCCGGTCGGCGACGCTGCGCCGTGTCATCACCAGCGCGGCGGCACCATCGGATATGGAGGAGGCATTGGCAGCGGTGATCGTGCCATCCTTGGCGAAAGCCGGCCGCAGCGACGGAATTTTGTCTGGCTTCGCCTTGCCGGGCTGCTCGTCGGTATCGATCAGCATGTCGCCACCACGCCCGGAGACAGTCACGGGGGTGATTTCGCGCACGAACGCACCCGACGCAATCGCGTCACTGGCGCGGGAGAGCGACCGGATCGCATAGTCATCCTGCTCGGCGCGGCTGAACTGATAGTCGCGCACGGCTTCTTCGGCAAAGACGCCCATCGCCTTGCCCGGTTCATAGGCGTCCTCCAGCCCGTCCATCATCATCGTGTCGATGATGCGGTCATGGCCGATGCGCGCGCCGGCCCGATGCTTGGGCAGCGCATAAGGCGCGTTGGTCATGCTTTCCATGCCGCCCGCCACGATGATGTCCGCCGCGCCGGCCGCCAGCGCCTCATGCGCCATGATCGCGGCCTGCATGCCCGATCCGCACATCTTGTTGACGGTGGTGGCCTCCGTATTGAGGCCAAGGCCAGCGCCGAGCGCCGCCTGGCGCGCGGGCGCCTGACCCAGGCCAGCGGGAAGGACGCAGCCCATATAGATGCGATCGACGGCATCGGCAGGGAGCTTGGCGCGCTCGATCGCTGCCTTGACCGCGGCCGCGCCGAGATCGGTTGCCTTCAAGGGTGACAGCGCGCCCTGAAAACCGCCCATGGGGGTGCGGGCATAGCCGGCGATGACGATGGGATCCTGTGCCATTTTGCGTCCTCTTCCTGCGCGACGTCGGTCGAGACGTCGATAAATCTACTGGTGAGTATATTGCTTATTCATGCGTTTTTTGTCAAGCTGAAGGGCGGAGACGAGACGTGCAGATAGACATGGACAACAGGCCCGCTTCCCCGTTTCGGACAAGGGCGGAAAAGGCGCAGGAGCGTGCGCAAAAGCGGGACGCCGTCCTGACGGCGGCCGTCCGCATGTTCAATGCGCGGGGGTATCATGCGACATCGCTGGATGATGTCGCGGCGTCATTGGGGATCAGCAAGCCCACCATCTACCATTATCTCGGCAATAAGGAGCAGGTGTTGATCGAATGCGTGACGCGCGGGCTGGAGCCGCTGCGGGCCGCAGCCGATCAGGCGCGCAGCGAGGAAGGGCGGGGCATTGATAGGTTGCGGCGCTTCTTGATCGCTTATGCGCGTACGAACATGGATGATTTTGGCCGGTGCATGGTGCGGACGGGCGATGAACTGCTTTCGCCACCAAGCGCAGCGGAAATCCGTGCGCGCAAAAGCGAGATCGACAGGACGCTGCGCGCCCTGATCGCCGATGGCATCGCGGACGGATCAATCGCGCCGGTGGACGTCAAGATGAGCGCCTTTGCCATTGCCGGCGCGCTCAACTGGCCGGCGCGCTGGCACGATCCCAACGGACCGTCCAGCGCGGAAGAAATTGCCGCCGCGCTGGTCGATACGCTGATCGGCGGCTTGGCGCCGCGCCCCTGCGCCCCGATCAGGGGATGAAGACCGCGCCTATTTCTTCACCCTGACGGCATAGACCTGGTTGCTGCCGTCCATGTTGGAGCGGAAGATCATCCATGCGCCATCGGGCGTGAAGGTGATATTGGGTTCCAACCGATAGTCATGGCGCGCCATATCGACGATCTTTTCCGCGTCGAACGTGCCGGGCGCGACGAGATCGGCCGCATTGTCGGCATGAATGCCCGCCACGTCGGGAATGTCTTTGGGTGTGAAGAGATAGAGATATTTTCCGTCGGGCGCATGGGCGACCATTTCGCTGTCACCGCCATCGCCGGAGAAATGTTGCAGATCGGGCGCCTGATTATAATGGACCGACCACATATTGCGGTCGACATGATACCAGCGGCGATGGCCGGTCGCGAGTTCATAGCCCGCGAGCCAGAACACCTCCCCGCGCGGCGTCTGCAGATCGTACCAGATCCATTTTCCGTCCGGCGAGAAAAATTCGTGGCCGGCGATTTCCATGTTCATGAAACGTTTGTGGACAAGTTGCTTGCCCGTGCCATCGGTGCGGATGGTCCAGATGCGATCGACCTTGTGCCAGGGACCTTCGTGGCAATACATGATAAGGCCGGGATCGGTGGGCGAGAATTGGACATGGTTGAGCCAGTCGGTCGAGGCGACCACCACCTTCCGCTCGCCGGTGCGAATGTCGATGGTGAAGATCTCCATCGGAATCTTCGCCTCCAGCCGTTCATTGAGGCGCACTTCCTTCGCTTCGGCGAACGTCAGCGGCTGGCCGTCGGGGCCGGTGGCGGCGTAGTTGGCCTGGCCGAACTGCTGCTTGATTTCCGGTTCGCCACCCTTCTTCGTGCCATCGGGCTGAAGCGGCTTGTCGCTCGCCGCCCATTGGCCAAGCAGCAAGGTTTCGTCAGCATTGATCGAGCCGATCGAGCCCTTTGCCACGGTCGCGATGCGCCGCGTCTTGCCGCTGTCGATGTCGGCGGCGAAAATGGTCGTCGCCCCGCCTGCATCGTCGCGACGGTGGCCGGCATAATAGGCCGTGCGCGTCCGGCGGCCGGTAAAGAGCAGTTGCAGGTCGCGCCCCTTGACCAGCGGCGTCACGCTCCAGTCGGCCAGCGTCACGACGCTGATGCCATCGGGCGTCGAGATGACCATCTTGTCGCCCTGGGGCGTATAGCTGTTCTGGTGGAAATAGAGGCTGGCCGCGCCGCCAGGCGCATCGGTGATCTGGACGATCTCATGCCCGGTGGTGGCGTCGGTCCACTGTTTCACCGGCTTGGCCACCGCAGCGCCGGTCCAGGCGAGCGCCGCCAGCGCGAGGAGCGAGATGCCGCTTTTCATGGAGATATCCTTCTTCAGCCTTGGGCCGGCAGCGCATCGGGGATGAGCGCCAGATTTTCGATCGCCGCCAGCCCCCATTGGGCCGCGGCATTGGTGGAGACATGGGGCCATTCGACCGTGGGGCCAAGGATTTGCGGTCCTTGCAGCGTCACGCGCGGATCGCCATGCGACAGGCCAAGGCCCGCTTCGCCCGAGAAAAACTCCTCCCAGGCGCGGCGCGCCATCGCTGGATCGCGCGTCTCATGCGCCAGATAGGCGGTCAGGCGAGAATGACCTTCACGCAGATTGCGGCCGCGATAAGGGAAGGGGAATTTCGCCTCCCATTGCGCGCGCGGGGCGTTGAACCAACGGCAATAGTCAAGCCAGGCCGTGCGGTAGGCAGGCACATCAAGCAGGTCGAGCAGTTCGGCATTGAGTTCGAGCGCGCCGAACACGGCATTGAGATGCGATACCGATATGCTGTCGCCCTTGCCCAGGAAGCGGCCAGTCGACAGGTCGAACGGCGCGGTCCCGGTCAGCCAGCCATATTGCAGGCCGCCGATGCTGGTCATGCCGGCAAGCAGCCGGTCGCGCCATTTTCGCTCGCCGGTCCGTTCCCACTCGGCAAGCCAGGAGGAAGCGACCGCGCACCAGGTGGTGCCAAAGGTCATCTCTATGACGCCGTCGGGCAACGTCTTGCGTTCCGCGCCCGGCACCTTGCGGCCGATTTCGACATGGGCGAGCGTCTGGTCGGACAGTAGCAGGTCGCGCATCAGGTCCCCGACCCGTTCGTCGCCGGTCAGATAATAATAGATGCGCCGATAGATCGCGTTGGAAATGCGCGGCTGCTTGCTGCTGTCGCTCCAATGCTGGACGCCATGACGCGTGCCCAATCCCTTGAAGCGGCCGAGATGATAGACGTCGACCTCGCCCGTATGGCGGGTCATCGCCTCGGCGAAGCGGAACAGGCCCGCATCGCCGGTGCGCAGGACGCTCAGCCACAGCCACAGGTCGGGCGACAATTCGCTATTGTCCCAGGCAAAGCCGCCAATGTCGTAGCGCCACTGGTGCCGGTCAGCGTCATAGGTGTGCATGACGTCGCCATGATTCCAGAAGCCATACCAGCGGCGACGATCAACCTCTGCTTCGTAGAAGGCGGCGAGATTGGTGATCTGGTCCTCGATCCGCGCCTTCATCGGCGTCGATCGGTCGGGCAGCGCCCAGGGACCAAAGACATTCGCGGCATGGATGCGCTGCGGTTCGACCATCAGTTGCGGTGGCACGGCGTTGGCCTGCGCCATGGCGGCGAGCCGATCAGCGCCAGGCGTGGCGGCGCAGGCCCAGAGCGTCAGTTCGCTGGTGCGGGCAGTGCCGGTTGCGCTGTCCCAGCCGGGCTCATAATCTTCATAGGTGATGGCGAGCCCTTCATTCTGGGCATCATAACCCTCCATGCCGAGCACGCCGCGATAGGGGCGCATATCCATGGGACGTGCATCGGGCGACCACAGCCAGAGCGCCAGACGCGCCTCGTCGGATGCGGCATCGCTGATATCGATCTGGGTCGGGTGCCGCTGCCAGAAATAGCGGGCCGCGAGCGCCACGCCGCCCATCGGCGAGCCGACATAACCAAGCCCAAGCGCGCGGGTCCCGGCCGTGGCGTCGACCCAGGCATGGCCGGCCTGCGTGCGCTTGACGATGGCGAAACCGTCGGCGCTGAGCTGGCTTAGGCTGAAATCGCTCCACGTCGGGATGCGATCCAGCAGGGGGCGGACGCTGTCGGCCATCGCGTCCATCGGCACGGCGCGACCCGCGATCTGCGCCGCGCGTGCCGCCTCTCCCGGATCACGGCGCAGACCGGTAAGCGGGCGGACGGCTTCGGAAAAGAGATGCCCCTGCGTGGTGGCGAGGCGGACATGGCGGTCATGCGGCGCGCCGGCCATCGGCACGGCGGCGACAAGGCCCAGGCTGCTGACAAAATCCTTTTCCGGATCGCCGTCGAAGATGAAACTGTGGACGATGCGCAGATGATCGCCGCCGGCATAGGCATAAAGCCGCACGGTGAAGGGCAGCAGGCTGCGCCCCGCCCCTGCATGAATACCCTCTATCCTGACAACCGCGCGCACCGGGCCTTTTTGTTCGACCGTCACCCGGTCGATCCGGCCGGTCAGCTGGGTGCGGCGGCCGTTTTCGGGTGCGTCATCAATACTCGCGACGAGCGTGAGCGGCCCCATCACTTTCCGATCGCCCGCCCAGGCACCGGCGATCGCAACCGCACCGCTGCGCGGGATCCGCCAGCGTGTCGCGCCGCTGACGATTTCGACCATGTCCGCCTGTTCGCGGACCATGACGCCCGCCTTCGGCGCCGTGGGCCGGCCGGGTGCGACGTCCAGGGTCGCGGGCTGGTCCATGCCGGCGGGCAGCGCATGCGCCGACCATTTGAGCGACCCGTCGGGCCAGGTGGCGAGCGTCCAGTGCTGGGACGGGAGCGGCTTGCCGTCGCCGCGCACCGCCAGTGGCGCGCCCGGCTTCACGGCCCCGCGCGGCCAGGGCACGCCGAAGGTCGGGCCAAGGCTGAGCGTGGGCGCTTCGCCGTCGATCCAACGGACCGGCGTGCTGCGCGGCATCGTCGATGCGGCGCGGGCAGCGGAGGGGATCAGCGCGGCGGCGCTGCCCATCAGGCTGGCGCGCAGCATGTCGCGGCGGCCGATGGTCAAAATGCTGGTCATTGTCCCCTCCTATGCCGGTCTTCAGAGCCGGGTGATCGAGAATTTACGTAGCTGGATATGGCTTTGGGTGGTGCGCACGCCAAAATGGCCGCTGCGATAGGGATGCCGGTCCGTCATGGCGAAGAGGGTTTCCCCGTCACGCTCCACCGCGATATGGGCGCCATCCGCGATCAGACGCAGATGGAACCAGCGATTGGGCGTGAGCATCGCGGCCGGATCGGTCCGATCGTGCACGGGCAGCAGCGGCCGATCACCGGCGCGGCCGACATAACGACGCATCCGCGTGGTGCTGTTCCGATTGCCGCCGATGCCCACATAATAGGTGCGCAGGCTGTCATAGTCTTCAAACACGCCGGTGCGGCGGGCGGCGAGCGCCGACCCGCCCGGCACGGCGGGGTCCTGCGCCATCCAGAAGGCGTTGACGTCGCTAACCGCGTCCTGCGGTCCACCGGCCTGCACCGCGCGCACGTCATAGGCGATCGCGACCGGTCCTTTTAGCGGCTGGCGAAACCAGAGAGTTAGGCCGGCGGGCGTGTCGATGTCGAGCACGCCCTGCGCGGCAGACACGCGGGCCTGAGGAGACGCGGCTTCCAGTTGCCACTGATCCAGACCGTGGGAGAAATCATCCCGATAGAGCATCTTGCGGGCAGCGCGCGCCGCGACTGGCGTGGATGCCAGCGCGGCGAGCAGTGTTCGGCGCGAAAGGCCGGTCCCGATCACAGTTTCAGGCGGACACCGCCATAGACACGGCGACCGAAGGTTTCGATGATCGTGCGGCGATAGACGCTGTTCGCATTCTCCTTGCGCGTGGCGTCGAGCAGGTTGACCCCTTCAAGGAAGAAAGCGACGCCGGGCATCACCGTGATGTTGAGCGACGCGTCGAGCTGGCCATAGGCTTCGCCAAATTCCGGGTTGCCGCCGCGACCGGCGGCGTTGATCAGATATTTGGACCGCCAGTTATAGGCGCCGCGCAGGCTGACCACATCATCTTCATAATAGGCCGACAGATTGTAGCTGTGGCGCGAGAGGCCCTGGAACGGCAGGGAGTCGCCGGTGAAGCGATCCACGCCTTCATAGCCGCTATCCTTGGAATAGGTGTAGTTGGCGATGACGCCCATCTGCTTGAGCACAGGGACGTCGAGGAAGTCGAACGCAAGCTGCGCGCCGGCTTCCACGCCGTTGATCGTCACCTTCTGCGTGCCGTTGGTGGGCACGGTGATGGTATAGGTGACGTCCGTCGCCGGATCCGTATAATCCTCCGTCGTGTTCTGAATGAAGCTGCTGATTTCCTTGCGGAAATAGGTCACCGACGCAAAGCTGGTGCGGTTGATATAATATTCCAGGCCCGCATCATATTGGCGCGCGCGGAAGGGCTGGAGCCCCGGATTGCCGCGCGATCCGGTGAGGCCCACCACATCCAGCGTGAAGCGCGGCGCAAGCTGCTGCGGCAGCGGGCGCGCCATGACTTCGGTCGCCGTGACGCGCGCCATCAGCTTGTTGGGAATAAGCTCCGCCTTCATATTGAGCGAGGGCAGGAATTCGGTGTTCTTGCTGTCATAGGCGACCGGAGAGACGATGCCGCCCTGGCTCAGATAGCCCGACGTGTCGACCTTGGTATTGACGACGCGCGCGCCGATGACGCCCGTGACCGGCACCGCGCCGACATCAAAGGCGAAGGCGGCCTGCGCATAGCCGGCCAAGTTCTTTTCACCCACTTCCCACGTGTCAGTGAACACCTGGCACGTGCCGCCCGGACGCGTCGGGCAGCCATTGGCTTCGAACGGATCGGGCACGCCGATCGCGTCGGCCACGCCCTGCGTCATGTTGAGCCAGCGGCGATAGCCGTCGCTAAAGCCCAGATCACCGGTGTGGAAGAAGGGCGCGGTACCCAGCGATGCAAAGCCGACCGCATTGTCGATCTGCTGCTGGACGGCGGGATCGGAAAACCCGTTGAGCACGGTCGAACGATTGAAGAATTTGCTCGTGACCTTGAGATCGCGAAACTGACCGCCGATCTTGATCGACGTCAGAAAGCCGCCGTCGGGCTTATATTCCGCGTCCAGCTTGGCCATTTTCTCCGACTGATCGTCATAGCGCGGGCGGCGCAGGACGGTCAGCTGGTTGATCCCCGCACGGGTGGTGGGATCATTGGGCAGGATGATGTTGGGCGCATTCTGGCCATTGGCATAATCGACGATCAGGCTGTCCATGCCGGTGACGGCGGCGGTCGCGTTGATCTCGTTATTATAGGCCTTGGCCTTGGAATAGGAGATTTTCGGCGTCAGCGTCAGATTGCCGGTCGTCCATTCCGCGCCCAGCGCCAGATTATAGGTGGTGCGGCGAATGTCGCCCAGAATGTTGCGGTAGGAAACGCCCAGCTGGCTGGTCTGTGCCAGTGCGGGATTATTGGTCATTTCCAGATGCTGGACCGTATTGTCCGGCCCGATGATGGTGTTTTCAGTATCGACGATGCCGCCGCTGGTGCCGGTTTGCAGATATTGCGAGGTGACGGACTGGTTGGACCGCGTCCAGTTGCCTTCGAAATAGGCTTTGAGGTCATCGCTCGGCTGCCATTCCAGGATGCCGTTCAGCGCATAGCGACGGGTTTCCAGGCGGTTGATGACATAGCGGGGAATGTCCGGGAAGAAATCGCCCATGCCATCGTCGTTAAGGTCATAAAGATCGCCATTGGGGTCGCGCAGCTGGACCCAGCCGGTGGTGCGGGCCTGATGGCTTTCGACATTGCGGTTTTCGAACGTGCCCGACACCAGGATGCCGATCGTGCCGTCGGCGAAGGTGTCGCTGCCGATCAGGGCCAGGCGCGGGTCCATATGGTCGCCGATATCGGCATAGATGGCCTGCGCCGATCCGGCGAGATAGGGCTTGCCGCCATTGTCGAACGGACGACGGGTGATGATGCGCACGGTTCCGCCCACGCCGCCTTCGGTCATGTCGGCAGTGGCGGACTTCACCACTTCCACGCGATTGACGAATTCGGAAGGCAGATCGCGGAAATCGACGTCGCGGCCGCCGCCGACCGTGGTCGACAGGGCGGTGGTGCCGTTGATTTCGACCCGGTTCAGGCTGGGATCGGCACCACGGATGGTGACGCCCGACCCTTCGCCGTCGGAACGGGTGATCTGGACGCCGGTGACGCGCTGCAACGCTTCGCCGACATTCTTGTCAGGGAATTTACCGATATCTTCCGCCGAGATCGCGTCCAATACGGTTGGCGAATTGCGCTTCGCATTGAGCGCGCCCTGAAGGCTGGAGCGGATGCCGGTGACGACGATGTCGGCGACGTCATCATCCTGGGTGGCTTGAGGGGCGACATCCTGTGCAGCGACGGCAAGCGGCGCAACCGCCGCCAGAGCCGCATAAGAAATCGTAGCAAGTTTCACATAACGCAACCGCACCAGTCATCCTCCCTTTTCCAATATTCCACATATTGGGCTTTGATTGCGTTATTTGGAAAGAAATCATGCTTGTTGTCAAGCGTCCCTTTTCGGCGCGGCGAAAGGGCCAAGCGAAAAGCTCGGGGAAATCAGCGTCTTGCTCGCGAAAAATATGAAGCGACGAAGCCCAAAGTGACCGGCCCGACGGTCCCGCAATGTGGTCGACAGTATCGCCCGCTGCCTAGGAAAGCGCGACTCCGTCGCGTATGATCGGCGCGTCGGACCCGAATATCCTGCCTGTGCCGCGCATATGGCGTTTGGCCTGGTAAAGGGCGAGATCGGCGCGCCGCATCAAGTCCAGTTGCGTGACGCCGGGGCCGTCGGCGAGTGTCGCGCCGACTGTGGCGGATACGCGCCGCGTCTGGCCATCCTGCGTGATGGACACCTGAAGCTGATCCAGAACCCGTTGGACATAGGATTCCAGATCTGCACAATCGCGCGGACGGGTGACCAGCAACGCAAATTCGTCGCCGCCCAGTCGCGCCGCAAAAGCGTTGGCCATACAGCCTTCGCGCATGCGCGCCGCCATTGCCCGCAGGATATCATCGCCGGCCGCATGGCCAAAACTGTCATTGACCGCCTTGAAACCGTCCAGATCGATGAGCAGGAGCGCAACAGGCTCCGCCCGTCTCTTCAACCGCGCCAGAGTTTCGCCCAGACGCTTTTCAAAGCTCGCGCGATTGGACAGGCCGCTCAAGCTGTCAGTGCTTGCGCTGTGACGTAATTCCTCCTCGCGCAGGTGCCGTTCGGTGACATCCTGAAACACGCCGACGATAGCGGCGGGCCGGTCATGCCGGAATTCGACTTCGCCAATGCTGCGCACCCGGCGCATCCGCCCATCAGCAGCAATCAGATCGGTTTCGAAGTCGAACCCCTCCCCGGTTCGCATGGCCTTGCGCAGCCTTTTTTCGATCAGCCGCGCCTCCTCCGGAGAATAAAAGGCAAGGGCCTCTTCCAGCGGCGGGGTGGACCCGATCGGCAAGCCATGGATGGCATAGACCTGGTCGGACCATTGAACCACGCCATCATCCAGCGACACACGCCAGGACCCGACGCCAGCCAGTTTTTCCGCCTGACGCAGGAGCCGATGCTGGCCGTCCAATATGTCCGCCCGCTCCTCAGCCAGTTCCGCCAGATAGTGCGCATCCTGCGCCGTGGCATGGGCACGCAGAAGCGATTCCGCGACAGCGGCCAGATCGCGCAAAATGTCCCGTTCCTCATGCGACAGCGCGCGCGGCTGCGTATCGATGACGCAGAGAGAGCCAAGCCCGGGAAGCATATCGGAATGCCCGTCATGATGCGGTCGCAACGGGACCCCGGCATAAAAACGGATATGCGGCTTGCCCACCACGAGCGGGTTGCGCGCGAAGCGCGGGTCGGCGCTGGCGTCCTCTATCACCAGCAGATTGTCCTGATGGATGGTATGCGCGCAAAAGGCCTGATCGCGCGGCGTTTCCCGCACCTGGCCCAGACCCTGCGCCGATTTGAACCATTGCCGATCCTGATCCACCAGCGACACCAAGGCGATCGGGCAGTCGAGCAGCCGCCGCGCCAGCGCGGTCAGCGCGTCAAAATCCCGCTCCGGCGGCGTATCGAGGATGTGGAAGCTCGCCAGCTTGCGCAGGCGGGCGTCCTCCAGCGTCTGGTGCATGCGCCCTTTCCTTCTTGCCTAACAGTTTAGCGCCCAATCCTAAGATTTCCTTACCAGAGCGGGCACATCGCCGCCCTATCGGCTCGAACGGTCGCAGCGGCTGTTCGGTTGCGCTTGTCACTGTCAGCGGTTTTTCCGATTTCCTTTCGCGGGGGCTGGGGGCTTATAGTTCTAACGCCGCGACATCCCCTGAGCGGCCGATTGAGAGAGGAGTCAATCCATGGACGCAAGGACAAGTGGAAGCCCCCTGAGCGATCCGGGCAAGGAGCCGGCCGCGATGCGCAGCCTGCTGGGTCGCACGAACCGCGACTGGTGGCCCAACCAATTGTCGCTCGACATTCTCCATCAACAGGGTCGCACCGGCGATCCGATGGGTGATGATTTCGATTATGCCGCGGAATTCAAGACGCTGGACCTGGCTGCCGTCAAGCGCGACCTGACCGCGCTGATGACCGATAGCCAGCCCTGGTGGCCGGCCGATTATGGCCATTATGGTCCCTTTTTCATCCGTATGGCGTGGCATAGCGCGGGCACCTATCGCACCGGCGACGGACGCGGCGGCGCGTCGTCCGGCACGCAGCGCTTCGCGCCGCTCAACAGCTGGCCCGATAACGCCAATCTGGACAAGGCGCGCCGGCTGCTCTGGCCGATCAAACAGAAATATGGCCGCAAGCTGAGCTGGGCTGACCTCATGATCCTGGCGGGCAATGTCGCCATTGAATCAATGGGCGGGCCGGTGTTCGGCTTTGGCGGCGGACGCGCGGACATATTCGAGCCGGAAAAGGATATTTACTGGGGCACGGAAGAATTTTGGGTCGGCCAGGAAGGCAATCTGACGCGCATCGACGAGGAAGAGGGTCGCGCGCTGGAAAACCCGCTGGCTGCGATCCAGATGGGCCTCATCTACGTCAATCCCGAAGGTCCGGGCGGCAAGCCCGATCCGCTCCAGTCTGCGCGCGACATTCGCGAAACATTCGCCCGCATGGCGATGAACGATGAAGAGACGCTGGCGCTGACGGCGGGCGGCCACACCTTCGGCAAATGCCATGGCGCGGGCGACGCATCCCTGGTCGGCGCGGAGCCCGAAGGCGCGGACATCGCGCAGCAGGGCCTTGGCTGGCAGAGCGGCCATGAAACCGGCATCGGCGATCATACCATCACCAGCGGCCTAGAGGGCGCCTGGACGCCGACGCCGATCCAGTGGTCGATGAACTATTTCCGCATGCTGCTGGACTATGATTATGAGCTGGTGAAAAGCCCGGCCGGCGCGCAGCAATGGCAACCGATCAACCAAAAGCCCGAGGATATGGCGCCCGGCGCGCACAGCCCGGACAAGCGGTTGCCCACGATGATGACGACCGCCGACATGGCGTTCAAGATGGACCCCGAATATCGCAAGATCGCCGAGCGCTTTTACGCCAATCCCGACCAGTTCGCCGACGCCTTCGCCAGGGCCTGGTTCAAGCTGACCCATCGCGACATGGGGCCCAAGGTCCGCTATCTCGGCCCCGATGTGCCGGAGGAGGATCTGATCTGGCAGGACCCGGTTCCGGCGGGGCCAGTGCTGAGCGATGCCGACGTCGCAACGCTGAAGGACAAGATCGCCGATAGCGGCCTCAGCATCAGCCAGCTGGTCAAGACCGCCTGGGGGTCGGCCGCGACCTATCGCGATTCCGACAAGCGCGGCGGCGCCAATGGCGCGCGCATCCGCCTGTCCCCGCAAAAGGACTGGGACGCCAATGAGCCCGACGAACTGGCCAAGGTGCTGGCTGTCTATGAGGGCATCCAGCGCGATTTTGGCGGGCGCGTCAGCATCGCCGACCTG
The DNA here is from genome assembly GCF_020782245.1 of Sphingobium soli. Lineage (GTDB taxonomy): Bacteria > Pseudomonadota > Alphaproteobacteria > Sphingomonadales > Sphingomonadaceae > Sphingobium > Sphingobium soli. The sequence continues at coordinate 74,389 of NZ_JAJGNP010000008.1, forward strand.
ATCGTGCTGGGCGGCAATGTCGGGGTCGAACAGGCGGCAAAAGCCGCGGGGCACGACCTGCATCTGCCCTTCGCTTCAGGCCGGGGCGATGCGACGGACGAACAGACCGACGCCCACAGTTTCGAACCGCTGGAGCCCAAGGCGGACGGATTCCGCAACTATCTGCAGGTGCGCTTCAACGTACCGACAGAAGAGCTGATGGTCGATCGCGCGCAGCTGCTGGGCCTCAGCGCGCCGGAAATGACCGTGCTGGTCGGCGGTTTGCGCGTCCTGGGCGCCAATCATGGCGGCACGTCGCACGGCGTTCTGACCGACCGGCCCGGGCAGCTGACCAACGACTTCTTCGTCAATCTGCTCGACATGGGCACGGCGTGGAAGGAAGTAGACGATCGCGGCGACGAGGTGTTCGTCGGCACCGACCGGGCGAGCGACGAGGAACGGTGGACCGCCACGCGCACCGATCTGGTGTTCGGCTCCAACTCGCAGCTGCGCGCGCTGTCCGAAGTCTATGCCGCGTCCGACGCTGGCGACAAGTTCGTTGCCGATTTCGCCCGCGCCTGGACGAAGGTGATGAACGCCGACCGGTTCGACCTCAAGGCATGACGATCAGCCGCCGGGGTGCGCAGCGCATCCCGGCGGCTCATCCCCTTATTGCACGGCGGCGATCAGGTCTGAAACCTGATGAACGACGCCATTGGCGACCACGGTCTTCACCTTGAACGTGTTGGCGATGTCGGCGCGCGGGTCCCCTTCGATCAGCGCGATGTCGGCCAGTTTGCCCGGCTCGAGCGTCCCGGCGTCGAGATTAAGCGCGCGCGCGGAATTGACCGTTGCGGTCTGCAACGCCTGAAACGGGGTCAGGCCGCCATCGACATAGGACGCGATTTCCGCATGAAGGTTGGTCGCGATCATCGTATCGGTGCCGGCCACGACCTGCGTGCCCGCGTCATACATCTTCTTCATGGAGGCAAGGCCCCCCTTGAGCAGCGGGCCGACGATGCGGGCGATCGCATCATCATCCTGGGTGACGCTCTCCTGCGCCCAGCTGGGATAGAGCTTGACGCGCGGATCACTGCGATAGTCGGGATGCCGTTGCAGATAGCCGGTCAGCGCGCCGAAATTGGTCGGCGTCAGCGTCCGCCGGCTTTGTCCGAACAGCTGGATCACGTCCTCATAGGCCATGCCGCCCGGCCCCTGTTTGGGCGAATAACCGCGCCGGCTGGTCGCACCCATATGTTCGGTGCCATCCACGCCAGAATAGGCGGCGGGGAAGATTTCATGGCCTGACACCGGAATGCCCATGGCGTGCGCCGCCTCCACGATGCGCCGCTGATAGAGGTCGGGCATGCGCACATAGCTTTTCTGAATATCATATCTGAGCGCGCGGGCGCGGCCCAGTTCGCGCTCCAGATGGGCGGGGCTGGAGACGGCAATGCCCATCTTGTAATAGACACGCTGCCATTCAAGCAGCGGGCCGCCAGTATAGAGGCGCGGGCTGATCCGCACCCCTGCCTCCGCCGCCTCGCGATCCTCGACCGCATCATAGACCTGAGTGCCTGGATCGCGCACGGTGGTGATGCCATAGGCCAGCCACGCCTTTTCCAGGTTCGAACCGAAATCCTTCTGGATATGGGAATGATATTCGATGAGGCCGGGAATGGCCGTCAGGGTGCTGGCGTCGACATAGCGGGCGGTGGCGTCGCTCCTGGCCGGATCATGATCGCGAATGGCGGTGATCCGGTTGCCGTCGATGACGATGTCCTTGTTCGTCTGCGTCGCGTCGGTGACGGAATCGACCAGTGCGCCGACGTGAATGATGGTGCGCCCGGTCGGCTTGGCAAGGCGGTAAGTGAGGTTGATCGGCACGTCGGTGACGACGCCGGTTTCCAGATTGACGGTCTTGAGCGCGTCGTTCGACTGGACCAGAATGGTTTTGCCATCCCCGCTCCAGTTCGGGAAGAAGGCGATGTCCGACGTATAGCTGCGCGCCGGGCCCAGCGGCTTGGCGTCGGCCGCCACCGGCCAGACCTTGAGCAGGCCTTCGTAAATCCCCGCCATGCGGGTGCCATCAGGCGACCAGGCCGGGCCGCTGCCGCTGCGCGTGTCGAGCGACATATTCTCTTGGGGAATCTGCCAGAAAGGCTTTGTCGTGCCGTCGACCGGGATGACATAGACCTGATTGGTGCCTTCGCGGAAGCTGTTGGAATATTTGTAGGACAGGCTGATGACGACATATTTGCCGTCCGCCGACCAGCTGGGGCTGCCAGGCTGACCGAGCGACGTCTGAAGCCGTGTCACCTTGCCGCTCGCGACATCCACGACGCAGACGCCCGCCACGCCCCAGCGGCCATCGACGTCGATGAAGGCGATCTGCTTTCCGTCCGGCGACCATGCCGCGCCCAGCGGCTGGGTGTCCATGTTCGTCAGTTGCCGGTCCTTGCCGGTCTTCAAATCCTTGATGAACAGCTGCGGCAGGCCGCCGACCCGGTCGGAGGAAAAGACGATGCTCCTGCCATCGGGCGACCAGTCGGCGTCGGCGTCAAGCGCGGCGTCCTTGGTCAGATTTTCAGGCGTGCCGCCCTTGGATGAGACAACATAGAGATCGCCAAGCGCGACAAAGGCGATGCGGCTGCCATCGGGCGACAGGCGCGGATGGGTGATGCCCAGCGCCTTGCGCGGCGCGGTCGAATCCCAATCGCGTTTGGCGCGCGTGTAGCTGGGCCGCACGACTTCGAGCGTCGCTGCGAAATCGACAGTGGACTTACGCGGGCCGCCCTGCCGAACCTTGCCGTCCGAGACATAATGATAACCACCGCGCGTCCCCCAGGAGACACGGAAGGGGAAGACATTTTCGGCGCCGCTAACCTGCTTGTCGTCGATGAACAAATGGCTGCCGCTTGCATCCTGCACGACATAGGCAAGCGCGCCGCCGGGACCAAAGGAGGGGGCATCCGCCTTGCCGTCCACCTTTTTGAGCAGGCTTTCCTGCCCGGTGGCGAGATCGGTGACGTAGAGCGCGCCGCCCATCATGCCCTCCGCTCCGGCATAGGCCACACGCCGGCCATCCGGCGACCAGGTCGGCATCCGGTCTTCGCGCGGATTGCTGCTGATCTGCTTCATCGCGCCGGTCGCCACGTCCATCGTCCAGATGTCGTAATTGCCGCTGCGGTCGGAGGAGAAGGCGATGGTCTTGCCGTCGGGTGAATAGACCGGCTCGCGATCGTCATAGGCGCCCTGCGTCAATCTGCGCATGTCGCTGCCATCGGGCTTGATGGTCCAGAGGTCGTAGCCGCCGTCGCGATAGGCGAAATAGAGAAGATGCGATCCGTCGGGCGCCCAGACGGGCTGGCGCGCGTCGTTGAAATAGTCGGTGATGCGCCGCGCCTTGCCGCCGGCGGCAGGAATGATCCAGAGGCTGCCTTGCAGGTCGACCGCCAGCCATTTGCCATCGGGGGAGGCCGATACTGCCATCGACGTGCCTTCATGCACGTCGAAAGCGATCGGCTTTTCGCCGCCGGGAGGCGGGAAGTTGGCAGGCTGGGCCAACACCGGCGCAGCCGTGCCGAGCCATGCGATGAGGGCCATGGCCCTGAGCGACGATGTCATCCTGTATCCCCCTTACCAACCAAAGACATAGCGTTCGCGCCGCACATCCGCCGCCCCGCGCAGGGTGCCGGTTTCCGGCACGACGCCCGCCGCGACGATGCCGGTCGACACGCCAAACGGCCCGAGCACGTCCAGCTTGTGCCCACGCGCGGCCAGCCCGTCGCGCACCGCCTGGGGCACCCGATCCTCAATCTCCAGCACCCCCGGTTCATCCTTCTTGATCGCGAAGGAGCCGTGGAAATGGCTGGAATTGATGCGGGGCGCCTCGATCGCGGCCTGAAGCGGCTGACCAAAGGCGAGCACGCGCAGCAGCACGTTCATGATCTGCTGGTCCTGATTGTCGCCGCCCGGCGTGCCGATGGAGAGATAGGGCGCGCCATCCTTCATCACCATCGAAGGCGACAATGTGGTGCGTGGCCTTTTGCCCGGCGCCAGGACATTGGGGCTTTCGGGATCCAGGTCGAACACGGTCATGCGGTTGCTCATCGGCACGCCCGTGTCGCCAGCGATATAGGCGCCGCCCAGCATCCAGCCGGAACTGGGCGTGCAGCTGAACAGATTGCCGTGCCGGTCGACCACTTCGATCGCCGTCGTGTCGGCGGTGGGGATCGGCGGCTTTTTCAGCATATGCGGCGTGAAGGCGGGCGTCGGTCGCTTGCCGCCCTCCATCGCCCATGGGTCGCCATAGCGATGCTCCAGCGACGCCCTGGGTCCGATCAGCTTCGCGCGCTCGGCGGCATAGGCCTTGGACAGCAACGCCTTGGCCGGCACCTTGGCAAAGTCGGGATCGCCGAAATAGGCATTGCGGTCGTCAAAGGCGAGCTTGATCGATTCCGCCAGCGTGTGAAGATAGGCCTCGCTGCCCGGTTCCATAGCGCCGATGCCGGCTGCTTCCGCGATGTTCAGCGCAATCAGCAGCGCCGGCCCCTGGCTCCAGAAGCCGCCCTTGCAGATGGTGTAGCCGAACACGTCCGTCGTGACCGGTGCTTCCAGCTTGCCCCGATAATCGGCCAGGTCGCCATAGCGCATCAGGCCGCCATCCGCTTCCATCGCCGCGCCAATGCGTCGGGCGATGTCGCCTTTATAGAAAGCGTCGCGCCCGGCTTGGATCGCGGCCTTGCGATCCTTGGTCCGGGCAAGGGCCGTCTTGTCCGCCGCGGCGATGACGCGCATCGTGCGCGCCAAGTTGGGCTGGCGGAATATCTCGCCGACCCTGGGCAGCGTCCCACCGGGATAATAAGTGTCATAGGCGGTCTTGTATTTCGCGGTCGCCTTCTGCTGGCTGACGAAAACCTCGGCCAGGAAGTTATACATGACGAAGCCATCGGCCAGTTCGATCGCGGGCTGCATCACCTGATCGAGCGTCATGGTGCCATTGAGTTGCAGCGCGCGCGCCATGGCGTCCACCATGGCAGGAATGGTGCCGCCCATCGGGCCATTGCCCGGGATCATGCCAAGCTGCGCGAATTTGTCGGGCGTGGCGAGCGCCGGGGCTGTCCCCTGCCCATTGATGACGGTCACGTCCTTCGTGCCGCTATCATAGATGATCGTCGGCGCTTCACCGCCAAAGCCGAAATGCGATATTTCGGTCACGGCCGCGGCAAAGACGGCCGCGACCCCCGCATCGGTGGCATTGCCCCCCGCCATCAGGATGCGCGTGCCTGCGGCCACCGCATAATGACGACCGGCAGCAACGATGCCGAAATTGCCGACGATTTCGGGCCGCAGTGTCTCGCCCGCGCTCTTGAGCCGCGTGGGTTCGGGCGGCGGCGGCGGTGTCTGGGCGGTCGCCTGCGGCAGGCCTGCGACCATGGCCGCGCCGCCGCCGACCGCCCATGCGCCGAGCGCGCGACGGCTCAATCCCGCTGGCGGGTCCTGTGTCTTCATGTCTGCTTCTCCCCTGTTCCCCGTGGCATTGCAGGAGGAACGCATTGCGGTTGCCCGTACCGATCAGGTCGGACTCAAGATGATGCGGCCGGCCTCGATGCGCGTTACGACGCCCAGACTTTCCGCCACCGCCTGCGCGAAACCGCGCGGATCATTGGCGATGAACAGGCCGGTGATGGTTTCCTGCGCCAGCACCGGATCGGCAATGACGATATGTTCGTCATTATAACGGGCAAACTGCGCGGCGGCGCTGGCCAGCGTGGTGTCGCGAAAGGCGATCTTGCCTTCGCGCCAGTAAAGCTCCTGCTCAATCGTGTCAGACGCGATCGCAGCGGTCTCGATCGGCGTGGCGGCGCGCGGATCGACCACCGCACGCATCCCCTGGGACACGCGGACAGGCGCTGCCCTGGCCTCGCTTACTTCCACCACGCCTTCGCTGACGATGACGTCGACCGGGCGGCGCGCTTCGTGCCGGACAGTGAAGGCCGTACCCACCGCGCGGACCCGCGCGTCCCCGGCGATGACGACGAAGGGACGGGATGCATCCTTGGCGACAGCGAACAGCGCCTCGCCACCCCGCAGGATGATCGTGCGCTGCCGATCGGTGAATTGCACGTTCATTTCGCTGGCGGTGTTGAGGTTGACGATGCTGCCATCCGACAGGGCGATGCGCAGCATTTCGCCCTTGCCGGTCGCATAATGATCGCCGTCGCTCCACAGGCCCAGGGCAACCGCCCCGACCGCTGACGCCGCCAGCGCCATGCCAGCGCCGCGCAGCAGGAACCGACGGGTGAGCCATGGGATACGGGCGGCGGGATGGGTGCTACCGGACGCCTGCGCAAGCTCCACCCGCGCCAACGCCGCCCGTGCCATCGCCCAGGCGCCCAGCCTGCGGCTATCGCCGGAAAGCCAGGCATCCAGATCCGCCTGTTCCGCCGGGGTCAGCGCGCGCGCGTCAAGACGGGCCGCCCATATGGCCGCCTGTTGCTCGATCTGCGCGCTGCTTTCCCTTGCTGTCATAATGCTCCGTATCCGGGATTTGGTCGTAAGACGCGGGCTGACCGGATTTTCCGCCACGTCCGAAAATATTTATCAAATGGCGGATGCCGCGCCCGACATGCTTTTCCACGGTGCTTTCCGACAAACCCAGCAGTTGCGCGGTTTCCCGCTGGGACAATCCCTGCACCTTGCGCAGCATGAAGGCTTCGCGGCATCGCGCAGGCAACAGGTCGATCGCGTCGGCAACCAGGCGAAATTCCTCGCGCTGTTCTGCCTGAATATCGGGCGGCAGGTCATCGGCGGCGAAGTTCAGCCGCTCTACTTCGCTCAGCGTTTCCATGGATACGACCGGCGCTCGACGCAATTCGCTGGCCACCACCGACAGCGCGGCGCGAAAGAAATAGGCGCGCGGATTTTCGATATGGTCGACCGCTGCCAGACTGGCGAGCTTGGCGTAGGTTTCCTGAATGACGTCGTCAATCTGCAAACCATGCTGGATCCGCCCCGAAAGCCAGCGCCGTAGCGCCGGTTCGTGCGGACAGATATGGCGTGCAAGCCAGAAAGCCCTGCTGTCCTGAATCGGTCGGCCCCTTCCCCAAGACGATCATGGCTGTTCAACGAAGTGTCCGGGCAAATCCGCCGTATCGGGTGAAAAACAGGGCGCATGTAAAAAATGTGACGGTGGCCATGGCGGATAATGCGCGCGCCGCTGTCTTTCCCAATGTGACCAGCGGCCATGCAGCCGGGCGCAGGGAGGGGATGCCGAGGCTTTCCACAAGGAAGGCGAGAAGGGCGCCAGCCGGCAGTGATACCGGCATCGAAGCAGTGGGATTTCTTGTCGATCAGCCAGTCCGGTGCGCGGCAGTAGCCGTGCGCCCGGGGGAAGGCGCGCGCCCATGGCGCGTCATGAGGGGGAAGCAAAGACATGACCAGATTGAAATGGACGGCCATGATCCTGGGCGGGGCGAGCGCGCTGGCGCTCGGCGCCGGCACGGCTATGGCGCAGCAACGCAATTTCGATTTGCCCGAAGGCCGCGCGGCCGACGTGCTGCCATCCTTTGCCCTGCAAAGCGGATTGCAGATCATCGCGCCGTCAAAGAAACTGCGCGACACGCGGACGCCGCGCCTGCAAGGCGCCTATGACGCACGTCAGGCGCTCAAGCGCATCATTCGCGGGACCGATCTGGTCATCGCGTCCGACCGCAATGACGTGGTGACGCTGCGCGACAGGAATTTGTCGGCGCTGCGCGGTGACAATGCGGCACAACGCCCCATTGCTTTTGCGCAAATGCAGGTGGCAGGCACGATGTCGGACGCCGCGCCCGCGCCGCTGCCCGCCGAACCACAGGGCAATGACGGGGCGGAGATCGTCGTCGTCGGCACGCAGATCAGGGGCGCGAAGACCACCGGCGCGCTGCCGGTCAGCGTCGTCGGCCAGGAACAAGTCGATGCCGTCGCCGCCGTGTCTGGCGGCGATCTTTTCCGCTCCATCCCGCAGCTGGGCGGCGTCACCTTCAACGAACAGGTGCTGGGCGGCGGTTCGGGCAATGCGGCGCGCGGCGACGTGTCGACCGTATCATTGCGGGGCCTGGGCCAGGGCAACACGCTGCTGCTGATCAATGGCCGCCGCACGGTGCTGCACCCCACGTCGCAGGCCATCACTGGCGTGGTCGATTCCGGCGTGCCGACCTTTGGCTTCAACGCCAACACCATCCCGGTGGGTGCGATCGAGCGGGTCGAAGTGCTGCGCGACGGCGCGGCGGCGCTTTATGGGTCCGACGCGGTCGCGGGCGTCGTCAACAATGTGCTGAAATCCAATTTCACCGGCGCCACGTTCGACGCGCAATATGGCGCGGCCGAAGGCACCAACCTGCGCGAATTCACGGTCAACGGACTGGTCGGGTTCAATTTTGGCGGCGGACGCGGCAACATCTCGCTCTTTGGCGGCTATGCCCAGAAATCGAAACTTTACTTAAGCGATCAGGACTATACCGCCAATCTGGACCGGCGACCCTATGTTGTTGGCACGGCGTTCGAAGGCAATGCCGCCTTCAACGGCACATCGACCAGTACGCCCTGGGGCACGTTCCAGGCGACCGGATCGGGCATCATCACCAGCAATGGCGTCGCACTGACCAACGCGTCGCAGCAGTTTCACATCCAGCCGGCGACCAATCCGGGGTGCCAGGTTGCGGCCACGACGCCGGGCATGTGCTGGGACGATGCCAGCGGCACGACGCAGATGGCGACGGTGGATTCCAACCTGCGCTACGACGCCAATCAGACATTCCCGGACCTGACCACCCAGCCGTCCGTCAAACGCATCAACCTGTTCAGCTTCATCAATTACGAACTGACCGACAATCTCGATTTCTTCGGCGAACTGGGTTTCTACCGGGGCAAGACCGACGCCATCATCGGCAGCGGCGGGTCGCTGGGCAATATCCCGATCACGGTGGCCGCCGACGCCTATTGGAACCCGCTTGGCCCGACCTTGCTGGCCGACGGATCGGCCAATCCCAACCGCTTGCCCGGCCTGGTCGGCGTGCCCGACGAAGGACTGCCGGTCACGATCCGCAGCCTCAACTATGTCGACGCGGGCCAGAAGCGCGTGAACGTCACCAATTACCAATATCGGTTCCTGGGCGGCCTGCGCGGCAGTTTTGGCGACTGGAACTGGGAAACGGCCGGCCTTTACACCTGGGCGACCGTCAAGGACGTGATGGACGGCACGTCCAGCACATTGTTGCAGGCCGCGATCAACAAGACCACGCCCGACGCCTATAATCCCTTCAACGGCGGGTGTGTCGATACGCCGGCAGTGGGCGATTGCACCCCCAATGACGAAGCGGTCGTAGACAGTTTCCGCATCCAGTCGACCCGGCGCAACAAGACCTCGCTGGCGCTATGGGATCTCAAGATATCCAACGCCAACCTGCTCGACCTGTGGGGCGGCAACAGCATCGGCATCGCCAGCGGCGTCGAATTCCGGCGCGAAACCTACAGGGACAACCGCGATCCACGCCAGGGCGGCGTCGCCGGCGTCGACATCACCTATACTGATGCTGTGACCGGCATTTTCTACGGATCGGACCTGATGGGGGCCAGCCCCAGTCCCGATGTGTCGGGCAGCCGCAAGGTCTGGTCCGCCTATGCCGAACTGGCGCTCCCGCTGGTCAGCCCGGAGATGGAAATTCCGATGATCCGCTCCTTCGACATTCAGGTCGCGGGCCGGTACGAACGCTACAGCGATGTCGGCGACGTCGCTAAGCCCAAGGTCGCTGCAAGCTGGGACCTGCTCCAGGGCTTCCGTCTGCGCGGGTCATGGTCGCAGGGCTTTCGCGCCCCCAATCTGGAAGTGCTCAATACCGCGACGCTCGACCGGGTGAATGGCGGCATCGAATATATCTTGTGCGAAGCGGACCTGCGCGCCGGCCGCATCGGCAGCTTTTCCCAATGCGCGCGCAACGTATCGGTGTTGCGGCGGTCAGGCGGTAATCCGGACCTGAAGCCCGAGGAATCGACCAGCTGGAATTTCGGCGCCGTGCTTCAGCCGCCTCTGCCTGACGGGCTGGGCCAGGTGACCTTCACCGTCGACCGGTGGCGGATCAAGCAGAAAGGGGTCGTGGGCCTGCTCGATTACCAGAATGCGCTGAACCTCGACTATCTGCTACGCGTGCAGGGCAGCAGCAATCCGGCGGTCGTCCGGCGCGATCCCACGGCGGACGATATCGCGCTGGTCGCTGGCACGGGCCTCGCGCCCGTGGGCGAGCTGCTCTATGTCACCGCGCCATTCCAGAACCTGTTGCCGATCCAGGTGGATGGCATCGACTTCAACCTGGACTATCGGGTCAACACGGGTTCGTTTGGCAATTTCAGCCTGAACGTCAATGCCGCGCGACTGATCAAATATCAGGTCGATGCCCCGGCCGCCGTCCAGGCCGTCATCGACGGACAGGCGGACGGAACGATCAACGCCGCCGTGCCGGTGTCGGGCGGGGGCGACGTGGTGAAGCGCGACGGCCAGCCGCGCTGGCGCATATCGGGCAATCTGACCTGGGACTATGGCCCGGTGCGGATCGGCACCTTTACCCAGTTCATTTCGGACGTCTATCAAAATGGCGTGTTCGACGCGGCTGGGAATAATTTCGTGGTCAAGGGCCAGACCACGGTCAATCTCTACGCCACCTACAGGTTCGACCAGGGCATGATGAAGGGCACGGCGATCACCATCGGCGCGCGCAACATCTTCGACAAGAACCCGCCGCTGGCATCGACCGGCTACCTGTCCAGCCTCTACCAGCCGCAGGCGCGTTACTGGTATACGAGCATCAAGAAGAGCTTCTGATGCAGGACAAGGGCCTTGCCCGCCGCGAGTTGATCGCGGCGGGCCTCGCCAGCGCGGCGGTCGGCCTGCCCATGGCCACGCTGGCGCAATCAGGCATGCGCGCGCCCGATGCCCCGCGCAGCGCGCCGGCCACGGTCCGCGCCCACCGCGTCGAAGTGCCCATGCCCCATGGCGGCGTCGCCGCCGGGCATCCCCTGGCCGCGATGGCGGGAACACGGATGTTGTTGCAGGGCGGCAGCGCGGCCGATGCGGCGGTCGCGGCAATGGCGGTGATGAATGTCGTCGAACCCTGGGCGTCGAGCGCGGCGGGCAATGGCTTTGCCACCTGCCTCGACCGCAAGGCGGGACAGGTCCATTCGCTCGCCTTCACCGGCGGCGCGCCTGCCCTGTTCGATCCGGCCATCGATCCGGCGGAACTGGACAGCGGCCACAAGGCACTGACGGTGCCCGGCGCGTTTGGCGGCTGGATCGCGCTGGCGCGCCGGTTCGGGCGATTGCCGCTAAAGACTTTGCTGGAGCCGGCAATCGGCTATGCCCGCGATGGCCATCCGCTCGATGCGTCGATCGCGATGTTCATCGGCCGGCAGCAGGCGGTGCTCGCCCGCTATCCGACCAGCGCCGCGATCTTCCTGCCCGATGGCAAACCCCCTGCCCCGCGCGCCCTGTTCAAGAACCTGCCTCTCGCGCGCACGTTACAAAGCCTGGCCGACGCGGAGACGCACGCGCTGCAAGGCGGCGCGGATCGCGACACGGCGCTGCAAGCCGCCTATGACCATTTCTATACCGGGCCGGTGGCACAGGACATGACCCGCTTTTCAGCGGCCAATGGCGGCTGGCTGCGCATGGCGGACATGGCGGCCTACAAGCCGATCTGGGAAGCGCCGGTATCGACCCGCTATCGCGGGCTGGACGTCTATTGCAGCCCGCTTACATCGCGCACGGGCCTAGAATTGTGCGAACAACTCAATATCGTCGAAGGATGGGATCTTGCGGCGCTCGATGCGACTGATCCGCTGCTGACGCACTGGCTGATCGAGGCGATCAAGGTGACCAAGGCGGACGTCTACCGTCCTGCCGGCGATCCGCGCTTCGTCACGGTGCCGGTCGATCGCCTGCTATCCAAGGACTTCGCCGCCCAGCGTCGCGCGATTATCGACCGCGCCCGCGCCATTGCCTTTCCCCAGGGCGCGGACATCGCGCAGCTGGGCGTTCCACCCCTGTTGGCGATGGCGGACACGCGGTCGCGGGGCGGGGATACGACCAGCCTGTCGGTGGTGGATGCCGATGGCAATGCGATCGCGGTCACGACGACGGTCGGTGGCGGCTTTGGCACATCCGTCGTGATGGGCGACACGGGCCTGCTGTGCAACAACGGCCTGCGCATCGGATCGACCGCGCCCTATGACGGCCATCCCAATCGCGCTGGGCCTGGCAAGCGGGCGTTGCTGGGCAATGGTCCTGTCATCGTGCTGGACAAGGGGCGGCTCAAACTGGTGTGCGGCACGCCCGGCGGCGAGACGATCGGTCAGACGCAATTCCAGTTTCTGGTGAATGTCATCGACCGGGCCATGCCGATCCAGCAGGCGATCGAAGCGCCGCGCTTCGCGCTGCATGCCGAACCCAGCTTTTACAAAGCGGGAGCAGCGATCAGCGTGCAGATGGAAAGCCGCTTCGACCCGGCCATCACGCAGGCGCTGGCCGCTATGGGACACAGGCTGGACATGGTCAGCCCTTACGCCATTGGCAGCATCCAGGGCGTGCTGGTCGATGCGTCCGGCGCGCGCATGGGCGGCAGCGATCCCCGCCGCATGGGCTATTCAGTGGGATATTGATCCGATTGAAAGAGGGGGCACGGTCAGATCGGCAGTTCGTTGGTGGACTTGATCTCCGACAGGGCGACGGTCGAATGAATTTCCTGAACGCCCGGCAATTTGCTCAACTGTTCGAAGAAGAAGCGTTCATAGGCGTCGATGTCCTGCGTGACGATGCGCAGCATGAAATCCATCGTGCCCATCAACACATAGGCGTCGAGCACTTCGGGAAAGGCACCGATGGTTTTGCTGAATTCGTCCAGATTGGCGCGGCCATGGGCATTGAGCTTCACCTGCGCGAAAATTTGCGCGTTGAGGCCGACCTTGCGCCGGTCGAGCAGCGCAACGCGCTTGCGGATCAGCCCTTCGCGTTCCAGCCGGTCGATCCTGCGCCAGCAGGGCGAAGGCGTCAGCCCCACCCGTTCGGCGATCTGCGCCGTCGTCAGGCTGGCATCGCGTTGCAGTTCGCGAAGAATCTTGCGCTCAAATGGGTCGAGTTCGATCATGTTTTCCGCTCTAGCGGCACATGCGGGATAGATCATCCCGAATAACACCGCGCCAGTCCGATTTCGAGCAAGACTCTTCGCATGTCTGCGTTCATAAGCCGGCCCGCAAATGCCCCAGAGGAGAATATGATGGTCGATCACGCCCCTTCCCCCAGCCAGACGATGCGGACCGTGCCCCTGCGCGACGCGGCCAGCGGCCTTGACGGGGTGATCGCCATTCATTCGACAGCGCTTGGCCCGGGCGCGGGCGGCTGCCGCTTCTGGCGCTATCCCGATATCGAGGCCGCGACGCAGGATGCCTGCCGCCTGGCCAAGGGCATGAGCTACAAGAACGCGATGGCGGAACTGCCGCTGGGCGGGGCGAAGGCGGTGCTGCGCTATCCTGAAGGCGATTTCGATCGCGTTGCCCTGTTCCAGGCCTTTGGCAAGGCCGTTGAGGCGCTTGAGGGGCTCTATGTAACGGCGGAGGACGTCGGCACCAGCGTGGCGGATATGGAGCAGGTGTCGACCATGACGCGCCATGTCGCGGGCCTGCACCCGGCGCAGGACATGGCGGGCGGCGATCCGTCCCCCTGGACGGCGCTCGGCGTGTTCGATTCCATGCGCATGGCCGCGCAATTGGCGCTGAAGGCGGACCTTGATGCGCTCACCGTGGCGGTGCAGGGTGTCGGCAATGTCGGCGCGAGCCTGTGTCGCCAATTGGCCGAGGCCGGCGCCAAACTCGTGATCGCCGACATTGACGCGGAGCGCTGCCGCGCGCTGGCCGACGAACTGGGCGCGCGCATGGTCGATGTGGCGGATATCGCCGCGGTGGAGGCCGACATCTTCGCGCCCTGCGCCCTTGGCGGCGCGCTGACGCAGGACAGCGTTGCAGCGATGAAGGCGCAGCTGGTCTGCGGCGCGGCCAACAACCAGCTTGCGACGCCAGACGTCGCCGACGCCCTGCTGGCGCGCGGCATCGTCTATGCCCCCGACTATGTCGTCAATGCCGGCGGCATCATCAGCGTGTCTGCCGAATATCTGGGCGAGGACGAAGCAAGCGTGCGCACCCGCGTCGCCCGCATCGGCCCGCGCGTCGCTCGCATTCTGGAGCAGGCCGCCCGCGAAGGGCGATCGCCGGCAGTGGTGGCCGATGAAATGGCCGAAGCGGTCATTGCCGGCGCAGCGGAAAAAGCCGCCTGATAAACGGCCCCGGCGCGCGCCCGGTGCAAGGGCGCGCGCCGGGCTTCGTTGTGCCACCATTCACCCGGCTCGCGAACTTTACCAACTCGTGGCAATTAATCCTCGATGATAGGGATTTGCACATGATGGCATGAGCCGTCAGTCTAAAAAATCGTGCAAATCTGAGCTTTTCATGAAACTGGCACACCCCCTGCAATGATGATGGCACGATCCACAAGGGACCGTGACACAGTCAGGGAAGGAACCACATCATGAAGACCATCATTCTCGCCACCGTCGCCGCCGCTTTTGTCGCCACCCCCGCTCTGGCGCAGCCTGAAGGCAATTTTGGCCGCGCCAAGGTCAGCTATGACGAACAGTCCGACACTTATTGCTTCCGCGAAACACCTGCCGGCTCCATGGTGCCGCGCACCGAATGCCGCACCAAGGCGGAATGGGCCGAGGCCGGACTGACGATCAGCCGCAAGTCCAGCATGCAGCTGGCCCAGCGTTGAGCCGACGGAGCAGGCCCGGCGCGGCGGATATGCCGCAAGGCCGGGCCTGTTGGCTAAGTCTAGTTGGTTTCGCGCTTCAACCGCTCGGCCAGAGCCTCGATCTCATCGGGCTCAAGCAGCCAGGTCCGCGTCTTGCGGCCTTCGCGGTGGACGGGCTGGGTCAGCACTATGCGCGCCTGCGCGCGGGCGGCTGGCTTATATAAGCCGAAATGCACCGCGCAATCGCGGATCGTGCCGATCAGCGGCGGCTTGCCGTCCAGGTCGATCATGGTCGCGGGTTGATCCCAGGGGATAGACGCGACGCCGGGAAATTTCTGTTCCATAGCAATGCGTCACCACGGCGCGCGCGCGAAATCAAGGCCTAACCGAGCAGGGCGATCAGCACAGGATCGCCGGTTGCGCGCGGATCGCGGCGGATTTCCGCCTCTTCCTGTCCGATCGCACGGAAAATCGCGTCGCCGATCTGATTGGAGACATTGGTTGCCATCGCAGCATAGTCCCGCCCGCCGCTGGCGGACAGTGCGGCCGAAAGCATTTCGAACATATCCGACCGGAGCGCGCGCGATGCGCCGGGGATCAGCGCGTCGACCACAGCTCCGCGCGTTTCCCGGGCGAGCAGGTCGCTCGCCGCGGTCGGGCCGCCGCGCAGCACCGATACCGCGTCGGCCAGGGTCATCCGCTGCACGGCGTCCATGACGATCGGCGCGGCATTGTCGGCAAGATCGACCGCCACATCATTCAGCGCCATCGCCACCCGGTTGCGGACGGCATTGGTGCGCAGCAAAGCGGACAGAACCGCGCCGCCCTTTCCGCCCCCCAGATCGGGCGGGCTGATGCGCGTCAGTTGGTTATCGTAGAAACCACCCGGTTCGGTCAGCCGCGCAAAGGCGCGCTCGCTCGACAACTGCAACAGGCGACGCACCGCCTGTTCGACGGTGTAGCGGCCCATCGGCGTCGCGCAGGCGGCGAGCGGAAGCAATGCCAGCGCTGCAATGAAGCTGCGCCGGTTGGAACGCATATGGGTCGGCTGCATGATGTGTCTCCCTCAGTACGCCCTGGCGATGAACCTGGCGGCTTTGACGCAGGCTGAACGCATGAACGCCGCATGATGCTTCGCGTTGCGCGCAGGCGGCGCGGTTGCCAAATCCATATGCGCGATATACTCGGACAATATGGGGCAACAGGACTTCATTGCAGTCGATTGGGGAACCACCAACCGGCGCGCCTATCGCATCCGCGAAGGCCAGGTCATTGACAGCATGCAGGACGCACTGGGCGTGACCGCCGTCCCGTCAGGCGGCTTTGAACAGGAAGTGGCGCGATTGCGCGCGTGTCTTGGCGACGCACCGATGCTGCTGGCGGGCATGATCGGGTCCAATCGCGGATGGATGGACGCGGGCTATGTGGCGACGCCCGCCACGCTGGCGCAGATTTCCGCCGCCATGGTCGCGCCGATGGACGGCGTGCACATCGTTCCTGGCGTATCTCACGTCGCGCAAGGACGCGGTGATGTGATGCGGGGCGAAGAAGTGCAGTTGCTGGGCGCGATCTGCGCGAACCTGGCTCCGTCCGACGCCCTGCTGTGCCAGCCGGGCACGCATTGCAAATGGGCGTGGATGACAGATGGTGCGATCGCTCGGTTCGTCACCGCCATGACCGGCGAGATGTTCGCGCTGCTCAAGCAGCATGCGCTGATCGGGCAGGAGATGACGGGCGAAATCAGCGCAGGCGACGCCTTTGCCGACGGCGTGCGCGATGGTGCGCGCGGCGATCTGCTGGCCTCGCTGTTCGGCGTGCGCCCAGCCAGCCTGCTTGGCTTGCGCGCGCGCGCCGACGCCGCCGCCTATGTCAGCGGCCTGCTGATCGGCGCGGACTGCGCCGCTTATGCCACCGGGCAACGGGTGCATCTGCTTGCCGACGCGGCGCTGGGCGCGCTCTATGCCAGCGCGATCTTGCAATTGGGCGGTCAAGCGGTGCGGATCGACAGCCGGGCCGCCTTCATCGCCGGCGCCACCCGCCTTTGGGAGAATCTGACATGAGCCTCGATTTCACGACCGCTTTCGCCCGCTGCCCTCTGGTCGCCATCCTGCGCGGCGTTCGCCCGGACGAGGTTGAACCGATCGGCGACGCGCTGGTGGAGGCGGGCTTCACCTTGATAGAGGTGCCGATGAACTCGCCCGATCCGCTGGTCAGCATCGGGCGGCTGGCGCGTCGGCTGGAAGGCAAGGCGCTGGTGGGCGCGGGGACGGTGCTGACGCCCGATCAGGTGGACGCGGTGCAGCAGGCCGGCGGACGGCTTATCATCTCGCCCAACAGCAACCTGTCGGTGATCGCCCGCAGTGCGGAGGCGGGGCTCATTTCCATGCCCGGCTATTTCACCCCGACTGAAGCCTTCGCGGCGGTGCAGGCCGGAGCGAGCGCGCTCAAACTCTTTCCCGCCGAGGCCGCTACGCCCACCGTCTTGAAGGCGCAGCGCGCCGTGCTGCCCAAGGAACTGCCGGTCCTGGCGGTGGGCGGCATCAATCCCGGCAATATGGGGCCATGGGTCGCTGCTGGTGCGGACGGCTTTGGCCTGGGATCTGCGCTCTACAAGCCGGGCGCGACTGCCGCGCAGGTGGGCGAGGCAGCACAGGCGTTCATGCAGGGCTGGAAGGCCGCGACGGACTGACATGCACGCCCGAAACCCTTGCCACATCTGCTAATGCGATTGACTCGCATGTTGTGATTTCCTATCGAGCGATCACGCAATTTGCTCGAAGGATCATCATGCATCGTTTCTCTGGCCATCTTCAGGGTCATCCGCGCCCGCTGACGGCGCTGGGCGGAAGCGAGCGCCAATGACAACGGGCGCGCGGCGGTCAATAGGGTGGCGCGATCGCGGCAATGTCGCACTGCGCGTGCTGGCCGGGACTTTGGGGGCCTATCTGGTGATGGCGCTGACGGCGGCCTTGCTGGCGCGAACCCTGCCCATGAGCCGGGTTGAGGCCGTGACCGTCGCCACGATGATCGCCTATCTCGTGGCCCCTGCCGTCACCATCTGGGCGTTTCTGGCGTCCGGGCCATGGCGCGCGCTGGGGGGCGTCGCGGGTGTCGCGGGATTGCTGGCGATCGGTGCGTGGGCCGCGGGGCAACCGGCATGAGGGGATCGGCGCCTGCTGCCCTGCGCGATGGCGCGCGCCAATGCATGACCTGGCTGCACGGTTGGACCGGGCTGCTGCTGGGCCATGTGCTGTTCCTCATGTGCCTCACGGGCACGTTGACCGTGTTCAAGGCCGAGATTGGCCGCTGGATGCGGCCCGAAACGACCGCTATCGCCGCGCCAGCGGACGCGATCGTCGCGGCGACCCGCTGGCTCGATGAGAATACGCATGGTTCGGCCGGCTGGTATCTGACCGCCCCCGACGCCCACCAAAATGCGGTGCAGGCGACCTATGACAGCGACGGCGCCTATGTGACCCGCGCGCTCGATCCCGTCAGCGGGGCGCCAGTCGCGCGTGAAACGCTGGGCGGCGAATTTTTCTACCGGCTCCATTTCGAATTGGAGCTGCCCTACCCGTGGGGGCGGCTGCTTGCCTCGCTCGCGGCCATGATGATGCTGGTCGCGCTGGTGACGGGCATCATCGCACACAAACGCATTTTCAAGGATATCTTCACCTTCCGCCCGGCCAAGGGCCAGCGCAGTTGGCTGGACGGGCATAATGCGCTCGGCGTTCTTGCCCTGCCCTTTCACATCATGATCACCTTCACCGGATTGGTGACGCTGGCATCGGTCAACCTGCCCTGGGGAATCGCGGCGGGCTATGGCGCGGACGTCACAACCATGTACAGCGACCTTGCGCCCGGCTCCGTCACCCGCGCGGCCACCGGTGAAAAGGCGCCGCTCGCGCCGATCGCGCCGATGCTGGCGACCGCGCAGCGCCAGTTTGGTGGCGCGCCGATCGGCCGAGTCTATGTCTTCAACCCCGGCGACACGGGGGCGGTGGTGGTCGTTTATCCATCGGAGGCACAGTCCATCGGCTACATGTCTGGTGAGGTCAGTTTCGACGGCGCGACCGGCCAGATGCTCAAGGCCTGGACCGAACAGCGCGCAGGCGTGCGCGCCTATCAGACCGTCTATGGCCTGCACATGGCGCGCTTCGCGCCCGACGTGACGCGCTGGCTTTATTTTCTGGGCGGCGCGATGCTGACCATGGCGATCGCAACCGGCATGGTCCTTTGGACGGTCAAGCGCCGTGAACGCGCGCCTTTGTCGATTGGCAATCATATGCTGGAACGGCTCAACGTCGGCGTGCTGACCGGCGTGCCGATTGGAGCGGTGGCATTCCTGATCGCCAACCGGCTCTTGCCGCTCGACATGGCCGCGCGCGCGCAGGCCGAGGTTTCGGCCGCGCTCTGGACCGCCGGGGCCGTGGTGCTCGCCGGACTCTTGCTGCGGCCCACGATCGGCTGGCCGCTATTGCTCGGCCTGCTGGCGCTCGCCTGCGCCTGCGCGGCCTTGCTGGGTCCGGTCTGGACGATCGAGCCGGGCATGCTGACGATCAACCTGATGCTGCTGGGCGTAGCGGGCGCGCTGCTGCCGGTGATCCTGCGCCAGGCCCGGCGGCGCGACCGGACAACACCCGTTCGTCACCGGGCCGTGCCGGCATGATCGCGGCGGCCGGCCTTCTCTATCTCGGCCTGTTCTTGCTCGCCAGCAGCATGAGCCGGCATCAACGCGCGCTGGCTGGTCCCTGGCATCAGCCCGCAATGACTCCGCTGCTTGCTCCTGTCGGTTGGCTGCTGATCCTCGCTTCATCGATGGCGATGCTGCCCCACTGGCAAGGCGGCATCGGGCTGGTCAGCTGGCTCGGTCTGCTGCCCCTGGTGGGCGGATTGCTGCTTCTGGGCCTCAGCTACCGGCCACACTGGCTGAAGCAGGGGGCTGCCGGCGCGATCGCGCTCGTCATCCTTGGCGTCGCTAGCGGCGCCTGACGCCTTATCCCTTCATATCGATGGTCGCGACAACGCCGCCTTCGGGCGCGTTGCGCAACCGCACCGAAGCCTCGAAACTCATCGCCAGCGACCGCGCGATGGTAAGGCCGATGCCCGTGCCATGCCGCCCGCCGGGCTGGCTGCTCGGCCCGCGCGTAAAGGGTTCGAACATCTGGTCGATCTGATCAGCCGGGATGCCGGGCCCATGATCGCGCACATCGATCATCAATCGTCCGCCCGACCGCGTGCAACTAATGTCGGCGCCACCGCCATATTTGACGCCATTGTCCACCAGATTGGCGATACAGCGGGTCAGTGCATTGGGCTTCACCCGCACGGTCCCGCCACACCCGCTGACGAAGCGCACCGGCGCGCCAAGATCCTCTGCATCCTCGGCCATGCTGGCGAGCAGCGAGTCGATGTCGATCACTGACCATTCCTCCCGCGACTCGGTGCTGCTCGCAAGGTCGAGGCCCTCGCGCACCAAGGTCTGCATCGCCTGATGATCGGCCAGCAGTCGTTCGCGAAGATCGGCATTGTCGACCAGTTCGAGCCGTAAGCGCATGCGGGTGAGCGGCGTCTGGAGATCGTGACTGATCGCCGCCAGCAATTGCGTGCGCTCGGCGAAGCCCGCCCTCGCCCGGCGCTGCATCAGGTTGAAGGTCGACAAGGCGGCGCGCACCTCTTCGGGACCACGCTCGGGAATCTCCTCCGGGTCGAGCGACAGCGAAAATGCCTCCGCCGCGCGCTCCAGCCGCCGCAAGGGCTTGGCCACCGATCGCGCGACCAGGATCGCCAGTCCCGCCGACGCCGCAACGATGACCAGCAGATAGGCCGGGTTGAAGATCGTGCTTGGCGGCTTGATCAGACGGGGGAAACTCAGGGCCATGGCGCGGCGCGCGCCGCGCACGTCGGTGAAGCGCACGATCCAGCAATCCGGGCGCGGCGCGTCGATCACGCCGGCCGCGCGTTCCCTGTTCCCGCTGGGAAAGCACAGGCCGGCCGGCACCTGCCCCGCTTCGGGCTGCGAGCGCCTCCCGAGCCGTTCGGTCAGGATCGATTCGAGTTCGGCATCGGTGTCGCTGAGCGCCACGCCGGCGGGCGCCATCGCCGCGCCGACGATGCGATGGTTGGCCATCATCGCCTCGACGCGGGCAGGATCGCGTTGCAGCCGATCGGCGATGTCGACCGCGCTTGCCACCACGCGCGCGCGGCGCACCCGTTCGAAATCATGATGCCGCGCCTGTTCCGCCACCAGCAGGGCGATGATCGCGGCCACCGACATGCCCAGCGTCAGGATGAGGAAAATCTGCCCTGCCATCGTCCCGAAAAAGGCGCGGATCCGCTGCACAGGCCGCATGCCCGTCATAGCTGCTCCACCCCGCTGGCGAGGACATAGCCCTCGCCCCGGACCGTCAGGATCAGCTCGTCCCCACCCGGCACCGTCGCCAGCTTCTGGCGCAAACGGCTGACCTGCAAGTCGATCGACCGATCGAAGGCAGCGGTCGCACGCCGTTCGGGCACCAAAGTCTCGCGCGACAGAACGACATTGGGTTCTTCGATGAAGCGCGACAGAAGGCGAAATTCGGCGGATGACAGCATCACCAGGCTATCGTCGGGCGCGACCAGCCGTCGCTGTTGCAGGTCCAGTCGCCAGGGGCCGAAGCGGGCGAAGCGCGCCGCCGCCGGCCGCGCGGCGGGATCGCTGCGTCCGCGCCGCAAGAGGTTGCGGATGCGCACCAGCAATTCGCGCGGTTCGAACGGCTTGGTCAGATAATCGTCCGCCCCCAGTTCCAGTCCCAGCACTCGGTCGATGGCGCTGCCGCGGGCCGTCACCATGATGATCTGCACATCGGCGCCTTCGGCGCGCAATTCCCGGCACAGCATCAGTCCATCGCCATCGGGCAGGTTGAGGTCGAGGACGATGAGGTCCACCGCCTCCTCCTTCAACGTGCGGCGCAGCTCGGCCAGGCTGGCCGCAGCGAGAAGGCGGTAATTTTCCTGATGCAACTGACCGATGATGAGGTCGCGAATATCCGCATCGTCGTCGACCACCAGCACGGTCGCCTGTCGGGCAGGGGAGGAATCCAGCATGCCTCTTCCTACCGCCTCGTCCACCGAAAGTCTGCGCCTCTTCGCGCGCGATACAGGCTGATACAAAGGGATACCAAGGCGCACGGCGGCGCAACAGTTGGAGCGGAAGCGAAAACAACTCGCACTATGACGTGACGGGCAAACTCTCGATGAGGATGGGGTCGGCTGACCCCCTGTGGCCGACGCAAAGCGGAGCTCCTGCGATGACCCCTCGCCGCTGACGCGGCTGGAAAACCCGAACGAGCAGGCCTGATCGGCTTGGCGCACGACCCCTCCCCCTCCCCTGTGCGCCCGATCATCCCCCTGTGTCTGACCGGCGGCATCGCAGGAGCCCGTAACGCCGATGCCAAGGAACGATCGCCGATCCATGCCGACCTCCGCACGATCCCACGGCCTTCGGGTCGCACCGATTGCCCTAATGATGATGCTGGCCGCATGCAGTCAGGAAAAGGCCCCGAAAAAGGGACCGGTGGAGGTCGGCGTGGTCACGCTGGCGGCGCGCAATGTCACGGTGGACAGCGAATTGCCCGGCCGGACGGTATCGACCTTGATGTCGGAGGTCCGGCCGCAAGTGTCTGGCATCATCCAGAAGCGCCTGTTTACAGAAGGCGCACTGGTAAGTGCCGGCCAGCCGCTTTACCGGATCGACCAGCGCCTTTATCGCGCATCGCGCGACGAGGCGCTTGCCACGCTGGCAAGCGCGCAGGCCACCGCCGCCGCCGCGCAGGCCAAGGCGCAGCGCTATCGCAGCCTGGGCGACACCGAAGCGGTGAGCGCGCAGGACCGGGATGACGTGATCGCCACGGCACGGCAGGCGCAGGCCGCCGTGCAGCAGGCCCGCGCAACCCTTCAGACGAGCAACGTGAACCTGGAATTCACGCTGGTCCGCGCGCCGATCAGCGGGCGTATCGGCCGCACCCTCTTCACGCCTGGCGCACTGGTGACAGCCAGCCAGGCCGACCCGCTGACCACGATCCAGCAACTTGATCCCATTTATGTCGATGTGACACAATCGAGCGCGCAACTGCTGGCGCTCCGCCGGTCGCTGGCATCAGGCAAGACCCTGCCCGCCAGCGCGACCATCCGGCTGAAGCTGGACGATGGCAGCGACTATCCGCTGGAAGGCCGCATCGAATTCGCCGAACCGATCGTCGATCCCGACAGCGGCACAGTCACGCTGCGCGCGCGCTTCCCCAATCCCGACGGCCTGCTGCTGCCCGGCATGTTCGTCCGCGTGGTCGCGCCGCAGTCGGTCGTCCCCAACGCCATATTGGCGCCGCAGCAGGGGATCACCCGCGATGCCAAAGGCAATGCCACCGCCCTTGTGGTCGGCAGCGGCAACAAGGTCGAGCGCCGTACAGTAACCGCCGCGCAGGCGATCGGCGACACATGGCTGATTACCGCCGGGTTGAAGGCCGGCGACCGGTTGATCGTCGAAGGCACAGACAAGGTTCAGCCCGACGCCGCAGTGAAGCCCGTGCCGGTCGGCGCGAAATAGGGGCCGATCATGCTCAGCCGCTATTTCATAGACCGTCCCATCTTTGCCTGGGTCATCGCCATCGGCATCATGCTGGCGGGCCTGGGCGCGATGCTGTCGCTGCCGATCGCGCAATATCCCGACATCGCGCCGCCGGGCGTCGGCATCAGCGCAACCTATCCGGGTGCCAACGCCGAAACCGTGGAAACCAGCGTCACGCAGGTCATCGAGCAGCAGCTGACCGGCATTGACGGCCTTATGTATTTCTCGTCCTCCTCCACCAATAACGGGCAGGCGCGGATCACCGTCACCTTCCAAAAGGGCACCGACCCGGACACCGCGCAGGTGCAGGTGCAGAACAAGGTGCAGCAGGCGCTCAGCCGCCTGCCCAATGCGGTGCAGCAACAGGGGCTGACCGTCACCAAGCAGCAGACCGATTTCCTGCTGGTCGTGGGCCTGTATGACGAAACGGACACGGTCACACAGGCCGATGTTGCAGACTATCTGGTCAATAACTTCCAAGACCCGATTGCGCGGATCGACGGCATCGGCGCGACCCAGGTGTTCGGATCGCAATATGCGATGCGTATCTGGCTTGACCCGTTCAAGCTGGCGACCGTCAAGCTGATGCCATCGGACGTGCAGAGTGCGATCCAGTCGCAGAATGTCGAGGTTTCGGCGGGACAGATCGGTGCCGATCCCGCGCCCGATGGGCAGCAGCTCAACGCCACGGTCCGCGCCCGATCGCGCCTGCAAACGCCCGAACAGTTCCGCAATATCATCGTTAAGACGCAATCGGACGGGTCGGTCGTCCATCTGTCCGACATTGCGCGGGTGGAACTGGGCAATGAAAGCTATACCACCTCGGCGCGACTGAACGGTCATCCCGCGTCCGGCATGGCCTTGCAGCTGGCGCCGGGCGCGGATGCGCTCAAGACCGCTGAACTGGTGAAGGCCAAGGTCGCCGACCTGTCCGCCAACCTGCCCCATGGCTACAGGGTCGTCTATCCCCGCGACACCACCCCGTTCATCCAGCTGTCGGTCGATGAAGTCATCCACACGCTGATCGAGGCGGTGGTGCTGGTCGTCATCGTGATGTTCCTGTTCCTGCAAAGCTGGCGCGCGACGCTGGTCCCCGCCATCGCCGTGCCGGTCGTATTGCTTGGTACCTTCGGCATTCTCGCCCTGTTCGGCTATTCCATCAATACGCTGACCCTGTTCGGCATGGTGCTCTCGATCGGCCTGCTGGTCGATGACGCCATCGTGGTGGTGGAAAATGTCGAACGATTGATGGAGGAGGAAGGGCTTTCGCCGCGCGACGCAACGATCAAGTCGATGGGCGAAATCGGCGGCGCACTGGTCGGCATCGCGCTGGTCCTGTCCG
This sequence comes from Sphingobium soli, assembly GCF_020782245.1. Taxonomy (GTDB): domain Bacteria; phylum Pseudomonadota; class Alphaproteobacteria; order Sphingomonadales; family Sphingomonadaceae; genus Sphingobium; species Sphingobium soli. The sequence continues at coordinate 99,148 of NZ_JAJGNP010000008.1, forward strand.
CCGTCTTGTTGCCCATGGCCTTTTTCGGCGGGTCGACCGGCGTCATCTATCGGCAGTTTTCCATCACCATCGTGTCGTCAATGCTACTGTCGGTGCTGGTCGCGCTGATCCTGTCGCCAGCGCTGTGCGCGACCTTGCTCAAGGCGTCGGCGCATGACCAGCGGCAGCGCGGCTGGGCTGGCAAGTTCAACCGCTGGTTCGATCGCCTGACGCGGGGCTATGTCCACCGCACCGAGCAGATACTGGGCAAGCGCATCCTGTTCTGGGGCGCCTATGTGGTGATCCTTGCGGTCCTGGCGCTGCTGTTCACGCGACTGCCCACCAGCTTCCTGCCAGTCGAGGACCAGGGGCAGGTCATGGCGCAGGTGTCGCTCCCGGCCGGTGCGAAGTCCAGCCGCACGGCGGTGGCGGCCGAACAATTGCGGCAATATTTCATGAATGATGAAAAGGACAATGTCGCCTTCGCCTTCATCCTCACCGGCTTTAGTTTCCAGGGCCAGGGCGAAAATGTCGCGCAAGGTTTCATCAATCTGGCCCCCTGGGACGAACGCAAGGGCAGCGCAAATTCCGCCGGCGCCATTGCCGAACGCGCCAACAAACAGCTTAGCGCGATCCGGGATGCCAAAGTGCTGGCAATGACGCCGCCCGCGATCCGGGGCCTCGGCCAATCCAACGGCTTCACCTTCGAGCTATTAAACAGCGGTGGATTAAGCAGGGACCGGTTCCTGGCGCTGCGCAACCAGTTGATCGCCGCCGCAGCGAACGACCCGATCCTATCGGGCGTGCGTGCCGCGACGCTGGAGGATACGCCGCAGCTTCAGGTCGATATTGACTCCGAAAAGCTGGCGGTTCTGGGCCTCACCCAGTCCAGCGTCGACAATGTGCTCTCATCCGCCTGGGGCAGCACTTACATCAACGACTTTGTCGATCGCGGGCGGGTGAAGCGCGTCTATATGCAGGCCGACGCGCCCTATCGCGCATTGCCTGACGATCTCGACAAGTGGATGGTGCGTCAGAGCGCGACCGGGCAGATGGTGCCCTTTTCCGCCTTCGCCACCACCCATTGGGTGATGGGCCCGACGTCCGTTTCGCGCTTCAACGGCCTCCCTTCCTTCGAAATACAAGGTCAGGCCGCGCAAGGCGCCAGCTCGGGCGAAGCGATGGACCGGATCGTCGAATTGCAAAAGCAATTGCCCGCCGGCACCAGCTACGCCTGGAGCGGCCTGTCCTATCAGGAACAGCTGTCAGGCGGGCAGGCGCCTTTGCTCTATGGCCTCTCGGTCCTCGTCGTCTTCCTCTGCCTTGCCGCCTTGTATGAAAGCTGGTCGATCCCGCTCGCGGTGCTGCTCGTCATCCCGCTGGGCCTGGTCGGCGCGATCATCGCGGTCTGGGCGCGGGGCCTGGAAAACAACATCTTCTTTCAGGTCGGCCTGCTCACCACCATGGGCCTTGCCGCCAAGAATGCGATCCTGATCGTCGAATTTGCCGAGCTTGCGCATCATCAGGGCAAAAATGCCTGGGACGCGGCGCTGGAGGCCGCGCGCTTGCGCTTCCGCCCGATCCTGATGACCAGTCTGGCCTTCATCGCGGGCGTGGTGCCGCTGGCGATCGCAACCGGTGCGGGCGCGCAAAGCCGCGTCGCCATCGGCACGGCGGTGATCGGCGGCATGACGACCGCGACGCTGCTGGCGATCTTCCTCGTGCCGCTCTTCTTCGTGACGATCCTGCGCCTGTTCGGCAAGGACAAGCCCGCCGGCCCCGCCGCCAATATGGAGGCCATGGCATGACCCGTGTGCTGATCGGCATCAGCGCGCTGATGCTCGCGGGATGTTCGATGACGCCCGCTTATGAGCGACCGGCCGCGCCCGTGCCCGCCACATTGCCGCAGGGCGAAGCCTATGCCCCGCGGCCCGCCGGCGCGCAGGCAGGCCTTGCCTGGACGCAGCTGGTGCAGGACGCCCGCTTGCGAACCATCATCGACCGGGCGCTCGCCAATAACCGCGATCTGCGCGCGGCCATCGCCAATGTGCAGTCCGCCCGCGCGCAATATCGGGTCCAGCGCGCAGCACGGCTGCCGACGATCACCGCGGATGCCGGGGCAAGCATCAACCACCGCAACGACGCGCGCCTGGACAATTACAGCGCCGATATCGGCTTCAGCGCGTTCGAGATCGACCTGTTCGGCCGGGTGCGCAGCCTGACGCAGGCCGCGCTGGAATCCTATCTGGCGACGGAGGAGGGCGCGCGCGCGACGCGCATCGCGATGATCGCGGAAACCGCCAGCGCCTATGCCACGCTGGCGGCGGATCAGGATTTGCTGGCGCTGGCGCGGCAAACGCAGGCCAGCGCGCAGCGGACGCTCGACCTCACCCGAACGCTTAATGCGGCCGGTTTGGCCGGAAAGCTGGACGTACATCAGGCCGAAACCATCGTCGAGCAGGCCGCGTCCGACGTCGCGGCGACCGTGACCCAGGTGGCGCAGGATCGCAACGCGCTGGACCTGCTGGCTGGCGCACCGGTCGAGGACGCGCTGCTGCCCCAGTCGCTCGACAGCCTGATCTCCGGCATCGCGCGCGTACCCGCCGGCCTGTCGTCGGACATATTGCTCCAGCGGCCCGACGTGCTGCAAGCCGAGCATCAACTCAAGGCCGCCAATGCCGATGTTGGTGCGGCCCGTGCGGCGATGTTCCCGACGATCAGCCTGACGTCGGCCATTGGTGTAGCGAGTACGGCCCTGTCATCGCTGTTCGGCAGCGACGCATTCGGCTGGTCCGCCAGCCCGTCGGCGAGCCTGCCGATTTTCGGCGGCCCCAACCGCGGCAATCTGGACTATAGCAAAGCGCAGCGCGACCTGTATCTCGCGCAATATGAAAAGGCGATCCAGACGGCATTTCAGGAAGTGGCGGACGGATTGGCGCGGGCCGGAACGATCGACGCGCAGCAGGTGGCGCAACGGCGGCTCGTGATCGCCAGCAGCAGGGCCTACGACCTTGCCGAACAACGCTATCGCGCCGGCATCGACACCTTCCTGACCGCGCTCAACAGCCAGCGATCCCTCTACAATGCGCAGCAATCGGCGATCGCCACAGATTTGGCGCTCGTCAACAATCGCGTCCTGCTCTACCGCGTCATCGGCGCCGATCAGTGAGAGGCCCCCGTTTGTAGGTCGGCCAGACATGCGCGAGCGCGGGGCCGCGCCCACTTGGCCGTCCGCTGGCCACGGAAATATTTTCCAGCAGACTGTCGATATGATCGCTGTCCACACATGACTCGCATGCCAGCCCAAGGCGAAGACCCACGCATATCCGTACCGGATCGTATCATTTGCGTCGCGCAGCGCTCCGCCGCTTTTCATGAGGGCAGCTTATGATATGATCGGTGCCAAAGAAAATGGTGGAGAGGATCATGCTTCGGATAGCAGGATTTATGGACTGGCTCTGCGCGCTGTTCGCGTCCGGCGCGCAGGACGCCATGCGGCTCAATCAGCTTATTTGTCCCTTCTCGCGTCACGCCGGGAAATCAGATGGACCACCCCCGCGCTGACTGCCGTAGCGAGTAGGTAAATTCTTGAAAAAAAAGGGCCGATCCGAAGATCAGCCCATGAAAGTTTTAGGAGAGGATGCCTGAAAGGCAGGATCGTTTTCATACAAAATCGATTTTGCTGCAAGTGCGAATGGCTTTGTTACGGTTGCAAAATCTGCAATCGTGGCGGAATGAAACCCTTTCCGTAACGGAAATTGCCGCTCTTCTGGGTGATATTAAATGATCCGCGCCTTCCCCATAGGTGCGACTCGCAGCGATGCTCCGGCTGCGATCAGGAGCGTCAAGGCCGCGAACGCCATTGTCCAGATCGGTGCGCCGGGGAAGAACGCCTTCATGATCGAGCCCATGACCGTAGCGACCAGCAATTGCGGCAATACGACGAAGATATTGAACAGGCCCATGTAAATGCCGATCTTGGACGGCGGCAGGCTGGACGCCAACATGGCATAGGGCATGGCGAGGATGGAGGCCCAGGCGACGCCGATGCCCACTTCGCTCAGCAACAGCCAACGGGGATCGCGTACGATCAGAAAGCTCGCAAATCCGGCAGCCCCGACGGTCAGGCACAGCGCGTGGGTCTTCGCCTGGCCGATCCGCCGGGCGACCCACGGCAGCAGCGTCAGCGCCGCCACCGCCGCCACGCCGTTATAGACGGAAAACAAGACACCCACCCAGTTACCGCCCGCCTGATAGGCCGCGCTCGCCGGATCGGCCGACCCGAACATATATTGCGCAACGACCGGGGTGGTATGGATCCACATGATGAACAGCGCGGACCAGCTGAAAAACTGGATCACCGCCAGCCGTCGCATGATCGGCGGCATGGCGGCGACATCGCCCACGATATGCGCCAGCATCGTGTCGGCGCGACCGGCACGCGCCAACGCAATCGCGCCCATGCTTGCAAGGCCATAGCCCGCCAATAGCGCGGCGAGAAGATAGACTTCCTTTTCCATGTTCCAGGCATTGACCAACCCCGCAACCAAAAGGCCCGCAGCAATCCAGCCCCAGCATGGCGTCATCCGGCGACCGGCAAGGTCGGGCCCGACCGGCGCGTCGCCCCCGCCGTCAAAGCCGCGCAATTGTTCGGGCGCATATTCGCGCGTCGTCAGCACGGTCCAGAGGACCGCGCCAAAGAGCGCCGCGCCACCCACCCAGAAACTGTAGCGCACCGTATCGGGCACGGCGCCCGCCGCCGCGACATTGGAGACGCCCAGATGGTCGAGCGCATAGGGAAAAAGCGACCCCACTACCGCGCCCGCGCCGATGAACGCGGTCTGCACCGCATAGCCCGCCACATGCTGATCCTTGCCTAGCATGTCGCCGACAAAGGCGCGGAACGGCTCCATCGAGATATTGAGGCTGGCGTCCAGCATCCACAGCAGCAGCGCTGCCATCAACAGACCCTGGCTTTGCGGCATCGCCAGCAGCGCGACCGCAGCCAGGATTGCGCCGGCCATAAAATAGGGCCGCCGCCGCCCCAGTCGCCCGAGCCATGTGCGGTCCGACAAATGCCCGATCACCGGCTGCACCAGCAGGCCGGTCAAAGGCGCGGCGACCCAAAGCGCGGACAGATCGTCGATGCTGGAGCCCAGCGACTGGAAGACGCGGCTCATATTGGCATTTTGCAGCGCAAAGCCGATCTGGATGCCGAAAAATCCGAAGCTGATATTCCACAGCCCGGCAAAGCCCTGACGCGGCTTGTCCATGCCTTCCCCTTCCCGTCCCGCCGCGGCCGGCCTTGCGCCGCCTGCGCCTGCCCCCAGCGCTGACATGGGCGCGCAGGCGAGGCAAGGGCGCATACGAATACATGCGACCCTCGCCTTGTCGCTTCCGCGCTCCCGAAATCGGCTGACAGTCACCTTGTATTTTGTATGAGTAATAAGCTATTGTCTCGGAAATGGCGCGGTCAGGCGCCGGCAACAGGAGAGAAGCCGTGCCCAAGACCCCATCCTGTACTGGCCCTTCGCGGCGCGATCTGTTGGGCAGCGCGGGCGCGGCGACCGTCATGGCCAGCGCCGCGACGATGCTTTCTCCAGCGCCGACTTTCGCGCAGGCCGCGCCTTCCGCCCCGGTACGACCGGCTCCCCTCAAACCGTTCGACATGGCCGACGTCACCCTGGACGATGGACCGTTCCTGCATGCCCAACGCATGACGGAGGCCTATCTGCTGCGGCTTCAGCCCGACCGCATGCTGCATAATTTTCGGGTCAACGCCGGCTTGAAGCCCAAGGCGCCGGTCTATGGCGGATGGGAATCGGAACCGACCTGGGCAGAGATCAACTGCCATGGGCATACGCTGGGCCATTATCTGTCCGCCTGCGCGCTGGCCTACCGATCGACGCGGGACCGCCGCTTCAAACAGCGCCTGGACTATATCGCGAGCGAACTGGCCGCGTGCCAAGAAGCCGCGCATTCGGGCCTTGTCTGCGCCTTTCCCGATGGACCTGCCCTGGTCGCGGCGCATATCAATGGCGAACCGATTACTGGCGTCCCCTGGTACACGCTGCACAAAATCTATGCCGGATTGCGCGACGCGGCGCTCCTTGCCGACAGCAAGGAGGCGCGCGATGTCCTCTTGCGCCTCGCCGACTGGGGTGTCGTTGCGACACGCCCGCTGAGCGACGCGCAGTTCGAAGCGATGCTGGCGACCGAACATGGCGGCATGAACGAAATCTACGCTGACTTGTACGCCATGACCGGGAAAGAGGAGTATCGCACGCTCGCCCGGCGCTTTTCGCACAAGGCGGTGATGGAACCGCTGGTTGCGGGCAAGGACTTGCTGGATGGCATGCACGCCAATACGCAAGTGCCCAAGATCGTGGGATTTCAGCGCGTCTATGAAGAAACCGGCGACGATCGCTATGCGAAGGCGGCGGATTTCTTCTTTCGCACGGTCGCGCACACCCGGTCCTTCGCCACGGGGGGGCATGGCGACGATGAACATTTCTTCGCCATGGCCGACTTTGAAAGCCATGTCTTTTCGGCCAAAGGTTCGGAAACCTGCTGCCAGCATAATATGCTCAAACTGGCGCGACTGCTGTTCATGCAGGACCCGCAGGCCGACTATGCCGATTATTATGAGCGCACCCTTTATAATGGCATTCTCGCCTCGCAGGACCCCGACAGCGGCATGGCCACTTATTTTCAGGGGGCGCGGCCGGGATATATGAAACTCTACCACACGCCTGAGGACAGTTTCTGGTGCTGCACCGGTACGGGTATGGAAAACCACGTCAAATATCGCGATTCCATTTATTTCCATGACGACCGGTCGCTTTATGTCAGCCTGTTCGTGCCCTCCGCCGTCCAGTGGGCTGACAAAGGCGCGCGACTGGAACAGGCAACATCTTTCCCCGACACGCCGTCGACCAGCTTGAAATGGACATTGGGCGCGCCGGTCGAGATCGCGCTGCACCTGCGCCACCCACGCTGGAGCCGTACGGCAACGGTCCGCGTCAACGGTCGGGAGGTGCTGCGATCAACCGCGCCGGGGCGTTTTTTGGAAGTCACGCGGCTGTGGCGGGATGGCGACCGGGTCGAACTGACCCTCGACATGATGCCGGGCGTGGAAAGCGCGCCGGCCGCGCCGGATATCGTCGCCTTCACCTATGGCCCGCTGGTTCTGGCCGGCGCGCTGGGCCGGCAGGGGCTCGACCCGGGCGCCGACATCATCGTCAACGAACGCAAATATGGTGACTATAATGACGAAGCCGTAGCGGTCCCCGTCCTTGCTGGCGATCCCAGGCGACTGGCCGAGCAGGTGAAGCCTGGCGACGGTCCGCTGGAATTCACGATCCCGGCGGAAAATGGCGCGCCGGTGCGCCTGATCCCCTATCACCGCATCGCGCATGAACGCTATGCGACCTATTGGCGAGTGAAGCCTGTCAGGACCTGACCAGTACCTCCAGATCCATCGGGAAGGACAATCTTCCTAATCTCCATCAGTATCGCAACATTTGTCGGAAACATCGGTCATCGCGGGTGGTTCGTGGTCGCAGGGTCATGACGACCAACAGGAGACCGATTTCCATGGCGACGCACACAGGCAGCAATGCATCCCCTACTGGCAAAAAGGGGAAGGATGCCGCGCCCGATCTGTCCGACAGTTTCCAGGAAGAACAGGGTCAGGGCGGCGAAACGCACCAGACCACGCAGGATGGCGGCGCAGTTTTGACAACATCGCAAGGCGTGCCGGTCGCTGACGACCAGAACAGCCTGAAACAGGGTGCGCGCGGCCCGACGCTGCTGGAGGATTTCCACTTCCGCGAGAAAATCTTTCACTTCGACCATGAGCGGATTCCCGAGCGCGTCGTCCATGCCCGCGGCTATGGCGCGCATGGCTATTTCGAACTGACGGAGAGCCTGTCCGACATCACGCGCGCCGACATTTTCCAGCGCGTCGGCGAAAAGACCGAGGCCTTTGTGCGCTTTTCCACCGTCGCGGGGTCCAAGGGGTCGCCCGACGTCGCGCGCGACGTACGCGGTTTTGCCGTCAAGCTCTACACCAAGGAAGGCAATTGGGACATTGTCGGCAACAATATCCCGGTCTTCTTCATTCAGGACGCAATCAAATTTCCTGACCTGATCCACGCCGCCAAGCCCGCGCCCGATCGCGGCTTTCCGCAAGCGCAGACCGCCCATGACAATTTCTGGGACTTCATCAGCCTCAGCCCGGAAAGCATGCACATGGTCATGTGGATCATGTCCGACCGGACGATTCCCCGTTCCTTCCGCATGATGGAGGGCTTTGGCGTCCACACCTTCCGTCTGGTCGATGCCGACGGCCAATCCTCCTATGTCAAATTCCACTGGAAGCCCAAGCTCGGTCTCCAATCGGTGGTCTGGAACGAGGCGGTCAAACTGAACGGCGCCGACCCCGATTTCCACCGCCGCGACCTGTGGGACGCCATCGACGCCGGCGATTTCCCCGAGTGGGAGTTGGGGGTCCAGATTTTCGATCAGGAATTCGCCGACAATTTCGACTTCGACGTGCTCGACGCGACCAAGATCATCCCGGAGGAGCTGGTGCCGGTGCGGATCGTTGGCCGCCTGGTCCTCGACCGGCAGGTGGACAATTTCTTCGCCACGACCGAACAGGTTGCCTTCTGCACGCAGAATATCGTCCCCGGCATCGACTTCACCAACGATCCGCTGCTCCAGGGCCGCAATTTCTCCTATCTCGACACCCAGTTGAAACGCCTGGGTTCTCCCAACTTCACGCATCTGCCGGTTAACGCGCCCCGCTGCCCCTTCGCCCATTTTCAGCAGGACGGGCATATGGCCATGCATAATCCCGCCGGTCGCGCCAATTACGAGCCCAATAGCTGGGGGCCCACGCAGGGCGGCCCGCGTGAAGACCCGGCGCGCGGATTCACCAGCGTTGCAGCAACGCCTGATGGCGACAAGCTGCGCATCCGCCCGGAAAGCTTCGCCGATCATTACAGCCAGGCGCGGCAATTCTACGTCAGCCAGACCCCGATCGAGCAAAAGCATATGGGCGACGCGCTGGTGTTCGAATTGTCAAAGGTGGAACGGCCCGACATCCGATCGCGTATGCTGTCGCATCTCATGCATATCGACGATGGCCTTGCCGGCACGGTCGCCAGCGGGCTTGGCCTGCCCCTGCCCGAAAAGGCCAAGGCTGCGGTCTCGCCCAAGACCGATCTGCCGCCGTCCGACGCGCTCAGCATCGTCAAGAACGGTCCCAAGGCTTTCGCCGGCCGCAAATTGGGTCTGCTGGTGAGCGATGGCGCCGATGCCGCACTGGTGAAGGCGCTGATGGATGCAGTGAAAGCGGCGGACGCCCTGTGCGAAGTGATCGCGCCCAAGATTGGCGGCGCGACGCTGAGCGATGGGGCGCTGCTCCCCGCGCAGCAGAAGATCGATGGCGGGCCGTCGGTCCTTTATGACGCGGTCGCGGTGATCGTATCGGACGAAGGCGCAGCCCTGCTGTCGAAGGACGCGCCATCCAAGGATTTCGTCGCCGACGCCTTTGCCCATTGCAAATTTATGGGCCTGTCGCCTGAAGCCAAGCCGCTGCTGGTCAAGGCCGGAATAGCGGAGGATCTGGACGATGGCTGCCTAGGCCTCAAATCCGCCGATGACGCCAAGGCCTTTGTCGCCGCACTGGGGCCGCTGCGCTTCTGGGACCGGGAAAGCAAGGTCGATCTTGACGCGATGACCGACTGAGCCATTGCGGCAGGCGAAGAACAGGGCGGACCCAAGTCTGCCCTGTATCTGCCTATTGCAGTAATAACACACTCCCCTTTGCATCTTGCGCAATGCTTGACCAAGTGAACGTTATCAAATAGGTGAACGTTCACAACAACGCACCAGATGCCGAGTCGCGGCACGGGGGAGGGGATATATGCGCATTTCCAAAGCACATCGTGTGTCGGCATTTGTCTGCGGCGCGTCAGCCGTCGCGATGGCTGTCGGCAGTCAGTCAGCCTTCGCCCAGGACGCGGCGATCGACGACCAGCCCGCCGAGATCGTCGTGACCGGCATCCGCGCCAGCCTGTCCGCCGCGCGCGATATCAAACGCGACGCGCAGGGCGTGGTGGACGCGATTTCGGCCGAAGATATCGGCAAATTTCCGGACACCAACCTGGCGGAATCGCTCCAGCGCATTACCGGCGTATCGATCGACCGCTCCAATGGCGAAGGGTCGACCGTTACCGTTCGCGGCTTCGGCCCGGAATTCAACCTGGTGCTGCTGAACGGCCGCCAGATGCCGACATCCAGCCTGGGCGACGGCGCCAGCGCGCCCGCCAGCCGCTCCTTCGACTTCGCCAATCTGGCGTCGGAAGGCGTCGCGGGCGTCGAAGTCTACAAATCCGGCCGCGCGACGCTGCCCACGGGCGGCATCGGCTCGACCATCAATATCAAGACCCCCCGCCCGCTCGATCGTCCCGGTCTTCGCGGCAGCTTCGCGGTGAAAGGCGTCTATGACAGCTCGCGCAACAACAGCGACCCGATCACGCCTGAATTGTCCGGCATCATTTCCGATACCTTCGCCGATGGCCTGTTCGGCATCGCCGTCACCGGATCGTGGCAAAAGCGCAAGGCAAGCGTCAATCAGGCCAATGTCGGCTGGCGCGACGGTTATCTTGGGTCTGAAAATAACTGGGGCTCGCTGCCGATGGAGGGCGACCCGCGTTTCGCCAATATCGAAAATCGTCCCGGCCCCAACGACGTCTATCAGGTCCAGCAAAATGCCAGCTATGACCTCAACGACATCAGCCGCGAACGCCTGAACGGGCAAGTCGTGCTTCAGGTCCGCCCGGCGGAAAATCTGACCGCGACGATCGACTATACCTATTCGCGCAACACCGTTCAGGTGCGCAATTCCAACGTCGGCATCTGGTTCAACTTCAATGACGTGTCGAGCAGCTGGACCGACGGTCCGGTCGCCGGTCCCAATTTCTATACCGAGCGGTTCGGCGTCAATGAAGGCAAGGACCTGTCCTATTCGGGATCGCTGACCGAAAACCGGTCCGAAAACAAGTCGCTGGGCGGCAATATCGCCTGGGACGGTCCTGGCGGCCTGCGACTGGAACTGGATGCGCATCATTCGACCGCGGTGTCCGGCGCCAACAATCCCTACGGCACCAGCACGTCGGTCGGCACCGCCATTTTCGGCGTCGCCAGCCAGACGGTCGACTATACCAACGACCTGCCGGTCATTTCCGTCACCATGCACGACGGCATTGACCCGCTGGACGCGGGCAATATCCAGGCGACCGGCAACGCCTTCCGCCACGCCTATTTCAAGGATCGCATCAACGAAGCGCAGCTGCGCGGCAGCTATGATTTCGACAATTCGATTCTCGACAGCCTCGATTTCGGCGTGACCTATATCGAAAACAAGGTGCGTTCGGCCTACGGCTATATCCAGAACGACACCTGGGCCGGTTCCACCACCAAGGAACAGATGCCCGACGACTTGTTCACGCTGACCAGCATCCCCGACAAGTTCAAGGGCGTGTCGGGCGCCAGCGACCCGGCGATGATCCAGCAATTCTACACGTTCAACTTCGAAAAAATGGTGTCGTTCCTTGATGATCTGAACGGCATCTGCGGCGGCGACGGCAATTGCCTCTCCTCCTTCACCGTCGACCGCCGCATCCGCGAACGCACCGTCGCCCCCTATATCCAGGGTAATTTCGAATTCGACGTCGCCAATCGCCCGGCGCATTTCCGCGCCGGCCTGCGCTATGAAAAGACCAAGATCAAGTCATCGGCGCTGGTGCCGGTGCCGACGGCGACCGAATGGGTGTCGATCAACGAATTCAACCTGGTCTTTGGCGGCGGCAGCGATTTCACCACCTTCCGGGGCGATTATGACAACTGGCTGCCCGCCTTTGACGTCGACTTCGAACCGATCGACAATGTGAAGCTGCGCGCTAGCTACAGCCATACCATCACTCGCCCCGACTATGCCTCGATGCAGGGCGGTCAGACGCTCGATCAGCTGTTCCGCATCGGCGGCGGCACCGGCGCGCGCGGCAATCCGGGCCTGCTGCCCTACAAGTCCAAGAATATCGACCTGTCGGCCGAATGGTATTATGCCCCGGCCAGCTATCTGTCGGTCGGCTTCTTCGACAAGCGGGTCAGCAATTTCATTTCCAGCACCCGGGTCGACACCGACGCCTTCGGCCTCACCAACCCGGCAGACGGTCCACGCTATCAGGCGGCGGTCGCTGCGCTGGGCGCCGGCGCCAGCACGACGGCGATCCGCAACTATATCTTCGCCAACTACCCCTCGTCGGTGGAAATCCAGAGCTTCGACCCTGTGACCGGCAATTATACCGGCAAGATCCTGGGCCTGCCGGAAGACAATCCGGTCAATTTCCAGGTGACGACGCCGATCAACTCGGACCAGACCGCGCATCTCTATGGCTTTGAATTCGCGATCCAGCATAATTTCTGGGATACCGGCTTTGGTACCATCCTCAACTATACTATCGTCCGGGGTGACGCGACCTACGACAACAGCCAGCCGTCCAGCGTTGCGCAATTTGCGCTCACCGGCCTGTCGGACAGCGCCAACGCGGTTCTCTTCTATGACAAGAACGGCATTCAGGCCCGTGTCGCCTATAACTGGCGTGACGAATTCCTGTCTGGCACCGGCCCCAATCCCTTCTATGTCGAAGCCTATGGCCAGGTCGACGCCAGCGCGAGCTGGGAGTTCAAGAAGGGCTACACCGCCTTTGTCGAGGCGATCAACCTCACCGGGTCCAGCCGTCGCGGCCATCTGCGCAGCGACCAGAATGTCTTCTTCGCCTCACCGGGCTATGCCCGTTATGGCGCGGGCATTCGCGTCAATTTCTGACCCGGCTTGATCACCGTCCCGCGGGATGGGACAAGGCCGCGCCGGGCATTGCATCCGGCGCGGCCTTGCCATCGGGGCGGGGCCAAGCATTGGAGCGTCCCGCCTGTCATGAGCCAGCACCAGCTTCTCGACTCCCTCAACCATCGCGATCTGCGCGTGCGCACCGACAGCGCGGCGGAGCTGGGCGACTGCGTCATGGCGTGCCTGCTGATGCCCGCCGAATTCCGCCAGGCGCAGGCGCATTTCCCCATCCTCTTCCGCCGGGATCAGGCCAGCGGCGCGTTCAGCGCAGTCGCGCTGTTCGGATTTGAAAATGGCGAAAATCTTTTCCTTGAGGACGGGCACTGGGACGCGGGCTACAAGCCTCTGGCCCAGGCGGTGCAACCTTTCCTGATCGGACGGGGCGTTGATGGTCAACCGGGCGGTCAGGTCCATATCGACATGGCCAGCCCGCGCATCCTGCACGACGGGGAGGATGGCGAGGCGCTGTTTGACGCCGCCGGCAAACCCAGCCCCTATCTGGACCTCATCGCCCAACGCCTGGGCGATCTCGACGCGGCCTATCGCGCCAGCGCGGACTTTTTTGCCGCGCTCGTGCGGCATGACCTGCTCGAACCCTTCACTATCGACGTGCCGCTGATCGACGGATCGAACAATAGCCTTGTCGGCTTTCACATCGTCAATGAAGATCGTTTGCAGGCGCTCGATGCCGATGCGCTCGCCGACCTGCATGGCGCGGGGCATTTGATGCCGCTGTTCATGGCGGTCGCGTCCGTCGCGCAATTCAGCGAACTGGTCGCGCGCAAGAATCGCCGGATCGCCCATGGCTGAACTGGCCCCCGCCGCCCTGCCCCCGGTGCGGGAGCTGAAGGTGACGGATGCGGCGGCGCTCGATGCGCTGCTCGCCAGCGAAGAAACGCCCTTCGTCGTGCGCGGGCTGGTCGCCGACTGGCCGCTGGTGCAGGCGGCGCGGCAGGGTGATCGGGCGGTGCGCGCCTATCTGGCGGACAAGGCCCGTCCGATCGACTTTACCGTCTCAATGGCTGGCCCCGACATTGGCGGCCGGCTGTTCTATGACGATGCGATGGGCGTCAATTTCCGCATGGGCAAAGGCCGCCTGCCCGACATTTTCGCTGGTTTTGACAAGGCGGAAAATCTGCCGGCCGATCAGGTGCCGACCGTCTATCTCGGCTCGGTCGACGTCCATCAGTTTTTCGACGGCGTCGCGCAGGATAACGGGCTCGATTTGGGCGCACGCACGCCCCTCCTGTCGCTGTGGATCGGCAATGCGACGCGGATCGCGGCGCATAATGATTTTCCCGACAATCTGGCCTGCGTGGTCGCGGGGCGGCGGCGCTTCACCCTGTTCCCGCCCGATCAGTTCGCCAATCTCTATCTTGGTCCGATTGACATTACCCCGGCGGGGCGGCCCATTTCCATGGTGGATTTCGCGGCGCCCGACTTCACCCGCCATCCCCGTTTTCGCGAAGCGCTTGGCCAAGCGCAGGTCGCCGAGCTGGAGCCTGGCGACGCCCTCTTCATCCCGTCGCTCTGGTATCATCATGTCGAGGGGCTGGCGCGCTTCAACATTTTGATGAACTATTGGTGGCGCGACAGCCCACGCTATCTGGGCCAGCCCAACAACGCGCTGCACCATGCGATCATGACGATCCGCGATTTGCCCGACCATGAACGCGCCGTGTGGCGGGCCATGTTCGACCATTATGTCTTTTCCGGCGGTGCGGACGCGCGCGACCATGTTCCCGCGCAGGGTCAAGGCGTGCTCGCCCCGCTCGATGCGCAATCTGCCGCCCGCATGCACCAGTTTCTGCTGAGGAGCCTGTCGCAATGACACAGCCGTCCCTCCCCCGCCGCATCATCGTCGCCGGTGGTGGCACCGCCGGCTGGATGACCGCCGCCGCGCTCGCCCGCACGCTGGGTCCGGTGGCGCAGGTGACGCTCATTGAAAGCGAACAGATCGGCACGATCGGCGTGGGCGAAAGCACCATCCCACCCCTCGTCGTCTATAACCGCATCCTGGGCATCGACGAAGCCGATTTCATGCGCGCGACCCAGGCGACCTTCAAGCTGGGCATCCAGTTCGAAAACTGGCGCGTGCCGGGCGAAAGCTATTTCCACAGCTTCGGCGGCACCGGCAAGGATCACTGGTCAGCGGGCTTCCAGCATTTCTGGATGCATGGCACGGCGCAGGGCCATGACGCGCCCTATGACGAATATTGCCTGGAATTGAAGGCGGCGATGGCCGGGCGCTTTGCGCACCTGCCCGACGACCGGATGAACTATGCCTATCATCTCGATTCCGGCCTCTATGCAAAATTCCTGCGCGTCATGGCCGAAGGCGACGGCGCGACCCGGATCGAAGGGCGCATCGTCGCTGTCGATCTGGATGGCGCAAGCGGCGATATCGCGGCGTTGCGGCTGGACGGCGACCGGCGGATCGAAGGCGACCTCTTCATCGATTGCACCGGATTTCGCGCGCTGCTGATCGAAGGCGCGCTCCATGCCGGCTATGACGACTGGACCCACTGGCTGCCCTGCGACGGCGCGGTCGCAGTCCAGACCGCCAGCGTGCGCGCGCCCGTGCCCTATACCCGCGCGATTGCGCATGATGCGGGCTGGCAATGGCGCATCCCGCTCCAGCACCGGCAAGGCAACGGCATTGTCTATTGCAGCGCCTTCATGGAGCCGCAGGCCGCGCAGGACCAACTGCTCGCAACGGTCGAGGGCGACCGGTTGGTGCAGCCCAACCCCATCCGCTTCCGCACGGGCGCGCGGCGGCGGCAATGGCATCGCAATTGCGTTGCAGTGGGTCTTTCGGGCGGCTTCATGGAACCGCTCGAATCCACGTCCATCCACCTTATCCAGCGCGCTGTGCTGCGCATCCTGCGCATGCTGCCCGCCGGCGCGATCAGCCCGCGCGACATTACGGAATTCAACGACCAGCAGATGGCGGACATGGAACAGATACGCGATTTCCTGATCCTGCATTACAAGGCGACCGACCGCCGCGACACGCCCTTCTGGCGGCATTGCGCGGCGATGGCCGTACCCGACAGCCTGACGCACAAGATGGAGCTGTTCCGCGAAACCGGCCGCGTCTTCCGCAAGAATGAAGAATTGTTCGCCGAAAACAGCTGGGTGCAGGTCATGATGGGACAGGGGATCACGCCGCAAAGCTATCATCCCGTCGCCGCAAAGCTGCGCCCGCAGGAACTGGAGCATCTGCTTACCACGCTGCGCGATCAGGTGTCGCGCACCGTCTCCGCCCTCCCCGACCATGGAGCCTATGTCGCGCGCTATTGCGGCGCCCAGGATGTGGCGGCGGCATGATGATGCGCGCGCTCCTCCTCGCCGCCACGCTGATGGCCAGCTCCGCCGCCGCGGCCCAGGCACCCAGGGACGACGCCGGCTGGTCGCTCGTCTGGTCGGACGAATTTGACGGCGCGTCACTCGACGCCGCCAAATGGAACCTTGCCGACAATTGCTGGGGCGGCGGCAATGCGGAACGGCAATGCTACACCCCCGCGCCTGCCAATCATCGCGTCGCAGATGGCCTGCTGTCGATCATCGCCCGGCGCGAAACGCATAGCGGCCCCGCCTTCCCACCCGACCAGCGCACCACGCCGGACAAGCGGCAGGCGACCAACACAAAGCCGTTCACCTCTGCGCGCCTGTCCACCGATGGCAAGGCCGGCTGGCTCTATGGCAAGGTGCAGGTGCGCGCAAAATTGCCGCAGGGTCAGGGGACATGGCCCGCCATCTGGATGCTGCCGGAAGGCTGGGACTATGGCGCCTGGGCAGCCTCGGGCGAAATCGACATCATGGAGGCGGTCAATCTTGGCACGCCCTGCCCCTCCTGTTCCGGCGGGACCGAAAACCGCGTGCTCGGCACCATCCATTTTGGCGGACAACCGCCGCGCAACCGCTATATTGGCGATGAAACCGCCATGCCGGGCGCGCTCGATGACTTCCATGTCTATGAAGTCGAATGGGACGCCGATGGCATGATCTGGCGCGTCGATGGCGTGGATTATGCCCGGCGCGCGTCGCATGAATGGCACAGCCTTGGCTCCGACGCCCCCGGCGCGCCCTTTGACCGGCCTTTCCACCTGATCCTCAATCTTGCCATTGGCGGTCACTTGCCCGAAGGACGCAATGACGGGGGCGTCGACAGCGGCGGCTTCCCCAAGATGATGCAGGTCGATTGGGTGCGCGTGTGGCAGAAGGACGCGCGCGCGAAGGCGCCGGGCGGGGGGCGATAAGGCATTTATGGCGCGGCGGCGGCTGGCAGTCACGATCAAGCATGTTGCTGCCGATGCCCAGGTGTCGTTGCAGACGGTCAGCCGCGTCATCAACAATGAACCCAATGTCCGCCCCGAAATGCGCGAACGGGTGCAGGCGTCGATCGACCGGCTGGGCTATGTTCCCTCGATCGCCGCCCAGCGGATGAGCGGATCGCGATCCTATCTGATCCTGGCGCTCAACGACCGGGAACGCACCATTGCCGACTGGCGCGCACGACAAGGCACCGACTGGGTCGATCAGATGCTGCTGGGCGGGATGCTGGAATGCGCGGAGCATGGCTATCGCCTGATCTTCGAACTCGTTGACACGCATGAGGATCATCTGGAACGCGAACTGGGCGCCGCGCTCGCCGCGCTTCAGCCCGACGGCGCGATCCTGACGCCGCCCCATAGCGACAATCAGGAAATATTGCGCATCCTCACCCGCCACCATGTCCCCTATGCCCGCATCGGCGCACTGGGGGATGAAGACGGCCATTGCCCTCCAGGCGTGCGGGTATCGATGGATGACGAAGGCGCCGCGCGGCTGGCGACGCGGCACCTGCTGGCGCTTGGCCATCGCCGCATCGGCTTTATCGCCGGGCCTGCGGAATATCGGCTGGCGGGCTGGCGCGTCGATGGCTGGCGCGCGGAAATGACGGCGGCTGCCCTCCCCTGCGACGGGCTGCTGGAAGCGGGGGATTTCAGCTATGCCTCGGGCGCGCGCGCGGCGCGCGCGTTGCTGGATCGCGAAGCACCGCCCACCGCCATCATCGCCAGCAATGACCAGATGGCGCTCGCCACCATCGAAGCGGCGCGCGACGCCGGGCTGGACATTCCCCGCGACCTCTCGGTCGTCAGCTTCGACAACACTCCGCTCGTGCGCTTCACCACGCCCCCGCTGACCGCTGTGGATCAACCGATTTCAGAAACTACCGCCACGGCGGTCCGCCTGCTGATACAGGCGCAGCGCGATGGCGCGGACCCGGCGCCTACCGTGGTGCTACCCATGTCCTTGGTCGAGCGCGGATCGACCGCCGCCCCGCGTGACTGATCGCGTCCTGCGCGTCAGCGGCCGGGGCTTTCTGCCGCTTTACGCCTTGGCCTGGGCGGGCGCGGCGATCGCCTATACGCCTTTCCTTACCATCCTGCTGCCCGTCCGCATAGAAATGATCGCCGGCCCCGCCAGCGTCCACTGGCTCGCCGTCACGACATTCATCGGCGCGATCGCCGCCAGCATCGCCAACATCCTGTTCGGATGGGCCAGCGACCGCAGCGGCACGCGGCGTCCCTGGGTGCTGGCCGGACTGCTTCTGTCGGGCGGGCTGCTGATGCTGGTGCCGCACGCCGCCACCTTGCCTGTCCTCACCGCGCTCATCATTGGATGGCAGGTGGCGCTCAACATGATGCTGGGTCCGCTCGCCGCCTGGGCTGGCGATGTCGTGCCTGACCGGCACAAGGGATTGCTGGGCGGGCTGCTTGCCTTCGCGCCGGCGTGCGGCGCGCTGACCGGCGCGCTGGTGACGATCCCCGGCCTTGCCGATCCGTCCGCGCGGCTGACATGGGTCGCCGCCATCACCGCCGCCTGCATCGCGCCGATCATCCTCTTTGGCGCAGGCCGCGCGCCGGGACATGAAACGCAAAGCCCGGCCCAAGCAGCGGCCCCCATTCCGATGTTGCGCGCGATGGCCACCCGCATGTGGTTCGCGCGGCTGCTCATCCAGATTTCCGAAGCCGCGCTCTTTGCCTATCTCTATGTCTGGCTGCGCGGCATTGACGCCGGGTTCGGCGACGCCGGCGTCGCCCGGTTGCTCGCGATCGTCCTGCTGCTCGCCGCGCCGGCGGCTCTTGCGGCTGGCTACGCCGCCGACGCCAGGCGCCGTCCGACGTTACCCTTGCAAATCTCCGCGGTGGTGGGCGCGGTCGGGCTGGCGCTGATGGCGCTCGCCACGACAGGCGGCGCGGCCGCAACGGGCTTCCTGGTCTTTGGCGTATCGACCAATATCTTCCTTGCCCTGCACAGCGCGCAAACCCTGCGCGTCCTGCCCGATGCGCGCTATCGCGGGCGGGACCTTGGCCTCTTCAATCTCACCAACACGGTGCCCTCTCTCATCATGCCTTCGCTGACGTTGGGGCTGGTGCCGCTGCTGGGTTTCCCGGCGCTCTTTGCCGTCATGGCGCTGCTGGCGCTGGGCGCGGCCTGGCTGTTGCGCGGTGTGTCTATCGGCGCGTCTGATCGGCAGGCTTGATTTTCCTGCGTTGAGGTGACAGGACTTAGTATTGAGAACGTTCACAAGATAAAGTCAGGAAGGATGTCCATGCGCCTTGCCGCTCTGTTCCTCACCAGCGCTCTTGCGCTCACCGGCGCGGCATCCGCGCAGCAGGCGCCCGCCGTAGCTGCGGCGGCCCGTGCCAATCCGGCCGCTTGGCCTCAGGCCCACAGCCCCGCCGCCATCACCGACCCCGCCACGGAAAAGGCGATCGACGCGCTGCTTGCGCGCATGACCATCGAACAGAAGGTCGGCCAGGTGGTGCAGGGTGACATCAGTTCGGTCACGCCAGCCGACCTCGCGCGCTATCCGCTCGGCTCCATCCTCGCCGGCGGCAATAGCGGGCCCTATGGCGATGAACGCGCTGACGCCGCCACCTGGGCCAGGATGGTGAACGACTATCGCGCCGCCTCAATGAAGGCAGGCGTGGGCGTGCCCATCCTCTTTGGCGTGGACGCCGTGCATGGCCATAGCAATGTGCCGGGTGCGACCATCTTTCCGCACAATATCGGCCTTGGCGCGACCCATGATCCGGACCTCATTCACCGCATCGGCCAGGCGACCGCCGCCGAAATCGCCGGGTCGGGGATCGAATGGACCTTCGCGCCCACGCTCGCCGTGCCCCAAGATCTGCGCTGGGGCCGCAGCTATGAAGGCTATGCCGCCGATCCCGCCCTCGTGAAATCCTATGCCACCGCCATGGTGGACGGACTTCAGGGCAAGCTGATGCCGGGCAAGCCTCTGGGCCCGCTCCGCGTCGCCGCCACCGCCAAGCATTTCCTGGCCGATGGCGGGACGAAGAATGGCAAGGATCAGGGCGACGCCCAGATTTCCGAAACCGAACTGATCCGCACCCATGCGCAGGGCTATCCCGCCGCGATCGACGCGGGCGCGCTCACCGTCATGGCCAGTTTCTCCAGTTGGAACGGCGTCAAGAACCATGGTAATGCCACCCTGCTGACCGACGTGCTGAAAGGGCGCATGGGGTTTGAAGGGCTGATCGTGGGCGACTGGAACGGCCATGGCCAGATTCCCGGCTGCACCGTCACCGATTGCGCCGCCGCGCTCAACGCCGGGCTGGACCTCTATATGGCGCCCGACAGCTGGAAGGGTCTGTTCGACAGCCTGGTGCGCGACGTGCGCGCGGGCAAGGTTTCGCAGGCGCGGCTCGACGACGCCGTCCGCCGCAACCTGCGCGTCAAGTACAAGCTCGGCCTGATGGGCAAGACGCAGGTCGAACGCGGCGACCCGGCGCAGCTGGGCGCGCCCGATCACCTTGCCATCGCGCGTGAAGCCGTGGCAAAATCGCTGGTGCTGCTCAAGAATGAAGGGTCGGTCCTGCCGATCAAGCCTGGCGCGAATGTGCTGGTAGCGGGCGCTGGCGCTGACAATATGGCGATGCAGGCGGGCGGCTGGACCATTACCTGGCAAGGGACCGACACGACCGCCGCCGACTTCCCGCGCGGCCAGACGATCGGCCGGGCGATTGCGGACGCAGTGAAGGCGGCTGGCGGCAGCGCGCAGATCAACGCAGCGGGCGACGCGCAGGGCACGCCTGACGTCGCCATCATCGTCTTTGGCGAACATCCCTATGCCGAATTCCAGGGCGACGCCGAAAATCTCCTGTTCAAAAATGGCGAGAAGGAATTGGCGCTGTTGAAGGCGATGAAAGCGCGCGGCATCCCGACCGTCGCCGTCTTCCTGTCGGGCCGCCCGCTATTCATGGGGCCGCAGATCAACGCCGCCGACGCCTTCGTCGCCGCCTGGCTGCCCGGAACCCAGGGCCAGGGCGTCGCCGACGTGCTGGTCGCTGGGAAGGATGGCAAGAGCCCGCGCGACTTCACCGGCCGCCTGCCCTTCGCCTGGCCTGCCGACGCGCGCTCACCCGTCGCCGTGCCGCTCTTCCCGATGGGCTACGGCCTCGACTACGCCCACCCCCATGCGCAAGGACCGGTCAACGAAGACCCGAAGGTCGAACAAGGCCCCGCTGCCAGCGACAGCCTGTTCCTGCGCACCGGCAAGGTGGTCGATCCCTGGCGGCTGGGCATCGACAGCAGCGTGTCGGCCCGCGCCGTGGACGTCTCCGCGCAGGAGGATGCGCGCCAGTTCGTCTGGACCGGCCCCGGCGCCATCGCGATCGACGGCCCACCGGTCGACATGACCCGGCAGCTGAACGGCGCCTTTGCCCTGCGCATCGACTGGCGCATCGACGCGGCCAAGGGCGCGCCGGTCACGCTGAGCCTGGGCGGCGCGCGCCTCGACATCAGCGACAAGGTGGCGGCGCTGCCGGTTGGCCAGCCATCCAGCCTGATCGTCCCCTTGCGCTGCTTCGCGGACGCCGGCGCAACCTTCGGCGCGGTCGGCACGCCGCTGCGCCTGTCGGCGAATGCGGGCCTGTCGGTCAGCATCCGCTCGATCCTGACCGAAGGCGTCGGCGAAACCCCCACTTGCCCGCCGGTCGCCAAATAGGCGCGAACCCTATAGTCGCTCGCGCATCGCGTGGGCGACGGTGTCCAGCCAGTCGACCACCGCCCGCACGCGCGGCAGGCGTTGCAGGTCAGCATGGATGACCAGCCAGTAGCTGCGCCAAACCTCCGCCTCGCCCGGCAGCAACCGGACGAGGCGGTCGTCGGCGTCGGCGGCAAACAGGTGCAGCACGCCCAGGCCCAGTCCCGCCGCTACCGCCGATTGCTGCGCGGCGCTCGAACTAGCGCGAAAGGCAATGGGGGCGCCCGAGACGATCTGGTCCAGCGCCATCATCTCGGGGAAACCCGCCAGCTCCTCGATATAGGACACAAAGACGTGACGGCTGAGGTCCGCGCGGCTTTCGGGCAGGCCGTGGCGGGCGACATAATCGCGCGAGGCATAGAGCCCCAGCCGATAGTCGGTCAGCTTGCGCGCCACCAACCGCCCGCGCGGCGGCGGCTTCAACATGACGGCAATGTCGGCCTCCCGCTTGGACAGGCTGGCGGCGCGGCTTTCCGACGCCAGCTCCAGCGTCAACCGGCCATGCGCGTCGCGCAAGGAGCCGACATGAGGCGCGGCGAAATAGGCGGCAAAGGCTTCGGGTGTGGCAAGCCGCACCACGCCTTCGACATCGCGGTCCCGCCCCGCCACGCTCGCGGCAGCTGCCAGCAATTCGCTTTCCACCCGCTCGGCATGGGGAACCAGCGCAAAAGCCGCAGGCGTGGGCGTGACGCCGCGGGGCGAGCGGTCGAACAGGCGCGCGGCCAGCACGGTTTCCAGCGCGTTGATCCGCCGCGCCACCGTGCTGTGGTCGATTCCCGCCCGCCGCGCCGCCGCCAGCATATTGCCTTCGCGCATCACCGCCAGGAACAGGCGCAGGTCATCGGAATTGAGCATGGGCATTTCCGCACAATCAATGTGTTCCCATACCGGTATCGCTGCCAAACGGGAAAGTCTATCATCGCCGCGAGACATAAGGAGAGGAACAGCCATGCGCTCCATCACCCATTTCATCCACGGCGCCGCCGCGTCGTCCACCGGCGGGCGTGCGTCCGACGTGCTCGATCCCTCGACCGGCGCGGTGCAGGCGCAGGTCCATCTGGGCGACGCCGCCCTGCTCGACCAGGCGATCAAGTCCGCGAAAAAGGCGCAGCCCGACTGGGCCGCCGTCAATCCCCAGCGCCGCGCCCGCGTGCTGTTCCGCTACAAGGAACTGATCGAAGCGCATATGGACGAACTCGCCGCGCTCCTGTCGTCCGAACATGGCAAGGTGATCGCCGACGCGAAGGGCGATGTGCAGCGCGGGCTGGAAGTCGTCGAATTCGCCTGCGGCATCCCGCATCTGCTCAAGGGCGACTATACCCAGGGCGCGGGGCCGGGCATCGACGTCTATTCGATGCGCCAGCCGCTCGGCATCGTCGCGGGCATCACCCCGTTCAACTTCCCTGCGATGATCCCGCTGTGGATGGGCGCGATGGCGATCGCCTGCGGCAACGCCTTCATCCTCAAGCCCTCCGAACGCGATCCGTCGGTACCGGTGCGCCTGGCGGAACTGGCGCTGGAAGCGGGCCTTCCCGAAGGCATTTTCAACGTCGTTCATGGCGACAAGGTCATGGTCGACGCAATCCTGGACCATCCCGATATCAAGGCGGTCAGCTTCGTCGGATCGTCCGACATCGCCAATTATGTCTATCAGCGCGCCGCCGCCAACGGCAAGCGCGCCCAGTGCATGGGCGGCGCCAAGAATCACGGCATTATCCTGCCCGACGCGGACATGGACCAGGCGGTGGCCGATATCGTCGGCGCGGCCTATGGCTCGGCGGGCGAACGCTGCATGGCGCTGCCGGTGGTGACGCCGGTCGGCGAAGCGACCGCGCAGGCATTCCGCGAGAAACTCGTTGCCGCGATCGAAACGCTGCGCCCCGGCATCCCCAGCGACCCGCAGGCGCAATATGGCCCGCTCGTCACCGCCCAGCACAAGGCGCGCGTCGAAAACTATATCCAGATGGCGGCGGATGAAGGCGCGGAAATCGTGGTCGACGGGCGCGGCTTCTCGCTCCAGGGCTATGAGGAAGGCTTCTACCTCGCCCCCACCCTGATCGACCGGGTCACGCCGCAGATGAAAAGCTATCAGGACGAAATCTTCGGCCCCGTGCTTCAGATCCTGCGCGCGGAAACCTTCGAGGAAGCGCTCAGCTATCCGTCCAAGCATCAATATGGCAATGGCGTCGCCATCTTCACCCGCAATGGCGATTATGCCCGCCGCTTCGCCGCCGATGTCGAAGTCGGCATGGTCGGCATCAACGTGCCGATCCCGGTGCCGGTCGCCTATCACAGCTTTGGCGGCTGGAAACGGTCGGGCTTTGGCGATCTCGACCAATATGGCGAAGATGGCGTGCGCTTCTACACCCGCACCAAGAAGATCACGCAGCGCTGGCCCTCGGGCGGCGCGGTGATCGACCAGAGCTTCGTCATTCCGACGATGAAGTAAGGCGGCAAAGGGGGTGCGCGCCGTTGACCGCGCCCCCCTTCGATCCGTTTGACGCGGGCGGCGACGCGCCGTAACGGCCATCGCATGATCGCGCTGCTCTCCCCCGCCAAGACGCTCGATTTCGAGCGCACCCTGCCTCCACTCGAACCGACCACGCCGCAATTTGCGGATGAAGCGCAGAGCCTTGCCCGTTCGGCCGCGCGATTGAGCCAGAAACGACTGGCGGAGCTGATGCACATCTCGCCCAAGCTCGCCAAGCTCAATGCCGACCGCTTTCGCGACTTCGCCGACCTGCCGCAGCGCCCTGCGCTCTTCGCCTTTGCCGGCGACGTCTATACCGGGTTCGAAGTCGATACGCTGGAAGAAGCGGGCGTCGCCTTCGCGCAGGACCATGTCCGGATCCTGTCGGGACTTTATGGCCTGCTTCGCCCGCTCGACGCGATCCGCCCCTATCGGCTGGAAATGGGCACGCGCTGGGCGCCCCGGCACAAGGCGCTGACCGACTGGTGGGACGATCGCATCGCCAACTATCTGCGCGACGAAATTTCGGCGGAGGGGTCAGGGGTGGTCCTCAATCTCGCCAGCCAGGAATATTTCGCAGCCGTCAAGGGTCGCCTGCCCGACGTGCGCATCGTCGACGTCGATTTTCGCGAACCGGGCCCCGACGGCCCGCGCTTCGTCAGCTTCCACGCCAAGAAGGCGCGCGGCATGATGGCGCGCTGGATGTGCGAACATCATGTCACCGACATCGACGCGATGCGCGGCTTCGACAGCGATGGCTATCGCTTCGATGCCGCCGAAAGCAGCGCCGACCAATGGCGGTTCGTGCGGCCATGAGCGGCGCTGCGGTCATCATCGGCGCATCCGGCGGCATCGGCGGAGCCTTCCGCGCGCTGCTGGAAGAGGAAGGCGCCTTTGACCAGGTCCATGGTTTTGCCCGCTCCTTTAACGGCGCAAACCATGTCGACCTGCTCGACGAAGCCAGCATCGCCGCGGCGGCGGCGCAGATCGCCTCCGGCCCCGCGCCCACGCTGGTGCTTGTCGCTACCGGCCTGCTGCATGAAGGGGATCATGGGCCGGAAAAGGCGCTAAGGGAGCTTGATCCGCAGTGGCTGGCGCGCACCTATGCCGTCAACGCCATCGGGCCGATGCTGGTCGCCAAGCATGTCCTGCCGCTGATGCCGCGCACCGGCCGTACCGTCTTCGCCGCCCTGTCGGCGCGGGTGGGGTCGATCAGCGACAATCGCCTGGGCGGCTGGCACGGCTATCGCGCGTCGAAGGCAGCACTCAACATGATGATGCGGAACGTCGCGATAGAGGAAAAGCGTCGCAACGACCGCTCGATTGTCGTCACGCTGCATCCCGGCACCGTCGATACCGGGCTTTCCCGTCCATTTCAGGCCAATGTCCCCGACGGTCGCCTGTTCGATCCCGAACGCGCCGCAATGCAGTTGCTCGACGTGGTCGAAGGGCTGAAAGCCGCCGACAGCGGCAAGCTGTTCGACTATCAGGGGGAAGAAATCCCCTTCTGACCGCCCTATCCCCGCTGGACGGTTCGCGCGCCGCGCGGTAGGCGATGAAACCGGCGTTGCAGACTGACGTCTGACCGGCGACCGGCTTTATGGGGCATGGCATGGAACAGGCGGAATTGCTGCGGCGCATGTGGGGCCGGGTCGAGTTGTGCCGTCGGCTCGCCATGACTACCACCGATCCGCACACTGCCGACGCGCTGATCGAAATGGCGAATGAGGGCGAGGCTGATATCCGGCGATTGATGGCCGAGCCGGACCATCATCCCCCAATGGCGTCGCCGCCCGCGCGATAGGCGATGCACCATCGTCGCATCAGGCCTGGTCGGTAAGGGGCGGGGCATCCTGCGCCTTTTCCGGCCGGATATAAATGGACGCCAGTTGCGGCATCGCTGCCTTCAATTGTGTCTCGATCGTTTCGATCAGCGCTTCGCCTTCGCCCATCGACAGATCATCGGCGAAATCGGCGCTGATCGCAACGAACACGGCGTCGGGCGCGGTATGGATGGTGCGGACATGATTGACGGACTGGATGGCGTCATAGCCTTCCAGGAGCGCGCGGACCTGTGCGATGATGGCCGGGTCGGCGCTTTCGCCGATCAGCAGCCCCTTGGCCTCGCGCGCCAATAGCAGCGCGACCAGCGCCAATATGCCGCCAATCACGATAGACGCCAGCCCATCGATGCGCGCATCGCCGACATAGTGGCTGACCGAAACGCCGATGCCGGCGACGACCAGCCCCAGCAGGGCGGCGCTGTCCTCGAACAGGACGATGAAACCCGCCGGATCCTTCGACCGCCGCACCGCCGTCCACCAGGGCGTATCGCCCCGCTTGGCGTCGAATTCACGCACCGCGATTGTCCAGGATGCACCCTCCAGCAACAGGGCAACGCCCAACACGACATAGTTGATCGTCGGATCGCGCAGCGGTTCTGGCTCGCGAATATGAACGAATCCTTCGTAGATCGACACGCCTGCGCCCAGCGCAAAGATCAATATAGCGACGATGAACGCCCAGAAATACAACTCGCGGCCATAGCCGAAGGGATGGGCGTGGTCCGGCCCCTTGCGCGCCTGGCGCTGCCCGTACAGCAACAGCAGCTGATTACCGGAATCGACCAGTGAGTGAACGCCCTCGGTCAGCATGGAGGATGAACCACTGATCCCGGCTGCCACGAATTTGGCGATAGCAATGCCGACATTGGCGGCCAGAGCGCCGTAGAGGACGATATTCTCGCGCATGCCGCCCCCCTTCGCCATGGATCAGCGCCGATGGCCGGGAACGGGCGTGAACGGGATCGCAACCATCGGGATCATCATGGCGACGGCAATGATCCGGCATGGCAAAGGGTTCCGCTCTCTGGCGTCCAAATCCTGGCTCACTGCGCCGCGGGGTCGGCATAGGGCGCGCCGCAGCCGCTTAATCCTTGGACTTATGCTCAGGCTTGCCCTTACGCTTGGTCGAGGCCATGTCTTCCAGTTCCTTCTCGCTCATGGATTCCACCATGGACCGGGACGCGCCCTGAAGCTCGCTCTTGGGTGTGTCGCCACGCTTGGCCGAAAGCGCTGCGCCGGCGGCTTTTTGTTGTGCGGCTGATTTCGCTGGCATGAACCATCTCCTTCGATTGCCCCGCTCCCACCACATCAATGGACGAACCGCCGCCTTGTTCACTTCGGCTAGACAAAAGCCCAGGCTATCCCAAAATGAGATAAATATTGTTAGTTAGCTAGCGAACTAACTTGCCAATTTTTCTTTTGTCGCCTTTGCTGTCCGCGTTCGTCAGCATGCCATCATGGATCGAAAGCCCCTGCCTCTGGTTTGGCAATCAATGGACATCGCGATCAACCCGGAATGGCAGCGGCTTCTTCCCTATGCGCTGGGCGGGGCGGTCGTCCTGTTACTCCTCTTCAACATCCCCTTCATTGGCCGCATCCTGCGCGCGCTGCTTTCCATTGGCCTGCTCGCCATCGGCCTACTCATCCTCGCCCAGCGCGCGCCTTTCGATCCCGCCCTGTCGCAAATCCAGTCGCGCCTGGGTTGGGCCGATCAGGAGACGCAGGGAAACACCGTCCGCATCCGCATGTCCCCGGACGGCCACTTCTGGGCGAGAGCGACCGTCAACGGCGTCCCGCGCCGCATGCTCATCGACAGCGGCGCGACGGTCACAGCGATTTCACAAAGCACGGCCCGCGCCGCGTCAGTGGCCCCGCAAAGCGGGATCGTCCCCGTCCTGATGCGCACCGCCAACGGCACCGTGCGTGTCGAAACAGGAACGATCGACCGGCTTGAAATTGGCGGCCTGGAAGCACGGGATCTCAGCGCCGTCATCTCGCCCGCACTGGGTGACGTGGACATATTGGGCATGAACTTCCTCACCCAACTCGCATCCTGGCGCGTCGAGGGTCGCACCCTCATCTTGGAGCCTTCCGCGCCCGCCGCCGGTTGACACACCGCTCACCGTCCATGATGCCCTCTGACCCGATGCCTGCCACCGGGAAATGTTGCGCCAGATTAAGGTGATTTCGATGCTGATTCGTTCGCCAGGCTGATATGGGTGGCTCATGACTACCGATGCCTCGCGCAGCCCCGTTGCCTCCCCCCCTTCCTGGAGCGAGGCGGAGCGTATGGCGGCACTCGACAGCTATGCCATTCTCGACACCCCGGCCGAACCTGATTTCGACGATCTGGTGCTGCTCGCCGCTCAGGCACTTGATGTGCCGATCGCGGTCATCAACCTGATTGCCAGCGACCGGCAATGGTTCAAGGCGCAAATCGGGCTTGCCGCCCGCGAAATGCCGCTCGAAGTGTCGATCTGCACGCATGCGCTCGCGCAGGATGATGTCCTCGTCGTGCCCGATACCAGGTTGGACGACCGGTTTGCCGACAACCCGCTCGTGACGGCTGACGATGGCCTGCGCTTCTACGCAGGGGCCTTGCTGCGCACGCCCGAAGGCATTCCCATCGGCACGCTGTGCGTTCTTGACCGAAAACCCCGGCCCGGCGGGATCACGGAACAACAACGCCATCTGCTCAACCTGCTGGCGCGGCAGGCCACGACCCAGATGGAATTACGCCGGATCGTGGCCCTCACCGATCGGCGCGCCGACGATTTGCGCAGTATCGAAGAGCGGTATCGGCTGGCTGGCCGTGCCACCAACGACGCCATCTGGGACTGGGATCTCGGCACCGATCATGTCGAATGGAACGAGGCGTTAGAACGGGCTTACGGGTTCGGCCAGGCTGAGGTTGAACCGTCCGGCGCATGGTGGATCGCGCATATCCATCCCGACGACCAGGATCGTATTGCCACAGCCATACATGACGCCATCCACAGCAAGGCCATTCATTGGTCGGACGAATATCGCTTCGGCCGCGCCGATGGCAGCTACGCGCCGGTGCTGGATCGCGGCTTCATCATTCGGGATGCGTCAGGCCGGGCGACCCGGATGATCGGCGCGATGCTGGACCTGAGCGAACGCCGCGATCGCGAGGTTGCGCTCAAAACCAGCAATGAACGGTTCGAGGCGGCGGTCGCGGCCATCGACGGCTATCTGTGGACCAACAGCGCGGACGGAAAAATGCGCGGTCCTCAGCCGGGCTGGGCCCAACTGACCGGGCAAAGCCAGGAGGCCTATCAGGGCTATGGCTGGGCTGAGGCTGTCCATCCCGACGATGCCCAACCCACGATCGACGCCTGGAACGAAGCGGTCACTGCGCGCAAGATGTTCATTTTCGAACATCGCGTCCTGTGCGCCGACGGCCAATGGCGGCGTTTCTACATTCGCGCGGTGCCGATGTTCGATCCGGACGGCAATCTGCGCGAATGGGTGGGCATCCATACGGACGTGACATTACAGCGCGAGCAGGAAGACAGCCTGGCCGCCAACGAAATGCGCCTGCGCTTCCTGGACGATCTCAGCCGGGAAATCACGGTCGCCGATGATGCCGACACGGTCATGGCCATCACGACCCGGATGGTGGCGACCCATCTGGGCGTGTCCAATTGCGCCTATGCCGACATGGATGAGGATGAGGACGGGTTCACCATCCGCGGCGATTGGGCGGCGGCCGGCTCCTCTTCGATCGTGGGCCATTATCGGTTGAGGGATTTCGGCGCGATGGCGCTGGAACGGCTCCACGCCGGGCTGCCGCTGATCATCAACGACAATGCCCGCGATCTGCCCGCGCACGAAGCCAGGACATTCCAGGATATCGGGATCGCGTCGACGATCTGTCTTCCGCTGATCAAAGGCAACCAGTTGACCGCGCTCATGGCCGTCCACGATGCCCGGCCGCATGACTGGACTCCATCGGAACTGCGCCTTATCGCATCGGTGGCGGAAAGATCCTGGGCGCATATCGAGCGGGTGCGCACCACCGTCGCCCTGGCGGAACTCAATGCCAGTCTGGAGCAGCGGGTCGAGGAACGATCCCGTCAACTTGTCGCGACGGAAGAAGCGTTGCGGCAGGCGCAGAAAATGGAAGCCGTCGGCCAGTTGACCGGTGGCATTGCGCATGATTTCAACAATATGTTGACGGGCGTGATCGGTTCGCTGGACTTGCTTCAACGGCATCTGGCCGCCGGGCGCCAGGACCGCATCGATCGCTATATCGACACGGCGATGACGTCGGCGCAGCGTGCAGCCTCCCTGACGCAGCGCCTGCTCGCTTTTTCCCGCCGCCAGTCGCTCGACGTGACAGCCGTGAATGTCGGCGACCTCGTCACCGGCATGGAAGACATGCTGCGGCGAACGATGGACGAGAATATCCGGTTGGAAGTGCACCTGCCCGAAGCGACATGGCTGGCCAAAACCGATCACAATCAGCTGGAAAGCGCGTTGCTGAACCTCGCCATCAACGCCCGCGACGCCATGCCCCATGGCGGCACGCTGACCATCGCTGCGCGCAACACGCCTTCGAACGAGGCGACGGGCCTCGACGCGGACGACATGCAGGCGGATGATTTCGTGGAAATCAGCGTCTCCGACACCGGCACGGGCATGAGCGAGGATGTGCTGGCCAAGGCCTTCGATCCCTTCTTCACGACCAAGCCGATTGGCGCGGGCACGGGCCTTGGCCTTTCGATGGTCTATGGTTTCGCCCGCCAGTCGGGGGGCCAGGTCCACATCACGTCCGCTCCGGAAGAAGGGACCACGATACGGCTCCTGCTTCCCCGTCACGTCGGCGAGAAGGAAGAAGCTGGGAGTGAGACAGTCGAGGTGCGCCCGGCCGAGCCGGGCGAGTGCGTGCTGCTGGTCGAGGATGATCCATCGGTCCGGCTGCTGGTCTGCGACGTGCTCGATGATCTGGGATATGAAGTGTGGCAGGCGCCCGATGGTCAGACGGCCATCACGCTGGCCCAGACCATGCCGCGTATGGATCTGCTGATCAGCGATGTGGGCCTACCCGGCATGAATGGCCGCCAGCTCGCCGATATTTTACGTGGCGACCGCCCTGACCTGCGCATCCTGTTCATCACCGGCTATGCCGAACGGGCAACGGTGCGTAGCGAATTTCTGGGCCAGGGCATGGAGATGATCGCCAAGCCCTTCGCGATCGACGTCCTGTCCGCCAAGATTCGCGAAATGATTGAGGCACCCGCGCCTGCGGCCTGACCGCCGGTGAACCTATGGTCGTGGTTTCGGGTTTAGAGGGAATGCCCGGCCTTTCCTCCCCCGAACCCTATATCCTGTGGCTTACCGGCGCGGGTATATTGATAACCCTCGTCGCATGGTTGCCGCTGGCCTTGAAGCGACTTCCGCTGTCGCTGCCCATCATCTGCATGGCCGCTGGCGCCGCAATATTCCTTATCCCCCCCATCACCTTCAGACCTTTGCCGACCATCCTGCCCGATGTCGCAGAGCGGCTGACCGAGTTCGTGGTCATCATTGCGTTGATGGGGGCTGGGCTGAAGCTGGACCGGCTTTTCAGCTGGCGGCGCTGGAACGTCACCTGGCGGCTATTGGGCATCACGATGCCGCTTTCGATCGCAGCGATCACGCTCATCGGCGTTTACGGGCTCGGCATGTCGCTGGCTATGGCCCTGCTGCTGGGCGCCTGCCTCGCACCGACCGATCCGGTATTGGCGGCCGACGTACAGGTTGGACCGCCCAAAAGCGGCGAAGAGGACGAGGTCCGCTTCGGTTTGACATCTGAAGCCGGGTTAAATGATGGCCTGGCCTTCCCTTTCGTCAATCTCGCCATTGCGCTGGCGGCCGTGGCCGCTGGTTCGGACGAGCCGTGGTTCCGCAACTGGCTGCTCCACGACGTCCTCTGGGAGATCGGCGTCGGATTGATCGCCGGTTGGATCATCGGCCGCCTGTTTGGCTGGCTGACATTCCATGTGCCCGCGAAAAATCGCTTGGCGCAAACCGGCGACGGGCTGATCGCGCTAGCCGCGACGCTCATATCCTATGGTGCTGCCGAAATGGTGGACAGCTACGGATTTCTCGCCGTGTTTGTTACCGCCTTGACCCTGCGCCGTTCGCATCGGGACCATGATTTCCAGCGCGAGATGCATGCCCTGACCGAACAGGTGGAGCGGCTGGCGATGATGGTGGTGCTAATCCTCTTTGGCGGCGCGCTTGTCAGCGGGTTGCTGGAGTCGCTCCAATGGGTGGACCTGATGGCCGCGATCGCGATCATCCTTCTGGTGCGCCCCGCCGCGGGTCTTGTCGGTTTGATCGGCCTGCCGGCCGAAAGGAGCGAGAAGATGACGCTCGCCTTCTTCGGAATCAGGGGGGTAGGATCCTTCTATTATCTTGCTTATGCGATCAACGCGGGCGGCTTTGGATCGGGCGAGCGTCTATGGGCGATCGTCAGCCTGGTTGTCCTGCTTTCCATCCTGCTGCACGGCCTGAGCGTCACGCCGATCATGCGGGCCATGGATCGGCAGCAGGGCCGCGATCCGGACGGACCTTCTGCCTGCCCGGAAAGTGTCTAACCTAAGTTTGATAGCGCATATCTGTCCGGAACGCGGCTTTCAGGCTGGGTGTTTACGACATTCAGGAGATCAGCATGAAACTGGATTTCGACCCATTCCTGGGAGCGACCGCCGCCCCATTTGCCATGACGCGAACGCCCTATTCGATCCGGGGCGAAACCGATCGCCTGACCGACGTGCTGATGTGCCCGCCTCATTTCCTGGCGCCTGTTCCCTGCTGCGCGGTGACGCGTCACAATATTGCGCAAGGGTTCGTTGCCAGTATCGACGAGGCGCAACGTCGGCATGCCGAACTTGTCCGCCTGCTCGAGACTTCCGGCGTACGGTGTCATATGCTGACGGCCGATCCGGCCCTCCCGGATATGTGCTTTACACGCGATGTCGGCGTATCCACGCCCTGGGGTATGGTGGCGCTCAATCCGGCCATCCCTCACCGCCAGCCTGAAATCGACCGGTTGATTCAGTTTCTTGGCGCCTCTGACACGCCGGTGCGAAGCGTTCGAGCAGGCACGATCGAAGGCGGCGACATTTGCGTCGCCCGCGACGGTCTCCTGCTGATCGGCATGTCAGGTGAACGCA
The DNA here is from genome assembly GCF_020782245.1 of Sphingobium soli. Lineage (GTDB taxonomy): Bacteria > Pseudomonadota > Alphaproteobacteria > Sphingomonadales > Sphingomonadaceae > Sphingobium > Sphingobium soli. The sequence continues at coordinate 132,611 of NZ_JAJGNP010000008.1, forward strand.
GCACGGCTGCGGGGATCGATGATTTTTCCGCCCCATTTCGGGCTGCGGGCTGGGACGTGCTCATTTGCCCCTTTCATGCCGACAATCTGCACCTCGACACCATATTCTGCATGGTCGACCAGAAAGAAGCGATTGCCTGCATCGACCTTTTGGACCCTGACTTTCTGGCCGCCGTAGAGGCACGGGGCATTTCCATCATATCTTTGCCAGACAGCGTGGCATCGACGCTGGACTGCAATATTCTTTCGCTGGGCGACAGACGCATTGTTGCGCGCATGGATGGTGTGGTCGCGCCCATCTTGCGCGGCGCTGGCTATGAGGTGTCCGAAGTCGATATTTCGCAGTTCGCAGCCTGCGGCGGCGGCATCCATTGTCTTACGCAGCCGCTGCGCCGGGTGACGCAATGACAGCGGGAACGTTCGGGCTGAAGCCACGTTTCCCTAGAACAAAATAGGAACGATGGAGCCGTAGCCGTGACCCAACCTTTCGATAATCCGAAACTCGACGAACATCCCGGCTCGAATGCCGAAAAGGATCCCGATGCCTGGGTATCGGGCGATGACCCCATGACCGGCGCACAGGCGTCCTATCTGACGACCCTGTGCGAAGAGGCGGGGGTCGAGCCGCCTGCCGCCACGCTCAGCAAGGCGGACGCCTCGAAACGGATCGACGCGTTGAAGGCGCAACTCGGCCGAGACTGAGGGATCTTCATATCAGGAACCGACTATCATTTTGCAGCATCGCAGCGGGACGGCCCTGAGGTGTCCGATGCTTGGGGCTCCTTCCCGCACATTGCGCGATGCTGCCTCTATGCCTAGGGTCGGCGAATGATCTCTTTCTGTTTGGTCGGGCACATGGGGACGGTGACGGCCGCCTCTGCCTCAATTACACTGGCAGGTCTTGTTGAACTGAACCCAAAGGGGCGCTGGTTTGACTAAGTGCGCCGCGCCGCCTTTTGCCACGCGACGATATGCCGGGATCGAGCTTGGCGGCACCAAATGCATCTGCACCCTCGCGTCGGGACCAGACGACATATTGGACCAACGCACGATCCCCACCCGGCGGCCTGAAGACACGTTGTCGGCGATAGTAGCTGTCCTGCAAGAATGGCATGATGGCAGAGGATTTGACGCGCTGGGGATCGGGGCATTCGGTCCGATCGATATCGACCCTGGTTCGCTCAGCTACGGACATGTTCTGGCGACACCGAAACCGGGATGGCCAGGCACTGACCTTATTGAGGCGCTGGCGAGGCCCTTCAACATCCCCTGCGCCTTCGATACCGATGTCAACGGCGCGGCCATGGCTGAAATTCACTGGGGCAGCGGGCAGGGCTTGCGGGACTTTGCCTATGTCACGGTAGGGACGGGTATCGGCGTTGGCTTGGTCGTTCATGGTTTCCCTACGCGCGGCATAGGTCATAGCGAAGCGGGTCATATTCGCGTTCCGCCTATGGCCGGCGACGACTTTTCCAGTCTTTGTCCTTATCATGACGATTGCGTCGAAGGGCTCGCCTCTGGTCCCGCCGTCATCGCCCGGCTCCAAGGTCGCTCCCCTGAAAATATTGCGCGCGACGATCCTGTGTGGAATCCTATTGTCGACAGTCTGGCCAAAATGGTTCATGCCCTTGTCTGCACCGCAGGACCTGTGCGCATCGCCATGGGGGGCGGGGTGCTGGCGCACCAGCCCCATCTGCTTGAAAGGATCGAGGGGGCGCTGCGCGACAGCCTGAATGGCTATATGGCTCTTCCGATGGACCAGCCCTATATCGTCGCACCGGCACTGGGAAACCAGGCGGGACCATTGGGGACCATCGCCCTGGCCATAGCGGCGCAGGAAAAGGCTTTCATGTGACATCCCATCGACTGACCCCTCATATCGTCGAGAAGCCTTGGGGCCGGAAGGATATTCCCGCGCTCTATGAAGCGGCTGCCGGCCAGCGCATTGGCGAGGTCTGGTTTATCGGCCCGGAGGATCGCGACCAGCCCCTGCTGGTCAAATATCTGTTCACCAGCGAACGGCTGTCGATCCAGGTTCATCCCGATGATGATCAAGCCCGCGCCCGAAAGCTGAGCAGCGGAAAATCCGAATGCTGGTACGTGCTCGAAACGCAAGGGGACGCCCGGCTGGGAATAGGCCTGGTTCGTCCTGTCAGCCATGATGTTTTGCGGTCCGCGGCTCTGGATGGATCGATCGAGGATCTGATTGATTGGAAGCCGGTGAGGCCCGGCAGTTTCTACTATATCCCGGCTGGCACCATCCATGCGATCGGCAGCGGCATTACCCTTGTTGAAATTCAGCAGAATAGCGACGTCACCTACCGCCTATATGATTATGGCCGGCCAAGGGCACTGCATCTGGATGACGGAATTTCGGTGAGCCGGCCGGAACCCTATGCCCTGAATGAGCAGCATGTCGCGCCAACGGCGGACCTCGTCCTCCTCGACCGTTTCGTCGCCCCCTTCGCTGTAGAGAGCAGGATTGGCAAGGCGGGCGATACCCTCCAGTTCGAGCAGGCCGAAACCTGGTTTACGCCGATTTCCGGATTTGGTTCAATCGATGGCCGGCCATGGCGCGCCGGCGAGTGTTGGTTGATCGATGGCCCTGCGCAGGTCAGGCTTGATACGGATATGCACGCCTTGATCGCTAGACTCTGATGCTGAGTTTCAGCGGCAGCATGATGACGTCGCTTTCATAGACGAACAGCCACTCTGCTTATCCCGCGCGATCGGGATAATCCTCCGGTTTGACCTTGCTGACCATCGGACGATGCTCGACCTTTTCAGGCGGGTGGCCACCCGATGTCCGGGTGTCGGCCCTCTCACGGCTGAAACACGGGTTCGATTCCCGTAGGGGTCACCAGCAAAATCAATGACTTAGTAGATATTTTTTGCGCCAAGTGGTGGATTTGGTCCACACATCGTCCATGAATTTACCCGGACGTCGCTGGACGGCAGTGATCGATTTTTACGATTATTCGAGAACATTCTGATTGTTCAACAAGCCTTTCGGCGCGGAACAAATCCACAGAGAGAATCGATGTAGATCCCACCACTGACAAGCCGTTCCTATTTCTCGGGCCAGCCGCTCAGGATCGGCAGATCGTCTCATCTGCGGTCAGTCTGTGATGATCATGAGCATGGTCCTTGATTTTGCGCCCGAAATACTCGCAGAACTCCAAAAAAGAGCGATGCCAAGGTGGTGCCCAAGCACGCCGAAGCTCAGCTATACCTCCGCTCAATCCCACAACGCCACTAAAACGGATGTCGCCCGGTGCGCCGGACGCGCTTTATGCGTCAGGATTCTTGATGTTTCGGTGCTTCTCTAAGAACCGTCCAAGACCGTCTACCGGGAGTAACGTAGCGCGCCCGATTTTAACGATCTCGATCTCTCCCGACTGAATAAATTCATAAAGTTTCGACCGGCTGATCCCGAGCATGGCAACGGCCTGTGGAACTCGTACAGCGAGTGGCGACGTCACGACTATATCGGTCGAGGCATAGACCGAATCTTCCGATTTCACTTTGCGGATCATGACTATCGTAGCTCCCATGTGAGATGAGCTGTCCCCTTCTCCTCATCCGCAAACAGTACTCCATTGATCGGGCATAGCGGATCATCGATCCTGACCCGCCAATAACCACGCGGGGGATCGCTGCGTGATGTTCGTTCCCATGCATCGCCGATCTGCTGCCAGCCCAGCATCACCCGGAAGGCGGGTGCTCTGTCGTTCACCCGGTCGTCATTGGGCACCAAGCGGATATGGCGCTGGAGGGAGAGCGTAGTGATTTCGCCTTCCCATCCGCCCTGCTTCGACCGTTTGAACCGACCGATCACGCGACGGCGCATCATGGCGTCGCCTCCGCTTCCTTACGCGCTTTGGCAAAAGCCCGGTCGCTGGCGATAAAAGCATCGAGCATGGCCGGAATAAGATCTGCCACCTCTGCCTTGTCGGCATAAGCGCTGTTGTATAGCGCAGCATAATCGGCAAGCGCATGAGCAAGGTCGGGCGTGACCGTGATCCCGATCTTGACCGGGGTGCGGTCGGGGAGCTTTGCGAGTTTCAGCATAGGATACTCCTGTCAGCGCCCGCCCCACGCCCGAAGGACCAAATCCTTGTGAACAATCACACGAAGCGGCCATCCGGGGCGGACGGTTATGGTGGGCTGGATGTTGAGATTTTTGGTGACGATCTGCTGGCCTGCCTGATTGGCGGACTGCTGGGTGGACTGGCGAATGGCCCGCACAAGGTCGCTCTCGTCGTCCCCGATGGAAATCTCGGTGCCAACGCCCAGCAGGGTCGAGAGCGCGACCCCCTTGAGCAGGCGCCAGCTATGGTAGTCCACCTTGTCCGACAGACCGGCATAGCCCGCCGCATCGGTCGCGGGCAGATTGTCGATCTGGATGGAACTGCCGTCGGGCAGGATGATCCGCTGCCAGACCAGCAGCGCACGGCTCTGCCCGAACGCCACAACGCTGTCATAGCTGCCGATCAGGCGCGAGCCCTGCGGGATCAGCAGCGTCCGGCCCGTCACGGTGTCGAACACATTCTCCGTCACCTGCGCCACGACCATGCCGGGAAGGTCGGAGTTGAGGCCAGTGAGCAGGCTTGCCGCGATCACGCTGCCTGCCATCACCTGATATGGCGAAGCAGGGGTCTGGAGCGCATGGGCATTGTAGATGCCGCCCGATGCCGATTGCCCGACAAAATCCAGCTTGCGCTGCTGGTTGTTCTGATCGCGCTCCGGGTCCAGCGCGAGCCGACCTGTTTGAGCTGGTTCGCCTGTCGCCGGGATCGCGCTCGCAACTTTCGCTTCCGCTGGGGCGGAGACCGCTGCCGCCGCGCGGCCCGACGACTGCACCATGACTCCGGCTTCGCGTGCCTGAGCCGCCTGCGCTGCGATACGCTGGCGTTCGGCTTCGGCAGCCTGCTCCTGCGGCGTCATGGCGGGCGGCATTGCGCTGTCGCCGGTCATGTCGCCGCCAGCCTCAAGCTGGCGTTGGCGATCGAGAATGGGTCGCCCGAGATCGCCGGGGAGCGGAGCGCCCAGGATCGGCGTTCCGGGCGCGACCTCCCCATAATTGCCGGGAAGGTTGGCAACCGCATCGGCGGGCGTCTTGCGGTCGCTGACCGCGCGTTCGTCGGCCGCGCTGACGATGTGGAGCGTCTTCGGCCCCAGCGCCATCCAGGCGACGCTGGCGATGGCGAGCGAGCTGGCGGCCGCGCCGCCGATGATGACGCCGCGCCGGAAGCGGACGACACCGCGCGGGGCCGCACGCAGCACAAGGGTTTCTGGTGGAGCCTTGGACGGCGGGGCAGATTCCGGAGACGGCGCTGCGGGTCCTGTGGGTTCCGGCGCGTCCGGATCGACGGGCGGGATCGGGGTGGCGCTCATTTGCGCGTCCTCCCGTCCGTGCGGGCGAGCCGCACGACCTGCTGCGGCCTCTCGCCAAGGCGAAGCTCCGCCGCCGCGAACAGGCGATCAACAATGTAGTGGTTGCCGCTGACGCGGTAGTTGACCAGTTGCGTGTCACCCAGCGGCCCGACGACGAACAATGGCGGCGCCTCGCCCTGATCGAGCCGGCCGGGAAACTCGATATAGACCTTCGTGCCATCGTCCCATGCACGGACCGGCCGCCACGGAGGGCTGTCGCCGCTGATCTCATAGCGGGACCGCAGATTGGTGAGCGCGACATTCTCCGCCACCGGCCTTACCTGCTCGGCGCGGGCATTCTGGCCGCGCAAGGCCACCAGCCGGTCCTGCGGATAGGTCCAGCTTATCGCCGCCATCGCGGTCGCGTCGGTGCTTTCGAGCGCCAAGTGATAGGCGCGACGGTCGGTCGTGATGACCATGTTCGTGACAAGGCCGGGGGCGAAGGGCTTCACCAGGACATGCACGCGCGCCGCATCGCCCGCGCCGCTCGTAGTATCGCCGATGATCCAGCGGACCGTATCACCGGCCGACACCGCGACCAGCTTCTCACCGGCCTGCAAGGCGATGTCGCTGACCCGTTCGGGCGCGGTATACAGACGATAGAGCGCCCCTTCCGTCCACGGATAGACTTGCACCGCGTTGATGTAGCCCGTGCTCGACGGCTCGCGCGTCGCGGCCCGGTTCGCGGCCTCGATCCGCGCGGTGGGCGCGCGAGTCTCGCTTTTCACCGATGGCGGGGGCTGAAGCTGGCCGGGAAGCGGCAGCGGCACCGGCTGTTCGACGATCTCGACCGGACGGGGCGGCTCGGCCTCTTGTCTGGCGGGCCGGAACTCGGCAGCGTCATAGCTGATTGCGGGCGGCGGCGTCTTACCCGCGCAGGCGGCAAGCGCCAGCGTCGAGGCGCACAGAATGGCGATCTCAGTTTTTGGCCGGGTCATTGTCCGGTTACTCCTTCATGGGTGGGACTGGCGGGCGCGGCCGGGAGCGGCGCAGCGTCCGGTATGGCCGGCGCGGCCGGCACCGGCTGCGGGGGCGGTGCCGGCGGAATCTCCGCCTTTGGTCGCTGCCCTTGCTGATCTGATCTGCCCCCACCGAGTGGACCGATTGGTTTGTTAGTGGATTAAGCCCATCGCCGCCATATCCGGACGGAGGTGGAGCGAAGCGGAACCGGAGGCCGGATATGGCGGTGTCGCCGTTTCCGGTGCCGGTGGTCGGTATCCCAGACTGCTATGCGGGCGGACGCTGTTGTAATGCCGCCGCCAAGCTTCGATCAGCACCTTGGCTTCGGCGAGGCTGTAGAAGATCTCGCCGTTGAGCAGTTCGTCGCGAAGCGACCCGTTGAGCCGCAGGCCGGGCGAAGCCCAACCTTTCGTTATAGCCATTCTCCCATGGTGATCCCGGTGTGATGTAGAGCGTCTTCACGCCGATCTGCCCCAGCCATTGCTGGACGGCTGTCGCGATAAATTGTGCTGCGCTCGCCTTCGGCCCCGCTGCCATTATCGGATCGTATATGTGCCGGAGGGCCGCGCGAGGTGAACAGGTCGGCTAAGGCCGCCAGAACATCCTCATGCTTGAGCTGACGCGCCACGACGAGCGCCAGGCACTCCCGGCTGGCCTCATCGATGATGGTCAGGATGCGGAACTTGCGGCCATCATGCGTGCGCCCTTCGACGAAGTCGTAGGCCCATACATGTCCCGGATATTCCGGCCGCAGGCGGATGCAGGATCCGTCATTGAGCCATAGACGCCCGCGCTTTGGCTGGCGCTGCGGAACCTTCAGCCCCTCACGCCGCCAAATCCGTTCGACCCGCTTATGGTTCACCGTCCAACCCGCATGGCACAGCAACGCCGTCACCCGGCGGTAGCCGTATCGACCATATTGCTTTGCCAGTGCGATGATGTCCTCCGTCAGCGCCTGCTCGTCATCCGCCCCGCGCGGCACCTTGCGCTGCGTCGATCGATGCTGACCCAGCACCCGGCATATCCGTCGCTCGGATACCGGAAACTCTCGTCGCACATGATCAATGCAGCGTCGCCGCCGCGCGGGGCTTAGAAGTTTCCCTTGGCTGCCTCCTGCAGGATCAGCTTGTCCAGCGTCAGGTCCGAGATCGCCCGGCGAAGACGCTGGTTCTCCTTCTCCAGATCCTTCATCCGCCGCGCCTGATCGGTCTTCAGGCCGCCATATTCCTTCCGCCAGCGATAATAGGTCTGCTCGCTGACCGCGATCCGGCGGCAGGCTTCGGCCGTGCTCGCTCCCTGTGCCAGCACAATCTCAACTTCACGCAGCTTGCCGATAATCTCTTCCGGCTTGTGCTTCTTGCTCGGCATTCATCGTCCCTTTCGTGGTCCAGACTATCATAGTCTTTGGGCCACTCAGCAGGGGGCAGATCAAGCCGGACTTGGCGGTCTCGATATAGCCTCGGAAATAGACTTCGCCGGTCTCCTTGGCGGCTCGTTCCCAGATCGATCCCAGACGCACGTCGCGTCCACGCGGACTTTTGGTCATCATATTGAAGAGCGGGGCGCGGGGATTGTCCGATGCGACCTTCTCAAGAAAGATGGCGTCGAAATCAAAGCTGGCTTCGGCGATGTAACCGGTAACGGTACCTGTATCGCCGCGGACAAGTTTTCCGATATTCATGACAATGGCTCCAATATTGCAAGTTGACTGTCCATCATGGGAATTTCACCACTCCCTCTGACAGTTATACTTATACAGCATTATAGGCATAATAGGTAACGCATTGTTTTATTGACAGAAAACCCATCGTACCCGGTGAGTCCGAGCATCCATCAGGGGCCGCGACCAGCGGCCCAGCAAAAGGCGAAAACGCATCGGCCGCGAAACGCGGCCGATCCTGCTTTGACAGGAATCGGGAGCGGAGCTGGCCCCTGATCCCATCGCACCCGGAGCCGTCCTCGCAGGGTCCCAAGGGCCGTGCCGATTTCTTGGCGGCAAGAAGCACGGGAGGAAGGTCTATGCGCAGCTTGGTGAAATCGGGCCGGTGCAGCCGCTGGCTTCAGACAGAAAACCGGCCCGATTTCGCCTAGCGCAGCTTCCTTCCGACGCAATTCTTGCCGCTGAAAATCGGTGCGGCACGCCAGGGACGCTGGGAGACGGCGCAGGGCGCGATGGGATCACCGGCTCCAAGATACCCCATCGCGCGTCAGCGCGATTCCTTAGCGTAGCTGTCACTCCGGTCTTATCGGCCAGGTCGCCGCCCGCCCGAACACGCCGTCCGACCGCCAAGTCCTGCGCCAGCGATCGTCGTCCGCCAGGATCGAGACGGCGCAGCCGGCTCGACGGAGCCGCCCTCTAGCGGCGGAGCAGAGCGCGATCCGGCCGACGGCCGGAGGCGCCATGAGAACAGTATCGCCACGGCCCTACCTCAAGCCAACAATAGCAGCCCAGCATGGCACAGAGAGCAGCCTGACAGCCCCTCCCCTCGGACCAATTCCGCTATGCGTGTCGACCTGTTCAGACAGAAAGATACGTATAATGAAGATGGCGCCTCGCCTGCGTCGCCGTTACGAGCGACTTCAAAATGGAGACACTTGTGGCCGCTGAAACCGAAATGCTGATCACCCTTACCGCCGATATCGTATCCGCGCATGTCAGCCACAACAGCGTCTCGACCACCGACGTCGCTGGCCTGATCGAGAATGTCTATGGTGCACTGAGCGCTTTAAGCGTTCCTGCTATACCCGAGGAGGAAAAGCCCAAGGGCGCCGTGTCCATCCGGGCGTCGATCAAGCCCGATCACCTCGTCAGCATGATCGACGGCAAATCCTACAAGATGCTCAAGCGGCATCTCTCGCTCAATGGCTATACCCCCGCGAGCTACCGGGAAGCCTTCGACCTGCCGAGAGACTATCCAATGGTGGCTGCGGCCTATGCCCAGCAGCGGCGAACGCTCGCCAAGGCTATCGGCCTTGGACGCAAGCCGAGACATGCCACCGCGAGCGAACCGGTAGCACAAGCGCCGAAACCGACGCGCAAACCCCGGAGTAAGAAGGCGACATCCGACCATCCGGGATAATCGCGCATATTGCCCCGGGGGGTATCAAACCGTTCTGCGCCGACAAGAGGCCTTGCGCACGCCTAACCAAACCCGCAGAGGGCGACCGCTCCGTCATCGACCAGGGCTGTGCTTCCCGGCACCTTACAAGAGGCTCCCCTTCACGGGCTGGAGGCGCGTGGCGCGCCCTGCAGCTTTGCCACGTCATCTGCGTCCAGACGCGCTCAATGCCCCCGTCCATTGAAGCCGACCCGTGCCGAGCGGATGCGAAGAGGTCAGTTGAGCGACGGCTCGCTCGGTCGATTACGCACCGTATCGAGCAGCATATAGGCCCAGATCGCCAGATAGCGGCTCTGATCCTCGCCGCTCTCCTGGGCCTTCACGGCCATGGTAGTGAACCTTTCCGAATAGGTCTCCAGCAGCATGACACCCGCCTGCTCCAGCATTTCGCCCAATTCCTTGAATACCGTCGCCAGGGCCGTCGTCATCGCAAAAAGTTCGTCTCGCATCTGCCGTCCTTTCGTCATTGGCCTGGAAAACGGTCTCAGTCACCGCCGTCGGACAATATATGGAGCGGGTATCGGCGTCGCGATCCGCTCGGCCTGGCAGCTATGGCCGTACCGTTGTCCCGCGATCGATACATCACACCGACGCAGACACCGTGACGGCAACAGCCAAAAAAGCGTCGTCCCATGCTATCCAAACGTCACACTACGGCAAACTGCCCACCATAGGTGACGTTCATCCGTCTCTTTGCAAGCGCGATCAACCGCGCCACACGCTTGCGCATCCGATCCATGCTATCTCCATCGATCTGCGCCGCGCCGAACAGGGCGATGGCGATCTCGATCTGGGAGGCGCCAGCCTGCTTCATCTCCCAGGCCGCAAGCGCCAGTAGCCATCGAGCGGCCAGGGTATCACGACCGTAGAGCCCGGCCGGCAACCGTCGCAGGCGGACCAGCGCCTCCAGTCGACTGAGCGTATGAAGCCTCACGCGGAGCTTTCGGAAATCGGCAAGATCATAGGCCAACCGCACCGGCCCGTCGAGAAGGCTGGCACCGCGCGCTTCGAGACGGATATGCCGCGGACCGTCGGCAATAACCACATGTTCGCGATGTCGCGCATCGCGCAGCACGGAGACCGCGACTGGTAAATCGAGCAGATCGAACGCATTGGAAGCTGTCTGAGGAGCCGATACCGCGCAGACGGGCAAGATTGATGGATCGCTGGATGCCGGCCAGAAGATGGTGAGCAAGGGATCGGCCGAGGACGGTCTGCCCACAAAATCGCGAGGCATCGGTCTGAGGCGGCGGCGGGCGGCCCGCATCCGCTACCAGTAGCATGACCGGCGGATCGACCCGGAGAATATGGCGCTCGACGATCGGGGCCTGCTGTCTAGAAGCTTGGCCGTGCCGGATCGCGAACAGGGCATCGATTTCCGCGCGATCAATCCATGATCGCCTGTTCCCGGCGTCGCCATAACGGTCAAGCGGCCAAGGTCGCCGGGCAATAGATCGCGTCATCGCCGTTTCTCGCCCGAACCCGGGGCATGTATCGCGCCAATATTCAGCTGAGGATCCACCATGGTGCTGCGGACGTCAGCCCTATAGGTTGAGCGTAAGGGCAGGACGGCTTTGCGCGCCGGTTTATCCATCAAGGGTTTATCGATGCGCTCAGCCATCGTCAGGAAGACCCGATATCGAGGGACAGGATTGCCCCATCAAGCCATTGTTCGGTCTGTTCCAGCAGCGCCTTGCTCGGTTGCACGAATATTCGTCGCCCGTCCGCGCTATCGCCCCGCCGCTCGACCAGTTGCTGCGCGACAAGTCGGTCGAGATGGCGCAGCGCGGTGGTCTTCGACACGCCAGCGCAGCCGCACAGCCCGGAGACGTCAATGACCTCGCCCGCGCAACAGGCGACATAGAGTTGGAGGATCATGTCCCAGCCGGGTTCTCCGAAGATGACCGAAGGAAAGCTATGCTTCCGGCGCTCACGACTCCTCAGCATGATGCGCGCCAGCCGCTCCCGGTCCCTGGGCCTGTCCCGCGCCTCCCGGCTGGAGGCGAGGATCACGGCTTCGACGAAGCGTCTTGGGAGGTCGATTCTGACGCTGATCCGGTCATGTTCGTCCGCGCCTGACATGACGGTCTTACTCCTGATCTCGTGATACCATCGGCATTGACGGGCAGCCGTGCGGTGCCAAGAGCAAGGACGAACAGGGCGCCGTAGGCATAGAGTCCCTGTCCGCTTGCATAGGCGAGCAACGTGCTGCCCGGCAGGAACGTGCCGGCGATGCTGGCGAACAGGTTGGCGAGCGCGAAGCCCGCCGCCCAGATCGGCCAGATCGGCCAGAACCGGCTCGTCTTAGCGGCCAGATGATAGAAGCCCATGGCCACGCCCAGATCGATGGCAAGCACGGCAATCTCAGCAGGCGCCCAACTCGCAAGATCCAGCAGGCGGATCGCGCTCGACAAGGCGGAGCCGGTGAAATTGATCGCGGCGCCCCACCGTTCCGGGCGGCCACCTCTTATAATGGCATAGAGGCAGACCGCCACCAGAGTGACATCATAGGCGATGGCGAGGAGAAGGTAGATCGTCATGAGACAGACGATAGCCCTTCTCCCCAGACATGCATCCTTAAGCCGCAGATCGCTCCCGCTCGATCACAACCGCAGGCTTGGGATCCCCCACCCCCCAGTCGGTGACAGTGAGGCCGAGCGCGCGTCCGGCCTTTTCGATGGCGACATGCGCACGAAAACCCAATTGATGCTGGCTTTCGGCGAGGGCGGACAAGGCGCCGATGGTGGCCTTGACCGTCGCCTGCGCGAATGTCGGCGACAATCCGTGCGTCTCGTTGAGTTCAAGCGTGGTGACCAGAAATTGCGCGGCATCGCGCGTCGCCTTCTGGATCGAATGTTCGGCACGGCGCAGATCACTTGCTGCCAGGCGGCTCGACTTAGACAGATCGTTCATATCATCTCCTCGGGCATCATCGCCCATCATGGATAAGCGCCGAGAAGAAGAGCGATCGTGACGATGACCATTGCCCCAACCGTGATGCCCGCCGGAGTGACGATCGCGACGATCGCCATCCAGACCAATATCTGCTGCCGCGTCAACATTTTGAACGGCCTTACTTTGCTCGGCAGGGGCCAGGAGAAAGCCGAACCATCTGATTGGGAAGGAGAATTAATTTTACCCCCAGGGTCTAAAGATTGTACCCGCTCTTCATATTCATGAAAACGGCGCGCTGCATCGACCCGGCTGGCAACACCCAGCTTCTTGCAGGCGCGGTTAAGCTGCTTGTCGATCGTGGCGGTGGAACTGCCTGTTCTGTAAGCGATTTCAGCGGACGTGCAGAGATCGAAGACAAGCCTGAGATAGGTCCTTTGTCGGTCGCTCAGCTGTTCAAACCGGCTGTCGTCATCCATGCACGCCTCCGCGATCGCGCTCCGTCCCCTCCTGACCATGCCGCACTCGAACCTATATATATCCAAGACTTGCAGCGAGGCGAGTCGGAGATGTCGTTCGCGAATCAGAGAGGAGGTTTCGCGCTTTTGCATGAGAAGGAGCCCGCTCCATCAAGCCCTTGGGTGCTGTCTTCCAGCCTGCGTTGCGCATGTGGGTGATCATGATGGAATCCGTGTTTTTGGGTATGGCGTTACTTCAGTGTGGCGACGACCTTCCCTTTGGCGCGGCCGGTATCGATATGGCCGAGCGCATCGTTCAGTTTCTCGAAGGGGAAGACATGATCGACCACCGGGCGGATCACACCCTCTTCGATCAGCTTGGTGATCCGGCTCAACTGCTCTCCGTCCGCGTGCATGAAGAGGAAGGAATAGTTGACGCCCGCGCGCTTCGCCTTGCGCCGGATGCCCGCGCTGAGTAGGCGCAGCATGAGCCGCAGCGCCGCGTTCAAACCTTGAGCTTGCCCGAAGGCGGGGTCGGGGGGGCCGGAGATAGAGATGAGCTTGCCGCCGGGCTTCAGGACCTTCAGCGACTTTTCCAGCGTCGCGGCGTCGAGACTGTTAAGGACGAGGTCGTAGCCCGACAGCTCTTCCTCGAACTTCTGGCTGCGATAGTCGATGACGACATCCGCTCCGAGCGCCTTCACCATCGCGGTGTTGGTGGCACTTGCCGTCGTCGCGACGGTGGCGCCGAGATGCTTGGCGAGCTGGATCGCGAATGTGCCGACACCGCCCGATCCGGCATGGATCAGCACCTTCTGACCCGGCTTGATCTGCGCGCGCTCGACCAGCACCTGCCAGGCGGTCAGTCCGACCAGCGGGATCGACGCTGCCTCCGCCATCGTCAGATTGGCGGGCTTGAGGGCCAGATCGGCGTCCTTGACGGTGATGCGTTCGGCAAAGGCGCCGATCTGCCCGTCGCGGGGGCGGGCATAGACGGCGTCACCGATTTTGACGCGCCGTACATTCGCGCCGATCGCGACGACCATGCCCGCAAGCTCATGGCCGAGGACGAGTGGCGGCTTGTAGGGTAGGATCGGCTTGAACGCCCCATCCCGGACCTTGGAGTCGAGCGGGTTGAGCCCTGCTGCCTCAACCTCGACCAGCACGTCCTCGGGGCCAGGCACGGGTTCCGGCACGTCGCCCAGTCGCAACTGCTGCTTCTTGCCGTAGCGGTCGAGGATGAAGGCCTTCATGATGCTCTACTCCAGATCAGGCGTCAGCTGAAACGATCGCTGCGGGATAATCGGTGTAGCCCTCAGCGCCGCCACCATAGATCGTGGCCGGATTCATCTGCGCGAGCGCCACACCGCTTTTGAAACGCTCGACGAGATCGGGATTGGCAATGAAATGATGCCCGAAGGCGAAGAGATTGGCCTTGCCCTGGCTGAGGCGTGACTTCGCCAGTTCAAGGTCATAGCCATTGTTGGCGATGTAGGTATTGCGGAAGCGCTGCCTCAATGCGTCGAAATCGAAGGGCGTCGCATCACGCGGTCCGCCGGTCGCGCCTTCGACGACGTGGATATAGGCGATGCCAAGACCATCGAGCGCTTCCACGACATGATTGAACTGCGGCAGCTCGTCGCTCGACAGGACGATGCCGCTGGCCGGCGACACCGGCGAGAGGCGGACGCCCGTACGCTGCGCGCCGATCTCGCTCGCCACGGCGGCGGTCACTTCGATCAGTAACCGGCCGCGGTTCTCGACTGAACCGCCATAGACGTCCGTGCGGACATTGGCAGTTTCGCGGAGGAACTGATCGAGCAGATAGCCGTTCGCACCATGGACCTCGACGCCGTCGAAACCGGCGACAATTGCATTGGCCGCAGCCTTGCGGAAATCCTCGACGATGCCGGGTATCTCGTGCGCTTCGAGCGCGCGCGGCTCGGACACATCGACGAAACCATTGTTAACGAACGTCTTGGTCTCGGCACGAATCGCCGATGGCGCGACCGGCGCCTCTCCGTCATGAAGATCGACATGGCTGACACGCCCGACATGCCAGAGCTGCACAAAGATGCGGCCGCCCTTGGCATGGACCGCGTCGGTCACCTTGCGCCAACCTGCGATCTGTTCGGGCGTGTAGAGGGCGGGCGTATCCTGATAACCCTGGGCCTGCCGCGAAACCTGCGTCGCCTCGGTGATGATGAGCCCGGCGCTCGCACGCTGCGCATAATAGTCCGCCGCAAATCGGCTCGGCACGAGGCCCGCCCCCGCGCGGTTGCGGGTCAAGGGCGCCATGACGATGCGGTTCGCAAGCATGAGTCCGCCAAGGTCGTAAGGGCTAAACAGGTCGGTATCGGTCATTGTCTCAGTTTCCGTTCGAATGCGTTGAATGCGTTTGCGCGATTCTACGGCTTCTCACGCGCTCGCCAGATAGTGATCGGCGGGCCGGGACTGCGCGAAACCGGGGATCATGGCCTGACGCGCGGCCTCGAAATCTGTCCATTGTCCCCCATCATGAAGTGGCGGGATCGTGACGATTTCGCGCCGGTCGAAGCCGACCAACGCCGCGTCCACCCGATCGTCCACCTCCATCACGCCTGAAAGGGTGTCGACATCGACGCCCGCATGTCCCCAGATTTCGGTGCGGGTCGCCGCCGGAAGCACAGCCTGGACATAGACGCCCTGGGAAGCGAGCTGGAGGCTCAACGCTTGTGAGAGGTGCAGCACGAAAGACTTGGTCGCGCCATAGACCGGCATGCCGAATTCCGGAGCAAGGCCGACCACGGAGCCAATATTCACGATCGCGCCTTCACCCGCTTGCGCAAGGCGGGGGGCGACGGCGTGGGCAAGGCGCACGAGTGCGGTCGTGTTGAGCGCCACCAGCCTGTCGATATCGTCAGCGGTTTGGTCGAGGAAGGTGCCCGCCAGGCTCGCCCCGGCATTGTTGATGAGGATTCCGATCCGCGCGTCGTCGCGCAGCCGCGCCTCGACCACTGCGCGCTCTGCCGGATCGACGAGATCGGCCGCCACGATGTCGATCGTAACGCCGGTGTCGCGCCGCAGACGGTCGGCCAGCGCCTCCATTCGCGCCGTGTTGCGAGCGACCAGCACCAAGTCATGACCACGGCGCGCGAAGCGCTCGGCATAGGCCGCTCCGATGCCAGTGGAGGCGCCGGTAATGAGGACGGTTGGCTTGTCGGTCATGGCATTGCCCTTTCGTAGCATCGAAACTATATTAATGATGAGTGTCATCATTGGACTTAAATATGATGGTCGTCATCAAAATGTCAATGCCGAGCGGAGACAGCGTGAAATGAAGGTAACCCAGGAGCAGAAGGCGCAGAACCGCACCCGCATCCTGACAGAGGCGGGACGGCTGTTTCGCGAGAAGGGTTTTGAAGCCGTGAGCGTCGCCGAAGTGATGAAGGCTGCCGGGATGACCCATGGCGGCTTCTACGGACATTTCCAGTCAAAGGACGACTTAGTCGCCCAGACCATCGCTCATGCCATCGGCAGCCAATCTGTGATCGATGACCTTGGAACCTGGATCGACACCTATCTCTCGCAACTCCATCGTGAGCATCCGGATCTGGGCTGCCCAATGGCTGCCCTTGCGGGGTTCATGCGGCAGCAGGCCCCAGAGGCACGCGCGTCCATGGCACAGGTCCTTGGCTCGCAGATCAACACGCTCACCGATGTCATGCCCGGTGTCGACGCTGCCCAGCGGCGCCGGGCGGCGATCGGGAGTTGGTCCGCGATGGTCGGCGCGCTCATCCTCTCCCGGTCGATCGATGACCCAGAGCTGTCGGCCGAAGTTTTGTCTGAGACGCGGGCATGGATCGGCGAGAAAACGATGCCCGACTAAGGCGGATGACGTTGCGCCTCTCGCTCCCAGAGAGGGTCAACGGGAAAGTCCCACGCCGAGGCTCACCACTTCGCGATGCCCCCGGTTCCCTTGAACAGTCTTGGAGCCAACAGCTTCGAAGTTGACGGCCGACTAATTGATCATTTGATTGTCGATTGACTGCCTGAGCTTGCGCACGTCGCGCGCGGGCGGCGCCCCGAACTGCCGTAGATATTCGCGGCTGAACTGGGAGGCGCTTTCATAGCCGACCGCATAGGCGACATCGGAGGCACTACGGTCGCCGGCGAGCAGCAATTGGCGCGCCTCCTGAAGGCGAATCTGCTTTTGATACTGGATTGGGCTCAGGCCGGTCAGCGCGACGAAGTGGCGATGCAGGCTTGCCCGGCTCATGCCGGCGGCTTCGCACAGCGCCTCGACCCGAAGCAGCCTGTTGCCATGGTCGCGAATCAACTCGACCGCGCGGCGGATGCCGCCGATTGCGCCTTCCGGGCGGGCGATGTGGCGCAACAGTCGGCCCTGTGGGCCTTGCAGGAGACGATAGAGCAATTCGCGTTCTGCCATCGGCGCGAGCCCCGGGATATCCGCAGGCGTGTCGAGCAACGCAAGCAGTCGCAGCAGCGTGTCGCGCAGCAGCGGCGTCATCAGATTGATCGCAATACCGCTGTCAGGCGTGTCCGCATCGCGCACCGCCGGCATCGTCGATGCGACCTCGGCGAGAAGCGCCGGGTCGAGGACCAACGAAACCGCCACATAAGGACTGCCGCCGTCAGCATCATGGATCTGCCCGCTCAAAGGCAGATCAAGTGCGCTGACCAGATACTGAGACGCATCGTAGCGCAGCAGTTCGTCGTGAATGGCCACCTCTTTCGATCCCTGCAGAATGAAGCAGATCATCGAGCGGTAGAGGCATGGTGACGTGCCCGAACTCGCTTGACCTACG
The DNA here is from genome assembly GCF_020782245.1 of Sphingobium soli. Taxonomy (GTDB): domain Bacteria; phylum Pseudomonadota; class Alphaproteobacteria; order Sphingomonadales; family Sphingomonadaceae; genus Sphingobium; species Sphingobium soli. The sequence continues at coordinate 150,283 of NZ_JAJGNP010000008.1, forward strand.
CCGATTTCAAAGCGCGGGATTGGCGTCAGGGTCGTTCCGGTCCGGCCGTGGCGGAGCGCGAGATCGCGAAGGGGCTGCAGGTTTTCGGTCATGCCAAAGACTATGACACCAATCTTCACGTCCGCAAAGATCCTGAGACAATCAGGCAAGGAATTGAGAGCATCAGGCGGGGCGTCGGGCACACCGATCGCCTATTTGAATGGCAGCGAACGCGACGCCTCAGCGGCGTGCCGTCCGAAAAATCAAAACCACGAGGAACGTTGCAATGTCTCAGAAGATCGCAATCATTACGGGAGCCAGCCGCGGCCTCGGTCGCAACATGGCGCTGCACCTCGCAAGGCGCGGTGTGGGTGTCATCGGCACCTACCGAAACAGCGCTGCAGAAGCCCAGTCACTTATCGACGAGATCGAAACGTTGGGCGGAAAGGCAGCGATGCTGGCGCTCGATATCACCGACACGGCAAGCTTTCCAGACTTCGCGCAGACGGTCGCCGACACGCTGACGACGACCTTCGGCACCGACCAGTTCGACTATCTGGTCAATAACGGCGGTGAGGGCCTCTATACAATGCTCGCCGACGCGAGCGAGGACCAGTTCGACCAGATGGTCGACATGCACCTGCGCGGGCCGCTGTTCCTGACCCAGAAGCTGCTGCCGCTGATCGTCGACGGCGGGCGCATCCTGAACGTCTCCACCGCCTTTGTTCGCACGACGATGGCAGGCTATGGTCTCTATGCCGCTGCCAAAGCGGCACTTCAGACGCTGACGAAGTTCATGGCCGTCGAGCTGGGTCCACGCCAGATCCGCGTCAACGCGATCGCGCCGGGTGCCATCGCCACCGACTTTGGCGGCGGCCGGGTGCGCGACGACCAGCATATCAACGATTTTGTTGCCGGTACCATCGCGCTTGGCCGCGTCGGCCAGCCCGACGATATCGGTGGCGCGGTCGCCGCCATCCTGTCCGACGATCTCGGTTGGGCTACCGGCACAACGTTCGACGTATCGGGCGGCCAGTCGCTCTGATCCGTTTTCAACACATGAAGGTCCTGTCATGACAGAGCAAAACCTTACTCTCATCAGCCACCCGCTGTGCCCGTTCGTGCAGCGTGCCGTGATCGTCCTTCTCGAAAAGGGGGTGGCGTTCGACCGGGTCAATGTAGACCTGGCGGCCAAGCCCGACTGGTTTCTGGCCCTGTCGCCCACAGGCAAGGTGCCGGTGCTGAAGGTACGCCAGCCGCACGGTGAGGATGCGATCCTCTTCGAAAGCGTGGCAATCTGCGAATATCTGGACGAGACGCAAGGTGGCGCGGCGATGTACCCCGACAATGCATTGCTGCGCGCCCGGCACCGCGCCTGGATCGAATTCGCTACCCAGACCTTCACGGAGGGCTGGCAGTTCCTTCACGCCAAGGACATGGCGGCCGCCGACGCCAAGCGAGCGGCCTTCCGTGATCGGCTGAGCAAGGTCGAGGCGGAACTGGGCAACGGCCCCTATTTCGCTGGGCCGGATTTTGGTCTGATCGATGCGGTCTACGCTCCGCTGTTCGGCTATTTCGGGATCATCGACAGGCAAGTGGCGGACCCGATCTTTGCTGGCCTGCCACGTGTGACGGCGTGGCGCGCGGCGCTCGCCGAGCGATCCAGCGTCAAGAACGCCGCGATCGACACCTATCCCGACCTGTTTCGCGACCACCTGCGCCAGCAAGCCGCGATGATCGCCGCCTGAGCCTTATCACCATCCCAGGAGTTACCTCATGACCGACGCATCCAGGAGCGCGTTGATCCTGATCGAATATGTCAACGACTGGCTCTCCCCGACAGGCGGCATCTATCCGGCATTTCAGGACCGGGAGCAGGTCGACACCGCCGTCGCCAATTCGAAGATCATCCTCGAAGAGGCCCGCCATGTCGTCCGCGAGCGTGCCGGCGGCAGCAGCGTCTTCGTCGGCACCACGCTCGACGGTTATCTGCGCAACAACCGCATCGATGAGATCTACCTGTCGGGCTTTTCGCTGCGCCAGTGCGTTGAATCCTCGATGCGTAACGCGCACGACCTCGGCTACGACATCAACGTCATCTATGACGCGTCGGCCGGCTATACTCGCAAGCAGCAGGACAATTTCGTAACCGAAATCGCGCCCTTTTACGCTAACGCCATCACCGCTCAGGAGTTCGTAGCGCAAGTATGATCCGCCGCTGGCCGAACTCCGTCATGGAGCCGGGTTTCCGTGGGGCCATAGCCGAGGGGTTATGTCAGAATCCGGATGATAGTCGCACCGGGTAGTGGCGACGCATTTGAACGTGCCTTCTCAGTCCAGTCTGCCCCTAGGAACCGCGAAGTGCGTCCTATCAGTGAACGTGAGGAAGAGCGACATCCAGAATGCGAAGGGGTTCGCGCAGTTCGCCCGGACGGACTGGCTCAGGAATGCTGCTGACGAGCGCCTTCCACCTTCGAGGGCAACACGACCGCTTGTGCGGACGACCGGAGTGTCCGACTACTCTCAGCCGGGGATTGGCCCACACCCGATGCACGTGCCACATGGATCTTCAGCGCTACGTAGCGCCGGCGACCAGCATTACCCAACGCGAAACCGGCGGTATGATCGATCCGGGTCGAATACGGCGCTAGCACAGCGTCAGCGGTCAGGCGCTGACCCTACCCAGTCGGATCAGGCGGCGAACGTGGTCTCATGTGCCGACAAAGGAATCACGCGGATGCGATTCGTGGTGCCGGGCACGCCGAACGGGAAGCCGCAAACCACGACGATGCTGTGGTCGCTGTCCTGCAGGCCCAATTGCCAGGCAGCCTTTTCCGGGATGATCGGCACCGTATCATGGTTCGTGACCTCGGCATCGACCAGCGGGCGGATACCCCAGACCAGCGCCATGCGTCGTGCAATGGCGGTATTGGTCGTCAGTAGCGCCGTCGGCCGGGGGGAGCGGCGGGAGGCGATCCGGCGGCCGGATGCGCCGGTTGAGGAGAATACGACGATCGCAGGCGCCTTCAGCGCGTTTGCGAGGTCAACCGCAGCCGCGGCGATCGCTCGGTTGGAGGTGTCTGCCTCTGGCGCGGTTGCGCTCAAAGATGCGGCGTAGAACGGGTGCCCTTCGGTGCGCTGAATGATGCGGTCCATCATTGCAACCGGTTCTACCGGGAACTGGCCGGATGCCGTTTCCGCCGACAGCATCACCGCGTCCGCTCCGTCATAGACGGCAGTCGCCACATCCGATGCCTCGGCACGGGTCGGCGCAGGTGTAGTGATCATCGATTCTAGCATCTGCGTCGCAACGATCACCGGGCGGTCCAGTTGTCGGCACAGGCGGATGATCTCCTTCTGCCGGCCAGGCACGTCTTCTGGCGTGATTTCGCCCCCAAGATCGCCGCGCGCGATCATCACCGCATCGGCCTCTCCCACGATTTCCGACAGGCTGTCGAGTGCGGATGGCTTCTCGATCTTGGCGATCAGCCCGGCACGTCCTTGAATGAGCGCCTTGGCCTGGATCAGGCCCTTGGGCTGTTGGACAAAGGACAGGGCTAGCCAGTCCACGCCCACAGACAGGCCGAATTCAAGATCGACCCGATCCTTCGCTGTCAGCGCGGGCAGATCGACCACCGTGTCCGGCAGGTTGACTCCCTTGCGCTCCAGAGTGCGGCCGCCAGCCACAACCCGCGCCGTGATGGAGCTACTCTGGCACTCTTCCGCCTCGAGCCGTATCCGGCCGTCGTCGATCAGCAATTGATGGCTGGGTGCAATCGCCGCAAATATCTCCGGGTGGGGCAAGATGATCGTGCCGTCCGCGCCGTCGAGGGTCAGAACTACCCGGTCGCCTGGTTCGACCTGTCGCGGACCATCGTGCAGCGTGCCGACGCGAATCTTCGGTCCCTGAAGATCCTGCAAGATTCCCACCGGGCGGGCAACCGACATGAACAGGGTCCCGATGATGACGCATTCTTAACTGTGCATATTGCCTTTTAAAGGAGTTGCGTCCGTCAACGCTCCTCGGAGCAGGCAAAATCTACCAACGGACCGGCAAAGCGCGAAGCCCGTGAACCAATTGCTCGTTCTTGAACTCCAGGTCCTCGAACGGGATAGCGAGGCTCAGTGCAGGAAAGCGCTTGAAGAGCGTTCCGAACACGACCTCCAGTTCCATCCGAGCAAGAGACTGACCCAGGCATTGATGTATGCCAAACGAAAATGCCATGTGATTGGAAGCATCGCGTTCCACATTGAAGCAATCTGGATAAGAATAAACGTCTGGGTCGTGATTGGCCGCCGTTATCAAAGCGTAAACACCTTCTCCTTTCTTAACGGTGTGGCCACCTATCTCCACATCGGCAGTAGCCACCCTGGCAGAATTATATTGCACGATCGAATTGAAACGTAACATTTCGTCTACGGCGCGTGCCACGGATTCAGGCTGCGCCTTGAGCTTAGCCAATTGATCGGGGTTGCGAAGAAGCGTCACGATCCCCAAAGTAATCTGGTTGGTGGTCGTTTCATGCCCTGCGAGATAGAGCAGCGACACCATGCTGATCGCCGCCTGGTGGGAAAGGTGTCCTGGCAGGATTTGGTCGATGACGAGCCGGCTTAGCAAATCCTCTCCGTCGCCAGGATTTGCTTCCCGCTCTCGCAAAATCCGGTCGATGATGATGCCCATCTGCCGCGCGGCTTCAGCCGGCACGGAAGGGACGGCAGTAATGTCATTCTTCTGTGCGCCGAATGCTTCCATGTCCCGGTGATATTCGGCAGGCACGCCGAGCATCAAAGAGATCACGATGGATGGAAGCGGCCCGGCAAGCGCGGTGACCAGATCGGCAGGCTGCCCACCCACCTCGATCTTATCGAGCAGGTCGTCCAGCACGGACTGAACGCGAGGGCGAAGCTCCTGCATACGCTTGAATGTGATGTTGATTTCCACTGAGAAGTGACCCGGGTTTTCCATCGAGAAGTGACCCGTCTGCGGATTATGTTTCGGGTGTCAC
>NZ_JAJGNP010000009.1 GCF_020782245.1 Sphingobium soli
GCCAGCACTGGCGGCCTGACCTGAACCCGATCCTGCCGTAGATCGACGGTTCCTACACCACCCCGCGGGACACGACCTAGCTTCCGCGAGCCGGTTCTGGCTCCCTGCAGTTGCAAGGAGCCAGACGACATCAGATTTCAGTCCCCTCTGCCAATGTTAAGGCATCTTCCACATCAACTCCGAGATATCGGACCGTGCTTTCAATCTTCGTGTGCCCGAGCAGTATCTGGACAGCCCGAAGATTTCCGGTCGCCTTATAAATGATCGAAGCCTTTGTACGTCTCAGCGAATGAGTTCCGTAATCCTCGGCGGGCAAACCAATTCCGGTGATCCACTCATCGACCAAGCGAGCATATTGTCTTGTGCTTACATGGGCAGCATGGTTGGCCCGGCTGGGAAAGACATACTCGTCCAGTGAGCCGCCGCGCAATTCGAGCCATTTTAAAAGGCTGGCGCGTGCGTCATCCATGAGTTCAAATTGAACCGGCCGCCCGGTCTTTTGTTGGACCACGGTTGCCCGTGTGCGGATCTTCCGATCACATACGATATCGCTGATCCTGATCTTTACCAGATCACAACCCCGCAACTTGCTGTCGATAGCCAGATCAAAAAGCGCCCTATCGCGAACCCTACGATGCTGATCCAGGAAGAAACGGACTGCCCAAATCTGTCGAGGTTTCAGTGCGCGCCTTGCGCCAACTTTGCGGCCTGCATTCCAAAAGATTCGTTCGCGAGCGGCGGGATCAAATTCCGATAATCCCATGACACTTCTCCTTTGGCCACAATGGCCAAAGACAGAACGCGCGAAACTTAAATCGAACCAGCCGAGCTCAAATTCGCCATCGGGTTGAAGTAGCAATGCGCTGCTCAACAGGCTCAGTCCATTTTATGATCTCAGCGTTGAAAGGCTGAAATTCTGCAGTCAAAGGACGCGGGCAAAACCTGCCACGCCGCCGGCTGGCGGCGACTGTAAAGTCGGCCTTGCTACTGGTGGCAATTCAAGGTTGCCCTCGCTGCCAAAGATCGCCTCTATATTGCGCACGCACAGTGCCACATTTTCGTCAGCCAGTCTGTACCGGACCTGTTTGGCTTCCTTGCGCGTCTGGACGAGATCCGCGCGGCGCAATTCGGCCAATTGCTGGCTCAGTGCGGGCTGGCCGATGCCAGTGACATCGGCGATTTCGCCCACATTGCGTTCGCCTCGCAACAGGCAGGACAGGATCATCAGGCGCTGGGACTGGGCGAAGATCTTGATCTTTTCGGCTGCCGCCGCCGCCGCGTCGCGATCCTCGTAAAGAGCGCTCATGGCCGGGCCTCCAGCCGACAGAACCAGTCGGGTGCTGCGTCGGCGTTTTCGGCAGCAGGCAACAATGCGGGTTGACCCGGCACCCAGCCTTCGGGCGTCAGGCTGCTCCCGCCATCGACGAGCTGCAACGCGTGCAACAGTCGTAGCATCTCGTCCACTGATCGACCGACATTGTGGGGATATGCTGTGGTTGCGCGGATCACCCCCTGCGGATCAATGAAGAAGGTCGACCGCATCGTCATGCTGTCCGCTGCATCTTCATCGATCATGCCATAGGCACGGCCCACGGCCATGCTGGGATCTTCGATGATCGGGAAGCTGATCTTGACGTCGAACAGGTCACGCAACGCTCGAACCCAGGCGATGTGGGCATAGAGACTGTCCACCGAAAGGCCCACCAACCGGCAGTCGAGCGCATCGAAATCCGCCTGCCGCCGCGCAAGGGCTGCAAATTCGCTGCTGCATACCGGTGTGAAGTCAGCCGGATGGGAAAAGAAAATCACCCACTGGCCCCGCAGCGCCGACAGCTGAAAATCACCCATGGTCGAACGCGCGCGAAAATCGGGCGCGAGGGAGCCAATACGAAGCGGGATCGGGCGGGCGGGCGTGACGTCGTTCATGGCGCTTTCCTGCAATCGTCAGAGGAATGTAGCAAGCCCTTGACGATTGCATTTTATATAAATACATCATTAGTGTAAATATGAAATCAAAGGAGAGTCGCATGTCCGACCCTGCACTTGCCAATGCCTGTGTCCAGGTCAGTGTCGCCCAAAGCGGCGTACCGGTGGTCAAGGCGTTCTTCGACGTGCCGACCTTCACCGTGACCTATGTGGTCCATGACGGCGAAACCCGCCGCGCCGCCGTGATCGACAGCGTCCTGACCTATGATCCCGCGGCCGGACGAACCGGGCATCAGGCGGCCGATCCGGTCATCGCCTATGTGGAAGAGCAGGGGCTGACCGTCGACTGGCATCTGGAAACCCACGCCCATGCCGATCATCTCTCGGCTGCGCCCTACCTCCAGCAGAAGCTGGGCGGAAAGATCGCGATCGGCGCGCATATCCGCGAAGTGCAGGAAACATTCGGTTCGCTGTTCAACGCAGGTGCTGATTTTCAGCGCGACGGGTCGGACTTCGATCATCTCTGGGTCGATGGCGACCAGTTCATGATCGGTAATCTGGCTGTCACGGTACTGCATGTGCCGGGTCACACCCCGGCCTGTGTTGCTTATGTCATCGGTGACGCAGTGTTCGTGGGGGACACCATGTTCATGCCCGATTATGGCACCGCCCGCGCCGACTTTCCTGGCGGCGACGCGCGCACCCTGTTCCGCTCCCTGCGCCGCCTGCTGGAATTGCCGCCCGAAACCCGATTGTTTCTGTGTCACGACTATCTACCCGAAGGGCGCGACCATTATGTGTGGGAAACCACCGTTGCCGAGCAGCGTCGCGCCAATATCCATGCGCATGACGGGGTGAGCGAGGATGATTTCGTCGCTATGCGCGAAACGCGCGATGCCACGCTGGCGATGCCGCGCCTGATCCTGCCGTCGGTGCAGGTGAATATGCGCGCGGGCCATATGCCGCCAACCGACGACAATGGCGTCACCTACCTCAAGATCCCGGTGAACCAGCTATGATCCCCGGCTTTCCAGACGCGCAGCCGATTGCGGGGCTAATTGGCGGGCTGATGATTGGTCTGGCCGCTGCGATCATGTTGCTAGGGCTGGGGCGGATCGCCGGGGTCAGCGGGCTGACGGCGCGCGCTACCGGACTGGCGGATAGCGGTGCGCCGCGCAGCGTGGCGGCGGCTTTCATCATCGGCTTGCCGCTTGGTGCTCTCTTGGTCGCCTGGCTGTGGGACGGAGTGCCTGCGAGCTTCCCTGCGCCGGGCCTGCTGATTGTCGCGGGGCTGGTCGTCGGCTTCGGCACGCGGCTTGGGTCGGGTTGCACCAGCGGCCATGGCGTGTGCGGCCTGTCGCGCCTGTCACGCCGCTCGATCGTCGCCACGGCCCTGTTCATGGGTAGCGGTTTTGCGACCGTGGCGCTGATGCGTCTGGCAGGCGCAATCTGATGCGGATCATATTGGCGCTGTTGTCAGGCGTGCTGTTCGGCGCGGGACTGGCGATTTCCGGCATGGCGGATCCGATGCGGGTGCGCGCGTTCCTCGATCTGGTCGGGGCATGGGACCCCACGCTCGCCTTCGTCATAGGCGGGGCGATGATACCGATGTCGCTGGCTTGGATGGTTCAGAAGCGGATCGATCGCCCATTCGCCGACAGGGCTTTTACCCTCCCTAACACGGACGGGATCGACGGCAAGCTAGCGCTGGGCGCAATCCTGTTCGGTATCGGCTGGGGCATTGGCGGGCTGTGCCCTGGCCCCGCCATTGCCAGCCTGTCGCTCGCCCCGGCGGCTGTAGCCCCGTTCGTGCTCGCCATGCTGGTCGGCATGGCGCTTCATCGCTTCACCATATCATAATCGGCCTGGCGCCGGACCCAGGAGGTTCCCCATGGACATCAAGCAACTGACCCCGACGCTGAGTGTCACCGCGCAGCTTATGCCAGCCGACGTCGCGCAAGCCGTGGCGGCAGGTTTTCGTGCGATCCTTTGCAATAGGCCCGATGGCGAAGGCGCGGAGCAGCCGACGGCTGCCGAGATTGGCGCAGTGGCGCGTGCCGCAGGACTTGGCTTTGCCTATGTCCCGGCGGTGGCGGGGTCGCTAACCGATGCCGATGCAGCGGCAATGCGGGGCGCGCTCGACAGTCTGCCGGGTCCGGCGCTGGCCTATTGCCGGTCGGGTGCCAGGGCGGAAAGGCTGGCGGAGATGGCAGGTCTACTACGCCCCAAGGACGCAAGCCATTATGATGTGCTGATCGTTGGCGGTGGCAGCGCCGGTATCGCCACCGCAGCCAGCATCCTCAAGCGGCGGCGTGATATCCGCCTCGCGATTATCGAACCCAGTGATGCGCATTATTACCAGCCCGGCTGGACCATGGTTGGCGCAGGCGTGTTCGACAGCAGCTTTACCCGGCGGGGCGAGGCCGGACTGATCCCGCGTGGCGCGGAATGGATCAAGGCGTCGGCAAGCGCCTTCCTGCCCGACGAGAAGATGGTGATGCTCGATGACGACCGAAGGATCGGCTATGGCGTGCTGGTCGTCTGTCCCGGCATCGCACTGGACTGGAACGCCATCCCTGGCCTGTCCGACGCATTGGGGCATGATGGCGTGACGTCCAACTATCGCTATGATCTGGCCCCCTATACCAACCGGCTCGTCAAGCAGTTCAGGGGCGGCCGCGCCTTGTTCACCCAGCCGCCCATGCCGATCAAATGCGCGGGCGCACCGCAAAAGGCGATGTATCTGTCCTGCCACCGTTGGGAGAAGTCGGGCGTGCTGGCGGACAGTGACGTGCAGTTTCATACCGCCGGAGCCGTATTATTCGGCGTCTCGGCTTATGTCCCGGCATTGATGGACTATGTCGATCGCTACGGCATCAGCCTGAACTTCGGGTCGAAGCTGGTCGAAATAGACGGTGCTTGCAAAACTGCAATCTTCGAGCAGGCGGACGGCGATGCAGTGAAGCGCGTGGCCGAGCGGTTCGACATGATCCATGTCGTGCCGCCGCAGGTCGCGCCCGACTTCATCCGCACCAGCCCGCTGGCCAACGCATCGGGCTTTGTCGAGGTGGACGAAGCCACGCTCTGCCATCCGCTCTATCCCGGCATTTTCGCGCTGGGCGACGCCTGTTCGACCTCCAATGCCAAGACGATGGCAGCCGCGCGCAAGCAGGCACCGGTGGTAGCGGTCAACGCACTGGCGGCGCTAGACGGCCAACCGCCAGTCGCGATCTATGATGGCTATGGCAGTTGCCCGCTGACGGTAGAAGCAGGCAAGATCGTGCTGGCTGAATTTGGCTATGGCGGCAAGCTGATGCCCAGTTTCCCCAATTGGCTGATCGACGGCACCCGGCCATCGCGCCTGTCCTGGCTGCTCAAGGACACAATCCTGCCGCCTGTCTACTGGCACGGGATGCTCAAGGGGCGCGAGTGGATGGTCAAGCCGCAGATGATCGGCGCGCGGCCATGATGACCACCGCACAATATCTGCTGGGTGGCCTGTCGGGCGGGCTGGTTGGCTTCGTACTGGGGCTGGTCGGCGGCGGCGGCTCTATCCTCGCTGTGCCGCTGATGGTATATCTGGTCGGCGTGCCCAATGCCCATGTCGCGATCGGCACCAGCGCGTTGGCGGTGGCGGCGAACGCGGCGGCTGGCCTAGCGAGCCATGCCCGCGCCCATCATGTCAAATGGCGGTGCGGCGGCATCTATGCGGCGGCGGGGATCGTCGGCGCGCTGGCGGGATCGACATTTGGCAAGATGGTCGATGGCGACAAGTTGCTGGCGCTGTTTGCTTTGGTAATGCTGCTGGTCGGCGTGCTGATGTTGAAGGGGCGCGGTAATCCGGGCAATCCGGGGGCGGAGTGCAATCGGGAAAAAGCGCCCAAGGTCGTCGCCTATGGCTTGGGGTCCGGGCTATTTTCCGGCTTTTTCGGTATTGGTGGCGGCTTTCTGATCGTACCCGGACTGGTGGCATCGACGGGGATGCCGATGCTGATGGCGGTCGGCACCTCCCTGGTCGCGGTCACTGCTTTTGGCCTGACGACGGCGGCCAATTATGCCTTTTCAGGGCTGATCGACTGGCCGTTGGCAGCCATGTTCGTTGTCGGCGGTGTTGCGGGCAGCATCGGCGGCACCCGGCTGGCCGAGGCGCTGGGCGGGAATACCGGCCGGCTGACCACGGTTTTTGCCGGGCTGATCTTCATCGTCGCGCTCTACATGCTCTGGCGCAGCGCCGCTGCCTTCCTGCCCGGCATGACAATCTGACCTATCCCTATCCCTCTGCCCGCCTGCTACATGGTGGGCGAAAGGACATGTCCCATGTTCGACTCGCTTGACGCCCTGCTTCTGGCCCGCGCGCAATTCGCCTTCACCGTCAGTTTCCACTTCCTGTTTCCGGCTTTTTCCATCGGCCTTGCCAGCTACCTGATGATCCTGGAAGGATTGTGGCTGGCGACCGGCAAGGGCGTCTATGCCAATCTCTTCCGCTACTGGCTCAAGATCTTCGCGGTCGTGTTCGCCATGGGGGTCGTGTCGGGCATCGTCATGTCGTACCAGTTCGGCACCAACTGGTCGGTCTTTTCCGACAAGGCCGGGCCGGTCATCGGCCCGCTCATGGCTTATGAAGTGCTGACCGCCTTCTTCCTGGAGGCCGGCTTTCTGGGCGTCATGCTGTTCGGCATAAACAAGGTCGGGCGGAAGCTGCACTTCACCGCGACCTGCGCGGTGGCGGTTGGCACCTTCATTTCCGCCTTCTGGATACTCTCGGTCAACAGCTGGATGCAGACCCCGACCGGCTATGAGATGGGTGCGAACGGCCAGTTCCTGCCCGGTCCCAGCTGGATCGCGATTATCTTCAACCCCAGCTTCCCCTATCGGCTGGTCCACACTGTGCTGGCCGCCTATCTGACGACCGCCTTTGCGGTGGGCGGGGTGGGGGCATGGCACCTGCTCAAGGACCGGACCAATCCGGGCGCACGCACCATGTTCTCCATGGCGATGTGGATGGCGGCAATCGTCGCGCCGATCCAGATATTTGCAGGCGACATGCACGGCCTCAACACGCTGGAGCATCAGCCGGTCAAGGTAATGGCCATGGAAGGCCATTATGACAGCCACCCCGACGGCGCGCCGCTTATCCTGTTCGGCATCCCTGACAGCGCCAACAAGCGGGTCGATTACGCCATCTCCATTCCCAAGGCGTCGTCGCTGATCCTCAAACATGATCTCAACGCACCGATGAAGGGGCTGGATAGAGTGCCCGACGGTGACAAGCCGCCGGTCGGCATCGTGTTCTGGGCGTTCCGGGTGATGGTGGGGATTGGGTTTGCGATGCTGGGCCTGGGCCTGTGGAGCCTGGTTGCCCGCGCTCGTCGCAAGCTGCATGACTGGACATGGCTGCACCGGGCCGCCTTGGTGATGGGGCCAGCGGGATTTATCGCCGTTCTGGCCGGATGGGTGGTGACCGAGGTCGGGCGGCAGCCCTTTACCATCTACGGCCTGCTGCGCACCGCCAACAGCGCATCGCCACTCGACGCACCTGCGGTTGCGGCATCGCTGCTGGCCTTCGTGCTGGTCTATTTCAGCGTGTTCGGCATGGGTATCTGGTATCTGCTGTACCTGATGAAGAAGCCGCCCGAAGCGCATGAAAGCACGCTGGACGGCGCGCCGATCCGCACCGCTGGCATAACCCCGGCACCTGCCATCGAAGGAGGCGAAGGATGATAGACCTGACTGTCATCTGGGCCGGGATCATCGGCTTTGCGATTGTCGCTTATGTCGTGATGGACGGGTTCGACCTGGGCATCGGCATCCTGTTTCCACTGTTCAAGGTGGGCAAGGACCGCGACACCGCGATGAACAGCATCGCGCCGGTATGGGACGGCAATGAAACCTGGCTGGTGCTGGGTGGAGGGGGTCTGCTGGCGGCCTTCCCGCTCGCCTATGCCATCATCCTGCCCGCGCTCTACGCCCCGCTGATCGCGATGCTGCTCGGCCTCGTCCTGCGCGGCGTCGCGTTCGAGTTTCGCTGGCGCGACCCGGCACATCGCGCGATTTGGGACCATGCTTTCACGGGCGGATCGGCAGTAGCGACCTTTGCGCAAGGCGTGGCGCTGGGTGCATTGTTGCAAGGGATCAGTGTGCAGGGCCGCGCCTATTCCGGGGGCTGGTGGGAATGGCTCTCGCCTTTCTCGCTGTTGACCGGGGTGGCGCTGATGGTCGGCTATTCGCTGCTGGGGGCGTGCTGGCTCAACTGGAAGACGGAAGGCGGGTTGCAGCGGCAGGTGGTGACCTATGCCGGAAGGTTGGGCATCGCGCTGCTCATCCTGATCGGCGCTGTCAGCCTGGCCACGCTGACGCTGGAAGCCAGCTACCAGAGCCGTTGGCTCTCCTGGCCCGGCGTGCTTGCCACGGCGCAGGTGCCACTGGCGACGGTGATCGTCACCGCCCTTTTCTATCGCAGCCTGTCTCGGCAACGGGATGCGCAGCCCTTCCTCTGGGCGCTGGCGTTGTTCGGCCTGTGCCTGCTGGGGCTGGGCATATCGATCTGGCCATATGTCATCCCGGCGCGCGTAACCATCTGGGAAGCCGCCGCGCCCTATCGCAGTCAACTGTTCATGCTGATCGGCGGTGGCATTCTCGTACCGGTGATCCTCGCTTATACCGCATGGGCCTATTGGGTGTTTCGGGGCAAGGTCGGAAGTGAGGGATATCACTGATGCGCGGGCGGATGGTCCGGCTGGGCTGGTTCGTGGGGATATGGGCAGCAAGCGTTGCGGCGCTGCTGCTCGTGTCGCTGGGAATACGCTATTGGCTGGTGTGACGCTTGTTGACGCCAACTTTCGCGGTTACTTTGAACATGCCCTTTCGACGCGTAAAATAATTCTGGCCGGGCGTTTGCAGGATCGACCCATGCCGGACGCTCGCCGGCTAATTTTTGATCCTCAGGTGCCGACCGTCCGCTATTCCGGCGGCTCGCGACTAAAATGCGCCGTTCTCCAGCAGGGCCGAAAGCGGCGGCTCTCTACTGGCTGACAACGCCGGCTGCGGTCATCACTCTTGCGATCCTTTGATTGATGTCTGCGAGCTCCAATTGATCCTGCTCGTAGAGGCGGAGTTCAGCGCTGCCTGGTATCCGACACCGCGCGAAAAGCTCCTGTCGAGCCCTGCCTAATCTCGCCATCTCGATAGCAAGAGGGGTGTCATCGGCGGGAAACATGATGTTGCTTCTTGGCTTCCACGGATCATAGACAGCGCTTTCGTCAGGCAGGAAAAGGAGGCGCCTACGTCCGCCTAATTGAGGGCTGACGTCGATCAGATTGCCAGCTTTGTTCCGCCAAACGGCGTGATGCTCAGCTTCATAGTAAAGGTCTGAGATGTGCCAAATCGCCCATCCATAGGCGATATCGCCGCCAGATTTGGCAATTTTCCGTTCGACATTGCCGAAGCAGAATGACGCACCGCTACTTCTGAAGGGGACGGACGTTACAAACACGGGAACCGCGTCAGCAATTCTGCGACAGAAATGCATCAGGTCAGGTGTGATTGCAGCAGGTACGGTGTTGGGAGAATTTTTCACATCCAGACCTTAGCTGACTGAGCGTTCAAGGCAAATTCCGAGCCGATTGTGAGGACCGGACATGGGGGTACCAAGGCCGACCCTTGCCGGACTCTCAGCAGCTAATTTTCACTCCCCATGTGCGGAAGGTCCGCTTTCTCGGCGGCTATCGAGCAGAAAACGCCGCTCACAAACCGTCGGGCGAACGGCGGCAGCAGCGTCGCTGGTTCCTCAGTCAGAAGCATCTTTGGCGATTTCAAAAGCAGTGTTCGCCATCGTCAGACCGTTGACGATGAGTTCGACCTTATGGCGGCCGGGATAATGGCGACGCGTGCTGAAATCACGAATAGCCTGGCGAATTCCAAGCTTGGCGGTTTGTCCGGCAGGGAGGTTAAATGTCCTGAGCTTGAAGACTTTGGCCGCAGCCTTTCCGCCGGCACGCGCATAATGGATGCGATAATCGACGACCAGACGTTGATCGTATGGCGAGATGGAGGCCAGTTCGGCATCGATCACGATTGTTTCGCCTAGCCAAACTACGTGCGGCTCAATCGAAAAGCGGCGTACGGTCACAGAGGCTCCGTGCCCGACGCCGATGAGAGCAAGAGCGCGAGGTTCGCCCTTCTTGATCAAGGTTCGCAACGCATGACGAATGATCCAGGCCGTATGCGGGTCATTGATCGGCCATTCGGATAAGCGATCCAGCAGCCAGTCCGGACGATCCTTGGCGATATCGTTGAGATGATTGGCGACAGACTTGCGAACATAGGCACTGGGATCGGTCTTGAGCGCTTCGAGGATCTGCGCAGCGAGCGTTGGGTCGTCCCTTAGCGCCGGGATGCGCGATGCCCATGGTAACCTTGGCCTGCTACCTTCGCTTGCGAGCCTGCGGACATGTTCGTCGGCGCTGCCGGTCCAGCGCTTCATCACGGCGAGCGTACGTTCAGTATCCTTAAGCAGAAACGGACGAATGGCGAACTCGGCGGATCCGAAGCGAGTCAGGTCAGCAAGCGCGTCCATCGATCTGTCGAAATCGTCAAGGCCATATCGTGCCACGAACTCGGTGACGGCGACCGCCTGGAAGCCATGGGTGAGGCTTGGCACCATAGCACGGATGATCTCAAGTGCGTCCATATACTGGCGAGGCAGTACGACGTAGAGGGCGTCGGCGATATGGCGCACACGCTCCATGATCGACAGCGTGTCGAGTCCATCTGAGGCAGCGCTGAGAAAACCAGCGTGATCGAACCGCGACGATACTGACGCTCCCGCATCGGCGATGATGGTAAGCGCCTGCGGTCCGAGAATGTCTTTAAGCAAGGCAGGGATGGTTTTGTCCGTCATCGCAAAGCCGATCTCAGTTTGATTGTCGCTGGGTTGCGTGATGCCATTCCTGCAGCGTGGCTGACGTGCTGGTACCGGCTTCTGACTACGTGAGCCGTCCGGCAGCAAAGTCGCGCGCGAGCGCAATAAAGGCTTGGAAAGCTGCGGACGAATTGCGCCGGTTGGAATAGTAGAGGCACAAGGGCGCAAGCGGCGGCGTCCAGTCTTCAAGAATGCGCACAAGCCGACCCGCAGCGATCTCGTCACGGACATCGGGTTCCATGAGATAGCCGATGCCGACGCCATTAGTGACGGCGATGCGCGCCAGAGAGGCCTCGTCGAGCGTCATCGGCCCCTCGACGTCGAGCTGAAGTGATTCGCCGTCCTTCTCGAACCGCCATCGAAGCAAAGCGCCATTGGGAAGCCGCCCGCGAATGCAGGGGTAAGCAAGCAATTCCTGCGGCACCTGGGGAATAGCTCTGTCTTTAAAAAAGCCGGGAGACGCGACGACCGCGATACGTTGCATCTGACCCAGCGGTATGGCGATCGCGTCGCTGGGAACCAGATCCGAGCGTCGCACACCCAGATCAAATCCCGCCGCCACGACATCGACCAGCCGCCCCTCGGTGACTAAGTCGATATGAACCTGCGGGTAGCGCTGCATATAGTTCAGGACCAGCGGCACCATGATCTCGCGCGCGGCCGTTGCGAAAGAGTTGATGCGCAAAGTGCCGGACGGCGTCTCCTGTTGCGACCGCGCCGTATCCATCGCTTTCTGGATGCCTTCGAACGCTGGTTTGATCTGCGCGACAAAGATCCGCCCCGCATGAGTGAGCGCCACGCTGCGCGTAGTGCGATTGAATAATCGTACGGCCAGGTCCCGTTCGAGCTTGCCCACCGCGTTGCTAATGGCGGTGGTCGACATACCAAGGTCAAGCGCTGCTGCTCGAAACGAGCCGCATCGAACTATCGCGAGAACCGCCTCGAGCTCGATCAGCGAATGGCGACTCATAATCCCGATCTCCGTGACACTCCATGCCGATTTGTCTCGATTATCAAAAGAGATGTCTATCGCTAAATAGGTCTCCTGAGCAGCAAGGAGATAAAAATGCCAATCGATCTACCGAAACCGATCGCCGATTATGTCGAGGCAAATGCCGGTCTCGATGTTGACGGCATGTTGAAGCCGTTCCTTCAAGACGCCGTCTTCATCGACAACGGCAAGCATTTCGAAGGGCATGCAGCAATCCGTGAGCTGCTCGAAGAAGAAGTGGTTCCGGTGAAGGCAATCTTCGTGCCCGACACTGTCCGGGAGGAAGACAACAACGTCGTGGTCGAAGGTCCAGCCTATGGTAACTTCCCGGGCAGCCCGCTCCGCTTCACCTATCGCTTCACACTGGCAAACGGCGCGATCAAAACCTTGGAGGTTACGGTATGAGCATCAAAGCAGATCCCACCGAATTCGCTGGCAAGCGCGTGCTCGTCAGCGGTGGCACCAAGGGTTTGGGGCGCGCAACGGTCGAGCGCTTTCTGGCCGGCGGAGCCCACGTCATCACTGCCGCCCGGACGATCAAGGACACTGTCGAGGGCGTCGAATATGTCGAGGCGGACTTGACCACGCGGGAGGGCGGCGAAACGGTCGCCAGGACTGCAATCGAGCAGTTTGGCGGCATCGACATTCTCGCCCATGTCGTCGGCGGCTCGGCTTCGCCTGCGGGTGGCTTCGCCGCGCTGACGGATGACCACTGGCTTGCCGAGCTGAACCTCAACCTGTTGGCGACAGTCCGGCTTGATCGTCTATTGATCCCGCAGATGCTGGATCGTGGCACAGGCGCCGTTGTTCACGTTACTTCGATCCAGTCCGTTCTGCCGCTTCCCGAGTCCACGACGGGCTACGCCGCTGCCAAGGCTGCGCTGAGGACCTACAGCAAGTCGATCTCGAAAGAGATCGGTCCCAAGGGTGTCCGTGTCAACGCCGTCTCGCCTGGCTGGATCATGACGGAGGCCACCGGAGACTTTCTTGAAATGCTTCGGACTGCCAATGGCGGAACGATCGAGGACGCGCACCAGTCCGTGCTCGATGCGTTGGGCGGGATCTCGATTGGACGAGGAGCCCAGCCCGAAGAGGTGGCCGACCTTATCGCCTATCTCGCCGCAGACCGTGCTGCAGCGATCCACGGCGCCGAGTTTGTGATCGATGGCGGGACCATCCGCACCGTCTAACGGTGCCGCTCGGCGCTCGCCCATGGAAGCTTCTCGCCAAGCGCTGAACGGCAGTCTCTGACAAGCGCTGCCGTTCAGTCTGTCTCACTTGAACGACCGCGAAGTCTCAAGTCCCGCCTTTCAGCAGGCGCGGGTAAGCCACACCAAGTGATCAACTTGAATGGCTGGCTTCGATAATGCGGCGCAAGGTTTCTCCCTAAAAATTGAGTGCGAAGCTATCGCGGTCTCTCGCTGGCCGGACACGCCCGGACGCCGCTGGACGTCGTCGGATTTCAAGCAGAAGAGGACTCGCAAACATCATATTTATCTTTATAATTCAGTGAATTATATCAGACCATGCCGACCGATACCATAACCGATACCCTGGGACTTTTTATCTGGGAGGTTCGAGTCCCAAAGGCTCGAAATCGCCGGTTTGCATTGCCGATTCGTCGCTCCCTTTACGGCGAACAACACTTGGCCAGCGCACACAGTCAGGCGCTCGTCCTGAGCGATAGAAACATCTTTTATAAATCAAATAATGCTCTAATTTGATCGATAGAAAGGTGTGCTATCGATCATGCGTTGGAACTGGCAGCAATCCGATTGGCCGAACTTTGCCTACGATGCGACATATCTGAGAAGCCGTGAGGATCGGTTTCTGAAAGGTGCGGGCATGCTGGTCGGCGTCATGGCCCATCTCGATGCCGACGATCGCCAGAATCTTTCTATCGAACTCATCGCACAGGAAGCCGTCGACAGCTCCGCAATCGAGGGAGAGATTCTCGATCGCGCGAGCGTGCAGTCATCCGTCGCGAAGCATCTGGGGATCAAGACCGACCACCGCCGCGCCAACGCCGCCGAGGCGGGCGCTGCGGAACTCATGGCGAACCTCTTCCACAGCTATCGCGAGCCGGTCAGCGACGCCATGCTATTCCACTGGCATGCCTTGCTGATGAACGGCAGGCGAGATCTTGCCGACATCGGCCGATATCGAACGCACGCCGATCCCATGCAGATCGTCTCCGGAGCCCTGCACGCGCCCAAGGTGCATTTCGATGCGCCGCCATCTCAAGCGGTGCCGGCCGAGATGAAGGCTTTCATCGGATGGTTCAACGACAGCAGGCCGGATGGACGCTCACCCGTGAGCGTTCTCGCGCGGGCGGGGGTTGCTCATTTGTGGTTCGAATCCATCCATCCCTTCGAAGATGGCAACGGGCGCCTTGGCCGGGCGATTGCGGAGAAGGCCTTGGCGCAGGGGCTTGATGCACCCGCGATCACCGCCCTTGCGGAAACCATCCAGCGCCATCGCAAGGATTATTACACCCAGCTTCAACGGGCGAGCTTGTCGAACCGCATCGACGAATGGCTCGACTGGTTTTCCGAGATCGCGCTTGCGGCCCAACAGCGCACGCTGGATCGCGTTTATTTCCTCCTCGCCAAGACGAAGCTGCTCGATCGCCTGCGCGACCACCTCAATCCACGGCAGGAAAAGGCCATGCTCCGCATGTTCGCCGAAGGACCGGATGGCTTCGAGGGCGGCCTGAGCGCTGCAAACTACCGGACCATCACCGATGCTGCTCCAGCGACAGCCACGCGCGATCTCGCGGAACTGGTCGGGTTGGGAGCTTTGCGCAAGCAGGGTGAACTGAAGCGCACGCGGTATTTCTTGAACCTTGGTGAATGATGGCAGGAAGGTGACGGACGCTCTCGACCTATGGCCCCGCCGAAACCCACAACGGCCTGCATCTCTCTCCGCTCCCGAAACGACCATGCCTTCAGCGATGACGCGTTTACGTATCACATTAGTCGATATGATATGAAAAGGGATCACTCAATTTGACGTGCTGGCCGAAGAAAGATATGTAGACGTTTCATGTGATTTCATTTTGAATTGTATAGGGATCATCATGGGCGCTATATCTGAAACCCTGCGCGAACTTGGCGACCTCCTGCGGCAGGCGAGGCTGGCCGCGGGATTGACGCAAGAGCAGGTGGCCGATCTGGCTGGCATATCCCGTCCACGCTATCGCGATATCGAAACGGGCATTGCTGCTGCGCGCGCCACGACGCTCATGAATGTCTCCCGTGCGCTCGGACTGGAGATGATGCTGGTGCCGCAAGCGATGGTCCCGGCCGTCCGGGCGTTGATGCGTCCGCATGAAGACGACGATTTGCCCGCCTTTGTTTCACAGCCCGATTGAAGACGAATATCATGGCTCAAACGTCTCACGCACCTTATCGAGAGAACGACTATCCATGTTCCCGATCGGGAATATGGCCCTCCTATCGATCTTCTGCCGCCGCAATCATTCCCGATCAGGAACATTTTTTGCGTTGCCGTGCGTACATCCTCGACAATTTGCTGTTTCAGCCTTCAACCAGCCGCCTCAGGCAGCGATAGGGGATGAATGTCGATCTGCCGATCTTGACGGTCTCGATCTCGCCGGACTTGATTAACTCGTAAAGCGTCGATCGGGGGATGCCTGTGAGCTTCACCGCCGTGGAGACCCGCACGCTGATCGGCTCGGCCGGCAATGTCTCCAAAGCGGCAAGGGCTTCCTGCCTCGCCTGCCTGCGCTCTTCGATGGTCGGTGATCTCGTCATGGCCGTGATCGCAGGCGACTGAGCGTCATGGCGTACCCCCTCCTGCTAGCCAGCCTCTCGAACGCGGCTGCATGCAAGGGTTCGCTACGCTGGAACGAGGTCCACTCGCCGTTGTCGGGCGCATAGCGGTATTCCTTGGTGCGATGGACACCGGGTGTCGATGCCATCAGCCGCCATCCGGCGACATGCAGGGCATCCAGATTGCGGCGTGTCCCGGTGCGGGAAGCGTAGGCAATCATCATCGCACCGGGACACGCCGCGAGCGCAGGAAGGCCCGGTCGCTTTCGAGGAATGCGGCCAGCATTGCTGGAATGAGTTCTGCAATCGGCTCTTCGCGCCCATAGGATTCTGCATAGAGCGCGGCATAGTCCTGGAGCATTTGATGCAAGTCTGGCGTGACGGCGATGGACAGCTTGATCGCCGTCCTGTCCGGCAGCTTGGGGAGCTTGAGTTCCGGCATGTGTTCCTCCTAATTGCGCCACGGCGCGAGTATGAGATCACGGTGCACGATCAGCCGCACCGGCGCGCCAGGCCGGATCGTGATCGTCGGCTGGATAGCCAAATTGCGGGATGTGATCTGGTCGCCGGCGCGCGACACGTTCTGCTGCGTCGACTCCCGGATCGCCTGGACAAGGTCGCTTTCGCCGGTGAACGTCAGGTTCGCACCCACGCCGAGCAGGGTCGATATCGCTACGCCCTTGAGCAGCGCCCATGTGTGAAAATCCACACGAGCACATGCGCCAACGCCTTTGGCCGCGAACGGCTTGGACATGCGCGTCGGCCACCCGGCCGCACGATGGCGGATCCATTTCATCTCGCACGAGGTTCTCACGCCTCGGCGCCATGCATCGATGGCGCGCCTTCAGCTTATCGCAGGTCGTCCAAGACGCAAGCCCGGCTCTGCGGGACAAGGCGATTTAAGGCTCTGAACACGCATAATATCCTTCAAATCGAGCGGCGCCATTGCCGATGAGTTTTTCTTGTCGGGTATTTCTGAATCCGAGCGTCATGGAATGATGGCGAAATGGCTTTGGGCTGCGGATCGGCAGCTTCCGGCGTCCTCATGCATGTGGCTTTGGAGTGAAAGACTGTCCGATGGATATGCCCACCACCCTGTTGGCCCCCGCATTGTTGTCCCGTACCGAACTTCACGCCCTGGTCTGGGCCGAACCTCTCCGCCACCTCGCAGGACGCTTCGGCATCTCGGATCAAAGTCTCGCCAAACTATGCGATCGTTTCGATATCCCGCGTCCTCGGCCTGGGCACTGGAACAAGGTCGCCGCCGGAAAGGAGATCGCCGTGCCGGCCTTGCCGCACGCAAAAGCCGGCATGGACGAGAAGATAGAAATTACCCCGCACACGGATGGTGGTGCGTCGTCAACTGCGCACGCCGCCCTTGCCGCGGCCCGCCAAAATGGCAAAGCGGTGCGCGTGGCAGATCGGCTTTCGGCTCCGCACTCTGTCATTGCCGGCTGGCTTGCAAATCGAAGGGAGGCGATCGCCAGGGGCCGGCTGGTCTATGATATCTGGCCCAACAGGCCGGTCCGGGCCGCGCCCTTCACGCCGATCGAACGGCGTCGTCTCAGGATATTGGACACCCTGTTCAAAGCCTTGGAAGCAGAGGAGATCGTCGTCGCCGAAACAGACCGGCATGGCCCCGTTGCGCGGTGCGGACAGGACGAGATCGCATTTCAACTCAGGCCCCGGCTTAAGGAAGTGCGCCAACTCCTTACTCTCGACGAGAGACGGTGGCATGGCTCCGGCAAGCAATACCGGCGAGAACTGGTCGAGACGGATGTGCTGGTCTTCGAGATCAAGCGCTGGTTGCCCGGCGACTTGCCCCGCGCCTGGCAGGACGGCCGCAAGGGCATGATCGAGGACAGGGTGGGCGACATACTCACCACCCTGCTTGCGGCATTCCCGATGATGGCGGCTGCGCGCGAAGAGGCCGAGGAGCGGCAGCGACTGCGGGAGACCGAGCAACGGCGCCGCCAAATCCTGGCGCAGGAGCTCAAGCTCGACCGCGACCGCTTCCGATGCTTCCTCGAGCAGGCCGGCAGATGGCGCGAAGCTGGACTGGCGCGGGATTTCCTCATGGCGCTGCGCGCCGCGATCCCGGATTCTTCATTGGAAATTGGCGGCAGGCCTGCCGCCGAGTGGCTGGAATGGGCGCAAGCGCATGTGCAGGCCCATGATCCGCTCACACAGGGTTCGTGCGCTGTCTTCCGGTCGATCGCCGAAGTGACGGAGAGGAGCCGTGACTACTAGGCCGGGAGCCTCAGGCGCGTCGGAAGTTGGGCTTCAAGACCCTCGCGCCGTCGCGCATCTCGTCGAGCTGATCCGACCAGTACTGCATCATGCGCACGCGCTCGTCCCAATATTCGCCGCGCGTGTAGGCCCGCCTTATGGCGTTGGTCTCCATATGGGCAAGCTGGCGCTCGATGGCGTCGGGATTGAACTTGCCCGTTTCGTTGAGCAGCGTCGCCGCCATCGCCCGAAAGCCATGCGCCGTCATCTCCTCCTGGCTGAAACCGAGCGCTCGAAGGGCCGCGTTGACCGTGTTCTCGGACATCGGGCGAAGCGGCGAGCGGAAAGAGGGAAAACAATATTTTCCCGTGCCCGTGAGTTCCCAGAGCTGTTCGAAGAGCGCGATGACCTGCGTGGACAGCGGCACGCGGTGCGGCCGCCGCATCTTCATCTTCTGCTCGGGGATGTTCCAGACCGAGCGGTCGAAGTCGAATTCGCTCCACTCGGCCTGACGCAGTTCGCCCGGGCGTACGAACAGATGCGCCGACAGCCTGAGCCCGAAGAGAGTGATGGCGTGGCCGGTGTACCCCTCGATGGCGCGCATCAGTTCGCCCGCGCCCTTGGGCGTAGTGATGGCGGCGAGATGCTTGGCCTTGGGAACCGTCAGCGCGCCGCGCAAATCGCGGGATGGATCCATTTCGGCGCGCGTGGTGGCGATGGCGTAGCGGAACACGCGACCGAGGACGCTGCGCATCCGGCGCGCGCTTTCGTAGCGTCCGGTGGCCTCGATCGAGCGGAGCACGGCCAGCGCTTCCTGCGGGGTGATCTTGGCTACCGGACGGCTGCCGATCCTGGGATAGGCCTTGGCGAGCAGCCAGCGGATCTTGCTGAGCGTGACCTCCGACATGCCCTCGCGTTCCTGCTTGGCGACCCATTCCTCGGCGACCAGCTTGAAGCTGTTTTCCTCGGACAGCATTGCGCGCGCCTCGGCGAGCTTGGCTTCGTGCGAGGGATCGAGCCCGGCCGCGATCAGCTTGCGCGCCTCGTCGCGCCGCTCGCGCGCATCGGCGAGGCCGACGTCGGGCCAGGCGCCGAAGGAAAGCGTGCGCTGCTTGCCGAGATAGGCATAGTTCAGCCGCCAGAGCTTGCGGCCGTTCGGCTTGACGAGGAGATAGAGGCCGGCGCCGTCGGTGAGCTTATATTCGCGCTCCCTCGGCCTGGCGCTCGTGACGGTCGTCGCGAAGAGTTTTCTCATGGTATCGGCCCGTCCATAAGGGGCCTTCGATACCATGCAGGATACTATATTTGTTCCCGATTGGTGCCGGATTTGACCGGACGGTCTTAGCACAAAAAACGGCTGAAATCAGCCACTTTCGGGACGTACACAGACGTCGCCGGAAGAACAAATGGTGCCCAGAAGAGGACTCGAACCTCCACGACCTTGCGATCGCCAGCACCTGAAGCTGGTGCGTCTACCAATTCCGCCATCTGGGCACGGGGTAGGAGGGCGCCTCTACCGGGTGGCTTTCAGGCTGTCAACGCGAAGTCGATATTATTTTTTGGGTTCGCGCAAAAGGGCGGCTAAGGCCGCCTTGAGTCGTATTAAACAGGATGAAGCTGCCCATGACTTATGCTGATGCCGCGCCGCCGGCTTATCTTGTACGGCCCGATGGGCTGGGGCTGGCTTATCGGCATGATGAGGGCGAGGGGCCGACAATTGTCTTCCTGCCGGGTTATATGTCCGACATGGAAGGTGGCAAGGCCGTGGCGTTGTCCGGTTGGGCCAGGGCGCAGGGGCGCGCGATGTTACGCCTCGATTATGCGGGCAATGGCGCGAGCGAAGGGCGATTTGCGGACGGCACACTCGCCAGCTGGTGCGATGATGTGCTGTTGCTGATCGACCGGCTGATCAAAGGATCGGTCGTGTTGGTGGGATCGTCCATGGGCGGTTGGCTGGCCTTGCTGGTCGCTCAGGCGCGCCCGGAACGCGTGGCCGGCATCGTGGGTATCGCCGCGGCGCCCGATTTCACGCAATGGGGCTTTACCGATGCGGATAAGGCGTTGCTGCATACCGAGGGGCCAATTGAGGAGCCGACCCCTTATGGCGATCAGCCCTATGTGACGACGCTGGCTTTCTGGCAATCGGGCCAGGCACTCCTGCTCCTGAAGGATGTCATCGCCATCGATTGCCCCGTGCGGCTGTTGCAGGGACAGTGTGACCCCGTCGTGCCGTGGGACATAGCGGTGCGGACGGCCGAGCGGCTGCGTTCATCCGATGTGCAGACGCTGCTGATTAAGGATGGCGACCATCGCCTTTCGCGCGACAGCGACATCGCCCTGTTGATCCGCACTGTCGCCAGCCTGCTGGACAAATCCTGATGCTCTTTTTTCTTCCGCTGTTGCTTCAGGCCTATGATCCCGAAATCGAGGCGGTGATGAATCGCAGCCGACGAGAAAAACAGCAGGAACAGGCCGCTGCCGCAGCTGCGGCAGCGAACCCGTCGGCGGCCCGCGGTGACGGGAAGATCCCGGTTCCCGAAAAATTCGCTGCGCCGTTCCAGGCCTGTCTCGACGCAGCGTTGGACTCGCCCGAAGCCGGGGTCACGTTTGCGCAGAAATGGCGGATCGACGGCGGCAGTTTCTACGCGCGCGATTGCATGGGGTTCGCCTATACGCGCGCGGAGCGCTGGGCGCCTGCGATCGTCGCCTTTGAACAGGCGGCCGAGGAAGCGGAACGCCAGGGGGAAGTGGCGCAGAGCGCGCGTCTGTGGGCTCAGGCGGGCAATGCTGCGCTAGCGAGCGGGGATGCTGCCAAGGCGCGGCAGGATTTTGACGCTGCCCTCGCGCGGGGCATGCCCGATGGACTGGAAAAGGGCGAGGTGCATCTGGACCGCGCGCGGGCATTGGTCGCACTGGGCGACGCGGATGCGGCGCGGGAATCGATAGATTTCGCGCTGGCGCAGGCGTCCCGGGATCCGCTCGCTTGGCTTTTATCGGCGACCCTGGCGCGGCGGCAGGGGGAAATGCGGCTGGCGCAGGCGCACATCGCGCGGGCCGTGCAGTTATCGCCCGACGATGCCTCCGTGGCACTGGAGGAGGGCAATATCGCGATCCTGACCGATCATGAAGATGTCGCCAGGTCGGCGTGGGAGCGGGCCGTCAGAATCGCACCCGAAAGCGTTGCCGGGAAGGCTGCGGCCGATAATCTGTCACGACTACCGGCGGGCGTTGCGACCGCCCGATAAGAGCCAAGCGAGGCTGTCAGCAAGACTTTGTCACGGAACCGGGGCCAAGCATCGGCCGTTCGCGGTGCGCGGTGGGTCAGACAAAGGAGACAGCGACATGGACAGCAATATCAAGCGCAGCATGGCGATCGGCCTGCTGGTCGCGGGCGCGCTCGCCACCGGTGCCTGCTCGCGTGGCGCCACCGCCGGCGGACTGATCGGGGGCGCGGGCGGCGCAGTGGTTGGCGACGCGACCGGGCTGGGCACGACCGAGGGCGCGGTGATCGGCGGCACGGCCGGTGCGATCATCGGTGACGACCGCAAATAAGGTCTTTAGCGCAAGTAGAAGTCGACGGTGGTGACGACACGGACCTTCTTGTAGGGCGTGTCGCTGCCGCCCTCGCTGCTTTCGCCATCACGCGCATCGATTGAGAAATACCCCTGGGTGGCGCTCTTGATCCCGCCTACGCCAGCGCCTGAATCCTTGGCGAATTGTTCGGCGGCGGCCCGGGCGTCGCGGGTCGCCGCCGCCACCATTTGCGGCTTGATGTCGTTGAGCTTGGTGAAGCTGTAGCGCATGCCGGACCCCTCCTGCAGCGTCACGCCCCGGCGGACCAAGTCGAATTGCTGCGCGACGGCCTTTTGTGCGCGCGCGATGTCGGTCGTGCGCAACAGCATCCGCTGCGTAATGGTGATCGTGTTGACCCCATTGTTGAGCCATTGATTGACGCCTGCGCCAACGGGCGTCAGGTCATCCGGTTTGAAGCCCAACTGCGTGAAATAGGCGCGCAACTCGCGCGTATTGGCATCAATCTCGCTGCGGACGCTCGGCAGGTCGAAGCCCGTTGCAGAATAGCTGATCGCCCAGGTGGCGAGGTCAGCGGTGACATCCTTTTCCGCGAGGCCCCGGACCGTGACAGATCGGTCAGCGGCCTTGGCGCGCCGCAACCCGTCGCCCAGCAAATAGCCCCCGGTGATCGCGCCAAAAGCCAGCAGCGCCGCGCTGCCCAGAAACACCTTGTCCCGCATGTCCATGATGCTGCCCCTTTCGTTCCACCGGTCGCGTTCTTATCTTGAAGCGCAGACTGTCACCCTAAAGATGAACCGTTGCTTTATAGCGACGAACGGAGGCGGAATTGCCCAAATATTTGCATAGCATGATTCGCGTTGCTGACGTCGAAAAGACCAAGGCCTTCTTCGAGTTGATCGGCCTGCGCGAAGTCCGTCGCTTCGACAATGAACAGGGCCGCTTCACGCTGGTGTTCCTCGCTGCGCCGGGGGATGAGGATGCGCAGGTGGAACTGACTTATAATTGGCCGGCCGAGGATGGCAGCCCCGCCGAAGTTTATGAGGGCGGACGCAATTTCGGGCATCTCGCCTATCGCGTCGAAAATATCTACGAAACCTGTCAGCGCCTGATGGATGCAGGCGTGACGATCAATCGCCCCCCGCGCGATGGACATATGGCCTTCGTGCGATCGCCCGACAATATCTCGGTCGAGTTGCTGCAGGACGGCCATTTGCCGCCGGCTGAGCCCTGGGCATCCATGCCCAATACAGGAGTGTGGTAATCATGCTCGAGGTTATGCGCATCCCGGCGCTGTCCGATAATTATATCTGGCTGATGCATGATAGCGCGAGCGGCGATACCGTCGTGATCGATCCGGCGGTGGCCGATCCCGTGTTGGAGGCGGCGAAGGCGCGCGGATGGCGGATCGGCCAGATCTGGAACACGCACTGGCATGGCGACCATACCGGTGGCAACACGGCGATCAAGGCCGCCACAGGATGCCTGGTGACCGGGCCTGCCGCGGAAGCCGAACGGATCGGCACGCTGGACAGGCTGGTTGGGGAGGGCGATAGCGTCCGCATCGGCGACCATGTCGCGCAGGTGATGGCCATGCCGGCGCATACGGCGGGGCATATAACCTATCACCTGTTCGACGATCGGATGGCCTTTGTCGGGGACACGTTATTCGCCATGGGGTGCGGGCGGTTGTTCGAAGGTACGGCGGCGCAGATGTTCGCCAACATGCAGCGGCTGGCAGCCCTGCCGGACGACACGCAAATTTATTGCGCCCATGAATATACGCTAGCAAACGGGCGTTTTGCGCTGGGCGTGGAACCTGACAATGTCGCACTGAAACAGCGGATGGAAGCGGTGGAAGCGGCGCGGGCGCGTGGCGAACCCACTGTGCCGACCAGCATCGGTGCGGAACGGGAAACCAATATTTTCATGCGTGCGCGCGACGCCGATCAGTTGGCGGAACGTCGCGCCGCCAAGGATGCGGCCTGACGGATCACGGACCCCGGTTCCGTCATTGAGAATGGCCAAGAAGGAGAGACGGAGATGCGCGCCTGGATGTTCACGATGATGCCGTTGCTGCTGGCGGGATGCGCCGGCAATTATGAGCCAAAGCCGCTGACGCCAAAGCAGATGGCCGAACTGGACGAGGCATTGGCCGGCAAGGTGGCGGGTGAGCCGCAAAGTTGTATCAGCCGTGTGCCGCAGACCAATTTGCGCGTCATCAGCAATAACGTGCTGTTGTATCGGGCCAGCAGCAAGCTGATCTACAAGAATGAGCTGATCGGCAGTTGCAATGGCCTGACCCGCGGCGACATTATGATCGTCCGCAGTTTCGGATCGCAAATGTGCCGGGGCGATATGACGACAACGGCGAGCCCGATGTC
This sequence comes from Sphingobium soli, assembly GCF_020782245.1. GTDB lineage: Bacteria > Pseudomonadota > Alphaproteobacteria > Sphingomonadales > Sphingomonadaceae > Sphingobium > Sphingobium soli. Next base: position 23,776 of record NZ_JAJGNP010000009.1, read on the forward strand.
GGGCATCACCTCGGGCGCCTGCGCGCTGGGGGATTTCATTCCCTACCGCACGCCGAAGAAATAGCGCGAGGAAGCGTCCGGCCGCTCCCGGTCAATTTTTATAGAGGGCGTCCAGGCGATCCGCATAGCGTTTGCGGATGATATGGCGGCGGATCTTCATGGAGGGGGTCAGCTCCTCATTGTCGATGGCGAAAGGTTCGTCGGCCAATATGAAGCGGCGCACCCGTTCTATCACGGACAGGTCGTCATTGACGCGGTTGACCGCAGCCCGCAGCGCCGCCTGGTATGCCGGCAGAGCGCCCACGGCGTCCATCGGCACGCCTTGATGTTCCGCCCATTCGTGCGTCCATTCAGCATCCGGCACGACCAGCCCGACCAGATAGGGGCGGCGGTCGCCATGGACCATGGCCTGGCCGATTTCGGGTTGCAGTGTCAGCATCCCTTCCACCTTTTGCGGAGAGACATTGTCGCCCTTGTCGTTGACGATCAGGTCTTTCTTGCGGTCCGTAATGCGAATGCGGCCACGTGCGTCGATCTCGCCAATGTCGCCGGTATGCAGCCAGCCGCCCTTGAGCACCTTTTCGGTTTCGGCCGGATTGCGCCAATAACCGTGCATCACCAGTTCGCCGCGCACCAGGATTTCGCCATCGTCGGCAATCTTGACTTCGACGCCGTCGAGCGGCGGCCCGACCGTATCCATGGCGATGCCGGCGCGCGGCCGGTTGCAGCTGACGACCGGACCTGCCTCGGTCTGGCCATAGCCTTGCAGCAGGGTGAGGCCCATCGCCTGGAAGAACAGGCCCACGTCCGGGTTCAGCGGCGCACCGCCTGATACCAAGGCCTTCATCCGTCCGCCAAAGCGCGCACGAACCTTGGGGATGAGCGTGCGGGCGAGCAACGCCTTCATCGGCGCGTCGAGGATGGAGCCTTTGCCCGCCTGTTCCTTGGCAGCGATGCGCAGCGCCTGGTTCAGCAGATAGGTGGGGAACTTCCCCTGCTTCTCGATAGACTTGATGATACGCGCGCGCAGCACTTCGAACAGGCGCGGCACGACGACCATGATCGTCGGCCGCGCTTCCTCGATATTGCTGGCGAGCTTTTCCAGCCCTTCGGCATAATAAATCTGTCCGCCCAGCAGCATCGGCAGGAACTGGCCGCCGCTATGTTCATAGGCGTGGCTGAGCGGCAGGAAGGACAGGAAGACTTCGTCGCCCCAGCCGAAATCCTCGGTCACGACTGCGCCCGCGCCCTCGCAATTGAGCAGGATCGCGCCATGATGCTGCATCACGCCGCGTGGGCTTCCCCCCGTGCCGCTGGTGTAGATGATGCAGGCCTGATCCTCGCGCGTCGCGGTCTGCGTTGCGGCGACAATGTCGACATCGGCGGCGGGGTCGCCGGCATGCGCCGCGATCAGATCGGACCAAAGATGGCAGGCGCAGCTGCCCTGCGCACCGCGCAGCGGCTCCATGCCGATGACGAAATCGGCCTGCGAGCGGATAACTGCGGGCATCAGCGCCTGCGCCAGCTTGGCTGTCGACACAATGACCGCGCGCGCGCCGCTGTCAGTCAAAATATGCTGATGATCGCGCGTTGTGTTGGTGGTGTAGGTCGGCACGGTGATGCAGCCGGCCGCCATGATCGCCAGGTCGGCGATGCAGAATTCGGGCCGGTTCTCGCTCACCAGCATGACCGGATCGCCCGGTTTCAACCCCTGTGCCTTGAGAGCGGCGGCGAGCGCTGCCACCTGACGCGCGACTTCGGTCCAACTGAGCGAGTGCCACTGGCCATCGCTCTTGCGCCACAGGAAGGACGTGTCACCCTTCTCCTTGGCGCGGGTGAAGAACATAGTGACAAGGTTGGGAAATTTCTCGATCGCCCTCAAGGCTCAACTCCTGCGGTTTCCGGCGCGTCTGGCGCGCGCCTGTGCATGTTTCAAGGCTATAAACGCCCCCTGCCGTAACGGCTATGCCTTTTGCACAGTTGCGTCAGTCGAACAGGCCGTTCTGCACATCTTGCGGTGGATTGAGGCCCAGATGCTTCCAGCCCGGGCCGTTGAGGCATCGGCCGCGCGCGGTGCGGGCGATCAGACCAAGCTGGATCAGATAGGGCTCGATCACTTCCTCGATCGTGTCGCGTGCTTCCGACAGGCCGGCTGCGAGCGTTTCGACGCCAACCGGGCCGCCGCGATAGATATCGGCAATCATCATCAGATAGCGCCGGTCCATGAGGTCGAGGCCAAGCTGGTCGACCTCCAGCCGTTGCAGTGCGCTGTCAGCCACTTGCCTGTCGACAGCGGGTGCGCCCGCGACATTGGCGAAGTCGCGTACCCGGCGCAGCAATCGTCCGGCGATGCGCGGGGTGCCACGCGATCGGCGCGCGATTTCGACCGCGCCGTCGGACGTGATGGAAAGGTCCAACAGATGCGCCGCGCGGCGCACGACCCGCTCCAGTTCCTCGACCGTATAAAATTGCAGACGGACGGGAATGCCGAACCGGTCGCGCAGCGGCGTCGTCAACAGGCCCTGACGCGTCGTCGCGCCGACCAGCGTAAAGCGCGGCAGGTCAATCCGCACCGATCGTGCGGACGGGCCTTCGCCGATCATCAGGTCGAGCGCGCGGTCTTCCATCGCGGGATAGAGCACTTCTTCGACCGCTGGATTCAGCCGGTGGATTTCGTCGACGAACAGGACATCCCCTTCGTCCAGATTGGTGAGCAGGGCGGCCAGATCGCCCGACTTGGCGATGACCGGGCCCGACGTGGCGCGAAAGCCCACGCCCATTTCCTTGGCGACGATCTGCGCCAGCGTCGTCTTGCCCAGGCCCGGTGGGCCGAAAAACAGCACATGATCCAGCGCATCGCCACGGGACTTTGCCGCCTGGATGAAGATGCGCAGATTTTCGCGTGCAGCCTGCTGGCCGACAAATTCGTCCAGCGATTTGGGACGCAGCGCCGCGTCCACATCTTCGGGCCGGCGCGCGGGGGTGAGCAGGCGGTCGTCCGTCACTTCGCCGCCTTTCGCAGCGCCAGGCGCACCAGTGCGTCAAGGCTGGCGCCTTCACCCAGTTCCCCTTCGGCCGCTGCGACGGCGGCGCTCGCTTCGGCGGGCTTGAAGCCGAGATTCTGAAGCGCGGACAGGGCATCGGTGCTCATATTGCCCACGGGCATCGCCACCGCGCCGCCCACGCCGATCGGGCCGCCAGCAGGCGCAGCGCCGATCTTGTCTTTCAGTTCATTGACGATACGCTGCGCCAACTTGGGGCCAACGCCATTGGCGCGCGCGACCATCGCCTTGTCGCCTGTCGCAACCGCGCGATGCAGCTCGGCCGGCTCCAATGCCGAGAGGATTGCGAGCGCGACGCGCGATCCCACGCCCTGCACATGAGTCAGCAGCCGATACCAGTCGCGCTCGTCTGCACGGGCGAAGCCCACCAGCCGGATCGAATCTTCGGCCACCAGCATTTCGGTGTGAATCGTGACGGCTTCGCCGACCGGCCCCAACGCCGCCAATGTGCGCGACGACGCGCCGACGAGATAGCCGACTCCGCCGACGTCGATCACCGCATGGTCAATGCCGGTGCTGTCCAAAAGCCCCCTGAGTTTCGCAATCATGCCCGCTGTCCCATGGTCATGATCTGTTCTTTACAGGCTGCGCCATCACATACCAGTCCCAAAGCACGGCACCTTTTGCATGCCCGCGCGTATTGCAGCCCGACTCTGACCAAGGATAATCCCATGAATGCTCCGCTGCTGTCGCCCAAGGATTTCGAATTCCCCGCCATCGCACTGTCTGGCGTGGTCGATCACGGCATGTATCTGCATTTCAAGAACTGCCTGACCAGCGCGCCGCAGCAAGGGCTGGTGGTGGTCGAGATTTCGACGCTGGGCGGCGACCCGGAAATCGCGCGCATGATGGGTGAGGATATCCGGTTCCATTCGGACCTCTATCCCGATCGGCGACTGGTGTTTCTGGGCAAGACCGCCGTCTATTCTGCGGGCGCGACCTTCATGAGCTTTTTTGCGACGGAAAATCGATATCTGACGCGCGGGACGCGGGTGATGATCCACGAACGGCTGATCACCAAGACGGTGAACCTGTCCGGCCCGCTGTCCACCTGCATCGCCACGCTCAAGGCCAATATCCACGAGATCGAAACATCGATCGCGATCCAGAATGAAGGGTTCCAAAACCTGATCCTGGGATCGCAGGTCACGATGGACGAGGTGCTACAGAAGGCGCCGGAAAACTGGTATCTGGAAGCCAATGAAGCACAAGCGAGGGGGTTGGTGGCCGCGGTCTTGTAAAAGACCAGGCCCGAACCGTCCGGATAATCGAGCGCAGTGCAGGACGGGAGAGGGATGTGGACGCGCGATATGAGATCAGGGCCGACCCGGCGCGGGGCATGATCCGCGTCCAAATGGGCGGTTTTTTCGATCAGTCGGATGTTCAGTCTTTCGCGGCGGACTATCGTGCGGAACTTAGCCTTGTGGCGCATCCCGGTCAGCTGACGCTGGTCGATATCCGCGACATGAAGATCCAGGCGCAGGACGTCGTCGCGGCCTTTGGATCAGTGATGGCCGCGCCCGATATCCGGTCCCGCAAGCTCGCCTTCCTCTGCGGATCGACACTCGCCCGGTTGCAGGCGCAGCGCCTGACCGACCGGGAGGGCGTCGCCTTTTTCGACGATGCGGCAGCAGCGGAGGCGTGGCTGCTGGCCTGAGTATGCCGTCCGTGCGCAAGCGCCTTCATCGCTTGCTTACGCTTTTCTGCTAGGCATGACGCCCATGTCGAAGAGTGATTCCTGTCCCCGGTCCGCCGTCAGCCATGGTGTCGGCCTAGCCGGCCTTGCGGGGCTTGCGCTATGGACCATCGTCGCCCGCCATTATGGCATGAACGGTCCCAATGCCGGCCTGGCGGCAGTCGTGGCCTGCGGCGTACCGATGGTCCTGTGGTCGCTGATCGTCGACAAGGTGCATCGCAACGCATCGACCGGCATCGACTGGTCCGCCCCGCCCCGGCCTGTCTGCGACGTGCTCGACATCAGCATCGTCAAGATCGCCGGCCTGTGGGCGACATGGCTTGCCATCGCCATCTTCTATTGCATCGCGCGCTGGTATTGGAGCGGCAATTACCGCTTTTCCATGGACCTGTTCATGAACGCCGCGCCCTGGATGCTGGCGGCGTCCATTCCCTATATCCTCTGGGTCGACAGGCGGCTGATCGAGCCACGCGACGCCACCTATAGTTTCGGGCAGTGGGTGATCGGCGGCGCGGCTGGCGCGGCGGACATGGTGGAGGTGGCCAATCACGCCCGTGCCTGGGCGGTCAAGGGCTTCTTCCTGGCCTTCATGGTCTCGATCGTTCCAGGCAATTTCGCCAGCGTGGTCGAATGGCGGGTCAGCGATGCGATGTCCCACCCGGTGGCGCTCGCGGGCTTCCTGATCGCGATCATGTTCATGGTGGACGTGTGCCTGGCGACGGTCGGCTATATCCTGACCTTCAAGCCGCTCGATTCCCACATCCGCACCGCCAATCCTTATCTCAGCGGCTGGCTGGCGGCGCTGATCTGCTACCCACCCTTCGTCCTGATGGGCAATGGAGGGCCGCTTGACTATCATTCCGGCGGCGCGGAATGGGACGTCTGGACACAGGGATCAACGGCGCTGCAATGGATCCTGGGCGGCTGGCTGGTCCTGCTGACCGCTATCTATGCCTGGGCGACCGTGGCGTTCGGCATCCGCTTTTCCAACCTCACCCATCGCGGCATATTAACCCATGGCCCCTATCGATGGACCCGTCATCCTGCCTATCTGTCGAAAAATCTCTTTTGGTGGTTCGCCTCGCTGCCGTTTCTGACGGTCACGGGCTCCGTTACCGACATGGTGCGCAACTGCGCGATGCTGGCGCTTACCAACGCGGTCTATTATTGGCGCGCCAAGACCGAGGAGCGGCATTTGTCGGCTGATCCCGATTATCGCGCCTATAGCGACTGGATGGAGCGCAACGCGCCGGTGCCCCGCTTCTTCGCCTGGGCAACCGGGCGCAAGCGTAAGGTCCAGATCAGCGAGCAGCCGGCCGAATAAAGGTCAGAAGCTTTCACCGGCATAGACGCGGCTGAGGTCGCCCTGCCATTCGCCATGATAGCAATCGAGCAAGCGTTCGGCATTGGTCTTGCCCGATGCGGCGACGTCTTCCAGGAAGGACAGATAGCCGGTCTCATTGTCGCCCGACCCATTGAGGCGGGCGCGCGCGGCAAGCCCCGAGCGGGCGATGTCGATCACCTCGCGCGCAATGTCGCGCAACTTGCGGCCGCCGCCGACCGGCGCGTCGAGGCCCAGTTTGGGGACGGAATCGCGCAGCGCCTGCCGCTCTTCCATGCTCCAGTCCTTCACCACGTCCCAGGCCGCATCGAGCGCTTGGCTATCGTAGAGCAGGCCGACCCATAGCGCAGGCAGCGCACAGATTCGGTTCCACGGCCCGCCGTCCGCGCCGCGCATTTCCAGAAAGCTTTTCATCCGAACTTCGGGGAAGGCGGTGGACAAATGATCCTCCCAATCCTTCTCGGTCGGCTTTTCACCCGGCAGAACGGACAATTTGCCGTCCAGAAAGTCACGGAAGCTAAGGCCCGCCGCATCGATATATTTGCCGTCGCGGTAGACGAAATACATCGGCACATCGAGCGCATAGTCGGCATAGCGTTCATAGCCAAAGCCGTCTTCGAACACAAAGGGCAGCATGCCGGTACGCGCCGGGTCGGTATCCGACCAGATGTGGCTGCGATAGGACAGGAAGCCGTTGGGCTTGCCGTCGGTAAAGGGCGAATTGGCGAACAGCGCGGTCGCCAGCGGTTGCAGCGCCAGGCTGACGCGAAACTTCTGCGCCATGTCGGCTTCGCTGCCATAATCCAGATTGGTCTGGATGGTGCAGGTCCGCAGCATCATGTCGAGGCCAAGCGAACCGACGCGCGGCATGTGGCGCAGCATGATCGCATAGCGGCCCTTGGGCATGATCGGCAGGTCGGCTCTGCTCTTGTCCGGCCACATGCCAAGGCCAAGGAAGCCAAGGCCCAGCTGGTCGCCGACATATTTCACCTGTTCCAGATGCCGGCCCGTCTCCGCGCAGGTCTGGTGCAGATTTTCCAGCGGCGCCCCCGACAGTTCGAGCTGGCCAGCGGGCTCCAGGCTGATCGTGCCGTCGCTGCCCGACAGGGCGATGATCTTGCCGCCTTCATAGACCGGTTCCCAGCCAAAGCGGGTGAGGCCAAGCAACAGCGCGTGAATGCCGCCCTTTTCCTCATAGGAGGGGGCATGATGATCGCCGCGGTCGTAGACAAATTTTTCATGCTCGGTGCCGATGCGCCAGCGGTCCTTGGGCTTTTCGCCCTTGGCAAAGGCCGCGATCAGCTGGTCGCGGCTTTCGATGACGGGATCATGACCCGCTGAGTCGGTTCTTGTGCTCATGCCACGCCCTTAGTGCTTCCCCCCGGCGCGTCAAACCGGACCGGCCGCGATCAGATAAGTTGCCCTTGCAGGCAAGGCAAGAAGATAGCGAAACGAAACTAGTTCCAGTCGCCGTTGATCGCCATCCAGGCTGATGTCGCCGCGATGGCGGCGGTTTCGGCGCGCAGAATGCGCGGGCCGAGCGATACGGCCACGGCGCCCGGCGTCGCCTGGATCGCGTCCCGCTCCTGCGGGTCGAATCCGCCCTCTGGCCCGACCAGGAACGCGGCGGGGCCGGGATGGGCGCGCAGCGTCTGTTCCAGCGGCGCGCCACCGCTTTCGTCCGCGAAGAAAAGATGGCGGCGGCTGTCCCAATTGCCAAGGAGCGCGTCCAGCTTCATCAGCGAGCCTAGATCGGGCAGGGCGGTGCGTCCGCATTGTTCAGCCGCTTCGACCAGATGCGCGTGCAGCCGATCAAGGTTCAACTTGTCGACGACAGCGCGGCGGGTCAGCACCGGTTGCAGCTTGGCGACGCCCAGTTCACACGCTTTTTCCGCGATCAGGTCGATGCGGCCCTTGCGGATGGGCGCGCAGCACAGCCAATAGTCAGGGACCTGCTCGGGCGCCCTGGTCTGCGCCACGCATTCCAGCACCAAATCCCGCTTGCGAATGTCGCGCGCGCGCGCCGCCCATTCGCCCGAGCGGCCATCGAACAGCAGGACGACATCGTCCGGCTTCACCCGCATCACACTGATCAGATAATGGGCCGGGTTGCCATCCACCGGCACGGCAACGCCGTCGCCCAATTGCGTTTCGACATGCAAACGCGGGGCGCTCTGCGGCGGCCAGGCGGGGGTGGCGGTCATCGGCAAGCTCTTGCCGCACCGTGATGCGCCTGTCGAGCGGCAGTTAGGCTCGAAACGGCTTCAGCCCAGGTTGAGAGGGATATAGGCGGGCCATCAGCCGCTCAGGATCCAAGCTGAAATGCGCGGCCAGAGAAGCGCCAATGACAGCTTCAGCAGCGATGGTCGGTCTCAGGTCGCGGCCATCGAGCAATGCGGCCGGGTTCAGTCCAGGCCAGTCCGCATCGACCTGCCCAGCCCCGTCCAATGCGCCGCCCATCAGCATCATCAGCCCACCTGTGCCATGATCAGTGCCTGCCGTCCCATTTATCGCAACGGTTCGACCGAATTCGGACGCGACAATCACCAGCGTTTTTGTCCAGGCAGCACCCAATCCGTCGGCGAGCGAAGCGATCATGGCATCGAGATTCTTGAGTTGCATTGCCATGCGCGGTGCCTGTGAGCTGTGCATATCCCACCCATCGCTTTCCATCATCATGATCCGCGCACCGTCGGGTTGCGCCAGCATCTGCCCGGCGAGCATGCCGATAGCGGCGGCACCGCGGTGTCCGTCCAGGTCGAGATTGTCCGCGAGTTCGTGCGTGGCGCGCGCGCTGTCCCAAAGCGATGCCAACTGCGCATCATCAGCATATAGGGCTGAAACGCGCGTCATAATATCATCAGACGCATCGGAAAGTGCCGATGGCGCATAAGTCGCGACCTGTGTGGAACCCCGCATTGCCATGGGTACGGATGGCGCGATGGCCATGGCCCGGTCCTGCATGGCCGGCAATTGCATCAGCAGCCGGCCTACCCAGCCGGTTTTTTCGGTGTAGGGTTGTCGCCCACCACTCTCCAGAACATTCTGCCCGTCAAAGTGGGAGCGGTCGCGATAGGCCGAGGCGCTGGCATGAACGAAACGCGCCTGTTTCTGTTTGGCGAGCAGTCCGACCCGCTTCAGCGAGGGATGCAGGGTGAAGAAGGATTCACCCAGCACTTCTCCGCCCAGCACAGTGTCGGCCATAACACCGCGCTGCTTCAGGAAGGCTGGATCGCCGGTGGGTGCAAGGATATGAAGGCCATCGGCCGCACCGCGCTGGATGATGAAGACGAAGCGTTGTTCCGTGGCTGCAGGCCCTGCATAGGCGATGCGGGGCAATAAGGCTGTCGTGGCAAGCGCGCCAGCGGCGCCAAGAAATCGGCGTCGATCCAGCATGTCCTATCTCCTCATCATCTCTGGCGCGACCAGCAGCAATGCCATGCCTTGTTGCGGGCTTTCCGCCCGAGCGACTACCTGCGCGGTCGCGGGACGAAGCGCCTCGCCAAAAACCCGACCGGCAACCTCGCGGGGGTCAGTTGCCGGAGATGTGTGTCGGGCAAGCCTTTGCGCAACCTCTACGCGTCGGAAAAGTGCTTCCGGCCCGGCCCAGTCCCCCGCAGAGTCGGCGAAACCGGCAGGAGACCCCGGTTGCCAAATGGGTTGGCCAAGCTGCGCGAAGAGGCCAGCGAGTTGATGGTCGGCCTGATCGGGATTGTCAGGCATTTCGGGCACGCCACCTTGCAAGCGAAATGCGCCGATCAGCCAGTCCCAGGGGGTGCGGAATTTCGATTCGGTATTGGCCCAGGCCTCGGGCGCAGTGATGAGCGCCGCATAGACCGCGCGCAAGTCTCCACCTTTTTCCAGATAGACTGTCTCCAAGCGTGCCACCAGGGGAGCGGGGGGTTCGTCGGCGATGAAATGTCGCGCAATCTTGGTGGCAAGATGCCGCGCTGTCGCTGGATGGCGGGCGAGGTCGGTCAGAATGGCGCGGACTTGTTGCATTCCCGCCTGCGGGTAGGTTCGATCGAGAATCGTGCGCTTCCCCGGTTCATGAAGGGGTGGCGCAAACAGGAAATCGCCCGGTTCGCCCCCTAGCCGCGTGGTCAGTCGTTGCACCGGGCCGTTGCCCAGGCCAACGGCGGTCCAGCCTGTCAGCGCACGGGCCAGTTCGGTCACATCGCTCTGGCTGTACCCGCTGCGCGCGCCCAGCGTGTGAAGTTCCAGTATTTCGCGCCCCAGATTTTCATTCAGGCCCTGATTTCTGCCACGAGCGGCTATTTTCTGTCCGAATTGACTCTTGGGGCCAATGGATTGTACCTGATCCAGATAAAGCAGCATTGCAGGGTGCTGGACGACGGCAAGCAGCATGTCTTCGAACCGGCCGAGGACATGAGGGCGTATCGCCTCGAACTCCATCAATCCGGCAAGGCCAAGCACAAGCGGCTTGTCGATCGACACCGCAAAATGATTCGACCAGAAATGGACCAGACGGTCGACAAATGGCGTTTCGCTGGCCACGGCCGCGCGAATCCGCACAGCGGCTTGAGCCTCATAATGGCCGCGAAATTGTCGGCTTTGCGGAAGCTGAGCTACTTTCACCTTGGCGTCGCCCGCCATGGACGCAGCCTGCATCGCTTGCTTGCGCGCGGTGCGAAGAGCATAAAAGTCAGCGTTTATGCGCGCGCGCGACGCCAGCGCACCAGTGCTGGCAAGGTCGGGGCGGTAATCGTCCATCTGATCGCGCAACCACCCGATCGGATCGGTCAGTGGCTCATCGCCCGGCCTGGGGCCTAGGCCGAAGCGGCTCCAAGCGATGTCGGTCTTTCTCATGAGCGTTATTCCTCTTACCCGACCACTATGCGCTAAAATTGTCGCAGAAATGTCCCAAGCTGGTAAGGTGAGGGCTATATGCGACAGGCCGAACGGGCTTTTCGGATCGCGACGCAGTCGATAGTTGGAGCGCATGACTGATACCATCGTCCCCGACAGCCAGGCGCGCAGTCTGCTGGCGCGGTTGCCCCCAACGCCTCGCATGCTGGCGCAACTGGCGCGGCTGGACCGGCCGATCGGCTGGTGGCTGCTGTTCTGGCCGGGCGCCTGGGCGGTTGCCTTGTCTGGCGGCGGCTTTGCACGGTGGCCGCTGATCGCCTGGCTGCTGCTGGGCAGCATCGCCATGCGCGGCGCGGGATGCGTGTTCAACGACATTGTCGATCGCGACCTGGACCTCAAGGTCGCGCGCACTGCCGCGCGGCCGCTTGCGAGCGGAACGATGGCGCTCAAGACTGCCTGGGTCTGGCTGCTCGCGCTCTGCCTCGTCGGGCTGGTCGTGCTGGTGCAGCTGCGCCCCTATGCGCAGGTCGTCGCGCTGTGCAGCCTGGCGCTGGTCGCGGCCTACCCCTTCATGAAACGCATCACCGGGTGGCCGCAAGTCTGGTTGGGTCTCGTCTTTTCCTGGGCATGCCTGGTGGGATGGAGCGAGGTGGCGGGCGCGCTGACGACGCCCGGCCTTCTCCTCTACGCAGGATCCATCTTCTGGGTCATTGGCTATGACACCATCTATGCCTTGCAGGACCGGGAGGATGACGCACTGATCGGGATCGGGTCCAGCGCGCTGTCGATGGGGCGCCATGTGCGCGCGGGCGTGACGTTTTGCTATCTGGCCGCGCTGTCGCTATGGGCGGCTGCGATCTGGCTGATGCGCGGGCAGGGCCTGGCGCTGGCGGCATTGCTGCCGATGGCGGCGCATCTGATGTGGCAGGTCGGCACGTTGAAGGAGGACGGGATCGACCCGCTGCTTAAATTCCGCTCCAACCGCTTTGCCGGTTTCCTGATGTTCTTGGGCTGCCTCACCGTGGGAAGCGCTGCATGACGCCTCAGCCGGGCGCCGATTGTTGGCGGATCGAGCGGGCCGACAAGGCCAGCGTGGTCATCGACGCGGACACCTATTTTCGTCATGCGCGGGCCGCGATGATGAAGGCGAAGCGCCGTATTATGCTGATCGGATGGGACTTCGATGCAGCGATCAGCCTGGTGCGCGAGGAGGAAGCGCATGACGGCGCGCCGACCACGATCGGCGAATTCATCAGCTGGCTGGTCGATCAAACGCCGGAGCTGGAAATCTATCTGCTGCGCTGGGATGTTGGCGCGATCAAGGCGATGGCGCGGCCTACCAATTTCTTCACCACGCTTAAATGGATGGCGCACCCGCGCGTCACCGTGAAGCTGGACAGCCATCATCCGCCGGCCGCATCGCATCACCAGAAGATTGTCGTCATCGACGATTGTTTCGCCTTTTGCGGTGGCATCGACATGACCGGCGACCGGTGGGACACGCGCCATCATCGTGATGAGGAATATGGCCGGCATCATCCCGATGGATCGCCCTATGGCCCCTGGCACGACGCGACCACGGCGCTGAAGGGCCCGGTCGCCGCAGCGCTGGGCGACCATGCCCGCGCGCGATGGAAGGGTGCGGGCGGCGAGGAGCTGGAGCCGGTGACGGGCAGCTATGAATGCTGGCCCGAAACCTTGCCGGTGCAGTTTGAAAATGTCGATGTCGCCATTGCCCGCACTGCGCCCGAAATGGACGATCAGGACGGCCTGACCGAGATCGAGCAACTGTATCTCAACCAGATCGCGCTGGCAAAACGGCACGTCTATGCCGAAAGCCAGTATTTTGCATCGCGCCGTATTGCCGAGGCAATCGCCAAACGGCTGGCCGAGCCGGACGGGCCGGAATTCGTCATCATCAACCCGCAGCAGGCCGATGGCTGGCTGGAAAGCCAGGCGATGGATTCGGCGCGCGCTCGACTGGTCGAGGCCTTGAAGGCGCGCGATCCGCATGGCCGCCTGCGCCTCTATCACCCCTTCACCCAGCGCGGCGCGCCAATCTATGTCCATGCCAAGATCCTGATCGTCGATGATCGGCTGATCCGGGTGGGGTCGTCCAACATGAACAATCGTTCGCTGCGGCTGGACACCGAATGCGACATCTGCATCGACACCGCGCTGCCCACCAATGCGGGCCGACAAAAGACGATCCTGCGGATTCGCGACGACCTGATCGCCGAACATCTCGATCTGCCACTGGAGCGGGTGGCGGCGGTGATCGCCGAGCGGGGGCTGATCGCGGGCGTCGAGGAATTGCGGCAGAAGCCCGGCCGGACGTTGCGACCGTACCGGACGCCGGACCTCAATGCGGTTCAGGAATGGCTGGCCGATAATGAGGTGCTGGACCCCGAAGGCCCGGAGGAAATGTTCGAGCCGATCAGCGAGCGCGGCCTGTTCCGCCGAATGAAGGGCTGGTTCGGCCGCCCCTAACCGATAGCCAGCCGGTCCAGCGTTTCGCCAAAGCGGGCGAGGGCGACCCCAAACCCCTCCGCTTGCTGGGCAAAGCCGATCCGCATATGATCGGGGTGGCCGAAGCAATCACCCGGGGCGAGCAAGACCCCCTGCTTTGCCAGCGCCTCACATAAGGGCCGGCTGTCCTGCCCGTCCACCAGCCAGGGGAAGGCGGTCGTACCGCCCGACGGCCGGACCCAGGCAAGGGCGCTAGCGGTGCTATCCATAAATTCATCCAGACGCGTCAGATTCGCGCCTGCAACGGTCGCCAGCCTGTCGAGTATCAGGCGGCTATGATGCAGGGCATGGGTGGCGAGTCGTTCGAGCAGTGGCGAGGCGCTGATTGTGAAATAGCTGCGCGCGTCGACGATGCGCGCGCGCCGCTCTGAATCGGCGTCGATCAGCCAGCCAGTGCGCAGCCCCGGAAGCGACAACGACTTTGACAGGTCGCTGGTGACGATGACATTAGCGAGGCCCGCGGCCGATTGCTGCGGTGGGCCGAAATAGAGCGGGTGATAGACTTCATCCACCAGCAAGGGGATGCCCCGATCGGCGAGGGCGCCGGCAAGCCGGGCAATGCCTTCGCGGGGCATGACGCTGCCGCTGGGATTATGCGGCGTGTTGACGATGACCAGCGCGGTGTCGCGATCGACATCGGCGAGGATGGCATCCGCTTCCTGGGCAAAGCCGCGCGCGCGTTCCAGCCTGTAGGTTCGGGCAGTGAGGCCCCATCCGCGGGCGACGGCGTCATAGGCCGGATAACCAGGATCGGGCAGCAGGATATGCGCGCCCGGTCGGGAAAGGAGGCAGAAGAGGATAGAGAGTGCTTCCGATGCGCCGGTGGTGGCGACGACCATGTCCGCATCGACGCCGTGAAAGGCGGCGATGGCGCTGCGCAGCGCAGGCGTGCCCGCCGGCGGCGCGTAGCTCAGAACAACATCCCCAAGATCGAGCGGCTGATCGCCCAGCGCACACAGGTCCGCCACACTCCACCGCGGCCCGGTACTGGAGGCCAGATTGAAGGCAATCGGCGGATCGGCGAAGTCGTGCGCCGAAAGCCAGTGATCCAGCGCGAAGGGCGGCAAATGCACCAAGACATGACCTCCTTGTCATCTGGGAGAAGAATGACGCGGATTGCTGCGCCGGAGCAAGGGCCAGGCGCGACCCGCTGGCCTTATTCCGCCGCCAGCAGCGCTTCGGCCCCGTGCAGGTTGACGGACACCAGGCGACTGACGCCGGGTTCGACCATAGTGACGCCGAACAGGCGGTGCATCCGCGCCATGCTGACGGCATTGTGCGTAACGATCAGATAGCGGGTGTTGGTTTGCGCCACCATCGCGTCAAGCAGATCGCAAAATCGCTCGACATTGGCATCGTCCAGCGGCGCGTCCACTTCGTCCAGCACGCAGATCGGCGCGGGGTTGGTGAGGAACAGGCCGAAGATGAGCGCCACGGCCGTAAGCGCCTGTTCGCCGCCCGACAAAAGCGTGAGCGCGGCGAGCTTCTTGCCGGGCGGCTGGGCCATGATTTCCAGCCCCGCCTCCAGCGGATCGTCGCTGTCGATCAGTTCCAGATGCGCCTGGCCGCCGTTGAACAGCGTGGTGAAGAGACGGCGGAAATGGCCGTCCACCGCCTCGAATGCGGCAAGCAGGCGCTGGCGCCCCTCCCGGTTGAGACTGCCGATGGAGCCGCGCAATTGATGAATGGCCTGGGTGAGTTCCGCGCTTTCGGCGCGGCTGGTCGCCTGGCTGGTTTCCAGCTCCGCCAATTCCTGCGCCGCGACCAGATTGACTGGCCCGATCCGTTCGCGGTCGGCGACGAAGCGGTCATGTTCGGCCTGTTCGGTCTGGGCAATGCGGATGTCGGCGCTGGCAAAGCCGAGCTTTTCGGGCAGCACCGGGGGCGGGCATTCGAAGCGTTCACCCGACAGGCGATTGGTTTCGATCCGGCGTTCGTCGGCGGCTTCGGCGCGGGCGACGGCGGTGGCGCGGGTTTCGCGAGCGGCCGCAAGCGCTTCTGCGGCTTGTGCCGCCTGCGCTTCGGCCTGGCGCAGCGCGGCTTCCGCCGCCTGTTCAGCGGTGCGTGCGCGCTCGGCGGCGTCGGTGAGCGTCGATCCTTGCGTTTCAAGGTCGGCAATCGCCTGGCCCAGGCGATCGGGTGCACCCTCAATCGCAGCGCGTTCCTGCGCAATGTCTTCGCCGCGCCCGGCCATGGCGGCGATGCGCTTGGCGGCCTCTCCGGCCCGGGCACGCCAGCCCTTAATCTCTGCATCGGCGGCGGCCTGCCTGTCGCGATCGCTGTCCAGCGCGCGATCGGCCAGCGCCTGATCGGCCTGCAACTGGCTGACGACGGCGCGCGCTTTCTCGCTGGCCTGGCCGAGGGTAGCAACCAGCTGGCCGGTCGCCGCGCCATCGGGCATGGTCGCACGCGCGGCCTGCGCCTTTTCATGATCGGCCTGCGCGCGCTGAAGATCGCTGCGTGCGGCGGCGAGCCGCTCTTCCACCGCTTCGCGCCGCCCGGCGAGCCGCTCCAAGGCCGTCGTCGTTTCATCGGCAGCGCGCAGCGCGGCGCGCAGGCGCTGGTCCGCTTGCGTCAGAGCGGTGCGCCCGGCCGACAGTGCGGCGACCGCGGCCTGCTCGCGCTCTTTTGCGTCGTGCTGCGCGGCATCGGCTTTGTCTGCCTCCGCCTGTGCCGCCGGGCGCGCTGCGGCGATCGCGTCCAGCCGGTTGAGGCGGATCAGCCGTTCGGCCGCCGCCGCCCCGCCCTCCAGCGCGACATAGCCGTCCCAGCGGCGCAGCTGCCCATCGCGCGTGACGAGCCGTTGCCCCACGGCGAGCGGCTGGCCTTCATCCCTGTCCACCACCGCGATTTGGCCCAGGCGACGGGCAAGCGCAGAGGGCGCGGTGACATGGTCGGCGAGCGGCATCGCGCCGGCGGGAAGATGCGGATCCTGCGCCAGCGGCTCTGCCCCGGCCCATCGACGCTTGCCATCAGCCGAAACGGGTGCTTCGAGATCGTCACCCAGCGCGGCGGCGAGCGCGCGTTCATAGCCGGGCGCGGCCTTCATCTCGTCCAGAGCGCGGGCCTTGGGGCCTGCGCCGCCATCGACCGCGCGCTTGAGCGCGGCGGCTTCGCTATCCAGTGCGGCGAGGGACGCGCGGGCCGAAGCCAGCGCGGCTTGCGCCGCCGCGCGCGCATCTGCGGCGGCCTGCCTGTCCTGTTCAGCGGCCTCGATCGCGGCTTCGGCGGTATCGCGGTCGGCCTGCGCGCGCGTCTGATCGGCCTGCGCACTGGCGCGCTGCGCCATCAGCGGATCGGAATCCGGCAAGGCTGTGGCCTCGCTTTCCAGGCGCGCCACGTCCCGTTCCGTGCGGTCGCGCTGAGCGCGGGCGGAGGCCAGCGCGGCTTCGGCGACGCGCAGTTCGGCCTGCTCCGCCGCCTGCGTCGCCATCGCACGGGCCAAATCCAGTTCCGCGTCGCGCGCTTCTCCTTCGGCCGTCGCGATGCGCGCGGCAAAATCGGGCCTCAGCTTTTCGGTTTCAGCGATCCGGACCTTGAGCGTCGCAATTTCGGCGGTCAGGCGCGCGATCGCGTCGGCTGCATCATTGGCGAGCGTGCCTTCGCGCGCGCGATCTTCCGCCAGCCGGCCGGCCTGCTGTACCAGATCGGCAAGGCGGCGAACCGCCGAGTCCCGTTCGGTGCGCAGCGCGGCGAGCCGATGGCCCGCTTCATTGGCGGCGTCACGCGCGCTTTGCGCTGCGGACCGGCATTCCGCCAGCGCGGCGAGCGCGGCCTGCGCATGGGCGGCCGCGGCGAGCTGTCCCTCCTGCGCGGCGGCGACGGCGGCGTCGGCCTGCCGCGCTTCCGCGCGGGCGGCTTCGGCACTGGCATGGGCCTCTCGCCAACGCGCGAAGAGAACGCGGCCTTCGGCAACGCGGATCTGATCGGACAGGCGGATATAGCGTTCCGCTGCCTTTGCCTGACGCCGCAGGGCATTGGCGCGCATGTCCATGTCGAGCAGGATTTCATCCAGGCGCGCAAGATTGGTTTCAGCCGCCCGCAATTTCTGTTCGGCATCCTTGCGCCGGACATGTAGCCCGGCAATGCCCGCCGCTTCTTCCAGCATGGCGCGGCGTTCCTGCGGCCGTGCGGCGATGACGGCGGCAATACGCCCTTGGCTGACAAGGGCGGGGCTGTGCGGACCGGTCGCGGCGTCGGCAAAGACCAGCGCCACATCTTTGGCGCGCACATCCTTGCCATTGGCGCGATAGGCGCTGCCCGCGCCGCGCTCGATCCGGCGCGTGACGTCCAGTTCCCCATCAGCGCCGACGTCCACCGCGTTGAACAACTCTCCCTGTTCCTGGATGGTGAGCAGGGAGACTTCGGCAAAGTCGCGCCGGGGCCGGCTGGCTGTGCCGGCGAAGATCACATCCTCCATGCCCGCGCCGCGCATCGATTTGGCGCTCGATTCGCCCATGACCCAGCGAATGGCTTCGAGCAGGTTGGATTTGCCGCAGCCATTGGGGCCGACGATACCGGTCAGCCCCGGTTCGATCCGCAATTCGGTAGCGTCGACGAAGCTTTTGAAGCCGGAAAGCTTGAGCCGCTTTATCTGCATGGCGGCAATCCGGGGCAGCGCGCCGCCCCGGCTTTTCTTCGCTCAGGCGGAGATGTCAGCCCCCCGCCGCGCAATCAGAGACCTGCTTCCTTGAGACGGGGTTCGAGCGAGGCCCAGTTGGCGGCATTGTCCACCAGCACCCCATTGATGAGGAAGCTGGGCGTGCCGGTGATCTGATACTGGTTGTTCGCAGCCTCGACACCCTTGGCCAGTTTTTCAGCGGTGGCCGTGTCGGCCAGGCATTGCTTGGCCTGATCCTCCGAAATGCCGCGCTGCTTGGCGAAGTCGATCAGCCCAGCGATCTGGGCGATCGCCACCGGGCGCTGCGCGGGCGACAGTTGCTCCACGCCCTTGAACGCGTCGTCATTGTCCTGAACCTTCTCGAACATCGCACCCTGATTGGCGAAAAACTGTTCGGACAAGGGGTAGAAGACGTCCTTTCCGCCGCAACGGGCGAGCAGCGCGGTGGTCAGGTCGATCGGATCGCGCACATAGGTGCGAAATTCATAGTTCATCTTGCCGGTATCGACGAGCTTGCGGATTTCCGGCGAAGCGGTCTCGGCAAATTCGGCGCAATGGCTGCACGTGAAGGAGCCATATTCCACGAGCTTGAGCTTGGCGTCGGGATTGCCCATCACGAAATTGCCATCCGGCGTTTCGTTGACCGTGGCCGACCATGTCGTGCCGGCGGGCGCGGGCACGGCGGCGATCGGCGTGCCGCTGGGCTTGGCGGCCTCCTCACTGCTGTTGCAGGCGGCAAGGCTGAGGCTGAGGGCGGCGATGGCAAGACCGGTAAAGGCTTTCACGACGGGCAAGGCTCCGATGATTGGCGACTGGAAGCGGTGTAGATCAGCGGACGACAGGGGGCAATGCGGCCTTCACCGTCGCCCAGTTCGAACCGTCAACCTTCGTCCCGTTGATGGTGAAGCCGGGCGTGCCGGTGATCTTCACCTTGGTCCATGCCTCGTCCGTCATCGCCAGCACCTGCTTCATGGATTGTGGGTTGGCGATGCAGGCGTTGAGCTGCGCATTGGTAAAGCCGCGTTTGTTCATCAGCGCATAAAGACCTGTCTTCTGGCCGATATCCTGGAGCGCCGGGATCTGATCGGCGGGCTTTTGCGCGTCGCGGTCGTAGCTTTCGACCTGCGTGATCCAGGCGCTCTGGTTGGCGAAGAGTGCCTCATGATTGCTCATGAACTTGGTTGGCCCGCCGCAGCGCGCCAGCAGCGCGGCGGTCAGGTCATATTTGTCGCGCACGGCGTTACGCACCTCGACCCCGACCTTGCCGCCCTTCACATAATCGGTCCGCAGCGGCGCGCTCGCCTCGCTCACGAAATGCGCGCAGTGCGAGCAGGTGTAGCTGACATATTCCACCAATTTGGTGGGAGCGGCGGGATTGCCCATATAATGGCCGCCGATCGGCGTCATCGTCACGCGGCTGGCCCAGTTGGCGGCGGGCGCTGCGACAAGGGCGGCGGGTAGGACAAGCAGGCTGAGCGACAGAAGCTTCTTCATGGGGCGCGTCCAAAAAAGGCTGACATAGACAGGGCAGGCTGAACCGCAGCTAAACTAGCTGACCTTGGGCAGGCCGCTGCTGTTGGCGAGACCCTGCGCCAGCGATTCGAGCACTGCGCGCAATTCGGGATCGCCAATGTCGCGCAGCGAATCGCCCAGCTCGACCGGAATGGGCCGAAGATTGCGGGGTGGCGGCCGGCGTTCCGCGCTGACCGAGGCGAGTTGGCCCTGGCGCATCGCGATCTTGGCCACCGCGGCATAGCCGAAAAAGCGGTTCACGCGCTCGATGATGTCGGGCAGGACATGCTGGATCATGGGTCCATGGCCGCTCATCACCGTCAGTTGCAGCGTGCCGCCGGCTTTCTTGCCGACCGGAAAGCGAATCGATTCAGGCGCGGACACCGCCGCATAATGTGGGCCGACAATGTCGGTCCAGCGGGTGACGATACTGGACTGGACAAAGCCGAACTTGCGGAAGGCGGCGCGGCCGATGTCGGGCATCAGGTCCGCGATCTGTCGCGGAGCGCCGATGCGCGGGCGTTCTTCGGCAGGTGCTTTGCGCATTTTCATTTTCGGGCTGGCCGGGCGTTCCGTCATGGCCCGCTTAATGGCATAGGGCTGCCATGCGCGTCGAGGGTCGAGAATCAAAAATCGCGGGTGCCCTGCTTGCGCATTATGATGTTCATGCGCGCCGCCTGCCCTGGCGCGCGCCGCCGGGCACCAATGCGAGCGACCCCTATCGTGTCTGGCTGTCCGAAGTGATGCTGCAACAGACGACAGTGGCGGCGGTTGGGCCCTATTTCGCCAGATTCACCACCAGCTGGCCGACTGTGGAGGAGCTGGCGGCGGCGCAGGATGCGGACGTCATGGCGGCATGGGCGGGGCTTGGTTATTATGCGCGGGCGCGCAATCTGCTTTCCTGCGCGCGGGCGGTGGTGCGCGACCATGATGGACGCTTTCCCGATACCGAGGAGGGGCTGCGCGGCCTGCCAGGCGTGGGCGCCTATACCGCTGCCGCCGTCGCGGCCATCGCCTTTGGCCGGCGGGCGGTGGTGGTGGATGCCAATGTCGAACGGGTGGTGGCGCGCCTGTTTGCCATTGATACCCCGCTGCCGGCCGCGCGCTCGGCAATCCGCGCCGCCGCCGACCGTATTACACCGGACGCGCGGGCCGGCGATTTTGCGCAGGCCATGATGGATCTGGGCGCGACCATCTGCACGCCGCGTAACCCGGCCTGCGGCATTTGTCCGCTGCGGCAGGATTGCGCTGCCTTTGCAACTGCCGACCCTGCCGCTTTTCCGGTCAAGGCACCGAAAAAGGTGAAGCCGCACCGGCTGGGCCATGGCTGGTGGATCGAGCGCGACGGCCATGTCTGGCTGGTGCGCCGCCCGGACAAGGGGTTGTTGGGCGGGATGCGCGCACTGCCAAGCTCGGATTGGGGCGCGGCGCCCGAATGGACGCCGCCCGTCGATGCGGCATGGACCAGTCTTGCCGAGCCAGTCAGCCATGTCTTCACCCATTTCTCGCTGGCGCTGGCGCTTCATCGCGCCCATCTGGACGCAGGCATGGAGCCAAATGGGACAGGCGAATGGTGGCCGATCGACCGGATAGGGGAGGCGGGACTGCCCACGTTATTCGCACGCGCAGTGGAAGCGGTTAGGAGGGACAAGGATGCACGGGACGCAAAAGACTGATCGGCCGTTGCCCGGCTTTGTCGGCGGGACGTTGGATCGGGTCGATCATGTCCGCACCAATCCCGCGCTGCTGGCGCAAGCCTTTGCTGATCCGGCCGCGCGGCGACTGGTGCTGGACGGGCTGGAGCCGGTCGAAGTGGAGGGTCATCTGGTGCTGGAGCCAATTGGCGCAGACGCGCAGATGATGGACCATGTGCTGCTGGGGGTCGATCGGCAGGCGCGGCCAATCTTTGCGCGGCTGGTGAAGGACCTTGGCCCCAATCTAGTGCCCACGCCGCGCAGCCGCGCCATCGCAGGACTGATCCCGGCCGACGAAGTGGCGCTCTATGGCGCGGCGCGCAGCTTGGTGCATTGGCATGCGCGGCACCCCTTTTGTTCGGTCTGCGGCGGCGCGACGCAGGCCGTGAAAGCCGGATGGTCGCGGCGGTGCGAGACGTGCGGCGCGGAGCATTTCCCCCGCACCGACCCCGTCGTCATCATGCTGGCGGAGCATGAGGGGCGCGTGCTGCTGGGCCGGCAGCATAGCTGGCCTGAAGGTCGCTATTCCGCGCTTGCCGGCTTTGTCGAGCCGGGCGAGACGATCGAGGAGGCGGTGGCGCGCGAGATCCATGAGGAGGCGGGCGTACGGGTCCATTCGGTGCGCTATGTGATGAGCCAGCCTTGGCCCTTCCCATCGTCCCTGATGATCGCCTGCGTCGCCCAGGCGCAGGATGATGCCTTGCGGATTGACGAGACCGAGATCGAACATGCTTTCTGGTGCGATGCCGATGGCGTGCGCGCGGCGATGGCTGGCGATTCGGACGCGCCCTTCGTCGCGCCGCCGCAGATGGCCGTCGCCTGGCATCTGCTGGACCATTGGCTGGGGAAGGTTGTTCCCGCCGCCCCAAGCGCGTAAGGCCGGGCCTTCCTTTCCCCCCATCAAGGACTATCTTCTCTCCATGCTCAGCCTAGACGAAGCCCAGTCGCGCGCGCAGGATTTGGTCGATGCAGCGCGCAAGGCGGGCGCGGATGCGGCCGACGCCATCTATGCCTGCAATGCGTCGACCAACGTGTCGGTGCGCTTGGGCGCGCTGGAGGATGTTGAGCGGTCCGAGGGCGAAGACATCGGCCTGCGCGTCTTCATCGGCCAGCGCTCGGCCAGCATTTCCGCGTCCGACATGAATCCTGCAACCTTGGGCACGCTGGTCGAGCGTTGCATTGCGATGGCGCGCGAAGCGCCGGAAGATCCCTATGCGGGCCTGGCACCCGAAGACCGGCTGCTCAAAAAACGGCCGCCCTCGCTCGACCTGACCGACGAGGAGGAGCCGGAACCCGCTGCGCTGCGCGAGCGCGCCTTGATGGCGGAGGATGCGGCGCGCGGCGTGCCGGGCATCACCAACAGCGAAGGCGGCGGCGCATCGAGCGGGCGCAGCCAGGTGGCGCTGGCGACCAGTCACGGCTTTGCCGGCGCCTATGCCGGCACCAACCACGCAACCTGGGCCAGCGTCCTGGCGGGCAGCGGGTCCGACATGCAGCGCGACCATGCCAGCCATTCGGCGCGGCATCTGCGCGATCTTGACCATGCCGACGCCGTAGGCGCGCGGGCCGGGCAACGCGCAGTCGCCCGGCTGAACCCGGTCAAGGTCGGCAGCGGCGTCATGCCGGTAATTTTCGACCCGCGCATCGGGTCAAGCCTGGTGGGTCATCTCATCAGCGGCATCGTCGGTCCGGCCATCGCCCGCCGGTCGAGCTTCCTGCTCGATCAGCTGGGCGAGGCGGTTTTTAATTCCGCCGTCACCATTATCGACGATCCGCTGCGCCCGCGAGGCCTACGTTCCCGGCCGTTCGATGGTGAGGGCCTGCCGGTCGAACGGCGCGCGCTGATCGAGGATGGCGTGCTGACCGGATGGCTGCTCGACAGCACATCGGCCCGGCAATTGGGGCTGGAGCCAACGGGACATGCGAGCCGGGGCGGCAGTGGCGCGCCGGGCGCGAGTGTCACTAACGTGTATATGGAGGCAGGCAGGACGTCGCCGGGCGACCTGCGCTATGACGTGAAGCGCGGCATTTACGTGACCGAATTGATCGGCATGGGCGTCAATCCCGTCACCGGCGATTACAGCCGGGGCGCGTCCGGGTTCCTGATCGAAAATGGCGCGGTCATGAATGCAGTGTCGGAAATCACAATCGCCGGCAACCTCAAGGACATGTTTCGCAGCCTGACGCCAGCGAGCGACCTGTATTTTCGCTATGCCATGAACGTACCTACCATCCGCATCGACGGGATGACCGTTGCCGGAGGCTAAACTTCCCGTACGCGCAATCGTGTCCGCCGTGGCGGATGCGGCTGACCATGGGTTGACCCTGTGGGCCAACGGCGAAACACGGGTGCGGCAATGGGAAAAAGTGCCCGGCCACCCGGTGTGCGAGGCGGATCTGGCGCTGGACGCGATGCTGCGCGAAAGCCTGACCGCGATCGATCCCACCGCCGGCTGGCTGTCGGAGGAGACGGCCGATACCGTCCACCGGCTTGGCCTGTCGCGCGTGTGGGTGGTCGATCCGATCGATGGCACGCGCGATTATCTGCGCGGGCGGCGTGGCTGGGCCGTATCGGTTGCCCTGGTTGAAGATGGCGCGGTGCGGATCGGCATATTGGCCGCGCCCGCGCGCAACGAATTATGGGTGGCGCAGGCAGGGCGCGGGGCGACGCGCAATGGAAAGGTGCTGAAGGCGGGAACGCGCACGATCCTGCCGGGGGCGCGGGTGCCCGCAGACCAGTTGCCGCGCGCCGACCGGGATCTGGTCGCGGTGGAAAAGCCCAACAGCATCGCGCTGCGCATGGCGCTGGTTGCCGCTGACGAGGCCGATCTGGTCGCGACGGTGCGCTGGGGCAATGAATGGGACGTCGCGGCGGCGGCGCTGATCTGTGAGGAGGCTGGCGCCACCGTCACCGACGCGCTGGGCGATCCGCTGCGTTTCAACCGGCCGCAGCCCACCGCCTTTGGCCTGTTGTGCGCTGCGCCGGGCATTCATGGCGCCGCGCAGGAACGGCTCGCCCCGCGCGCGCAGGAGATATTGGGCCGCGGCTAAAGCTTGCCATATTTCGCTTCAAAGCCCGCGGTGTCGCCAGCCGCAAGATATTTTGCCTGATCCACCCATTGATCGCGGACCGGGCGGCCCTTGAAATTCCCCAGCCGCGCGTCGATGGCGGCAATGTCGGAATCCGTCCAGGCGGCGATCTGCGCATAGCGGCTGACGCCCAGTTCGATCAGCAAGGCCTTGAGCTTGGGGCCAACGCCTTTCAGTCGGAGAAGATCGTCGGGGGCAGCATCATCGGCCGGGGCGGCGATAGCGGGTGAGGCGGGGATCGGTTCGGCGTCGGCCGGCGGGACATGTTCGGCGATCGGTTCCACCGCCGACCCAGGCTCCACTGTCTCGACGGGCTCGACATCGGCGGCAGGCGCGGGCGACGTCGCCACCGGAGCGGGCGTCGGCGGCACCGTGACGGGATCAGCCACCGGCGGCGCGGCGGCAAGGGGAGCCGTTTCCACAGGCGCGGTCGTGTCCGCCAGGGTTTCCACGTCGGGCTTGCGTTTGCCCGAAAGCAGGAACACCAGGCCGATAAGGACCAGCAGCGCGATCAGCAGCCACAGGCCATAGTCCATGAAGAATTCCTGCATCGCGCTACGTCTCCCCTCGGTGTGTCGTTCTGCTATTTAAGGATGCTTTCCGTCGCGCCGCAAGGGTTCACCCTTGTTTCGCCTCTCGCTCCACTTCGCGCCAGCCAATGTCGCGGCGGCAGAAGCCGGAGGGAAAGTCGATCGTATCGACGGCGGCATAGGCTGCGGCCTGGGCAGCAGCGACGCTGTCGCCGGTCGCGGTGACGTTGAGCACCCGGCCGCCATTGGCGACGAGCGATCCGTTCCGGTCCGCCGTGCCGGCATGAAAAATCTTGGCGCCTGCCCGCTCGGCGGCGTCCAGACCCGCGATGCGCCCGCCCTTTTCCGGCGTGCCGGGATAACCGTTGGCGGCCATGACGACCGTCAAGGCGGCGCGTTCGGCCAGCGAAACCGGTCCCTGATCGGCCAGCCGACCCTGCGCGACTGCGAGCAGCAGCGCGGCAAGATCGCCATCGAAGCGGCTCATCAGCACCTGGCATTCTGGGTCGCCGAAGCGGGCATTATATTCGATCAGCTTGGGCCCAGCCTCGGTCAGCATCAGGCCGGCATAGAGAACCCCCGAATAGGGCATGCCTTCAGCG
Organism: Sphingobium soli; assembly: GCF_020782245.1. Lineage (GTDB taxonomy): Bacteria > Pseudomonadota > Alphaproteobacteria > Sphingomonadales > Sphingomonadaceae > Sphingobium > Sphingobium soli. The sequence continues at coordinate 49,284 of NZ_JAJGNP010000009.1, forward strand.
GCCAAGCTATCGACAGTCGGGCGAATGATCGTGTCGATCACCTGCTGTTCCAGGTCGGGCGTCAGGATTCGCGCCGGGCTATAGGCGCCCATCCCGCCGGTATTGGGACCGGTATCGCCATCGCCCACGCGCTTGTGATCCTGGGCGGATCCGAAGGGCAAGATCGCGCTGCCGTCGGTCAGGGCGAAGAAGCTCGCTTCCTCTCCGGTCATGAACTCTTCCAGCACGACTTCCTCGCCAGCCGCGCCAAATGCGCCGGAGAACATCGAATCGAGAGCTTCCAGCGCCTCTTCCCGGCTTTGTGCGATGATGACGCCCTTGCCGGCGGCCAGGCCGTCCGCCTTGATGACGACGGGGAGCGCGAAATCGTCCAGCGCGGCGATCGCTCCATCCTTGCTGGTCACGCGGACATAGGCAGCGGTTGGGATATTTGCGCGCTTGCACAAATCCTTGGTGAAACCCTTTGACCCTTCCAATTGCGCGGCCTTGCGGTTGGGGCCAAAGACGGGAACGCCCATGGTGCGCAGATTGTCTGCCAACCCGTCAACCAGCGGCGCTTCGGGACCGATCACCACCAGCCCGATCGAATGGCGGATGCAGAAGTCCAAGACCGCGCGATGATCCGCCGCATCAAGGTCGACCAGCGTGGCGTGCTGCGCTATGCCCGGATTGCCGGGCGCGGCATAAAGCGTGTCGAGGCCGGGCGATTGCGCCAGCTTCCACGCCAGCGCATGTTCGCGGCCGCCGCCGCCAAGCAGAAGGATGTTCATGTCGCCCATGTCCCCGGAATATGATGCCTATGACAGTTCGGGCCGCCTGTTAGCCGAGGATCGCGCGGGCGACAACGCGCCGCCGCTCAGCGTCAGCGAATTGTCGGGGATGCTGAAGCGCACGGTGGAGGACCGGTTCGGTCATGTCCGGTTGCGTGGCGAAATTTCGGGGTTCAAGCGTGCGGCGTCGGGGCATCTGTATCTGTGCCTGAAGGATGACAATGCCGTCATCGACGGCGTCATGTGGAAAGGCGGGGCGCAGCGGCTGGCCTTCGCGCCGCAGGACGGGGTGGAGGTGATCGCCACGGGCAAGCTCACCACCTATCCCGGCCGGTCCAAATATCAGATCGTGATCGACCGGATGGAATTGGCCGGCGAAGGCGCGCTGATGGCGCTGCTGGAGAAGCTCAAGGCCAAGCTGGCGGGGGAAGGGCTCTTCGCGCCGGAGCGTAAGAAGCCATTGCCCTTCCTGCCACGCACCATCGGCGTCGTCACATCGCCCACGGGCGCGGTCATTCGCGACATTCTCCACCGGCTGGCGGATCGCTGTCCGACCCAGGTGCTGCTGTGGCCGGTGCTGGTGCAGGGGCAGGGCGCCGCGGAGCAGGTCGCGCGCGCGGTTCGCGGCTTTTCGGAAATGGCTGGCGATGGTGCGCTGCCCCGGCCGGACCTGGTGATCGTGGCGCGGGGTGGCGGGTCGATCGAGGATCTGTGGAGTTTCAACGAGGAGATCGTCGTGCGTGCGGTCGCGGAATGCAGCATTCCGATCATCTCCGCGGTGGGGCATGAGACCGACACGACGCTGTGCGACTATGCCGCCGATCGGCGCGCGCCCACGCCAACGGCGGCGGCCGAAATGGCGGTGCCGGTGCGCGCGGAATTGCTGGCGGGATTGACGGACATGGGGCTGCGTGCGGGCCGTGCCGTTCGGCGCGGCGCGGCGCAGGCGCGCGAGCGGCTGGACATGCAGGCGCGGCTGATGCCCACGCCCGACACGTTGCTGAGCCCCCAGCGGCAGCGGCTGGACCAGGTGTCGGACGGCTTGGCCAGCGGTCTGCGTCATCGCCTGGCCGATGCGCGCGCGCATCTGGGGCAGGCGAGCGGCGCGCTGCGCCCCGCGCTGCTGCGCCAGCAACTGGCGCGTGCGGGCGAGCGGCTCGATCGGTTGCGGTTGAGGCCGGAAAATCTGGTCCGGGCGCAGCGCGATTGCGCCACGGCGTTCGACCGCGTCTCGCGGCATTTCGCGTCGCTCAATCCCGATCTGCCGCTGCAACGCGGCTATGCCCGGGTCATGGCTGGCGACCGGCTGGTGCGGTCGGTCGAGGCCGCACGCGCGGCCGAGCAAGTCGTCCTGCACTTCCACGATGGAACCGTGGACGCGGCCGTTGGGCAGGCTGAGGCCCCCGCCGGGATGGCGCCGTCGCCGTCGGCGCGACCCACGCGCAAGCCGCGTGATCCCGCCCATGCACAGCAGGATTTGTTCTCCTGACAGATGAAGAAAGTGTCGTCCCCATGTTGATGTCCAGCCGCGACCGGATCGCCCAGCTTCATTATCTGCCCTACAGCTTTCGCGTGCTGAAGGCCGGCGATCATGTGCTGTGCGCCATGACCGGACAGCCTATCGCCTTGCAGGACCTGCGCTACTGGAGCATCGCCCGGCAGGAGCCCTATGCCAGCGCGCAAGCGTCGGTGGAGGCGGAGCAGAAGGCGGCAGGCGAGCGATGAAGGCGATTGTCCTGGCGGCAATTGTTGGGCTTGCCGGTGGGGCGACGGCGCAGCCCATCGCGCCACAAAATGCGGTATCGGCCGCATTCCGGCTTGAGGGCGCAGCGGTGCAGGGTGGCAGGCTGCTTGGCACGGCGCCTGTTGGAACAGTGGCTTTGACACTCGGCGACCAGCCGGTGGCGATCGACGCTGATGGCCGGTTCCTGATCGCCTTCGACCGGGATGCGAAGCCCGACGCCTTGCTAACCGCACGCCTGGCCGACGGACGCGTTCTCACCCAGTCACTGATCGTGGCGCCGCGCGCCTGGCGTCTGGAGCGGATCAACGCGCCGCTGCGTGTGGGCAAAAGCAGCGAAGCCTTTCTGGCGCTGCGCCGCCCCGAACTGGAAGCGATAGCAGCGGCGCGGGCGAAGGTGACGGATGCGCAAGGATGGCGGCAGACATTCATCTGGCCGCGCGTCGGGCGCATTTCCGGCCTGTTCGGCGCACAGCGCATCTATCAGGGCGAGCCGGGGTCCTATCATGGCGGCGTCGATATCGCCGCCGCCACGGGCGAGCCGGTGCGGGCGCCCGCCGATGGCGTGGTGATCCTGGCGGCGATCGACAAGCCCTTCACGCTGGAAGGGCATTTGCTGATGATCGACCATGGCCATGGTCTCAACAGCGCCTTCCTTCACCTGTCACGGATCGACGTGAAGATGGGCGACCATGTGGCACAGGGGCAACAGATCGGGGCTGTCGGCGCAACGGGCCGCGCAACCGGACCGCATCTGCACTGGGGCATGAAATGGCACGATGCGCGCATCGACCCGTTGTTGATCGCCGGGCCGATGCCGCAGGGGCGCTGATAGAACCTTAGCTGACCCGCTTCATGCGGATGGCGCGTCCGCCTTCCACCTTGCCCATGAAGCTGCCCATGGCCGCGCGTTTGATCTCGATCGACTGGCCGACCTTAGGATCGCGACCGGTGACCGCTTCGGTGGTCATCCATTGTGCGCCGTCCTCCAGCCCGATCTGCCATTTGCCATAACCCAGGCTGCGCAGGCTGGCGATCGTCGCCTGAATGTGGCTGACGCCCTCCTCTTCCTTGGCTGCACCGTCATCGTCGCCGCCTCCCAGGAAAGGCAGTTTCGGGAAGGAGAAGCCGAACAGCGTCTTGCGGGTCTTATTGAGTTCGCCCTTGTCGAGGACCACGACTTCATCGCGTTGCGAAGCGGTTTCCATAGCGCCGACCTGGCGGTCGAAACAGGCAAGGCGGTCCGCATCAGCGGTGATTGAGCGGCATTGCAGCAAATTGGTGAAAAGCTCGGCCTGAGGCGGGCGCGCTTTGGTCGCAGCCAGCCCGGACCCCGTCATCAGCGCCAGCGCCATGACGCCCAGCATCGTCGATCCGCGTTTCATGTCACTCTGTCTCCCTTGCCGTTCGCCGCTGCCTTACCATGCCTTTCGCGGAAAATATGCGTCAAGAGAGGGTGGCAACGCGCATACGCTAAGAGATGACATATTTTAGAACAGCGTTTAACGGGGTGATGTATGAAAGCTGCACTCCGTGACATTTCAATGAAATTATATTGCAACATGATCGTAAAACCGGGGCACTGCCGCCTTGTTGCAATTATGATACAGCGCTCGCCAAAAGCGGCGATCGGCCTTTTCCCATGCTTTACAGCGCCCTGAAGCCCGCGCAGGTTCCACCAATCCATATGGGGGGATCGCTGTCGGGCACCATATCCCTCCGTACGGGCTACTAGGTGGCAGATAATCTGCCGACTCCAGAGCAAGGGACTGGACCGTGAAGACATTTTCGAAAAGGGCACTGCTGCGTGCCAGCGCCGCACCGGCGATCCTGGGCGCGTCGCTGATCGCCAGCGCCGCCATCGCGCAAGACGCGCCCCAGGCGGCCGAAGCGCCCGCTGCTGGCGACACCATCATTGTTACGGGCTCTCTGATCCGTAACCCCAATCTTCAGTCGGCATCCCCGGTCAACGCGACCACGGCTGATGAAATTGAATTGCAGCAGGCCAACGTCGCAGAAGAACTGCTGCGTGAAATTCCGGGTATCGTCCCGAGCATTGGTTCGGCTGTTAACAACGGCAATGGCGGCTTCTCGTTCGTCAACCTGCGCGGCTTGGGTTCGAACCGTAACGTCGTTCTTCTGGATGGCGTACGCATTGTTCCCGCTGAATTGAACGGTCGGTTCGACCTTAACAACGTCCCGCTCGCTCTGATCGAGCGCGTGGACGTCCTGACCGGTGGCGCGTCCACCACTTATGGCGCCGACGCGATCTCGGGCGTGGTTAACTTCGTGACGAAGCAGGACTTCTCGGGCTTCGAAGCATCGCTGGCCAACCAGATCACGGACGAAGGCGACGGCCATACCATCCGCTTCGACGTCACCACGGGCGCCAATTTCGACGACGGCCGCGGCAACGTCGTGCTGGGTATCGGTTATCAGCAGGCGGACCCGGTTTACCAGGGCGCTCGCAAGATCGGTCAGAACACGATCAGTTCCAGCACCGGCCAGGGCGCAGGTTCGGGCACGTCTGTCCCGACTCGCTTCAGCGTTCCGGGCAGCGGCACGCTTCAGGTCGCGCCTGACGGTCAGTCGCTCGTCGGCACCTATGCCCCGTTCAACTTCGCGCCGGACAACATCTTCCAGACGCCTTTTGAACGCTTCAACATCTATGCCGCTGGTCGCTATGAAATCAGCGACGCCGTCGAAGTTTATTCGCGCGGCCTGTTCACCAAGAACACGGTCAGCACCATCATCGCGCCGTCGGGTTCGTTCGGTATCGCCGTCGATATCCCCCTGGCCAACCCTTATCTGACTGCAGGTATCCGCAATCAGCTTTGCGCGGCCAACGGCATTGGCCAGGCGGCTTGCGATGCTGGCGCGCTGGCAACGGACCCGAACGATCCTAATTATCAGACTGTGACGAGCGCGATGTTCCGCCGCGCCGTTGAGGTTGGCCCCCGCATCAGCGACTATTCGAACACTGTTTTCGATTATCGTCTTGGTCTGCGTGGCGGTATCACCGACACTATCGACTGGGATATCTTTGGTGCCTACGGCGAAAGCGACCAGGTTCAGACCATCCAGGGCTATACGCTTAACTCGCGTGTCGCTGAATCGATGCTGGCAACCAACACCGAAACCTGCCTGAGTGGAAATGCTGAGTGTGTTCCGGTCAATTGGTTCTCCCCGACTGCCGGTGGCATTTCGCCGGAGGGCGCGGCATTCCTGACCGCCAACAGCACGGTGCAGACCCGCACCACGTTGGCCCAGGTACGCGGCACCATTAGCGGTGATTTCGGTGTCACGTCGCCGTGGGCCGCTCAGCCGATCTCCTTCGCGGTCGGTGGCGAGTATCGCAAATATGGCGCTCGTCAGCAGTCGGACGAACTGGCGCGTTCGGGTGATCTGGGCGGTGCCGGCGGCGCTGCGCCGAACATCGATGGTGGCTACGACGTTTACGAAGCCATCGGCGAACTCGTGCTGCCGATCATCAGCGACCGGCCCTTCTTTGACGAACTGACCGTCCAGGCTGGTGTGCGTTATTCCAGCTACACGGTCGATGCGGCCGGCAAGCCGGGTTACAACACCACGACATGGAAGGTGCAGGGTAACTGGGCGCCGACCGCTGGTCTGAACATTCGCGGCGGTTATTCGCGTGCCGTGCGTGCGCCGAATATTGCGGAACTGTTCACGCCAGAGAATACGCTGCTGACCAACCTGACGAACGATCCGTGCGCCACGATCAACGACGAGGGCGATCGCATCGCACCGGAGCCGACCGGCGTGCTGCGCGATGTCTGCCTTGCGCAGGGCGCAAATGCGGGCAACGTCGGCTCGATCAACGTTCCGATCGCTGGTCAGGCCAACGTCACCACGGGCGGCAACCTTGCCCTTGGTCCGGAAAAGTCGAATAGCTACACCATCGGTGCCGTTTTTACCCCCGCATTCGTCCCGGGTTTCTCGGTTTCGGTCGACTATTACAACATCAAGATCACCGGTGCGATCACGACGCCTTCGCCTGACGACGCGATCGCGGCATGCTTCGGTGCGGGTAATCTCAGTGTCTCCAACCCGGCTTGCACGATTATCCGTCGCGATCCGCTGACTGGCGGCCTGAATGGCGACCCGAACACCACGCGGGGTCTGTTTGCCGGTCTGTCGAACCTGGGTCGTCTGGCGACCGACGGCATCGACGTGATCGCCAACTACCGCAAGGATGTTGGTTTTGCGACGCTGGCGCTGGCTTTCAACGGCAACTGGACCAACAAGTCGACCTTCCAGTCGACGCCGAGCGACGTGAATCGCGATTGCGTTGGTCTCTACAGCGTAAACTGCGGTTCCTTGCAGCCGGAATTCCAGTGGACGCTGCGCACGACGCTGGCCTTCGAAAATATGGATCACTCGCTGGTCTGGCGCCACCTCGACGGTTTCCGGTCTGAAAATGGCGGCCTGTTCGTTGGCGTTCCGGTTGGCTACACTGGTGAAGAAGATTTCAACACCATCCCAGCCTATGACTATTTCGACTGGACCTCGCGCTTCAACTTGACTGACAATGTCACCTTCACCCTGACGGTGCAGAATCTGTTCAACAAGAAGCCCCCGATCGTTGGCTCGGATGCTGGTCCGACCTCGTGGAACAGCGGCAACACCTATCCGTCGACTTATGACGCGCTGGGCCGTCGCTACGGCGCGGCGATCAAGCTTCGCTTCTGATCGTCCAGTACGATAGCTGAAATGGAAAGGGCCGGTTTTTACCGGCCCTTTTTCATACCCCTAAAGTGTCTGGGGAAGATCCAACGGGATTGCGCATCGTACCGCAATTTCCTTCGCCCAATGTTCGACCTTTTCGATTTCGCCTGCGTGAACGTCGCGCCCGTCACGAACGGCATCCGATCGATCTTTTGCCGAAAATGCGTCGCCGGTTTTGCTGTTCCGGCGGAATACATCTGTCTCAACCATGGCTTTCGCTGCGTTGACAGCATCTGGTAACTGGAAATGCTGATAGAGCGTCTCCAGGCTGTGCGCAGGATTGCGAACGAATATTTCGCTATTCAGTCCGACGGCCCTGGCGCCTATTCTAAGCAAAAGGTCGCGAAACTGAGCTTGTTGAGCGAGCCACCCGACTGCGGCAACCTGAAGGTCGGTCAGCCCCAGATAGTCTTTGGGATCAATGCCCAGATCAACCATTCCCTCCGCCAGCAGCTTGCCCAGCAGGTCGCGCACCCAAAGACGGCCCCACATAGCCTTGCGTGCTATGGATATCAGATAGTCGGGGAGCGGAGCGTAGAGAAACACTGCACGCGCTTCCGCTCGGAGTGCCATGATCGCCGGGATCAAAGGGTTGGCAATATTGGAAGGCTTGATGATGATGGCTTCGCCGGGGGAAAAAGGCCGCGCCAGAAGATGCAGGCTTTCGTCGAGCACACGTGCGACCTGCGGTCCCTGAGCGCCGCGGTGACGCCAGCCAGAAATGTCGTTAAAGAGCATCGGTTCTTTGAGGCCCATGGACATGCCGGCGGCATCAAACGCCGACACCAGCAACGTCGAACAGCAAAATGCAGAATGAAAAATAAAATGCACCGGTCCTGGTGAAGGCGCGTGCGCTATGGCGGCGGATCGCGGCACTTCGAACGGGCGAAGGCTCTTGCCGAAGCCTTCATCCGTGAGGAAGGGCACCTTGCGATGATGCGTCCGCGATATGTGAACCATGTGGAATGCATCGCGCGAGGCGTCGTAGCGATGAGCCAGCCAAGCGGCATCACTCATCATTTGGTCGATCTGAGGTGGGTCGATTTTTGCCATGTCTGCTGGATTGACATAGCAGCTATGGCCACACAAGCGCACCGATCGTCCTGACTTGCGCAGCGTGTCGGTTGTGCTAGCGTCTCAGAAAATCGGGGGGTTTTCTAATGGATCAGGCGGTCGCGCGCCTTTTACAGCAAGCTGCGCATATGCGTTCAATGGGACGGCTGATGGAGGCGGGGCGGCTGGCAAATCAGGCACTCGCCCTGCAACCTGGCGAACCGCAGACCCTCAACCTTCTAGGCCTGATCTCGCTGGAGCGAGGTGCCTTTCAGGATGCCCAAACCCATTTTCTAGAGGCAGTTGAAGCCGAGCCGGGCGAAGCTGCTCTATGGATGAATTTGGCGTCGTCCCAAAGAGCAATGAGCGATGACAGCGGCGAGGAGAATGCCCTAAAAAAGGCGCTTGCTCTGGATCAGCGCAATCTGATGGCGCACGTGAGAATGGCCGAGTTGAAACAGCGTCAAAGCGAAGGTCACATTGCTGCGGAGCACTGGAATAAAGTCATCGCTCTGGCCGGAAATCTGGCCGAACCGCCTGCAGCGCTCGTCAAAATCCTTGGCTCTGCACGAGAGTTTGTGCGTCGATACAATGATGGTCTTGCAGTAAGCGTCGCAGCGCATCTCGCCCAGCAAATGGGTGAGGTCGATGCGCAGGCCAAGAGGCGTTTCCAGGCGTGTCTGGACAAGGAATTTGGCCGCCGCATCATTTATCAAAATGAGTGCCACGGCCTTCATTACCCCTTCCTACCTGCTGACGAATTTTTCGACCGGGGACATTTTCCATGGATGGCTGCGCTAGAAGCGCAAACCGGCGCCATTCGCGCCGAGTTTTTGACGCTTATTGAGTCGCACGGTGCTCAGCTTCGCCCCTATGTGAGGCAAGAGCCGGGAACTCCCAAGAACAAGTGGACGCCACTTAGCCAATCACTGGATTGGGGGGCTATTTTCCTATGGGAATATGGCGTGGCAAATGATGCGGTTCTACGATCTTGTCCCAAGACAGTCGCCGCGTTGGAAAATTTGCCCCGGGCAGACATATCTGGTCGAGCGCCGTCGGTTTTTTTCTCGATTTTAAAGCCCGGCAGTCACATTCCTCCTCACACCGGCATGACGAATAGTCGCGCAATCATTCATCTGCCGCTGATCGTTCCTGGCGACTGCGCCTTTCGAGTTGGCGGAGAAACGCGGCCGTGGCGCGAGGGTGAGGCCTTTGCGTTCGATGATACGATCGAACATGAAGCATGGAATAACAGCGACGAGATGCGGGTTGTGCTGATATTCGACGTATGGAATCCTCATTTGACGCTTGCCGAACAAGCCCTGTTGAAGCAATTCTATAGTGTAGCCGACGCGTGGAAGCAGACGCATATTCATGCCCCTGAGGCGTTGTAGAAAATTCGTGAGGTCGAAATGTCATTTCTCAAGACTTTGATCGCATCCAGCCTAATGGTAACGGCTTTCCCCGCCATGTCCCAGGAAAAGGCTAATTTAGATCGCAACGATCCCGACGCCATTCGTTGCAAAAGATTGCAGGTTACGGGGTCGCTTGTCCGTAAAACCCGTGTCTGCAAGACGAATGCCGAGTGGAAAGCGATCGTCGATTACCAGAATCGTGAAGCTGCCGATTTGGTTGAGCGGAATCGTTCTGGCACTGTCATGGGCAACTGAGCCAAGCCAGCCAAAACAGATCTTAGCAGGATCGCTCCTCTCAGGCCAGCGCCAGTGCCAACGCCCCGTCGCCTTCATCCACGCGCACGGTTGACCCGTCGGGTATATCCCCGCGCAGGATCATGTCGGCCAGCGGGTCCTGCAAGTAGCGCTGGACCGCGCGTTTCAATGGGCGCGCGCCATAGACTGGGTCGTAACCCACCCTGCCGAGCCAGGCCCGCGCACCATCGGTCAGGTCCAGCGTGATCTTGCGATCCTTGAGCAGCTTGCCGATGCGGGCGACCTGGATGTCGACGATCGGCGCCATATGGGCGGCGCCCAGCCGGTGGAACAGGATGATCTCGTCCAGCCGGTTCAGGAATTCCGGGCGGAAATGGGCGCGGACAACGTCCATCACCTGATCCTCGACCTTTTCGACCGGGTCGTCATCGCCAAGACCGGCAATATATTGGCTGCCCAGATTCGACGTCAGCACGATGATCGTGTTGGTGAAGTCAACGGTGCGGCCCTGCCCGTCGGTCAGGCGGCCATCGTCCAGCACCTGGAGCAGGATGTTGAACACGTCGCCATGTGCCTTTTCGACCTCGTCGAACAGAACGACCTGATAGGGGCGGCGGCGGACAGCTTCGGTCAGCACGCCGCCTTCCTCATAGCCGACATAGCCCGGAGGCGCGCCGATCAGGCGGGCGACCGAATGCTTCTCCATGAACTCGCTCATGTCGATGCGGACCATCGCGCTGTCATCGTCGAACAGGAAGCTGGCGAGCGCCTTGGTCAGTTCGGTCTTGCCGACGCCCGTCGGTCCAAGGAACAGGAAGGAGCCGAGCGGGCGATTGGGGTCCTGTAGCCCTGCGCGGCTGCGGCGCACGGCGGTCGACACGGCCTTGACCGCATCCGCCTGCCCGATGACGCGCTTGCCCAGTTCGCCTTCCATCGCCAGCAGCTTCTCGCGCTCGCCTTCCAGCATGCGGTCGACCGGGATGCCGGTCCAGCGGGACACGACAGCGGCGATATCCTCGCTCGTCACCTCCTCGCGCAGCATCGCGCCGGCCGAGGCGGATTGCGCGTCGGCAAGCCGCTTTTCCAGGTCCGGGATGGTGCCATATTGCAACTCGCCGGCGCGGGCATATTCGCCCGAACGCTGCGCTTGCTCCAGCTGGATGCGCGCGGCGTCCAACTGCTCCTTGAGCTTCGCCTCGCCGGCGATCTTGTCCTTTTCCGCCTGCCAGCGCGTCGTCAGTTCGGCCGACTGCTGCTCCAGATTGGCGAGGTCGCCTTCCAGCGTCGCCAGCCGGTCCTTCGACGCCTGGTCGCTTTCTTTCTTGAGCGCCTCCCGCTCGATCTGGAGCTGCATGATGCGGCGGTCGAGATTTTCGATCTCTTCGGGCTTACTCTCCACTTCCATGCGTATGCGGCTCGCCGCCTCGTCCATCAGGTCGATCGCCTTGTCTGGCAGGAAGCGGTCGGTGATGTAGCGGTTGGACAGGGTCGCGGCGGACACGATCGCGCCATCGGCGATGCGGACGCCATGATGCGTTTCATATTTGTCCTTGATGCCGCGCAGGATGGAGATGGTGTCCTCCACCGTTGGTTCGCCGACGAAAACGGGCTGGAACCGCCGCTGAAGCGCGGGGTCCTTCTCCACATATTTGCGATATTCGTCGAGCGTGGTCGCACCGATGCAATGGAGCTCGCCGCGCGCGAGGGCGGGTTTCAGCAGATTGCCCGCATCCATCGCGCCTTCGGATTTGCCCGCGCCGATCAGCGTGTGCATTTCGTCGATGAAGAGGACGATCTGGCCTTCCGCGCCCTTGACCTCATCGAGCACGCCCTTCAACCGCTCCTCAAACTCGCCGCGATATTTGGCCCCGGCGATGAGCGATCCCATGTCGAGCGCCATCAGCGTGCGGTCCTTCAGGGTGTCGGGCACGTCGCCATTGGCGATGCGCAGCGCGAGCCCTTCGGCAATCGCGGTCTTGCCGACACCGGGATCGCCGATCAGGACGGGGTTGTTCTTGGTACGGCGGGCAAGAATCTGGATGGTGCGGCGGATTTCCTCGTCGCGGCCGATCACGGGGTCGAGCTTGCCGTCGCGCGCCGCCGCCGTCAGGTCGCGGGCGAATTTCTTGAGCGCGTCGTAGCGATCCTCTGCGCCTGCCGTGTCAGCGGTGCGACCGCCGCGCAACTGGTTGATGGCGGCGTTGAGCGCCTCTGCCTTTACCCCGGCAGCGGCCAGCGCCTTGCCAGCCGCAGTGGTGGTGGCAAGGGTGAGGGCGAGCAGCAGCCGTTCGACAGTAACGAAGCTGTCGCCCGCCTTTTGTGCGACCTGCTCAGCCGAATCGAGCACGCGCACGGCATCATTGTCGAGGCCCGGCGTCTGCTGCGCGCCACTGCCCGACACGGCGGGCACCTTGGCGAGCGCAGCATCCGTGTCGCGCAGCGCCACCTGCGGCGATCCGCCAGCGGCCTGGATGAGGCCCGACGCCATGCCCTGCTCATCCTCCAGCAGCGCCTTAAGCAGATGCTCCGGACTGATCCGCTGATGGTTCATGCGGATCGCGACGGTCTGCGCCGACTGGAGGAAGCCCTTGGCGCGGTCGGTAAATTTTTCGAGGTTCATGACATCCCCATGGATTTGGTTGCTTCGGATGTAGTGTTGCTCAAAAGCCACACAAGGGGCGATGCGGGATAATCCTTATTTTGTCGCCTTGCTCGCCTGCGGCGCAAAGATGTCGCCGAAAAAGTCGTTCTTGAACCAGCGCGGGGGCGTATCGGCATCGGCCATGGCGCGCGTGATGCGATAATTGGCCTGCGCAAAACGCGCGCCCGCCTGCCAGTCGATCTTTTGGGTCATATCGTCACCGGGATGATGATAGGCGCCGGAGAGGAAATCGCCCCACGCCTTTTCACCGCCATTGGCAAAGCCGGTGGCGAGGAAAACGGCGGGAACGCCCTGCTTCACGAACATATAATGATCCGATCGCACGAAGATGCTTTCCTGCGGCATGGGGTCGGGCGACAGGTTGACGCCCATGGGCTTGACCGCCTGCGCGACGATGGGGCCGAGCGTTGAGTGATCCGCGCCAAAGGCGATGACGTCGGTGAAGGGATAGAGCAGCAGCGGCATGTCGAGATCGACATTGCCGACGATCTGACGAATCGGGACGGACGGGTGACGGGCGAAATAGTCGGCGCCCAGCAGCCCCTTCTCCTCCCCGGTCGACGCCAGGAAGATGATCGACCGGCGTGGCTTGCGCGGCGACATGGCCATCGCGCGCGCGACCTCCAGCATGGTGGCGACACCCGCGCCATTGTCGAGCGCGCCGTTGTTGATCCGGTCCTTGTCGGCCGGGTCGCCCGGCTTTTCCGGGCTGACGCCGATATGATCAAGATGTGCGGAGAGGACGACATAGTCATCCTTCAGCACCGGATCGCTGCCGGGCAGGATGGCGACGACATTGGGGCTGGTGACGCGCTGGCTGGTGCTGTCCGACTGGATGCGCACGCTGGTCTTGAGTGCGAAGCCCTTGGGCTGGCCGCCCTTGCGATCGGCCAGTTTGCGGATCGCGGCGATGGTCTGCGGCGCGCCGGCGAACACGGCCTGCGCCGCCGGGTCGTTGAGCGCCGCGCCGGCGCGGATGCCGGGCGCCTGGTCGAAGGGCTTGCCGTCGGGCGATACCCAGGTGAAATCGGGCTCGTCGGCGAACTGCACCATGCGCGCCCAGGGCCGCGCCTTTATCGATTGGAGCGTGCCCAGCGAGAGCATCCCGATCGCGCCGTGTTTTTCCGCGACCATCGCCTTGGTCGCCGACAGATGCGCGCCTTCCTCGCTTGGCAGGCCCTTGGGATAGCCACGCAGGGTGACGACGATCTTGCCCGTCACATCCAGCCCGGCATAGTCGTTAAGCCCGAGGCGCTGATTTTCCAGGCCATAGCCGACGAAGACCAGCGGCGCGCGCACGTCCAGTCGGGGTTCGGCGGCATTCATGCCGATCAGCACGTCGCCGGCATGGGTGAAGCGCTGGTCGCCGGCCGGGCCGCTGACGGTGAGCGTCGCGGGGGTCTGCGTCCGTTCCGTCTTCTGGAAGGTGATGCGCTGGAGCCAGCTGCGCCCCTGTCCATCGGCGTCGCCGGCGGGCTTGAGGCCCAGGCCATCAAACTGGCTGGCGACATAACGGGCGGCGATCTCATGCCCCTCACTGCCGGTGTCGCGGCCCTTGAGCAGATCGTCGGCCAGGAATTCGACATGGGCGCGCATCGCGGCCGGGGTGAAGACCGGATCGGTGGTCGCTGGCCGGTCGGGCGATTGCGCGGGCAGGGTGGCAGGCAGGATCAGGGCGAGCGCGGCGGCCGACAGGGACAGGCGTTTGATCAAGGGATTGGGCTTTCTGCTGAACGGATATGTTGCGCAGGATTGCCGTCCCGCAGGGCCGCTGTCCACCCTTTGCGTATTGCGCGCCTATCACGCCTCGCTATGGTGCATGTCCTTCGGACGCGTTCGCGTTCCATGGTCCATATGCTCCTGCCAGAGGCCCTTCCATGACCCTATCTTCCCTGTCGCGCCGCCTGCCCCTGCTGATCGGCCTGTCGGCGATCGCGCTGATGCCGAGCCTGCCCGCCGCCGCGCAGGCGACCGCTGCAAGCGCCGCGCCCGCGCCCTTGTCCAGCCTGGTGGCCAAGGTCGATATTCCCTATGAGGAATTCACGCTGAAGAACGGCCTGCGCGTCATCGTCCATACCGATCGCAAGGCACCGGTCGTCGCCGTGTCGGTCTGGTATCATGTCGGGTCGCGCTATGAGCCGGCGGGCAAGACGGGCTTTGCCCATTTGTTCGAACATCTGATGTTCTATGGCTCGGAAAATGCCGACGGGCCTTTTTTCGGTCGCTTGGAGGATATCGGCGCGACCGACTGGAACGGCACGACCTGGTTTGACCGCACCAATTATTTCGAGACGGTGCCGACCGGCGCGCTTGATCGGGCGCTGTTCCTGGAAAGCGACCGTATGGGGCATCTGCTGGGCGCGGTGACGCAAGTGAAGCTGGATACGCAACGCGGCGTCGTCCAGAACGAAAAGCGCATGGGCGAAAATGAGCCCTATGGCCTGGTGGAATATGCGCAGCTCGCCGCGTTGATGCCCGAAGGCCATCCCTATCGCCATTCGACCATCGGGTCGATGGCGGACCTCAATGCCGCGAGCCTGGCCGACGTGCAGATGTGGTTCAAGACCCATTATGGCCCAAACAACGCCGTGCTGGTGCTGGCCGGCGATATCGACGCGGCAACCGCCAAGGCGAAGGTCGAAAAATGGTTCGGCAACATCCCGGCCGGCCCCGCGCCGCAGGATGTGGACGCCAGCGTGCCCACTCTGGCGAAGGATGCCGAAGTGATGATGCACGACAATGTCGCGGCCACGCGCCTTTATCGTAATTGGGTGGTGCCCGGCGTCAATTCGGCCGACCTGCCGCAGCTGGACCTGGCGCTGGCGGTGTTCGGCGGTCTGGGCTCCTCCCGGCTCGACAATGCGCTGGTGCGGGACGAGAAGGTGGCGGTCGGTGTCAAGGCCAGCGTGCAGCCGTTCGAGAAGCTGAGCCTCGCCGAGATTACGGTGGACGTGAAACCGGGCGTCGATCCGGTGGCGGTAGGCAAGCGGCTGGACCAGTTGCTGGCCGATTACCTGACCAACGGGCCGAGCGCCGATGAAGTGCAGCGCGCCGCGACGCGCCAGCTGTCGGGCACGATCGGGGGGCTGGAAAAGGTGGGCGGCTTCACCGGCAAGGCGGTGACGCTGGCCGAAGGGGCTGTCTATTCCGACGATCCGGCCAAATATAAGAAGGACCTGGCGATCTACGCCGCTGCGACGCCGCAGAGTGTGGCGGCGGCGGCGCGCAAATGGCTGGGCCGGCCGGTGCTGCGCCTGACCGTCGCGCCGGGCGAGCGGAGCGCTGCGGATAATGCGCTGGCGGGCAATGTGAAGGCAGAAGGCGCAACGCATCAGCCAGCGCATTTTCGCGATCCCGCCGCGTCGGCTCCGGCTGCCGCGACGCCGCCGACCCCCACCAGAATCGCTGAGCCGCCGATCGAACCGGTCAAGGACCTCGACTTTCCTGACGTCGAACATGCCACATTGAAGAACGGCATCCCCGTCGTCTTCGCGCGGCGCGACGCTGTGCCGACGGTTCGCGTGTCGGTGGCGTTCGACGCGGGCAATGCCGCCGATGACAAGGCGAAGCTCGGGACCGCGGGTCTGACGGCCGCGCTGCTGGATGAAGGCACCACGACGCGGTCGTCGATCGAGATTGCCGAGGAGCAGGAACGGTTGGGCGCGGCGATCAGCGCGGCCAACAGCATGGACAGCACGACCGTCGGGCTGTTCGCGCTCAAGCCCAATCTGGATGCCTCGCTGGGCCTGCTGGCCGATGTGATCCGCAATCCCGCCTTCCGCCCCGAGGAAGTCGAACGGCTGCGCGGGCAGGTGTTGACCCGCATCGCGGCGGAAAAGACTGAACCGATGGCGATCGCGCAGCGCATGCTGCCGCCGCTGCTTTATGGGCAGGCGCATCCCTATGGCATCCCCTTCACCGGATCGGGGACGGAGAGCGGCGTGAAGGCCGTGACCCGGGCGGACCTGACCGCTTTCCATGACACATGGATGCGTCCCGACAATGCGACCATCTTTGTCGCCGGCGACACGACGCTGGCGGAGATGATGCCGCTGCTCGAAAAGCGGTTCGGCGACTGGAAGGCGCCGGCGGCGCAGAAGGGGACCAAGCTGTTCCGCATGGACAGGATGATGCGCCCGTCGCGCATTGTGCTGATCGACAAGCCGCAAAGCCCGCAATCGCTGATCCTGGCGGGCGTGCTGACCAACAAGGCGGGCACCGACAATCCGGTGACGCTGCTGACCGCGAACGAGGTGCTGGGCGGCAGCACCACGTCGCGCCTGACGATGGATTTGCGCGAGACGAAGGGATGGGCCTATGGCGCGGGCACCGCTCTGCCAGGCGTCAAGGAAACGATCCCGTTGCTGGTCTACGCTCCGGTGCAGACCGACAAGACCGGCGAATCGATCATCGCCGCGCGGCAGGATGTGAAGGACTATCTCACCACCAAGGGAACGACCCAGGCCGAGCGCGACCAGACGATCAACAGCCAGATATTGTCCCTGCCCGGCAGCTTCGAGACATCGTCGGAATTGCTGGGCGCGATGATGCGCAACCATCTGATCGGCCGGCCGGACGATTATTACGAAACGCTGCCCAAGACCTATCGCGCGATGACCCCCGCCGACATGGACAAGGCCGCACGGGAGTCGATCAACCCCGACAATCTGATCTGGGTCGTGGTGGGCGACGTCAAACAGGTGCGGCCGCAGCTTGACGCGGTGGGGCTGCCGGTGGAAATGGGCACATTGGCTGATTGACGCCAACGTAAAGGAGAATCGATATGGCAGTGGATGGCGCTTATGATTGCGTGGCCAAGACGCCGATGGGTGACCAGAAGGGCGTCTTCACCGTCGTCAGCAGTGGCGACCGGTTCAACGGCACCTTTGCCGGGATGATGGGATCGCTCGACGTGGTCGACGGCAAGGTCGATGGCGACACGCTGACCTGGAAGATGGAAATGACCATGCCGATGCCGATGACGCTGGAATGCGAGGCGGAAGTGGCGGGCGACGCCATCACCGGCACGATGCAGCTCGGCGCGTTCGGCGCGTCGGCTTTCAACGGGACCCGCCGGGCCTGACCTGATCCGAATTGGTCGGGCCGGATTGATTCCGGCCCGGCGACGGATTGCAATTTGCGCATCTGCGACAGCAAAAATGACAGGTGCAAAGATTGCCCAAAATCATTAGTTAGCTAGCTAATGACGAACCCCCTCGACGATCCCCGCCGCGCATTGGCGCACAAGATGGCCCCGGTTGCGCGGCAGTGGCGGCAATTGGCGGACGATGCGCTGGCGCAATTCGGCGTGTCCAACAGTGCCGGATGGTGCCTGATCCATATCGACCGGATGGGGTCCGATGTGCGGCAGGCGGACCTGGCCGATGCGCTGGACATTCGCCAGCCCTCGCTGGTGCGTACGCTGGATGGTTTGCAGGCGAGCGGTTTCGTGGCGCGGGCGGCGCACCCGGGCGACAGGCGATCCAACATCATTACCCTGACGCCCGCCGGGCGCGATCTGGTGGGAGGGATCGAACAGAAGCTGGGCCTATTGCGCGACCATTTGCTGCGCGACATTCCCGACGAGGCGATCGAGATCATGGTCGAGCTGCTCGACCTGATCGGGCAGCGCATCGCCGAGAAACGCAACCAGGCATGAGCGGCCGCCCGCTGGGCGAGGCGATCGGCCTGCCGGCCGCGCTCTTTTCGCTCAAATGCCTGATCGCCGCGATGCTGGCGCTGTTCCTCGCCTTTCATATCGGGCTGGAGCGGCCCTATTGGGCGTTCCTGACCAGCTATATCGTCGCCCAGCCGCTTGCCGGAGCGGTGATCTCCAAGGCGGTGTTTCGCGCAATCGGCACACTGGTCGGCGCGATCTTTTCCGTGGCGGTCGTGCCGCCATTGGTCAATGCACCCGAATTGCTGTCGCTCGCGATGGCATCCTGGCTGGGGCTGTGCGTGTTCGTGTCGTTGCTCGACCGGACCCCGCGTTCCTATATGTTCGTGCTGGCGGGCTATACCGCCTGCCTGATCGTGTTTCCTGACGTGGATTCGCCCCAGACCATCTTCACCGTGGCGTCGCTGCGCGTGCAGGAGATCATGCTTGGCATCCTGAGTGGCACGTTGGTGCATGGCGTGGTGTTGCCCGGATCGATCACCGGCGTCCTGCTGGGCCGGGTCGAGGCGATCCTGCGCGACGCGGAACGCTGGTCGCGCGACGCCATCGCCACTGATCCGGTGCCGGGGCTGGACGCCGAGCGTCGCAGACTGGCGCAGGACGTGACCGAGTTGCACCAGATGTCGGTCCACCTGCCTTTCGACATCAGCCGGCTGGCGCCCCGCGTCCGCACCGTGCGGGCATTGCAGGACCAGCTGTCGATGCTGCTGCCGCTGGGCGCGGCGGTCGAGGATCGTCTGGCGCAGCTGAAGGCAGCCAATGGTGGCGTTGTGCCGGCGCCGGTCGAAGCGCTGATCGCCGATGTGCGCGCATGGTTGGAGACGCCGGCCCCGGATAATGCGACGCGCGCGGAGCGGACGCAGGCGCTGATAGACCGATGCCATGCGATGGAACCGCAGGCGACGGGCGACATGGGTTGGGCCGATATGATGCGTCTTAGCCTCTATGCACGGCTGGCGACGCTGATTGCGGTCCATCGCGATTGCCGCGACCTGCTGGACCAGATGGCGACGCACCGGCGCAGCGCGGTGACGCCGCGCGTGGCCGAATTGCTGGACGGGCGGCGCAACCGCGAATTGCATCGGGACCATGCCGGGGCGCTGCGCGCCGCGTTCGGCGCCTTCCTGACCGTGGTCATCGGCTGCGCGCTGTGGATCGGCAGCGGCTGGAAGGATGGCGGGACGGCGGTGATGCTGGCGGGCGTGTTCCTGGCGCTGTTTGCGGCGCAGGATAATCTGCTCGCGCCGCTCAAGGGATTCATGATCGGCACGATCATCGCGTCGGCGCTGGGCGCGGTCTACGGCTATGTCATCATGCCGCGCCTGGATGGCTTTGCGATGCTGGCGCTGGCCTATGCGCCGCCGCTGCTGGTGCTGGGGGCAATGATGGCCTCGCCTCGGTGGATGGGCATTGCGCTGCCCACGCTGCTGGGACTGGGCAGCCCGGTACTGCTGTCCGACCGCTATGTGAACGCCTTTGCATCCTACGCAAATGGTGCCGTGGCGCAGCTCGTTGGCATCTGGTTCGCGATCATCATGGCGGGGTTGTTGCAATCGGCCGGCGTCGAGCGCGCGATCCGCCGCACCGTGCGCGCCGGCTGGATCGACATCGCCAACCGCGCCAATATGAAGGGCGCGCCCGACGTGCGCGCATGGGTCAACCGGATGCTGGACCGCATCGCCCTGCTGGCGCCGCGTCTGGCCGCCACGCGGCAGGATAGCGGCGCGCCCCTCTATGATGCGTTGCGCGACCTGCGCACCGGTGTCGCCATCGGGGAATTGCGCCAGCTGCGCATTGACCTTGCCCCCCAGGATACCGTGCCACTGACGCGGGTGCTGGCCGGCGTTGGCGATCATTACCGCGCGATGGACCCCGATGCGCCCGCGCCCGCCGATCCGGCGCTGCTGTCGGCGATCGATGGCGCGATCGACGATCTGGGCGGCCACGCGCTGCCAGCGGTGCGGCGGGAGTCGGTGCTGGCGCTGGTCAGCCTGCGCCGCAATCTTTTCCCCGACGCTCCCGGCCACAGGAGGGCCGCCGCATGACCGGAGAAATCGCCCTGGGCGGCGTCTATGTGCCGACGCTGCTGCTGCTCGCGCTGGTTGCGCTGATCCTGGCCTGGGCGGTGACCCGGCTGATTGGCGCGCTCGGCCTCTATCGCTTCCTCGCCTATCGCGCCGCAGTGGACCTCAGCCTCTTCGTGCTGATCCTCGGCGGGCTCGCCATCCTTGTCCCCACCCTTGGAATCCGCCTATGAACCGCATCCCCGCAACGCTGATCCGCAGCGCCGCCACCATCATCCTGGTCATCGCCGCCGTGCTGGCCGCGATAGGCATGTGGAACCATTATGAACGCAGCCCCTGGACGCGCGACGGGCGGGTGCGCGCCGACGTGGTGCGGGTGACGCCCGACATCAGCGGGTTGGTGACGTCGGTGGCCGTTAGGGACAACCAGCAAGTGAAAGCGGGCGACCTGCTGTTCGTCATCGACACGCCGCGTTACAAGCTGGCGCTGGAGGAAGCCGAGGCGCAGATCGCCAGCGCGAGGGCGACATTGGCACAGGCGCGGCGCGAGGCACGGCGCGACACCGCGCTGGGCGACCTGGTCGCCGCGGAAACCCATGAACAGAATCTGGCGCGGGTGGAGACGGCGCAGGCGGCGCTGGCCGAAGCCTATAGCGGGCGCGACGCCGCCGCGCTGAACCTGAAACGCACACAGGTGCGCGCGTCGGTCAATGGCGTCGTCACCAATCTGGATCTGCATCCGGGCGATTATGTCGGCGCGGGGAGCCAGGCGATGGCGCTGATCGACAGCGATTCGACACGGGTGGAGGGCTATTTCGAGGAAACCAAGCTGCCGCTCATCTGCATCGGCGCGCCGGTCACGGTGAAGCTGATGGGGGAGGAGCGCGAGATTCACGGGCGCGTCGACAGCATCGCCTATGGCATCAATGACGACAGCCGGTCCAATGCGGGCAATTTGCTGCCGTCGGTCGAGCCGACCTTCTCCTGGGTGCGGCTGGCGCAGCGTATTCCGGTGCGGGTGCGGCTGGAGAAGGTCCCGGCGGGCCTGCGACTGATTTCCGGGCGGACCGCTACTGTGACGGTGCAGCCAGCGGCGAAGGATGCCAAGCCGGGGGATTGCCGTCATGCCTAAATGGATCGGCGCGCCGCTACTGGCGTTGGGCCTGACAGCCTGCGCCACGGCGGGGCCGGATTATCGCTATCCGCAAGGATCGGTCGCGACAGCGCCGGCGGCGAGGGGCGATTTCCATTCGGCGCAGGGCGCGCAGTTCAGCAATGCGCCGCTGCCCGACCAATGGTGGCGGCTCTATGCCGACCGCCAGCTTGACGCGCTGGTCGAAGAGGCGCTGGCGGCCAATGCCGACCTTACACAGGCGCAGGCCAATGTCGAACGCGCGCAGGCGGTGCTGCGCGAGGCGGAGGCGGGGCGACAGGTGACGACCGCGATCAGCGGCGGCGAAACGCTGTCCCGGCCATCGGGCGTGGCGCAGCATCTGCCTGGATCGGTAAGCTATGATCTGGGCCTGAGCGCGGCCTATCCGCTGGACCTCAATGGTCGGATTGCGCGCGGGATCGAAGCGAGCGCGGCCGATGTCGAGGCGGTGACGGCTGCGCGCGACTATGTGCGGGTCAGCGTGGCGGCGGCGACGGCGCAGGCCTATGCGCAGGTGTGCGCGGCCAATTACAGTCTGGCGGTCAATCGCAAGGTGGTGGCGTTGCAGCGCCAGACGCTCGATGCGACGCGGCGGCTGGCCAAGGGCGGGCGCGGGACGGCGTTCGACGTCAGCCGGGCGCAGGCGGCGGTGGAAACGAGCGAGGCGGCGCTGCCCGCCTTTGCCGCACAGCGCCAGAATGGGCTGTATCTGCTCGCCACGCTGCTGGGGCGGCCGCCGGCCGATTATCCGCGTGCAATCGAAAATTGCGCGGACCTGCCGGTGTTGCGCCAGCCGATCCCGGTGGGCGATGGCGCGGCGCTGATCCGGCGGCGGCCCGACATCAGGCAGGCCGAGCGGACCATTGCGGGCGATACCGCGCGGCTGGGTGTGGCCATGGCGCAACTCTACCCGCAGGTCAGCATCGGTGGATCGGTCGGCCTGTCGGGGCCGCTCAAGGATTTTGGCACCGGGTCCGCCTTCGGCTTCAGCCTGGGGCCACTCATCAGCTGGACCTTCCCAAACCGGCCGGTGATCCGCGCCCGCATCGCACAGGCCGATGCGCAGATACGCGCCGACCTGGCCAGCTTTGATGCCAGCGTGCTGGAAGCGCTGCGCCAGACCGAAAGCGCACTCGAAACCTATCGCCGCGATGCCGAGCGGGCGGCGGCGCTGGACCGAGCGCGGGAGAGCGCGGGCGTGTCGGCGGCCCAGGCGGGCAAGCTGTTCCGCTTTGGCCGGGGCGATTTCCTGTCGTTGCTGGACGCGCAGCGCAGCCAGGCCAGCGCGGAAGTGACGGCGGCATCGGCGCGCACGCAACTGGTGCAGGACCAGATCGCGCTGTTCCTGGCGCTGGGCGGGGGATGGGGATCAGGCGATAGCGTCGACCAGGGCGCGGGGGACGCGCAGTAGCGATCCGTGGCGCGCGCCGGCGGGGAGCGACAGCTGGTCGCCCACATCCTGCCATCGGGCCATGTCGCGGGTCATCATCGCGCCCCAGCGGCCGTCCTTGTAGACATCATAATAGCAGATGAGCGCGTCGCCCACCCGGGCGGTCATCGGCCCTTCGACCCAGGCGGGGGAGAAAGGCGGCGAGAGCGGGCCGAACGGGCCGGTCGGGCTTTCGGCGCGGGCGGCGCGCAGCCATTTGCGCGGCGGCGTGACCGTCTCATCCTTGACGATCAGGTGCAAGCTGCCATCGGGGGCGTGGGCAAAAGTGCCGTCGATGACGCTGAACCCCGGATCGTAAAGCGGCTGCGGTGCGGAAAAGCTGCGAAAATCGGCGGTGCTGCACTGCCAGAGGCGGTGATTATAGTCCGATTCCGACGTGCCGGCGGTTTCAGGGTAGCGCCCCGTGACGGTGCTGGACCAGAATAGCAGGAAACGGCCGTCGGGCATGCGGATCGCCTCGGGCGCCCAGCAATTGCGGGTGCCCGCCACGTCGCGCATCACCGGGATCGCTTGCTGGTCCGACCAGTGGACGAGGTCAGGGCTAGTCGCATGGCCGATGGTCACGCCTTCCCAGGCGGTGGTCCAGAGCAGGTGATAATCCGTGCCGTCATGAAACAGGAACGGGTCGCGCATCAGCTGCTTTTCGCCAACCTGCGGCACCAGCAGGCTCCGGCCGCCGGCGAGCGTGCGGAAGGCAAAGCCGTCGTCGCTGACGGCCAGTTTGAGACCCGCGCCTTCGCCGGCCTTTCCCGTGGTGAAATAGGAGAAGACGAGCGGATCATCATTTCGCGCCACGGGGGCAGTGACGCAGGCGGCGAGCGGCAGGGCGGCGAGGGCCAGGGTGAAATCGCGGCGGTTCACGAATAATCTTTCGCCATCTGGCGATAGAGGTCGAGCAGATCATTGGCGATATAATCGCCGCCCTTGCCCATCGGACCCGCCGGGTCCGGCTTGGGCGCGGGGGATTGGTTGGCGAGGCCGCCGGGCGCCTCGGCGCTGTTGATGCCCTGGCTTAGCAGGTCGGGCTTGGGTCCGCCTCCGGCATTGCGGCCGTCAAGGTCGAAGATTGCTTCCTGATGGCGCAGCGGCTCCCAGATGAAGCTGCCCCAGCCATGCTTGCCGGGCAAATTATAGACGAGGTCGTTGAGATAGCGTTTGCGGCTGGAATATTCGGCGATCAGCAAGCCCTTGTCGGGGTAGCGCCTGACGAACTGGTCGAAGCTGTTTGCCCAGTCGCCCTGGCTTTGCTGCTGGTAGCAGGACAGACCGATGACATCGAAAGCGACATTGCGGGCGATGAGCGCGTCGGTCCATTCGCGTAGGATCGGCCAGTGCCGGCCAAGATGATTGTGCAGCTGGATGGCGATGTCGGGCTGCGCGCGGCGGGCGCCGGCTATGCCCGCGCGCAGCAGGGCGGCGAAGCCGTCGAAGCCGCCGATCGCTTGATCGTCGACCTGCGCATGATTGGCGTCGGTGACGGGATTGCCGGTGGGGGTGGACAGCTTGACCCGGCCATGGGGCCAAAGCATGCCGAAGGTGGTTTCATTGCCGATCACCGCCATATCGACCGGCGCGCCGCCCGCGCGCATCGCCACAAGCGTGTCATGGGTATGCGCCTCGACCGCCTTGGCGAGTTGGGGGAGATCGTAGCCGGTCCAGGCGGCGGGCACGCCCTGATGTTCCGGGTCGGCCCAGGTGTCGCTGTAGTGGAAGGAGAGGACAAGGCCCATGCCCGCGTCACGAATGCGGCGGCCAAGCCTGATGGTCTGGTCAAGCCCGGCCCAGGCCTTGTCGGGCTCGCGCTTCGAATAGCCCTTTGCCGGATCGACGAAAATGCGCAGGCGGATGGCGTTGAAACCCGCGTCGCGCATCAGCAGGACAGGATCTTTCTGCACGCCATCGACGAAATAACGCGCGCCGGCGGCTTCGTCTTCTGGCACCCAGCTGATGTCCGCGCCGATCAGGAAGGGGCCGGGCCGCGCGCCACTTTTACGGGGCGTGGTCGCCAGGGCGGGGAAGGGCAGAGTTGCAAGCGCGAGCGCGGCGCGACGGGTCAGCCGGGTCATGGGCGATGCTCCAGTTCAGGGATGATGCGAAGGGCAAGGAGGCTGGCGACCTGATCGCCTGGCGGCAATTTGGCGCGGGCCATGTCGTCCAGATAGATGGGCGCGTCGGCGCGCAGCGGCAGGATGGTGAGCGTCCAGGGGCGGCCCAGCCGGTCGGCGAAGCGTTTGAGGCCGATGCGCCAGACGCGCCCGTCCCAATAGGCGTCGTCCAGCATGGTGGTGCCGTCGAACAGGCGGCCAATGTCGCCGCGCCAGTCGATTTCGAGGAAGGCGTCGCCGCTTTCCACCGCGTCGGCGGGCAGGGTGAAGGTGAAGGCGGCAGCGGCCCGATGCGCTTCGGGGAGCGGCTGCATCGCGGCCTTGGCCGGGCCGCCGACGACGATGGGGGGCGCTTTGCCGGCAGCGCGGCTTTGGGTGAAGCGGATGGCGGACGGGGTTGGCCCCTTCACCATGGCGCTGGCCGGGGGACCGGGCAGGATGCGCCAGTCGAAACGGGCTGCTCCGCGCTGGCGCAGCAGCGGGCCTTGAGGGGTGAACAGGGTATCGGCCGCGGTGACGATCGCGCGGCGCTGTTCGCCCATGTCGCCGACCCAGAGTTGCTGCGCCGAGGCCTGGTCGAGCAGCAGGATGCGGACGCGGCGACCGTCCGGCGCGGTGACGGTCAGCAGCCGGTCAGCGGCAGGAGCCACGTCCGCGATGACGCGCCCCTGTTCCGAACGGGCGGGCGCGGACAGCCCGGTGCCGGCTGGGAAGGCGAGTTCGACCGGGCCGGGCAGGGTGGCGGCGAAGATGTGGATGGGGCCGTCGGCATCCGTAATACGCGTGACCGGCTGGGCGGTGGCCCAGTCCAGCGCCACGCCATCCAGGTCCATGCCGAACGGCCAGAAGAAATAGGCGCCCGGTGCAATGGTCACGGCGCGAGAGGGAAAGGTCAGCGCGCCGTTGGGGAGCGTGACGGTGAAGCGCGTCGCGGTATGGGCGGCGGTCGCATATTGGCGGACATGGTTGTTGACGAACAGGAAGCCGCTGCCGCCAGCCGCCCGGACCGACCAGCGCAGGGTTTTGAGGTCATCCTTGTCGCCAGGCTGGATCGTGGGGGCGTGCACGGTCATGGGGGCGAGCCGGTCACCATAGGCGCCCAGGAAATAATGGAGCGGGCGCAGAGCAGCATTGACCGCGTTGACCTCCCCATATTGGCCGATCGGCGCCTGAAAATCATAGCCGATCATCGGGCAGTCATTATAGCCGCCCGACCGCTGCGTTTCTTCAAGGCTGCGGCCGGCCGCAAGCGGGTTCGCACCGCCATGAAACATATAATAGCCCAGCAGGTTGACGCCCGATCCGACCTGCGTGGTGAGGGCGGCGGCAACGTCGGCGGGCGCAAGCAGCGGGCGGCGGCGATACATGACGGGGACGCCGCCGCCATATTCCGCGCCCAGAAAGGGCGTGTCGTCCATGTCGTCGTCGGCGTCGCCGCGCCGGTTGTTGCGGGTTTGCGCGCCCAGGTCGCCGCTCACCCGGCTGTCGAACCGGAAGAGATAATTCTCCTTGGGCGGCAGCTTCGTGGTCTTCGCCGACCAGGGTTCGTCGGGATAGCCGCCATGGACGGGCACCACCTCGCCCTTGGGATAGAGCGTCTGGTCCCATCCGGTGACTGTGTAGAGCGGCACGTCATAGCCGAGTTTGAGCGCCAGGCTCTTGAGCGCCGCAATATGCGCCCGGCCCTGTCCCGGACCGTCGAGATTATATTCATTTTCGATCTGCATGCCGAGGATCGGCCCGCCATCCTTCCAGAACAGCCCGCGCACCTGATCGTGGAGGCTGCGCCAGAAGCGTTCGACCTCGACCATATAGGCCGGGTCGTTGCTGCGCGGGCGCGTGCCCGCGACGATCCAGTCGGGGATGCCGCCAAAGCGCGCCTCGGCATGGCCCCAGGGGCCGGGGCGCAGGAAGAAGAGCAGGCCATGGTTCTGGCACAGGGTGACGAAGCGACGAATGTCGCGGTCGCCGCTCCAGTCGATGCGACCGGGCGAAAGTTCGACATGATTCCACAAGATGTAGCTGGCGACGATGGTGACGCCCGCCGCCTTCATCTTGAGCAGTTCCTCTTCCCAATAGGTGCAAGGAAAGCGGGTGAAGTGAAATTCGCCCATGACCGGGAGCCAGGGCGCGTCGTTGCGGGTCAGATAGCGGTTGGTGATGCCGAATGTGCCGTGCGGACCGGTGCCGGTGCCCATATGGAGATGGCCGGATTTGAGCGGCAGGCCGGGCTTGCGTGCGTCGAGGGGAAGCGGGGCTTGTGCGGCGGCGCGGGCGGGGAGGGCAGCGCCCATTGCGGCAAGGCCCGTGGCAGTGAGCGCGGTTCGCCTGTCGAATTCGGGCATCGTTCCTCTCCTGATGGGATGGGATGGGAGGGTATGCCCCTCTCCTGTCATTCACCGTTCGCACGGAGCCTGCGCTTGTCGTCCGAAGAAGGCAGGCACTTCGACAAGCTCAGTGCGAACGGTGCAAAATCGGTTGTGCCGTGTGCCGATCAGCGCGCGAGCCAGCCGCCGTCGACGGCGAGCGTGTGGCCATGGATATAATCGGCGGCGCTGGACGCCAGGAACACGGCCGCGCCGCCAATGTCGGCGGGGTCGCCCCAGCGGCCAGCCGGGATGCGCTCCTGGATCTGGCGGTTGCGCGTCTCGTCGGCCTGAAGGGCGGCGGTGTTGTTGGTGGCGATGTATCCCGGCGCGATCGCGTTCACATTGACGCCCCTGGCCGCCCATTCGTTGGCGAGCAGCTTGGTCAGGCCCGCGACGCCGCTTTTGGACGCGGTGTAGCTGGGCACGCGAATGCCGCCCTGGAAGGAAAGAAGCGAGGCGATGTTGATGATCTTGCCCGCGCCTTGGGCCAGCATGTGGCGACCGGCGGCCTGACAGAGGAAGAAGGTGGTCTTGAGATTGGTGTCGATCACCGCGTCCCAATCCTCCTCGGTGAAATCGACGCTGTCGGCGCGGCGGATGATGCCGGCATTGTTGACCAGTATGTCCAGGGCACCAAGCTTTTCCAGCGTTTCGTCGAGGACGCGCTGGACCGGTTCGATGGTCGAAAGGTCGGCCGAGATAATGTCCGCCTGGCGGCCGAGCGCGCGGACCTGATCGACCGTGTCCTGTGCGGGGGTGCGGCCGACGGCGGCGATATCCGCGCCGGCCTGCGCGAGCGACAGGGCAATGGCCTGGCCGATGCCGGTATTGGCGCCGGTGACGATCGCGGTCTTGCCATGAAGATCGAAGGGGGTGGTCATGCCGGGCAAGCCTCTTGCATAGGATAGGGACGCATCAGCCTATACGCTCCCCGCCGCAAAGTCCAAGGAAATTCCCGCAATATGGAATGATGTTCTAATATGCGGTCATCACGCGCGCAGCAGGATGACGTGCAGGAAGCGGGGGCCATGGGCGCCCTGGACATAGGTGCCCTCGATATCTGTGGTGCCCGATACGCCGGTGATCCAGTAATGGGCGCGCGGTTGCGCGCCGGGCAACGGCGCGTCCTCCAGATAGGGGGCGATGTCGCGCGTCGCCAGCAGCACGATATGATGCAGGGCCAGGAAATTGGGCAGCATCGGCGCGGCCGGGCCGGTTTCGAAGACCAAAGATCCGGTTTCGGCGATGCCGCGCCGCGCGATGGCGAGCGCGGCGACTTCGGCAGGCGCGGCGACATCATGCAGGGTGAAACCGCTCCAGTCGCAATAAGCGAGCCGCGGATCGGGCGGCAGGCACAATGTCCGGTCCTCGCCCTGCGCATCGAGGTAGCGGCGAATAGCGGCGGGCAGGTCCGCCATGCTGTCGATCGCGTCATGGCTTGCGCTGACGCTGGGGAGGGCGAGGCGCGCGAGAAATTCGGCCTCCAACGCGGCTTCGTCCACGGCCGGGCGTTCGGGCGCGACCAGCAGCGCGGCGGCCTGCGCCGCATCGGGCGCTATGCCTTTCAGCCGGCCAAGGATGGCGTCGCGCGCGCTCATGGGCGGCGTTCCTTGCGATACTGCGCCATGAAGCTGCTGGCGGCCGGCCGGGGCATGGCGCGATGGCGGGTCCAGCCGCCCGCCAGCGGCAGTGTCTCGATCCAGCCGCGCCGACCCATCAGCCGCATCGCGCGCAGCGCAAGGCGGGTGACAAGGCGGTAGAGCGCCGGGCGACGCGCGACCCAGGCCCACAGGCCAAGGCCCATGCGCATGGAGGTCGGCTCCAGCCCTTCGCGCCAGCTTTTCTCCCGCCAGCCCCTCAGCAGGGTGGGGAGGGGGATGCGCACCGGGCAGACTTCCTGGCACTTGCCGTTGAGCGTGCAGGCATGGACGAGGTCGCGATTGGGGGCGAGGCCGTCGAGCGCGGGGGTCAGCACCGCGCCCATGGGACCGGGATAGGTGCCGCCATAGGCGTGGCCGCCAATCTGGCGAAAAACGACGCAATGGTTCATGCACGCGCCGCAGCGGATGCAGCGCAGCATATCCGCCAGCCCCTCCTCGCGCATTTTCGTGCGGCCATTGTCGACCAGCACGATGTGCATTTCTTCTGGCCCGTCAGGGTCGCTGGGCCGTTTCGGGCCAGTATAGAAGGTCGTATATTGGGTGAGCGCCGCGCCGGTGGCGGAGCGCGCCAGCATGCGCAGCATATGCACGGCATGAGGCATGGACGGCACGATCTTTTCGATGCCCGCCGTCACGATATGGACGCGCGGCGGCACCAGCGACAATTCGGCATTGCCTTCATTGGTGACGGTGCACACCGCGCCGCTATCGGCGATGAGGAAGTTGGCGCCCGATATGCCGACATCCGCGCCCAGCATCCGGTCGCGCAGTTCGCGCCGGGCGCTTTCGGCCATGGCGGCGATGCTGTCTTCCTCATGCGGCGTGCGATGTTTCGCCTTGAAGAGGGCCGACACCTGTTCGCGCGTCTTGTGCATGGCGGGCCAGATGATGTGCGACGGGCGCTCGTCGGCCAGCTGGATGATATGTTCGGCCAGGTCGGTTTCGATCCGGCCGATCCCGGCCTCCGCCAGGGCGTGGGGCAGGCCGATTTCCTCCCCCAGCATGGATTTGGAGCGGGCGACGGTTTTGGCGCCTGACGCCTTGCAGAGGTCGATGACGATGCGGCAGGCTTCGTCGGCGGTGGCGGCCCAATGCACTTGCGCGCCCGCCGCGATGGCATTGGCCTCAAACTGTTCGAGATAATGGCCTAGATGGGCGATCACATGATCCTTGATCGCGGCGGCGCGGGTGCGCGCGGCGTCGAAATCAGGGAAGGCCGACACGGCGAGCGTGCGCTTGGCCTCGGCGGTGCCGGCGGTACGCTCAACGGCTGTCTTGAGGAGCGGGTCGGCAAGCGCGGCGGCGGCGCGGGTGTCGAACCCGCTCATGGCTCCTCCCCGATGGCGGGGCCATCGCCCATGCCCGCGATCAGTTCGATGGCGTGGAAGGCGCGCACCGTGCTGCCGTCACGATGCAGCTTGCCGGCCATGTTCATGAGGCAGCCAAGATCGCCCGCCAGCAGCAGGTCCGCGCCCGTCGCGTCGATGGCATCGGCCTTTTCGCCAACAATGGCATTGGAGATGGCGGGATATTTGACGCAGAAGGTGCCGCCAAAGCCGCAGCATGTCTCCTCGCCCGCCAGCGGCGCGAGCCTGAGGCCATCGATTGCCTTGAGCAGGCGGCGTGGTTGCGCCTTGATGCCCAGTTCCCGCAGTCCCGAGCAACTGTCATGATAGGTGGCGGTGGCGTCAATGCTGATGCTTTCGGGTTTCCAGCCCAGCACTTCGTCCAGATAGGCCATGACCTCGTAGGTTTTGGCGGCGACCGCCTGCGCGCGGGGGAGCCAGTCCGCGTCGCCTTCGAAGATTTCGGGATAATGGCAGCGGATGGTGCCGGCGCAGGAGCCGGACGGAACAACGATGGCCGCATAGGGTTCGAGCGCTTCGATCGTCTGCTTCGCCAGCGCGGCGGCATGGGCGTGGTCGCCGCTGTTGAGTGCGGGCTGGCCGCAGCAGGTCTGGCCCTGCGGCACGATGACGTCGCAACCGGCTGCTTCGAGCGCGCGGATCGCGGCGAAGCCGATGCGCGGGCGCATCAGGTCGACCAGGCAGGTGACGAAGAGGGCGACCTGCTGCGTCACAGGCCATGTCGTTTCGCGAAGTTGACGAACAGGTCGGGCCAGGGCGCGGGGGCGGCGGGCGGCGCAACCAGGCCAAAACCATGGCCGCCGCTTTCGAACAGGTGACATTCGCTGGCCACGCCCCTGGCGCGCAAGGCGGCGAGCATGGCGAGGCTGTTTTCCGGCGGCACGGCATTGTCGTCCAGCGCATGGGCGAGGAAGACGGGCGGGGTGCGATCGCTCACCTGCTGGTCGAGCGAGTAGGCGCGCATCCGCTGCGCTGAAGGATCGGGACCGAGCAACTGGGTGCGCGATCCGGCGTGGACGAACGGCCCCTCCATCAAAATGACCGGATAGAGATAGGCGACCAGCGCGGCGGCGATCGGTTCGCGGTCGACCGCGTCGGTGGGCCGATAGCTTTCGACGGGCGCGCGGCTGGTGAGCCAGGCGGCGAGATGGCCGCCGGCGGAAAATCCCATGACGCCAACACGGCCGGCATCGAATTTCTCGCGCGCGGCCAGGCTGCGCACGACGCGCAATGCGCGCTGCGCGTCCTGTAGCGGGGCTTCCGGGCCGGCCGCCCAATTGTCGGCGGGCAGGCGGTACAGCAGCGCGAAGCAGACATAGCCGGCCTGGGCGAAGCGGCGGGCGATGGCATAGCCTTCATGACCGATCGCGACGCGGCTGTAGCCGCCGCCGGGAAACAGCAGCATCGCCGCGCCACTGGGTTTTGCCCCGACCGCCTCGGGCCGCAACATGGTGAGCGTGGGCGTGACGATATGGGCGAAGACGCCGTCGTCCGGCCCGCTGTCGGGGCGGCGCAGCGTCTCGACTTCCTGCACCGTCACCTTTTCACCGCCCGGCGCCTTGCCCGGCCAGATGGGAAATCGCGTGAAGCCCTTTGGCAGCGGAAAGCTCTGCGCCATTGCCGGGGCGGAGGACAGGGCGGCGCCGGCAAGCGCGCCGGCCATCAGGGTGCGGCGGTCGAAATCGGGCATGGTCACTGGCACTCCGTGCTGCCGAGCGGGGTGGTGCGGGTCAGCGCAGGACGCGGCGCAAGCACCTTGGCCGAGATGGACAGGTTCAGCGCCTTGAGGCCGCCGGCGACGAGATTGGCGACTTGCCGCGCGCCCAGCTCGCTGAAATGCGTGTCGTCATCGACGCCCTTGGGGAAGCCGGGGGCGTGGTCCTGCGGGCTGTAGTGAAGATAATAGGCTTTCGATCCGTCGCGCCCGGCGCGGTCCACCCAGGCGCGCGAAAGCGATTCCAGATCAATGAGCGGCGTGTGCGTGCTGGCCGCCAGTTCGCGCACCACCGCGCTATAGTCGGCGAAATCCGCCTTGGCCCGACCGTCCGCCCCGAAACTGCGGCGTGCGACGGGCGTGAGGAGCACCGGATGGGCACCGGCAATCCGCACGTCCCAGATGAAGCGCAGCAGATTGTCGCGATACTCGGTGCGGGCCGGCGCCCAACGCTCGGGCTTGGCGCGATAGGCGTCATTATGGCCGAACTGAATAAGCACCGTGTCGCCCGGCATCATGTCGGCCAGCAGCGCCTGCCATCGTCCTTCGCCAAGGAAGGTGCGGGTGGAGCGGCCGCCCATCGCATGGTTGAGCACCCGCACGTCAGGCGTCAGGCCGCATTGCAGCATCTGGCCCCAGCCGGTCTGCGGATAGCGATCGCCTGTGTAGGCGGAGGCCGTCGAATCACCGGCGATCAGGATGGTGTCGCCCGGCCGCGCGGCCTGCGCGGGCAGGGGCGCCAGCAGGGCCGCGAAGGCGATGACGGCTTTCCAGGCAATCCTCATGCTGCGATCTTTTCCACCGATGAAGATTACTGCAAATTCACATACATGCCGCCGTCGACCAGCAGCGCAGCGCCGGTGACATAAGCGGCCATGTCGGAGGCGAGGAAGACGATCGGCCCGGCCAGGTCTTCGGGGGCGCCGAGGCGACCGAGGGGGGTGCGGGCTTCCATATATTCCCGCTTTTCCTGGTCGGCGAGGTCGTCCTTGTTGATTTCGGTGAGGATGGTGCCGGGCAGGACGCTGTTGCAGCGAATGCCATGCTTGCCGAGCGCGATCGCCGTGGACTGCATCAGCGAGTGCACGCCTGCCTTGGTCGGGGTATAATGGGTCTGAAACTCGCCGCCGACCAGCGCCGAGATGGAGGACACGGCGACGATCGAACCGCCATGCCCTTGTTTGACCATCTGCTGCGCGGCCGCCTGCACCATGAAATAGGCGCCATGCAGGTTTACCTTGAACGTGCGTTCCACCACATCGACCGGCATGTCGAGAAAGGCGTGGAAGGGGCAGATGCCGGCGTTGCTGACCATGACGTCGACCTTGCCGAAGGTTTCGACGGCCTTGGCCACGAAATCCTGCGCGGTCTGCGGATCGGCGACATCGCCCTTCACCGCGATGGCGCGCTGGCCCAGCGCCTCGATCGCCTCGACGCAGCTTTGCGCGGGGCCGTCGCTATGCGCATAGTTGATGGCGACATCAGCGCCATGCTGCGCAGCGCCGATAGCGGCGGCGCGGCCGATGCCGGTCGATGCGCCGGTGACGAGGACGGTCTTGCCTTCAAGCAGCTTCATGGGGGCGTTTCCTTGATTGTTAGCGCCGCACCGGGCGGCGGGGGGATTTGACGCCGGGGGTCCAGCCCAGGTCGGCACTGACTTTCTGCGCGGTGGCGCGGACATTTTCGGTCAGCATGTCCATCCGCGCGTCGTCCATATATTGCGCCGCGCTCGACAGGCTGATGGCCGCGACGATCGCGCCGGACGCATCGCGGATGGGGGCGGCGACGCAGCGTATCTGGTCCTCATTCTCCTCCAGGTCGAAGGCGCGGCCGGCGACGGCATAGCCACGCATCCTTTCGACCCACAGGTCATAGTCGATCGGATGGGTGCCGGCCGCCTGATCGGCGTCGAACAGGCGTCGCCAATTGGCTTCGGGATCATCGAGCAGCAGCGCCTTGCCAAGGCCGGTGGAGGTGAGCGGCTGGCGATCGCCGATACGACTGGAGATTTCGACCCGGCGGCGACCGGGTATCTTGTCGAGATAGAGGGCATGGTCGCTGTCTAGCCGGCCGAGATGCACGACATCCTCGCTCGCAGCGGCGAGCGCTTCGAGATGAGGGCGGGCGATCTGCACCACGTCGGTCTGGCTTTGCGCGAGGAAACCGAGCTGCAACAGCTTTGGCCCCAGTTGATAGCCTTCGCGCGGCAGGAAGGTGAGGAAGCCGCGATCAACCAGTGCATTGGCGAGCCGATGCGTGGTCGAGCGGGTGAGGCCCATGCGTTCGGACAGGTCGGCGAGCCTGACCGGACCGTCGATCACCTGGTCCAGCAGGTCGAGCCCGCGTTGCAGCGTCTGCGATCCCGAAGCGCGCGCCGGTTCGGCCTTTTCGCTGCCGTCCGCCATGCCCTTTCGCCCTCCCGCCTTTTGTCCTGATTCAGGGTTTGACGAATTTTGTCTCATCTACTAACACTCTATCCCACAAAATGAGAAAAACAAGGGTGAAGGAGGGGCCGACATGATTCTTCTCGATCGCGCCAGACCCTCATGCTCGTCCAGATTGGGGCGAGTTCGCCCGTATTTGCAATGAATTGCCGCACTGGCCCGGACGATCGGGCGGCGGGTCGGGTTCAATTGGGGTTCAAGGAGTGACTGCGTGCCGATCGTGAGCTTGCCAAAGATCAAACATGTCCGGGCCTTTACCGTACGCGGCGGCGGCGCGGATTATCATGACCAGGGCGAGGGCCACTGGATCGACGATCATATCGCGACGCCCATGTCGCGCTATCCCGACTATCGCCAGTCGCGCCAGAGCTTCGGCATCAATGTGCTGGGCACGCTGGTGGCGGAAATAGAGGCGGAGGACGGCACCGTCGGCTTCGCTGTCACCACCGGGGGTGAACCGGCCGCCTATATCGTCGAAAAGCATCTCGCCCGCTTCCTGGAGGGGCGCGCGCCTACCGATTATGAGAAGATCTGGGACCAGATGTATTTCTCGACCCAATATTACGGCCGCAAGGGGCTGGTGGTGAACGCCATTTCCGGCGTCGACCTGGCGCTGTGGGATTTGCTGGGCAAGCTGCGGCAGGAGCCGGTCTATCATCTGCTGGGCGGCGCGGTGCGCGACGAACTGATATTCTATGCCACCGGCGCACGGCCGGACAAGGCGAAGGAATTCGGCTTCATCGGCGGCAAGATGCCATTGCACCATGGCCCGGCCGAAGGCGTTGAGGGCTTGAAGAAAAACATCGCCGAACTGGCCGACATGCGCTCGAAGGTCGGCGACGATTTCTGGTTGATGTGGGATTGCTGGATGGCGCTGGACGTCGACTATGCGACCCGCCTTGCCATCGCCGCGCACGATCTGGGCCTCAAATGGATCGAGGAGGCGATCAGCCCGGACGATTATTGGGGCTACCAGCAGCTCAAACGCAACGTGCCCAAGGGCATGCTGGTCACCACTGGCGAGCATGAAGCGACCCGCTGGGGCTTTCGCATGCTGATGGAGATGGACTGCTGCGACATCATCCAGCCCGACGTCGGCTGGTGCGGCGGCGTGACCGAATTGCTCAAGATCAGCGCGCTGGCCGACGCCCATGGCAAGATGGTCGTGCCGCACGGATCGTCCGTCTACAGCTATCACTTCGTCATTACCCGGCATAATTCGCCCTTCGCCGAGTTCCTGATGATGCATCCTGGACCGACCGAGGTTGTGCCGATGTTCCACCCCCAATTGCTGGGTGAGCCCGTGCCGGACAATGGCCGGATGAAGGTGAGCGCGCTCGACAAGCCGGGCTTTGGCGTCGACCTCAACCCCGACATCGCGATGCATCGCCCTTACACCCATTGATCCGACAGAAGAGAGACTGACCCCATGAAATTCTGCCGTTTTGGCCAGCGTGGCCAGGAAAAGCCCGGTATCATCGATGCCGATGGCAAGATCCGCGACCTGTCGGGCGTGGTGCCCGAACTGACGATCGACGCGCTGGCCGCCGCGAAGGGCGCGGATGTCGCGTCGCTGCCGCTGGTCGAGGGCGAACCGCGCTATGGCGTGCCGGTCAAGGGCATCGGCAAGATCGTCGCCATTGGCCTCAATTATGAGGACCATGCGATCGAATCGAACCTGCCGATCCCGACCGAGCCGATGATGTTCATGAAGGCGCTATCCTCGCTCAACGGCCCCAACGACGAAGTCGTGCTGCCGAAGAACAGCACCCACGGCGACTGGGAAGTCGAGCTGGGCGTGGTGATCGGCGAAACCTGCCGCTTCGTCAGCGAAGATGAGGCGCTGGCCAAAGTCGCGGGCTATGTCCTGGTCAACGACGTGTCGGAGCGCTTCAACCAGAAGCAGCGCGGCACGCAATGGTCCAAGGGCAAGGGCCACGATACTTTCTGCCCGGTCGGCCCCTGGCTGGTGACGCCCGACGAAGTGGGCGATCCGCAGGATCTGGACATGTATCTGGACGTTAGTGGGACACGGATGCAGACCGGCAATACGAAGACGATGATCTTCAATGTCGCGCAGCTGATTTCCTATGTCAGCGAATATATCACCCTTTATCCCGGCGACCTGATGATCACCGGCACGCCGCCGGGGGTGGGCGAGGGCAAGAAGCCGCAAGCCATCTACCTCAAGGCCGGCGACGTCATGGAACTGGGCATCGAGAAGCTGGGCACGCAGCGCCAGCAGGTGTCGGAATGGCGCCACCTGGGCGACGAGGTGTTCGGATGAGCGTTTTTGCCGGCCGTTTCGCGGGCCGTAACGCGATCATCACCGGCGGCGCATCTGGCCTGGGCAAGCAGGTCGCCGCGCGCATCATTGCCGAAGGCGGCGCGGTAGCGCTGTGGGACCTGAACGGCGATGCGCTGGCGGCGACGCAGGCGGAGATCGACGCGACCCATGTGGTCGCGCTGGATGTGTCAGACCATGCCGCCGTCGCGGCCGCCGCCAAGGACAGCGCAGCAGCCTTGGGCAAGGTGGATATCCTCATTTGTTCGGCCGGGATCACGGGGGCAACCGTACCTGTCTGGGAATTTCCGGTCGATAGTTTCCAGCGGGTGATCGACATCAACCTCAACGGCCTGTTCTATTGCAACCGGGAAGTCGTGCCGTTCATGCTCGAAAATGGCTATGGCCGGATCGTGAACCTCGCCTCGGTCGCGGGCAAGGAGGGCAATCCCAACGCCAGCGCCTATAGCGCGAGCAAGGCGGGCGTGATCGGCTTCACCAAGAGCCTGGGCAAGGAACTGGCGGGAAAGGGCGTGATCGCCAATGCGCTGACCCCCGCGACCTTCGAAAGCCCGATCCTTGACCAGCTGCCGCAAAGCCAGGTCGATTATATGCGATCGAAAATCCCGATGGGACGCCTTGGCTTGGTCGAGGAATCGGCCGCGATGGTCTGCTTCATGGCCAGCGAGGAATGCAGCTTCACCACGGCGTCCACCTTCGACACGTCGGGCGGGCGCACGACCTTCTGAATTGCAAAGCCACGCGGCGCGACCGGCCGGAAGAGCCGGAGCGCCGGCATGTCCATGACGGGAGAGGTTCATGATCCCCTTTGTCGATGCGCATATCCATCTGTGGGACCTGAACCACATACGCTATGACTGGCTGAGCCCGCCCTTTTCCGACGAGGGGCCGAACGGCAGCGTCGAGGCGATCGCCCAGGATTATGGCGTCGCCCAATATCGCGCCGACCTGGCCCGCTGGAATGTCGTGGGCGCGGTGCATGTCGATGCGGGCGCGGCGGCGGGCAGCGCGCTGCGCGAGACGCAATGGCTGGACGGCCTCGCCCGGATCGAAGGCCTGCCGACCGGCATCGTCGCCTTTGCCGCGCTCAACGATCCGGACGTCGACGCGCTGCTGGCCGCGCAGGCCACACATCCGCGCGTCAGGGGCATCCGCCATATCGTCAACTGGCATGCCGACCCGCAGCGGACCTATGGCCCGGTCGACCTGACCGTCGATCCGCAGTGGCAGGCGGGCTATGCGCTGCTCGCCAAATATGGCCTGTCGTTCGACCTGCAATGCTATCCGGGACAGATGCAGGGCCTCGTCCCGCTGATCGAGCGGCATCCCGACATTCCCGTCATCATCAACCATATGGGCATGCCGGTGCTGACCGACCCTGATGGACTGTCGGATTGGCGCGCGGGCATGAAAGCGCTCAGCCGCCTGCCCCATGTCGCGGTCAAGCTGTCGGGCATGGGCTTCATCCGGCGCGACTGGAGCCGCGAGACGATCGGGCATCTGGTGCGCGAGACAATCGACCTATTCGGCGTCGAACGGTGCATGTTCGCCAGCGATATGCCGACCGACAAGCTGTTCTCGCCCATCGACCGCTATATGGAAGCCTATCACGCCATCGTTGCGGATTTTCCGGAAGCCGACCGCCGCGCACTGTTCGGCGACAACGCCAATCGCCTTTATCGCCTGGAACTTGACCTATGATCGGAAATCCACTGCTCGGTGTCCTCTTCCACTGGTTGGGCGGTCTCGCTTCGGCCAGCTTCTACGTGCCTTATCGCGGCGTAAAGCGTTGGAACTGGGAGATATTCTGGCTGACGGGGGGGCTGTTTTCCTGGGTGATCGCGCCCTGGTTCTTCGCCTCGATCCAGACCAGCGACCTGATGGGTGTGATGGCCCAGGTGCCTTCGTCCGTGGTTGGCTGGTGTGTGTTCTTCGGCTTCCTCTGGGGCTTTGGCGGCCTCACCTATGGCCTTACCATGCGGTATCTCGGCCTATCACTCGGCATGGCGGTGGTGCTGGGCCTGTGCACAGTGTTCGGCACATTGATCCCCCCCATCGTCGAGGGCACGTTCATAACGGAGATTGCCGGCACACTACACGGTCAGATCGTGCTGCTCGGCCTTGCCGTCACGATATTGGGCATCGTCGTCGTCGCTATGGCCGGCGCGCGCAAGGATGCAGCGTTATCGGCCGATCAGAAGGCCGCAGCCGTCGCAGAGTTCGATTTCAAGAAGGGCATCGCGGTCGCCATCTTCTCCGGCATCATGTCCAGTTGCTTTGCCTTCGGACTTGCAGCCGGGCAGCCGGTGAATGAACTCAGCCGTGCGGCGGGCACCGGACCGCTGTGGGTCGGCCTGCCGACGCTCTGCATCGTCATGTTCGGCGGCCTGATCACCAATGCACTCTGGTGCGCCTGGCTCATCAGGAAGAACAAGTCGGCAGGCCAATGGGTTGGTGCGGCGGATGCGTCGGGTCAACGCCCCGCATTGCTCCCCAATTTCCTGCTCTGTGCGCTCGCCGGCACGGCCTGGTATTTCCAGTTCTTCTTCTACACCATGGGCGAAAGCCAGATGGGTCGCTTCGGCTTTTCCAGCTGGACGCTGCACATGGCGTCGATCATCATCTTCGGCACCTGCTGGGGCTTTGCCTTTCGCGAGTGGAAGGACGCGGCGCCCGCCGTGCGGCGCATGGTGTGGAGCGGCGTTGGCCTGCTGATCCTGGCGACGATCATCATCGGCTATGGCAACAGGCTGGCGATGTGATGCGCTGGACGCTCGTCGCCGCCCTGCTGCTGGGCCTTGCCGCGCCCGCGGCGGCCGACGCGCCCTTGCTGACGTCGCACCTGCGCATTCACGACCCCTGGGTGGTGGCGGACGACGCGAACCGGACCTACTGGCTGTTTTCGAAGAATGACCCGGCGGTCACGGGCGATCGGCGGGTCGGCATCATGGCCTATGCCAGCGGCGACCTGGCCCATTGGCAAAGGCCCAGGCTGGTATTCGCCCTGCCGCAGGGCAGCTGGGCCGATGATGGCGGCTGGGCGCCCGAAGTGCATCGCTGGAAGGGCCGCTGGTATCTGTTCGCGACCTTTCACAATGAAAGGGCGGCCTTGCCAGCCAAGTCCAAACGCCCGCTTTACCGGCGGGCGACCCTGCTGGCGGTGGCCGACCGGATTGAGGGGCCTTATGTCCTTATCAATCGCGGAGAGCCGCCGACGCCGGTGGATGCCATGACGCTGGACGGCACGCTGCATATTGATGCGGCGGGCAAGCCCTGGATGGTCTATGCGCATGAATGGCTGCAACTGGGCGTCGGCACGATCGAGGCGCTGCCGCTCAAGGACGATCTGTCGCCTGCCGGCAAGCCGCGCGTCCTGTTCCGGGCCGACGCCGCCGACTGGGTGGTGGGGCAGACGCAGCCCGAAGGCGATACCGGCTATGTCACCGACGGGCCGGAATTGTTCCGCACGAAGACAGGCGCGCTGCTGATGCTCTGGTCGAGCTGGGGCAAGGACGGTTATGTCCAGGCGCAGGCGCGATCGACCAGCGGGACGCTGGCGGGGCCGTGGGAGCAATTGGGACCGCTGGTCGAGCGGGACAGCGGGCATGGCATGCTGTTTCGCGCATTCGATGGGCGGCTGATGCTGGTGCTGCACCGCCCGTTCAAGCGCGCCTTGGCGAAATTCTATGAAATGCGTGACGCGGGCGACCGGCTGGAGGTGGTGCGCGAAGCGGTGGAATTGGATGGCGAGGCCTATCCCACCCATGGCTGCCCGATGGAAGCGCGCGATGCTGGCTGCTGATCTGATCTGGCCGCTGCACGGGGCGGCCAGCGGCGCATTCACGCTGGAGGATGACGCCGCAGCGCCCGAGGCCGCCGTCGTCAGCGCCGTCGAACGACCGGTGCTGCTGGGCTATGCACCTGAACACCCCAATGGTCGGGCGATGCTGGTGCTGGGCGGTGGCGGGTACACCGCGCTGATGGCAGGACGGGAGGGCGTGCAGGTCGCGCGCTGGCTGAATGGCCTTGGCTATCATGCCTTCGTCCTGATCCACCGCTTTCCCCATGCCGGGACCGGGCCGGCGGCCCCGCTGGACGACGCAATGGCGGCGATGGCGATGATCCGTCGCAGCGGCCTTGCCGATCGGGGGCTGGGCGTCGTCGGCCTTTCGTCGGGTGGTCATCTCGCCGCCTGCCTGGCGGCCGCCTATCCTGCCGAATGGGGGACAGGGACACCACAGCGGCCGGACATCATGGTGATCGGCTATGCGCCCATTTCCACCAATGCCAGCGGGCGGACGATCATCGCCGACAAGCCGCCGCTGCCGCCGGTGGAAAAGCAGGCGCTGTATGATGCATTGCAGCCCGACGCGCAGCTGCTGGCCGGTCCCCCGCCTGCCTTCATCGTCTATGCCGGCAATGATCCGGTGGTGCCGGTGGACAATGCCCATCGGTTGGCAGGGGCATGGCGCGATGCGGGCGGACGCGCGGAACTGCATGTCTTTGCCGACGCGCCGCATGGCTTTGCGCTCGATACGCCCGACTTGCCGGTGTCGCTCTGGCCGCGCCTGTGCGAAGCATGGTTGCGACAGCAAGGGTTCCTGTGAGCCGGGGTCAATGCCGGGCGGGCACGGCGTCGGACTGGCGGCGGATGAGCTGATAGTCGAGTTTCACGGCGGCGATGCTGTCTCCGCTGCCTTCGTCCTGGCTGCGAAACCGCATGGCGAGGAGGCCGATCGCTTCGCGGCTCATGTCGCGGATAGGCTGGCGAATGGTGGTCAGCGCAGGCCAGATGGCGCTGGCGAGCGGCGTGTCGTCGAAACCGCAGATGCTGATGTCGCCGGGCACGTTCAGCCGGCGCTGATGCGCGACGGTGATGGCGGCGGCCGCCATATCGTCATTGCAGGCGAAGATCGCGGTCGGTGGCGTTGCAAGGCCGAGCAATAGTTCGGCCGCGTCCAATCCCGAGCGGAAGGAAAAGTCGCCCGCCGCCACCAGCGCGTCATCGACCGCGATGCCATGATCCGCCAGGCAGTCGCGAAACCCTTGTAGCCGCCGGGCGCTGGCGCGGTGACGCGGATTGCCCTCGATAAAACCAATGCGGCGGTGGCCAAGGTCGATCAGGTGGCGGGCAAGATCATAGGCGGCATGTCTATCGTCCGTGCCGACCGACAGCCGGTCCGGGCCGTCTCTGTCGGGCGCGATCGCCACGACGGCGATGTCGCGCTGGGTCAGGAGATCGACCAGTTCCGACCAGTCGCACAGCGGCGGGGGCAGGATGACACCGGCCACATGCGCCTGCGCGACCTGATCGACCACCTCCTGCGCGGAGGCGCCGGGCGCACATTGTTCGACCACCAGATGCAGGTGACGCTGGGGCGCTTCAGCCAGAGCGCCGAGCAGCAATTCGCCAAGATAGGCCGATGTGGTGCTGTTGCTGTGGAGCAGGGCGACGCGCCGGTCGGCGCTGCCTGCCAATGCGCGCGCGGACGCATTGGGAACATAGCCCAGCGCCTCCACCGCGCGCGCCACGGCCTGCCGCGCGCTGGGACTGACCAGCGCCTTGCCGTTTATGGCGCGCGATGCAGTCATGACCGATACGCCGGCACGGGCGGCGACATCCTTGATCGTGGGCGGCTTGCGGTCGTTTCTCTGCATCGTGACCGATCCTTAGCCATTTTACAGGCAAAGGAAAATCGGCCCTGATCAGGGGGTCAGGCGGATCGTGACGGGGGCGTTGCGATCGACGCTGATGATACCGCTCTTTTCCTGGAGTTCGGCAATCTGAATAACGGATCGGCGATGCCATTCAGGGTCGGCCTTCGCCTCATCCTCGCCATCCTGATGGACGAAATAGAGGATATAGGCCCGGTCGCCGGCAACAACGATGTCGGGATGCTGGCCCTTTGCGCGATCAGTGGGGTGGCGGCCAGACGTGCCTAGAATATGGCCGGGCTGCGTGATCCAATTGTCGCCGCCATCGTCGGATCGCATGACCAGCAACCCTTTCCACGCGTCGGAAATGAGCCAGGTGCGCCCCTTCCAGCGAAAGGCCTTGGGGCCTTCGCCCGGCGTCTGCGTCAGCCGCTTCCCGACCGTCCAGTGGACAAGGTCCGGGCTGTCGGCGGTGACGATCGCCTTGTTCTGCCGCTCATCATTGAAAAAGAGGCGGTAGTGGCTCTGGCCCAGCGCCAGCACGCTGGCGTCGATGACGCGGTCCGACCCGAGATCGAGCCGGTCGCCGCAAGTCCATGACGCAAGATCGGGGCTGGTCAGATGGACGATGTAGCGCGGCGCATTCCAGTCGCGAAAGACGCCGGGCACGACCGTCAGCCACATATGCCACTGGCCCGCCAGCCATTGCACTTCGGGCGCCCACAAGGTGGGACCGGTGCAGCCTTGGGGAATATCGGCCGTGCCGCTGTACCGCCACTGCGCGCCGTCCTTCGACCGCGCAGTGCCGATCGCGGTGCCATGCACCCAGCGCACATCCTTTTCGTCGGCGCGGGGCAGGTCGGCGCGGCGATTGGTGTAGAACATCACCCATTCGCCCGTCGCCTTGTCGTAGACGGTCGATGCGTCCGCCGCGCCGTCATGCACCGGGTCGCGATAGAGCGGTTTTGGCGCAACCGGCGCGCTGGATGCCGCCATCGCCATCAGCAACAGCGATGCGATCATCGCAGCAGGGCCAGGTCGATGGCGTCGGCCATGACGGCAAAGCCCGCATCATTGGGATGCAGCGCGTCGCCCACATCATAGGGCTTGGCCATGCGCGCGGGGTCGGCCGGATCGGCGACCGCCTTGGCGAGATCGACATGGCCATCCGCTTCACTGGTGGTGCGGATCCAGTCGTTGACGGCGACGCGCGTCGCCTCCCCCTGTTCGCTCCAATAGCCAGCGCCCTTATAGGGCAGGATGGTGGCCAGGATCACCTTCACGCCGCGACCATGGGCGCGCGCGATCATCTGCCGATAGGCGCCGATGATGGTCGCAGGCGGCAGCATGGGGCGTTGTTCGCGCGCGGCCGCGCCCAGATCATTGACGCCTTCCAGGATGATGACATGGCTGACTCCCGGTACCGCCAGCACATCGCTGTCGAAGCGCGCAAGGGCGTTATACCCATCGGCTTCGGATAGCAGGCGGTTGGCGCTGATGCCGGCATTGGCGACACCGGTCAGCGTCATGCCGGCCTTTTGCAGGCGTTCGGCCAGCAGGTCGGGCCAGCGGCGATTGCTGTCGGGCGTGGCGCGCACCCCGTCGGTGATGGAATCGCCCAGCGTGACGATGGTGCGGGCGGGTTTTCGGTTTTCGACCTCCACGCCGGCAATGATGACGCGCGGGCCGAGCGTCGTCGTGTCAGTCATGCGCGGCGCGGCGGTCTGGTCGCCCGGCGCGGTCCAGCCGGTGGCGGCCGAATAGCTGTGCACGGTGGCGTCCGGCGCGCCCTGGGGCAGGTGAATGCTGATGGTGAGGCG
This sequence comes from Sphingobium soli, assembly GCF_020782245.1. GTDB lineage: Bacteria > Pseudomonadota > Alphaproteobacteria > Sphingomonadales > Sphingomonadaceae > Sphingobium > Sphingobium soli. The sequence continues at coordinate 93,673 of NZ_JAJGNP010000009.1, forward strand.
GGTCAGCGGCTTGACCGGCATCGCGATCGGGTCGCTTAGCAGCGGCGCGCGGGCGGGGATGGTCGCACCCTGGGCCTGATTGAAGGTCACGACATGATCGGTGCCGGGCAGCGTTTCGCCATTGTCGCCGGCCAGTGCGACATGGACCGCGCCCAGCAGCAGCGGCTGCGTCGACATCTCGTTTGAGAGGCGCAGACGGATGCGCGTCCCTCCGGTCGATATGCGCACCACCTGGCGCAATGTGCGATTGCCAAGATCCGGGCGTTTTTCCGGTGGCGTGCGGGACACCAAGGGCGCGGCCATCCAGCTGCGCGACCAGCTTTGCGCCTGGGCGGGCGCAGCGGACAGGGCCAGCAACAGGCCGATGGATAGAAGGCTGCGCATCCTTGATATCTCCCTTTTCCTCTATCGCGCGGCGGCGCCCGCGACCGGGTTGTTGCCCCACAGCTGATCATAGCGCCAGCCCGACAGATCCTCCACCACCGCGCCGGCGGCCGGGGTGCTGGGGGTGCGTGCGCCGCTGCGTAGATGTTCTATTTCGTGCATCAATATATCGTGCGTCGCGGGGCTGAGACGGAAACGGGTGGAAATATAGATGCCTGCCGATAGGCAGCCCACCGTGCCGACGCCCAGCAGCAGCGCCATGGTCAGGATCGCTTGATCGCTCTGCACCTGCGCGCCCGACACGAAGCCGCCCGCCTGCATGATGAAGCCGACGCCCGCGACCGCCGCCGCCTGGGTCGCCTTGCGCACGAAGGTCATCACGCCCGCGAAGCTGCCCTCGCGTCGCTGGCCGGTGACGATTTCATCGACGTCGGCCATATAGTTGTACGTTGCCCAGGGAATATAGTTGAGCGCGCCGCGCCCCAGGCCCGACAGAATGATCGGCAGCCAGATCCAGGGCGATGTGGCCGGCACGCCCAAAAGCCACAGGCCGACCAGCGCGAGCGCGCCGACCGCGAAATCCGCCGCCGCCACCTGATAGGCGCGCGATGGGGACGCGCGCAGCGCCAGGTTGATCGCGATGATAACCGCCACGAACTGGACGATATACATGGTGCCTAGCAGCCCTGAGGCGATGGCTGTCGAGCCGGCCAGCGCGAAGATCACGAAAAAGGTGAAGGCCGCGTTGAAAATGTCCTGGCTGATATAGCCGCCCAGATACATGCCCAGATGCAGGCGGAAGGCGCGGATGCGCATGGTGGAAAAGAGATTGCGGTAGAGCGCCTTCAGAGCCTGACCCGGCCCGCCGGCCGCGCGTGGACCGGCCCGCGCCGCGGCGGCGGCTTCGGCGGGAAGATGCCGTTCCCAGCTGAATGCGTAAAGCAGGCCCGCCGTGGCCATGAACAGGATGGCGAAGATGATGCCCATGTAGAAGAAGGTGTCGGCGCTGTCGCGACCCAGCGCCTCGATCAGCCAGAGCGGCAGGAAGCCGGCGAGGATGGCGGACGCCTGACCGAAGAGAATCCGCGACCCCGCGAATTTCGCTTTCGTCCGATAGTCGCTCGACATTTCGGCGGCGAGCGTTTCGAACGGGATGATCTCCATCGCGTAGACCAGTTCGAACAGCACATAGCTGACGAGATAATACCAGAAACCCTGCCCTGGCAGCCACATCAGCGCGAAGCTGGGCAGCAGGGGAATGGCCGCGAGGATGAAGAAGCGCCGACGACCGAAACGCTGGCCAAGCCAGGTGCCGCCGAAATGATCCGAAATATAGCCGATCATCGGTGAAGCGAAGGCATCAAGGATGCGCGCCACGGCAAAGATGGTCGCCGCCTGGCCGGCGGACAGGCCGCAAAATTGCGTGTAGAAGATCAGCACCCAGCCCGAGATCACCGCCATCGACCCAGCGCCCAGCACGTCGTTGGAGCCATAGGCGAGATAATTGTGGAGGCGGACCGGGCGCGTCACGGGTGGGGCAATATCGGGCAATTCAGTTCCTCCGCCTCGTCATGCGATGCGCCCATTCTTCCTGATCTTCGCGCACGTGACATAGCTAATGTCATATAGTGGGTCGCTATCACATATTTTGGAATTAGTGCAAGCTGCCATCCAACATCCGTTCCGGCAGGAACCGCACCGCCTCCACCAGCAACGGTTCTCCTGCGCCTTCAAGGGCTATGCGATGCGCGCCGCCGTCAAGCCGCGTGGGGACGGGCATGGTAATCCGATTGTCCAGCACCGCATCGGCCCAGTCGCGGTCGCCGGTCGTACGGGGAATGTCGATGCGTTGACGCCTGCCGTCGACCGCCACGACGAGACGCAGCGGGCCACCGTCCGCGTCGGCATAGGTGGGGAGTATATCGACGACCATGCGCCATGAACCTTGGGGCAGATTGATCCGGACGCGGGCTGCGCCGCTGCCATCGCTCGCCAGAACCCCATCCTGCCGCCCAAGGCCATCCACCTTGCGCCAGCCGGCCGACACGGCAAAACGATCCGGTGCGACGATGATAGGCGCGACGGTCGGCGCGGGCGCGGGGGACGTGGCGCCGGACCTGGGTCCAGGCAGCGGCGCGTCGGCTGAGGGCAGCAGCGGCGCGGCCATGCGATAGCTGCGCCACTGGCCGTCGGCCGGCTCCATCGCCATCATGCCCCGCCACTTGCCGCCGGCAAGGTCGCGATTATAGCGCCGGGTCAGCGCGCGAAGCTGTGCGTCGGCCGCCCAGGCCATCCGTCCCCGCGCCGTCGCTCCGGCAAGGTCGGTATCGCGCAGCCGGTCATGGGCTTCGGCGGCAAAGACGCGGCGGTTGGCGGCGGCGGAAGCATGCACTGGATAGGCGAGCAGTTCGAAAAAAGCATCCTGCCGCGCGGCAGGAATCGACGGGGTGAGGGCGTCGGTCGCCGCTTCCAGCCGCGCAAATTCGGCCAGCCGGGCATCGGCCTGCGCGATGTCGAGCGGGCTGGGGTGCGCCTTTTCACCGGGCAGATACCATTGCAGATGTTCGGGCCGCCGCGCGAAGTTCAGCCGGTGATAGGCGGCAAAGAGCGGGGCGATCCGCGCGCCCTGTCCCGGCGCGATGTTCTCGTCCGCCCATTGGGCGACAACATCGTCGATCGGCCGCGCGCGCGTCCCTTCAACATCCCAGGCGAGGCGCAGAAAATAGTCGGTGGCAAGCTCGGCGGGCTTGAGATCGCCGACATTGGCCACCCACATCATCCGCGCGCCCCGATCCCAGGCGCGGCCCATCTCTTCGCGGATGAGCGCGGGCGGCGTGGTGGAGAGCCAGAGATAGGACAGCGGCGCGCCAAGATAGGAGAGATGATAGTAAATGCCCGATCCGCCCGGCCGGGCGCGCTCGGCCGCATTGGGGAAGCGACGGATATAGCCGAAATTATCGTCCGGCCACATCAGCGTGACGTCGTCGGGAACGGTCAGCCCGGCGCGATAAATGTCGAGCACTTCCTTATAGGGCATGAACACCTGCGGCGCGCGTTCGATACCATGGTCGCGGAGCATGGCGCGCTGGTCAGCGAAGATGCGCTCCAGCGTTGCGCGCTTGTCCGCCATGCTGGTGGGGCCGACCATGCCGCTGTCATGGATGCCGCGCATCCCCAGCGTCCAGACGCTTTCATAGCGGGCGTTAGTCGCGACTCGTTCGCGCCAATAGGCGCCGACGCCGCCGGGATTTTTCGCATAGTCGAAATCGGCGACCGGGGCAGTCCATTCGCCCACATTGTTGCGCAGCATCGGTTCGGCATGGCTGGACCCCATGACGATGGCATAGCGATCGGCCAAGGCGGCATTGGCGGGATCGGCGTTGAAGGGCCGGGTGATGCGGTGCATCGCCGGCCAGAGCAGATTAGCCTTGAGCCGGAGCAACAGTTCGAAGACCCGAGCGTAGCTTTTGGGGCCAAGCGGCGGTTCGTCCGGGGCATGGGTGCCTGCCGCCCAGGGGACGAGCCCCCAATCCTCGTCATTAAGGAAGATGCCGCGATAGCGCACCGAAGGCGGGCCGAAGCGGCGGGTGCCCGGTGAGACATGCAGCGCGTCGCGATGCAGCGGCGTGACGTCCGCCCACCAATGCCAGGGGGACACGCCGATGGCCTGCGACAACTCATAGGCGCCATAGGCGGTGCCGCGCCGGTCGCTGCCGATGATGAGCAGGGCCTGCCGCACGCCGGGCGCAGGGCGGTCGATGGTCTGGATGAGGAAGCTTTCCCATGCGCCGCGCAGGCGGGAAACGTCGATGCGACCGCTGGCGACCAGCCCGTCGATGGCGGCGTTGCGGCCCAGCGTGCCGATCCAGACCTGTGCGGTGCCGCCGGGGGACGCGCCGGTGACCCTGGCGATGTCGGCGCGCAGATCGGTGGCGGCGATCTGGACCACCGCATGATCGGCGGGATCGGTCACGATCCGCGCGGCCGCGCCATCGGCCGCGAGCGGAAAGCTGCCTGGCCCGGCGGCGGCGCCGACCCAGTCAGCGGCCTGCGCGCGTGCGCCGCCAACGAGCAGCATCAGGATCAGGAACAGCCGCGCCAGCATCAGGCGCGGTTCGGCTCGAACGCGGGAAGCGCCGCCAGCATCGACATGCCGGCGGCGCCCTTCAGCAGAAAGCGGCGCTCGAACGGTCCTTCCATCTCCCTTCCTCCCGCCGCTGACCGCGTCAGATATAGGTGCGCAGAAATTCCCCAAGCGCACAAATGGCCAGGCTCTGGCCATAGGGCATGGAGGTGAGCGCGATGTCCTTGTAGAATTGCTGGGTGTCGCCCATCGCGGTGCCGAAGCTGACCTGCTGCAATTCGCCGGCTTCGTCGATGTTCGCGAGCACGCCGCGCACCGCCTTGATGCCGACATCCTCATAATGGCGGGGCAGATAGCCCTTACGCACGGCCTTGAGGATGCCATAGGCAAAGCCGGCGGTGGCCGAAGCTTCCAGATAGCTGGTCGGATCGACGATCAGCGTGTGCCACAGGCCGGTTTCCGCGTCCTGCGTCTCGGCAAGCGTCTTTACCTGCGCCGCGAGCGTGTCGATCAGGAAGGTGCGGAAGAAGTCGCCATCCTTGAGGTCCAGAATCTCGATGATTTCAGGGATCGCGATCGTCACCCAGCAATTGCCGCGCGCCCACAGCGCCTGCGCGAAATTGTGGCGGCCGTTGAAATCCCAACCGTGGAACCACAGGCCGGTCTTGGTATCGAACAGATATTTGATGTGGACCAGGAACTGGCGCTTGGCTTCCTCGATATAATGGGGGCGGTTCAGCAACAGGCCGATCTTGGCCAGCGGCAGGACCGACATCATCAGCGTGTCGTCCCACATTTCGCCGGGATTTTCGTCATTATAGACGATATGCTGGAACCCGCCCTCTTCGGTCTTGGGCAGGCCATCGGGCGCCATCAGCCATTCGGCCCAGGTGTCGAGATAGGGGATATAGCGCGGGTCGGGCTCATGCTCGTACAGATAGGCCAGCGTGATGAACGGGGCCATCGTGTTGATATTCTTGGTCGGCGTGCCTTCGGCAAAGCGATCCTCGAACCATTGCTTGATGATGGCGAGCGCGGTCTGGTCGCCGGTCTGCTCATAATAGCGCCACATGCCGAACAGGCCGACGCCATGGGTCCATTCCCATCCGGCCCAGCCCTTGGTGTCGATGATGCGGCCATCGTCCAGATGGAGCAGGAATTCGCCGGTCTCGTCCTTGATGTTGACGAGATTGTCCATCAGCCGGCCGATGGAATCGACGACCTGGCTGCGCGGGACGTCATGATTGAGAGCGGCCACGTTATTTGATCTCCTTGAGGTCTGAAGGTGCTTTTGGCGCGGTTACCATCTGCACGGGCAGACCGCCTTTGACGTTGCGAAGGGTGACGAGGCGCACGCTTTCCAGCGCGTCACCGGGCGCGCCGTCCGACGTGACGGCGAGCGCGACATGATTTTCGCCCCGGTGATTGAGGATGCCTTCGGGAATGGGGAAGGTGCGTTGCGGGCCGATATGGGCGATGAACTGGCCCATGTTCCAGCCGTTGACGAAGATCAGCACGCGATAGCGAACCGGCGACCGTGGCGTGTCGGGATTGCCGAAGCTCAGGCCAATGGTCGCGTCCTGCCCCTTGGGCACGGCAAGGGTGAAGGCGGTGCGGAACCAGCTGGTGCCTGCCATCGCCTGTGGCGCGGGGACGCTGGCTTTCGCCCATGCGCTGTCGTCGAAGCCAGGCAGGTGCCAGCCCATCCGCTCGCCATACAGGCCGCCATTATTGGCGACGCCCCGCACCGGGTCGGCCAGCGTCTCGCCGCCCTTGCGCCCCTGGATCTTCCAGTCGATCGGCACGGCGAAGCTGCGGCCGGACGGGCCGCCTTCCAGCGAGGCGGAGACAAGGCCGCGCGCTTCCTTGTGGAAATCGTCGGAATCTAGGTCCCAATTATGGCCATTGTTGCGGACCATGACGGACAGGACATGATCGCCCGACTGTGCGCTCGCGGGCAGGGCGAAGCGGGCCGTGCCGGTCGTGATCGGGCGGGGGAGGCCATGGGGCGTTTCCGCTTCGCCCAGGAACCGGCCGTCGATCCATGCCTGGACGAGGCCTGATCCGCCCGCGCCGTAGAAAAGCGAAAGCGCCTTTGCGTCGGGCGTGCCGGTGAAGCGACCGCGATACCAGACGTCGCCTTCATGGAAGCCATAGGCGTCCATCAGCATGTTGGGCTGGCCATCGGGACGGGCGGTGATGCTGGCATAGGCGCGGCGATCGATCGCCTGCCAGGCGCTGTCGTCAAAGGTGGGATCGGATTCGGGCGAGCCCTTGGCCATGCGCCAGTCGGTGAGCGGCGGCAGGGCAATGTCGGCAGGTCCTGCGAGCGGCCGGCTGGCGGCGATGCTGCCAGCCGGCGTGGCGGCGGTTGCGACCCGGGCGCCATTCCATGTGACGGCGCGCACGGCGGCAGGCGCCCAGATTTCGAGCGGGCTGTCCTGCGCGGTATCGCCGGTGAGCGCGAGCGTGCCGCCGCGCACCGACGCATCGCGCAGCAGGGCGGGGCCGCGCACCAGCATCCCGTCGCGCCGCCAGTAGCGCGCCCCTTCGGCTTCATCGGCAAGGATGAGGGTAAGCGGGGGACGCCCGCCGCCTTCGACGCGCAATATCGCGCGGCCCTGATGGGTATATGTGATCTTGAGGTCGCCCTTGCCCGCGTCAAAGGCGCTGGTCGCCTGTCCTTCGATCAACGTCACGCGGGGCGCGGAGGCGTAGCGCAGGACGGTTTCGCCCGGTTCGCCCGCACGGCCGTAGAACAGCAGCACGTCGCGGTCGCCCATGGCCTGTGCCGATTGCAGCTCCGATGTCGAATAGACGAGCCGCTGACCGCCCAGATTTGCGCCGGCGATCAGCCATTTGGCGTCGAAGCCATTGAGCTGCATCGGCACGGTATAGCGGCCATCGGGCAGGTCGGCGGTGAAGCTGAAGCTGTCGCGGCTTTGGCCATTAGACGGCTTGTGCGTCACCATCAGGAAGCGGGTGTCGGTTTCCGGGCTCTTGTTATGATAGACCTGAATGTCGGGATCGCTGATCTGGACTGCGCCGGCGGGAATCATGCCGGCTAGGTCGGGGACAGAGGCGATGAGGCCGCCCAGCTGCTTCATCTCCTCCGCTTTCTCACGCAGCGCGCGCGGTTCGGAAATGGCCGCGCCATAATCATAGCTGGTGAACACGACCGGGGCGGGCAGCCAGCCCCAGCTGGTGCCGCCATAGGTCATGTAGAAGCTCTGGATGCCGATGCCGTTGGCCAGGTTGGTGCCATAGAAGACGCGCTGGAACCGCTTGCCGCGCTGGATCGCGTTGCAGTCATAGCCGCCGTTCGACCCCCAATAGTCGAACCAGCCACCGCCAAATTCGGCGAGGAAGCCGGGCGTGTCGGGGGAAGCCGATGCGCCGCCTTTTGGGCCGCCCGGACCATAATAGCCCCAGTCGGGCGCGGCCGACCCGCGCGTGGGTTCGCCCTCCACCGTGCAGGTGCCGCCGGGATAGCCGTCGAACGCATACATATCGTTGGGGCCGTGGACGACCTTGTCCACCTGGCTGCTTTCCGGCACCCAATAGCCGTTGCGGCCCTGATCGTTATGGAAGATCGGCACGGTGATGCCGTCGGCGCGTGCCTTGGCAAAGATATGGTCCATGTAGCGCCGCTGCGCCGGCGTGGTTAGCGCCAGCTCATTTTCGATCTGATGCAGGATGACCCCATATTTGCGCTTGGGGTCCGCATTGATCTGATGCCGGGCGATGATCGGATTGATGTGGCTCAGCCATTCGTCGGCCGCCTTGAGATAATCGGGATCGTCGGTGCGGGCGCGGGCGCGCTGGTTGACGAGCCAGCCCGGAAAGCCGCCGCGCGTCAGTTCCGCATTCACATAGGGGCCGGCGCGGGTGATGACGTAGAGGCCCTCTTCCTCCGCCATCGTCAGCAGCCGGTCAAGATCACGGATGCCGGTAAAGTCGTAAACGCCCTGTTTCGGGCTGTGATAGCCCCAGTCGAAATAGAGGGCGACGGTGTTGAAGCCGCTGGCCTTCATCTTCTGAAGGATGTCGCGCCACAGATCGGGCGAAGGCAGGCGGAAGGGATGGAATTCCCCGCCCCAGATGATGGCCCGCTTGCCATCGATCATCAGCGAGCGCGCGTCATAGGAAACGCGGCCGAACGTCTTGACCGGCGCGGACAGGTTGGCGGTGGGCCGGGCTTCCTGCGCGCGGACGGGCAGGGGTGCGGCAGCGAGTGAGGAGCCCAGCAGCAGGGCGGCGATCAGGGTGCGCATGGGTGTGCCGTCAATCCATGTGGAACAGCAGGGGGAGCGGCCATTCGCGCGGCTGGTTGCCCGGCTGCACTTCCATCAGCGGCGCCATATAGTCCCACCAGCGCTTCATCACCGGATGATCGGGCAGGGCGTCGCGGCTGTTGTCGGCACGCAGCTTGAGCACGGCAAAGAGGCTGAGCGTGTCTTCATCCAGAAAGATTGAATAGTCATGGATGCCCGATTCGGACAGCAAAGCAGACAGTTCGGGCCATATCTCGTCATGGCGACGGCGATATTCCTCGACCACGCCGGGCTTGAGCTGCATCTTGAAGGCGTGGATCGTCATGGCTTCCCCTCGATGAACCATATTATGGAACCTTAGACCGATATTTGGTAGCAGTGTCCCATATGTTCGTCAATCAGCCAAAGGCGTGTCGCGTATGGTGAGACGGGCGACGTCATCGAGCAGCAACGGCGGCCGCGCATCGGGCGCTTTGGTCGTCGCAGTGAAGCGGTCGAGCGTCAGCCCCTCGACATGCCGTGCCCAGAGCGCCCAGCTGGGCAGTACGCCGAACATGCTGGGTTCGGGATAGGCGTCGGCCAGTTCGGCCGGGCGACGCGCGGCGTCCTGCGCCGTCCCGCCGCCGGCATAAGCCAGGTGGACGTCGCGCAGCACCACGTCGCGGATCGGGTGGCCGGGCAGGCCCGCCAGCGCGGCGGGAAAACGATGGTCGATGCCGCGCGCGTCCACTTCGCTGATTTCCACGTCGCGAATCATGCCGATGCCGGTGTCCTGCGGCCCACGCCGGCGGTCGCCGAGGCGCAGGAACAGCGGCGCGGTGGTGACGTCGCGCAGGGTGAGGCGGCGGGCGACGATATGCTCCATCGCTCCGCCATCGACGGTTTCCAGCGCGAGGCCCCGGGAGCGCGTGAAGCGGCAATCCTCGATCCGGATGTTGCGATAGCCGCCATTGCTTTCGGTGCCCAGCTTGATGCGGCCCGTGACCCGGTCCTGATCTGGGGCGACCTGCTGGGTGGTGCCGCGCGTGCTGTCCAGCATGGACCCCATGTCATAGCCCGACACGTCGCAATCGCGGATCAGGATATTTTCCGCTGCGATGGCGCGGCCGAGCGCATAGCTGCTCTTGACCACGATGGCGTCGTCATTGGGCGAATTGACGCGGCAGCGTTCCACCAGCACATCGCGCACGCAGTCGAGGTCGATGCCGTCGCGATCGGTGTCGATGGAAAGGCCGTCGATCGTCAGCCGCTGCGTTCCGGTGGCGAGGATGGCGAAATGCCCGCCCTTCAGGATCGTGAAGCCCGACAGGCGAATGTCGCGGCCATTTTTGAGCGCGATCGCCTTGTTGCCAAGGCCGTGCATCTTCGCCGCGTCCGGTTCCAGCCTTGCGATATCGGCATCGGTCATCTGCGCCATGGACAGCGGCCGTTCGCCGGCCTGCGTCTTCCAGCGCGCGCCGGGGCCATCGCGGGTGAGGCCCACGCCATGGATCATGCCCGCCCCCGTTATCGCCACCTGTTCGACATTGTCTCCCCAGATGAGGCTGTTGTGCCAATGGCTGTGGCCGAAATCCTGATAGAGCTGGTCGATGCCGTCTTCGGGCAGGTCATAGCGCCCTGCATGACGGGCAGGGTCGGCCGCCTCGATCACCGCGCCGTCCGCCAGCAACAGGGTGACGCGGCTTTGCAGCCGCAGGGAAAAACAGAGATAGCGCCCGCGCGGCACGATGACGGTGCCCCCGCCGGCCGCGGATGCGGCCAGGATCGCGGCGTTGATCGCGGCGCTGTCGATCGTCCGCCCGTCGCCGCGCGCGCCATGATCGCGCACGTCGAACTGGCGCGCGGCATGGGCGGGGAAAGGCAGGCTGGCAAAGCCGCCGGCGATCAGGCCCAGTGCGACGTCGCGGCGGCTCATCGCCATCATGCTCAATTGCCGGCCGGGCGCTGATCGCTGTGGATCAGGCTGGGCACGATGGCGATTTGCTCTGCGCTCGGCGGATGGCGCGGATCGAATGCCGGCGCCGTAACGTGCGGCGCAAGATCGGGAAGGATCGTCCGGATCCGCTGCGCCACGGCGCTAGCCAACAGGAAAGCGCCATAATTATTGTGATGCGTCTTGTCGCGGCCGCCATCGTTGAAGGCAGTGGGGGCGACGTCAGGACCAAGCGCTTCATAGATGGCGCGACTATCAGCGTTCAGGTCGATCAGCGGCACGCCGTCTTCCCGAGCGACACGGCGCATCGCATCGGCATAGGCGCCCAGCGTGTCCTCTATCCGGCCCCCGGCGTCGAAATTGCGCCGCTCGGGCGATGTGACCAGCACCGGATGCGCGCCGCGCCGCCGGGCTTCGGCGATGTAGACGCGCAGCCAGGCGGGATAGGTGGTCTGCGGATCGACATAGGTTTGCGGCCATTGCCGTTTCTGGTCGTTATGCCCGAACTGGATGAACAGCCAGTCGCCCGCCTTCATGCCCGACAGCAATTTCGCCAGGCGCAGGTCGCTGGAAAAGCTTTTCATCGTCGCGCCGGACTTGGCATGATTGGCGACCGCGACCTGATCGTCCAGCATCGCGGGGAGCATCTGGCCCCAACTGGCAGCCGGCTCGGCAAACTGGTCGGTAACGGTGGAATCGCCGGCCAGATACAGCGTGGGCGCATCCACCGGCGCGATGTCGAGCGAGGCGACGCGCGGCTGGCCCAGAAATTCCAGCGTCAGCTTGTCATCCCATGTATATTCGGCGCGGTCGCCCGGCGTCAGCAGCACCCGCGCGCCACCGGGCGCATTTTCAGGGGGCGGCGGCAGCGCGGGGGTGCGGATATTGACCAGGAAACTGCGCTCTACATACTGGCCCTTGCGCGTGGCGATATTGCGCAGCATCAACCGCCGTGCTTCCGCCTTGACGCTGGTGTTGCCGGCCGATGTGCGACTGCCCAGCCGCACCGTCACGCGATAATTGCCCTCCGGCAGCGCAACGGAAAACAGATAGTCGCGCTCCGTCGCGCCCGGCTCCATGCCATGCCCGCCGGGCTGATAGACCTGATGGCGCTGCGGCGATTGGTCGCTGAGGTCGAAATGGAGGGAAGCCGGCGCGGCAGCGGCCATGGCGATCAGCAAGAGCGGCAGACTCATGCCGGGCTGCACATCCGGTAAGGAAGCAAAATGGGGGAATATGCCGAGGTCGGCATATTCCCCCAAGCCGACCGCCCGTGCAGAGGCGGCGATGGGTGCGGCCCGCGCCTGGCGGGATGACGTGGGGCCAATATCCTCAAAAGGGATTCTCCGTCCCGTTAAATAGTTTTGCGAACCATATATCGGGACTTGCCGAAACGACAAGGCCTTTATCCTTCATGCAGTTCATGATGTGGGATTATTAGTCATATGTTGATTTCTATGGCATTGACGCGCGAATCCGTATAAATTGAGCAATGGTTCCATATAGCGGGACTTCCGGGAAAGGCCGGAATCGAAGGGGAGGATTTATGTCTGTTCAGGTGACACGTGCCATGTTCGCGCGCCGGGTGTCGGCGCTGGCGATGATTTCGACCATGATGATCGGCGCGTCCGCCGCTGCGCAGGAACAGGCAGAACAGCAGGACACAGCGGACATTGTCGTCACCGGCTTCCGCGCGTCGCTGGACAGCGCGCTGGGCATGAAGCGGCAGGAAGCCGCGGCGATCGATTCAATCGTGGCCGAAGATATCGGCAAATTCCCTGACTCCAACCTGGCGGAATCGATGCAGCGCGTGCCGGGCGTGGCGCTGGCGCGTGGCGACGGCGGCGAAGGCCGCAATATTTCGGTGCGCGGCCTGGGCGCCGGCTTCACCCGCGTACGGATCAACGGGATGGAAGGCACGTCGCAGACCGGTTCGTCGGACATTTATGGCGCGGGCAATAATGGCCGCAGCTTCGATTTCAACGTCTTCCCGACCGAAATCTTCTCCGCGCTGACCGTGCGCAAGACCCCGTCGGCCGATGTGGAGGAAGGATCGCTGGGCGCGACAGTGGACCTGTCCGCGCCCAAACCGATGGACCAGAAGGACGATTTTGTCCTCTCCATGACCGCGCGCGGCGTCTATAACGAACTGTCGAAACAGGTCGATCCGCGCGCGTCGATGCTGATTTCCAAGAAATTCGGCGACAGCGGCTTCGGCATCCTCGGTTCGATCGCCTATCAGAAGCGCAATATCCGCGAAGTAGGCTATTCAGCGGTCGATATATTGTCGGCTAATACCAATGGCGGCTTCTGTTCGCCGCTCGGCGCGCCGATCAATACCGCCGGCCAGACGCCCGAGCAGTTGCTCTTGCGCGGTGTAACGGCGGAAAATTGCAGTACAGGCAATCCACGCACCAGCGACCCTGCCGCCTATCAGGCGATCCAGGACCTGCGGCGCGACGACCTGCCCAATACGCCGGGCAGCGGCGCCTTCCTGCCGCGCCTGCCGCGCTACCTCAACAGCGAACAGGATCAGGAACGGATCGGCGGATCGCTGACGCTGCAATTCAATCCCGACGACGACACCGACATTTCGCTCGACCTGCTTTATTCGCGGTTCGAAGTCACGCGGCGCGACAATTATATCGGCGCTGTCTCCTTCGCGCGGTCGGCGTCCAATAATGGTCAGCCGATGACGTCGGTACGCGATGTCGAATTCGATGAGAATGGCTCGCTCGTCTATGGCGCGTTCGACGGCGTCGATGTGCGGTCGGAAGGACTGGTCGACAATTTCGTATCGACCTTCAAGCAGGCGAACCTCAATTTCCGCCGTCGCCTCAACGACAATCTGGAAGTGAGCGGCATCGTCGGCTTCAACCGGTCGATCTGGGACGGCAAGAAGCGCCTGCAAACCTATATGGACGCGATCGACACTGATGGCTTCACCATCGATTTCCGCGATGGCGGCACGACGCCCGTTCTGGGCTTCGGCATCGACGTCAATGATCCGGCCAGCTTCAACTATGCGCCGGGTCGGCCCGATGGCACGGTCCTTGGCGGCTTCAGCTATCAGGGCAAGCCGTCGAAGAACACCACCGACAACATGACCGGCGAAATGAACCTGAAATGGACGGTTAATGACGCGCTGTCCTTCCGGGCGGGCGGGCAATATCGCCGCAGCGATTTCAAATCGACCTTCCTGCGGCCCTATTCGGCAGACCTGGTGATGCAGCCGCTGCCGGCCGGTACCAGCCTGGCCGATCTTACGCGGTCGATCACGGGCGTTGACAAGCTGTGGGGCAATGGCGCGCCGTCCAGCTGGGCAGCGATCGACCCGGAAAAATGGGCCGACACCTTCGGCTTTGATTCGGTGCGCTATTGCGGCGTCGAATGCGGCGGCGGCGACAGCCGGGTCCGCGAAGAGGTGATGAGCGGCTACATCATGGCCAATTTCGATCTGGAGGAGGCGATCGGTTTTGGCGTGCGCGGCGACATCGGCGTGCGCTACGTCAAGACCGACATGCGCTCGTCGGGCTATATCACCGTGTCCAGCGCGACATCGCCCACCGGCCTTGGCGGGCAGTTCGCCGCGGCCACCAACAGCTATGACGACTGGCTGCCGTCGGCGAATATCGTGATCGAGCCGGTGCGCAACGTCCTTGTCCGCCTGTCGGGTGCCAAGGTGCTGGCGCGTCCGGAACTGGGGCTGCTTACGCCCACCAGCGGCGTCAACGGCGTGACCCGCGTCGGCAATGTCAACAACCCCTTCCTCGACCCCATTCGCGCCAACACGTTCGACGTGGCGGTGGAATGGTATTTCCGCCCCGGATCGCTGCTGTCGGCTGCCTTCTTCTACAAGGACATCAAGAGCTTCATCCAGAATGTGAACAGCCAGATCCCGTTCAACGAACTGGGCCTGCCGATCGAGCTACTGGACGGGACCAACACCGCACCGACCGAGCTGTTCACCGTGTCGCAGCCCTTCAACACGCCGGGCGGGCCGCTCAAGGGCATCGAGCTCAATGCGCAGATTCCCTTCACCTTCCTGGACGGGTTCCTGGGTAATTTCGGCGTGCTGGCCAACTACACCCATGTCACATCGAAGATCGACTATATCCTTGCCAGTGTGAACGGTACGCCAACGGTCACAACCACGGCGGACCTGGTCGGCCTGTCGAAAAATACCGCGTCGGGCACGCTCTATTATGAGGATGACAAGTTCTCCATCCGCACCACCGGCAATTTCCGCGACAAGTTCATCCGCGGCATCCCGGCGTCGCCGGGCAGCGATCTTCAGGGCAATGCCAAGACCTTCTACATGGATGCGTCGGCCAGCTACAATGTGACCGACCGGCTGAAGATCATCGTCGAGGCGCAAAACCTGACCGATGAACAGAACCGCCTTTATATCGACAGCCAGCGTCAGGACACGCTGTTCGAAACGCGGATCGGCCGGACCTTCACCTTCGGCGTGACCTACCGGATGTAATCCCCCAATCCTCCCGAAACCTAAAGGGCGCGGTCACATCTGTGGACCGCGCCCTTTTTCTTGTCGGGGTGGCCCGCGTCAGCGTGGCGCGGCGTAGCCCACGGCGCCGCTGATCTGTTCGGCGGCGCGGCGCACCTGTTCGGCAAGGTCGGGGCGCAGATCGTCGGTCAGATAATGCGCCGCGCTGGCGATCGAGATGGCAATCCCGATCTGGCCCTTGGCATCGCGGATCGGGACCGCGATGGACCGTACGCCATCGCCCAGCTCGCTGTCATGCAACACCATGCCACGCGCTTTGTGCGCGCGCATGTCCTTGAGGAACCGGTCGATCTGCGCCTTGGTGGCGGTACCGCCCTTGGCCTCGACATAGAGGCGCTGCCACGTCTCCTCATCCTCGTCGAGCAGCAACGCTTTGCCGATGCCGGTTTCCGCGATGGGGCGGCGGTCGCCCGGCGCGGTGGCGACGCGCAGACGCTGCGTGCCGGTGACGCGGTCGAGATGGCGGGAAAATTCGCCCTCCCGCTTGCCCACGAAGACGCAGAAGCCGGTGCGTTCGGACAATAATTCCATGAAGGGGCGGGCGACCCGGACATAGTCGATCTGTTCGGTCGCCAGCACGCCCAGCTGCAATAACTTCGGCCCCAGCGCGAAGCCGTCGCGCGTGACCGACAGATAGTTGCGCGAGCGCAGCGCCTGCACCAGCCGGTGGGCGGTGGTCTTGCTCATGCCCAGTTTGCGGGCCAGGTCGGCGGCGCGGATCGGCCCGTCGATCACTTCGTCCATGATGTCGAGCGCCCGCATCAAGGTCTGCGTGCCCTTGACCCCCTGTTCCTGTTTGTCGTCCTGATGCTGTGTCGCCATGCTTGCCCCTTGCGCGTCCCATATGGCGGGCGCGTCCCATATATCGGAAAGGGTATCGGGCAATTTGGCGGCGTTGTCAGCAGATTTGTTGCGGCGGACGAAAAGGCCCGCCGATCAGGGGCGATCGGCGGGCCATCATGTCGTCGGGTCGAAGCGCCCGGATCAATATTGGATCGTGACCGTCACCGCGCGGCGGTTCTGCGCCCAGGCGGCTTCGTCGGAGCCGAGCGCGGCGGGGCGTTCCTTGCCATAGCTGACGGTGGTGATCCGGCCGGGATCGATGCCGAGCGAGGCGAGATAGTTTTTGGCGGCATTGGCGCGGCGTTCACCGAGCGCAATATTATAGTCACGCGTGCCGCGTTCGTCGGCATGGCCCTCGATCGTGACGCGAACCGATGGGTTCTGCTGCAACCAGGCGGCCTGGCTTTGCAGTGTCGCCTGATCCTCAGCATCAACATCATATTGGTCGAGGCCGAAGAAGATGCGGTCGGAGGCGACGGACGCGACGAAATCTTCCTGGCTGCCCTTGCGCGGTCCGGCGGGCGTGGCGGGGCCTGTGGGCATGGTGCTGCCAGCGTCCGTGCCGCCCGGCGCGGGGGGCAGTTCGGCCGGCGGCTTTTTCGAGCAGGCGGCAAGGGCGATGATGGCGCTTGCGGCGAGCACGGTGCGGGACAATTTCATCACAAGGTCTCCTTGTTGCGCTGTCTGCCGCCCGGCTTGAAGGGGAGGGGGCGGCGACAGGGTCTGTAAACATCGTTACGCTGTCAAGACGATTGGGTTCCGGCGGCCCGGTCAGGGAAGCAGCGGTCCCCAGGCCGGGTCGGAGCCGCTGAGCGGCGTCGGGATGCGCCGTTCGTTGACGCCGGTCAGGTCCACCTGCCACACCTGGCTGGTGCCCTGGCGGCCCGGCGTCGTGCGGAAAAATTGCAGCACGCGCCCATTGGGCGACCAGGTGGGCTGTTCATCCTGCCACCCATTGGTCAGGATCCGCTCATTATCGCCATTGGGCGACATCACCGCGATCTTGAAGTCGCCCGACAGCTTGGTGAAGGCGATGAGGTCTCCGCGCGGGCTCCATTCCGGCGTCGCATAGCGGCCGCCGCCATGGCTGATCCGGCGCTGGTTCGACCCGTCCGCATTCATGACATAGAGTTGTTGCCCGCCCGACCGGTCGCTTTCAAAGACGATGCGGCTGCCGTCGGGCGAATAGCTGCCGCCCACGTCGATGCCGGGCGAGTTGGTGAGGCGCACCGGCGATCCGCCATTGGCGGAGACGCGATAAATGTCGGTGTTGCCGGCCGCCGCCATGGAAAAGAGGATGTTGCGGCCATCGGGCGACCAGCGCGGCGCGAAGGTCGGGTTGTTGCTTTCCGTTACAAGGCGCTGCTGTCCGGTGCCGATGTCATAGACATAGAGGCGGACCCGGCTGCCCAGATAGCTGACATAGACGATGGATTTGTAATCGGGTGAAAAGCGCGGGGTGAGCGCTATCGACTGGCCGTTGGTGATGAAGCGGTGGTTCGCGCCGTCCGAATCCATGATGGCGAGCCGTTTGGTCCGGTTCCCCTTGGGGCCGCTTTCGGCGATATAGGCGATGCGGCTGTCGAAGAAGGGGCTTTCGCCCGACAGGCGGGCATAGATGGCATCCGCGCATTTATGCGCCGCGCGTCGCCAGTCGCGCGGGGCGACGACATAGCCCTGGCGCGTCAATTCCTGTTGCAGCGCCACGTCATAGAGATAGCAGCCCACGGTGATGTCGGCTTCGCCGCCACTGGTCCGCACGAAGCCCTGCACCAACGCCTGGTAGGCGCCCCATTTCTGATATTGGGGGAAGGTGACTTCGGGGAAGGGTATGGCGGGTAGGCCGCCCGGTCCCGAAGGATCGAACAGGCCGGAGCTTTTAAGGTCCGACGCGATGACTTCGGCGATCTTGCGGCCAAGGTCGCTGGCAGACCCGGCCGGCGTGTCGGCTTCCTGCTGCGCGGGCATGGGCGGCACCGCGATCTTGAGATTGCTGTCAATGTCGCCGGTCACATCGACCGACAATTGCGCCATGGCCGGTGCAGTCAACAGGGCGGCGAGCGCGACCGTCGCAAGCGACAGGGTGCGCAGGAAGGTCGTTTTCATCGGTTCAGCCTCGCGTCAAAGCGGAGTGGCCGGAGCCATTTCCATTGGTCGTAAAATTCAGGGGGCAAATTCCTGAAGGGGGCGGCGAGTTTCACGGCCTGGATCGCGCGTTCGGCGTGCAGCTTGGCTTGCGGGCGGTTGCTGGCCGTGACGCCGAGCTGGTCGATCACCTGCGGCGTGCCGACGAGCGCGCCGCTCTTGTCCAGCCGCACTTCCAGCAGGGTGACGAGCTGGTCGGCGTCCGCGCCCGAAGGCGGACGCCAGTGGGGTTTCAACTGACGGCGGATTTCCGCGTCCAATGCGGATTTCTGCGCCGGCCCCATGGCGGCGGCAGGCGGCGGCGCGGCCTTGCGCGGGGCATCGGCGCTGGTGTCGATGCCCTTGAGGAAATCCTTGCCCAGCAGCGATCCGCGCGGCTTGTCCGCCTTGCCCGCGCCCGATGCCTTGGCCGGCGCGTCGCTGGTCTTCTTGGCTTTGCTCGATGATTTGGCGGGCGTTGCCGCGGCAGGCTTTGAAGCCGGTTTTTCCGGCTTGGGCTTTGCCTTCGCCGCCGGCTTTTCGGCTGCGGGCTTGGGTTTGGCAGGAGCCTTGGCCGTCGCTTTTTTGGGCGGCGCGGGCTTTTCCCTGGGCTTGGCTGGAGCCTCCTTTGGCGCGGGGCGCGGCGGCGCTGGCGCAGGTTCGGGCGGCGCGGGCGTCGGTTCCGGCGCAGGCGCGGGTTCAGGCGCGGGCGCGGCCTCTTCGGTCGGACCCTGATCCGGGGCGACGCTGGGCGGGGGCGGCTGCGTCGAAATTTGCGGCGCCATGGATTTGAGCGCCACCTCGTCCACCAGGCTCACGTCCATAGGTGGGCTGTTGAGCTTGAGCGGGTTGGGGGTCGAGAGGAATCCGGCCGATAGCAAGCCGAACAGGAGGACATGTCCCGCCGTCGCGACGCCAAGGCCGATCTTTTCCGCGCGCTCCATATAAACGACCTATGGCCCCTATTCTGAACCGTCGCTGTCCGAGCCGGTGCTGACCAGCGCGACCTTGTTGAGGCCGGCTCGGTTCAGCTCGCCCATGACCCGCATTACCCGGCCATAGTCGAGCGCGGTGTCGGCGCGCAGGAAAATCTGCGGCGCGTCCGCCTTGCCGGCATTGGCCGCCATGATTTCAGCAAGGCGGTCGGGCAATTCGGCGTCGCTGATCTGCGCGTCGTCGATAAACAAGCCGCCGTCGCGGTCGATCGACACGACCGTGGGCTTGGCGTCCTGGTCCAGCCCCTTGGCGCGGGTTTCGGGCAGGTTCACGGGCACGCCCGTCACCAGCAGCGGCGCCGTCACCATGAAGATGATGAGCAGCACCAGCATGACGTCGACCAGCGGCGTCACGTTGATGTCGGCCATGGGCGCGCGGCCGCGCCCGCGCCGGCCGGAGGGAGGCCCCGCCATCGCCATCAGCGCGCGCCCTGTATGTCAGCTGCGCGCGGCATCAGCGTTGCGCCTCCAGTTCGCGGCTCAGTGTCGAATAGAAGCCGTCGGCAAAACGCGTCATCGCCGCTTCCAGCCGGTTGATGCCGTGGCTGAAGCGATTGTAGGCGATGACGGCGGGGATGGCGGCGAACAGGCCGATGGCGGTTGCGAACAGCGCTTCGGCAATGCCCGGCGCGACGACGGCAAGCGAGCTATTCTGTTCCGCCGCGATCGAGGTGAAGGCGCGCATGATGCCCCAAACGGTGCCGAAAAGGCCGACAAAAGGCGCAACCGATCCGATCGTCGCCAGGATGTTCAGCCGGTCGGACAGGCGATCGACCTCGCTGGCGATGGTGCTGGACATGACGGTCGACAGCCGGTCGCGCGTGCCTTCGCGGTCGATCACCTTCTGCGCGGTCGAGCGGCGCCATTCGGTGACGCCGGCCGCCATGACCTTGGCCGCCGGGAAGCTGCCCTTGCCACGCGCTTCGTAGAAACGGTCGATATCCTCGGCCTTCCAGAAATCCGCTTCGAACTTGCGGCTTTCCTTGCTGGCCTTGCGCAGCGTGACGCTGAAGCCGATGATCATCGCCCAGGTCCAGATGCTGGCCAGCAACAGGCCGATCATCACGCCTTTGACGACGATGTCGGCCTGCAGGAACAGGGCGAGCGGAGAAATGGTCGCGGCGTCGGTCATCGCGCCGGCGGGCAGGTTGAGCGTCATGGGTGGAGATCTTCCCCTTGGCAAAGGCGGGTATAAATGTCGGTCCAGGCCTTTGGCTGGCGCTGCGGGCGGCCCTGCGGCGTCAGCCAGGCGACGGTGATGGTGGCGTTGGTCAATTCTTCGTCGCCGCGCATGACCGATTGCGCAATGGTGCAGCTGGCCGATCGCACGGCGGCGACCCGGCTGACCACCATCAGGTCATCGTCCAGCCGCGCGGGCCGGCGATAGCGGATCGCAAGGTCGGTGACGGCATAGACGCCGCTGCCCCCTTCATGCTCGCTCCGCTGGTCGATACCCGCGATGCGCAGCATGTCGGACCGGGCGCGCTCCATATAGCGCAGATAATTGGCGTGATAGACCAGGCCCGAAAGATCGGTGTCCTCAAAATAAATGCGCAGCGGGAAATGATGCACGGCGGACAGGAAGCGTCCGGTCGCTGGCGCTGGCATCGGTTCGGGCAAGGGCATGGCGGGCTTTTAACCATGGCGCGGGCGCTAGGCAAAGCGGGAAAATCGCTGCGTGCGCCATTCCGTTCGATTGCTCGTCCCATCCGCCCGGCTGGCCATTATAATGAGAACGCGCCTCTGGTTTTGCGCGCGCGCCGTGACTAAGGGGACGGGCAGGATGGACAGGGAGGATTTGCATGACGGATATTCGCACCTTGGGCGTCATTGGCGCGGGACAAATGGGCATCGGCATCGCCCAGGTGTCGGCGGAGGCGGGATATGATGTCATCCTGTCCGACATTGATCTGCCGCGCGCCGAAAAGGGCAAGGCGAATATTGCCAAGCTGCTGGCCCGCGCGGTCGACAAGGAAAAGATGACCCAGACCGATGCCGACGCCGTTCTGGCGCGCATCACGCCGGTGGGCGAACTGGCGCCGCTGGCCGATGCCCAGTTCGTGATCGAGGCCGCGACCGAGCGCGAGGAGGTGAAGCGCGCGATTTTTGGCAATGTCGGCAAGCTGCTGGGCAAGGACGCAATCCTGGCGACCAACACATCGTCCATTCCCATCACCCGGCTGGCGCAGGCCGCGCCTGACGCGGAGCGGTTCATCGGCGTGCATTTCTTCAATCCGGTGCCGGTGATGGTGCTGGTCGAAATTATCCGCGGGCTGGCGACGACGCCTGAGGTCGTGGAGGCGGTGGAAGCCTATGCCACGCGCATCGGCAAGACCGCGGTTCATGCGTTCGACGCGCCCGGTTTCGTCGTCAACCGCATCCTGCTGCCGATGCTGAATGAGGCGGTGTTCGTGTTGGGCGAAGGCGTGGGCAGCGTCACCGACATCGACCAGGGCTGCAAGCTGGGGCTCAACCATCCGATGGGGCCGTTGACCTTGCTCGATTTCGTCGGGCTCGACACGGCGCTGGAAATTCTGAACGTGTTTCTCACCACCACCGGCGATCCCAAATATCGCCCCGCGCCGCTGCTGGTCAAATATGTCGAAGCAGGCTGGTATGGCCGCAAGACCGGCCGCGGCTTTTACGATTATTCCGGGCCGGAACCCGTGCCGACCCGCTGATCCGCCCTTTGCGCTGACAGGTGGCTTGTGTTCTTGCGCCTGACCGCCTAGACGCTGGCCCGTCATCTGGGGAGTAGCCAGCCGTTCCTTTTTCCGGAACGGGCCATGCGTCAACATATTCGGCTGAGAGGCCGTGGCGCATGGGGCGCGGCGCAAAGCCGCATCGGGCGAGACCAATGGCATCGACGCGTTCCTGTCCGGCCGGGCGGAATGCGGCGGTGGCATTGTGTCTGTTGCAGAAAGCCCGGCCCGGAGATTTTCCCGAATGGATGCCCTGCTGACGTCCTGCGCGCTCGTGGCGCTGGCTGAAATGGGTGACAAGACCCAGTTGCTCGCCATGCTGCTCGCCACCCGCTTCCGCAAGCCGGTGCCGATCATCCTGGGCATATTGGTCGCGACGCTCGCCAATCATTTCCTTGCTGCGCTGGTCGGCCATTCGATCGCCGGCGTGCTGACCCAGCCCTGGTTTCGCTATGCCGTCGCCGCATCCTTCATCGCGATGGCCGCCTGGACGCTGATCCCTGACAAGATCGACGAGGATGCCCCGCTCAAGGCCCCGTCGAAGGCGGGCGTGTTCCTCACTACGCTGGTTGCCTTCTTCCTGGTGGAGATGGGCGACAAGACGCAGGTGGCGACCGTCGCGCTCGGCGCGCAGTTCGACAATCTGCTCGCCGTGACGGCCGGCACGACGCTGGGCATGATGATCGCCAATGTGCCCGCCGTGCTCTTTGGCGAGGCGCTGGCCCGCAAGGTGCCGATGCGCGCGCTGCAACTGGCGGCGGCGTTGCTGTTCCTGCTGCTGGGGCTGTGGATGATCGCCGACCTGCAAGGCTGGATCGGCTGATAGCTCGATCGAGCCGCCAAAACGGGCAAAAAAGGAACGGCGCGCGCGCGGGGCGGTTGTCAGCGCGCGGCGGCTGTTGCAAGGGGATGGGCAGAGTCATTCCCTTCAGCTTGGAAGATATGGGACGCGCGTGATGAAGGACAGTCTGGTTACGATCTTCGGCGGCGGCGGCTTTCTGGGCCGGCAGGTCGCACAGGCGCTGATGGCGCGGGGCGCGCGCGTGCGGATCGCGCAGCGCGACCTGGCCAGTGCGGTCAAGGTGAAATCGCTGGGCGCGCTGGGGCAAAGCCAGTTCGTCGCTGCCGACATCCGCAAGCCTGCGACCGTCGAACGCGCGATCGCGGGCAGCGACGTGGTCATCAATCTGGTCGGCATATTGGCGGGCGACTTCGACGCCTTTCATCATCAGGGCGCGGCGCATGTCGCACAGGCCGCCGCCGCCGCCAATGTGCGCGCCTTGGTGCATGTGTCGGCGATCGGCGCGGACGCGGAAAGCCCGTCCGCTTATGGCCGGTCCAAGGCGGCGGGAGAGGCTGCGGTGAAGGAGGCTTTTCCCGGCGCGACGATCATCCGCCCCTCGATCATCTTCGGCCCGCAGGACCAGTTTCTCAACCGCTTCGCGGACCTCATCGCGTCCATGCCCGTCATTCCGGTGATCAGCGGCGCGACCAAATTTCAGCCCGTCTATGTCGGCGATGTGGCCGACGCGATCGCCAACGCCGCTGAACGGCCGGACCTGCATGGCGGCACGGTCTATGAGGTCGCCGGGCCGCAAATCCTGTCGATGAAGGAGATCAACAGCTGGATCGCCAAGCAGATCGGCCGGGACAAGCCGATCGTCGACGTGCCGGGCGGCTTTGCCTCGTTGCTCGCGATGCTGCCGGGCGGGCCGATCACGCGCGATCAGCTGGCGATGCTGGGCCGCGACAATGTCGCCGCCGCGGGCGCGCCGGGCCTCGACGCGCTGGGCGTATCAGCGACGCCCATGGCGGCCGTCGCCGACAAATGGCTGGTGCGCTATCGCCGCCATGGGCGCTTCGCCGGACGCGTGCGCGCCTGAACCAGGCTGAAATCATCGGGGCGGGATCGGGCACGGCCTGCCCCGCCCGTTAAGCTCCTCCCCGCAACCGGGGAGGATTTTTTATGCAAGCGCAATAGGGCTTCGCCATGGACCTTCATTATCTCACCGTCATCCTGCTGGGCATTGTCGAAGGGCTGACCGAGTTTTTGCCTGTGTCGTCGACCGGGCACCTTATTCTGGCGAGCGAATTGCTGGGCTATGATGCGTCGACTTGGGCGATGTTCAACGTCGTCATCCAGCTGGGCGCGATCCTGGCGGTGGTGGTGCTCTACTGGCGTACCTTCTGGGCGGTGGCGATGGGATTGCTGCGGCGCGAGCCGGTAAGCTGGCGCTTCCTGCGCAATCTGGTCGTCGCCTTCATCCCGGCGGCGGTCATCGGCCTGGCGCTGCACGACTATATCGAGATTTTGCTGGGCGCGCCGCAGGTGGTCGCCTGGGCCTTGATAGCGGGCGGCATTGCCATCCTGCTGATCGAACGGATGGTGAAGCAGGACCTGTTCCATGGCATCGCCGACATTCCTATGGTCCGCGTGATCGGCATCGGCTTCATCCAGTGCTTGGCGATGGTGCCGGGCGTCAGCCGGTCCGGCGCGACGATCATGGGCGCGTTGACGCTGGGGGTGGAGCGCCGCACCGCGGCCGAGTTCAGCTTTTTCCTGGCGATCCCGACCATGCTGGGTGCGACCGCCCTGGAGCTTATCAAAAAGGGCGATCGGATCACCAGCGCGGCAGTCGGGTGGGACAGTATCGCGCTGGGCTTCGTCGTGTCCTTCCTCGTTGCCATCGTCGTAATAAAGGCGTTCGTCGGGCTGGTGTCGAAACATGGGTTCGCGCCCTTCGCCTGGTATCGAATCGTCGCGGGCGCGTCGGCTCTAGTCTGGCTTGCGATGAGGTAGGGCCGAACCGGATCTATATTGCGAAAGAAAATTTCAAGGAACCGCAATCTTCTCCTTTTTAGGTCAAATATTAGGTCACTAAACCTGACCTATAAGTCAAAAACCGCGTGACTCTGCGGGTTTTCCTGCTATGCGCTTGCCCAACACAGACGTTGAGGACATGCAATGGCCGACAATCCGATGCTGAAATTTGTAGGACTGGGCCAGGCCTATCCCGACAAGCGTGCCGCGGACGACCGCGCCGACGACTTTCTGGAAATCAGTCGCAGCTTCATCGTGGACAAGGCGGAGGAGCAGGCGTCGCGCTGCTCGCAATGCGGCGTTCCCTATTGCTCCACCCATTGCCCGTTGCACAATCACATTCCCGACTGGCTGCGCCTGACGGCGGAGGGGCGGCTGCGCGAAGCCTATGAGCTGTCGAACCTGACCAGCACAATGCCCGAAATCTGCGGCCGCATCTGCCCGCAGGACCGGCTGTGCGAAGGCAATTGCGTCATCGAATTTTCCGGGCACGGCGCCGTCACCATCGGCAGCGTGGAAAAATTCATCACCGACACCGCCTGGAAAGAAGGCTGGGTCGAGCCGCTCGTCCCCGGCAAGGCCATGGGCCAGTCGATCGGCGTGATCGGCGCGGGACCGGCCGGCCTCACCACCGCCGAATATCTGCGCGTCGCCGGCTATGAGGTGCATGTCTATGACCGGCATGACCGTGCCGGCGGGCTGCTGACCTATGGCATCCCCGGCTTCAAGCTGGAAAAGGACGTGGTCATGCGCCGCGTCCAGCGGTTGAAGGACGGCGGCATCGTCTTCCACGAAGGCTTCGAGGTCGGCCGCGACGCGACGATGGAGCAATTGCGCGAAAAACATGACGCGATCCTGATCGCGACCGGCGTCTATAAGCCGCGCGATATCAAGGCGCCGGGCGTGGGCGCGGAGGGCGTGGTGAAGGCGCTTGATTTCCTCACCGCCTCTAACCGCGCCGGCTTTGGCGACGCGGTGCCCGAACATGAGGATGGCAGCCTGCTGGCGACGGGCAAGAATGTCGTCGTCATCGGCGGCGGCGACACGGCGATGGACTGCGTGCGCACCGCTATCCGCCAAGGGGCGAAGTCGGTGAAGTGCCTCTATCGCCGCGACCGCGACAATATGCCGGGGTCCCAGCGCGAAGTCGCCAATGCCGAGGAGGAAGGCGTCGAGTTCGTGTGGCTGACCGCGCCGATCGCGTTTGAGGGCACCGACCATGTGACCGGCGTCAAGGTGACGAAGATGCGCCTGGGCCAGCCCGATGCGTCGGGCCGCCGCGCGCCCGAACCTGATCCGGGCAGCGAACATACGCTGGAGGCGGACCTGGTCATCAAGGCGCTGGGCTACGACCCCGAAGACCTGCCCAGCTTGTTTGGCGCAGACGATCTGTCGGTCACCCGCTGGGGCACGCTGCGCGTCGATCACAAGACGATGATGACCAGCATGGACGGCGTGTTCGCCGCCGGCGACATCGTGCGCGGCGCTTCGCTGGTCGTCTGGGCGATCCGCGACGGCCGCGACGTGACCGAGCATATGCATCGCTATCTGAAGGCGAAGGCCAAGGCGGCCTCGGGCGAGAGGGTCGCGGCGTGAGGCGCGGGCTGTTTCTGTCGTTGATCATGCTGATGACGCCGGTCGCCGGGTATGCGCAGATCGCGGCGCCCGTCGCCGCCGAAACGCCGACTGATCCAGCGTTGCTCGCCAAGGCCCAACCCATTGTCGCTGTCATCCTGCCCGACGGCACGATGGAAAAGATGATGGGTCCGATGATGCAGAAGATGATGGGGCCGATGATGGATGGCATGACCAAAATGCCGATCCGTGAATTTCTGAAGGTCGGCGGCATGAATCCTGAAAAGGCGGACTCCCTGGGCCAAGGCACGATGGAACAAGTGATGGCGATCATCGACCCCAAATTCCGCAAGCGAATGGATGTGATCGTGAACACGATGATGCCGGCCATGGGGCGCTTCATGAGCAGATATGAACCCGATATGCGCGCGGGCATGGCCGAAGCGTTCGCCCATCGCTATTCGGCAGCGGAACTGGACCAGATCGCAGCCTTCATGAAGACGCCCGTAGGCGCGAAATTCGGTGCAGGCTTCATGGAGCTGGCGACTGACCCCCATTATCTGGGGCGGATGCAAAAGGTCATGCCGCAGATGATGCAGGCCATGCCGGAAATCCTGAAATCGTCGGAAGCCGAACTCGCCAAATTGCCCAAGCCGCGCACCTATGACCAGTTGTCGCAGGCCGAGCGCGACCGCCTGGTCACCCTGATCGGCGCTGACCCAGCCAAGGCGAATTGACGATCTTCGCCCGCTTCCACGCGGCGGGTACAGGAATAACAAGGCCGACGTTGAAAGCGGACGGCCGCATCCAAGGGTAGTCATGATGAGCGACACCAATTTCACCGCCAGCCCGCAAGAACGGGCGCGCATCGCTGCGCAGGGCATGTATCATCCCGACCTCGAATCCGACGCCTGTGGCGTGGGGCTGGTCGCGGCGACCGATGGCAAGCCGTCGCGGCGCGTGGTGTCGAGCGCGATCGATGCATTGAAGGCCGTGTGGCATCGCGGCGCGGTGGACGCCGATGGCAAGACCGGCGATGGCGCGGGCATCCATGTCGACCTGCCCGTGCGCTTCTTTGACGACGCGATCGCCGATGGCGGGCACAAGCCGCTGCCCAATCGTCTGGCGGTCGGCATGATCTTCCTGCCGCGCACGGACCTCAGCGCCCAGGAAACCTGTCGCACCATCGTCGAAAGCGAGATCATCGAGGCGGGCTACACCATCTATGGCTGGCGCCAGGTGCCGGTCGACGTGTCGGTCATCGGTGAAAAGGCGCAGCGTACGCGCCCGGAAATCGAGCAGATCATGATCGCCGGGCCAATGCCCGAGGAACGCGACGTCGCCGAATTCGAGAAGGACCTCTACCTCATCCGCCGGCGGATCGAGCGCAAGGTGATCGCGGCGCAGATCCAGGATTTCTACATCTGTTCCCTGTCCTGCCGCTCGATCATCTACAAGGGGCTGTTCCTGGCGGAATCGCTATCGGTCTTTTACCCCGACTTGCAGGATGAGCGGTTCGAAAGCCGCGTCGCGATCTTCCACCAGCGTTATTCCACCAACACCTTCCCGCAATGGTGGCTGGCCCAGCCGTTCCGCACGCTCGCCCATAATGGCGAGATCAACACGATCCGCGGCAACAAGAACTGGATGAAGAGCCACGAGATCAAGATGGCGAGCCTCGCCTTTGGCGAGCAGTCGGAGGATATCAAGCCGGTCATTCCGGCGGGCGCGTCCGATACCGCCGCGCTCGATGCCGTGTTCGAGGCGATCTGCCGATCGGGTCGGGACGCGCCTACGGCCAAGCTGATGCTGGTTCCCGAAGCCTGGCAGGGCGACAATGCCGAACTGCCCAAGGCGCATGCGGACATGTATGAATATCTCGCGTCCGTCATGGAGCCGTGGGACGGCCCGGCCGCGCTCGCGATGACCGACGGGCGCTGGGTCGTGGCCGGCGTCGACCGCAACGCGCTGCGACCGCTGCGCTATACGCTGACCGGGGACAATCTGCTGATCGTTGGATCGGAAACCGGCATGGTCGTGGTTCCCGAAACCACCATCGTGCGCAAGGGGCGCATGGGACCGGGCCAGATGATCGCGGTCGATTTGCAGGAAGGCGAAATCTACGACGATCGCGCGATCAAGGACCAGATCGCCGGCGAGCGGCCCTATGGCGATTTGATCAAGGACTTCCTGACCGTCGATGACTTGGCCGACGCGCCCAGCGCACTGCCAGCGTGGGACAAGGCGGAACTGACGCGCCGGCAGGTCGCAGCAAACATGACGCTGGAGGATATGGAACTGATCCTCAGCCCCATGGTCGAGGATGCGAAGGAAGCGATCGGGTCCATGGGCGATGATACGCCGCTGGCCGTCATTTCCGACAAGCCGCGCACCATGAGCCATTTCTTCCGCCAGAATTTCAGCCAGGTCACCAACCCGCCGATCGACCCGTTGCGCGAACGGCATGTGATGAGCCTCAAGACGCGCTTTTCCAACCTGCACAATATTTTGGAGGAAGGCGCGCAGAACAGCCATGTGCTGGTGCTGGAATCGCCGGTCGTCACTAGCGGCGAATGGGCGCGGCTGAAGGCCAATTTCGGCGCGGCGGTCGCGGAAATCGATTGCACCTTTCCGGCCGAAGGCGGGCAGGAACAGCTGCGCGCCGCGATCGCCCGTATCCGGCAGGAGGCCGAGCAGGCGGTGCGCGAAGGGCGGACCGAAATCTTCCTGACAGACGAGCATGTCAGCGAAACGCGCATCGCGATTCAGGGCGTGCTGGCGGCGGCCGCCGTCCACACCCATCTGGTGCGCAAGGGGCTGCGCAGCTACGCGTCGATCAACGTGCGGTGCGCCGAAGCGCTCGACACCCATTATTATGCGGTGCTGATCGGCGTGGGCGCGACCACGGTAAATGCCTATCTGGCCGAAGCGAGCATCGCGGATCGCCATGCGCGCGGCCTGTTCGGCGAGCTGAGCCTGGACCAGTGTGTCGAACGCTATCGCACGGCGATCAACGAAGGGCTGCTCAAGATCATGTCCAAGATGGGCATTGCGGTCATCAGCTCCTATCGCGGCGGCTATAATTTCGAAGCGGTCGGCTTGTCGCGCGCACTGGTCAACGACCTGTTCCCCGGCATGCCCGCCAAGATTTCGGGCGAAGGCTATCAGTCGCTGCATTACAGCGCGATGCTGCGGCATCAGGCGGCCTATGACGCGGCGGTCGTGCGCCTGCCGGTCGGGGGGTTCTACCGCCAGCGCAATGGCGGCGAAAGCCACGCCTATTCCGCGCAATTGATGCATCTGCTGCAAACCGCGGTCGGGACCGACAGCTATTCGACCTATCTGCAATTTTCGCGCGGTGTGCGCGATTTGCCGCCGGTCTATCTGCGCGACCTGATGGAATTCAACTTCGCGCGCGAAGCCGTGCCGATTGACGAGGTGGAAGCCACCACCGAAATCCGCAAGCGATTCGTGACGCCGGGCATGAGCCTGGGCGCTTTGTCGCCCGAAGCGCATGAAACGCTGGCGATCGCGATGAACCGCATCGGCGCGAAGGCGGTGTCGGGCGAAGGCGGCGAGGATGCCAACCGCTTCACCCCTTATGAAAATGGCGACAACGCGAATTCGGTGATCAAGCAGATCGCGTCGGGCCGCTTTGGCGTCCATGCCGAATATCTGGGATCGGCCGAGGAAATCGAAATCAAGGTGGCGCAGGGCGCCAAGCCCGGAGAGGGCGGCCAGCTGCCCGGTTTCAAGGTGACGGAGTTCATCGCGAAGCTGCGCCATTCGACGCCCGGCGTGACGCTGATTTCACCGCCGCCGCATCATGACATCTATTCGATCGAGGATCTGGCGCAGCTCATCTACGACTGCAAGATGATCAACCCGCGCGCGCGGGTGTGCGTCAAGCTCGTCAGCCAGGCGGGCATCGGCACGGTCGCGGCGGGCGTGGCCAAGGCGCATGCCGACGTCATCCTGGTCGCGGGCCATGTCGGGGGCACCGGGGCCAGCCCGCAGACGTCGATCAAATATGCCGGGACGCCGTGGGAAATGGGCCTGAGTGAAGCCAATCAGGTGCTCACGCTCAACGGCTTGCGGCATCGGGTGAAGCTGCGGACCGACGGCGGCCTCAAGACCGGGCGCGACATCGTCATCGCCGCGATCCTGGGCGCGGAGGAGTTCGGCATCGGCACGCTCAGCCTCGTCGCGATGGGCTGCATCATGGTGCGCCAGTGCCACAGCAACACCTGCCCGGTGGGCGTGTGCGTGCAGGACGAAAAACTGCGCCAGAAATTCACCGGCACGCCTGAAAAGGTCATCAACCTCATGACCTTCATCGCCGAGGAAGTGCGCGAGATACTGGCGCGGCTGGGCTTCCGCAGCCTGGACGAGGTGATCGGCCGGACCGAACTGCTTAAGCAGGTCAATCGCGGCGCCGAGCATCTGGACGACCTGGACCTCAACCCCACCCTGGCCAAGGTCGATGCGCCCGACGAGCAGCGCCGTTTTTCGCTCAAGGAATGGCGCAACGAGGTGCCCGACAGCCTGGACGCGCAGATGATGAAGGATGCGCGCGCGGTATTCGAACGCGGCGAGAAGATGCAGCTCACCTACACCGTGCGCAACACGCACCGTGCGGTCGGCACGCGGCTGTCCGCCCGCATCACCGAGAAGTTCGGCATGTCGGCGTTGGCCGACGGGCATCTGACCGTCCGGCTGCGCGGCAGCGCGGGCCAGTCGCTGGGCGCATTCCTGTGCAAGGGCATCACGCTGGAGGTCTTCGGCGACGCCAATGACTATGTCGGCAAGGGGTTGTCGGGCGGCATCATCAAAGTGCGCACGACTGTGTCCTCGCCGCTATCGTCGAAGGATAACACCATCATCGGCAACACCGTCCTTTACGGCGCGACCAGTGGCAAGCTGTTCGCGGCGGGGCAGGCGGGGGAGCGCTTTGCGGTCCGCAATTCGGGCGCGCAGGTCGTGGTGGAAGGCTGCGGCGCCAATGGCTGCGAATATATGACCGGCGGCACCGCCGTGATCCTGGGCGAGACCGGCGCCAATTTCGGCGCCGGGATGACGGGCGGCATGGCCTTCATCCTGGACGAGGATGGCCGCTTCCCCTCTCGCGCCAATCCCGAAAGCATCATCTGGCAGCGGCTAGAAAGCGCCCATTGGGAAGCGCAGCTGAAGGCGCTGATCGCCGAACATGCGGTGGCGACGGACAGCCGGTGGTCCAACACCATATTGGATGATTGGGATCGGTGGCGTCGCTATTTCTGGCAGGTTTGCCCCAAGGAAATGGTCAACCGCCTGTCGCATCCCCTCAGCGATGTGCCGATGCAGACGGTGGCGGCCGAGTGATCGGCTGACCGCATGCCGGCAGCGGGTCAATAGGCGCTGGCGGGCGCGGTCATAGCAGGTTGGGTCATGGCGGAACGGGGCGGGGCATCCGCCCTGTTCTGCTGTCCGCCCAGCGCCACCCGCATGGCGGAACGGGCTGCTGGCTGCGATGCCGGCCGTGATGCCGGCATCGCGGGCCGTTCGGCGGGGGACGGGCCATCGGCAAAGCGCACGACATTGGGCGGCAACTGGTGGATGGTCGGGACGGGGGCCTTCACCAAAGCGGCCTCTTGCAAGCTGCTCTCCGGCGGCAGTGCGCCATAATCCTGCGCCATATAGTCTTGCACCATCGGGTCGCTGCTGCCGCCGTCGATCATGGCATAACTGTCATACCCTGCCATATCGGCGGCGTAGCGGCGCTCCGCCAGCGTGGGGCCACAGCCGGTGCAGCTGATCGTCTGTGGGCCAGGATCGGACATGGCGACCGGTGAAGCGGCGAAATCAGTGCTGATCGGCTCCTCGACCTGCTGGTCCAGCGGCGATCGCTGGGGGCTGACGGCGTAGCTCCCCAACGTCAGGCCCATCGCCGTGGCGGCGGCCACCGTGCCGCCTGACAGCATCCATAATCGCATCACGTCCGCTCCTTCCGCTCCCTTAGCGGATCACCCATCGTTTCTCACTACAAAGCCAACGCAGACGCACATCACTTGTTGCATGGCCCAAAAGCCTTTGCTAAGGGCCGCCTCCTACCAAGGCACCGGCCCCGCCGGTTTCCCTGTTGATGTGCGGTCGTGGCGGAATTGGTAGACGCGCAACGTTGAGGTCGTTGTGGCCGAAAGGCCGTGGAAGTTCGAGTCTTCTCGACCGCACCATCTTTTCTTTCAGCATTCATCTGCCGGCGCAGGCGGCTGCGACCATGGCGCGGCCTCGCGCCTATTCCAGCGCCCATATCGCGCGTTCGTCGCACCGGCGCGGGACCGACGGCACCGCGCTGGTGGTCGGGATGGCCAGCGGCTGACCGATGCGCAGCGGGGCGAAGCGCTCGGCAGGGATGCCGGCGCAGCGCAGCGCCAGTTGCAGCATTCGGGGCGGCGTGTTCCATCCTTCATAGGACAGGCGGAATGTGCCCCAGTGAATGGGAATGGCGGTCGACGCGCCCAGCCGTCTGAACACTTCCACCGCCTGGATCGGGCCGATATGCGCGTCCGACTGCATCTGCCCTTTCCAGAAGCGGAACGCGCCGATGGGGATGAGCGCCAGTCGGATCGGGCCGTAGCGGCGCGCCTCGATCGGCCAGCCCATGTCGCCCGCACCGGTGTCGCCGGCAAAGAAGATATTGCCCGCCCGGGTTTCGATCACGAAGCTCGACCACAGCGCCCGGTTGCGGTCGCTGCCCCAGCGACTGCCCCAATGATGGTTGCGCGTCACATGCACGCGATAATCGGGGCAATGTTCGTAATTGCCGCACTGGATCACCGCATTGGGCGCCAGGCCGCTCAGCGCCGCGCCGCTGACCGACTGGCCCCAATCAAGTGCGGTCGCCGGGATGCCATGATTTTTGAGGATCGTATCGTTGCCCAGGCTGGTGACGATTTTGGGCCGGTCACGCGCCCAGAGCCGTTTGAGCGTCGGCAGATCCATATGGTCATAATGATTGTGGCTGAGCACGATCAGGTCGATCTTGGGCAGATCATCGAAGCGGATGCCCGGCTGCGCCACGCGCTTGGGGCCAAGCGGGGGAAAGGGGCTGGCATAGTCGGACCAGATGGGGTCGGTGAGGATATTGAGGCCCGCCGCCTGCACCAGCACCGTCGCATGACCGACCCAGGTCGCGGTCATGCCGCGCGGCGCGGCGAAGGGCGCAGGGCGGGACGGCTTGACCGCCACCGCTTGTGGCCAGGCCGGGCGGTCGTCATCGCCCAGTAACCAACGCGCGACAAAGCCAGATCGGCTGGTGCCGGGCGGTGCCGGGGGTGTGATGTCTCCATCGGGATTGAAGAAATGCGCGCCGTCATAATGGCGACTGACCGGCCCGTCATAATAGATGCGATCGAGGAAGGGCGGCACGATCGTGATCGCCAGGCACAAGGCGATGACAAGGAACAACAGCGCGATGCCCGCGCCCCGGATGATGGTGATGAGCCGACCCATGGATGCTCCCGCGCTGGTGACGGCCCCGTGCATAGCGCAGCGAGCGCGGGGGACAAGGGTTGGAATCCCGGCGCGCGTCGCTACATGTTTTGCGATTTGTTCTCAATTGGGAGTCCCGCTTCATGGCTGACACGCGCACCGAAACCGACAGCATCGGGGCCATCGAAGTCCCCGCCGCCGCCTATTGGGGTGCGCAGACCCAGCGTAGTATCGAGAATTTTCCGTTCGGCGCGACCGAGCGCATGCCGATCGGCATCGTCCACGCGCAGGCGATCGTGAAGCAGGCGGCGGCGCGGGTGAATGCGAAACATGGCCTGGACCCGCAGATCGTGGAGGGGATCGAGGACGCCGCGCAGGCCATCGTATCGGGCGCGCTCGACGATCAGTTCCCGCTCGTCATCTGGCAGACGGGCAGCGGCACCCAGACCAACATGAACGTCAATGAAGTGATCGCGGGCTATGCCAATGAAAAGCTGGCCGGCACGCCCGGCGGCAAGAGCCCGGTCCATCCCAATGATCATGTCAATATGAGCCAGTCGTCCAACGACAGCTTTCCGACCGCGCTGCATGTCGCCACCGTGCTGGCGACGCGCGACCGACTGATCCCAGCGCTGGAAAAGCTGACCGCGGCGTTGACGGGCAAAGCCAAGGCGTGGGGCCACATCGTCAAGATCGGCCGTACCCACACGCAGGACGCGACGCCGCTGACGCTGGGTCAGGAATTTTCCGGCTATGCTGCACAGCTGATCAGCAGCAAGGCGCGGATCGAGGGCGCGCTCAATGGCAATATCCGCAAGCTGGCGATCGGCGGAACCGCGGTCGGCACGGGGCTCAATGCGCCGGAGGGCTGGGCGCAGGACATGGTCGCGGCGATCAGCGACATTGCCGGCACGCCGTTCGAGGCAGCGCCGAACAAATTCGAGCAGCTTGCCGCCAAGGACGGGCTGGTCTTCTATTCCGGGGCGCTCAACACGCTGGCGGTGGCGCTGACCAAAATCGCCAACGACATCCGGTTTTTGGGATCGGGGCCGCGATCGGGCCTGGGCGAGCTGGACCTGCCAGCCAATGAACCGGGCAGTTCGATCATGCCGGGCAAGGTCAACCCGACCCAGTGCGAATCGCTGACCATGGTGGCGGCGCAGGTGATCGGCAATCATCAGGCGGTGACGGTGGGCGGCATGCAGGGGCATTTCGAACTGAATGTCTTCATGCCGTTGATCGGCGCCAATGTGCTGCGGTCCATTCATCTGCTGAGCGTCGGCATGGAAAGCTTCGCCGAACGCTGTGTCGACGGGCTGAAGGCGAATGAAGAACGGATCGCTGATCTGGTCAACCGGTCTTTGATGTTGGTCACGGCGCTCGCGCCCGAAATCGGCTATGACAATGCCGCCACGATCGCCAAACACGCTCACAAGACCGGGCAGACGCTGCGGGAGGCGGGACTGGAACTGGGGCTGGTCGACGGGCCGACCTTCGACCGGCTGGTGCGGCCGGAAAATATGGTCTGACGCTGGCGGAACCAGTCGCCGCGCGATACATTGACCTTATATGAAGAGGAAATCCGCGCCCCCCGCCCTTATGGCCCCCAAATCGCATAAGAAGCGTGGAATATTGCGCAAGGCGGCGCGCGTCGGCGCGACGCTCGTCGCTGCGCGTGTGGCTGCGGATACGGGCAAGAAGGGCGTGATCGGCCTGCTCGCCGGCGCTGGCGCGAAGCGGCTCATTCTGCGCTATCCCGCTGGCGCGATGTTTGTGACCGGGGCCTATATGGCCGGCAAGATGTTCGAAGCGAAACGCGCGGCCGACGCGAAAAAAGCGCAGAAACTGCTGCCCGACCGGACCGGTGAGGCTATCCCGATCGAGAGCGCGCGCAAGACCACCCAGCGCTGACCCCCCCTAAAGCGCGGCCTGCCAGTCGCGAACGGCCTCGACCGGCGAGGTCAGCATCAGGATGTTGAGCGTCAGATTGTCGCGGATGACGAAAAGCGCCAATAATTCCAGCCCGATCGCCAGCGACACCGTCAGCCACGCTGGTGCTCGCGCGGCGAAGACAAACCCCAGCGTCATCATTGCAATATCGCTCATCGAATTGACGATGGAATCGCCCGAATAGCCAAGCGCGATCGTCGCCGTGCGATACCGGTCGATGATGATGGGGGAGTTTTCGACAATCTCCCACGCCGCCTCGATCCCCACCGCAACCGCGAGCCTCATGCCGAGGGGGGGCCGCCGCAGCAGCCAACGCGTCAAAGCGTAGAACAGGAAGCCGTGGATGACATGGCTGAGGCTATACCAATCCGCGATATGCTGACTGTTGCCACTGTCGAGCGCGCCGTGCCACAATTCCACCCGGCCGCAGGTGCAGATGGGTGGCCTGTCCATCAGGAACAGCAATCCACACGCCATTGCCGCTATCAAGGCCGCCAGCAGAAAACCGCGTCTGTTCCGTCGCTTATGCGATGCCGTCAATGCGCCGATCCCCCGCCTCTTGCAAAAATGCGTCTTTCCGGCCACTAGCGGCCATGGCCGACACCATCCCAGCAGACATTCCCGATTTCAAGCGCCGCGGCGTCCTGTTCGTCCTGTCATCGCCCTCTGGCGCGGGCAAATCGACGATCGCGCGCAAGTTGCTGGCGGCCGAGCCCGACCTATCCATGTCGGTGTCGGCGACCACGCGGCCGATGCGGCCGGGCGAGGTCGACGGCAAGGATTATCATTTCGTCGATCTGGAAGATTTCCGGCGCATGGCGAACGACCATGAATTTCTGGAATGGGCGCACGTCTTCGGCCAGCGCTACGGCACGCCGCGCGCGCCGGTGGAAGCGATGCTGAAATCGGGCAAGGACGTGCTGTTCGACATTGACTGGCAGGGCGCGCAGCAATTGCACCAGATTGCCGGGGGCGATGTCGTGCGCATCTTCATCCTGCCGCCGTCGATGGAGGAGCTGGAGCGTCGCCTGCGCGGACGCGCCACCGACAGCAATGACGTGATCGAAGGGCGCATGGCGCGCGCCGCGGGCGAAATCGCCCACTGGGACGGCTATGACTATGTGCTGTGCAATGTCGATGCGGAGGATTGTTTCCGCCGCGTCCAGACCATCCTGCACGCCGAACGGATGAAGCGCAGCCGCCAGACCGGTCTCATCGGCTTCATCCGCAAGCTCAGCCGCTATCATCAGGACGACTGATCGGGCGCGTCTGCCCGTTAGGCGTCAAACCCTGCTGGATCGGCCCAGTCCGGGTGGGTCCACGCCATCGCCTTGAACAGGGTGCCCATCGCATCCGCATCGGTCAGCCGGCGCGCGGCGGCCTGCACGTCCTGGGCGCGCGCAGGCGCTCCGGCGGCCAGCTGCGCGGCGCGAGAGTCGATGCCCAGCTGGCGCAGGAAGCAGCCCTGACCCACCGGGCCATGAACGCGCAGCCCCGCCTGCCGAGCCATATTGCCGAGCATGGTGAAATCGACATGGGTGGTGAGGTCCACCTCGCCCGGATCGGCGAAGGGATCGGCGAACCGGTGCGCCTTCACCGCCTGAAGCGTGTCGCCCAGCGCCGGCCCTTCATAGCCATAGTCGACGATGATCGCCGCGCCGCCCTGCCGCGCGATCTTCTGCGCCAGGGCATAGGCGATTTCCGCGGCTGCGATCGGCGATTCCAGGATCGCACCGTCGGGCGCATCCGCCGCAATCGGCGGCAAGCCCGATTCGATGCGGCGATAGCCTGCAACCGCGATGAAGCGGCCCGGCTCTTCGCGCGGCAGCAGCACCCGCTCGCGCCATTCGTCGCCCACCCGGATGCATTGGCGGACGGGCAGCGCGTCGAAAAATTCATTGGCGACGACCAGCAGCGGGCCTTGTTCGGGCAGGCTGGCGATCGTGTCATGGTGGATCGCGGTCGGCAGCAGCGCCTGTTGCCGGCCGCGCAGCGCTGGACTGGTTTCCACCAGATGCACTGGCGGCGCCAGGGCGGCGCGCTGCATCGCGCGCAGGGCATCGGACGCCAGCGTGCCGCGTCCGGGGCCGAGTTCGACATAGGCGGCCTGCCCGCTTCGGCCCGACCGCATCCAGATGTCGGCCAGCGCCAGCCCGACAAGCTCCCCGAACATCTGGCTGATTTCCGGCGCGGTCGTGAAATCGCCCTCCGCGCCCAGAGGATCGCGAGTGGCGTAATAATGCTGGTTTGCCTCGGCGATATAATGGGCGACCGAAATCGGTCCGCCAGAGGCGATCTGCCGCGCCAGCCTGTCGGCCAGCGGCAGCGGATCAGGCGACACTGGCGCTTCCTGCGACCGGTTCGACGCGCAGGCGCCGGCCCTTGGCGGTCAGGATAAAATAGAGGCCAGCCAGGATCATCGGAATACAGAGCCACTGACCCATATGCAGCCCGGTGCGCGCCGCAAATTCCATTAATTGCGCATCGGCTTCGCGGAAATATTCGACGGCGAAGCGGAAACAGCCATAGCCCAGCAGGAAGATGCCCACCAGCATGCCGGGCTTGTAGCGCGCCTTGGTCTTCCAGAAGGCAAAGGCCAGGATCAGGAACAGGACGATGCCCTCCAGCCCTGCTTCATACAGCTGGCTGGGATGGCGCGGCACGTCGCCGCCGGTGGGAAAGACGATCGCCCAGGGCACGTCAGTCGCCTTGCCCCACAACTCTCCATTCACGAAATTGGCGAGGCGACCGAAGAACAGGCCGAAGGGCACGACGCAGGCGACATAATCGTGGATCCGCAGCCAGCTCAGCTTTTCCTTCCGCGCCATGTAGAGGATGCCGAGCGACACGCCCACCGCGCCGCCATGGAAGGACATGCCGCCATTCCATAGTTTGAAAATGTCCAGCGGATTGGCCAGAATTTCAGGCTGGTAGAAAATCACGTAAGCGAGCCGCCCGCCGATGATGATGCCCAGCGTTGCATAGAAGATCATGTCGTCGGCATGACGGCGCGCCATCGGCGATCCGGGCTGCGCGACCAGCTTGAGCAGATACCAATAGCCGATCAGGATGCCGGCGAGATAGGCCAAGCTGTACCATTTCAGCTGAAAGAAGCCGAGGTCGAGGGCGACCGGATCAAGCCCCAGATCGTTGAAGTGGATGGCACTCGAAGCGGCCGCGGCAAGGTCCAGGATCAAATCGGCTTCCCTCAAATTGGACAGGCCTGCCCCCATAGAGCAAGGGCAGCGTCAGACCAAGGGGCTGTGGGGAGGGGGGCGTCTTTGTGACTACCTCCCTCTCCTTGCGTCAATGCGGCAGGCCGAGCGCCTTGGCGATATCGTCCCAGGCGACGAGCTTGAAATTCTGCGCGGCCGCCGCGTTATGGCCATCCTGCGCGACGAAGAGGCCGCCGGGATAGGCCGGGCCGAAATCGCCCAGCATCACTTCGATGCCGTCGGTTTCCTCCGACCCGCCAACCTGGCCATCGACGACGCGAAAGCGGCCGACATAGACGTCGTCGCGCAGGCGATAGAGGACATAGGCATTGTCGCCCTGGCTCGACACGATGACATAGCCGTCTTTCTCGCCGATCGGCGCGATGGCCACGCCCTCTGCATCCATGACGAGGTTCTTGCCGTCCGCCGCGGCGATCTTCGTCGGCGTGGTTGCACCGGTGCCGCGCGCGTCGAAGCGCCACAGGCCGACATCCTCCTCCGCAACATAAAGGGTGTGCGTACGGTCATCGACCGCGCAGCCTTCGGCCTGGCTGCTCAATTTCATGGTGCGCACGATACGCCCGGTGGGTGCCGCGCCCGACGTGTCGACCGCAATCTGGTGGATGGTCCCGTCCTTCAGCACGATGAAGGCCGACAGGCCGCTCTCATCGCGGCCCAGGCACAGACCATAGGCTTCGCCCATGCCGCCATCGACCTTGCCGATGGCGGTCAGTTTCGCGGTCGCGGTATCGAGCCGGAACAGCGCCACCTTGGCATGGGCGACATCGCTGCGATCGGACGCGGCGACCAGCACGCCCGGCGCGCCGTTGATGATGACGCCATCCTTCAGATCGACATTGTTGACGCGGCCCGCGTCCAGAAAGTCGCGGGTCTTGCCATCCAGACCATAGACGTAGAGCCCGGCCTTCTTGTCGGTGCCCACGATCAGGCTCTGCGCGGGATCGGCAGCATTGCGCCAGATTGCGGGGTCGTCGGCGGCGTCGGCATTGGCGGTGCCGACCGGCGTGGTTTCGCCGCGCGCGGTGACGGAAACGGCCGGCGTCGCATTGGCGATGCGGACCTTGACCGGCACGTCCTGGTTCGCAGTCGCGCAGGCCGCAAGCGCGAGCAGGCCGGTCAGGGGAAGAATGACACGCTTCATGCTACTGCTCCTTATTTGGCGCGGGCGACGCATTTGCCCCCGTCCGGGCCGACATTGCCAGTGCAGGTGCGCTGAGCGATGGTCGGCTCGGTCGTGTCCGTCAGGTGATTGCCGTCGGCACGCTTGTGCAGGTTGAACCCGTCATAGAGCTTGCCCGACGCTGTATAGGTGCGGAATGTCAGCCGGTCGCCCGCCACATCCACGATCTGGTAAAGTTCGGTCGCTTCGGCGGTCTTGTCGGGCTGGGTGCGGGCGCGGTCGTTAAGGCCGTACATTTTCGAACCCGTGACGGAGACGAGATAGACCGGTCCCTGAACCGCGCCATCCGCTCGCGCCTCGGCTGACGCTGCGCGCCCCGCCTCGGACGTCAGGCGGCTGTAGCAATGGTCGTGGCCTTGCAGCACCAGATCGACCTTACGGCTTTCAAAAACCGGTTGCCATGCCGCCTTGATCTCTGGCGTATCATCGGGCCTGGCGCAGGTGAAAACCGGTTGGTGAAACAGCACGACGTTCCATGTCGCCTTGCTGGACGCCAATGTCTGGTCCAGCCAGCGGGTCTGCTGCGCCATGGTGCCCAGGTCGATGGCTGATGTGCCGTCCATGACGATGAACCGCACGCCCTGATAATCGACAAAATAGGTGGTCCCGACGCCGGGCGCGCCATTGTCGGGCAAGGCGAACTGCAGGGGGAAATAAGGGCCGAGCGTGCGGCTTTCCTGCCCATTGGGCAGCGTCACGTCGATATATT
Source organism: Sphingobium soli (assembly GCF_020782245.1). Taxonomy (GTDB): domain Bacteria; phylum Pseudomonadota; class Alphaproteobacteria; order Sphingomonadales; family Sphingomonadaceae; genus Sphingobium; species Sphingobium soli. Next base: position 134,481 of record NZ_JAJGNP010000009.1, read on the forward strand.
CGTGATTGCCCGTCGCGGGCAGTTGCGGGACGATGGACCAGTTATAGCCGCCGGCCTGATTGAATTCGCCCCATTCGTCGTCATGATCCAGATCGTCGCGCTGGGCAGCGAGGTCGCCCGCGTGCAGGACCAGCTCGATGCCGCCATTGGCATGGAAGGCCTGACGGATGACGCGGCTGGCATAGGTGAGGATGCCGTTCTGGATGTCGCCCAGATACAGGAAGCGAAAGGGCTTTGCCTGCGTGGCGGCGGTGCGGAATTGCAACCACTCGCTCCAGCCCGCGCTGCCCTTGAGCCGATAGGCATAAACGGTGTCCGGCGTCAGGTCGGTGAAGCGAATCTGGTGATAGAGCGCCGGGCCATTGGCGCTGTCTTTGGCCACGCCGGCGGGACCAGTGACGGTCGTCGCCTTTTCCTCCAGCGTGGGACCATCAACCGAAATAGCGATCTGCGCCTCGCTTGCCGATTGGGCGATATCGGTGCGGAAGCTCACCGCCATGCCGCGGGATGGGTCTGCCGCGGGCGTCAGCATGATCCGGTCGGGCAGGGTGCGCGCGGCATAAGGGGTGCCGGCCGAACGCGGAACGGAGGGCTGAGACGCAGGTTGCGCCATTGCCGGCAGCGCCGAGCCGAGCAGCAGCGCCGCGAGAGAAAGACGGATCATGCGTGTCCCTTCATGAAACAAGACTGCCGGCCGCACGGGGCGGCCGGCAGAGAGGATGAGGCAAAGGATCAGAAGCTGGCCGACACGCCGAACTTCACGGTCCAGTTATATTCCTCATATTGCAGCAGGCGGCGCGCGCCGCCGTAATTTTGATAGGCATAATATTTGGCGTTGTTGACGTTCACCCAGTCGGCGAACAGGCGCACGCCGGGCAGCAGCTTATATTTGGCCGACAGGTCGAGCTGGAAATGATTGTCGACGAATCGGTCGCTTTCGGGGCCGTCGCCCAGCTCATCAAGATATTTGCTGCGATAGGTGCCCGCCGCGCGCAGCGAAACCGGGCCCTTTTCATAGCCCAGCACGGCATTGAACGTATGCTTTGACGCATTGGGCAAGGCGATCTTGCGGCTATAGGCGTTGTCGTCGTTATCATAGCTGGTGATGCGACCGGTGGCGTCGGTATAGGTGTAATTGAGGTTCGTCAGCAGTCCGTCGAACGGCGCGGGCAGGAAGCTGAACACTTGGCTGTAGGAGAGTTCGACGCCCTTCACCTTGGCGGTGTCGCCATTCACGAAATATCGCGCCTCGCTATAGGCGACCCCATTATAGGTGCCGTCGGTGAAGTCGCGGATTTCTGCGGTATAATCCTTGATCGACTTCCAGAAGAAACCAGCGGTCAGCGCGCCGTTGCCGCTGAAATACCATTCTGCCGATGCATCGAGGTTCCATGCCCGATAGGGTTTGAGGTCGGGGTTGCCGAATTCGGCGGCGAAGTCCTCGTCCAGAAGGAAGCGCGGCGCCAGTTGCGACAGCTTGGGTCGGACCAGGCTCTTATAACCCGCCGCGCGCAGCACCAGACCACGGCTTGGTTCGAAGCGCGCGGTCAGGCTGGGCAGCCAGTTGGTGTAGTTCTTGGTAAAGACATTAGGCGTGGTCACGACGCCGGTCGCTTCGCCTTCGTCGTCCAGTTCATATTGCGTCAGGTTGCCGCGCAATGCGTTGCGCGTTTGTTCGACACGGACGCCGCCGATGATGCGCACCGTATCACTGTCCCACCGACCGAGCAGATAGCTGGCCAGAATGTCTTCCGTCGCGCTGTAATCGGGCGCGGCCGATTCATAGGCGCTGGTGATCGGGTCGAGTTCAAAGGCGCCGGGATTGGCGTAGAAATAGTCGCTCGCCGCGCCCTTGGCGGGCAGTGGGCCGAGATTGGCGAGGCGATAGGTCTGGTCGCCCAGCACATCGCCCAATTCCAGGTCGCCATCGCCATAATAGGCCATGGTGAAATCATAGCTTTTCTTGCGCCAGCGCGCCTTCATGCCGGTCTGCACGGTGAAGGTGCCGCTGTCGGTGACGAAGGCGCGGGAAATATCGCCCTTCAACGCATATTCGCGATCGCGCGAATCCGACAGCACCGTCTGCTCGACGCGGTTGAAGCTATATTCCGACGGATCGTTGAACAGGTCCGCGCCGCTCGTCACCTCAAACAGGGGGACGCGCGGATCGGCATAGTTGAAGTTCACGTCCACGCCATCCCCATCGAACCGGGCGCGCCAGCGGATGGGATCGATCGAGCCGGCTTCCTTTTCGGTCGATTCCGACCAGCTGCCCGAATAGGTGAGCTTCCACGGGCCGGTTTCGGTCGTGCCGCCCAGCACGATCGACTTGATGCGCTGGCGTTCGAACCGGTCCTTGAGGTCGCGGCGCACTTCGATCCGGCCATCCTCATCGGTGAAAAAGGCGCTGTCGGCATCGCCCGACGCGGGTTCTTCGTCCAGAACGAAGGTCAGGCGGCGGCGATATTCTTGGTCGTCGAACTGGTTGTAGATGCCGCGCGCATAGAGCTTGGTCGTGTCGCTGGGCATCCAGTCGAAATTGAGGGTCGCGCCGATCCGCTTGCGGGTGACGTCATAGTCACGATATTCCATCGTTTCGGCATAGACGATGCCGTCTTCGCTGGTGGTCCAGTCAGCCGCCTCGATATTGTCGGTTTCGAACTTGCGCTTGTAATAGCTGAAACCGCCCGACACACCGAAGCTGTCGGTCAGACGGGTCGAAAAATCGACGCTGCCCTTGGGCGTGACTTCCCCCGAATAATCATTGTAGCTGCCCTCCAGCTTGACCGAATACAGGTCCTTCTTGCGGTCGAAGGCACTGGTGGTGTTGATCTCGATCGAGGCGCCGATCGTGTCGGCGTCCATGTCGGGCGTCAGGGACTTCTTGACCTCGATTGATTCGATCAGTTCGGACGGCACCACGTCCAGCGCCACCGAGCGGACATCGCTTTCCGGCGCGGGCAGGCGCGCGCCGTTGACCGACGCCGCGTTGAGTTCGGGATCAAGACCGCGCACCGACACGAAACGCCCTTCGCCCTGATCGTTCAATATGTTGATGCCGGGCAGGCGGCGGAGCGATTCCGCGACATTCTGGTCGGGAAACTGGCCGATCGCGTCGCGGGTCAGCACGCTTTCAACGCCATCGGCAGCGCGCTGGCGCGACAGGGCCGACGCTTGGTTGGCGACCTGGCCGACGACGATGATGGATGCATCGACATTGGAGCCGATGCGGATGTCAGCATCCACGTCGCCGGTCGCCGGCACCACGACGGTGGTGCGGACCGGGTCGGCGCCGACATAGCGCGCCTCGATCGTATAGGTGCCCGGCGCGACGTCGGGGAAGCGGTAGGACCCGTCGCGGCCGGCTTCGGCGATGCGGCCCAGTTCGACGATGGTCAGCTGCGTTGATTGAAGGGCGCGGGTTCCGGTGCCGTCCGACACCGTGCCGCTGATCGTGCCGGCGATCGCGGCGGCGGGCATGGAGAGCGCAAGGATAAGGGCGGCGCGGCTCGCGCCGCGGAAAAGGCGGTTCATGTTGGAATCTCCCTGGTGCCGTAGCGATGCGCTTGACGTGCGCGCGCCTGCCGGCTGCCCGGCCCATGAGAGATTATTGCGACAGCTTCATTCCATAACGATGACGAAAAAATGTAATTGCGGTTGCAGTTACGTGAACGCCCGGGAAAGTAAGCGGTAAATTCAGCGACCGACGTTGAGATAGGCGGCGACCGCATCGACGTCGTTCCCGACGGTTTCAACCGCTTCGGTTAGCTCATCGCCCGACACGTTGAACCGGTTGGTCCAGTACAGCCTGTCTTCCTCCCGTTCCAGGGACACATATGTCAGGTCCTGCGGTGTCCTGCGGCTTTCCCCTGTCGTCATTGTCCGGCGCGTTTCCCTGGTTGCCTTTGAAAAGAAGCAACGCATAAAAGGCGCGCCATGTCCCCTTCCCTTTAGGACAGGGGGCGGCTGGCCCAGCCCCGCAGGCGCGCATAGAGGCCCGCGATCACCGTAGCAAAGATCAGGATGGCGAAGGGCACCGCCCAGTGGCTTTCCCCAACCAGCGCCAGCGGCGTATCGCTGTCGGTTCCCGCGACGATGCCGGCGAAAGCGACGCCGAACAGGCTTTCGCCCACGATGAAGCCGGTCGCCATCAACACGCCCATGCGCTCGGCAAATTCCGGGTTCGCCTGCCGCAGCGCCCAGCGATTATAGATATGACCGATCACCGCGCCGACCGGGATCAGCAGCGTGAGCGCCATCGGCAGGTAAATGCCCATGCCCACGGCCAGCGGCGGCAGCCGCAGCTTGCCCGCGCGGCCCAGCGCTTCGTCGATGATGATCACGAAGACGCCGATGCCCGCTCCGATGGCGATCAGGCCCCAGTCGAGATCGCCCCCCAGCACGCCCTTGGCCAGCGCCGAAATGAGCGCCGCCTGCGGGGCCGGCAGGGCATTGGCGCCCGCGCCGCTCGCCCCGGCAAAGCCGAAGGCGCTGTTGAGTAAATCCAGCACCGGGGGGATCACCAAAGCGCCGAAAATGACGCCCAGCACCAGCGCAAGCTGCTGCTTCCACGGCGTCGCGCCGACCAGCTGCCCGGTCTTGAGGTCCTGAAGATTGTCGTTCGAAATGGTCGCAATGCCAAAGATGATGGCTGTGGTGAACAGGGCATAGGCGATCAGCGCCTGCGTCTGGCCTTCATCGCCACCCGACCCGTAAATGGCGGCCAGCAGCAGCGACGCGCCCAGCACGGCGAGGATGCCGACGCCCGAAATCGGGCTGTTCGATGCGCCGATCAGGCCCGCCATATAGCCACAGACCGACGCGATGACGATGCCCGCCACCAGCACATAGGCCAGCGTCAGGCCGATCACCGGCACGGGGTTGAGCGCGATCGGCCCGCCCTGCGCGAAGACCCAGAGCAAGAGGGCAATGGGCAGCATCGCGGCGACGATCGTGCCGGCGACGATGCCGATCGGCAGGTCACGCTCGGTAATGTCGAGCAGCCCGGCATTGCCCGCCTTGCGCGTGGCATTGGCGGCGAGCGCGGAGCGGATGCCGCTGATGATGGGGCCCAGGATCTTGAGCAGGGTCCAGATGGCGGCGACGCCGATCGTTCCCGCGCCAATAAAACGCGCCTTGGTGCTGAATATGGTGCCAACCACCGTGCTGAGATCGGCACCGGCAGCAACCGGCGCGGTCAGGTAGGGGACCAGGCCGACCCAGCTGATCAGCAGGCCGATGAACATGGCGACGCCCACCGACAGGCCGACCAGATGCCCAACGCCGATCAGCGCCATGGAAAAGCTGGTCGATACCGACGTCGCGCCCGCGCCCAGCTTGAAGAAAGTGGCGGCTTCCTCCGCGATCAGCCGGGTCTTGGCGACGATCGAGAAAATCGCGGCGGACAGGGCGCTGGCGACGATGGCGGCCAACCCGCGCTTGTTTTCCTCCAGCCCCTCACGCGATCCGGCGCCGACTTTCAGCACTTCGGCGGCGGCCACGCCTTCGGGATAGGGCAGGTCGGACCCCGTCACCAGCGCGCGGCGCAGCGGCACGGAATACATGACGCCCAATATGCCGCCGGTCGCGATGGTGAAGGCCGACAGCCAGTAGGGAAAGCCTTGCCACCATCCGATGATGACCAGGCCCGGCAGCACGAAGATGATCGCCGACAGGGTGCCGGCCGCCGAGGCGATAGTCTGGACGATGTTGTTTTCCAGGATGGTGCCGGTGGAAAACAGCCGCAGCACTGCCATGGAAATGACCGCCGCCGGGATCGAGGTGGCGAAGGTCAGGCCGATCTTGAGGCCCAGATAGACATTGGCGGCAGTGAAGACGAGCGTAATGAGCGCGCCCAGAATGACGCCGCGCAGCGTCAATTCGGCCATGCCGCTAGCCTGTGCCCGTTCGTTCGCCACCGCTCACCCCTTGTCGATCATGCCAAGGGTCCGGTCATAATCCCGCCGGGCTGCGGATCAATCGCAAACTTGAGCGATGAATGGGCAGCGCAGACCCTTGATCAGTGGCGATGCAGCGCACGCAGCCGATATTTGCCCTTGGCGTACGTGCCGAACATGCCGGAAATGGCGGGATGATCGACCGGCTCGTCGCTGTCGTCCGTCACCAGATTTTGCTGGCTGACATAGGCGACATAGCTGGAATCGCCATTTTCCGCGAGGAGATGGTAGAATGGCTGATGCTTGTCGGGGCGGGCGGCCTCGGGAATGGCCTCATACCATTCCTCGCTATTGGCGAAGACCGGATCGATGTCGAATACGACGCCGCGAAATCCGAACATCCGGTGTTTGACCACGTCGCCGATGCTGAAGCGCGCATGGACGATCGGCGGGGCCGTCATGCCCGCGCCAAAAATCTGACTCATCTCTTTCATAAGTCCAATTTAGGGCCGCGCCGCGCCGACACAAGAAAAATACCCCGAAGGTCGCTTGGCAAGTGCGATTTCATCCGCTAATGGCCGCCGCTCGACCGGGAACACAGGGCTGTAGGCGCCCTGCGAACCTTCTGCGGAGAGGTGGCAGAGTGGTCGAATGCGCCGCACTCGAAATGCGGTTTACGGGAAACCGTAACGTGGGTTCGAATCCCACCCTCTCCGCCAAGACTTTCCTAACCGATTGTCTTTCCTCGACTTTTTGAAACAGCGTCGCTTTCCACCGTCCCGGTGCTACAAAGTGGTG